>WFVD01000001.1 GCA_015491865.1 Gammaproteobacteria bacterium
CTATTCAGGTCACTGGATAGGGGTTTTCTTTTTTTTGGGGTGGGGTCCCGTTACCAGCAGGACGCCTCTGAGGGGCGCGCGCGCCTCCCGTGGCTAATGACCAGGGTTTTACGAACCCCTGTTACTTGCGTAGCAGGGGTTTTTCTCTAGGTGGCTGTGGTAAATTGGGTGGCTTCGGGCGCTGAGAGCGTCGAACTGGAAATAGCCGGGAAAATAGAATGAATGTCTTAATAACAGGGGCTAATCGGGGCATAGGGCTTGGTTTTGTGCAGCACTATCTGGCGCAAGGGTGTGATGTATGGGCAACTTGCCGCAGTGACTACGGCGGCCTGGCGAATATCGACAGTCCTCGATTGCATATCTTGCAGTGGGATGTGACATCAGACAAAGATGAGCAATATCTGCAGGCGATGGCCATTCCAGATCGGCTTGACCTGTTGATCAATAACGCCGGTATCTACGGTCCTAAAAAGGCGCATGGGCAGTCGTTTGAGACGGTGACGGCGGAGACGATGCAAACGGTCTTTGAGGTGGACTGTGTGGGTGCATTGAAGGTGAGCCAACTGCTTGCCTCACGGGTGATTAATGCGCATGGTGTAATTGCCAACATCAGTTCCAAGATGGGCTCATCGGAAGATAATAGCAGTGGTGGCTGTTACGCATACCGCGCTGCTAAAGCCGCGCTGGTGATCGTTTCGCGCTCGATGGCTGTGGATCTCGCAGCGGATGGTGTGAGTGTGATCACGCTACACCCCGGCTGGGTGAGTACCGATATGACAAACCACTCTGGTTTGATTGATGTCGCCACTTCAGTAAAGGGGTTAGCGAGCGTGATTGAGAACGTAGGGCAGTATCAGCCCGGTGCCTTTGTCGCTTTTGATGGTAAAGTGGTCCCATATTAGCCCCGCCATCCGGGCGGGTCGATGTGGTTCCGCGCCGTTTAACTGAAAGCGGCTATCGAGGAGGATGAAGAAGGCGCCCGCTTTTCAGGTGAGAAGGCTCACATTAAGCGGCGAGCTCGATCACCCTTGTCGCTCGACAGTCCCAGGTTATTCCATATTGCGAGGGTTGGGGCGGATTGGTTCATAGTATAGAAGTGCAGCCCCGCAGCTCCCCCTTTTAATAGCTGCTCGCATAATCTGGTGACCACCTCTTCCCCAAAGCTGCGGATAGATGCTATATCATCACCGTACCCCACCAGCCGTTGCCGTATCCAGCGCGGAATTTCAACACCACAGATGTCAGAGAAGTGTGCTAGTTGATGGTAATTGGTGATCGGCATGATGCCGGGGACAATAGGTTGATCGATACCTAGTTTTTCACACTCATCGATAAAACGAAAAAAAGCGTCCGGGTTATAAAAATATTGAGTCAGTGCAGCATCGGCACCCAGATCAAATTTCAGCTTGAGATTAATCAGATCAGCCTGGGGGTTTGTCGCTTGAGGGTGTATCTCAGGGTAAGCCGCCACCTCTATAAAAAAGTAATCGCCATATTTAGCTCGGATGAACTGAATCAGCTCACTGGCATGGTTAAAGTCACCGCAATCAAGTAGCCCAGAGGGGGTGTCGCCTCTTAACACCACAATATGGCGGATTTCCTGCTGCTGGCAATGTTGAAGCAGTGTATTGATTTCATCATAGCTGGCACCGATCGCAGCGATGTGAGGTGCGACATCAATGGCGGTTGTTTTGCGAATGTGGCTGACTGCACTTAGAGAATCTTCTCGTGTAGCGCCACCCGCGCCATAGGTCACAGAAAAGAAGCAAGGGTTAACGGTCGCCAGCGCACGACAGCTATCAAGCAGCCTGCTGTTTCTCTGCTCGGTTCTGGCAGGAAAGCATTCGAAACTGAAGGCCAGGGGGTAGAACTTCTGTGAATCCATGCGGGGTCGTCTGTTTTAGTGATGGTGGGTAGCGATTCTTGATTTCGATTATGGGTACGCTAGTTTAGGTGTACTACGCTTCTGGATAAAGTAAAAAGAAATCTCTGTACGAAAATTATTTACCGTACAAAGATTTCCAACAAGAGGGATCTTCTGGTTTTTCCTGGTAGAGATTGACAAACGCTCACTCTGTCAGGCTCTTTCTCTCCGAGGCGGAGGCAGGAAGAGAGGTTAGCTGGCTTTTAGAAGGTCTGCCAGCGAGTTGCTACTGTTGCCATGTGCTGCAAGCGCGCCCGCCCCATTTTCTGCAAAAATTGAAGCGATCTTCTGCGCGAGTTCTGCTGCCTGATTACTGTTCTGGAGATTACCTTCGCCCTGGCTGGCTGCAGAGCTGCCGAGTGCCTGCGCCGCATTGCTGACATTGACGGCATCATCTTGCCGTTTGACGGCTGTTTCTTCACCGACAACCACGCTATTTTTTATCCCCCCTCCATTTTCATTATTTGAGTTGCCAGCCCTTCTATGATCGGTAAGTGCTGGATTATTATTGGAAATTGGTGCTGCCATATCTGCTAGTCTCCATCGTAACGGTGTGCGTAATGTTTGTGACACTCTTTAATTTCATTCAGTTGTATGAGTAAATGCAATTCGTGGGCCAGTTCTTATCACTAAAGTCCAGGTTAATTAAAGGGTGGCAGGTCGCTATAAATGGATATTAATCGGTTGATAGGAGGGGAGTGCCGGTGATCAGTGGATTTCCGCCGGTGGTAGCGCCTGATGCTGAGGTGCTAATCCTTGGGTCGATGCCGGGGCAGGCATCACTGGATGTTAGTCAGTATTACGCTCACCCGCGTAACGCTTTCTGGCCGATTATCTGTCAGCTATTCGAGGTGCCGCAGGGGGGTGAATATAGCGAACGGCTGGTGCTGCTACAGCGCAATCGTATTGCGTTATGGGATGTGATGCAGCACTGCCTACGAGAGGGGAGTCTTGATTCTGCGATCAAACCGTCGTCAATCGTTGCCAATGATTTTATCTCCTTCTTTGTAGCGACCCCATCGATTCGCCACCTTTTCTTTAATGGTGTGCAGGCAGAGCGTTCGTTTAAACGCCACGTCATACCGACACTATCGACACATGATTATAAGTTTGAGATGCAGCGGTTGCCATCAACCAGTCCGGCACACGCCTCAATCTCATTCGAACAGAAACTAGCACAGTGGCAGCGTGTACGTGATGTAATAGCGCGATGAAACAATTTCTTCCGTTACTACTGTTATGGTTCTGGCCTGTTGTGGTGTGGTGCGATCTCGCGCTGCCTCCACCGATGGCGGCAACGAGCAGCTTTAAGATCCAGTTGTCAGAGCGTGAGGCGCGTGAGATCGGCCGCAGGATCTGGCAGAATGAAGGGGCGAGTCAGGTAAAAAACCTGACGGTGTGGAATAAAGGAGAGGCGTTCCCGTCGCTTGGGATCGGCCATTTTATCTGGTATCCCAGCGGTGTTGAAGGACCTTTTGTCGAAAGCTTCCCGGCACTGCTAACGCACCTTGAGCAGAGCATTGCGTTACCTGCATGGTTGAGGAAAACGGGAGATGCACCGTGGCCAAACCGCAGTGCATTTTATGATGATATCAATTCATGGCGCATGGTTGAGCTACGTGAACTGATGAAGAACACCATGCCGCAGCAGGTGGCGTTTATCGTTCAGCGCCTGGAAGCGGCGCTGCCCCAGATGTTGGAGACCCTTCCGAAGGCGGCTCAGCGGGCAGCTATTGAACGGCAGTTTTATCGGGTGGCAAATTCACCCAATGGGCTTTATGCATTGATCGATTATGTCAACTTCAAGGGTGAAGGTATCTCGCTTAAAGAGCGCTATCGAGGCCAGGGGTGGGGGTTGCTGCAGCTGCTGCAGACGATGCAGTTCAGCAGCAATGATACGATGGATGAGTTTACGCGCGCCGCCGACGAGGTACTGACACGGCGTGTCAATAATGCACCGCGAGATGAGTCCCGCTGGCTAGCAGGATGGCGTAAGCGTATTGAAACCTACCGGGCACGGTGATGACCGTGGGGATTAACCAGCCTCACCAGCGATAACTACAAAGAGCGATGCTGGATCCAGTCTGCGATGCTATCCATATACTCAGGGTGCTTGATCGGCATGATATGACCACAGGGGGTGTTAAGCCGTGCTGCGCTGCTAAATGCAGCGATCATGTTAGCTGCCTGCTCTCTCATGAAGTCAGACTCTTTGATGCCACTGACATGCAGTGTCGGTAGCGCAAGTGGCGAATCAAACAGCGAGCGGTAACGAGCATCACCGGGTAGAAACCCCCCGCACAGTATTGCCCAGTTAAAATCGAAGCGGTGCGCTGGGTTGTTCTCTCTTAACGCCGATAAAATCGCGCTCATTACCGCCCCCTGGCTCCAGCCGATCACGCCATCAATCGGTCCGTGTTGCACAAAGTAGTCCGCCAGGTAATCGAGAGAGCGCTCTATCTGGCGGTAGGTTGGTGGTCTCGCTTCGTCGGCCCGATACCAGCACCAGTTCTTGCCCGCACCGATACGCTCCTCAGGCAGCGACATATTCAAGCGAGCACCCATTATCCGCACCGCTTCAGCGGGACATTCGACCGGCCCCTGGGGGTAGAGCAGCTGGTAATGGTTGCCGAGGCGCTGCTGTAATTGGTCAAGCCATGACTGTAACCATTCACGGTTCATCGCATAACCGTGCAGGCAGGTGATCTTTTTCATCCTGCGTTACCGCTTATTTAGGTCTATGTCGTGATCGACTTGCCATACGCTTCAACCTCATCAAGTATCGCCCAGTCACTGCCGCTCCGTTCGGGCTCATCGCGCAGGCGCTGGAGCTCTTCGAAAAACTGCTCGCTGGTTAGCTTGCCTTTTTCCGGGCGGTTTAGTCGGTCCATCCTGAACGCTTCCCAGCGCGCCTGCTCATCACTGTTGAGTGATGCTGGATAGTTGCGTGCGCGATAACGAAACAGCATCTCATCGAGGCGGCTATCATCAAAACAGGCCGAGTAATCTCTGAGCTCATCGGCGGAGAGCTGCTGGATCTTGTTCATGCGGGCGCGATCATCACTGCTGAAAAAAGGGCTGCCATAGAGCATCTGATCCGGGTCAGTCCGCTTCTCAAATTGCGCGCCACTGAAGACTGTTTGTAGTTTTTTGCTTAGCGGAGGATTCGCTTTGATGGTATCGAGATTGGCGCGGCAGCGATTCAGGTCTACTTTGTATTGTTTTGCTGCGTGTCCAGTCAGTGTGCCGAGTGGCGCGATGATCGGACACTTATTGGCATGTACCGTTTTTAGCGGTAGCCGCTCTATCCCTTCTGGCAGTTCAGCGGTCGGTGTGAAAACACGCTGGTGGATATCTTCCTTGCTGAGTTTATAGAGTATTGAAGGATCCTGGCTAAGGTCAAAAACGATCACTCCATTTTTATTGGTTGGGTGAGCCGCCACCGGAACCACAACAGCAAGGTTTCCCTGCTCGACCGGATACATCCCCGAGACATGCAGCACCGGTTTTTGCTGGCGCAGATCAAGCATCTTGAGGATCTTGTTTTTGTTGCGGTTCTCAATCGCATAGTCAAACACCTTCGGCTGTTTCTCTTTGATCAGCTTTGCAACGGCGATGGTGGCATAGACATCCGAAAGCGCATCATGTGCTGATTCGTGGTTAATCCCATTGGCGGCGGTGAGATCTTCAAGGCGGACACTTGGGCGGCCTTCTTCATTGTTGGGCCACTCGATTCCCTCCGGGCGCAGTGCGCGAGTCATGCGTACCACATCCAGCAGGTCCCAGCGTGAACAGCCATTCTTCCATTCACGTGCATAGGGGTCCTGCAGGTTACGGTAGAGGCTATAACGGGTGAACTCATCATCAAAGCGTAGATTGTTATAACCGAGAACGCAGGTGTTGGGTTGTGAGAATTCAGCGTTGATGCGGCGAATGAATTCCGTTTCAGGCAACCCTTCGGCCAGCGCCTTCTGTGGGGTAATGCCGGTTACCAGGCATGACGCCGGGTTTGGCAAAAAATCGTTGGCCGGTTTGCAGTAGAGCATCAACGGTTCACCGATGATGTTTAGATCCATGTCGGTGCGTATGCCACCAAATTGAGAGAGGCGATCGAACATTGGATTGAGGCCAAACGATTCGTAATCGTACCAGTAAAGGGTGTTGTTGCTCATGGCTCGCCGCTATCGGTAATTAACAGTGGCCTGACTTTAACATAAAAAGCGTTCACGCGGCTGTGGTAGCCATGACAGCTGTTGTAGGGTATTTACTCATCTAGCAACTGCATCGTCTGCATCTGATAGAGGCGTTGATAGGTACCGCCCACTTTTAATAACGTGTTGTGTCTGCCACGCTGAATGATCTTTCCCTGGTGTAAAACCAGGATCTCATCCGCCCTTTCAATCGTTGAGAGGCGATGTGCGATGACCAGCAGGGTGAGCTTGCCGTGCAGCTTCATGAGCGTCTGCTGAACCTCAGCTTCGGTGTGGCTATCGATATTGGCAGTCGCCTCATCCAGTATCAGAATCCGGGGGTGGCGCACCAGTGCGCGTGCGATTGCCAGTAGTTGACGCTGGCCGGTTGAGAGATTGCTGCCACGTTCATCAAGTATGGTGCTGTAACCCTGTGGCAGGCGTTCAATATGTGAATGCAGCCCCGCCTGTTTTGCTGCGCTGATGATGGTCACCTCATCGATGGCTTCACCCAGCGTGATGTTCTCTTGCACACTGCTATTAAAGATAAAGGGCTCCTGCTGCACAACACCGATCGCGCGGCGCAACTCGCGCTCACTAAAGCAGTTCAGTGGCTGGCCGTCGATCCGGATCGATCCCTGCTGTGGCTGGTAAAATCGCAGTAGCAGTTGGGTCAGGGTGCTCTTGCCGCTGCCGGTGTGGCCAACGATGGCGTGAAATGCACCGGCAGGGATCGTTAACGAGATGTCGTTGATCACCGGCTGTTTAGCGTTGTAACTAAAGCCGATGTGGTTAAATTCGATCGCCCCCTGAGTGATGCGGATGCGTTTATCCGCAGTGATGCTCTCCACTTCGCTATCGAGCAGTTGAAAGGCGCGTTCGCCAGCGACGATTGCCTGCTGGTAGAGGTTAAGGCGCTGCGTCATTTCAATCAGTGGTTCGGTAAAACGCCCAAGGTAGGTGACAAAGGCGTAGATCACACCGATCTCAACCGGATTGTCGAGTGATTGGTAGGCGAAGGTAAACAGCACGCCGGCAAGGACCAGTTTCTGCAATAGGTCAACGAACGGGCGCAGCAGCCACGCGTCGAGCTGTGTGTTGCGGCGACGTGCCCGGTAGTGGGTGTCTGCAAGTGAGGCGAAGTCTTTACGAAAGCGCACCTGCTGTCCGTTGAGTTGTATCACTCGCATCCCCTGGATCGACTCATGCAGTCTGGCGTTGATGTCACTAAGGAGGCTGCGTGCGCGATGAAACAGTGGTGCGCTAAGGCGTTGATAGAGCCACATCACGGCAGCAACCAGCGGCACAAACAGCAGGCAGATGATCATCAGCTGCCAGTCGAGGATTGCCATCGCGATAATCACCCCGAGAATACGCATCATGTTCTGGATAAACGAACCGACCACGTTGACATACAGCTCCTTGATCGACTCCGTGTCGTTGGTGATGCGAGAGACCATGCTGCCGGTCGGGGTGTGGTCAAAGCGGCCCAGCGGCAGCTGCATCACTTTGGCAAAGAGCTGTTGGCGGAGGGTTTGTACTGCTTCCTGTGCAATGATATTAAGGCGCACCGCCTGCATGTAATTGGTGGTGGCGGCAAGCAGCATGAAAAAGATATAGGCGATGCCGAGCCAGATAATCGCCTCCATCTGCCAGTTGCCGGGCACCACATAGTCATCGAGAAAGATTTTAATCAACAGCGGCGCGGTGACATCTGCAATGGTAGCGATTAACAGTAGTAGTAACGCCTGACGCAGCCGTTTTTTATCTTGCAGCGCATAGCCGATAAGGCGCCTGAAGGAGCCCCGTTGTGCGGTTTCGTTACTGAACATGCTGCACTGTTGCTTCGATCTGTTGATAGCGGAACATCTGCGCATACCAGCCGTCAAGCTGCTGTAGCTGGGTGTGGTTGCCGCGCTCTGCAACGGTGCCGTGGCGCAGCACGATGATCTCATCCGCTTCGAGTACCGCCGAGAGGCGGTGACAGATGATGATGTTACTGCGCCCGTGTCGCGCCTGTTTAATGTGTGTAAGAATCTGCTGCTCGGTATTGAGGTCAACGGCGGAGAGGGCATCATCGAGTATCAGCAGTGGCGGGTTAATCAACAGTGCGCGCGCAATGGCAATGCGCTGCTTCTGTCCACCAGACAAGGTGATGCCGCGCTCGCCGACGAGGGTGTGGTACTGGTCAGAAAAATTGAGGATCTCATCATCAATGCAGGCAAGTTGTGCTGCAGCACGTATCTGTTCCATCGACGCTTTGGGGCGGCCGAGCGCAATGTTTTCTGCAATCGTCGTTGAAAACAGGAAGGGGTCCTGTGGCACCAGCCCAAATTGTGCACGCAATGTCTCAAGTTTAAAGGTCTTGATGTTGTGATGATCAAGAAAGATGGATGCTTCATCGCCTTCACACATACGCAGCAGCAGTTGAATCAATGTGCTTTTACCGCTGCCGGTATGGCCAACGATACCCAGGGTGTGACCGGGCGGAATCTGAAAGTTGATCTTGTGGAGCGTACTGGCACTGCCATCATAGGCGAATTGTCTGACCTGTGCGTCGATGTGGGTCGTCATCACAACATCGCGTCGGCCCACGTCCTTAATGGCTGGTACTGTCTGCAGCAGTTCATCGATACGCCTGTGCGCGGCTGTACCGCGCTCTATCAGGTTCAATGTCCAGCCGTAGGCAAACATCGGCCAGATCAGAAAGGTGAGGTACATGGTAAAGGTGGTGAGTTCACCAATCGTCAGTTCACCCTGGTAGATCCACCACGCGCCACCCGCCACGGCGAGCAGGAATGAGCTGCTAACGGTGAGGTAGATCACCGGATCGTACTTCACTTCTACTTTTGCTACTGCCAGGTTGGCGGCGCTGACATCTCGGGTTACGTCACTATAGGCGCGCGCCATCTGTGGCTGCTGACCATATGCCTTGATCAACCGAATGGCGCTGATGCTCTCCTGTGTTTTGTCATTGAGCAGGCTAAACTGGCGTTGTGCCTCACTAAAGGTGTTGTGCAGCTGGTGGCCAAAACGCCACATAAAATACCCCATGAGTGGCCACGGCAGCAGCGCCAGTAGCGTCAGCTTCCAGCTGACCAGTACCACCATCATGATCAATACGATCACACCCGTGAGCACGCCATCGAACAGTGCAAGGATTGCTTCACCTGCGGTCATCTCAACCGCGGTGACATCGTTGGTTGCACGTGCCATCAGGTCGCCGGTGTGGTGGCGCTGGAAAAAGTCTGGCGACATCAGCGTCAGGTGGTTATAGATCCTGCTGCGCAGCAGTGCTGCGAGCTTAAATGAGGCGCCGTAGAGTTGCCGTCGCCACACCACGCGCAGTCCGTAAACAATAATACCAATGCCGAGCAGCAGCCCAATTTCTGAGATTAGCCGTTCATAGGTCAATGTATCACTGGCCACTGCATCGACCAGTTGTCCGGTAATCCACGGCGGTACCATCATCAGGCCAGAGATCATGAGCAACGCCGCAAACGCGACTGCATAACGTTTCCAGTAGCGGCGGAAGAACCAGCTGAGTTTACGCAGGATGATCATGGGGTGGCGTTGGGTCAATTAACAGCAAAATCACATGATAAGTCATCGGCTACCGCAGCAAAAAGAATATTTGCGGCGGCATCTGTCGGCGGTTTTTTACAACCGACTGAAGGGGGAATGGGGGGGGGATTCTCAACTGGGCCGCCAGATATGTTGTCTGGCGCCCCCTGACTTGTCTGACTACTATTTGCTGATCATCAGCACCTTAACTGAACCATCGGTAGCACCGCTGTCTACGTAGCCGACAGCGCCGGGGGTTGCGGCCACCCAGTTGACCACTTCGGCATCAGCGGCGAAGGTTTTTGGCGGCGTTCCTTTACCTGAAAAAGCAATTTTCGCCCAGTAGGCCTTCAGTTTGCTTTCACTTTTTTTGACCACCTTGCTGTAGAAGTGGTTGCGCGCCCCGTTGCCGGGTGGGAGATCCGCTAATTTGAGCGTGGTGCCACCCATCGATTTGGTTTTACTTAACCAGATTTTTTTGGCCTCTTTTGCCGAAATGGAATCGACCCCGAGTGACTTGTTGGCAATGACGGCCACATCGGCCACTGCCTGTGCCTGACCGATAATGAACAGGAGCAGGCCGCAGAGCAATAACAGCGGCAGCCGTTTACTATTTTTCTCTATCGTCTGATGAACCATTTTTCTGTCCCCTAAAATATAATGTCGACGGCGATGCTTGTCATATCGACAGAACCATCGCTGGGAGATGTGCTGAATAGCCCTGTCTGGTTGGTAAAGTCATCTAGCTCAATGCGGCTCTGCTCCACCTTGAGCACCATGGTGTCGGTGAGATTATAGGCGGCTCCCAGCGTCGAGATCTGCTGATTATTGCCGTTACCCCGCTCCCACTCCTGGCGGGTGATGTGGGGGAGGAGCTTGCCTATTCTGTAGCCGAGTGTGGCGTACCAGGAGTCGGAATCACCGGTTTTTCTCCCCATCATGACCACATCCATCTTCACCTGCGCCGCCTCTGCATAGGCAACGATGTTGTTCCAGTCAAGCTTGACTCCAACAAGGGTCGCTGAGTGATCCTTCTCATTCATTAATGCTAGCGTACCTGTCGGGTCTGTATTCATTTCTCCCTGATAGGTCGAGGCCTGAAATTCAATTGTGTCGTCCCAGATAGCGCGGGCAGTCACCCCCAGTGTCCCTTTGACTGACATCTGATCAAGGTCCACCTGCCCAAAAAACAGATCGCCACCAAGATTCCAGTCACCAACGTACCCCTCCCATAGCAGGCTGGAGCCGATATAGGCCTCACGGGTCGCCTGTGGACCTATGGTCTCCTCCGAATAGAGAAGGACCGGTGCTGTGATCCAGGGGTAGGTGGCGCCAACATCAACATACTCATTGACCAGCCCTACGGGAAACTTGATCTTTCCTGTGCGTAGCGTGAACTCATCATTGAGCCTGAAGCTGGCGAAGGCCCAGTCGACGTGGGTCGCGAAGCTTTCATGGTCGGCCGCAGACATCAGCAGTACTGCGACATTTACATCGTCGCTGACCTGAGAGCTGACCACCAGCCCCAGCTTGGTTCCCTGGAAGCTACCATCTTCGTTGATGCCGGTCTCTCTATCGCCGTGAAAATAGGCTTTTTCGTCGGTTAAGCTATAGCGTGCTGAATAGAAGCCTGAAATATCCGTGCGTTCGACCCAGTTAGCCGCTAGCGCCCCCGGGCTTGCTAGCGCCAGTCCTAACAGTGACAGGCTGCTTAAACAGATCAATTTTCTGTTCATTCTCTGATTACCTCCTTGCCCTTTTGTTACACATTACAAAAGCAGACGATCTGCTTTTATTGTTCATATTCTGAATACTGAAATTTGCGCCCTTAACTGCTCCGCTAGCTGCGCCAGTTTTTCGCTGTCACCTTCGGCAGTCCGTGCATCCTGGGTCACCTGGTTGACCACCTGCCCCAGGTTAACAATATTGTTATTGATCTCCTGAGTAACGGCATTCTGCTCATCTGCCGCGTTAGCAATCTGCTCATTCATGGTGGTAATTTCATTGACCCCAAGGGCAATTCGCTGCAGTGACTCCCCGACCCGGGCTGCCTGAGTGACGCTGGCCTGGGCCTGCTCTCGCCCCTGCACCATGGTCTGTACGGCGTTCTTTGTGCCTGTCTGCAGGTGGTTGATCAGATCGTGAACCTCCCGGGTGGAGTCGTGGGTGCGGGTGGCCAGTGTCCTCACCTCATCCGCTACCACGGCAAAGCCTCGCCCCTGCTCACCGGCTCGCGCCGCTTCGATCGCGGCGTTGAGTGCCAGCAGATTGGTCTGTTCAGCGATATCCCGGATGACGTTGAGTACTTTGCCAATAGCTTCGCTGTGGCTCTCTAGCTCCTGAATCACTTCGGCAGCGTTTTCGACCTCTTCCGCCAGGCTGCTAATGGCCTGCATGTTCTCTTCAACAACCCGTTTTCCTGCATCGGCCTCTGTACTGGCGGTGCTGGCGGTGCGGGCTGCTCGACTGGCGCTATCGGAGACCCCTTCTACAGAGCGGGTCATCTCGGCCATGGCGGTGACGACGTGGTTGATCTCCTGCTGTTGCGAGTTCATGCCCACTACGCTCATCTCAGAGACATGCTTCATCTCACCCGCGGCAGTCGCCACCCTGGCGGTTGACCCCGTTACCTCACTGATCACCCCCTGCAGCTTGGCTACGAAGGCGTTAAACTCCTCAACCAACGTGCCGATCTCATCATTACTATCACTCCTGAGGCGAATGGTCAGGTCGCCCTCGCCGCTGGCCATCTCTTTAAGGGAGTGAATCACAGCCGAAATGTTGCGGGTGATCGAATTGCCGATGAGCACCCCTACCACGCCGAGTAGCAGCGCGGTTGCCAGCCCCACGACCATGCCGGTGATCAGCGCCTCGGCTGAGGCCTCATTGGCACCATCAATGGCACCAGTGAATCGTTGATAGCTATAGCCGCGGAAATTATTGAGTCCTTCTTCAGTAGTGGTAAATTGCGTATTCATCTTTTTTAACATGGGCTGTGCCGCTTCCAGGTCGAGGGTCTCTTCAATCATGCCGAGACTTACGAGATCGGCTGTCTGAGTGTAGGCGGTGAAATTGTTCAGAATCTGATCGATTCTTTCATGCTCTACACTGTCCATCTCAGCCACTTCAGTCAGTGCCTGTGTTAGTTGTTGAGCCAGTTCGGCATTCTCTTCTAATATATCTTCATCGCCGGCGATCACGGCGGTGGTGTAGTTCTCTTTTATTTTATCCAGACGAACCAGATTGGCATCCAGCCGTTCAAGGACCGGAAAGTAGATGTTCTGAACGCTTTCCAGGGTGACTTTATTGCTACTGGTCGCGTTATAGTTGAAGGCGAGCGTGGCAATCAGGCCTGCGATACCACCAACGACGATGGTCAGCACTTTGAAACGAATCGACAGATTTGAGAACAGCTGCATTGAGAACTCCTTGACATCCACAACGTTACAACCGAGAAGGCGGTGCAATTCCTTTGTCAGTGAGTATCGTATCGGGAGTGGGTGAGAAATCTTTAGTTATCGTATTCACAGCATAATTGGCGTGTTTTGTATGTGGTTTTTTTGTTGTCTGGAGTTGAGGGAAAAGGGAAAAGGGAAAAGAGAGTCTGGTAAATGAATGGCTGGGTTCTGTTCTAGTGGAAATTGTTTCTGATGAGGAATAAAAAAACCACTTCTGGTTTCAATCACGTTGATTAAACCCGGAAGTGGTTCGAATAGTACAATCGACTATTTTTATTATTAAACGGCGATGCCCAGATTATGCCACAATTTCTGTGTGGGGCCAGCCTGATTCATGGTGTAGAAGTGAAAACCGGGCGCGCCGTTGGCGAGTAGCTTGTGGCACATCTCGGTTACTACCTCTTCACCAAAGGCGAGCAGTGACGCCTTGTTGTCGCCGTAACCATCAAGCCGTTTGGCAATCCAGCGTGGGATCTCTGCGCCACACATATCTGAGAAGCGTTTGAGATTGCTGTAGTTGGTGATCGGCATGATGCCGGGGATGATCGGGATATCAACGCCGAGCTTTTCACAGTCATCCACAAAGCGGTAATAGCCGTCTGCGCTGTAGAAGTACTGGGTGATCGCAGCATTAGCACCGGCTTTGACCTTGCGGGCAAAGTTCTCCATATCTACCTGTGCGTTGGGTGCCTGAGGATGGAACTCAGGATAGGCGGCAACCTCAATGTGGAAGTGGTCGCCTGTCTCGGTACGAATGAATTCGACCAGCTCATTGGCGTAACGGAACTCGCCGGTTTCGCGCATGCCGGAGGGCATGTCGCCGCGGAGTGCGACGATGCGTTGGACCCCGAGTTCAATGTAACCGTTGAGCAGTTTTCGGATTCCCTCTTTTGTTGAGCCGATGCAGGAGAGGTGCGGTGCGGCAGCATAGCCCTGCCGCTGAACCATGTTAACGGTCTCAAAGGTTCCTTCCTGAGTGCTGCCACCGGCACCAAAGGTGACTGAAAAATAGGCCGGTTTTAATTTAGCCAGTTCGGATAACGTGGTGCGTAGTTTCTCTGCACCCTTTTCGGACTTGGGTGGGAAGAATTCGCAGCTGAAAGATTTTTCATGTTTCATAATAAATCTAGGGTAAAGGGGCAAGGGGAAAGATACAAGGCAATGAGCGGGGCGCAAATATGCGCCCAGGCTGACTGCTTTTCCCTTTGCTCTTTTCCCTTTTCCTTTTTCCCTGCGGTTAATACCGGTAGTGGTCTGGCTTGTAAGGCCCTTCAACAGGTACCCCGATGTAATCGGCCTGTTCCTGAGAGAGCGTCGTCAGATTGACGCCGATCTTCGCCAGGTGAAGTCGGGCAACCTCTTCATCCAGATGTTTTGGCAGGATGTGAACGTCGATCTCATACTGCTCACGTCGCACGAAAAACTCGATCTGCGCCAGCACCTGATTGGTGAAGGAGTTGGACATAACAAAGCTGGGGTGACCCGTGCCGCAGCCGAGGTTAACCAGTCGTCCTTCTGCCAGCATGATGATGCGGTTGCCATTGGGCAGTTTGATATGATCAACCTGAGGCTTGATGTTTTCCCACTCATACTGGCGCATGCCGTTGATGTCGATCTCGTTATCGAAGTGGCCGATGTTGCAGACGATCGCCTGGTCCTTCATCTGAACCATATGATCATGGGTGATGATATCTTTGTTGCCAGTGGTGGTGACAAAGATATCGCCTATTGGTGCCGCCGCTTCCATGGTGATGACGCGAAACCCTTCCATCGCAGCCTGAAGCGCACAGATTGGATCGATCTCTGTGATCATGACGGTAGCGCCAAGCCCCTTGAGAGACTGCGCTGACCCTTTACCGACATCACCGTAGCCGGCGACGATAGCGATTTTACCGGCGACCATCACATCGGTGGCGCGTTTAATGCCATCAACCAGCGACTCACGGCAGCCATAGAGGTTGTCGAACTTGGATTTAGTCACCGAGTCGTTAACATTCATCGCAGGGAAGAGCAGTTCGCCACTTTCAACCATCTCATAAAGTCGATGTACGCCGGTGGTGGTCTCTTCGGTCACACCCTTGATGTTAGCAGCCTGTTTGGTCCAGAACTGATTGTCCTCTTCCATTATGCGCGCGAGTACGCCAAACACGCATTTCATCTCTTCATTGTCGGTAGTTTCAGGGCCGGGCACGGCGCCCGCTTTCTCGTACTCAACGCCTTTATGCACCAGCAGTGTTGCATCGCCACCGTCATCAAGGATCATGTTGGCCGTTTCGCCGTTGGGCCATTTGAATGCCTGCTCGGTACACCACCAGTACTCTTCCAGGGTTTCGCCCTTCCATGCAAAGACGGGTACGCCCGACGCTGCGATCGCGGCAGCTGCGTGATCCTGAGTTGAGAAGATGTTGCATGATACCCAGCGCACTTCGGCACCCAGTGCCGTCAGGGTTTCAATGAGTACCGCGGTCTGGATGGTCATGTGCAGGCTGCCCATAATGCGCGCGCCTTTGAGTGGTTTTGACGCGCCATATTTTTCACGCAGAGACATCAGGCCGGGCATTTCGGTCTCGGCGATGTTCATTTCCTTGCGGCCCCAGTCGGCCAGGGTGATATCGGCGATTTTATAATCGGTAAATTGAGACATTCGTTGTCCTCCAAATTTAACCGAGCGCCGTTATTGTTGAAATCTCTTTCCGAGCCTGGCAGGTGCTTCCCATCTTTCTTGGGTACCTGTCGCAGCGCTCCTCGGAATGAGGGAAAAGCTTTAAGTCTGGTTGAATTCTTTCTGCCCTCGGGCAGATCTGTATCGGTAGATCTGGCTGTGGAGTTTAATCCAGGTTGGGGTATGAATAAAACCCCAACCTGTGAGACCTGTCTTAACGATCTGTGTCTTTATATACCAGCAGCAGCGCGCAGTGCTTCGGCCTTGTCCGTTTTTTCCCAGGTGAAGTTCGGCTCTTCCCGGCCGAAATGTCCATAGGCGGCGGTTGCACGGTAGATTGGCCGTAGCAGGTTCAGCATCGCGATCAGCCCTTTGGGACGCAGGTCGAAATGTTCACGAACCAGCGCCACGATTCTGTTGTTTGAGATTTTTCCGGTACCGAAGGTTTCAACAGAGATAGAGGTGGGTTCGGCAACACCAATCGCATAAGAGACCTGAATCTCACAGCGATCTGCCAGCCCTGCGGCAACGATATTTTTTGCCACATAACGACCGGCATAAGCGGCAGAGCGATCAACCTTTGATGGGTCTTTGCCAGAGAATGCGCCACCGCCATGACGCGCCATACCTCCATAGGTGTCGACGATGATCTTGCGACCGGTCAGCCCGCAGTCACCGACTGGGCCACCGACGACAAAACGGCCGGTTGGGTTAATATGGTACTGGGTCTCACTGTTTAGCCACTCGGGCGGTAGTATCGGTTTGATGATCTCATCCATGACCGCTTCACGCAGCGCCTCGGTGGTGATATCGGGGTTGTGCTGAGTTGAGAGCACGACCGCTTCGATACCGACCGGCCGGTGATCTTCATAACGGAAGGTGACCTGGCTCTTCGCATCTGGGCGTAGCCACGGCAATGTGCCGTTCTTGCGTACTTCTGCCTGGCGCTTGACCAGCTTGTGCGCGTAGTGGATGGGTGCGGGCATTAGCACATCGGTCTCGTTGCTGGCGTAGCCGAACATCAGGCCCTGGTCGCCCGCACCCTGTTCGTGGTCGTCAAACTCATCAACACCCTGCGCGATATCGGCAGACTGCTTGTCGATGGAGGTGATAACGGCGCATGATTCCCAGTCAAACCCCATTTCAGAGCTGTTATAGCCGATCTCTTTAACCGTCTTACGTACGACATTCTGCATATCGACCCAAGCGGAAGTGGTGATCTCGCCGGAGAGTATCACCATGCCGGTGTTGACCAGCGTTTCGCAGGCGACGCGTGCGAGTGGATCCTGCTCAAAAATTGCGTCGAGTACCGCGTCGGAGATCTGATCGGCAACCTTATCCGGGTGGCCTTCAGAAACAGATTCAGAAGTGAAGAGATGTGATGTTGTCATGCCGCCCTCTTTAAATTATGGAAGAAATGCTGCAGGCTTTCGTCTGCCCGCAGTGTTTTCCTGTTCGCGAGAATGATTTGAGTTGATTAAGATCGAAAGTTTGGCGATTGTAGCGGCTCGAAAACGGAATGTCATTAGCGGACCCAGCCCTATTCCGTTTCGGGCGGGGGTGTTTGGCTGCCGGCAGGCGACGTATAATGGCTCGCAATATCTGTTTTCTCTTCTGCAAGCTTAAATTTTAAGGATACAAGTTATGGTCAGCCTTGAGACACCGTTATGTGATTTTGGTAAGCCAGCGATCGATTTTGATCTTCCCGGTGTCGATGGCAGGCGCTGGACGCTGGCCGATTGTCGTGGAAAAAATGGGCTGCTGGTGATGTTTATCTGCAATCACTGCCCCTATGTGATCGCCATTCGCGAGCGAATTGTGCGCGAAGCGCGAGCGCTACACCCTAAGGGAGTCAACTTTGTGGCGATTATGTCGAATGACCCGTCGGATTATCCCGAAGACTCATTTGAAAACATGCAGCGGGTAGCGGCGGAGTTTGATTTCCCTTTTCCCTACTTATTAGATGAGACCCAGGCGGTGGCGAGGGCTTATGGGGCGATCTGCACTCCCGATTTCTTCGGCTATAATAGTCGCCTGGAGCTACAGTATCGTGGCAGGCTCGATGCCAGTCGTAAAGAGGCAGCGCCGGAGGGTGCGAGACGTGAGCTGTTCGAAGCGATGACACAGGTGGCCGAGAGCGGGATAGGGCCGCGAGAACAGATTCCGAGCATGGGGTGCTCAATCAAGTGGGTTTCCGCTGGATAAATGTGGTTCCTGGTCGGTTGTTGCAATTCACTCAGGTGAGGGCGGGGTAAGGCAAAAGCGGCCGAAGAAAGCGTAGCTTACTGAGAAACATGGTTGTTTTGAGACAGGTTTTCACGCCGAAGCGTGCCGACTGAGCCGAATGGCAACATCCTGCTAACGAGTCAATCGCACCGCTAAAGGGGATCAGTCATAAAAGAAGGTGCACGAGTCGTCTCTGTTTGATTTTATCTTGTTGTTATTTCAGATGTTTTTCTTTCTTAAGTGATTAGCTATTGCCGAACAGGCGCGGGTAGGCGAAAATAGCGGGTTCTTGTTGCAGGCTATATCCGTTGGAATTAAGTGATTGAGCCGCTTGGTATTTGACTTTGCTTCTCACGGGGAGAGTCGTTTCATCTGTTCTGGAACGATCCGCAGAGAGTTAAGAAACTAGAACCATAAATTTTAAGGACTGGGATGCGTCACCCTCCGGTAGTGTTAGGTATTGTGGGTAAACCAGTGGCTGAAAGAGAGGCGCTGGCGGCAGGCGTTGCCCGGCTGCTGGGCGGTGTGCAGCGCGTAGCCCGGGTATCGACAGGAGATTATCGGAAATTTAACCGTGCGGATGGGGTTAAAGAGGCGGTGACAGCAGCGCACCCGACGGGGCTCTGGCTGGATATTGTGGCGCAGCATTTAGGATTGTTAAAGCGTGGTGAGGCGGTGTTACGCCCCACCTACAATCGACAGCGCGATGCCTTTGAACCCGCCGCCTATGTTGAACCGCGCCCGTTTGTGATTGTTGATGGTGAACTCGGTTTTTTTACGCAAGGGTTGCGTAATAGTCTGGATATAAGGGTTTTTTACAGCTCTGATGAGTCTGTTGCGGAGTGGCAAGGGTCGCTCGCTAGCGACGCAACGGCCTATGTGGAGTCGCAGCGGAAATGGGCCGATCTGGTGGTTGAGTCACTGCCAGCGGGTAGCGCAAACGGGAAAAAGGGGGTGGGCCTGACATTGCGCCCGACACTACCGTACCTCGAACTGGAGGCGTTAATCTCGGCAGTGAACGAGCCGACCGCCATGCGGCTGGAGTTGGCGCGAGACATGGGCTTGCCGGTGGATCGGGTGGTGATTGATGGGGCGATTAGCCGTCAGGCGGCGGCCTCTTTTAAGAAGCGCCTAGTTGCGGAAATAGCTGCCGATTATCGGCATGGTGCAGCTGAATCAGCCCTCAATGAGGCGAAAAATGGCGCTGAGTCACTTGTATTGACTCAGCTGCTGGTGACACTGTTCGTGCTGAAAATCGCGAGCGGTTAGCAAAGAATTGACAGGGTATCGATAGCGCAGGCATCGGTGCTGTTACAGATTTTATTTTTGATATAGACAGGAGAAAGCAATGCCATCTCGTAGAGATCTAGCAAATGCGATACGTGCTCTGAGCATGGACGCAGTACAAAAAGCCAAATCTGGCCACCCCGGAGCACCGATGGGGATGGCGGATATCGCTGAAGTTCTGTGGAACGACCACATGAAATATAATCCAACCAATGCCAAATGGGC
This sequence comes from Gammaproteobacteria bacterium, assembly GCA_015491865.1. Lineage (GTDB taxonomy): Bacteria > Pseudomonadota > Gammaproteobacteria > SZUA-140 > SZUA-140 > SZUA-76. The sequence goes on from WFVD01000001.1 coordinate 19,537, forward strand.
TGATCGTGATCGTTTTGTGCTTTCAAACGGCCACGGCTCTATGCTGATCTACTCGCTACTTCATCTGTCAGGTTTTGATCTAAGCATGGAAGATATCAAGAACTTCCGTCAGCTACACGCCAGGACAGCAGGTCACCCTGAGTACGGTTATGCCGACGGCATCGAAACCACTACTGGTCCTCTTGGTCAGGGCATCACCAATGCCGTTGGTATGGCGATTGCCGAGCGCACCCTGGCGGCACAGTTTAACAAGCCAGGTCACGACATCGTTGATCACCACACCTATGTATTTATGGGTGACGGTTGCTTGATGGAAGGGCTTTCTCATGAAGCTTGTGCGATGGCGGGTACTTTGGGCTTGGGCAAGCTGATCGCATTCTGGGATGACAATGACATCTCTATCGATGGGCATATCAGTGACTGGATGGAGAAAGATGTGCCGGGGCGCTTCAACTCTTACGACTGGCATGTGATTCCAGATGTGGATGGCCATGACGCCGACGCCATCAGTGCTGCTATTGCTGAAGCAAAATCGGTCACTGATAAGCCGACGTTGATCTGTACGCGCACCATCATCGGTTTTGGTTCGCCAAATCTTAAGGGAACGCATGACTGCCACGGCGCACCACTGGGTGAAGAGGAAATCGCCGCAACACGCAAGGAGCTGGGCTGGACGGCTGCTCCTTTTGAAATCCCTGCAGAGATCTATGCCGGCTGGGACCATAAAGCGCAGGGTGCTGCGGATGAAGCTTCGTGGGACGCTAAATTTGAAGCCTATCAGGCGGCCTTTCCGGCGGAAGCAGCTGAGTTTATTCGCCGTATGTCTGGTGAGCTGCCAGCAAACTTTACCGTTGAGATGGATAAATTCATCGCTAAGACACAGGAGGAGATGCCCAACATCGCGTCTCGGAAAGCCTCTCAGAATGCGATTGAAGCGATGGGGCCACTGCTGCCAGAGATGTTCGGCGGCTCTGCTGACCTGACAGGTTCTAACCTGACCAACTGGTCTGGCACCGTCAAAGTAACGCCTGAAAACGCTAATGGTAACTATATTTCATGGGGTGTGCGTGAGTTTGGTATGGCGCACATGATGAACGGTATGGTGCTGCATGGTGGTTTCAAGGTTTATGGTGCTACCTTCTTTATGTTCATGGAGTTCATGCGCAATGCACTGCGTATGTCTGCGCTGATGAAGATCGGCACCATCTATGTTTACACCCATGACTCAATTGGTCTGGGTGAAGATGGTCCGACCCATCAGCCGGTGGAACAGTTGGCAACCATGCGTGTGATTCCGGGTTTCCAGACATGGCGTGCTTGTGATGCAGTTGAGTCAGCCGTTTCGTGGAAAGTCGCGATGTTACGTGGCGATGCACCGACTGCGCTGGTTTTCTCTCGTCAAGCCCTGATACCGATGGCACGTACAGCAGATCAGGTCGCCAACATTGAGAAGGGTGGTTACGTGTTGAAAGATTGTGAAGGCGCACCCGATGTGATCTTTATCGCCACCGGCTCAGAGGTAGGGCTGGCGGTTGAGGCGGCTGAAGTGATGGATGCCAACGTGCGCGTTGTCTCGATGCCATCTACCTGTGCATTTGATACACAGGATCAGGCCTACAGAGATTCGGTGCTGATACCTGGCGTGAAACGTGTTGCGATCGAAGCGGGCGTAGATCAGTCGTGGTACAAATACGTGGGTCTTGATGGCGCAACTGTCTGCATGAAATCTTTTGGTGAATCTGCCCCTGCCGGCGACCTCTTTAAAGAGTTCGGTTTCACGGTAGAGAACGTGGTCGCGACTGCAAACGCAGTGCTGGGTAAATAACTTAATTATCAGGTTGCAGCCTCGGTCTATGGTCGAGACTGTAACCCACAAGTTTCGTTTTACACTTTTAGGAGAATGATGAATGACAATTAAAATCGGTATTAACGGTTTCGGCCGTATCGGTCGTATGGCTTTTCGTGCGGTTGCACAGGAGTTTGATGATATGGAGATCGTTGGCATCAACGACCTGCTGGACGCAGACTATCTGGCGTACATGCTGAAGCACGATTCAGTGCATGGCCGTTTCGATGGTGAAGTCGCGGTTGATAATGGTGCGCTGATTGTTAATGGTAAGAAGATACGTCTGACTGCCGAGCGCAACCCAGCTGACCTGAAATGGGGCGATATCGATGTTGATATTGTACTGGAATGTACCGGTTTCTTCCTGACAGAAGAGAGTTGTCAGGCGCACATCGATGCGGGCGCAAAGAAGGTTGTTCAATCTGCTCCTTCTAAAGATGGTACCCCTATGTTTGTCTTTGGTGTTAACCACAATGAATACGCAGGCCAGGCGATCAGTTCAGCGGCTTCTTGCACCACCAACTGTCTAGCGCCGGTTGCTAAAGTACTGAATGACAACTTTGGTATCAAGCGTGGCCTGATGACCACTGTTCATGCTGCAACCGCCACTCAGAAAACCGTTGATGGCCCTTCTATGAAGGACTGGCGCGGTGGCCGCGGTATTCTGGAAAACATCATCCCCTCTTCTACCGGAGCTGCGAAAGCGGTCGGTGTAGTACTGCCTGAGCTGAATGGCAAACTGACCGGCATGGCTTTCCGTATTCCGACCTCTGATGTTTCTGTTGTTGACCTGACGGTCGAGCTGGATAAAGAGACCTCTTACGATGATATCTGTGCTGCGATGAAAGCGGCTTCAGAATCTGATGAAATGGGTCAGACCCTCGGTTACACCGATGAAAAAGTGGTCTCCACCGATTTTCGTGGTTGTGGTTTCTCTTCTATTTTCGATTCAGGTGCTGGTATCGCACTCGATGGCACTTTCGTGAAGGTGGTTTCATGGTATGACAATGAGTATGGCTATACCTGCAACATGATGCGTTTTGTGCGTCACGTAGCGAAATAAGGGTAAAGGCAGAGGGAAAAGAGAAAAGGGATTGAGGAGGCGGGTTATGCCCGTCTCCCTTCTTATTTATTCTTGCATCTTTACCCTTTTCCCTGATTTTCAGAGAGATTTGCTGAGAGACAGACTCTCACCAAACTTTTCGAAACCTTAGGAGATATCAATGTCAGTAATCAAAATGACCGACCTGGATCTGGCAGGTAAGCGTGTGTTAATTCGTCAGGATCTGAATGTGCCGCTGAAAGAGGGCGCAGTTTCGGATGACACCCGCATTCGCGCATCATTACCGACCATTCAGAAAGCGCTGGAAGGTGGCGCGAAGGTGATGATTATGTCGCATCTTGGGCGGCCTACCGAAGGCGAGTGCTCCGATGAGTATTCGTTGGCGCCAGTCGCTGCTTACATGGGTGAGCTACTGGGGCGCGATGTTAAGCTGGTTAAAGCGTACCTGAATGGTGTCGAGCTGGCTGATGGCGAAGTGGCGATTCTGGAAAATGTACGTTTCAATGCGGGTGAAAAGAAAAATGATGATGCGCTTGCTAAACAGTACGCAGCACTATGTGATGTGTTTGTAATGGATGCGTTTGGTACTGCGCATCGCGCACAGGCATCAACGCATGGTGTCTCTAAATTTGCACCGACAGCCTGTGCTGGCCCACTGCTGGCTGGTGAGCTGGAAGCGCTGGGCAAAGCGCTAGACAACCCGGCACGACCAATGGTTGCAATCGTCGGAGGCTCGAAGGTTTCAACCAAACTGACCGTGCTGGAGTCGCTTTCCAGAATTGTCGATCAACTGATTGTCGGCGGCGGGATCGCAAACACGTTTATTGCTGCAGCAGGATACAATGTTGGCAAATCTCTGTATGAAGCGGATCTGGTTGAGACGGCAAAAAAACTGACGGCCGATGCACAGGCGCGTGGTGGTGATATCCCGGTTCCTGCTGATGTTGTATGTGCGAAAGAGTTTTCTGAAAGCGCGGCTGCAGAGCTGAAAAATGCATCAGATGTTGCTGATGATGACATGATCTTTGATATTGGCCCTGAAAGCGCAAAAGAGCTGGCCGAAATTTTGAAGAATGCAGGTACCATCGTCTGGAACGGCCCTGTTGGTGTGTTTGAGTTTGATCAGTTTGGAGAAGGAACCAGAGCGATTGCAAATGCAATTGCCGAGAGCCCTGCATTTTCAATTGCAGGCGGTGGCGATACACTGGCTGCTGTTTCGAAGTATGGGATTGCCGATAAGGTGTCGTATATTTCAACCGGTGGTGGCGCATTTCTCGAATTCCTGGAGGGCAAAAAACTGCCTGCTGTTGAGATTCTGGAAGAGCGCGCTAAGTAATTGTTGAAAATATATAGGGGTCAGGTGGCCCCTGTTTTTAAATCGATATCTAGGAGAAGATAAGTTGCGCAGAACTAAAATTGTCGCAACTCTAGGGCCGGCAACTGACGACCTTAAAGTTTTGGAATCACTGGTCGTGGCTGGTGTTGATGTTGTGCGTCTGAATTTTTCTCACGGATCTTTTGAAGAGCAAAAGTTTCGTGCAGACAATATTAGAATCCTGGCAGAAAAACACGGCAGAGCGATTGGCGTGCTGGTTGACCTGCAGGGGCCGAAGATCCGTACCTGTAAATTCAAGGAAGGCAAAGTCAACCTGGTTGAGGGTGATACCTTTATTCTTGATGCAGCGCTCGGTGATGAGGATGGTACAAATGAGCGAGTGGGGCTGACCTATAAACAGTTGCCGAACGATGTCTCCCCGGGAAATACCTTGCTGCTTGATGATGGCAGAATGGTGCTGGAGGTAACAGCAGTGAAAGGTGCCGAAGTTCATACTAAGGTGATGCACACCGGCCCATTGTCTAATAATAAAGGGATAAATCTGCAAGGTGGTGGTCTTTCTGCGCCAGCTTTAACGGAAAAAGATAAAATTGACATCGTTTCTGCGGCGAAAATCGATGCTGATTTTGTTGCGGTCTCGTTTCCGCGTACAGCAGCGGATGTTAATGAGTGTCGGCGTCTACTTCATGAGGCGGGTGGTTCAGCGGCCATCGTTTCCAAGATAGAGCGCGCTGAGGCGCTGGAAGTGATCGATGAAATCATCGAAGCATCGGAGGTGATCATGGTTGCCCGCGGTGATCTCGGCGTTGAAGTGGGGGATGCTGAGTTGCCCGCGATCCAGAAAGATCTCATCAAGCGGGCTCGTGCGATGGATCGGGTCGTGATCACAGCCACACAGATGATGGAATCGATGATTGAAAACCCAATCCCGACACGCGCCGAAGTGTTCGATGTTGCGAATGCTGTGCTTGATGGCACGGATGCGGTGATGTTATCCGGCGAAACGGCTGCGGGGAAATATCCTGCAAAGGTCGTAGAAGCGATGGGGCGTATCTGCGAAGAAGCAGAAAAACAACGGACCACTCGCGTTTCTGATCATCGTGTTGACCTCACCTTTGAACGCTCAGACGAGGCCATTGCCATGGCGACAATGTATACCGCCAATCACCTCGATGTGGACGGTATTGCAGCATTGACAGAGTCGGGTTCTACGCCATTATGGATGTCACGCATTAGCTCCGGCCTGCCAATTTATGCACTGACACGTAGTCATAAAACTAAAAGACGCATGACGATGTATCGTGGTGTCTATCCGATGAGTATCAATATTGATGAGGTTAAGCAGTATCAGCTTAGCGCGCATGCACAGAAAGTGTTGCTGGAGCGTGGCGTGGTAAAGAGTGGTGATCTGATTATTATCACAAAAGGCGACAAGGTCGGTGTTGATGGTGGTACTAATTCAATGAAGATTGTTCGTATCGGGGGTTGATCATTTTAGATCTCCCCGCTATAACGTGTTAAAAATTCTAAAACTCAAATAAACTTAAATAAACAGGAGAAACAGAGATGGCTTTGATTTCACTACGCCAGTTACTGGATCATGCAGCAGAAAATGGTTACGGTATGCCTGCATTCAATGTCAATAATATGGAACAGGTTCACGCAATCATGCAGGCAGCTGATGCAGTGGACTCGCCCGTTATCATGCAGGGTTCTGCAGGCGCTCGCGCTTATGCAGGTGAGCCATTCCTGCGTCATCTGATCTCTGCTGCTGTTGAACAGTACCCACACATTCCGGTGGTCATGCATCAGGATCACGGCTCCGAGCCGGCAGTCTGCCTGCGCTCTATCCAGTCCGGTTTTTCATCGGTCATGATGGATGGTTCATTAGAAGCCGATATGAAAACACCCTCTTCTTTTGAATATAACGTTAACGTTACCAGAACAGTTGTTGATATGGCGCACGCTGGTGGTGTCTCTGTTGAAGGTGAGCTGGGCTGTCTGGGGTCACTTGAGACTGGTGAAATGGGTGAGGAAGATGGACATGGTGCAGAAGGGAAGTTAGATCTTGATATGCTGCTGACAGACCCGCAGGAAGCGAAAGATTTCGTTGAGCAGACTAATGTTGATGCACTGGCGATCGCTATTGGCACCTCTCATGGCGCTTATAAATTCACCAGCAAGCCTACCGGTGAAGTGCTGCGAATTGATCGCATCAAAGAGATCCATCAGGTGATCCCGAATACCCATCTGGTGATGCACGGCTCTTCTTCTGTGCCTCAGGAGTGGTTAGAGATTATCAACAACTACGGCGGCGACATGGGGCAGACCTATGGTGTACCGGTTGAAGAGATCGTTGAAGGCATCAAACATGGTGTGCGCAAGGTTAACATCGATACAGATCTGCGCATGGCATCGACTGGTGCGGTACGCAAGTTCCTTGCGGAGAACCCTGCGAACTTTGATCCGCGTAAATTCCTTAAGGAGTCTACGGCGGCGATGTCTGCTATTTGTAAGGCGCGTTTCGAAGCGTTTGGTTGCGCTGGTCAGGCTGCAAAGATTACACCGAAATCGCTAGAAAAGATGATCGATTTTTATAAATAAGACCAATCGATCTTGTTATAAGGCCGCCGCATTGCAGAAGTAATGCGGCGGCTTTTTTAATGGTGAGTAGTGATTCAAGTTCCGATTGCGCTAAGGTATCTTTTGAATGCTTCGCCATTTTCAGGATGTCTCATGCCGTACTCAACAAAGGCCTTCATATAACCTATTTTTGAACCACAATCGTGAGATTTCCCTGTCATATGAAAGGCTTCAACGGTTTCAGTATTCATTAAATCGGCAATGGCATCCGTGAGCTGGATCTCACCGCCGGCACCGGCTGTTGTCTTCTCAAGCAGGTCCCATATTCTGGCCGATAGAACATAGCGCCCAACAACTGCCAGGTTTGAAGGCGCCTCATCGGCAGCTGGTTTTTCAACGACCTTCGTCATTAATGCTGACTCACCTGGTGATAAGGCTTTGCCTCCACAATCAGCAACACCATAGCTGGAGACCAGCTCTACAGGAACAGGTTCAACCATGACCTGACTCGCCTGCGTCTCTGCATAGCGGCGAATCATCACTGCAAGGTTATCGTTTTTCAGATCGCAGGAAGTTTCATCAATCAAGACGTCAGGCAGTACCACAATGAAAGGGTTGTCGCCGATGAGTGGACGGGCGGTTGCCACCGCATGTCCTAACCCCTTTGCCTGTCCCTGGCGGACATGCATGATAGTGATCTCTTTAGGGCAGATTGTCTGGATCTCTTCTAATAACTTTCTTTTGACCTTTTTTTCAAGGGTTGTTTCCAGCTCAAAAGATTTATCAAAATGGTTTTCAATCGCATTTTTTGATGAGTGTGTGACCAGAACAATTTCTTTTATACCGGCATCAATGCATTCGTTGACAATATACTGAATTAAAGGCTTGTCTACGAGGGGAAGCATCTCTTTAGGGATCGCTTTCGTTGCGGGTAGCATACGAGTACCAAGGCCTGCGACGGGGATGACTGCTTTTGTGATCATATTATAATTATTATCCAGTTATGCTCTGTAATAGTTTCGGTACCATGCAACAAAGTTTGCAATACCATCTTCAATAGAGGTCGCCGGCTTGAAGCCGACATCATTCATCAGGTCATCAACATTGGCGTAAGTGGCCGGGACGTCACCTGGTTGCAACGGCAACATGTTTTTAACGGCCTTTTTGCCAACGCATTCCTCAATGACTTCGATGAAATGGAGTAGCTCGACAGGGTTATTATTGCCGATATTATAGATTCGGAACGGTGCATAGCTTGTGCCGGTATCCGGCGCGTCACTCGACCAGTCTGGGTTTGGTGTGGCGGTGTTATCGAGTGTTCTAATGACCCCTTCAACGATGTCATCTATATAGGTGAAGTCGCGTTTGCATTTTCCGTAATTGAAGACGTCGATGGGTTTTCCTTCAAGAATATTCCTGGTGAACATGAACAGGGCCATATCGGGGCGGCCCCATGGTCCGTACACGGTGAAGAAACGTAACCCAGTTGTCGGGAGCTGGTAGAGGTGGCTGTAGGTGTGGGCCATTAACTCGTTGGCCTTTTTTGTGGCCGCATAAAGGCTGACAGGGTGATCGACATTGTCATGCACAGAGAAGGGCATGTTTGTGTTGGCACCATAGACAGAGCTGCTTGAGGCGTAAACCAGGTGGTCAACTTCACTATGACGACAACCCTCCAGTATGTTGGTGGTCCCGGTAATATTGCTGTCAATATAAGCGTTGGGGTTAACGAGCGAATAGCGAACCCCTGCCTGTGCCGCAAGGTGAACAACTTTATCAGGTTGCTGCGCTTTGAAAAGCCTGGCGACTCCATCGCGATCTTCAAGGTGGAGGCGAACGTCAGTGAACCCTTCGCGTGATGCTAGCCGTTGCAGGCGAGCCTTTTTAAGATTGACATCATAATAGTCATTGAGGTTGTCGAGACCAACAACCTCATCGCCCCTGTTAAGCAGGTAGTGAGCAACGTTGGAACCGATAAAGCCGGCGGTGCCTGTGACCAGTACTTTCATTGCAATAGTTCGCCTTAATTAATTGAGATTAGAGTCGACCATCGACAGCGTCTGCCGGAAAAAGATATTTAACATCGAAGATGACACTGCTCTCTTTGCCAAGCGCCCTTACACCTGTCATTCCCATCTCCTTGAACTGGCGGTGGCCGACAGCGACGATAATTGCATCGTAGCGGCTGTTTTCAGGGTTTTGTATCGGGGTGATGCCATATTCATGTTCCGCCTCAGTTGTGCTTACCCAGGGGTCGTATACCTCAATCTGGCATTGATAATCTTCAAACTCAGCGATGATATCAACAACGCGGGTGTTGCGCAGGTCGGGGCAGTCCTCTTTGAAGGTGAGCCCCATGATCAGGATTTTAGCATCGACCACGGCGATTCGCTTCTGTGTCATTAGCTTTACCACTTGCTGGGTCACATAGGCGCCCATTCCATCATTAAGTCGCCGACCGGCGAGGATCATTTCTGGTTGGTAACCGATCTCCTGTGCCTTGTGTGTCAGGTAGTAGGGGTCGACGCCGATGCAGTGACCACCAACGAGTCCTGGGCGAAATGGGAGGAAGTTCCATTTGGTGCCAGCAGCAAGCAGAACCTCTTCCGTATTGATATCAAGCCGATTAAAGATCAGCGCCAGTTCATTGATCAATGCGATATTGACATCTCGCTGGGTGTTTTCGATAACCTTGGCCGCTTCTGCCACCCGGATATTGCTGGCGAGGTAGGTGCCCGCCGAGATCACCCGTTTATAGAGATCATCCACAAAGGCTGCACATTCCGGGGTAGAGCCGGAGGTGACCTTTAAGATGTTGGTGACCCGGTGCTTTTTGTCACCAGGATTAATCCGTTCGGGGCTGTAGCCGACATAGAAATCCTTGTTATATTTAAAACCAGAGACTCGCTCCATTATCGGAACACACACCTCTTCGGTAGCACCAGGATAGACGGTGGACTCAAAGATAACAACGTCCCCTTTGTTGAGCAGCTCTCCTACCGTATGGCTGGCTCCTTCCAGCGGCGTTAAATCCGGGCGCTTGTAGTTATCAATGGGCGTTGGCACAGTCACGATATAGACATTGCAGTCTGCCAGCTTTGCGGGGTTATCGGTATAGCGCAGGTGGGTGGCGGTGACCAGAATCTCAGGCTCCACTTCAAGCGAACTGTCCTGGCCAGCCCTTAACTCGGCAATTCGGGCTGAATTGATGTCAAGGCCAATAATCGGCAATATTTTTCCAAATTCCACAGCAAGAGGCAGGCCTACATAGCCGAGGCCAATCATGCCAATCTTTACCTTGTCCTGCGTCACCATGGTAATGCGTCCTTTTCTTCAGTTATTTTATGGCCGCCCGATGGCGTAGTAGGTAAAACCAAGGCTATCCAGGGTAGCCGGGTCATAGATATTTCGCCCATCAAAGATGGTTGGCGAGCTTAGATTCTCTTTTATGAGATCAAAATCAGGGCTGCGGAAGGCTTGCCATTCTGTAACAACGATCAATGCATCGGCACCCGCGAGTGTGGCTTGACTATCTTTGCAGAGTGTCAAGTCCGGGCGCTCTCCATAGATACGTTGCGCTTCCTGCATCGCTTCGGGGTCGTATGCCTGTACAGTTGCGCCCGCTCTCCATAAGGCCTCTATCAGAGTTCGACTCGGGGCAGCGCGCATATCATCTGTTTTAGGTTTAAAGGCGAGTCCCCAGACCGCAAAGGTCTTACCTTTGAGGTTGCCATCAAAATGCTGACTGACCTTCTGGAACAGCACCTTCTTCTGACGATTATTGACAGTTTCAACGGCCTGCAGAAGTGGCGCATCGTAGCCGATCTCCCTGGCGGTGCGCTCGAGTGCCTGCACATCTTTGGGAAAGCATGAGCCACCATAGCCGCATCCCGGGTAGATAAAGTGATAACCAATACGGGGGTCGGCGCCGATGCCGAGACGAACCTGCTCTATATCTGCGCCAAGACGCTCTGCCATATTCGATAGCTCATTCATAAAGCTGATTTTAGTCGCAAGCATCGCATTGGCTGCATATTTCGTGAGTTCTGCCGAGCGGATGTCCATCACGACAAGACGATCATGGCTGCGGTTGAAGGGCGCATAAAGTGCTCTCAGCAGTTCTGTGGTGCGCGGATTGTCGGTGCCGATAACGATGCGGTCTGGCTTCATGAAATCATCAATGGCAGCACCTTCTTTGAGAAACTCAGGATTAGAGACCACATCAAAATCTACCGCTAAGCCTCGATTTTCAAGCGCAGCCATGACGGTTTCGCGCACTTTATCCGCAGTGCCAACCGGGACGGTCGATTTATCAACAATAACCCGGTACTCATTCATCTGCTCACCAATGCTGCTGGCGACAGCCTTAACGTACTGCAGGTCGGCCGAGCCATCTTCATCTGGGGGCGTACCAACGGCGATAAACTGGAATAACCCATGGGAGACACCAGCCTCAATGTCGGTAGTAAATGAAAGCCGGCCCAGTTTTGTGTTGTTGAGGACAATTTTTTCGAGCCCTGGTTCGTAAATCGGTATCTCACCGCGGTTCAGCATCTCAATTTTATTGGGGTCGATATCGACACAAACAACATCATTGCCGACTTCAGCAAGACAGGCCCCGGTCACCAGACCAACGTAGCCAGAACCAAAAACTGTTACTTTCATAGAGTAAACCCCGGGTCTCTTTAGTTGTATTGTAAAAAAGTAATATTAATAGTGCTATGATATTACATAAATAGGGTAAGCGGCACGACTTTAGATGAGTTTAGTCGTGAATGGATGCGTTTCAATATGCGAAATTATATATTTTTCCATCGGGCCTGCTTTGTTCATAGATTTGATAGCTCCCTGTTATGTCGACAGAAGCTGTGATGTAAAGGTTGAATCGTCTTGACCGATATAACTGTTTCTCATTCTATTCTATCCCGCTATCTGCACCGGTCCGCATTAATCAGAGGTTCTTTAGTATGGTAAGAGTCTTTCGGCACTACATACCAACCGCATTTGTACTGTTGGGGGTGATTGAAGCCCTGATCTTAATTTTATCTGTCTATCTGGGTGTGTCGCTACGTTTCTGGGGTAGCGAAACGGCGCTCAACTATGACGGTGGTTTGTTTGGCAAGGCACTGCTATTTTCTATTGTGATGTTGAGTGCGATGACTTTTATGGGGCTCTATCAGCGCCATATGCGCGAGGGTGTAGAGGGTGTCCTGATTCGAGTCGCAGCGGGTCTGGCACTTGGGCTTGTGTTGTTGAGTATCGTTTACTATGTATTTCCCAGTGCAACGCTAGGGCGTGGCGAGTTTGCATTGGCCTCTTTTTTTGCGCTGACCTGTATATTAGCGGTACGTTTTGTTTTTGTTCGTTACCTGGATGACGATACTGGAAATCGGCGTATTCTGGTCTTAGGGGTCGGCTCCAGAGCTAAAGTGATTAACGACCTTCTGCGGCGTAAAACGGACCAACGTGGCTTTACGATTGTAGGCTACGTCAAATTTCCTGGGGAGCAGGTGAAGGTTGAGCAGAATGTGATTCCACATGACTTAACGCTGCTGGAGTTATCGCTGAAATACCAGGTTGATGAGATCGTGGTAGCCATTGAGGACCGGCGCAAAAGCTTTCCAATGCATGAGATTGTTGACTGCCGCATGAGCGGCGTTGATGTTGTTGATCTGCTAACATTTTTTGAGCGCCAGACAGGTAAGGTGATGATCGATATCCTGAACCCCAGCTGGTTAGTCTTTTCTGATGGTTTTAAATATGGTGTCTTACGGGTCTACTCAAAGCGGGCCTTTGATATAGTGGCGAGTCTGCTGCTATTGCTGGTCTCTTTGCCTGCCATCTTAATTGCAGTTATCGCTATTTTCCTGGAAGACCGGGGCCCGATCCTCTATCGCCAGGTGAGAGTCGGGGAGAACTGGAAGTTATTTCAGGTGCTGAAGTTTCGTAGTATGCGGGTGGATGCCGAAGGGGATGGAAAGGCGCAGTGGGCATCTAAAAATGATAGTCGTATCACGCGCGTCGGCGGAATCATTCGGAAATTAAGAGTTGATGAGCTGCCGCAGATCATCAATGTGCTGCGGGGCGACATGAGCTTTGTCGGGCCTCGCCCCGAGCGGCCTGTTTTTGTAGAGCAGCTATCAGAAAGCATTGATTATTATTCTGAGCGGCACCGCGTTAAGCCGGGAATTACCGGTTGGGCGCAGATCTGTTACCCCTATGGTGACTCTGAAAAAGATGCTTATGAGAAACTGCAGTTTGATCTCTATTATGTCAAAAATTACAGCCTTTTCCTGGATCTGGTTATTCTATTTCAAACAGCTGGTGCCGTGCTGTGGGGCAAAGGTGGCCGCTGAGCATTTGTGTCATTGACTCTTCCTCATTCCAGTAGCATCTACCTGCAAAGGGTAGTGATGAAACAGATCAAAGGTACTCCTCTGTGATGTTCACGCTAACAAATGAATTTGGCGCAGTCGGTTATAGCCTGGCTGCGGTGGCCTTCTCGGTGCTGTCTCTGTTGTTGCTGACTGGCTGGCGTAAGCGATTTCAGGGGTTCTATCTGCTGATGGCGGTTGCGGTTAGCGCTCTATGGGCGGTTGTATCGGCACTCAACATCTACTTCAATATTGCTGGCCTGCCCTGGGCGGTGCTGGTCGCAGAACTGTTCATGATGGCGGCCTGGCTGGTCGTACTGGTTAAAATGGCAGCCCTGGAAGAAGGGTCGTTTTTGACCAGTAAAAACAGATTTTTTGTTATTACGCTCTCTTTGCTGGTGGTTTACGAACTGGTATTGCTGACCCTGATTCTCCTGTTGCCATTGGGTGGGGGTGCTGTGCAGGCGATTCTGGTTGGTTTTGTGGCGTTATCAGTGCTTGGTTTGGTATTGATTGAACAGATCTATCAAAATACAAAAAAAGAGAAACGTTGGGCGATAAAGTTCTTTGTGATAGGGGTTGGGGCGCTATTTGCTTATAACTTCTATATGTATGCTGATGCGCTGCTGTTTGGCCGTTTCGATGCGATTGCCTGGTTTGCGCGCGGCTATGCTGCCGTCATATTAGTGCCATTGATCGCCATTTTTGTGATGCGAAACCCCCAGTGGTCGTTTGATATCTTTGTCTCTCGTGGGGTTGTGTTTCACTCGGTTGCACTGTTTGCGGTGGGTGCATATCTGTTAGTGATGGCTGCCGGTGGCTATTTTATTCAGATGCTGGGTGGGGACTGGGGGCGGGCGCTTCAGC
>WFVD01000002.1 GCA_015491865.1 Gammaproteobacteria bacterium
CGGCCTCGGCCAGGCGAGCCTCCAGCAGTTCCGGGTGCAGGCGGGCCAGCAGCTGCCCCTTGGCAACACGGTCGCCTTCCTGGACGAGAATCTCCGCGATGTGCTCACTGCCATTGAAGGCCAGCTGGGCCTCGCGGATATCGATGTTGCCGTATAAGGCGAGCTGCCTGTTGTTCTCATCGTGCCCGGATTGCTGCAGCCAGAAATATCCGCCAACGCCAACAAGAACAGCAGTCACCAGTAAGATAGAAAAAGCCCTCTTCATCTGTCTGTCCTCAGAAAACTCACAGGTAGTTTGTCATTGAGTGGAAAATGATTTCTTATCTCGACTCCAGTAAATGATGTTACGTTGATGCGGTATATTCTGTCACTTCATTTCGCTAGTACTGTTTCCTGAGCTGGAATATGATCTGACCCCATAGCTTCATGAGTACAACTCATTCTTTGCCGGTATTTTCTTCTGGAAGCACTTAGTCACAGGTGAGGGAGCGTGTCTGCGATCGGGTGTGGGGACTATTGTTCTTAAGGGTGCGATGAAAGCCTTTGATAGTATCGCTCAGTAAGCCTCGGCTCCTGTTGAAGGTAATGTAATAAATCCGAAGTGAAACTCTGATTACCTGGAAGGGTTCGATACACACCAGTGGAAAGTAGCGTATGTCGCTGGGGAAGTGTTTGAGAAACTGGTTTCATAAATCTGGTTTATTGGTTAAGGTTGGAATATCATGTGGCATATCACCATCTTAACGCTCTCTGATTAATATGTGGATATGCAGCTTCAATATAAGGTTAGAACGTTTTGATTTATGAAATTTAGGCCGCTCGATTCGCGTAACACTTCAAAGATTGTTCCCCCGCCTGAAGCTTATTATCATTCGCAGGATGAGGTTAGTCTGATTGAGCTGTGGGAAATTCTGATAAGAAAAAAGAATATAATCATCATCACCGTGGTGGTCTGTGTTGTCCTGGCGGTTGGTTATCTGCTGACTCAGCCCAAGGTCTATAAATCTGAAGTATCCTTTGCTCCACCCTCAGCAACAGACATTCATCCTTTCAACATAATAGAGATAGCGGGTTTTACTGGTTTTACAGCCGAAGCGTTATACAGCCGTTTTCTTGGTACAATTTCATCTAATGCTGTTTATAGAAAGGTATTTGATGAAGCGGGAGTAGTCTCTGTTATGGGAGGTGAAGGTCAGGATGACAAAAATGTTTTTTTTCAGGGGTTCACCGAGAGCTTACAGCATCATATCCCAACAAAAGAGCAGGGTGCTGATTACAGCCAACCCGCGTCGCTTTCTCTGGAAGGAACCAATCCAGAGTTAATTAGTCGCTATCTTAATGCTGTTGTCAAAGAGGCAAACAGCCAGGTGATTACAGAAGCGGCTGCTGTTGTTCAGCAGAAAATAGATGCTCGCTTGCATCAAGTTTTACAGGAGATTGCCCGCAGCAGAGAAATTGCAGTTCGGCAGCGCCAGGATGAGGTTGCTCGTATGATAGAGCAGGATGGTCTGGCGCGTCAGCAGATCCTGGATGAGATTGCCATCGCCTACGGCAAAGCTGAGAAAAAACGCATTGCTGAAATATCGCGTCTGCAAGAAGAAGACAACATAAAACGGCAAAAACTACTGGATGAGATAGCCACTCTTCGTGAGCATGAAAATTTAAAGCGTAAAGAAGAGATAGTCCGTCTTGAAGAGGAAGATCGTATAAAACGTGAACAAATCAAGGAAACCATCAGCACTCTCCGCAGCAATGCAAAAACAAAACGACTGGATCGTATAGCGGCACTTCAAGAGGCAGCAAATATAGCCCAGAAAATTGAATTAACAGGAGCCATTGTCCAGAGTGATGCCCAGCGCAGGCAAGCCGTTATTGACGGTTTTGGATTGGGGAGCATGCCTCTATATTTATTAGGAGAAAAGGCGCTGAGAGCTGAAATAGAGGGCCTGTTATCAAGGTCTTCGGACGACCCGTTTATTCCTGGTTTGCGTTCATTACAGGATCAGCTGAAACAGCTTGAGACTAATGAGAAAATTGAGGCTTTAAAATCCCGGAGGAATCATGACCCTTTTATAGCGGGGCTACCAGAGCTTCTTGATCAACTCAAACAGCTGGAAACAAATGAAAGGATAGCGGCGCTAAAGTCTCGCAAGAGCAATGCTCCTTTCATTCCAGAATTAATAGAATTAGAGGCGCGCCTACAGCGCCTGGAAAATAATCGATTACAGGAAAAATTACAGTCTCGTGTAAACGATGATTCTTTTATTCCTGAACTTCGCGAGCTGGAGCTGGAAGAACAAAAATTGAGAACATTTCTCATGGATACTAGCCAGACATTCAGCGTGAAGATAGACCAGGCTGCATATCCGGCAGGAGCGCCGCACAAACCCCGAAGTGATCTGATTCTGATACTGGGTGCCATATCAGGATTGATGCTCGGTGTGTTATTTGCTTTTTTTGCGCACTTTATCGCTACTGTCCGGTTAAAAAAATCGGTTAGCTGATAAAAGCCCCAAGGGACAGGTATTTTGTTGAGTGAGCTGTGAGTGATTTCTCTATCTATTATTTGAGCGGGTTTGGTGGTTTAGATTCTGTTTTCCATAAGGGTTCATCTGTTTCTATCTCTCGTGCCAGAATTCGAGCGATGACAAATAGCAGATCCGAAAGACGATTGAGGTAGGCGACGGCATGGGTATGCTCACTAAGCCCTGCCTGATTCACCAGGGTAATGACACTGCGTTCAGCGCGACGGCAGATCGTACGTGCCATGTGGCAATGTGCAGCGGCGGGCGTGCCGCCTGGGAGGATAAACTCTTTTAGTGGGGGGAGTGTCGCGTTTAGTGATGTCAGTACATGGTCTACTCTAGTGATACCCTCTTCAGTGATAAACCCTTGTCCCGGCATGCTGAGTTCACCACCAAGATCAAACATGCGGTGCTGAATCTCATTCAGCAGTGTTCTGATTTCATCCGGTAGAGGATGTGTCAATATTAACCCGATGCTGCTGTTAAGTTCATCGATATCACCCATGGCTGCGATGCGTGGATGATCTTTGTTAATGCGGCTGCCATCGGCGAGTCCGGTGGTGCCGTTATCCCCGGTACGGGTTGCGATCTTTGAAAGCCGGTGTCCCATGAAAATTATTCCCTGGTCAGTACAGAGTGGTCATTGTAGCGTGAGCCGGCAGGGGGGGGTAGGTCGGGGTCGTTTATTGGCTGGAAGGAAGGAGGTCCGCTTTTGCTTCTCCCTGGCCCAGTGCTGAGCTGATCTTTTTAATGATGTGGCCAACCTTCATGCCAACGGCTGTACCGACGCCGGGGCCGAGCACTGAGGTACCGATAACGCCGCCGATAATGACATCATTGGTGAGTCTTAAACGCGGATTGTTAACGGTGCCACCGACCTTCAGTGGTGCGCTGATGATAGAGGCTGTCTTGCGTAGCGCAACGGTGACCTCACCATCGAGCGCATCCTGCGGGTTTATCGTGATGTCGCCGTGAGCGCTTAGTGAGTCGGAAATAATATCAATGTCGGTGATGGTGATACGGTGATCTGCTATCGTTGCGTTGCCGGTTAGCCGCTGAAAAGGGGTATCACCACCCTGTGACCCTTTTGATGACAGGGTAGTGCTTGCCTTTTCGAGGTCGGCTTTATAAAGCTTGCCATCTGTCATTCTAAAGCTTCCGTTTAGATATGGGTTCTCCAGTAGTTCTTCATTGTCGCGTTCAGTGAGGCTAAATTCAGCAGTGGCGTAGAAAGTGCCGCTGGCGACTTTATCATCAATGAAACCGGCAAGGAATTTCTCTGCATCAATCTCGCTGGCGACCACCCAGCCTTCAATCTTCCACTGTGCTTTCCAGAAAAGATGGGTGATCCCCTGAATAGTCCCGCCGGCGGTTTTAAGGATGTTGTGCTCATTTATGAGCGCCCCTTTCGAGAGATCACCGTTAGCCGAAAACTCATCAAATCTCAGTAGTACGTGACCATCATCTTCTCTCTTAACGAGACCGTGCGAAATGTGGTATGCCCCCTTTGCTTCCGGATCGGTAAACAGTTGTCCTGGGTTTTTGCCATCAAGCCTGACAGTGAGATCGCTGTGGAAGCGCCCTTCATAGGTGTTGATGTCGAACTGTTTTAAGATGGGCGCGAGCTGAAGGTTACTGCTGTTGAGCTTTCCCTGGTAGCTCCAGCGTTCGCCCCAGCTGAGTGTGCCACTGGTTGTTAGTGATCCACCGTAGCCCTTGATCTCTACCCTGGTAAGCTCTGCTTTGCCTCTCTGTATGACTGCCTGTACATTTAAGCTGTCGAAGTTAAATGCGGGTGACACGGGCAGGCGCCAGTGCTTACCGCTGGCGCGCAGATTAAAAGTGTTATTGGTGTTGGGCCTGAGGATTGCCTGTAGCGTGTTGTCCATACGTGAAAACGAGATCTCTTTGCTGTTGAAGTCGCTGTCCAGCTGCAGGTTGAAGCGGTAGGGGCCAAGGGTGGTGAGGTCGTCGCTTCGCAACATCACGTTGCTCCCGCTGATCTGCCGCACGGCAAGCAAACTGCTGTGCGAGGTGTTGTTACCAGCATTTCCGGGAGGGGTGATCAGGGTGTTGATGAACTTCAGGTTGGTTCCCACGCCGTTAAGGTGAATGGTGGTGATGATGATTTCACCATCGAGCAGAGCCAGTGGATCGAGCGTTGTGCGCATCTGTTCAACAAATAGCTCACCCGGCTGATCTGGACTATTGAGTATCGATATATTAGTTGCCGTCAGTGCTGGTAGCGGCACTGCATGAGGGGTTAGTGCTCCTATTATGACTTTGCGCCCAATACTCTGTGATAGCTGTTCCTCTAAAATAGTTCGAAAGCTATCGAGTGGGACGATGAATGGGATAGAGAAGAGTAGAGTGCCTAACAGTGTTGTGATGATGAGAAGGTATTTGAGAAATCGCTTAAACATAGTGCTGCCTGATTCCTGTCAGTTTTTCGCTGCTGTTTTTGAATGATGGGGGTGAACTGCCCTGACTGATTGTATCGGCCAGAGGTGGCGAGCTGAGTAGCTTTGACAGTTAGGCTGTGATAGCGGTCACACTGCTGGATTGTAAGCGCTCTGATTGCTTGAATTTTTCAGAGTGATGCTGATAACGGCGCTCTATGAAATGGCCCTGGCGATATTGATTTTTGCGGCACGACAGGTGGAACGCAGTGATGCAAGGATGACAATTCCAATCAGTACCAGGCTGGTTACCAGATAGTGATGCCATGAAATGTAGATAAAAATGGGGTATCCCTCGGTCTTGCCCGGGGGTGCTGGCATCATTATTTCGGCGAGATTGATGGCGTGAGAGATGGCGTAAGCGAGCAACATGCCCAGCGTGGTGGCAGCGATACTGATGATGAATGCCTCTAGTATAAAGTTAGCGTAGATTTGAGGCGGAGGTGTGCCGAGGGCGCTGAGTGTTGCAATTTCACTGCGGCGTTGATAAATGGCAAGTGAGATTGTGTTGGTAATCGCGAGAAAGACCACGGTCAATATAATAACGGCCATCACGCCGAAGATGCGATCGTAGAGTGATTTTACCTTGTGATAGAGTGTGGCGCGCTGCTGCCATGATTGTACGGTAACGCCATCTATTGACGCCTGTAGCGAATGCTGTAGTGCCGCACTCTCCTCTTTTTTATCGAGATAGATCGACAGCTGACTAATGTTGTCTGAACCCATTAATGCTGCACTTGTCGAGAGAGTTACCATCAGGGTGTGATTGTCAATGGCGGGTGTTCCGTTCTGATAAAGCCCCACGAGTCGTACGACTGCTTCAGCACTCTCTCCATTACTGCGCACTGCGTGTAAGGTGAGCAGGTCGCCGCTGGTCGCATCTAATGTACGGGCAAGCTGCACGCCCAGCATAACCTCTGCTCTCTGTGATGATGTTGGCCATGGATCAAGTACAGCGGTGGTGCGCAGAAAAGGGCCGTGTACTCGGAATTCCTCTTTTGGGTCAACGCCACTGCCAAAAAAAACGGCGCTCCTGTTACCCTTTGAGACCACCCCTTCAAAGCGAGCCCTGGGCAAGACGCGCAGTACCCGATCGTCATTCCATAACGACTCACGGATGGTTTGCCAGTTGCTCAATGAGAGCTGCTGGTGAGAGCCGCCGAGCAACGGGTCAGGGGTGTCGTCGATAACAATGAGATGCCCCTCTGTACGCATCGTGATCTCCTGTAGTGAATCATAAGTGGAGAGCATGAAGCCGCCACTTACTAATAGCGCCGTAAGTCCGGTTGCAATGATCAGCAGCGTACTGATCACTCGTGTGCCATCGCGTAAAATATTACGCAGTGCAATGAGTGGCCCGTTCATACTGGATCTGCCAAGAAGCCGTGCAGCAGTGTCAGTTTCCGGTCACAGTGGTTGATCACCAATGGGTCATGGCTTGCGATAAGAAAGCTCGCGCCATACGTCTGGTTAAGTTCCCGCATGAGCTGCAGCCCAGCTTGAGCATGCGTGTGATCCAGGCTGGCGCTGGGTTCATCTGCAATGACGAGTTGTGGCCGTTTGATCAATGCGCGCGCGATGCCGACCCGCTGTCGTTCGCCACCAGAGAGCTGATATGGGTGGTGGTTACGTCTATGCTCCAGCCCCATTGTAGTGAGCAGCTGTGCCACATCATGCTTGATCTGTTTCGCTTTTACGTTATTGAGCTGGAGTGGGTAGGCGATATTGTCATACACCGTCATTGCGGGAATTAACTGATGTCGCTGGAAGATAAAGCCTATCTTACGGCGGCGACAGGCGCAGCGTCCGCGGTTACTGAGCTGTGATACGGGTGTGCCGTTTAAATAATAGTCGCCATGAGTAGCGTGATCGATTAGTCCGCAAATATTCAGCAGTGTACTTTTGCCGCTACCCGATGGCCCTTCTATCGCCAGGAACTCACCTGCATCCAGAGAAAATGAGATATCGCGGAGTACCACCGTCTGGTTGTCCGCCTTGCCAAAAGTTTTGCTAATGGCGTTTAAGGAGAGCCTCGTTGTCATCTCAGTCGGGCAGCTTTAGTAGCTGGAGTTCAGCCTTCCTGCTATTTTTTCCATTGGGGTCGGTTTCGAGTGTTAACTCAAGGTATTGTCTGTGCAGTAATGGTTGATGGGATTTGTCGGCCGCAATGGCCGCAGCATAGTAGATCGCAGCCTGTAATCCCGTCGGCATCTCTGCAAACCGAGGGTGGTTTAGCAGCCCTTTGACCAGGTGGCCACCCTCTCTGAGTCGGTGGAAAATAGCATCAGGCAGATTAATAAAAACATAAGTGGCGACCAACTGAGCCTCGACCACTTCAAGATAGTCTCCCCTGTAGGTTGGGAGTCTGCGCAGGGCGCGATCAATAATATTTAACCCCTCCTCTGTTTCACGCATACGATCCAGAGGCCGTTTGCCGATCCCTTTTCCTCTTAAGGAGAGTGCGCCTCCCCTGTAGGTAAGGATGAGTGGATTGTCGGGGTACTTTTTATCTAACTGCCGAATTACTTTTAATGCCCTGCGCACATCGCGTTCATCTCCATCTGTAGCGATTAAATAAGCGTCACGCACCGCTTCTATCTCTTTTTCAGAGGGGGTGCTGGCGTATGAAGAAGCGGTGCTGATGAATAGTGCTAAAAGCAGAAAAACTGAACGCCAGAGAAATTTCATAGAGATGACTAATTAGTGTTACCAGACCCTGGGCTGCTATAAGTGTGCCACTATCTTATAGTGGGGGCATGAGGTTGTCTATTGTTGAAGTCATCGCTTAACTCAACGGTTCATCTGGCGTCGAGATTGCCGCACTGAAGGAGCTGGACTTCCAGTCCATTACACTCTGCCCGGAATGAGAGAGAGGTCAATTAAATAGAGGTTCCTGACGTTTACAGGGCGGCCCCTGCGGCATTGCCGACAATAGCAGTTACCACATCAGGTCGTCCGGGATTTTATAGTCGGCATATGGGTCCTCTTCATCACGTACCATTTCGGCGCTATGATCATTGGTAATAATGCAGAGCGCGTCTCGCTGTTTAATTTTATCTGCCACCGGGGTTGGCACTAACTCATAGCCATCGCCCAGTTTGGCGATGGCAAGGCGACCAGCCGCGAGATGGCTGCGAATCTTTTCTGAAACGTAGATGCGTTTGATGATATTGGCATCTGTGAAGTTATAGGCGATGTCGCCATCATAGTCCTTAACGCTATTGGTTTCGATGAGCTGTTTAATCTGTGCGGCAATGGCGTTTTTCTCAGCCTCTTTTTTTTGTTGCTGGTTTAGCTGGCGGTCACGTTCCACTTTCTCTGCATGGGTTTTGTTTGCTAATACTGTCGCTTCATCAGGTTGATTCGTAGCCCCTTTTTTACTCTTCTGCTTCTGGTTTTTGTATTGGTTGTGTTTGCTTTTCTGAGCTCTTGATTTGTCAATCAGACCGCTCTTGTTTAACTGGTCGAAAAGTGAGTTGCCCATGGGTGTGCTCCGAACCGTTGAACTAATTGATACGTGAGGCATAGATTACCAATTTCTCTGTGAATGTCACGTTTCAGTGTGTCAGCGGGTTTCTGGATAACGACGACTGACGCCTGCGAGAGAGTCAGGTTTAATGTTGATTATGGGTGCTGTGGTTAAGTCATGATCTGAGTTGACCGATGAGCAGCACTCCATAAAACCACAGCAGTGTTAGTAGTGCCGTGATCACAGTTGCTGGCCGCGAGTTGATCAACGGGGCGATGCGCCGGTCGTAAAATCTTAGCGTACTCTGCTCACCTTCGCCGGGCGGGTAGCCCGCTTTTCGGTTGTGCTGGCAATCTCTTTGAAATGCCAGTTGCCATGCGTTCTCAGCTACATAGCGGCCGGTATCGAGCCAGTAACGTAATCCCTGCCTTAGCCCTTTGGTAAACACCAGACGATGGATGATTTTAAAAAATGGAACGAGATTTAAGTTCCCGGTCTGATCTTGTTGTCGATAGGCCTCTGTTGCCACATCAAAAAACTGCTGGAACCCAATCCTGTCAAAGTTGCAGATAATGGCGTTCAGAGTCTGGCGCTGTTTTAGCCCTTCAATTTCGAAGCGACGTGCTGAGGTACCAACGCGACCGGGAAGGGTTACCCAGCGACCGTAATCGAAAATTTTATGGGCGAGGCGGGCATCTTCCATAAAGTTGAGTGATTCATCAAAGCCGCCCAACTGCTGTAGAAATGCTTTTGATAGCCAAAATCCCTGGTCGCCGTTGATGCAGTCCCGACGGTTAAGTCTAGTTTTTGCTTCAAAAAAATAATAGCCGCCGTCGTGATCATCTTGAGTGCGGATAAAATGGAGTCCGAAGTGTCCCGCAACATGATCGCTACTATTTTTACTGCGCGCTTCATGCATATATTTTTTTGCGTTGGCAAGTAATAGTGGGTCATCGATGGTGGTGTCCGCATGTAAAAAAAGTAGCTCATCGGCATCTGCATGGTGACTGCCCGCATTCATCTGTCTAGCGCGACCCGGTGGGGTGTCGATCACCCGAAAGGGAACCTTCACCGCATGAGCGGCAGTGTGGCAGAGGGGGATCGTTTCATCACTACTGCCGCCATCGGTAACAATGATCTCAATCGCTATCTCCTGTTGTGATCCCAGTGCGGTAATTAGTGCGGGTAGCTGTGCGGCCTCGTTGAGCGCCGGGATAATAATCGAGAGCTCGCAATCTGGTCGGGTGGTCATGCCTGTTTTAGCTTATTGATAGGGCCAATTAGCCGTTCGGCCTCAGGGAGATCTTCTGGCCGATCGATATCCTGAAAGGTATCCAGCTCTGTGAGTGACCACTGGCAGCTGGCGATGCGTTCGCGGGTGGCCTTTAACACTTCGTCTGTTCCCCAGCGGATAGCTGAAAACGGTGCGGGGGAGTAGCGGGAAAGCCCTATCAGCACATAGCCGCCATCATAAGCGGGGGCGATCACAATGTCGCTGCCACGCGCTAAATGGGTAAAGGCCTCTTCAAGGTCGGTGGCACTGAGTGCTGGGCAGTCGGTGCCGATGATGACGCTATTAAAGCCCTGTTGCAGGTTATATTGCATCGCATAGGCCATCCGTTCGCCGAGGTTGCCGCCTTGCTGCGGGTACAGCGTGACCGCTGCGCTGTTTCTACACTGCTCAAAAAACGGATGGGTGGTGTCGGGTGCACACCAAAGCTGTAGCGGGCAGAGTGCCGCCTCAGTGGCAGTGGCGAGGGTGTGTGTTACCAGCCTCACATGTAGTGCAGCAGCACCGGCTTCACCGAGTGCGGGTATCAGGCGGGTCTTCGCCCTGCCGGCCTCGGGGGCTTTGGCAAAGATGAGCAGGCGTGCAGTGGGGAAGCGCATTGAGCCTAATCCAGCGCGCCACCACAACTGCTCCCCTGGCCGGCGGTGCAGCCATAGCAGTGCGCTTTAACGATGATGGGCTGCCCTTCAATATCAATCATATTGAGTTCGCTGATATGTGTGCGCGGTTTCTGGTCCAGCGGAGCGGGCAGGTTGAGCATCTGGTTAAAGTCACAGTCGTAAATATAGCCTTGCCAGTCAACGCTGACGGTGGAGCGGCACATGACATCGTTAAGGGTGTCGCCATTGTATGAATCGCGCAGTAACGTCATATACTCTTCGAATAGTCCTTTGGAAATCAGCATACTGCCAAAGCGTTTGATCGGCATGTTGGTGATGGTGAAAAGCTGGTTGAACTGGATCTCGTAATGTTCTTTGAGATGGGTTTTATAGGCGCTTTCAAGTGACGCCTGCGGTGGTGGCAGCACAGCCCCCTGTGGATTGTAGACCAGGTTTATGGTGAGGCCACTGCTGGCGCTACCGTAGCCGAGCTGATTGAGTTTTTTAAGCCCCTCAATGCTGCGACGAAAGACCCCTTGGCCTCGTTGCGTATTAACATTATCTTCAAGGTAACATGGTAGTGATGCCACGATCTCGACCTGTTGTTCGGCAAGAAACGCTGCCAGATCATCGTATCCCTCTTCACTGAGGATGGTGAGGTTACAGCGGTCGATAACCTTGATGCCGAGTGTGCGCGCGCCGCGAACCAGGTCACGAAAATGTGGATTCATCTCGGGCGCACCGCCGGTCAGGTCGAGGGTTTTGATGTTGCCCTGTGCGAGATAGCTCAGGATTTCGTTGATGGTGTTACGATGCATGAGCTCTTTGCGTGTCGGCCCTGCGTTCACATGGCAGTGCAGGCAGGACTGGTTGCAGAGATAGCCGAGGTTAACCTGTAGCGTCTCTAGCTGCGCGCGTTGCAGTGGTGGAAAATCGGTGGCTTCAAGTAGCGGAAGCGTGGCGTGCATGGTGGTCCCTTTATCTAATACATTAAGTTTAATCAAATTTTTTTGATGCTGTGATACCCGAGGTCTGACTACCTCTCTCTCCGGTGAAAAGCATACCATGCAAACCAGATGGGGGTGGTGGTTGTACGGGGTGTGAAAGGTAGTCGTGGTGTGAGTCGGAACCTTTCAGTTCATGGCATCGGTTTTGATATGGGTAGTGGTTCAGTTTTTTGTGTGAAATGGCGATATAGCTGCATAGCTTTTTAATTTTATTTTATGGTGGTCAACAGCCAGTCAGAGGTTTCTTAAGGCGCTTCTGGTGGTATATCCCGTATCCGGTCCGGAATTGCTGGGATCGGGAAGAGAGGCCTGTATGAACATGGGGGTTACTGGGCGATGAATATGGACATGGAAGGATTTGAACAGGAGTTGCAGGCTTTAAAAGATGCGTATGCTGAGCAGTTGCCCGCAAAGCTGGCGCAGATCGATGAGTTATGGGGTGTGCTGGTCGATAAGCGCTGGGATGAAGCGGTCTTCAATACATTTCATCGTACAGTACACAGCATGGCGGGTTCCGCGCCCGTGTTTGGCTTTTCGGCGATGGGTAAGTGTGCGCGTGAACTTGAAATATCGTTAAAGGCGGTTGCGGCGAGTGGCGAACCGTTAAGTGATGCACAATATGAAGCATTTGCTGTACAGGTTGAGGCGATACGGGCATCTGCACAGCTTCCGGATGGTTAGTGGTTAGAGCCGCCTGCGAGGCTCTTTGCTGTTCTCTTCATTTAGCTGCTGTCTGATGTTGCGGTTGATACGTCTTCCCGCCTCCTCTGAAAGTGGTGGCATTCCCGCGCCGTCGCTGGATTGCATTAAGCGCTGTACAGCGTGTGCGATGAACTTCAGTTGCTTCTCATAGCAGCGGCATGTTTTGCAGATGAGCAGGTGAAACTTAAGTCTTAACCGCTCTCTGAGCGAGAGCCTGCGGTCTAGTTTCTGTGATAGCAGTTCTCCGATCGCTTTGCATGACAACATCAGCCTGCCTCCGGGTTCTGCTTATCGCGATCACGATTGAACCAATGTGAATCCAGGCAGTTACGAAGACGCATTCGCCCCCTCGACAGCATGACCCACATATTGTTTGTCGTAGAGATATCGAGCAACTTACAGATCTCGTTCGAGGAGAGCCCTTTAATCTCACGCAGAATAAACAGATCGGCGAGGCGCTCCGGCAGGTGTGCGATACAGGCGGAGAAGACTTGCCAGAACTCCCTGTTCTCATATGCCTGGTCAGGTGCCTGCCAGTGTGACAGTGGCTCTTTCCAGTGGCCGCTGTGGTCAAACTGCTGGTCGAGCTGTTCGCGGAGTGCTTCGATATCATCACTGTTCTGTTCGCGCTTATGTTTACGAAAGTGGTCGATGATCTTGTGTTTGAGGATGCCGATTAGCCAGGTTTTCTCGGATGACTGGCCAGAAAATCGTTCGCGTGCCTTGAGCGCGGCGAGAAAGGTCTCCTGCACCATATCTTCTGCCTGAGACGGGTCGCGCATCTTCATCAGCGCATAGCGATAGAGGGCATCGCCATGTTGTGCTACCCAGGTGGATGGATCTGAGGCCGCGCCCATACTGAAGTGCGGCCTTTAGCCTGCCCGGGGAAAGATCGCCTCGGCCGGGAACACGGGGCCGTCGACACAGACACGCTTCATCGCACTTGAGCCATCTTTGTTATGCACCTTGACCACGCAGCCAGCACAGCCGCCAATCGCACAGGCCATAAACTCTTCCAGTGATAGCTGGCACGGCAGATCGAATTCATCTGCTACCGCTGCCACCGCTTCCAGCATCGGATGAGGGCCACAGGCGAACAGCTCGACCTCACTGCGTTGATTATCGTCGAGTGTGCTGAGCCATGCGCGCGCCAGCTCGGTGATGTACCCCTGATAGACACCGGGAAACGCTTGCTGGCTCGCGAGGCGGCTCGGAATCCCCCAGTCCTCCATCAGCGGCATCGCAGCGATGGTGTCGTCCGGCAGGCCGGGAATGATGATCTGAGAGGGTCGTGTTTTAAACGGAAAGGGTGTCTCGGAACCCATCAGCACCATCGGCCTGTAGTCGCCTTTTCGCTTGCGCGCTTCATCGGCGATAAAGATCATCGGCGGAATGCCAACACCGCCGCCCAGCAGTAGTGGGCGGGGGTGCTCGGGGTGCAGTGTAAAGGGTGTTCCGATTGGTCCCATCAGGTTGATCTGGCTGCCGACCTTATGTTGTGAGAGTAGTGCAGTGCCCTCACCAAAGACGCGGTAGAGGAGTTCGATCCACCCCTTCTGTCTGTCGCTGCGCATGATGGAGAGCGGGCGACGCATCGGGCGCTGCACATCACATCTAACATGGACAAAGCTGCCGGGTAGCGCATCTCGGGCAATTTTTGGTGCCTGTAATTTCATGATGAACTGCCTGCCGTCATAAGGCTGGTGCGCCAGTACCTCCGCCTCTTCGACAAAAACTGAATGACGATGTGGTCTGCTATGTGCGTTCATAAACGGTCTTGCCTCCCAGCAATGTGCATGTCACCTCGCCCTTCATCTCCCAGTTGAGAAAGGGGGTGTTGTGGCCGCGGCTGAGCATCGAACCACTGTCGAGGGTCCAGTAACGTTCAGGGTCGAAGATGCAGATGTCAGCCTGTCGGCCAGGCGATAATGTGCCGGCTTCGATGCCGAGGATCGTGGCGGGTTGACTGGTCAGGCTGGCGATCATCTGTGTCATCGAAAGCACGCCGTCATCAACGACGCGTAGCGCCAGCGGCAGCAGTGTTTCGAGTGCCGAGATGCCCGCTTCGGTGGCACCAAAGGGGGCCAGCTTGGCATCGGCCTCGTGCGGTTGATGATCGGAGCAGATTGCCGCGACTGTACCGTCGGCGATCCCCTTGCGTAGCCCCTCCATATCACGTTGGGTGCGCAGTGGTGGGCGTACATGGCACTGGCTATTAAAGCCGAGCAGATCGATCTCCGTGAGGTGTAGATGGTGTGCGCTAACATCACAGCTGACCGGCTGACCATCGTATTTTGCACGCGCGACTTTCTGTAACGCGCGCTGACTTGAGAGCATTGGAAAGTGCACCCGTGCGCCGGTTTCTTCGACCAGTGCCAGTGTGGCGGCGACTGCAACGGTTTCGGCGGCGATGGGGATACCAGGCAGGCCGAGACGCGATCCGACCGCCCCCTCATGGACGCAGCCGTTGTTGGCAAGCGCCGCCTCTTCGGCGTGAATGAAGACGGTCATGCCGTGGGTGGCCGCATACTCCATCGCACGGCGCAGGATGAGTGTGCTGCCAGGCGGCTGCATCGCATTGCTAACACCGACGCAGCCTGCCGTCTTGAGCGCATGCATCTCGGTGATGGCGCTACCGGCAAGCCCCTGAGTGAGCGCACCGAGAGGGACTACGCGTGCGAACCCGGCGGCATCGGCGTGGCGCTGAACCAGTTCCGCGACTGCGGGTGTGTCGATGACTGGGTGGGTGTCGGGTGGGCAGCAGAGGGTGGTGATGCCGCCGCGAGCGGCCGCACGTGTTTCGCTTGCGATGGTTCCTTTGTGCTCTTCCCCCGGTTCGCGCAGATGGGCGCGTAGATCCACCAGCCCGGGGCAGACAATCTGCCCACTGGCATCGATAATGCTATCGGCATTGAAAGCGGTCGGCGCGGTGCCGATGGTGACGATCTTGCCGTCGGCAATAAACAGGCTCTGCTCCCCGTCGAGCTGATTAGCGGGGTCGACGATGTGGCCGTTTCTGATTTCGATTTTCATCAGCGCACTCCCCCCGTGGTCTCTGGCAGGTGGCTCTGTATCGCCATCGACATCACCGCCATGCGCACTGCAATGCCATGTGTCACCTGTTGCAGGATGACGGAACGGGAGCCGTCGGCGACCGCTGAATCGATCTCAACCCCGCGGTTTATGGGGCCGGGATGCATCACAGTGACATCGGCTTTAGCCAGTTCAAGTTTCTCTTCGGTCAGGCCAAAGAGCTGGAAATATTCATGCTCACTCGGCAGCGAGGCGCCGCGCATCCGCTCTTTCTGCAGGCGCAGCATGATTACCACATCAACATCACGCAGCCCTTCGCGCAGATCATGATAGACATGAACACCAAAGGCGTCCGGTTCGGTTGGTAGCAGCGTCTTGGGGGCGATGATGCGGATATCTTCAACCCCGAGCATGCTGAGTGCGTGGATCTGTGAGCGTGCAACACGTGAGTGGCGGATGTCACCAACGATCGCGACGTTGAGTTTATGGAACTCCCCCTTCTCGCGGCGGATGGTGAACATATCGAGCATCGCCTGGGTAGGGTGGGCGTGCTGGCCATCACCGGCGTTGATCACGCTGATGTGTGGTGCCGCGTGCTGTGCGATGAAGTGGGCTGCGCCGCTGTCGGCGTGGCGCACCACAAACATGTCGCAGTGCATCGCTTCAAGATTGCGCAGTGTGTCGAGCAGCGTTTCACCCTTGGCGGTGGCCGAGGCCTGAATGTTGATGTTGAGGACATCGGCTGAGAGCCGCTTCGCCGCCAGCTCAAAGGTGGTGCGGGTGCGGGTGCTTGCCTCAAAAAAGAGATTTACAATCGTTTTACCGCGCAGCAGGGGCACCTTTTTTACGGTCTGTTCGGTGACGCTGGTAAACGATTCGGCGGTGTCGAGGATATCGATCAGCAGCTGACGGTTGAGCCCTTCAATTGTCAGGAAATGTTTGAGTTTGCCGTTGTCGTCGAGTTGCAGGCGGTTTTTCTTTTTCATACGCGGGTAATACTCAGCGTTAATGGTTCAGGGCCTTGCAATTTGATCTGTTCGCCCTCTGCCAGTGCGACATGCTGGCCGACGGCATCAGCCTGAATCGGCAGTTCACGCCCGTCGCGCTCCACCAGCACTGCCAACATGATGGAAGCGGGGCGACCGTAGTCGAAGAGTTCATTCATCGCGGCGCGAATGGTGCGGCCGGTGTAGAGCACGTCGTCAACAAGAATGATGTGGCGATCATCGACACTTAAAGGCAGTGCGGAGGGTCTGACCTGTGGGTTGATGCCGACGCGGGTGAAGTCGTCGCGATAGAACGAAATGTCGAGTGTACCGAGTGGTTCGTCCAGCCCCAGGCGTCGGTGCAGCTGCTGTGCGATCCAGACCCCACCGGTATGGATGCCGATCATAATCGGGGATTGGATGTTACGCGCTTCAAGCGTCGTGCTGACTGTTTGTGCGACGTTGCTGAGAGCGAGGTCAATGTCTAATTCTTTTGCGTTCACAGGCGCTAATGATACCGGTTATTAATCATTATTGCTCGCTAAAAAAGGTTTTAAGGATGATCTGAGCGGCGACCGAATCTACCTCCATATGTTGCCTGTGTTGATGGGTGCGCTTCTGGCCACCTCTGTTGTGAGGGTCATAACAGTCGCGCGCCGCTTCTCGTGTCGTGAGGCGTTCATCGGCGGGATAGACCGGCAGGTGGTAGCGTCCGTGCAGACGATTGGAGAAGCGCCTTGCTTTGAGCGTCATCTCATTATCGCTGCCATCCATATTGAGCGGAATGCCGACGACCAGCGCATCGGGTTGCCAGGTTTCGATGAGGTGGGTGATCCCTGCCCAGTCGGGACGTTCATCACGTGAACGCAGCACCGGCAGTGGCGAGGTGCTCTGGGTGAGTTCCTGGCCGACGGCGACGCCGATCTTTCGGGTGCCGAAATCGAAGGCGAGCAGGGTGCGCTGGCCGATTCGATCGTGGGGCCGGTCGGTGGATTTATCAGGCGTGCCCAATGTCGTTGGACAGGCGGCTAAGATCAACCCCCGCAAGCGCAGCCGCCGCTTCCCAGCGTTGGTTGTAGGGGGTGTTAAAAATGATGCCGTCAGAGGCCGGAACGCTAATCCACGCGTTTTTTGCAATCTCCTGCTCCAGCTGGCCTTCACCCCAGCCGGCGTAACCGAGGGCAACAAGGTGATCTTCTGGCGCTGTTCCTTCGGCGATCGCTTCCAGAATATCTTTTGAAGAGGTGACGCAGATAGTGTCGCTGACGGTGAGGGTGGCGTCCCATTCACCGTGCGGACGGTGAATTACAAAGCCACGTTCATTCTGAACCGGGCCACCGAGAAAGACGGGGGTGTTATTGATTTCATCGCTGTCACATGGAATGTCGGTTTGGCGCAGGATCTCACCAAGGACGATATCGAGCGGGCGATTTATTGTAATTCCCATCGCTCCTTCTTCGTTATGCTCACATATATAGGTGACACTGTGGAAGAAATTGGGGTCATGCAGTGCGGGCATGGCGATCAGGAACTGGTTGGTTAAGCTAAGTTTTTCGGTCATGGCGTTAGTATCGGTTACAACGGGGTAGATGACAAGGGAAATGGAAAAACACCTTATAAATCATTATGTTGTTCTGGTTTTTTCGAGGGAGGGTAGGGGCTGGTAGCGCCTCGTATTGTTTGAAGACTGCTTTGTGTTGCAGCGTTTGTAGCACGAAAGCGTTCTTGAGTTTAATCTGGTTTTATAAAAATTATCTAATTTTCACGTTAAACGGCCATGTTTTGCTATAATGTGCCCCCGCAAAGGCCGTCATTGGGGAATTCTCGTGGTTGTTCGGCCCCACAATTCAGGAGTAATAAGTGGATCAAGCAGAGTTTGAACTTCAATTAAAGGTCTGGAAAGATCTTGCAATCAGTAACCAGGTACTCATTAAAACCGCGACAGATGCATTAGGGCTAGACCCGGATTGCAGTCGTGATGTCCTCAAGCGTGAGCTTGAGATTGGTGTTAAAAAAATCATCGATGCAGAAGCAAGTGTTGGCAGCGCACAGCAGCAGGCTGGCCAGGCGATCGCAGTGATGGAAAAAAAGATGGCAGAGAGCGAAAAAGCCAGAAACATCGCTGAAGCGCAGGCGGCGGCAATGCTGAGCGCCAAACAGGAGGCAGAGAAAGCGATGGCTGTTGAGCGTGATGCGCATTTTAAGGCGATGAAAAGCATCAATGCTCAATTAGCTGAAAAAGAAAGAGCAGTTAAGGCGATTAATAAAGCGTTGGCCGATACGCCAGAGAATGTGGTTAAAAAACTAAAAGCGCTGAAAAAGCAGAAGATGGATGAAACGGCCGCGCGTAAAATTGTTGAAGGTGAAGCGGCCACACTGCGTAAAGAGAAGCGTAATCAGGAGCAGCGCATTACCGAACTGCAGGCGGCACTGGAAGAGAGCGCCAGGTTGGTTGCGCAACATCGCGAACTGCATGAACTATGTACGACCCTGCATAAGCAGCTCAAACCTTTAGTCGATAAGGCTGATCTTCCTGCATTGATTAAACTGGATGAAAAGGGGCTTGAGAGTCTCGAAAAGGCAGCAAAGAAGGCTGCAAAAAAGAAAGAGAAATAGTCTATAGCCGGGGCCTTCTGGGTCAATGGGGTCAGAGAGGATCTCGGGTGCAACCACTGCCTACGCCTATCTTTATGACCTCGATGGATGGCTCGTCGAAGTCAAAATTGATGGCACTGCCGCCACTTACAGCTATGATACTTTATGCCTTTTATTGTTGAAATTAAGTCAACCAAGGGCTCAGGTCTTGAGTTGTGAAGTCCCAATAAGCAAATAAGAAGTCAAATTTTGACTTAACATATTAGGTGGCGCCCACTGTCATTATGGCAAGTCCGCCAAGGCGAAAGGGGGCGCTACTTTTTACTTCGGGTTGCCCTTAAATTAGTGCAGCTACCAACAGTCGCCCAGTTCCGCTAAGGGTTGAGGGGGGTACGTCGAAATATACAAATGCATGATCTATGTCATACTTTAATATAGTTACCTCAAGCAGCAGCTTTATAAGTGTGACGTTAGTCACGCAGCTTCTATCAGTGAATGTGGTAGAGTGCAGTTAGATATGATGAGCCATGGGGAAGTTGTGATGAGACAGTATTTCGTTAGAACGCTGTTGTTGGCAATGTCGATATCATTAATAGGCTGTGGAGGTGGCGGCAATGAAAATACGTCTACTGGTTCCGTAGCACTTGCAATTAGTGGCTCGCCCACCCCTAGCGTTAAACAAGGTGAAGCTTTCCAGTTTACGCCTGCCACGCTTGGTACTGGTCTAAATTTTTCTATTCAAAACAAGCCAGACTGGATGAGTTTTGATTCAACGTCGGGTCAGTTATCTGGTATACCGACCAGCGCTGATGTAGGGGTATATACTGGCATCAGGATTTCGGTGACAAATGGCGACACCACGGCCACGCTTGGTGACTTTAATATCACAGTAAAATCAGCCAGCGTAATCTTGAGTTGGGCAGCTCCAGTATCCCGAGCAGATGGTGCTGCCATTGATATGACCGAGATCGGTGGTTATAAGGTTTACACTGGGTCTAGCGCTACAGACCTTACCCTCGTTGCCAATGTTTCAGACCCATATACAATGAAGTATGAATTCAATGCCCTTGGTGAAGGCATACATTACTTTGCCGTTTCTGCTTACAGCACGAGTGGTGTAGAAAGCAGTATGTCTGTGGTTGTAAGAAAAACAATTTGAAGCGGATTATTATTATATTTGATAAAACGAGATCTTTTCGTGATGCATCTTTATCCATTTGGCTGCATATATCTGTAATGGGAATTAGCAAGCAGTCAGGAGGGAGAGTTATGAAAACAAGTCATCGATTGATAGCCCCAATTTTTGGAATGGTTATAACTTCAATTATTTCTATGCAGCATGCTTGGTCGCGTCCTTTACCCCCGCCCAGCCCACCGCCTGGAGTTCAATTAGATGGTGATTACACCCTAATTCCTTGCAGCATACCTGGTCCGCAACTACTTAGAACCACTTACCAAAAACCAGTTGTCGTTTTACCTGGCGCTTGCAAGAGCCTGGCAACATACCAGGTAAGGTCTTGCATTGAAAATAGATATACCGAGTGGAAAGGGGTTGCTAATAATTATTTGGTCTGTGAAGAAATAGCAAGTAGTTCAGGGGATGGTCCATTATGGCAGATAAGCTCACTTTCTTATAAGGGAGGATTCCGTGTTGACGCAGGACGGCAAGGTGAGACACGATATTCCTCCGCTGACTTTTCTGTTGGTATCTTTACTGTTAGTGAAAATGGGGATTCCATATTTCTAGTTGGTAACCCCCGTGAACCACGTATAGCAGAGTTCGACATCCCAGAGATAATTAATACGCGGGATATTCTTGAAATGGTCAGAGCAGATAGTTTTTTACAAGAATTCGAAATATTTCATGATCCAGACACAAGGTATGATTCTGGTATAGCTGGCTTCTTTAGGTTTTCAGGTTTAACTGCAATTGATGGTAAGCTGATTGTTAATGCATTTAACTGGTATGATGCCAATGGTAGTGAAACTGATACAACTTCAATTATTGTAGATCCAAACAATTTGGCAACTAGTGAAATAATAGGCCCTTTCCAACTTGAGGGGGCAGCACGCAGCGCAGGCTGGATTACTCCAGTGCCATTAAATTGGCAGCCACGATTGGGGGGTACGCATGTAAGTGGATGGTCAGATGGATCGATAAACTCACGACTATCAAATGGCCCTTCCGCATATTTCTGGAACCCATATGAAGACGCACTTAATAAGCCGGTACCAGGTCCAATTTCGGCACGAGTCGGACTTACGTTTCCGCTAGACAATATTCTATTTGATTATGGGTTATATGGGGATTTTTACAATGGTGACTTTTCAGAAAATGAAGTAATCCTTTTGAATGATCGACTGAATAATGACTTATGGACATATATGAGCGGTGCCACTTACGGTTTTATTGTTCCAGGAACCAATACTTATGTCACTCTTGGATCCAGTGGTGGACATGAAAGTGGGATTGGATATAAGTGGCAAAAAGCAGATGGCTCATACTGCCCAGGGCACTGCACCAAAGACCCAGAAGACTATTATAACTACTATTGGTTGTGGAAACTGTCAGATCTTGAGAAAGCTGTTAATGGGGAATCAGAACCACACACAATCAGGCCATATGATTTTGGTGTTTTTGATACAATTGGATCAAAGGCCTCGTTTGGGGGTGGTCACTACAACCCTGAAACAGGGCGCCTTATTATTTCTTTAAGGGGGGGTGACGATGTAAGTAGATATGCCAGGCCACCACTCTTTCTAGTATATGATGTAGTCGTTAACCCATAGGTTAATAGGTGCTCCCTAATCACTTTAGCGACTCATTAGATAGAGAATCCATTCGTTAGCCCGCACTCTTCCTGCATCCGTTTTTCAACCCACTGAAGCAGCATCTCTGTTTCGCCGCGCATCAGAGGCCGCTCAAGAGTGTTTACCTGTTGATGGTAGTTTGCAACCTCCGGGTATCGTTGCCCACAATCGCTAATCTCAGCTGCCTCTTTTTCTGAAACCGCCTGGAATGCAGGAATGGCTGTGTCGAGAATCTTGCGTGGTCTTTCGATAATCCTGTTATGCAGGTTGTTTCCGACAAGAAAGATCAGGAAGGTGAGGTAAGGGGTGAAGTAGGCGACGGTGGCAACAAAGTCCGGGAGCACTGTTGGGTCGTCCAGCATGGGGATGGTGACAGTGAGCATGAAGGTTGCGTATGCGGCGACGATGATCAGGATATAGATCAGAAAGCGGATGTTTTTTTTGCGCAGCAGCGCGCGCGCTTTAATGGCCTGTTCGAGTGCGGCCTCAATCTCAGTCAGGGGAGGCGGTACGCTGTTGATATCGAACTCAAGAGCCATCTTTTTCTCCGGTTTATTTGCTGACAAGTACCAGGCGCTCAATCGCCGTTATTGATAGCACACTCTGGGGGTACGTCAAGCCTCAGCTATTAGGTGGTTAGCTGTTACCAGCTGGTGCAGTGTTCTTCCGGTAGTTGGATATTGGATACTTTCTTCTGCATCACCATTAACTTTTCCGAGAGTTCGGCGGTGGTTGTGGCTGTGATGAGGCAAAACCGCATCTGCTGGTCGCTCGATTTGACGGTGTAGCGGTAATCCTGGTCGCTAAAGTTGATGATCCTGTTTTCACCGGGGGGGATGCGAATGTCGTCGAACAGTGTGCGTGGGTGGCTCTGGTTGGGTTCGCTAATCAGCGATATATGCAGTGGCTGGTTGGAGGAGATGCGAAAACTGATCTGTTCGCCGCTGGTCGGTGTGTGGTCTAATTTTAACCAGTGGCCTGATGGATCTTTTTGAACCATCTCAAACGATAGGTTCGCTCTGCTCTGTAGCGTGTTTTCCGCTTGCTGTTTTTCGAGTGGGCCTGGTGTCAGTTTGTAAATTAGCACGCCTGATAGTAGAAAAAGCGCGGCACCCAGGAGCGATATGATGGTGCTTGAGCGGATGACTTTCCGGTTCTTACGTCGTGCGGCTTCACGGTCAAAATGGTCGTCGTTCATCGGTTCCTCCACGGTACCCAGGTGAATTCAGGCTTTCCGCTTATGCTGCAGCCTCATAATGAATCCCATTGTTGGTAAAATCGATGTGAATGGCAATTTTTATTGAGACAATTTCGGGGGATAGCGGTTGAAACGGATGAGAAACTGAAGATTGACAGCGCCTTATATGGAAATTGACTCAAATAGCGTAGAATGGCTCGTTTCGTGCAAGAGTCTGCGTCGTACGTACACGGGTTGGAAAAGAGGGCGGTCGATATGAGTGATGTGCTTAGTCAGATAGCTGATATATTAGAGCAACGAAAGGGGATGGAGCCTGATAGCTCCTATGTTGCATCACTCTATGCCAGGGGGATCGATGGCATCCTGAAGAAGGTGGGCGAAGAGGCGACCGAGACGGTTATCGCCGCCAAAGATGGGGATGCAGAACAGATTGTCTATGAGACTGCAGATCTGTGGTTCCATACACTGGTGATGCTGGCGCATCAGGGGCTGGGGCCCGATGATGTGCTGGCGGAATTGGCGCGACGTTTTGGCAAGTCCGGTCTGCAGGAGAAGGCTGAGCGGGCCGAGAAATTTTGAAATAGCTAAACGCAACGTTTTATACGAGGAGTAATCATGGGCGGTATTAGTATTTGGCAGTTGTTGATTGTATTGGTGATCGTGTTGTTGTTATTCGGCACCAAAAAACTGCGTGGTATGGGGAGTGATATTGGCGGGGCCGTGAAGGGTTTCCGTGAATCTGTCAGCGATGGGAAAGGTGATGATAAAGATGAGCTGAAAGCCGACCCGATTCCTGATGAGCTTGCGCACAAAGAGGCTAATCGTGTCATCGATGGCGAGGCGACCCAGTCTGAAGTAAAAGAGAAAGATAAGGGCTGAGCTGCTACAGCACAGACTTTGATGCTGCTTCGCTTCTTTTATCGAAAGAACCCCGCACCACAGCGGGGATGAGACACCATGTTTGATATCGGTTTCTGGGAACTCACATTGATCGCCGTTGTGGCGCTTCTGGTCGTCGGGCCGGAAGAGCTGCCGACGCTTGCACGCACCACCGGCCGCTGGATTAACAAGGCGCGCAACTTTATGGGCGAGATGAAAAACGAGCTTGAGAGCGAGGTCGATCGCGGTAAGGAGCTCAAAGAGCGTATCGCGGAAGAGAGTAAAATTGCCGAAGCGCATCGCACATTGAGTGAGACGACACGTGCCGTATCTGCGATTAAGCGAGATCTTGATGAAGTGATCTCCGGTGATATCTTAAAGCCTGTGCCAAAGGCAGAGCGTGACCGCATCGAGCCTGAATCTGGCTCTGGCTCGGCTGCAGATCGTCAGCGCAACGAGGCGGCCAGCGACACAGTGGACAAGAAATAACCCCTCATGGCTAAAGCACGAAAATATCCGCCAGACCCTAAAACACCGCTGGTCACACATCTCATTGAGCTGCGCGACCGGATGTTACGGATGCTGGCGGGGATTACCGTTGTCTTTATCTGTCTCTTCCCTTTTGCCAATGATCTTTACACCACATTGGCGCAGCCGCTGATCGACCAGTTACCGACAGGTAGCACCATGATCGCGACCGAAGTGGCCTCACCATTTTTAACGCCGTTTAAATTCACCCTGGTAGGGGCGTTCTTTTTAGCGATCCCCTGGGTACTCTATCAGGTGTGGCGCTTTATCGCGCCGGGGCTGTTTGCCAATGAGCGTAGGATGGTGCTGCCGCTGATCGTCTCCAGTACGTTACTTTTTTATGCCGGGATGTCGTTCGCCTATTTTGTGGTCTTCCCGTTGATGTTTGAATTTTTTATCGGCACCACCCCGCAGGGCGTGGCAGTGATGACCGATATCAGTAAATACCTCGACTTTGTACTCAAGCTCTTTTTCGCCTTTGGTCTCGCCTTTGAGATCCCCATCGCCACTATCTTGATGGTGTGGGCCGGCATCACCACGCCAGACAGACTGGTTGCCAAGCGACCATTTATTATTGTCGGTGTGTTCGTGATCGGTATGTTACTAACCCCGCCCGACATCATTTCTCAGACGCTGCTGGCGATCCCGATGTGGGCGCTGTTTGAACTGGGCGTGATCTTCTCTCGCATCATGCTTTCAAGGCGGCCTGAGGCTGACGACGACACCCCGCCACCAGAACCGCCCCCGCCCTCTGCTGCCAGCCAGGAGGACTTTTACGACCGTAAGCAGTAGAGGGTTCCAGGAAGCGCTGTGAAGCGCTGTAGTCTCAGTCTCAGCGGGGGTCGCGGCGACCCACCAGCCCATCTATTTGGCCCGCTCTTTATTTCGTGGCTATTTCTGTTTCTTTCGACCGCTTTTTATGCGATAACCCGAACAGGCCTGTCTATGATTGATAGGGTGGTTGAAAATGACAGGAATGCTGTCTGTTAATGATGCGATAGCGATACGCAGCATGGTCAGCTCCGGAAAGCGAGGGTTTTGAAGTGATCAGCGCTCACGATGGTGTTGAAGCGGAGGTTCCTTAAGTCAATGTGGTGCTGTGATTGTATGGCGCCAATAAGGGGGTTTATATGGCGTTGATGCTTTCTGTCGAGCTCCTTCAGTGAATACATTTTCAGAAAGGATAGCTAGAAGTGGCGAAGTAAAATGGCTATGTAGTATAGGGTTGGCGCTTTCGCTAACTTCACTCCCCCTGCTGGCGGAAGAGGGAGGTCGGCACTTCCATTTCCCTGATCGATCTGGCTCCTGCGTGGCGAGTGGTAGCTGGCTCTCGCCTGGAGAGGCGGAGCCTATCGATGAAGCGGCCCTTATTGCGCGTGCTGGTTCAAATAGCGTGGTGTTGCTGGGCGAGCATCACGATAATCCACGCCACCACGAGTGGCAGTTGAGGATGCTGAAACTGCTGCATCAACAGCAGCCTGCGCTTGTGATGGGGCTGGAGATGCTGCCAAAGGTGGTGCAGCCGAAGATCGACCGCTTTCTGCGCGGTGAGGATACGGTTGAAACCTTTCTTAAAAAGGTGGAATGGTCGCGCCACTGGAGTTTTAGTGCCGACTACTACACGCCCTTATTGAGGTATGCGCGCGACAATAAGATCCCGCTGGTTGCGCTGAATATCTCGCGCGATAAGGTTGAGACCACGGTTGAGAGGGGGTGGGAGGCTGTGCCGACAGGCATGACACAACCGGCGCAGCCGACGCGCGCCTATTTGCGCCACCTTGTGGCGAGCTTTCAGCGCCATAAACTGCCTGGCGCTGATATTGATCTGGCGGTAGAGGGGCCTGTATTTCGCCGATTTGTGCAGAAGCAGCTGTTGTGGGACCGAGCCATGGCAGAGGGGATCCGCGCGCAAATAGAGCCACCACAAAACGCATCGCTAGTAGTCGCCCTTATCGGCAGCGGCCATCTGATGTATGGCTATGGGGTGCCACACCAGCTTCAATCGCTGGGTGTTGAAAAGGTGATGACGATGATTCCGTGGGATCGTCACCTCGATTGCAGTGTACTTGAAAAAGGTTTTGCGGATCTGGTCTATGGTGCCGAATAGCACGCCCCTGTCCTTGCTCTGGATGCCTCAAATGGTCCTGTTGGGGGGGGTTACGGCTGTATTCGGTGGTTCTCAGGCAGTGGTCGACTGCTGGTGTGCGCTGTGATTGAGAATGGTTTTCCCTGTCGAATGCCGCTCAGGTGTACCTCGCTGCCGGGGGCGGTCTGAGCGATCTGGTTTAGTGCGTCGGTGCCGTCGATGATCGGCCGACCATTCATCTGTAAAATGATATCGCCTGTTTGAATGCCGGCATGATCGGCAGGTCCTTGCGGCATGACGCCAGCGATGATGATCCCTCTCGCCTCCAGCAGCCCAAAGGATTCGGCCAGTGCGGGCGTGATGGTCTGGATTTCGATTCCAAGCCAGCCACGTATTGCACGCCCATACTCCAGGATCTGTTTCATCACC
Source organism: Gammaproteobacteria bacterium (assembly GCA_015491865.1). Taxonomy (GTDB): domain Bacteria; phylum Pseudomonadota; class Gammaproteobacteria; order SZUA-140; family SZUA-140; genus SZUA-76. Next base: position 26,598 of record WFVD01000002.1, read on the forward strand.
ATCTTTACAGTATTGGCCGGTATCGCAAAGCCCACCCCCTGTGAGCCGCCAGAGCGAGAGTAGATGGCGGTGTTGATTCCGACCAGCTCGCCCGCAGCATTGATTAATGCGCCGCCAGAGTTGCCGGGATTGATGGCGGCATCGGTCTGGATAAAATTTTCATACGTCGAGATACCAAGATGGCTCCGTTCGGTGGCGCTAACGATCCCCTGAGTGACGGTCTGTCCCACCCCAAAGGGGTTGCCGATGGCGAGCACAACATCGCCGACCCGGAGCACATCGGACTGTCCAAAGGTGATGCTGGGCAGGTTTTCGATTGAGACCTTAAGCACCGCAACATCGGTTTCCGGGTCTGTCCCCACCACCTTTGCTTCGGCCTGGCGTCCATCGGTGAGAGCCACCTGGATTTCATCGGCACCGCTAATGACATGGTTGTTGGTTAAGATGTATCCCTGCTCGCTGATGATGACACCAGAGCCCAGGCTATTGTCGCGGCGCTGGCTGGGGCCGCGTTGCTGGTCACCAAAAAAACGGCGAAAAGTGGGGTCGCTATAGAGAGGGTGGCTGCGCCCGCCAATCAATTTTGTGGTGTTGATGTTGACTACACTGGGCGCGGCGATCTCAACCGCATTGGCATAAGAGGCGGGGCCGTCGGTTGGCACCACAGTCGCATTAGTGGATTCTTTGATCTCAACAACGGCGTGTTGCTGCCTGGTGGCGTTAGGCATCGCAAAGAAATAGAAGATGAGCCCGATCACAAGCCCGATCGCAATGCCTTGAGCAAAATAGGGTAGTAGTTTCCGTACCAGCATGATTTGGGTACTCTAGCACAGAGTTTATTATTCGCGATGCAAAAGATGGGGGCGGTGAAGGCGATGGTAGCGTTGAGTGAATTAGTGCAATACACAAACAGTTTGCTGGAGGTTGAGCGCTTTAGTGATTATGCGCCGAACGGTTTGCAGGTTGAGGGGCGTACGGAAGTGGCTAAAATTGTCAGTGGCGTAACCGCCAGCCTTGAGCTGGTAACCGCAGCGGTGGAGGCGGGTGCTGACGCATTAATTGTGCACCACGGCTATTTCTGGCGAGGGGAAGGTCGCTGTGTCACGGGGATCAGAAAACGTCGTCTACAGGCTTTGTTACAGCATGAGATCAGTTTACTGGCCTATCATCTACCACTGGACGCACACCCAGAATATGGAAATAATGCGATGTTGGGTAAGCTGCTGGGGATTGAATACCGCGGCAGTTTTGGGCCGTCATCCCCCCCGCTTATTATGCGCGGCGAGTTTTCTGAGGCCATCTCTGCGGTAGCGCTCGCGGCGCTGCTGGGTGAAAAACTTGGCCGTACGCCGCTGCATATTTCAGGAGGTGATGGAGAAATCCGATCAGTTGCCTGGTGCAGTGGCGGCGCGCAGGGTTATATTGAAGAGGCCGCCCTGGCGGGTGTGGATGCTTACATTAGCGGTGAAGCATCAGAGAAAACGACGCATGTAGCACGAGAGATGGGGGTGCACTTTTTTGCTGCTGGTCATCATGCAACAGAACGTGGTGGTGTAGAGGCACTTTCAATGCATCTTTCTAAGCGGTTTGATTTGCAATATCAATTTATTGATATTGATAATCCTGTGTGAGCCTGGCAGGTCGGCATGCTTGGTGAACAGGGCGGTTTTCATATGAATGCAAGATGAATATCCTGACTAAAACAGTAAGAAAATTTTCGTTGACAGTGTTATTGAACTTGTTCTAGGATTCGTAACTTCGTGGCGCCAACAGGCGATGCGATTGAATAATAATAAAAATAATAAGAAATATTGTGGTTTTGATTTGGGTTCCACACTCTAACCGCACTTCGCGACCTGGCGCTTTGCTTTGTTGCATGAGTAGTAGAAGTTTTGGAGTGGGCCAATTGGGGGCTATTTGTTGTAGGCGTTATTGAATGGGGTCATTGGTCCCACTCCTGACCGCTTGCGAGCAAATTACGCAGTTTCTCCCCCTGGCCCTTAATTAAAATGAACAACAGTTGTCGAGAGGGTTAATGTCGGTTTTACAACATTTGCCACTAGGGCGTTTTATTGAGGCTGCAAGTCGTGGAAGTCGTCAGACTAAACAGACTGTGCAGGTGTCTTTTATTGTAATGTTGCTGATGGCTGCAATGGCGCTGTTTTCAGCCAAAGTGAATGCTGAGGTACCGAATGCAGTTCCCCCTGAGGGGAGCTATTCGGGTATTCATGTCGAGCAACCCATTGAGTTTCCGCACGATACTCATGCAGATATTAATGAAATTAACTGCATGTACTGTCATACCTATGCGCGTCGTAGCAAAGTAGCGGGAATTCCCCCAACCAGTAAGTGCATGGGCTGTCATAGTGTGATTGCTACTGATAAGCCACGTATTCAGAAGCTGACTGAGTATTGGGAGAATAAGCAACCCCCACTGTGGAACAAAGTGCATGATGTCCCAGATTTTGTGCATTTTACCCATGAAAAACACATTAAGCGCTTCGTGATTGATAACGAAGACCTGGAGGTTGAGAATGTCTCCGAGGTGTGTGCTTTTTGTCACGGGGAGGTCAAGAAAATGACTGTTGCCGATAAAGTGAAGCCGCTGACAATGGGTTTTTGCCAGCGCTGTCATCAGGCAAACGACGGTCCTTCTGATTGTTGGCACTGTCATAAATAAAACATTTTTATGATCGTTGAGATCACGGAATACGTGACGAAAACGGGGTGATTTTTAATATGAGTTTTAGCAAGATCAAACGTAGAGATTTTCTCAAAATAATGGGATGGGGCGGTGTCGGCGCTACGTTGGTAGGTTGTGATTTGCCAACGACGGTGACACTTGAGGAGGGCAAAGAGAAGGTAGTTTCCTACCTGATGCCAGAAGAGTATGTGATTCCTGGCGTAGGCGTCTGGTATGCTTCTACCTGTCAGCAGTGCCCATCGGGCTGCGGCATTCATGGTCGTGTACGTGAAGGGCGCGTTCTGAAGCTGGAAGGTAATCCAGCCTCCTCTGTAAATAAGGGACGTTTGTGCCAGATGGGCCAGGCTAGTCTTCAGGCACACTACAACCCTGATCGTATCGCTAAGCCAAAAATCCGCAGAGGCTCTTCGCTGGTAGATGCAACCTGGGAAGAGGCTTATGGGCTGATTGCTGAAAAAACGGCCAATATCAGTGGTAGTAAATTTGCGTGGATGACGGGTTCTGTCAGTGGTCACCAGTCTGTTCTGTTGCAGGCATATCTTGAGTCGATTGGCTCGGGTAACCACTTTGTTCATGAGACCATTAATAACGCAGTCTGGGCGAAGGTGTGTCAGGATATGCTGGGAGACAGCAATCCTCGTATCCGTTTAGATAAGGCGCAGTCAATGCTTTCATTTGGCGCAGACTTCCTGGGCACCTGGGGATCACCGCTGCACTTCTCAACAGAGTACGCGAAATTCCGCACATCCCCGCGCGGTACTCTGATTCAGGTTGAGCCAAACATGACGCTGACGGGTGCAAATGCGGATCTATGGGTGGCGAGCAGACCTGGATCGGAAGGTGCGCTGGCGCTGGGTATTGCTAATCAGCTGGTGAGCAAACAGGGCCTGAGCATGAGTGGCCTGCCTAACAGCGTTCAGTCGTTGATTCGCAGTTACACGCTTGATGAGACCGTCACCGCGACCGGTGTTGATGCCGATCGCATTGCAGATATCGCCGCCACCCTGAAACGTCGTTCTCCAAGTGTTGTCCTTGCGGGCGCATCGGCACAGGGACATGAGCACGGCTATCAATGTGTTGCCGCTGCGATGGTACTGAATGTCATTCTTGGTAACATTGGTAAGACGATTGAATCTAACGGCGAGTTTGCGTATGCAAGCATGGCACCCGTGAGCGGCAACACGCACTCACTGGTCTCATTTTCACAGGCAGCCGCTGACAAACGCTTCGATGTTGTTTTCTTCTCGGGGGTTAACCCTGTTTACACTGCTCCAAAATCGCTTGGTTTGAAAGAGAGTCTGGCTAATATCCCGTTTAAGGTTGTTTTCTCTCATTTTAATGATGAAACCACCGCAATGGCTGATGTTGTATTGCCACTCGCCTCAACTGAAGAAGACTGGGGCACTCACGTAGCACCTTATCAGGCAGGTGTAGGTGAAATCAGCATTCAACAGCCACTGATGGAGCCGCTCTCAACAGAGACGCGCGGGTTTGGCGATATTGTGCTGACGCTGCTGAAGAAACGTAAAGAGACTGCTTACGAAGGTTTTGCTGACTACTATGCATACCTGCGTAATGCATTTTCAACCATTCCGGCTGAGCATAAAAACGGCGCAAGTGACGAGCAGTTCTGGACTGATGTGCTGGCAGCTGGTTTGATTGATGTCGGTGTAAAGAAGACCTCTCTGAAGGTTAAAGGGGTTGAATTTGATATGCCTAAAGAGATGGGGAACTCATCAGCGATGATATTAGCGCCATCTGCAAGGCTGGGTTTCTGGGATGGCCGACACGCCAATCTTCCCTGGTTGCAGGAAGCACCCGATCAGATCAGCAAAGTGGTATGGGACTCATGGGCTGAGCTCCACCCTTCTACTGCCAAGAAGATTGGCGTGAAAGAGGGTGACATGGTCAAGATTGCGTCGGCTTCTGGTGAGATCAATGTGAAGGTTTATATTTACAAAGGTGTGCACCCCGATGTCATCGCCGTTCCGTTGGGTCAGGGGCATGATGCCGGTTTCAGCCGCTATGCCAAAGACCGTGGTGTTAACTCACTCAGTATTCTTGACCCGAAAGTAGACAAGATGACGGGTGAATTAGCGCTCTACTCAACTAACGTTAAAGTAACCAAGGCGGCTAAAACAGATGATGTTCTGGTTCGTTTTGGTGGTAGTGAAACACAGGTAGGTCGTAAGCTGGTTTCAACCATCCCAGCTGATGTCTACGAGCGCACAGAAGGAGGCGATCATGTCGCTTAGTAATCTAATCGATGACTGGTCAAGATATCGTAAAGGCCGTGAAGAGGGTGGTTTCCACGACTATGAACATATGTGGGGCATGTCGATCGATCTGAACAAATGTATTGGTTGCAATGCCTGTTCAGTGGCGTGTTATGCAGAAAACAATCTTGCTGTTGTAGGTAAAGAGAAGTTTGAAAAAGGTCAGGGTATGCACTGGCTACGCGTTGAGCGCTACTGGGATGAGCCGGATCTTGGAGAGGAGAGAACCAGCGAATTTCAACAGCATGGCGCCAGCTTTTTACCCATGATGTGTCAACAGTGTAATGCAGCGACCTGTGAACCTGTCTGTCCAGTAGCCGCAACTTATCACACGCCAGATGGTTTGAATGCACAGGTCTATAACCGCTGTATTGGTTCACGTTACTGTTCCAATAACTGTCCGTTCCGCCTGCGCTATTTTAATTTCTGGTCATACTATGAAGATTCATGGCCAGCTCCCTTGCAGATGCAGTTAAACCCTGACATTTCTGTTCGTGATATGGGTGTGATGGAGAAGTGTACCTTCTGTGTCCAGCGCATTCGTACGGTAAAAGATACCGCCAGAATGGAAGACCGCAAAGTCAGAGATGGTGAAGTTCAGACCGCCTGTTCACAAACCTGTCCAACAGGCGCGATCGAATTTGGAGACATGCTCGGCATGTACGATCCTGAGACTGGTGTTGCAGAGACCAGGGTGACGAAGATGTGGCGTAAGCATCAAGTCGAGCTCGGCAAAACTAAACAGAACAAACAGACCCCTGAGATGCGCGGCTATCGGGTCTTCGAATTCCTGAATACTGATCCATGTGTGATGTATCTGGATCGTGTTCGCGAAGTTTAGTATGTCAACATCTTTGAGCCTAATAACGAAATCGGTGTAAAACATGCAAAATAATGAAGTTTACAAAGATATTAATGAAGATCTGAAGTGGGCGCAGATCAACAAAGACGTCTTGAAATCGATGGAAAACCCTCGTAAGGGTTACTGGATTTCAGTGGCAGTATGTCTTTTCTTGATCAGCTTTGCTGTCGTTGGTGAGGTATACCAGTATAACGTCGGCATGGGCGCTGCAAATTTAAACTGGCCACACATGTGGGATTTATACATTGCGACATTTATCTTCTGGATTGGTATGAGCCATGCTGGAACATTACTGTCAGCGATCCTGCATATTATGAACGCGGATTGGCGTAAACCGATCTATCGATTCGCAGAGGCGATGACTACATTCTCGCTGATGACAGCGGGCCTCTTCCCAATGATTCACCTTGGTCGCCTGTGGAATATGTACTGGGTACTACCATATCTGACTGATCGTGGTATCTGGCCGAATTTTCGCTCACCGTTGGTGTGGGATGCGTTCGCGATTAGTACCTATCTGACATCATCGGCGCTCTTCCTCTTTATCGGTATGATCCCTGATCTGGCGATCTGTCGTGATAACGCAAGAGGCTGGCGTAAGAAGCTGTATACGGCCCTCTCTTTAGGGTGGCGTGGTGATGACCGTCAGTGGAGAAACTTTCGTCGTACCTATTTAATTATGGCCTGTTTCCTGATTCCACTCGCGGTATCGGTTCACTCGATCGTATCGTCTGACTTTGCAATGTCGATTATGCCTGGCTGGGCCGTTACCTCTTTCCCACCATACTTTGTTGCGGGTGCGCTTTACTCAGGTTGTGCAGCGATTATCACGCTCTTCATCCTGTTGCGTTACTACTTCCGCTGGGAAGAGTACATGACCATTGCGATCCTGGAAAAGACCGCCAAACTGACCTTTGCTATCGCAATGGTATGGACTTATCTGAACCTGATCGAGTTCGCTTCAGTCTGGTACGGCCACTCTGCAGCAGATAAAGAAGTGCTGCTGGCCAAGTTCTTTGGGCCATATGCACCATTTTTCTGGGGCATGATCTTCTGTGGCTCAGTGGTGCCGTTTGCATTAGCCTTTGAGAAATTACGAAGACATCTTCCAACCATGATGGTTGTTTCAATTCTGTTGAACCTGGGGATGTGGCTGGAGCGCTGGATGATCGTGACACCTACGCTGTCGCTTTCATACCACCCAATCGCACATGATGTGATGTGGCCGAGCTGGGTTCAGTGGTTTATTGTTGCGGGGAGCTTTGGCTGGTTCGGTCTACTCTTCCTGGTCTTTGTAAAAGTGTTCCCATCAGTTTCTATGTATGAGTGTAAGGAAATGGTACTGCACCGTCGTGAGCTGGCTAATAAAGAGATATCACCAGTAATGGCAAATAATCCCGGTGGAGGAGCCCCAGCAACGGGAGTGTCCAGCAAATCACCAGGCGTGGAGGGTTCCTAAAATGAAAAAGTGCAGAATTTTAGGTCTGTTTGGTAACTTCGATGATGCTTTTGCAGCGATCGGGGATTTTAAAAACAAAAAAGTAGATGGTATAACCGTTGATGATGTGACCTTTTTGTCGCCTATCGAGCACCCAGACATCGATGATGTTCTGGGGCCTCGTCCGAGTGTCATCCCTAAGGTGACACTGTGTGGCGCAGCATTTGGTATCACATTCGGTTTTCTCTTCCTGGCATCGGCTCAATCAAATTTTCTGATTCAGCCGCAGGGTGGTAAGCCGGTTGTGCCACTACCATCAAACATCGTGCTCACCTATGAGATGATGATTCTCTTTAGTGTGCTCTTTACTGTGGTTGCATTTCTGATCACCACTCGACTTTTCAGGAAGCGTAAGAGCCTCTACAGTGAAAAGGTCGGGATCGATCAGGTAGCGATTGAGTTCGAAGTTGATGAAAAATATATCGATCCGATTAAAGGTGTCTTCAAGGATAACCATGCGGTCGAGGTACGTGAAGAGGTTCAATCATGAGAAAGCTACTACTTGCTGGTTTACTACTTCCATCAGTGGCATTTGCATGGCCGTGGTCAACCGATATGATGAACCAGCCAAGCATCAAACCGCAGGAAGGTGTCATGGCACCCTTTCCGAAGCGTTCGATTCCCGTTCAAGGAATCCCAACGATGGTGAAAAACAGAGAAGAAGCAAAGTCACTGGAAAACCCGATTCCGGTCACTACTGCATCGCTGAAAGAAGGGAAGTTCCTGTATAAAGTCTACTGTGGCGCATGTCATGGCAACACGGGGGCAGCGGATTCCCCTGTAACAGCTAAAATTGGTGCGATTTCTCTGGTCGACGACTATGTCCAGAAGAATCTGACAGAAGGCTGGCTGTTTGGAACGATTACCTTTGGTAGTTATGTGATGCCTGCTTATGGCAAGCCATCTGGTCGTGATGACCTGCGTGGCTCTAATGACCTTTCTGTTGAAGAGCGTTGGCATGTAGTCAACTACCTCAAACACGGTTTGGTTAAAGATAATAACAAAGCGGCAACTCGCACAGCTTCTGCGCAATAAGCGCAGAGACTGTGGTCGTTTTAGAATCAGAACATAATTAGAGATAGCGAGGCTTCCGATGGATGAAAATTTTGGTAGTTGGTCCGTTTTAACGACTAACTTTCTCATGACGCTCTACATAGCGCTGGGTGGTGTCACACTCGCCTCTGTATTGCATCTTATAAATGCTCAATGGCGTTTCCAGGTTCGTTATATTGCAGTAGCTACCGCCGCACTGTTCCCGCTTGCAGGTGTGCTACTGATCATTCTACTGTTGAATGGCGAAAGCACATTCGTATGGCTGGCAACGGCAGATGATCCTAATAACCACCTGCCTGGGTGGCACAACTACACTTTCCTGGTCTTCCGTGAAATCGGGGGGTTTATTGGTGTTGCGGCGCTGTATCTGATGTTTATTAAATATCAGCATCTGGCCTCTGTAGATGATAAGTACAAACGTAAGTTTCGTAACATTGCGTTATTGATCCCGTTTGCTTACTTTCTGTATGGTTCTATGATTGCGTGGGATTTCGAAATGACAATGTACCCTGGCTGGCATAGTGCTAACTACGGCGCATATCAGTTCGTAAGTGGTTTCCAAATGTTTCTGGCGTTCTTTACAGTGCTGCTCTACTTCCTGGGGCGTTCAGGTGTGCTGGTGAAGGAACTGCCGATCTACATCTCAAACTTCCTCGCGCAGTTTATGCTGGCAATGACGATTTTGTGGACATACCTCTACTTTACCCAGTACCTGATTATGTGGTACGGCCGTCTGCCATCCAACATGGATCGCTTTGATGCGATGATGCATAACGACCTGTCAGTGATCTGGTGGACATTCCTGGCGTGTAAATTTGTGATTCCATTTCTCACATTTGTGATCACCCCGAATCGCCATAATCCAACCACTGTTATGGTAATTGCATGCTTTATTATCTTAGGCACATGGTTAGAGCGTTACACCTGGATTTCAGGTTCTGGCGATCCAGCGTTCTATCACATGCCAATGACATCACTCTTTGACATCCTTGTCACCGCGATCGTCATTGCTGCAGGTTACTTCTCAATGAAGAAAGTGTTACTGCATTACGGGATCATTCGTACTAAGCAGGAAGCTATCGAGAAGAAGAGCGCTGAACAAAGCGCATAAGTAATACTCACTTGTGAGTCATTATAAAGGGGGCCTTTATGGCCCCCTTTTTTTATCCTGAATCCAGACTATTTTTTTCTCATATCACGCAGTGCTTTATTCGAGCTAATCATTACCCATCAGGCTTAATTCCACTGGTGAGGAATAGAGTCAATAGGTGTTATTTTATGACGGTCACGCCACTGGCATGGTGTTTAAGCCAGCCAATAATGCGTTTACTGAGCAGAGCTTCATGACCTCGGAATGAGTGGTTAGCACCACTGATCAAAAATTTACGGTAGGCAATAAAACCACCTGTTTTACTAAATGCCCCGGTCGCAGTTGCGGAGCGCTCAAAAGCGGAAAATTGCCTGTTCTTTGAGGCCTTAAGGCCACCGCGTCGTGCTGCGAGGGCACGTCTATCTGCGGAATTGATGACGCTCGCAAGGTCGTTGCTACCGTAGAGATCCAGCATCGGTAAATTCATCTGTTCGATCGATGTTGTGAGGTCCATCCAGCTTTCACCCTCTTGATAAGCGGGCATACTGATACCGATAAATGCTGTGACGCCACTATCGGCATTGGTGGCGAGAAATGAGGCCCCAATCACTGAGCCAAGACCGTACCCCAACAGGACAATATTACTGTTGTTGATGTTACGAAAATAGTCAATGGCCGCCTTGATGCGTGCAGTGGAAGTGGCGATAGTACCCGCATAGTCTGAAATCTCCCCCCCCTTCTCCAGGGCGGGTAGCTGAATGGCGAGCGTAGACCAGCCGTGTAGTGGCAGTGATTGTCGCAGTGGCGAGATCACCTCAGGCCAGTCCGGGTGCCCGCCCATGTCGTGTAGTAAAATAACCCCCCCTCGCAGGGTGCCTGTAAAGTCATCCTGATAAAGTGCGATGAACTTTTCATCGGCTGCAGTCAACCACTTGGTTTCATCGGGGGGAGATGATTTTAATAGCGCTTTTTCCCACACTTTTTCATGATTTCTGGGCCCGGAGGCAGCCTCACCTGGCGCACTTGAAAAGAGTGCGATTAATAAGAACAGCAGGGGCGCACACGAGAAAAATGGTGAGAGCCAGCCGGATGAGGACTCTGTGAGCGGGGGGAATGTGGATAGTAAACGGGCCATATCAAATGCATATATCGGTAACATTAAGAAAAACCGCACGAATATTCGTTGTGAAGAGTGAAAAAAGCGCTGTTTTCGGGTAAAGTTGCGGGTTCGTTTTTTGAGCTTAATTTAAGAGGTACGCCATGAAAGAGTTCCTGATTGCCCCATCTATCCTGTCGGCCGATTTCGCGCGCCTTGGCGAAGAGGTAGACAACGTGCTGGCATCTGGCGCAGATATTGTCCATTTTGATGTGATGGACAACCACTACGTTCCAAACCTGACCATCGGCCCGCTGGTTTGTGATGCGCTACGGAAACATGGTGTCACCGCTGAAATCGATGTCCATTTGATGGTGAAACCGGTTGATCGTATCATCCCCGATTTTGCTGCTGCAGGGGCAAGCTACATCACCTTTCACCCGGAAGCCAGCGAGCATATTGACCGCTCACTGCAACTGATCCGTGCGGAAGGGTGTAAATCGGGACTGGTATTTAATCCGGCGACCTCGCTTGATTGCCTGAAATATGTGATGGATAAAATCGATATGATTCTGTTGATGTCGGTCAACCCGGGCTTTGGAGGGCAGAGTTTTATACCGGCAACACTGGATAAACTGCGCGAAGCACGCAAGTTGATCGATGATAGCGGCTATGACATCCGCCTTGAAATCGATGGTGGCGTTAAGGTTGATAACATCCGCGAGATTGCCGAAGCAGGCGCAGATACCTTTGTGGCCGGCTCTGCTATTTTTAATGCAGCCAATGAGTCGGATGCCAACGATTACAATAGCGTGCTGGCCGCGATGCGCGCAGAGTTAGCAAAGACACAATAAACATGAGTCTGAGTCGTCTACCTGGAGTGGTGCTGATCGATCTCGACGGCACCCTGGTCGATAGTGTGCCAGACCTCGCCTACTGTCTGGATGAGATGATGGTCGCACTAGGACGGGAACCGTGGGGGATCGAAAAGGCGCGCGGCTGGGTCGGCAACGGTGTTGACCGGCTGATAAAACGTGCGCTGACTGACACCCTGTGGGACGATCCACCGGAAGCGCTGTTTGTCAGTGCGCAGCCGATATTTATGGCGCTGTACAAGGATAACACCAGTGGTCGTAGCTGCCTTTACGACGGCGTGCTTGAAGGGCTGGAGTACCTGAAATCCGCTCACTTCAAAACCGGTTGTGTGACCAACAAGGCCGAAGCCTTTACCGTGCCACTACTTAAAGAGATGGGTATTCACGACTACTTTGAGGTGATTGTCAGTGGCGACACGACTGCAAAGAAAAAGCCAGATCCGATGCCGCTGCTCTACGCCGCCGAAAAACTGGGGGAAGATGCCGAAGATTGCCTGATGGTGGGTGATTCGATGCATGATGTTGAAGCGGCGCGCAGAGCCAGCTTTCAGGTGGTCGGAGTGCCATACGGTTATAATCACGGGGTGGATATTCGTGAAGCGGAGCCGGATGCAGTGATCGAATCCTTAGCTGCGTTAAAACCGCTGTTGGAAAATATTTGAATGAATGTCACTGCGAGCAACGCGACGCAATCTCACGCGTAATTAAGCAGTGAGGCTGTTTCGTCACCCAGTTTCTCGCAATGACAGGTTGTTGAAAGTAATTTGCACGAGTTCAGGATCAAGTTGATGAAGTTTGAAACATTAATGGAGATGATGCCGAAAGGCTGTGGCATACGATGGCGTGGCTAAAAAACCGCGTACCCGTAACCCCACTCTTTTGATATTAACTTTGATTAGTGATGCAGATGAAACATGAACAACTTGAACGACTGAGCAGTGAGGGGTACTCCCGTATCCCGGTGATGCGCGAGGTGCTGGCGGATCTCGATACCCCACTCAGCACCTATCTTAAACTGGCCAATGCCCCTTATACCTATCTGTTTGAGTCGGTACAGGGCGGCGAGACCTGGGGGCGTTACTCTATTATTGGCCTGCCAGCACGCACCTTAATGCGCATTTTTGGCAATGAGATCCATGTTGAACGCGATGGCAGTGAGATCGAGTGCACCCGAGTGGAAGATCCGCTGGCATGGATCGAAACGTACCAGCAACAGTACCACGTGCCGGAACTCGACAACCTGCCGCGCTTTACCGGCGGCCTGGTCGGTTACTTCGGTTATGACACGATTCGCTACATCGAACCGCGTCTGGCCGAATGCCCCAACCCCGATGAGCTGGGCACACCGGATATCCTGTTGATGGTCTCCGATGAAGTGGTGGTGTTCGATAACCTCGGCGGCAAGCTTTATATTATTGTGCATGCAGATCCTGCACAGGCGGATGCGTTGGCGCAGGCCGAAACACGCCTTGATGAGTTGCAGGGGCAACTGGCACGCGAGATTCCGCGCAAGGATATCTATAGTCGTGAGCCATCGATGTCTGAGTCGGATTTCATCTCCGGATTTACTCAGGAGGAATTTGAGTCGGCGGTTGAACGCGCCAAGGAGTATATCGTTGAAGGGGATGTGATGCAGGTGGTGTTGTCGCAGCGGCTGTCCGTGCCGTATCAAGCCGAGCCGCTCGATCTCTATCGTGTGTTGCGTAGTCTTAATCCATCGCCCTACATGTACTTTTTGAACCTCGGTGAGTTTCAAATTGTCGGTTCGTCACCGGAAATTCTGACGCGTCTTGAAGATGGGGTGGTAGAGGTGAGACCCATTGCAGGCACACGCCCTCGCGGTGAGACAGTCGAAGCCGATCACGAGCTTGAAAAAGAGCTGCTGGCAGACCCCAAAGAGCTGGCCGAGCATCTAATGCTGATCGACCTGGGGCGCAACGATGTCGGCCGTGTCGCCGAGACCGGATCGGTTGAATTGACTGAGAAGATGTTGATCGAACGTTATTCACATGTGATGCATATCGTCTCCAACGTGAAGGGTCAGCTGAAAGAGAATATGTCGGCGATGGATGCGCTGCGTGCCACCTTTCCGGCTGGTACTGTGAGTGGCGCGCCTAAGATTCGCGCCATGCAGATCATCGATGAGCTGGAGCCGGTGAAGCGCGGCATCTATTCCGGCGCGGTCGGCTACCTCGGCTGGAATGGAAATATGGATACCGCAATTGCGATCCGCACCGCGGTGATCAAAGATAACAAACTCTATATTCAGGCCGGTGCCGGTATTGTGGCCGACTCCGTGCCGCGCAATGAGTGGGACGAAACGATGAATAAGGGACGTGCGATGTTCCGCGCAGTTGCCATGGTAAACGGTGATGGGGGTGAGTCATGTTGCTGATGATCGATAACTACGACTCCTTTACCTACAACCTGGTGCAGTATTTTGGTGAGCTGGGGGCGCAGGTTGAGGTGCACCGTAACGACCAGATCACCCTGGCAGAGATCGAAGCGCTGAACCCGGCCCGCATCGTTATCTCTCCCGGTCCCTGTACACCCGATAAGGCGGGGATCTCGCTCGAGGTGATCGAACGGTTCGCCGGGAAAGTACCGCTGCTAGGTGTCTGCCTCGGCCATCAAAGTATCGGCCAGGCCTTTGGTGCAGAGGTGGTTCATGCGAAGACCATCATGCACGGCAAGACCTCAATGGTGAAACATCACGATGTCGGTGTTTTTAAAGGATTGAAAAACCCACTGGAAGCGACGCGTTACCACTCACTGGTGATAGCCGCAGAGACGCTGCCGGATTGTCTCGAAGTGACCGCGTGGACTGAAGATGATGCGGGTCATCTTGATGAAATTATGGGGGTACGCCATAAAACGCTGGCGATCGAAGGGGTACAGTTCCATCCCGAATCGATCCTCACCGAATGTGGTCATGAGATGCTAAAGAACTTTTTAGAGGCGACTCTCTAAATGTAGCCTGGATGCAGCACCGCGAAACCCGGGGTGGCAACCGCTGTTTTTGCCTCATCTCCTCAGGTTGCACTGCATGACACCTAGGCTACTTTAGTGGTCAATAGAAAAGAGAATGTGACGGGGGGATAAAGATGGAGATGCAGGCAGCCATTCGTGCAGTGACCGAGAATCGTAACCTCTCAGTTGATGAGATGAGCGATGTGATGCGCACCATCATGACGGGCGAGGCGACGCAGGCACAGATCGGCGGTTTTCTGGTCGGCCTGCGAATGAAGGGTGAAACGATCGACGAGATCACCGCGGCAGCAAAGATCATGCGCGAGCTGGCGACGCCGGTAGCGCTCTCTGGTGCCCACCTGGTGGATACTTGCGGTACCGGTGGTGATGGTGCAAGTACCTTTAACATCTCAACTGCCAGTGCGTTTGTTGTCGCGGCGGCGGGTGGCAAGGTGGCGAAACATGGCAACCGCTCGATCTCCAGTAAATCGGGCAGTGCCGATGTGTTAGAGGCTGCGGGTGTGCGGCTCGACCTCTCCGCGGAGCAGGTGACGCAGTGTGTTGATGAGATCGGTGTCGGTTTTATGTTTGCGCCACAACACCACGGAGCAATGAAACATGCGATCGGCCCGCGTAGGGAGATGGGGGTACGTACACTGTTTAATCTACTCGGGCCGTTGACCAATCCGGCGGGTGCGCCACATCAGGTGATCGGTGTCTTTAGTGCGCAGTGGGTTGCACCGCTGGCCGAAGTGCTGGGTAAGCTCGGCAGCAAACATGTCATGATTGTTCATGCCGATGACGGCATGGATGAGATCAGCATCGGTTCCGCAACAGCGGTGGCAGAGTTAAAAGATGGCAGGGTGACCACTTATAAGGTTGCACCTGAAGATTTTGGCATGACGACAGGCGACTGCGCCGCGCTTGCAGTGAAAGATGCCAACGAGAGCCTGCAACTGATTCGCTCGGTGCTGAGCGGTGAAAGAGGGGCGGCCTACGATATCGTTGCGCTGAATGCAGGTGCTGCAATCTACGTTGCCGGACTGGCGGACTCTCACGCGGCTGGTGTTAAAAAGGCTCAGCGGGTGATGAGCGATGGCAGTGCCAATGAAAAACTGGATCAGTTCATCGCGTACAGTCACGCGTTATAAATTGACGTTACAGAAGAGCATTTAAAAATGTCACAGGCAGATATCCTTAAAAAAATCCTGGCACGTAAACGTGAAGAGGTTATCGAGCGTAGCGCATCAGTCCCGATGGATGCGTTAAAGGGGCAGGTCGAAACAGCGCCGCCCGTACGTGACTTTGTCGGTGCGATGCAGGCGAAGCTGGCAGCCGGGAAGTCTGCAGTGATCGCCGAAATCAAAAAGGCATCGCCAAGCAAGGGGGTGCTGCGTGAAGACTTTCAGCCAATGGAGATCGCGCGCTCTTATGAAAAAGGGGGGGCAGCCTGCCTGTCGGTATTGACGGATCGGGACTTTTTTCAGGGCAGTGAAGCGTATCTGAAACAGGCGCGTGCGGCATGTAGCCTGCCGGTGATCCGCAAAGATTTCATCATCGATGACTATCAGCTCTATGAGGCGCGCGCGATTGGTGCCGATGCTATTTTGCTGATTGCCACAGCACTCGATGATACACAGCTTGTGTCGCTGGCAAACCTGGCCGAGCAACTCGGCATGGCGGTACTGGTTGAAGTGCATAATGCGGATGAGCTCGAACGGGCCAAAGCGTTGAAGACACCGCTGTTTGGAGTCAACAATCGTAACCTCAAAACCTTCGAAGTGTCACTGCAGAATACGATCGAGCTACTGGCAGCGATGCCTGACGGGTGTATCGTCATTGCAGAGAGTGGCATCCATACGCGAGAGGATGTTGAATTGATGCGCAACAATTGCGTCAACAGCTTCCTGGTCGGAGAGGCGTTTATGCGCTGTGAAGACCCCGGGGGGCGTCTTGCCGAGCTTTTTGTATAGTCTATCTGTATGGCTAAAGCCGCTGGTTATTTCGTCGATAACCAACAGAGATATAAAGTAACAGGGGGTAGCTGCTCTGTTTTTCTTTGACTAATAAAAAAGGAAGGTGTGATGTCTCAGAGAATTCTACAGACGACGGTGTGTGGCATCTTGTTTATGGCGGCGGGTTCAGCCTCTGCAGTCCCATTTAACTCATTTGATCCTCGTTCATACGCGATGGGGGGGGCGGGCGTTGCCTCGGGTACTAGCGCTAACGCCGGTTATATGAATCCGGCTCTGTTAGCGGTAGCCCATGAAGACGAGGACTTTGCACTGGAGTTTCCAGTAATGGGCGTACGCTTTAGAGATCGAGATGATGTGATCGATGAGGTTGATGCATATCAAAATTCAAATTTTGAGTCGAACTTAACGACCGCAATTGAAATCTACAAAACGACGCCTACAGACGGAAATGCGGCGGCGGTCGCAACGGAAGCAGAGGCACTCTGGTTGCAGCTCAGCAAATTATCTAACAAGGCTGTGCAGGGTGAAGTGAATGGCGGCCTGGTGATAGGTATTCCAAGTAAAAGATTTGGCGCCGCGTTAACAGTCAATGCCAGGGCTATTGGGGGTGGGGTGTTGAATGTGACATCGGCTGATGACTCTCTGGTTAACGCTATTGTTGCTGCGGGTAAAACGTCATCAACTGCCCTGGCTTCAAATGCCGCGATCAATGACCAGGTTGTGAATGGTAATAATGTAGTTGATAAACTGACATCAAACATGAGTGTACGTGGTGCAGTGATTCAGGAGATTAGCCTATCACTGGCGCGGGAACTTAATATTGGTGGTCATGAGGTGGCCATTGGGTTAACCCCTAAATATTTAAAAGTGACAACTTTTGATTATCAGGTGGGGGTGAATACGGCAGACTTTGATGCAGACCAGGGTAAGAAAGCGTATTCCGATTTCAACCTTGATGTTGGTGTCGGCAAAACGTTTGCCAAAGGCTGGAAGAGTGGCCTGGTAGTGAAAAATCTCATCGCACAGGACTATAAAACAGTACTGGGAAATACGATCAAGATTGAGCCTCAGGCGCGTGTGGGTCTCTCTCACAGCACTGAGTGGTCAACGGTTGCCGTTGATATTGACCTGAATGAGAGCGAATCGACAGGGTTTGATTCCAGAACACAGTATGCTGGATTTGGGGTTGAGCTTGATGCGTGGAACACCATACAGTTACGGGCAGGTTATCGCCATAACATGAGTGATAGTGATACCAGCATAATGACGGCCGGCTTTGGCCTCTCTCCATTTGGTGTACACATCGATGTGGCTGTAGCGGGTAATGACGATGAAGTGGGCGGCTCATTTCAGCTGGGCTTCCGTTTTTAACGGCAGTCGCGCCCTGCTGTTTATTGCGAGAGAAAGTGTTCTAGCAGTTAAGGTGCCCCTCAAAACAGAAACGGCGGGACTGAGTTCATCAGCCCCGCTGTTTTCTATTGCCACTACTTGTGGTTAGCGTGTGCCAAAGACAACGATTGTTTTGCCCTGCGCGGTAAGCAGGTTCTGCTCTTCCATACTTTTCAGAACGCGCCCCGCCATCTCGCGTGAGCAGCCGACGATTCGCCCAATCTCCTGGCGGGTGATCTTGATCTGCATGCCGTCGGGGTGGGTGATCGCATCGGGTTCCTTGCAGAGATCAAGCAGGGTGCCGGCAATACGCCCGGCAACATCCATAAAGGCGAGTCGCCCTACCATGCCGCTGGTGCGGCGCAGTCGAAGTGCCATCTGCGATGAGAGCGCAAACAGGATATCCGGATATTCGGAGGCGAGACTGCGAAATTTGCTGTAGTTGATCTCGGCCAGTTCGCACTGGCTCTTGGCGCGCACCCATGCGCTGCGTTTTTTCTGATCATCGAATAGCCCCATCTCACCAAAAAAGTCACCGGCGTTGAGGTAGGCAAGTACGATCTCGTTGCCGTCATCCTCATCTTCGATCAGCACTGTGACAGAGCCTTTGATAATATAATAGAGCGAGTCGGGCGCATCCCCCGCGTAGATGATGACGCTTTTTGCAGGATAACGTCGGCGGTGGCAGTGCTGTAAAAAACGCTCAATCGTTGTTGCAAGTTTGTCTGGTTCTTCTTTGATCATGGCAATACCTTTACTTCTTTTTGCTTCAGGCTGGGATTTTCTCTCGATATGCAGTCATTTCTGCATTGAGCCCTTTGTGCGAGAAAAAGTTTCTGTTCCAGCAAGGAAGCGTGAGCGAAAAGCGGGTATCTACAGATGTAAATAGAGGCGTTGAGCTCATTTTTCCATGCTATTCCCTCTGGGCGAACAGCGCGGCTGGGGCGGAAAATATGAATCGTGTTATTCTCTCGCAGCAATATTATGGCTCCCAGGGTGTGTATCATACATACTTATCGGTAGATTGCGTTATTTGAAGAGGGTTGTTGATGAAGGTTAGCGTTAAGTGGGTGCAGGATATGATGTTCCTGGGCGAGTCCGGCAGCGGCCACACAGTGGTGATGGACGGGCCGCCAGAGGCAGGAGGACGGAATATGGGGATTCGTCCAATGGAGATGGTGCTGCTCGGTACCGGTGGTTGCACCGCTTTTGATGTGATGAGCATCCTGAGAAAATCGCGCCAGGCAGTGAGTGACTGCGTTGCAGAAGTGACGGCAGAACGTGCCGAGACTGCCCCCAAAGTCTTTACCAAAATCCATATCCATTTTGTTGTGACAGGCAAGGCGCTGTCAGAAAAATCAGTGGCACGAGCCGTCTCGCTAACCGCAGAGAAATATTGTTCTGCATCGATCATGTTGGCACAGGTGGCTGAAGTAACGCATGATTTCGAGATTGTTGAGGTTTGATAAAATTTTCATGAAAACTATTTATTAAAGGTCGGCAAGATGGAAAAACCAGCAGCAACTGGCGGCATGCGCCATGTGGCGCTCTATGTGAGTGATCTTGAGGCGAATGTCCGTTTTTATACTCAGATTCTGGATATGGCGATTGAATGGCAGCCAGACCCCGATAACATCTATCTCTGCTCCGGTTGTGACAACCTTGCACTGCACCGTGCGCCAGCCGCATTTGATCCTCTGGAGGGGCAGCAGCGGCTTGATCACATCGGGTTTATTTTAAAAACCCCACAGGATGTTGACCGCTGGTTTGACTACATGAATAGCTTCGGTGTCAAGATGAAGACGCAGCCGCGCACCCATCGCGATGGCGCGCGTAGCTTTTACTGTTTTGATCCGGGCGGTAATCTGGTGCAGATGATCTACCACCCGCCGATCTCGGATAAGTGCGGTTAAAGCGATGGTCGCGCTTACCGTTTGATGGTCTTCTATTCTTTAGGTATCTTTATTTAATGGCAAATCGAAATTACACCCCGCTTGATCGCCTGGTGATGAACCTGGATCACGGCGTGCGTACCGTTTTTGGTAAACCGGAAGTGACCGAGCGCCCCAATCCCGCCGACGGGGTTGATGAGGCGGCGCTGAGCGATGCTGAAAAAGAGCTCGCGATTCGTTTGATGCGGATCAACCACGCCGGTGAGGTCTCCGCGCAGGCACTTTATCAGGGGCAGGCGTTAACCGCGAAGCTGCCGGAGGTGCGTGAAAAAATGGAACGCGCGGCGCTGGAAGAGAACGACCACCTCGAGTGGTGCGAGCAGCGTGTCACCGAGCTGGGCAGCCACACCAGCCTGCTAAATCCACTGTGGTACGGCGGATCTCTGGCGATCGGTGCACTGGCGGGTAAGATTGGGGATAAATGGAGCCTCGGTTTTGTCGCTGAGACTGAGCGTCAGGTAATTAGCCATCTCGAAGAGCACCTGGAGCAGATCCCGGAAAAAGATGCCAAAAGCCGCAAGGTCCTTGAGCAGATGAAAGAAGATGAGGCGCATCACGGTCATATGGCGCTGGAAGCGGGCGGCGCTGAGCTGCCTGTGCCAGTAAAAGGGTTGATGAAGTTGACCTCAAAGGTGATGACCAAAAGCGCCTACTGGATATAAAGCGGAAAGTGGGCACCACGCCCTTTACCCTTTTATCTTTCCCATTTCCACTCTCTTATCAAATCTGCCGCGCCAGCAGTGTCACCGGGTGAATAACTTCTATTTTCAGGCCTGCATCACGCAGCCCTGCGGCAATGTGCAGTGCACAACCGATATTAGAGCTGACTAAAATATCGGGGCGGATAATGTCAAGCTGGCGTAATTTGCCCTCACGCAGGCTATCGGCAAGCGCTGGATGGCGCATCATATAATCACCAGCACCGCCACAGCAGTTTTGATTTTCGGGCAGTGGTATCAGTTTCACGCCGGGGATCTTTGAGAGCAGCGCCTCGGGCGCAGCGCCCTGATGCAGCAGATGGCTGAGGCTGCACGGCAGGTGGATGGCGATTCGTTTGTCGAGTGGGCGCAGTTTAACTGCTTCCGGCCATTCGATCTGCGCCAAAAACTGGCCAATCTCCAGAACCGGCGTGCCATTGCTACCGGCCTGTTCCAGCTTTTGCAGTGTGCTACCGCAACCACTGGCGCAGTAGATTAGCGCATCGATCTTGAGATCGCTAAATGCGGTACGATTCTCGTTGGCCAGCGCTTCCGCTTGTTTTAAATCTCCCCGGTGCAGCGGTAGCGCGCCGCAGCAGTTCTGATCCTGCGGTAGATGAACGGCGTAGCCAAGATGCGTCAGTAACTGGATCGCCGCGTGCATGGTGGTGGTGTCGAGACTGTCGCCCATGCAGCCGACAAAAAGCCCGACATCCCCTTTTTGTTCGCCAATTGGCGGATAGTCATCCTGAGTTGGCAATGCCGCGCCCAGTTTTGGCACGATGCCTTCAATGCGCGCTAGCCCCAGCGGACGCAACAGCCCGCTGTGGCGCGCCAGCCAGCCAAGCCCACTACTTTGATAAACACGCAGCAGGCGGCTGAGATGACGGCGGTGATCACGTTCGGTGACGAAGCGCTGCATCATCTCAGCTACCCGTCCGGCAGGCGCGGCTGTTTCACTGTGGAGTGCGGCACGCGTCTCTTTTATCAATTCACCGTATTTAACCTCGGATGGACACATCGCCTCGCAGGCGTGGCATAGCAGGCAGCGGTCAAGATGAGTCTGTACTTTCTCATCGGGCAGCAGTTTTTGCTGCATCAAACCCTGCATCAGCGCAATACGGCCGCGAGGCGAATCACCCTCATCGCTGAGTTGCTGGTAGGTGGGGCAGTGCGGCAGGCAGAGTCCGCACTTGACGCAACGGTCCGCTTCTTTTTGAATGAATGAGCTGATCTTCATCAATTCAGGGTAAAGCGGGGGGGCTGCAGATACAAGGGAAAAGGGGAAAGATGCAAGGGGATGGATTTCCCTTTGCCCTTGTCTCTTTACTCTTGTATCTTAGCGCCTATGTATTTTAAATATCATGTTTTTTTCTGTACCAATCAGCGCGCCGATGGCCGTGAATGTTGCCAGCGCTTCGGTGCGGCGGAGATTCGCGACTATGCCAAGCAGCGCATCAAGGCGCTGGGCGTTTCGGGTAAAGAGGGGGTGCGGATCAACTCTGCGGGCTGTCTCGACCGCTGTTCTGAGGGGCCGGTACTGGTGGTCTACCCGGAAGGGGTCTGGTATGGCTATATTGATAAAGAAGATGTCGATGAGATCATCGATGAACATCTCACCCACGGCCGAGTGGTAGAGCGGCTTAAAATCTGACAGCAGATACAAGGGCAAAGAGCAAAGGGAAAAGATATTGAAAGTGAAGGAGTGGGCATTTCCCTTTCTCCTTGTATTTTTTCCCTTTACCCTGAGATGTAATTTCTGTAGAATTTCCGCTCTTACAGATTTTAGGGTTCCTTGGTAAAGGCTGGGGAAGGCCAGATACCCGTTTTGGAGTTGGAAACAGATGAAGACTTTCAGTGCAAAAGCAGAGAGCGTAAGGCGCGATTGGTATGTTGTGGATGCCGCAGAGAAGACCCTTGGTCGTCTTGCGTCCGAGATCGCCCTGCGTCTGCGTGGTAAACATAAAGCGGAATACACGCCCCATGTGGATACCGGCGACTATATTGTTGTAGTGAACGCAGAAAAAGTACGTGTGAGCGGTAATAAAACAACCGACAAGATCTATCATCGCCACACCGGTTATATCGGCAGCCTGAAGTCGATCAGCTTTGACAAGCTGCAGGCCGAGAAGCCTGAACAGATTATCGAACTGGCCGTTAAGGGGATGTTGCCAAAAAACCCACTGGGTCGCGCAATGTTTCGCAAGCTGAAAGTGTATGCGGGTGCTGAGCACAATCATGCCGCGCAGCAGCCAAAAACACTCGAAATTTAAGCAGTTAGGAATTAAGTAAATGACAGATAAAGTACTTTGCACCACCGGACGACGTAAAAGTTCAAGTGCGCGCGTATTTCTTAAGCCTGGCAGCGGTCAGATCACCGTAAACAAGCGTACGCTAGAAGAATACTTCGGCCGCGAGACCTCTCGCATGGTTGTACGCCAGCCGCTAGAGACCGCAGATCTGCTCGGTAGCGTTGATCTTAACATTACAGTAAAAGGCGGTGGTAACACCGGTCAGGCCGGCGCGATTCGCCACGGTATCGCACGTGCACTGCTTGCATACAACGAAGAGCTGCGCAGCCCACTGCGTCGCGCAGGGTTCTTAACCCGCGATGCACGTGAGGTTGAGCGTAAAAAAGTTGGCCTGCACAAAGCGCGCAAGCGTCCCCAGTTCTCTAAACGCTAATTCTGCTGCGCGTCATTAGCGTAGGGCAAAGGGCGTAAGGGAAAAGATAAAAGGGAAGGCATGGATGCCTTTGGAAAATTAGCAGTCTGGAAACGTAGTTGTCGATTATCAGTCGAGCTATATAAGCAATTTCGCGATTGCCGGGGTTTTGGATACCGAGATCAGGTAACTCGGTCTGCATTATCAGTTCCCTCCAATATTGCTGAAGGTTACGAACGGAATTCCCGAAAAGAGTATCTGCGCTTTCTAAAGATAGCGAAGGGTTCAAGTGGTGAATTGCGGACCCAGCTCTATATTGGATTTGAAGCGGGTTTTTTATCAAAAGAGGTCTATATCGCTTCCAGGAAAGAAGCTGAAGAAATCTCCAGGATGCTGCAAGGCGTTATCAGCAAGCTGCAGGAATGAAGTGGGCTTTTCCTTTCCCCTTTTATCTTGTGCCTTTCCCCTGCATTTATGGGAAATCGTCCAACGGTAGGACTACGGACTCTGACTCCGTCAATCCAGGTTCGAATCCTGGTTTCCCAGCCAAATAAAACAAGCCCGCAGTTAGCGGGCTTTTTAGTTTTCAAGGTTTCAAGGAGTATTATAATGATGAAAGGAGGGAGACGAGATAAGTATTTACTTTTATTCTTTTGCGCCTTAAGGCTTTTAATTTATAGGGTTATTGATTATAGTGTCGCCAGCATTAAAGGGCGGATTGCGGAATGCAGGCGTTGCCAATTTACAACATAAATTAGAGGTTCGTTGTAAATCATGGTTATTACAATAAAAAAACGTTGCGTTTCTGTTAGTGTCGTTGTATATAAGTACACTGTTGTTTAACGTTAACCAGCATTGCAGGTTTAGCGACCTGAATTATCTTAGGGGAGAGTTATAAAATGAATAAAAAACTAATTGCTTTGGC
>WFVD01000003.1 GCA_015491865.1 Gammaproteobacteria bacterium
AGCCTCACCATTCATCGCAATAATGAGGCTTACTTCCGGGGCGCTACTTAAACCACTCCACAACACGGTCCCAGTAGGAGGAGATATCCTTGCCGACCTTTTCAAGCGCGCTCTCGGAATGGTCTCCCTTGGCCAGTGACTGGCTTAATTTATTGATCTCCTTGTTCAGCTGACGCACCTCCCTGGCACGACTCTCACCGCTAATAGCTTCATATTTCTTCAGGTGATCGGATGCACGTTTCAGTGTCGCCTGCGCCTGATCTGTTTTGCCTTCACTGATTTCCAGTTGCGCCAGCTTCAGATCGTCTGCTGCCTCGGTCAGCGGTAGCTCAACCGTGGAGAATTCGAAAATAACGCCCTCTGTCTGCAGCAGGGCCAGAGCGATATCAGCATCATCAAAATGACCTTTTTCCAGCTCTTTCCTTGCTAATGCAAGCGCATCACCTGCCAGAACAACATCCAGCTTCATGGTGGATTTCCCCAGTATTGAGTAATCTTCTAACGCTGGTGAGCTGCTATCCTCAGGGCTGCTCTGTTTACTGGCCTGCTTACTGCTCTCTGCACGGGCATGGGCAACAGGCGCGATCACATCTTCAATATATTGCTCGTTAAACACCTGTACAAAGCGCTTATTCACATCATCTTCATCACTGTAAGTGATGTCACCAGCCTTGATGGTCGTTGTGACTTTATATTTAGGGGTCGTCTTTTCAATCAGCCTGGTCAGGGTCAACCCCTGCTCGATCTCTTTCAGTGCCGTTTCCTTATCTTCGTCAGCAATGGCAATACGGGCATCATCGGTGTGTAACAGAATACGCCCTGCAGCCAGTGACATAGCCTGGGACTCCTGTGCAGACAATGTGGTCACGGGTTTGATATCCATTTCTGCGATAATCCGCGCCTTGTCACTCTCCGCTGAGACAGGCAAGGATACAAACAGAACCGCAGCTAGCACGGCATTATAGAGTGGCTTCATTTTAAATGGTGTAGTAATAGTAGACATATCAGCTCTCCTTGATTCGCGTCGATAAAAAGGGGACTCTCCCCATCACGGCTGATTCTATGACTGCCTTTTCCTGCGCGTCTGCTACCTGAGTTACAATTGAAAAACTATACAGAAAGTCTTACAGGGAATTGATCTCAACAGAACCAACACGCTTGTTAAGCCGTCACTATTGACAACTGATGTTTCGTTTCATCCCTGTACAATCATCAACTCAAATGGATTGTCAGATCCAGAACATCGCCAGCCGCCAGCACTTCATGGGCAAGCTCCACCTCTTCCTGGTCTCCATGGACGATGAGTAGACAGCAGACCGAGTTGATGGTCCGTTCATAACGGATGATGCTCTCTTTGGGTATGCCGATGCTGTATAGCGCTGTACCCAGAACGCTGAACCCAGCAGCAGCAACGACAACCACCGCCCCCTCCAGCGCGGCAACCAGCGCTCCCACCAGTGGGCCTGCAATAATAACGATGCCCAGCCCCGGCACCCAGAAAAAAGCTGCGCCCCGCAGCAACTCCCACGCTCTGTCCCAGAAGTTACCCTCATCCCCCCAGAGTTTCATACAACCATTGGTATGGTAGAAACCGACAGGGTGCTCTTCGCGCTGATAGCCCTTGCCGACGATGGAGAGCCTCTCGACATCCAGCCCCGCTTCCAGTAGCTGGTGTACGGCAGCTTCCGCCTGTAAATGCGCTTCGTATATCGCAACACAGCTATTCTCTTCCTGCATCTGTTCTGCTCCCCTGTGCATGCTGGCTGTTATTCTCTCGCATGCACCCGGGTGTTTCTGCAACCAGGGTTACATAGCGTGCCGCATTCAGGGTGAGTGTCTGGAAAAATGCATCGCCTTCTTCCGCAGCGCTTCAAGCTCTTTGATGATCAGCTCTCCACGCCGGGTCATCACCACCCCCTCGCGTTGCCAGTGCTGTAGCTGACGATTGACCACCACCCGTACGCTGCCGATCATCTCAGCCAACGATTCATGTGACAGATTATGAATCAGGCGCAAAGGTTTTCCCGGTTCTTCATGCTGGGTATGGCGCAGGATCAGACGGGCGAGGCGGGTTTCGGTATCGTGCAGGGCAAGATCTCCAGCCAGATTGGCCAGACAACGCATCTGCTGACCCAGGTAGGGCAAAAAGCTACGATTGAAAGCGGGGTACTCTTCAATCCAGCGACGTGCCTCCTGCATGGGAGTAGAGAGCACCATTAGATCATCCCGCGCCTCCAGTAACATAGGATCAGAGCGGCCATCCAGCAGGTTGATCACATCAAACGCATCACCAGGCTGTAGCAGAAAAAGGGCCACCATTCTGCCGCTATCAGGATTGGTCTGCCCCATCTTCAGCCGCCCGGAAAGAATGATGTGAAAACGCTCGCTACTCTGCTGTTCACTAATTCGCTCTCCCTCTCGCCAGGTTTCACGGCGAAAGTGTGCCAGCATCTCGTCCAGCACGACATCATCAACCCCCTCAAAAAGCGGCGAATGGCGCAGCAAGATTTTAGCATCTACTTCGTTGTAAGGCTGCATACCAGCCAGCATTATGTTGACACCTTTGTCAGGCACTGGTCAGCCCGTTTTACAAGCTCCTGCAAGGCATCAATCTCTAGATGACCACGGTGGGCGTCGATGATCCCCTCCTGCTTCCAGTGCTGAAGCTGGCGGTTGACCACCACCCGCACGCTGCCAATCATTTCAGCCAGAGACTCATGCGAAAGGTCGTTGATCAGGCGTGGTGTCACATGCTGCGCCTGATCACCCGAATCCACATGGCGCAGGAGCAGCCGCGCCAGGCGGGTCTCGGTATCGTGCAGCGCCAGATCTGAGGCCAGACCTGCCAGACTACACATCTGCCCCCCGATATATGGCAGCAGATTGCGATTGAATTCCGGGTGCTCATCCAGCCATTGACGCGCCTCTTCCATCGGCAGGCTCAGCAGGGTGACATCATCGAGCGTCTCCAGCATCACGTCGTGAGGCTCACCATCCAGCAGGCTGAAGATGCAAAATGGATCACCGGGACCGAGCAGAAACAGCGTGATCATACGACCATTTTCGGGGTTGCTGCGACTAAGGCGCACACGGCCAGAGAGTAAAATATGAAAGCGCTTCCAGGTCTCCTCCATCGGCAACTGGCGACGCCGTTTCCAGGTCTCTCGTCGGCAGCGGGTGACAATATCGATGATGGAGGCGTCCGCCAGCTCAGAGAAGAGCGAGGAGCGCTTCAGACATTGAATGCTTTCGTTAAAAAATGCTGATTCGGGATTCATGCCGCGCTCTCCTGAGATGGATCTGCTGTCTCTCTGCTTTACGGCCAATCATTACGGCCGCTATTTTACGATCAGGCACCTTGTTCTCTTCCAGTACCTGACCCAGCTCAGATTAACCAGGGTGGCGCTGCTAGATGAGGGCCAAACGAATCCGAACCTCATCGATCATGATACAAAGCTACGCCATGAGATGGAAACGGTCAAGCACGCGGATAGTAAGTCTGGCTGATAATGAAATTTTCCCGCGCTGCCAGCACCAGACCAGAGGACTCTACTGCACATCATAGGTCAACTCTATTTGTCAGATTCAAACCACTGCGACCCACACCCCATTAGAGCAACAGACCGCTCTCCAGGAGTCACTTAACCAACCCAACGTAGTTGTGTGTAACCCTGGTAGCAGACGGTCCATGCGGCGCTGAGATAGGGTGGCCAGATTAAAGTCATGTACGGAATCAATAAAGTGGTAGAACATAACATGTGATGAGGTATCAATGCCCGACGAGCAGAATAACGCTGAACCTCAACAGAGTCAGCAACGCAACAAAATGGGATTATGGCAGGTCATTGCGCTGGCCGTGGGCACCATGGTGGGGGCCAGCATCTTCTCGATCTTTGGCCTGGGTGCGCGCCTGGCCGGGCCGAACCTGCCGCTGGTGTTTGTGCTGTCTGGCGTTGTGGCGTTACTGGTGGCCTACTCCTACGCCAGGTTGGGCAGCCGGATTATCTCTGATGCCGGGCCTATTGAGTTTATTCTCAAGGGGCTGGGTGACGGCATGCTTACCGGGGCGCTGAGTATTCTATTCTGGCTCACCTATGTGGTCTCCATCGCCCTGTTTGCCAAAGGCTTTGCCAGCTACCTGCTGCCTCTTCTGGAGATTGTCCCAACATCACTGGCCAGCAACATTGCTGAGGCCGGCGTGGTGCTGCTGTTTCTGGTGCTGGGGCTGCTGGGCTCCTCCGCAGTGGGCAAGGCTGAGCTAGTCATTGTGGTGATCAAGCTATCCATTCTTGGCCTGTTTGTGGCGCTGGGTATCTGGAGCATCAAGCCCTATCTGGTGACCCCCTCTTTTACGCCGTCAGCGCTCACCAGCAGCGTCAACGCCATTGCCATCTTCTTTCTCTCTTACATGGGCTTTGGTCTGGTGACAAACGCCTCCGAGCATATGCAGAATCCGCAAAAAAATGTGCCCCGCGCCATCTACCTGAGCATTCTGATCGTCAGCATCGTCTACATTCTGGTGTCGCTGGTGGCGGTGGGCAATCTGACACTGCCGGAGCTGATTAAGGCGGAGGACAACGCCCTCGCCGTGGCGGCGGAACCTTTCCTGGGGCAGACCGGCTTTCTGCTGATCTCACTGGGCGCGCTGTTCTCCATCGCCTCGGCGCTGAACGCCACACTGTTTGGCGGGGCCAACGTCGCCTATGCCCTGGCCAGGGATGGTGAACTGCCGCGCGTATTCAATCGCAAACTGTGGTTTGGCTCCAGCGAGGGGCTCTATTTTACCGCTGCGCTGGGTATCGCCTTTGCGCTGATGTTTAACCTCAACGGCATCGCCTCCATCACCAGTGGCGTATTCATGGTGATCTATCTTTTTGTACTCTTCTCCCACTGGAAACTGAAAGGCCAATACGGTGGCAATCCCCTGATTATCGCCACTGGCTTCATCGTGGTCGCTGTCGTCTTTCTGCTGCTTCTGAAATACCAATGGGAGACCAATCGCGGCAGCTTCTACGGCACCTGCATCGTCCTGGGCGGCAGCCTGCTGCTTGAGATCGTCTATCGCAGCATCACCCGCCGTGGCTTTATTCAGCGCGAACTGACACTGCTGCGTAAAAGAGAGACAGCGCTGGCCGGTGAGCTGGACAGAGAGTTTTCTCAGCTACTGCCGCACCAGCAGCAAAAACATTAACCGCGAACACACATCCTCAAGGGAGGATTACGGCTATGAGCGATACCAGCAAAACCACTGAGACAAGCACCGCTATCCAGGGGCTCAGCAGCGACGAGGCGGCGCAGCGCCTGGCACAATACGGCCCCAATGCACTGGAAGATAAACAGGTGTCGATGCTGCGCCGTCTGCTCGGTTATTTCTGGGGGCCGATACCGTGGATGATTGAAGTGGCTGCCGTGCTCTCAGCGCTAGTACAACATTGGGCCGACTTCTGGATCATCATCACCCTGTTGATATTTAATGCCGCCGTCGGTTTCTGGCAGGAGTACACTGCAGGCAATGCCGTTGGCGCACTAATGAAGCAACTGGCACTGAAGGCGCGGGTGCGGCGCGATGGTCGGTGGCAGGAGATTGATGCCAGAAAACTGGTACCGGGCGATATCGTCCGCATTCGCCTGGGCGATGTGATCCCCGCTGATGTCAAATTGAGGGAGGGTGACTATCTAAGCGTGGACCAGTCGGCGCTCACCGGCGAATCGCTGCCGGTCACCAGGCGCACTGGCGATGAGGCCTTTTCGGGGACGGTGGTCAAACAGGGGGAGGTGGTCGCCGAAGTCACCGCCACGGGAGCCAATACCCGTTTTGGCCAAACCGCCAGTCTGGTGCAACAGGCCAGCACTGTCTCTCACTTTCAAAAGGCGGTCCTTTCCATTGGTGACTACCTCATCTACGTGAGTCTGGCGCTGGTGGCGCTGTTGATTATCGTCGGGCTGCATCGGGGTAGCGACTGGCTGGAGCTGGTACAGTTTGCACTCATCCTCACCGTTGCCTCGATCCCCGTTGCCATGCCGGCGGTACTCTCCATGACCATGGCGATGGGAGCGATGGCACTGTCGAAACGCAAAGCGATTGTGACGCGGCTGGAGTCGATCGAAGAGATGGCCAGCATGGATATATTGTGCTCAGACAAAACAGGCACCTTGACGCAGAACCGACTCACCCTCGGTGAGATTGAAATTTTTCATGCCAGAGATAAACAGGAGGTGTTGCTCGCTGCGGCACTGGCCTCACACGAAGAAGAGAGGGATGCCATCGACGAGGCGATACTGGCGGGGCTAAAGGATAGAAGCCAGCTATCGCCCTTTCGCCAGACCGATTTTATCCCCTTTGACCCGGTTCGCAAGCGTACCGAAGCGACCCTGCAGGACAGCAGTGGCAACACATTTCAGGCCGTCAAAGGTGCCCCGCAAGTCGTGATGGAGATGGCGAAACTGACCGGGGAGGCGCGCGTCCGCGCCCAGCAGGTCGTCGATACCTTTGCCCGGCAGGGCTACCGAGCCCTCGGCGTTGCCCGGCGGGAAAGCGGCTCTGCCGACTGGACCTTTCTGGGGATCCTCTCGCTGTTTGACCCGCCGCGTGAAGACTCAGCAGAGACCATAGCCCAGGCGCGCGCCTACGGTGTGAGTATGAAAATGGTCACGGGTGACAACCTCTCTATCGCCAGACAGATCGCGACCAAACTGGGGCTGAAAGAGAACATCCTGCGCGCCGAGGCTCTGCCCGGCGGACAAGATAAGCAAGACCACCGGGCGAGCATCGAAGCGGTCGAAAAAGCGGATGGCTTTGCCGAGGTATTCCCCGAGCATAAATTTGAAATCGTTAAGATTCTGCAGCGAGGTAATCACATCACCGGCATGACCGGTGATGGGGTTAACGACGCCCCGGCGCTAAAACAGGCCGATGTCGGTATCGCCGTCAGTGGTGCCACCGATGCGGCACGTGCCGCCGCCGACCTGGTACTCACCGCGCCGGGGCTATCGGTAATCACTCATGCGATTGAGGAGGCACGACGTATTTTTGAGCGTATGAACGCCTACGCGATCTATCGCATCAGCGAAACTATTCGCATTATGTTTTTTGTGGTGCTGGCGATGGTCTTTTTTGATTTCTATCCCATCACCGCCATCATGATTATCCTGCTGGCCTTTTTCAATGACCTGCCCATCATGACCATCGCCTACGACCGCACCGGACTAGAGCAAAAGCCGGTACGCTGGAACATGCGTCAGGTGATCACCGTGGCCACCGCCATGGGGATTGTCGGTGTGGTGGGAAGTTTTGGCATGTTACTGATCGCCATGGACTGGCTACATCTGGATATTGTCCAGATCCAGACCTATGTGTTTTTGAAGATGGCCATTGCCGGGCACCTGGTGCTTTTCGTCGCCCGCACCAAGGGGCATTTCTGGCAGCACCCCTGGCCCGCACCGATCATGATCTGGTCGGCAGTGATCACCAAACTGGCGGCAACACTGCTGGCCGCCTACGGCTTTGGACTCATCACCCCGATCACCTGGCCGGAGATCGCGCTTATCTGGGCCTACTCGCTGGCCTCTGCCCTGCTTACCGATTGGGTCAAGGTGCAGGTCTATCGCCACATGTCACAGGATGCACCCCATCACCGCGGTTTTCTGGCGCGACTGCACCGTTCTCTTCACACCTTTGGGCGCATGAAGTGATTCAGCACACTATTAATAAGCTGAGCCCCAGAAGCAACCGCACACCGCGTGACAGAAAGCAGCAAGCCTGATATTGCTATCAAAAAAAAAGCTCCGGCCAATCGGCCAGAGCTTTTTTCCATATTTGGCGTCCCCAAGGGGATTCGACCTTATTCCTCAGTTTTTTGTAACATCAAAAATTGTAGGTTTTTAGTTAAAATACAGCATGTTACGAGACAAAACTTGGATTTTGCAGGGCTACAACTGAAATATTTACACCGCTATCAAGCATCGTAAACACACACTTTAGATGTTGCCTTTCATATTATTTATTCATATCACTTTTTAACTGACGACGCTTATCATCGGTTCTTAATGAAATTTCAGTGCATCATTAACATACCGTTATTTATAAGTTTTATTAGTTTGGTGAAACCAAAATAAATTGCATCCAGTTAACATCCATTGATGCTTGGTCTATCACAATTCTGAACAAAGCAGTTCCTTCCGTTAAATTAACATTATTTACGGTTATCGTATTAAATATATTCCAATCATACGTACCACTTCCATTTACAGTAATAGGCCCCGAGATATCAACACCATCGAGTTCTAGATGGAAAATGGCATCTCCCGCATCGCCTTTAGAAACCCTAAATTCAACATCATAGGTGCCAGATGATGCCACTGTTACGTCATATTCAAGCCACTCATTATCATCAATCCAGGCTACCTTGTAGCCCCCGCCCACATCAGAGGTGATATCAACATCAACGTCATCATTCCTATACCAGCCAGCGTAGTTACCAATACTGGTGTCTGAGTACGAAACTCCAGCTCCACCATTGCCATAATCTTCCGTCTCAATTCTACCTGGAATATCATATGAAGTGTGTTTAGTAAATTTTAACCAATTAACATCGATGCCACCTTGGTTAATAATCAATTTCAATGTATGCGAACCCGCCGTCATCGGCACTTTTCGTGCAGATGATTCATCAAACATATCCGATCCAGCTGTCAATGGCGCTATCAATAAACTAGTAAGGTCGCTACCATCAAGTTCTAGCTTCATGCGACCCCAATACCAATCTTCCGAGGGATTTGAGGCTCTAATGTCTATATCGTAAAAACCAGTTTCCGCGACGAAAACATCATAGTTGAGCCATTCATCATCTTGCGTCCACCCTACTTTATAACCACTACCTATATCATATGTCACTCCGATATCAACGTCATCACGTCGGTAGATAGCGCCATCATTACCCCCCCATATATCGTAGTATGCAGTCCAATTTTCACCTGCATTATAGTCTTCTGCCTGTATGATGCCAGGTATAGCAGACTTCGAAATGCCTTTTGCAATGATTTCAATCGCATTTATAACGGGAATTTCGCTCACGGGGATAAAATCAATATTTATAGTCCCATCCGAAACTAGCACATCAAAACGCTCAACCAAAGGAGCGTTATAACTAACCTCGCTTATAATATCTAGATTATTAAGCAATGATTGACCTTCGATTAAGACATTAAATACACGTTGTCCATTCAGCCAAAAATAAGTATCCGCAAAATGTAAAATGACATGGTAATTACCATTAGGTACGTCATAGCTATAAGAAATTGTGCTTAAATCCCAGTTTGTTGTGCGCTCTGTTTGGTACAGATACGCATCATTAGCGGATTCTTTACCGCCAATAGCATTAGCAATGCCTGCTGCTATACCTGTGTTATTAAAGCCATAATCAGCAGCCCATGTTCTGCCCAGGCTATCAACTACTTCACTGCCACCGGCATTTACACGAATCTCTGTGCCATTTACAGGTGAAATGGTAACGGCAACATTACCAGTCACTGCCACCTGGCCGTCCGTTACCTGGTAGGAGAAAGAATCACTCCCCCAAAAAGCAGCGGGAGGTGTGTATGTTATTGTGCCATCGCCATTGTCCACTATGACTCCGCCATTCTGGGAAGCAGTATCAACACTCACCAGGAATAATGCATCCTGATCGGCATCTTGATCATTAGCTATAACATCGGCTGTCACCGCATTGCCCTCAATAGTTGCGATGATGTCATTATTTGCAATGGGGGGAGTGTTTTCCGCAGGCGGGGCACTATTAATCACAATACTAACCGTCGCAGTTACAGGGCTATTGCTAGTGCCATCATTAGCATAATAAGTAAAGCTATCGCTCAATAGTTGGCCACCACTATGCGTATATACAAAACTTCCATCGCTATTCAGTGCAACTGAGCCATTAGAGGGCTGAGTATTTATAATGGCATTCAATGAAGCATTCGGGGTATCTGAATCGATATCATTGGCCAATACAGAAGGCAGTACTGCCAGCGAGGTGTTTAAGGTACTGCCCTGATCAAGACTATAACCACTATCATCAACTGCAAGAGGAACTGTTGATACAGAATTAGCATCAAGAGGATCTGTACCTAAACTCAATTCAATCGCACTTGAGTAACCATCTCCATCAGTGTCGGTCTCTTCATCTGTCGCGAGTACACGAATATGAACGGGCACAATAATGTTATTACCCACTGAATCTTGCGCTTGCAGGGCAAAGGTTTGGATGCCTACATAACTAGGAGTACCACTTAATTGGCCAGTCGCTGAAGAGACAAGGGAAATTCCACTAGGCAGAGAGCCGATGAGTAGACTCCAATTATAATCAGGAGTACCACCAGAAACCGTTGGGGTATGAGAAAACGATTGGTTTACAACTGTTTCACGCATAACTGCTGGTGCAGAGAGACCGGTGTCTTGTAAATTATCAGGATCGAGACCGTTGTTGTCTACATAACCACGGCCATCTGCCTCATTGGGGTTTGTCCCTAAAATAGTTTCAACTGCATCTGGAATACCATCATTATCAGTATCGGGCATTGATGCGGATGAAAAAGAACGCACCGCTAACGCCGTAACAAGAGGGTCCCCTTCCCAGCTACCGTCGGTCTGTTGTTGGCTTATTATGAAATCCTGGGCACTATCAAGTTTTGCCAACTCTGCGGGTGGGAATGGAAAACCGTAATCACGCATTGCCGCAAGTGCTATATATGTAAGAGCTGTAGACTGTACCGTACCTGTCGAGATCAAAGCATCATCACGGAAGCTACCATCAGCCGCATAAAATCTATTGAAAAGCCAACTGGAACCTATATTGAGGTCATTTATCAGCGCGAAATAAGTTGTGCTATCCAAAAGCCCCCAATAAAGATACCAGGAAAAATAACGAAGCAGCGTAATCGAATTGTAGGCAGTAGGCATAACCTTTTGATCAAGTGCTGATCCATCCCCCGCAGCAATATATGACCAACCATTTACCGTCGGGTACGGCGCATGGGATGACATAATCAAATCGAGCGTCGCAAAGTCATCAGAGTAGAGGTACCCAGAAGCGATCCTGGCATTCAGGATCGCATCCATGGCGAGCGAAGTATCAGGAAAGCTGCAATCGTGATATTCAAACGAACCCCAGCAGTCGTTAACAATATCCCGGTGCATCATCAATTCCTGCATCAGGCCTAGCTCTTCTGAGCTCAACCCCGCTTTTTCCAGTTGTTCGATTTTACGGGCCAAAGAGTCGGCACTTTCAGTTTTCGTATTAGCCACCCAGGAGAGTGATCGGGTAAAGAGGTACCCATATTGAGCGCCAGAGCGACGCAGTGCATTCATCGATTCGGTGGTGGCTGCCATGCGGGTTGATACATCTGTATCACCCCAACTGCCATCGCCATTTTGGTTCTGGATTAACCAGGCGATGCCGTTGGCGCGGGCATTGTCTATTTGCGCCTGCGTGGCGGCAAGGGTGGGCGTAGCAAACAGCAACGCGCTCACTAACGTGATAAAAGCACTCATCCTTATTTTAATGCTCATACTTACACTTACACCTTGCCTTTTACTATATTCATAGTGATTAATTTCTTTATTTAGGCTCATAAAAGACGTTTACCCAAATCTACAAATCCCTCATCAATACGCATATAGCACATGGCTAAACTGCCCACACTCTCCTCCATCTATTCCAGATAAAGCTGATAACCTCACCTGTTGTAAATTAGGATTAATGCATTTTCAATCGACTCTGACCCTATTGACCCCGATTTTTCAATCGAACCTAGCCCTATTGATCTTTCTTTACTATTTCCTTGTTTATTGAATACTTGGTCATCAATACTTTCTTCATGTTTTGATAGCGGTCAGGTTCACTTTCTGGTGAATAACCAGAAGGCGATCTCGCAATAACAAGTAAGCCAATTATCTCATCCAAAGTCAGCTCATTTAGGTTCTTTCTATAATGATACTTTGCGGAATTTAATATTCCATATCCTTTTTCATAAGGGATAAAGTAACAATACAGTGCCAATATCTCACTGTCATTTAACCCTTCAATCAATGCCATCCTCATCAAATAATTCTTTAATTTCCATATCAATAGTCGACTAGGCTCTTCGAATTTAATGGATGCGGTCTCTGATACATACTGCAGAACTGAATCAGGAATGCCATTCAAATTTTCCCCGTCATCTAAGCTAGTTAAAACCACAACATCTTTTATTTCATTAGGTATAAATTTTTCTTCTGATGAAAGCCCTTCATAGAGCGATTTCAAATAAAGTTCTCGTGACTCCAATAATTCACTGTCGTAATAGATGTAACTGAAACCGACCAGTAGTACTAAAACAAATAGAACTGTCATATGTGATTTATTTTTCATCATTCAGAAATGACCCATCAAAAACCAGGGGGAATCATTTGTAAATCATCGAATAACCCGCCAGGTGTCCAAGAGCTGTCTAAATTCTCGAATGGCCCAACACCACCGATCACATCACAAACCGCTTGCGTACAACCAAATGGCCGAGCAGCTCCCCTATCGTCAATATTTGACATTATCGTCTGTGCATTTTCAAATGGCACCGCAAAAGCCTGTACCGACACATCTGTACCTTGCTGTGCATGGTATGAAATATAATCGCCCAGCTGTGCGTCATCACCCCAAAAAGCTTGGCCAGTAGGCCTAGGCATGAAAAAACCTAAACTATTAGTCGAGTGATAACTACCAGCCGGATCATAAAGAACACTATTTGACGAATTACTTACATGCACAGCGGAATGACTACCGAATCCAAAATCTGAAAGAGTGACTACCTGAACAAAGCCTGAGTTATTTCCTCCGAGCCCACCAGAAAAACCATCTCCAGCAGCAAGATTGAACCTTTCACCCGTAAAAATTGATGAATAGCCATTATACGATGACTCCCATCCAATCATTTCTGTCACAGGCCTCTGAATTAAACCAAGCGGGTCAGTAAAGTTCTGCGGCGAGTTCCCCACATAGGTATACGGATTCAAACCACCACGAAATCCAATCGGATCACGCTGGGTAAAACGCCCCATGGTGGAATCGTAATAACGGGCTCGGAAGTAACTCA
>WFVD01000004.1 GCA_015491865.1 Gammaproteobacteria bacterium
AGAAGGAGTGATGTTCCACTCCGATCAGGGGTGCCAGTACACGAGTCTGGCATTCCGTCAGCAAGTCTGGCGGTATCAGATGGTACAGAGTATGAGTCGACGAGGTAACTGCTGGGATAACAGCCCGATGGAACGCTTCTTCCGAAGCCTTAAAACAGAATGGGTACCGGAAACTGGCTACCGCTCTTTCGAAGAAGCGAAAGCCAGAATCACGGACTACATCTTTGGCTATTACAACCGGTTCAGACCACATAAGAACAGTGATGGCCTGCCACCTGCGGTGGCCGAAGAGAAGTACTGGAATGCTCAAAGTCTCGTGGCCACTTTTACTTGACCACTACACCATTCTCCAGGCCTGCTACTCCACCCCGGGGCACGAAAACAGATATCTAAACGATGTGAGTCTGTCTCAACGGACGTTCAGCAGCTCCACTTCAAACAGTAGAGACGCATTGGGTGGGATCGAGCGGCCGGCTCCTTTCGCGCCGTAACCTAGTCTGGCTGGAATGAGCAGGGTGCGCTGACCACCCACCTTCATCCCTGCAACGCCCTGGTCCCACCCTTGAATCACCCGCCCGGAACCGAGTGGAAAAGTGAACGGCTGGTTACGGTCACGCGAGCTGTCGAACTTCACCCCTTTTTTATCCGCTGCAGATTCATCGTAAAGCCAGCCGGTGTAGTGAACCTGAACTGAGTGACCCGCTCTGGCCTCCTCCCCTTCACCTACGACGACATCTGTTTGGACTAACGTTGAGACACCACCCATCGCATCCGTAAGTTTTGCTTGTTCAGAGCAGCCGCTCACCGCAGCAACGACCAGCAGGAGAGTGGAAGGGATAAAGAGAAAACGGTTAATCATTGTCTACAACCTGCTGGAAAATTTAGCCGATAAGGCATTATTGAAAGATATAAAATAGCATTGTGGCGAAGTCCTCCGCTGGATTCAATACAAATATGCCGCTTCTCTCGTCGGCGGCTAAACGAAGAGAGCTCTGATAAATTGTCATAACGAGGGGTAAAGTGACGAAGGGAGCGCTTAACTCAACAGTTCCCTAAAAAAAGCCACCGTTGCGGTGGCTTCCGAAATCATGCAACAGCTATCAACTGGATTACGCCTCTTCTCTTTCTCTCTCAAAAGCGGCTTCCAGCTTTGCCGCCATCTCTGCTTTATCGTCAAGGCCGTTAATCACATCACGCACGCAGTTAAATGCCGCTACTGCCTGCTGCGGGTTTTTGGCGTAGCCATGAATGGAGGGGTAGCTCCACCCCGCCGCCTTGAGTATCCGTTTTTTAAAAGTTGTCCCGTCACTGCCGCCGCCACCAATCTGTGTTAACAGCTGCTCAATCTTGACGTGAGGGGCGACTCGCCCCGGCTGAAAAGTGCTGAAATCATCCACAACGATATTCTCAAATTCCACTGGCATCTCCCCGACTCATTGGTCAAATAGGTTGTTCTCCATGCCCTGTTTCGACCCAGGCGCCATTTTAATTACCTGTATTTAAGAGTGAATTTATCCTGAGAAGCCGCGAGATTCACCGTAGCACGCTCACGCGCTGTTGGTAACCCAGCATGACCAATCCTATCGCGATCAGAAACCAGCTGCTCGGTCCCGGCACGCTGACGGGGGCCGCTGAAAAGGCGGTGACACGAATATTGTCCAGTGCAAACTGGTCTCGGCGGCCTGGAGTGGAGTTGTCACTCCCCGACCATCGCAGATAAAAGGGATCAGCCCCCAGGATGCTTAACCCCGTGAGGGTAAAGCTGCGGCTGGAGCGTACCCACGACGGCCGGTTATCTGCCGTCTCTGGCGAAACGACCAATGCAGTCGCGACATCAGCATAGAGCAGGTCATCACCTGAGTAGCTGAGGTTAAAGAAGCTGGACCGCCTCTGGTCATTAAAGACGAAGAGATCATATTCAACCAGTAATGAGGTTAAAATGGAGGGCGTATTATTCATAACTCTTAACGTGATCGCACCCGGGGTGAAATCACTGCCCGTTGGCTGCACACCCAGTGCCGCCCCACTACCACTTGCGGTATCAAAACTCCAGATCCCGCCACGTGAGACAGCGCCATAGGCGACACCACGGGCAAAGTCTCCCGCTTCGTATGAGCCACCGAAGCTGCCATCGCCATCGCTTAGCCCCGTCACTCGCCACACATCTGAATCAAGCTGCCCTGCAGTGGGGCTGGGTGAAAAACCACTGCCGTTAAAATCACTAAAATCTTCACCAGCAGCCACGCCAACGGCATGAATAACGAGTGCATGAGCAGGCGGAAAATAGAGGAACAGCAGTGCAGAAAATAGAATCGAAAGCGGATACATGAGTCACTCCCTGACAAATGTCTTTAATAATCGTTGTTGAGCCGCACATCCTGTGCAACCTCTCCCGAACAGTTAATCCCGGAAAGATACGGGATTGTCACCGAATAGAAACGGCAAGGTCAAGTCGGAAAAAAGAGAATGTATGTTTGCAAGCCTCAGATTAATGGTCCTCTCTCACGACGAGCAAAGGGTGACGGAGTGGAAGTCAAAAGCCTACAGGGCGGCAATCTCGATGCGAGATGAACCGCTGAGTTAAGCGATTACCTCGGCGACACTTTTGGCATAACTCGCCGTATCCATATCGACCACTTCAACCGTGATAACCTGCGCTGGCCACTGCTGACGTTTGATTGCCGCCAGCACCGCACGACTCAGCGCCTTTTTCTGTGCCTCACTACGCCCCTCTTTGATACGTAGCTGCGCGTGAATAAAGGTGGCACTATCTGGGCTTGAGGCCTCGCCTGTGCGATAAAACACCACCGGAATTGCGCGGATTCTGATATGGTCTGCCGGAAATAGCGCCGTTGCAAGCGCCGCTTCATATACTGCATCCAGCAGCGCCAGCACTTTTTCATCCGCTGCAAGCGGCGCTGCATATTCAATGATCAGGTGTGGCATCGGCGTGCCACTTTAACCCGGTTATTGGTGTCACGGCTGCTGCGAATCAATGCATCACCCGCAACTGCATCAGGCGACTTTGCCAGCCGATCATAAAGCAGCACATTCACAGCAGCAGCAAGATTCATACAGCCCGTTGTTGGCACGTAGACCACTGCATCCGCCCGGTCGATAATCGCCTGGTCGATCGTGCCATCTTCCGGACCAAAGATATAGCAGCTATTATCCGCGTGCTGATACTCGGGCAGTGGCGTTGCCCCTTCTGCCAGTTCGACACATACAACTCGGCTCTCTTGCGGGATCGCCGCTAAAAGGCAGGCCACTCTGTTGAGCGGGATCTTATGACGCACATCTTTGGTATCGGTATTGAGCTTCATGGCGCGATCATAACGGTTACCGCTATAGATCACCCTGTCCACCTGATAGCAGCCAGCAGCACGCATCACAGCGCCGATGTTAGCGGGACTTTTGGGGTTGATGATCGCGATGGTGACTGACTGCGACTTTAGCATCTGTAACAACCTTTTTACGCTGGCTAATCGACCAAACCCAGTACCGGCATCGACAGCTCAAGCAACAGTTTTCCTTGATGCACCTCAACAGAGGTGAGTACCCGCTTCGCCATTTTCTGCTTCAGGTCGCTGTCCTGCAGTTTATAAACCAGGATGACGGGTAGTGACTGGCGCATCAGCTGCTGCAGTGCCCGTTTTACGGTAGCAGTAATCTCTGCTGGCACATCATAGAGCTTGAGGCTCTTTATTTTTGGGTCACGCAGGTAGAACTCGCCTGTTTTGTGGCGATACTCAAGGTCGCCATCGATCAGGCCACGTCCCTCGCCGGTCAGCACACCGGGCACATTCGCCAGTACCGAAAACTCCAGCCCGATCCGCCCTGTTTTCTGTTCAAGCAGCACCTTCGGATTGTGTGCGGTTAACATCACAAATGGAGAGATATGTTTAACAGGGAAATAGGCGGCCACTGCACTCTGTACCTCCTCCCTGGTCAACTCCACGGTGTAGGCTGTCGCCACCCCAGATTGCATCACAAGAAGCAATGTTACAGTTAAAAAATGCTGCAGATAGCGTCTCATCTCTATTCCCATTTTTGCTGATAACTTCTGTTTCATTATGGCCCGACTGCCGAAAACCGTCCATGTTTTAGAAAATGGATCACCTCGTCAATGACGCTCTCATTTTTCATCATAAATGTGTGTGTTGCCGGCAGTGCGATAAAATCCCGCATCCCTTCAACTGTGGTCGATGCGACTGAGACTACGCCATCATCTGGGTCTGGCACAAAAGGAGAGAGAAGAAAGTTGATGCTGCGCGTACCGGCTATCACCCCCAGCTCAAAGTCCACCGGTCCCAGCAGTCTGGGGATATCATCCGGGGTAGTCCCGAGGTGTACTCCCGCCTGGCCATTGAGCCACTCAAAACCCGGCACACCTTTTAATTTATCGACCACCTCGCTACCCCTGTTGGGTGGGCCTAACATCACTACGCGGTGAAGGTCATCTCGCTGATGCGTTTTAAAATAGACCCGCACCAGAATGCCACCAAGTGAGTGGGTGACAAAATTGATGGGCGTAGCCGACTTCTGTTGGCACGACTGTATTCCTGCATCTATCGCCATCTCTGCTAACCGCGCTATCTCGTGGCTACGCGATGGATAGTCGATATTGCTCACGTCAAAGCCCGCTTTCACCAAGGCACGCTCCATTGTCACCATTGAACCTGAGCCACGCAAGAGACCGTGCAGTAGAATCACACACTCTTTAGCCAGTGCATTTCCGCTCAACATCAGCAACAGCAGCGAGAAGAGTATTTTAAGCATATGCCACCCCTATCAGATGCCGGGCGAGGCTGTTCTTAACATATCACCGCGGGATCACCCTCTCGCCACGGCACATATTTAACCATCACACTGGCAAACAGAGGTGAACGTAATAATGAAGCTAGCCAGCGTCGCAGCTGCGGGTATGGGCTTTGCTCAAACCAGTCGCTCTCTACATTGGCAAACTGGCGTATAAAAGGAAAAATGGCCATGTCAGCCAATGTCAGCCGTTCACATAGCAGATATGGTGAATGCGCCAACCGCTTCTCCAGCAGCGCCAGGAAGCGCTCGGCCTCTGCACGATAAAGCGCCTGCGGCTGCTCAGGAAAACGGTCGGCATATTTATAACGATCAAGAGATTGTTTGAACTCACCATCGTTCGCTGCAATCAGCTGGCGACTCTCGGCCATCAGCAATGCATCAGCTGGCAACCACCCCTGCGGGTCGCACTGCTGTAACGCCCACAACATGATGTCGAGGCTTTCACCAATCACCTCAGTCTGATTAACCACTAGCACCGGCACTGTCGCCCTGACGGAGAGCTGTCGTAGTGCTGCCGGCTTATCCGCCAGCACCACTTCTCGTATGGCAACTCGGATACCACTCGCCCGCAATGCGAGTCGTGCCCGTATCGCGTAGGGGCAACGGCGGAAAGAGTAGAGTACGGGGTCATTCATCTGCTTCTCGATAGCCTTTACAGTTTTCGCCACACGCTTGCCAGCCACGGCTGCTGCTCGCGTGGTAGCCCTGCCGGGCGGTAATAATGGAGCAGTTCTGTAAATCCAGCCGTCACCATGTAATCGCGCCACCGCTCCAGCTCATAATAGGCGCCGTAACGACTCCCGTTCCACCCCTCGCTGTTATCGCCTCGTGGGTTCGAGCTAAACAGTACCCCGCCCTTTTTTAGCGTCGCATGCAGTGCGGCCAGCACATCGGGCAGCGCCTGTCGCGGCACATGAAAGAGCGAGGCGTTGGCAAACACTCCATCAAAACGGCTAGCCGGGAGATCAAGGTGGAGAAAGTTCTGCTGCCACACCTCACAACCACTATAGGCGTGCGCCATTTCAACAAAACGTGTCGCCCCTTCAACCCCTATTGCCGTGTGGCCTCGCTCGCAAAATGCCTTTAAATCGCGCCCCGGCCCGCAACCGACATCAAGAATCGTAAACGGGGGGGGCTGTGTGATCTCAATATGGTTCAGTAGTGCGCTGATGTTCTGCTCCACATCGTGGTCGATCGTCCCGGCAAAGAAATCCTCTGCGCGGCTGTTATAGTCAGCCAGCGTCTGGGTGGTCACTGCCTGAACTGTTTCTGCGCTCTGTTTCATAGTAGTGGTGATTGTACGATTAAATGGCCATCATAATCGAGCTTGGGCCGTCTCAATTGAACGGCTGGAGAACAGCCTTTCATTATAAATCTCATGGTTATCTGGGCAATGGCTAGCGCGCTGATCTGTGATACGCTCTTCCGCAAGAGCAGATTTAATTATAAAGATAGAATGAGTAATGGGTGACGAACCGCTGGACAAAACAGACCATGGCACCACACCGATAAGGGAACCGGCAGTGGCTAAAGTGACTATCGACAAGGCAGCGTTGCTCGTCAGGCTGCGCGAGATTGTAACGCCCGACGCACTGCTGTTTGATGAAGAAGCACTGCGTCCCTATGAATGCGATGCCCTCTCGGCCTATCGCAGGCTACCGATGATTGTGGTTCTACCCAGTACGATAGAAGCAGTGCAGGCGATTATGCGTCTCTGTTATCAGCACAATGTGCCCGTCATTGCGCGCGGCGCAGGTACCGGCCTCTCTGGTGGCGCAACCCCTGTCGGGAATGGCGTTGTCTTAAGCCTGGCCAGATTTATGTCGATCCTGAACATTGACCCTGAAGCACGCACCGCTGTGGTTCAACCCGGCGTGCGCAATCTTGCTATCTCGCAGGCGGTTGCACAACACCGCCTCTATTATGCGCCCGATCCTTCATCACAGATCGCCTGCACCATTGGTGGTAACGTGGCAGAAAATTCCGGTGGTGTTCACTGCCTTAAATACGGCCTTACTGTCCACAATGTGCGCAAGGTGAAAATCGTCACCATGGATGGTGAACTCATCACACTCGGCAGCGATGCGCTTGATAGCAGCGGTTATGATCTGCTTGCGCTGATCAACGGCTCTGAGGGAATGCTGGGGATTGTGGTTGAGGTAACGGTAAAACTGACCCCGATCCCCGAGCGTGCGCAGGTGGTGCTGGCAGCGTTTGATGATGTTGAGAAGGCCGGCGTTGCGGTCGGCGAGGTGATTGCTGCAGGTATCATCCCCGGCGGACTGGAGATGATGGACAAACTGGCCATACAGGCTGCGGAGGCGTTTGCCCAGGTCGGCTACCCCACCGATGCCGAGGCGA
Source organism: Gammaproteobacteria bacterium (assembly GCA_015491865.1). Classification (GTDB taxonomy): domain Bacteria; phylum Pseudomonadota; class Gammaproteobacteria; order SZUA-140; family SZUA-140; genus SZUA-76. The sequence goes on from WFVD01000004.1 coordinate 7,183, forward strand.
TATTGCTGTGCGAACTCGACGGTACCAATGAAGAGGTTTCGGAACAGATCCTGATCGTTCGTGACACCATGCAGCAGTGCGGTGCAACCGAGGTTCGAACCGCACGCGACGAAGCGGAACGTGAAGCGTTCTGGAAAGGTCGCAAGGCGGCGTTCCCCGCCGTCGGCCGCCTGGCCCCCGATTATTACTGCATGGATGGCACCATTCCACGCAAACATCTTCCCTACATTCTGCGCCGCATGGGTGAACTCTCGGTTGAATACGACCTGCGTGTCGCTAACGTCTTTCATGCGGGTGATGGCAACCTCCACCCGTTGATTCTTTACGATGCCAACGTCCCCGGTGAACTCGAACGCACCGAGGCCTTTGGCGGCAAAATACTGGAGCTATGCATTGAGGTCGGTGGCAGTATCACCGGGGAGCACGGCGTCGGCATCGAAAAGCTCACCCAGATGCATCTTCAGTTTGGAAATGAGGAGCTGGTGCAGTTTCACGCGGTGAAACACGCCTTTGATCCAAAAGCTCTCCTCAACCCGGGCAAAGCGGTGCCGACTCCAAAACGTTGCTCAGAGTATCGCCAGCTACCGACACAGGATAAAGAGTGCTTATCAGATCACGGCGATAAACAGGCATGAACAGGGAGATAAGCAAACAGCTACAGCAGCAGGTTCTCGCAGCTATTCAGCGTGCTCAACCACTACAGATAGTGGGCAGCGGCAGCAAAAAATTTCTCGGCCATCTTTGCGATGCCACACCACTTGAGGTAAGCGGCCATCGCGGCATCGTCAGCTATGACCCGGTAGAGCTGGTGGTCACCGCACGTGCCGGCACGCCGCTACGTGAACTCGAACAGACCCTGGCAGACGCCGGCCAGATACTCCCTTTTGAGCCACCCTGCTTTGGCCCGGATGCCACACTGGGCGGAACCATTGCATGTGGCCTTTCTGGCCCTGGCCGTCCATTTGCCGGCTCGGCACGTGACTATGTGCTCGGGGTGAAAGTGATCAATGGGCGCGGTGAAATCCTTAATTTCGGCGGCCAGGTGATGAAAAATGTTGCCGGTTACGACTGCTCTCGATTGATGGTCGGTGCGATGGGGACGCTCGGAGTGATACTCGAGGTGAGCCTTAAGGTGCTGCCAAAGCAGGCGGCAGAGGTGACGCTGATCAATAAAGTCTCGCTCCCGCAGGCACTCAAAGCAATGAACCACTGGTCTGGTCAATCGCTGCCGCTCAGCGCCGCCTGTTACGACGGTGAACAGAGCTACCTGCGCCTCAGTGGCGCGAAAAGTGCCGTCGAAAGTGCGCGCCAATTAATCGGGGGTGAGCAGCATGGCGATAGCAACGCTTTCTGGCAGGCGGTAAAAGAGCATCAACAGCCGTTCTTTCAGTCATCACTCCCGCTGTGGCGGTTGTCGCTTCCGGCACACACACCGGCGCTCAATCTCCCCGGCGCATGGTTTATCGACTGGTGCGGCGCTCAGCGCTGGCTGCTAACAGAGTGTAGCGCAGAAACCGTTCGTGAACAGGCACTGGCCGCAGGTGGCCACGCCACCCTGTTCCGCGGCGGCAACCGCAACATCGACACCTTTCAACCGCCGGCAGCGGGTGTGATGCAGCTGCATCGCCACCTTAAACAGGCGTTTGACCCCGACGGGCTTTTAAACCCCGAGCGGCTTTATCCCGGCTTATAAAACGTGGTCGAAAAAAGTATATCAAGTGGATTAATAGATGCAGACAAAACTTGCAGATGAGTTCAAAGGCAGCGATATCGGCGAAGAGGCCGATGCGATCTTACGCAGCTGTGTCCACTGCGGTTTCTGCTCTGCCACCTGCCCAACCTATCAGGAACTCGGCGATGAGCTCGACAGTCCACGTGGACGCATCTATCTAATCAAGCAGATGCTGGAAGGCAATACGGTCACTGAACAAACACAGCGCCATCTTGACCGCTGCCTCACCTGTCTCGCCTGCGAGACCACCTGCCCTTCCGGGGTCAGGTATGGGCGACTGGTGGAAATTGGCCGTGAGTATGTCGATAAAAAAGTGGGGCGATCACTGCCCGACATGATCACCCGCAAAGTGCTGCGTACAATTCTGCCGCACCCACAACGATTAAAGCCTCTTGTGAAGCTATCGCAACTAGTTAAACCGTTACTGCCCGCAACATTAAAGGCAAAGGTGCCTGTGCAACAGAGAGCAACGGTACCGACCAGCGCTATACATCAACGCAAGATGGTGCTGCTTGCTGGCTGTGCTCAGTCTGTTATCAAACCCGGCACCAACAGCGCAGCGATCAAGATATTCGAGCAACTCGGCATCACCTTAACCACCCCGACAGCCGCGGGCTGTTGTGGTGCGGTGAGCTACCACCTCTCGAAAAAGGAAGAGGGGCTTGATTTTATGCGACGCAACATCGATGGCTGGTGGCCATTAATCGATCCAGCATCTGATACGCCACACGAAGCAATACTGGTAACGGCCAGCGGCTGCGGTGCAATGGTAAAAGAGTATGGTGATGCACTGAAGAACGATCCTGCCTATGCAGACAAGGCCGCGTTAGTATCTGCCCTTGCAAAAGACCCATGTGAAGTGGTCATCAATGAAGAGCTCGCTTCCCTGAAGCTCATCAACACCACCAGGCAGAAGATCGCCTTTCAAACCCCCTGCACATTGCAACATGCACAGCAGTTGAATGGGGAGGTCGAAGCGATCCTGACTCAGCTCGGTTTTGAACTCACCCCTGTCCCCGATGGTCACCTCTGCTGCGGCTCTGCTGGCACCTATTCCATTCTGCAGGCAGAGATATCGCAAACGTTGCTGGACAACAAACTCAGCGCATTAATGAGCGGCCAGCCGGATATCATCGCCACCGCCAATATCGGCTGCCACATCCACCTGGAGAGCAAGGCGGGGATACCGGTTAAACATTGGCTGGAAGTGATCGCGGAAGCGATGTAGTGATCACTCCGCCACCTCGACCCGATCAACGCGCTGAAAGCCGCGCGGTAGCTTATTACCACGACGTCCGCGCTCACCTTCATAAGCCGCCAGCTCTTTCGCCTTGAGGTTGAGATGGCGCTGTCCGGAATAGACAATCAGCGTCGCTTTCTCGGGCACAATGGTCATCGCAACCACATACTCTTCTCGCGCTGCAACACGTTTAGAAGGAATGCCGATCACTTTAATTCCTTTCCCTCGCGCGAGTTCCGGTAGCTCTCTGAGTGGGGTCACCAGCATCCGCCCTTCACTGGTGATGGTGACAACAAGGTCCGTTGTGATACTGCGTACCGGCGCGGGAGGTAACACCTGCGCCCCCTGTGGTAGTGACAACAGCGCCTTGCCCGCTTTGTTTTTGGTCACCATGGCGCTGATTTTCGATACGAATCCATAACCGGCATCAGAGGCGATCAGGTATCGGTCCTCCGCCCCCCCCATCATCACCCCTTTAAAACTGGCGCCATCGGGTGGATTGAGGCGACCACCGAGTGGTTCGCCATGACCACGCGCCGACGGCAGGGTGTGCGCCAGCAAGGCGTAACAGCGCCCGGTACTATCGATAAAGATCGATGACTGATTGCTGCGGCCACGCGCCGCCGAAGCGAAGTTATCACCCGATTTATAGGCGATCGAAGTGGGGTCCATCTCATGCCCTTTGGCAGAGCGTACCCACCCTTTTTCAGAGAGAATCACGGTGACCGGCTCGGCTGGTGTCAGTGCGGTTTCATCCATCGCGGCAGCGGCATCGCGTTCTACTATCGGTGAACGACGCTCATCACCATACGCCTCAGCATCGGCGATCAGCTCTTTTCTAATCAACGTTTTCAAGCGCGCCTTTGAGCCGAGGGTTTTCTCCAGACTCTCACGCTCTTTTGCCAGCGCCTCCTGCTCGGCACGAATCTTCATCTCCTCCAGGCGCGCCAGTTGACGTAGCTTGGTATCGAGGATGTAATCGGTCTGCTCTTCAGTCAGAGCAAAACGTTTCATCAACACCTGTTTAGGTTTCTCTTCGCTGCGGATAATCTGGATCACCTCATCCAGATTGAGGAAGGCAACCAGCAGGCCATCCAACAGATGCAGACGACGATTTACTTTATCGAGCCTGTATTGCAGCCGTTTGCGCACCGTTTCTGTTCTAAAGACCAGCCACTCTTTTAACATTGAGCGCAGATCTTTGACCTGTGGTTTGCCGTCAATGCCGATGATATTAAAATTGGCTCGATAGGTGCGCTCAAGATCCGTGGTGGCAAACAGGTGCAACATCAACGCTTCAACATCAACCCGATTCGAACGCGGGGTGATCACAAGACGTGTGGGGTTTTCATGATCCGACTCATCCCGCAGATCCTCCACCATTGGCAGTTTCTTTGCCGTCATCTGGTTTGCAATCTGTTCCAGCACCCGGGCACCCGACACATGATGAGGCAGCGCAGTGATAATGATATCGCCCTCCTCACGTTCATAGACCGCACGCATGCGCACACTGCCGTTGCCGCTCTCATACATCTTAAGAATATCGGCCTTCGATGTGATGATCTCAGCATCGGTTGGAAAGTCAGGCCCTTTGATATGTTCACACAGCGCGGCCAGATCAGCCTTCGGTTCATCCAGCAATCGCACACAGCCGCTCACCACTTCACGCATGTTGTGCGGCGGGATATCGGTCGCCATGCCCACTGCGATGCCGGTCGTACCGTTTAACAGAACATTCGGCACACGCGCCGGCAGCACCGAAGGCTCATCAATGGTGCCATCGAAGTTAGGTACCCACTCAACCGTCCCCAGCCCAACCTCAGAGAGCATCAGCTCTGAATATCGGGTCATGCGCGATTCGGTGTAACGCATCGCAGCGAATGATTTGGGATCATCGGTCGAGCCCCAGTTACCCTGACCATCGATAAAGGGGTAACGGGTTGAGAACGGCTGCGCCATCAGCACCATCGCCTCGTAACAGGCCGAATCACCGTGCGGATGAAATTTACCCAGCACATCACCAACGGTACGTGCCGACTTCTTAAACTTGGCCGTCGCCGACAGCCCCAGCTCAGACATCGCATAGACGATGCGCCGCTGCACCGGCTTCATCCCATCCCCAATATTCGGCAATGCACGATCAAGGATCACATACATTGAATAGTCGAGATAGGCCTTCTCGGTAAAGGTTTTGAGCGGCATCCGCTCGATGCCGTCGTCTTCGCGTCCCTGGATATCACTCATTTATCGTACAACCCACTTAATTGTTACTCAAATTCAAAATTGGCTTCATTATACGCAGCCAATCACTAAGTAACACTCCCCATATTTGAAGGACACCATTCACCGCTTTCCTAACGCCTTGAAGTTTTGTCCATTTTGGCGTAGATTTCTCTCAACTTTTAAAGATAAATATTCAGGAAATCATATGTTAAATACAGAAAAAACAGCGCTCCTGGCCACCCTCTTCATTGCCGCGCCGCTCTACGCTGCCGATGGTGGCAGCAAGTGGAATGGTGAGGCCGAGCTGGGAATCGTCAGCACTAGCGGTAACACCGACACGAGCACCATCCATCTCAATACGAAGCTGGAAAATGAACGTGAGCAGTGGAAACATCTGCTCCTGTTTAACACACTGAACAGCAGTAACGAAGGGGCAAGCACTGCGGAACGTTATGTGCTAGTTGCTAAATCTGACTACAAGATCGATGCGGCTAGCTATGCCTTTGGCCGCTTTAGTTATGAAGACGACCGCTTTAGTGGCTTTGATTACCAGGCCACTGAGACCATCGGTTATGGACGCCATCTTATCCAGGAGTCAGCACTCAGACTCAGCGTTGAAGGTGCCCCAGGCATGCGTCAGAGCAAAGCCGAAAACGCTTCAAGAAATAATGAAGGCATCCTCTATCTATCCGGCAACCTTGAATGGAATATCAGCCCAACATCACTTTTCACTGAAGAGCTCTTCACTGAAATCGGCCAGGACATCACAATCACAAAGTCTGTCACAGGGCTAAAGTCTCAGATCATTAAGGACCTGGCAATGAAGTTCACCTTCACTGCAAAACACACCTCTAAAGTGCCAGCACAGAAGAAGAAGGTCGATACTGAAACCGCTGTATCTCTGGTTTATAGCTTCTAAAACCAGGGCCTGTTAACCCTGTGTTGACAGACAAAAAAAGCAGCCTCATCTGGCTGCTTTTTTATTTGCTCACGGATGACGATTAAACTTCTGCGAGATCGCCCTTACTCTCCAGCCAGCCACGTCGATCAGCCGCGCGCTTTTTGGCCAGCAGCATATCCATCATCTGATAGGTGTCGTCGCCGCTATCAAGCACCAGCTGAACCAGTCGCCGGGTATCGGGGTCGATCGTTGTTTCACGCAGCTGCAGCGGGTTCATCTCACCCAGCCCTTTAAAGCGCTGCACGTTGATTTTACCTTTCAGTTTTTCCGCCTCGATGCGACTCAACACACCGCGCTGCTCGTCATCATCGAGGGCATAAAAGACATGCTTACCGACATCGATCCGATAAAGCGGCGGCATCGCAACATAAACATGCCCCGCCTCGACCAGCGGGCGAAAGTGCCTTAAAAATAGTGCGCAAAGCAGGGTGGCGATATGCAGTCCATCAGAATCGGCATCCGCTAAAATACAGACTTTACCGTAACGCAGCCCTTTTAGATTATCGGAACCCGGCTCAACGCCGATCGCCACCGAGACATCATGCACCTCCTGCGACCCCAGCACCTCGGCCGATTCCACTTCCCAGGTGTTGAGGATCTTTCCGCGCAACGGCATGATCGCCTGAAAACTGCGATCTCTCGCCTGTTTGGCAGAACCGCCCGCTGAGTCACCTTCCACCAGAAAAAGTTCGGTACGCGCAAGATCCTGCGAACTGCAGTCCGCCAGTTTTCCCGGCAGTGCCGGACCGGTGGTGATCTTTTTACGCACCACCTTTTTACCAGCGCGCATACGAGACTGAGCGTTACTGATCGCCAGCATCGCAATCTGCTCACCGGCGTCGGTGTGTTGATTGAGCCAGAGGCTAAAGGCGTCTTTTACGACACCTGAGACAAACGCAGCACATTCACGCGATGACAGCCGCTCTTTGGTCTGCCCGCTAAACTGTGGATCTTCCAGCTTTACCGACAGCACATAGGCGCAGCGTTCCCACACATCGTCCGGCGCAAGCTTTACTCCGCGCGGCAACAGATTACGGTATTCACAAAACTCACGGATCGCATCGGTCAGCCCGGCACGCAGACCATTCACATGGGTACCGCCCTGCCCGGTAGGAATCAGGTTGACATAACTCTCCGTCACCAGCTCACCGCCCTCCGGCAGCCACACCACAGCCCAGTCGGCCACTTCACGTTCAGAGGCAGCATTGCCGATCAGAAGTTCATCCGGCAGCAGGGTGTAACCTTTAACGGCCTCATTGAGGTAATCGCGCAGACCATCTTCGAAGTACCACGCTTCACTGCTGTTGGCCTTTTCATCAAAGAAAGAGACATGCAGGCCAGGGCACAACACCGCTTTTGCCCGTAGTACATGGCGCAAGCGTGAAACCGAAATCTTTGCCGAATCGAAATAGTGGCCATCTGGCCAGAAGCGGATTGAAGTACCGCTATTCTTTTTACCAACGGTGCCGACCACCTTCAGCTCTTCAACCTTATTACCATTTTCAAACGCCATGGTGTGCACTTTTCCATTGCGCTTTATCTTTACATCAACACGCTTAGAGAGCGCATTCACTACCGAAACGCCGACGCCGTGCAGGCCGCCAGAGAATTGATAATTTTTGTTCGAGAACTTACCTCCCGCATGCAGCTTGGTCATGATCACTTCGACACCCGGCACCTTCTCTACCGGGTGTTGATCAACCGGCATGCCGCGGCCATCATCCTCAACTTCCAGTGAACCATCTTTATAAAGTGTGACCGAAAGCGTTCTGGCGTGACCCGCGACCGCCTCATCGACACTGTTATCGATCACCTCCTGTGCCAGGTGGTTGGGGCGCGTGGTGTCGGTATACATACCGGGACGTTTACGTACCGGCTCCAGACCGGTTAATACCTCAATCGATGAGGCATCATAATCTCTACTCATGGATGTTCCTGTTTCCTGTTCCCGTTCAGTTGTCCGTTAATCTCGGCAAATTTTGTACGCCTGCAGAAGGGCATGGAGTCTAGCACCAAGCTGGCAGCGAACACAAAGCACGATCTCCCCCCTATGTCGGCCGGACATTTTTATAGTAGAATCCAGCCCGGCATTGATAATCAGCGACGCAGTTAGGGAGCCGGACTTGGTCAAAAAAAAACGCAGTAAAAAAAATTCCTCGCCCGACTTTGAGGCCGCCCTTGAAGAACTTGAAACCCTGGTAGAGCAGATGGAGGCGGGGGATATCACGCTGGAAGAGTCACTGCAGCACTTTGAGCGCGGCATTCTACTCACCCGTACCTGCCAGGAGGCGCTAAAGGCTGCCGAACAGAAAGTGGAGATTCTGCTGCAAAACAGCGCCGATGCGACCACCCAGCCGTTTGATTCCGACCGTGACTGATTCCAGCCCCGACCCTCGCCCGGAGAAGAGCATGGAACAGCGCACAGAAAATAGTACAGCCTTTAAAACACTTCTGTCTCAGAGCAGAGCGCAGGTGCAGGCCGCGCTTGAACGCTGGCTGCCGCCTGAAGATCGTCAGCCTGAAACCCTCCACCGGGCGATGCGTTACTCGGCGCTCTCGGGCGGCAAGTATGTGCGGCCGCTGCTGGTCTACGCCACCGGCCAGGCGTTGGGGGTGACGGCAGCGGCACTCGACGGCCCCGCCTGCGCGATCGAGCTGATCCACAGCTACTCACTGGTGCATGATGACCTGCCGGCGATGGATGACGATGATCTGCGCCGCGGCAAACCCACCTGCCACAGGGCGTTTGATGAGGCGACTGCCGTACTGGTTGGTGACGCACTACAATCCCTGGCATTTCATATTCTTGCAGTCGATACCTCAATTAAGGTAGGCGCTGAACTGCGGGTAAAAATGGTCGCAACCCTGGCTGATGCCAGCGGCTCCCTTGGGATGGCGGGCGGACAGGCGATCGATCTTGAAGCCGATGGTAAAGGAGATGACTTTACCCTTGAGTCACTGCAATACATGCATTCACAAAAGACCGGCGCGCTGATCCGCGCCAGTGTGCGGCTGGGCGCATTAAGTGCGCCAGATTGCGATGAGGCGCTACTCACCCGCCTCGACCACTACGCTGCCAATATCGGACTCGCCTTTCAGATCCGCGACGATATCCTCGATATCGAGGCACCAACCGACATCCTGGGGAAAAACCAGGGGGCCGACATCGCACGCAACAAACCCACCTACCCTGCCCTGCTGGGAATGGATGGTGCAAAGCGGAAGGCGGAACAGCTCCACGAGGCCGCGCTGGATAATCTCGCCACATTGGGGCACGAGGCAGATCCGTTACGCTGGATCTCAGCATATATCGTGCAGCGCCCTAGTTAGCTGAAAATAGCGGTATGACCGAAGCGCTTAAAATAGAACCAATAGCATTGAAAGCATGAAACTAATAATAACTAAAATGAGATATTAGGGGGTGAAGAATGAGTAAATTACTATATGTTATTGGTGTTTTTGCGTTTTCTGTGAATGTGAACGCGAATGATCAAGTCAAGGATATAGCAAAAGATGTTGGTTATCGGAGCTGCCTATCAACAGTTTCTGACATTGAGGACTTTTTTGGAAAAAAAGTAAGTTATGGTTCATGGTCGTTTTGGGCAAGAGAAAACCCAGATGAACAGATATTTAATTCAACCTTAGAATTGACTTACGGTGACGGTATTCAGCTTGTTGATTTTACGGTGGCGCCAACTAAAGATGGTCAATGCTCATTTGTTTATACTAGAACCTTTTATTCACCTAAGAGCTGCCTCGCTACTACAAAAAATGATTACATGAGTAAGGCTGAGTTTAAAGGAGAAATTAATAAGTCAGTGTCAGGGTTTAGTGAAAAGGGGGGGGTAAAATGGCTGCTTACCCCAGCGGGGAGTGGATGTCTTGTTCAGAAGAAAGAGATTGTATTCAGAAGTGTAAGGCAGGATTCATAAATATACTGAAGTTGTTGTAATTCAACTTCTATTTGATTCCGTAGATTGCAATAAATCAGCTAACAAAAGCAATCAACTCGGACCTAATTCCCCGCTAAAAAAGCCACGCTGACCGCCAGAGCCGCCGTTTTCTGTGCTATATTGCGCGATTGCGTAAAAAAACAGCCGATTAAAGCTCGATGACAACCACTGAAAAGCGATACCCACTGCTACATAAAATCGATTCCCCCGCAGACCTGCGCCAGCTTGCCGAAACAGAGCTGGAGCCGTTGGCGCACGAGCTGCGCAACTTTCTGATCCAGTCGGTCTCTAAAACGGGTGGGCACCTCTCATCAAGCCTCGGCACGGTTGAGCTGACTGTGGCACTCCATTATGTCTACAACACCCCCGACGACCGTCTGGTGTGGGATGTCGGCCACCAGGCCTACCCACACAAGATCCTCACCGGACGACGTGAGCGCATGGATACGCTGCGCAAAAAAGACGGCCTGTGCGGTTTTATCAAGCGAGATGAGAGCGAATATGACACCTTTGGTGTCGGCCACTCCAGCACCTCAATCAGTGCAGCGCTGGGGATGGCAATTGCCGCGCAGAAGAGCGGCAGCCACCGTAAAGCCGTTGCCATCATTGGCGATGGTGCGATGACCGCCGGGATGGCCTTTGAGGCACTCAACCACGCGGGACATCTCGACAATGACCTGCTGGTGATCCTCAATGATAACGAGATGTCGATCTCGCCCAATGTCGGCGGCATGTCTAACTACCTTGCCAAGCTGCTCTCCGGCAAACTCTACACCTCGGTGCGCGAAAGCGGCAAAAAGGTGCTTAGCGTTGTGCCACCGATGCGTGAACTGGCGCGTCGTGCCGAAGAGCATATGAAAGGGATGGTGATCCCCGGCACACTGTTTGAAGAGCTGGGTTTTCACTACTACGGCCCGGTTGATGGACATGATATTCCAACCCTGATCACCACCCTGCAAAACCTGCAGCAGCATAAGGGGCCGCAGTTTCTCCATGTGGTGACTAAAAAAGGGCGCGGCTATCAACCGGCCGAAGAGAACCCCTGCACCTATCACGGTGTGACCCCTTTTGATCCCAGCAACGGCAGGATGCACCCGAGTCAGGCCAGCGGCCCCAGCTACACCGAAGTTTTTGGCGAGTGGTTATGCGACATGGCGAAAGAGGAACCGAACCTCATTGCGATCACCCCTGCGATGTGCGAAGGCTCCGGCATGGTGAAGTTCTCTCGTCTCTTTGCCGACCGTTTTTATGATGTCGGCATCGCGGAACAGCACGCCGTCACCCTCGCCGCCGGACTCGCCTGTGACGGCATCAAACCGGTGGTCGCCATCTACTCAACCTTTCTACAACGCGCCTATGATCAGCTCATTCATGATGTCGCGATTCAGAACCTGCCGGTGATCTTTGCGATCGACCGTGCGGGACTGGTCGGTGCTGATGGCGCGACCCACGCGGGCAGCTTCGATCTCAGCTATCTGCGCTGTATCCCCAACATGGTGGTCATGGCGCCGAGTGATGAAAATGAATGCCGTCAGATGCTCTATACAGCGGTCAGACACAACGGCCCCACTGCGGTGCGCTATCCACGCGGTCGCGGCCCCGGCACTACAGTTGAAAAGAAAATGGAGCCGCTTGAGCTGGGTAAAGGGCGCATCCTGCGTCAGGGAAGCGCTGTCGCTATTCTCGCCTTCGGCAGTCGCGTACAGGCCGCACTTGCGGCAGCGGATGAACTCAACGCGACCGTGGTCGATATGCGCTTTGTCAAACCGATCGATGAGGCGCTGATTGTGACAATGGCCAGCAGCCACGAGCTGCTGCTGACCATCGAAGAAAATGTCGTGATGGGGGGCGCGGGCAGCGCGGTGAATGAGGTGCTGGTCGCGCACAACATCACAAGAGCACTCATCAACCTCGGGCTGCCCGATGAATACTGGGAACAGGGCGAGCACGAATCGCTACTGGAAGCCTACGGCCTCGGCCAGGAAGGGATCATCAACGCCGTAAATCACTTTCATCAACAGGCGTCTTGCAATACAATAGCCGCTCGCACCAATCCCTACTAATTCAGTCAAGATTATAAACATGCCCGCTCGTTACACGCTCAAGATTATTACCGACTTCGCCGCTGCACATTCGCTGCGCAACTACCCCGGCGACTGCTGCCGTCTGCACGGCCACAACTGGAAGGTGGAAGCCGAGGTGGTCTGCAGCAAGCTCGATGAGCTTGGCATCGGCATCGACTTTAAGACCATCAAAAAAGAGACCAATGCGCTGGCAGATCAACTGGATCACCGTTACCTCAATGAGGTGCCACCGTTTGATAAGATCAACCCAACAGCAGAAAATATCGCGGCCTTTCTTTATCAGGGACTGTCAGAAAAACTGAACAGCGAGGTGCTGCGGGTTAGCGCGATCACATTATGGGAAACCGAACGCGCCTGTGTGCGTTATTCTGAGGATGAAGCGTAATGAACGACACCACACAGATCGCAGATGTACAGAACAATCCGGACAACCGCCAGATTCCGATCAATAAAGTCGGCATTAAAGATATCCGCCACCCGGTGCGGGTAAAAGATCGCAGCGAAGGCGAGCAGCACACCATCGCCACATTCAACATGTATGTCGATCTGCCACACAATTTTAAAGGGACGCATATGTCCCGCTTCGTAAAACTGCTCAATTCAAATGAGCGTGAGATCAGTGTTGAGTCGTTTGATGAGATCATGGTTAACATGGCAACACTGCTGGATGCGGAGTCTGGCCATATCGAAATGAGCTTCCCCTACTTCATCAATAAAGAGGCGCCGATCAGCAAGGTCAAGAGCCTGCTCGACTATGATGTCACCCTGATTGGTGAAATCACCGGTGGAAAAACAGTGATGACGATTAAAGTCGTCGTGCCTGTTACCAGCCTCTGCCCCTGCTCCAAAGAGATTTCAGATTATGGTGCACACAATCAGCGATCACATGTGACCGTCACTGCGCGCACCGAAGGCTTTGTGTGGATTGAAGACCTGATCGATATCGTCGAACAGGAGGCCTCGTGTGAAATCTTTGGTCTACTGAAACGCCCCGATGAAAAGTTTGTAACTGAACGCGCCTACGACAACCCGAAATTTGTTGAAGACATGGTGCGCGATGTTGCAGCGCGCCTGAATGCCGATGAGCGCATCACCGCTTATACGCTAGAATCAGAGAACTTTGAGTCGATCCACAACCACTCTGCCTACGCGTTGATTGAGAAAGTGAAATAGAGAAAACCTCCCCTGGCATTGCCCGCCCGATCAAAGCGTAGGGCTTACCTGCTTGCTAAAGGTGAACGAAAACCGATAATATCCTGTTTGCTATTTGGCTAAATAAGCTTTATATGTGATTATGCGTTATTTTCTGTCTTAAGACAGGCTAATAGAGACCTTTGCATGATCAGGCTAAATCGAATAAATAACTTTATTCGCACCCTCACCGGACGCATGGTGATGGGCGAGCTACTGATTCACTCCATTCTAATTCCCATACTCTTCATTGGCATCAACGTTATTGTTACTGATGGTTACAAAACCCGCTTCATTGAGCAGGTTCATGCAAAATCGGAACTGCTGGCCAACATCATCGCTCATAACATTAGCCAGCAGAACATTCAGAACCTGCTCAATGAAGCGGTTAATAGCAACCAAATTATCTCCGCCCAGCTGCTTTATGAGAACGGCACGGTCATTCAGAGCCAGCCTACCTCTCATGCGTTACCACCTTTTAAAGAGGATCGTTTCTTTGAGCAGCACAAGGATAATATTTTCCATGTCGCCACCCCGCTAACCACCCGTGAGGGGCTCCCAGCAACGCTGCAGATCAGCTTCGATGAAACCCCGATTGCAACACAGATTCAGAACACCTACCTGGCCAGCATTCTACTCGCCTGCGCCTATATTCTGATCACATTGATACTTTCCGGCCTGCTTGGACAACAACTCACGCGGCCGATTCGAAAGCTGCGCGACGATGCACGCGCGATCGCTCATGGCAATACCGACAAACAGCTCAACGTCACCTCTTCCATCTCGGAAGTGGCCAGCCTGACTGATAACCTTGAAACAATGAAAAAGGCGCTCATCCAGCATAGCCAGGATTCCATAGCACGAGAAGCGCACCTGCGCTCGGTGATGGATAATGTTGTTGACGGCATCATCATCACCAATACCAATGGCATGATTGAGTCACTCAACCCTGCGGCTATCAATCTCTTTGACTACACCAAGGGTGAACTGATTGATGAACACATCAATGTTCTGCTGGACGTGAGCGCTCTGCTTGAAATAGAACCCTCTTCCAGCAGCAGTGAAAGCAGCTTTGCGACCCCACCCCAGGGTCTTCAGGAAACTGAGGGATACCGTAAAAGTGGCGCAATCTTTCCGCTAGAAGTCGCCATTAGCAAAATGATTGTCAATCAGCAAACACATTACATCTACGTCACTCACGATATCACCGCCCGGAAGAACGCCGAGCAGCAACTTTTACAGCTGCACAACGAGCTTGAACGCCGCGTGATCGTACGCACCAGTGAACTGGCCGCGGCAAATGAGGAGCTAGAACACCAGGCACTGCATGACTCTCTCACTGATCTGCCAAACCGTGTCCTGCTGCTGGACCGTCTTAACCAGGCGATCCTTGCAAACCAGCGTAGCGAGAGTAAACTCGCGCTCTTTATGATCGACCTTGATCGCTTTAAAGAGATCAACGACACCCTTGGCCATCACTATGGTGACATCATCCTGCAGCAGGTTGCTAACCGCATGCGTGAAGTGCTGCATCAGTCCAGCACTGTTGCACGCCTTGGTGGTGATGAGTTTGCAATACTGCTGCCCGCTGTTGAGGGCACCAGAGAACCGACCACCATCGCCAAAGCGATTATTCATGCCATCGACCAGCCCTTCCTTCTTGAAGAGCAGGCGTTTCATGTCGGCGCCAGTATTGGGGTTGCGCTATTTCCTGAGCACGGCACCGACACTTCGACACTGATGCGCCATGCTGATGTTGCGATGTATGTCACCAAAAATAACAATAGTGGTAACTTCACCTTCTACGATTCATCTTTAGACCAGCATAGCCGTGACCGCCTGGCACTCACCACCGAGCTTCGACACGCCATCGACAACGATGAACTACTGCTCCACTACCAGCCGAAGATAGACTTCAAGAGCGGTAACGTCGCCGAGGTTGAAGCGCTAGTGCGCTGGCAGCACCCCCGTTTTGGCTTGATGACCCCGGACCACTTTATTTCGCTATCGGAACATACCGGGCTGATCAAGCCGCTCACGCTCTGGGTCATACATGCCGCTCTGAGCACCTGCCGTGAATGGCATCACATGGGGCACAAACTCAAGGTTGCGGTGAATTTATCAACCCACAATCTCCATGATCCGCAGCTGATCGACCACATCAAAACGACCTGCCTCGATTGTGAAGTTGATCCAGGCTATCTGGTACTTGAGATCACTGAAAGCGCCATCATGTCAGACCCTGTCTGTGCGATGAAGATCCTGGGCGAGCTCTCCGAAATGGGGGTCAACCTCTCCATCGATGACTTTGGAACCGGCTACTCTTCACTCGCCTATCTTAAACAGCTCCCGATGGATGAGATTAAGATTGATAAATCATTTGTGATCGACATGATCAGCGACAAAGATGACTATATCATCGTTCGTTCAACCATTGATCTTGCACATAACATGGGGCGTAAGGTGATTGCAGAGGGGGTTGAGTCACCAGAGATCTGGGAGATACTCAACCGAATGGGGTGCGACATGGCGCAGGGCAACTACATCACCCCGGCGCTCTCAACCAGTGAGTTTTCTCAGTGGCTCCAGGGTTCATCGTGGAGTCTTCCCCGGACTAATCAGTCCAATGTGAGTTAGCCGACAAACAGTGCGACCATGTGCAGCACCAGCCAGGCGAACAGCGCGGCAACCACATCGTCCAGCATGATTCCAAGGCCGCCATCCACCTTGCGGTCGATCACTTTGATCGGCCACGGCTTCCAGATATCAAACAGGCGAAAAAGGATAAACCCTAGCACGACCCACTGCCATCCAGATGGCGCGGCGATCATGGTGAGCAGATAGCCTGCGATTTCGTCCCACACTATGCCGGGGTGGTCATGAACCCCAAGGGTTTTCGCTGAGTGATCACAGAGCCAGATGCCGACTAGCGTCACTGCAATTGAGATCACAACATAGGCGAGCAACGGAAGCGGCTCTAATAACAGATAAAGTGGTACCGCAACCAATGTGCCCACTGTCCCCGGCGCATATTTTGATAATCCTGCGCCGAAACCAAGGGCGATAAAATTAACCGGATCTTTCAGATCCGATAACAGCAGTCTTCTATTTATCTTGCTCATCGGAAATGCTCATAACCCGGTTGTTCTATTTGAATCAGCTCACCATTTTTCTGCACGCAGCGTAGCCCTGGCCCTTCATCGATCACCCCAATACACTGTGCAACAACCCCCTGCTGCGATAGCCGCCGTTGCAGTGCCGCCCGCTTCTCCGCACTGATTGTAAAGCAGAGCTCATAGTCGTCCCCCGCTGAGAGCGGCAACACCTGCCAGGTTTTGTCGCAAAGTGATTGCGCCACTTTATCTGTTCGACACATACGAAAGGCCGATGAGAGCGGCAGCGCATCCAGCTTAATCTGGCCACCCACCTTACTCGCTTTCAGGATATGGCCAAGATCACTCAGCAACCCATCCGATAGATCGATCGCGGCGTTCACCAGACCACGGAGCGACCGCGCCTCTTCCACTCTCGGCGTCGGTTTCTCCAGGCGAGCCAACAACTCATCACAATAGCGCGGAGGGAATGGTAAGGATTGCTCCCTTGCCTGCAGTGCCAGCCCGGCGTCGCCGAGTGTACCTGTGACATAGATCAGATCACCAACCTTCGCGCCATCGCGCCGCCACGCCCGCCCTTGCTCGACAAAACCCAGCGCCTGCACGCTAATCGAGAGTGGACCGCTGGTGGTGTCGCCACCGATTAACTGCACTCCGTGACGAGCGGCTAACGCTGAAAAACCGGCGCTAAACTCGCGCAGCCACGCTTCGTCAACATCCGGTAGCGTCAGTGCAAGTGTCACCCAGGCTGGGCTGGCACCCATCGCAGCGAGGTCACTCAGGTTAACGGCGAGTGCTTTATGCCCCAGCGAGTAAGGGGAGACGTCAGGAAAAAAGTGAACACCAGAGACCAGAGTGTCTGTTGATACAACCAGCTCATGCCCCGCAGGCGGTGAAAGAATCGCCGCATCATCACCCACACCCAGCACCACATCACCACGCGGACAACCAACTGCGCTGAAATAACGCTCGATCAATTCAAATTCCATTACGGACATAAGCGAGACTTCCGCATCGATATTCATCAGATGAACAAACTGATATCGCTATGAGTCGCTACCTGGATGACCTCTTCTGCTTGAACTCAGCCGTGCGAAGCGTAGCGGCCAGTTTATCCAGTACGCCATTCACATATTTATGGCCCTGGTCGGCACCGAAGGTTTTGGCCAGCTCAACCGCTTCATTGATCACCACTCGATAAGGCACTTCGATGTGATAGTGAAGCTCATAAACTCCCAGCCGCATGATCGCCAGCTCAACTGGGTCGAGGCTCTCAATAGAGCGATCTAATGCAGGGGCCAGTAGCGCATCGATCGTATCGACCTGCTTCACGACACCACTCAGCAAGCCACGAAAATAGCTTGCATCGACCTTTTTGCTATCTTTATCTTCCAGAATCTGCGCGGCGACCTCTGCAACATCCGTCGCACTCAACTGCCACTGATATAACGCCTGCACCGCACAACGGCGCGCCTGACTACGTGTTCGACTCATAATACCTTTTACAACAATAAAAACTAAAAAATTATGCGTCTAACACCTGCATAAGACTCGCCATTTCAATGGCGGCGATGGCAGCTTCTGCCCCTTTGTTTCCCGCCTTGGTACCGGCACGTTCAATCGCCTGTTCGATGGTATCAACCGTCAGGACACCAAAGGCCACGGGAATATCATACGCCAGTGCCGTCGATGAAATGCCTTTGACACATTCACCTGCAACGTAATCAAAATGAGGCGTTCCGCCCCGGATAACAGCACCAACGGTAATCACCGCATCGTAACGTTTGCTTGCCGCAACCTTTTTAACCACGACGGGGAGTTCAAAAGCGCCGGGGACCTGAACGATATCGATGTTTTCATCCGCCACGCCGTGCTGTTTAAGAGTGGCCAGCGCACCTTTTACCAGCTGGTCAACAATGAAGCTATTAAACTTGGCGGCCACAATCACAAAACGTCTGTTTGCCACGCTGAGATCACCTTCAAAGGTTTTAATCGTCATATTCATTACTCACAACAAAATTTTATTAACCGCGCCATCGAGATTATAAACTTAATGACACGACACATATTCTACTATCTCCAGACCAAACCCAGAGAGGCCGTGCAGGCGCTTCGGCTGCCCCAGCACACGCATCTCGTGAACCCCAACATCCAGCAGGATCTGTGCGCCAACCCCATAGGTTCGCAGTTCATTTCCATGCGCCGGCTGCGGCTGGTTAATACCTCGCTCACGTAACTGGTAATCCATCACCTGTCGAATGGTTGCACTGGCATCGAGCACTTTTCTGAGGATCACGATCACACCAGCCCCCTCTTTTACGACACGCGCCATCGCTGCCTGCAGTGGCCAGGCACCATCAAGGCGATCTGCACACAACATATCGGCAAGATGATCTTCGAGGTGAACACGCACCAGCACCGGCTTGTCTAACTGGGGTTCACCGTAAATCAGCGCCAGATGTAGCTGTCCATCCACCACATCCTGATAGGAGAGCAGTCTAAAAGTACCATACCGTGTGGAGAGAGTACATTCAGCGACACGTTCCACTGTCTTTTCATGCTGCACCCGGTAGTGAATCAGGTCGGCAATCGCCCCCATTTTCAAGCCGTGCTCCTGTGCAAACAGCTCCAGTTCAGGGCGGCGCGCCATGGTGCCATCTTCACTGAGAATTTCGACAATCACACTGGCCGGCTCCAGCCCTGCCAGACGCGCGAGATCACACCCCGCTTCGGTATGACCGGCGCGGGTCAGTACCCCGCCATCCTGCGCCATCAATGGAAAAATATGACCCGGCTGGGTGATGTCATCGGCACTTGCATCGGCTTTTACCGCCGCCAGCACGGTGGTCGCACGGTCAGCGGCTGAAATACCGGTGGTAACCCCTTCCGCCGCCTCGATTGAAACTGTGAAGTTAGTTGCGTGATTACTATGGGTACCACTCACCATCAACGGTAAATTGAGCTGGTTGCAGCGGCTGCGTGTTAATGTCAGGCAGATCAGGCCACGGCCATATCGCGCCATAAAATTGATTGCGTCTGCCGTGACTGCGGTCGCCGCCATTACCAGATCACCTTCATTTTCGCGATCTTCATCATCGACCAGTACAACCATACGCCCCTGGCGGATCTCTTCGATGATCGTTTCTGCACTACTCAAGGCCATCTAATTTAAACTCCGTTGACTGGCGAACTGATCATCAATCACCAAATCCCTGTGACAGAAGAAATTCGCGAGAGATAATCGATGATGACTCTGCTTGATCCTGGCGCCCCCCCTGCAGCAGCCGCTCAAGATAACGCGCCACCACATCGACCTCAATATTGACTCGACGCCCCTGCTGGTAATCACCAATAATAGTCTGCTGCTGGGTGTGCGGAATGATGTTCACCTCAAACCTGTTGCCGCTCACCACATTGGTTGTCAGACTCACACCATCGACACAGATAGAACCTTTGGGCGCGATATATTTCGATAGCAGCGGTGGTACCTCAAACGCAATCATAATCGACTCATTCTGCGGCCTGATGCTGGCGACCTCTGCCACCCCATCGACATGGCCACTGACCATATGCCCCCCCAGCCGTGTCGTCGGCAACAGCGCCTTCTCAAGGTTTACCCGACTACCCGCCTGAAGCGCACCCAGCGTTGTACAGGCAACTGTTTCAGCTGACACATCGGCGCAAAACGCGCGCTCTGTTTTACTCACAACCGTCAGGCAGACGCCGTTGACCGCGATGCTATCACCCAGCTGCGTATCATTCAGCCCCAGTGATGTCGCCGCAAACGTCATGCGCGACTCACCCCTTCTATTTTCGACTGAGATGAGCTGACCGACCGCCTCTATCAATCCTGTAAACATATCTGCCTCGTTATTCGCTTTGAGTCCCTTGCTCGGAAAATAGTTTCCGTACAGGGCGCTCTCATTTCTATGCCGCCGGCCGAAGTGTGATTCGCCAGTTATCACCCACCGCGCGTATCTCTTTTGTCTCCAGCGTTATGCGCTGCGACATCTGTTCAAGACCCGGCAGGGTCATTAACCCTTGCGCCTGATCACCCATCAGGTGCGGTGCCATGTAGAGCACCAGCTCATCGATTAAACCGGCCTGTAACATTGCGCCACTTAACAGTGGCCCCGCTTCAACCATCAACTCATTGATCTCGAGTGCGGCCAGGTAGTCCAGTAACAGCGGCAGATTGACCCGTTGGTCATCCCCCGCAAAGCGACACACATTAACACGCTTCTGCTGTAACACATTGAGTATCTCGGAATACTCGACCGCCGTTGCAATCAGTTTTCTACCCGGTAACCCCAGGGTACGGCTCGCCAGCGGGGTACGCAGTGTCGAATCGACAATCACTCGCAGTGGCGGTTTGATCTCGCCCGCCAGCACCACATGCAGCTCATCAACCCCTTCGGGACGGACATCCAGTTGCGGATCATCCGCCAGCAGGGTACCGATGCCGGTCATGATGGCATCACTGCGTGCGCGCAGCCGCTGCACATCGCGGCGCGCTGCTGCTGAGGTGATCCATTTACTCTCACCCGACGCCATCGCTGTGCGTCCATCCAGCGACATCGCCAGCTTGCAGCGCACAAATGGGCGACCGCGCGTAAAACGCGAAATAAACCCCGGGTTCAATGCCGCCGCCTCAGCCTGCAACACCCCCTCTGCTACCTCGATACCTGCCGCCCTGAGTGCGGCGATCCCTTTACCGGCAACCTGTGGATTCGGATCACTCATCGCCACCACCACCCGCTTCACCCCCGCTTTGACCAGTGCTTTGGCACAGGGGGGGGTACGACCAAAGTGGCTGCACGGTTCAAGCGTGACATAGACCGTTGCTGCAGCGCTGCGCTCAGCCGCGGCGTTCAGCGCATGCACCTCGGCGTGCGGCTCACCAGCACGCATGTGCCACCCCTCACCCACGATTTCATCCTGCCGCACAACAACGCAGCCAACACGCGGGTTGGGGTGGGTCGTATAGATGCCACGCTGCGCGAGCTGAATCGCCCGCGCCATAAAAAGATGATCGACATCTTTGCTCTTAGTCACGCTACTCTTTATCACGCTCACCTGGTAACAAGGTTATCTGACGCTTTTTCAACTCGGGCGATGACTCATTCTGTAACCGTTCAATCTCTTCGCGAAAGGCATTCACATCCTGAAAACTGCGGTAGACCGAAGCAAAGCGGACATAGGCCACTTCATCCAGATCCCGCAGTTCGGCCATCACCCACTCACCCAGCTGACTTGAGGGCAGCTCACGCTCACCACTGGCACGCAGTTTATGTTTGATGCGGTTAATGGCCGTATCGATATCCTCAATATTGACCGGACGTTTTTCCATCGCCCGTAACACCCCGGCACGCAGTTTCTCCTCGTGAAAAGGCTCTCTTGTACCGTCATTTTTCACCATCCGGGGCAGTGCAAGCTCCGCTGTCTCAAAGGTCGTGAAGCGCTCGCTACAGGTGACACATTCACGCCGGCGACGCACCACATCACCATCGCTGGCAAGACGGGAGTCAATCACTTTGGTATCAGCTTCACCACAGAATGGGCAGTGCATATTGGAGCTCTCAACGTAGCGAGAAAGTAATCGGAACTATACATCAAGCGGCAGCATAATGCGCTGCCGCCTGTGCTCTATTGATAGACCGGAAAACGTTTGCAGATGGCCAGCACTTCGCCTTTAACACGGTTAATCAGCGCTTCATTGTGGTGGTCATCCAGCACATCGCAAATCCAGCCGGCCAGCTGTTCTGACTCTGCAACCGTAAAGCCGCGCGTGGTGATGGCTGGCGTGCCGATACGGATACCACTGGTCACAAACGGCGACTGTGGGTCATTCGGCACACTGTTTTTATTGACCGTGATGTTGCTTGCCCCCAGCGCTGCATCGGCCTCTTTACCGGTCATCCCTTTATCGATCAGGTCAACCAGAAAGAGGTGATTTTCAGTCTTGCCCGAGACGATGTTATATCCACGCGCCTGCATCACACCTGCCATCGCCTGCGCATTGGCAACCACCTGCGTTTGGTAGACCTTAAATTCAGGCAGTAACGCCTCTTTAAAAGCCACCGCCTTGCCGGCAATGACATGCATCAGCGGCCCGCCCTGGGTACCCGGAAAAACCATTGAGTTCAGTTTTTTCTCAATTTCTGGATTGCTCTTCGCCAGAATGATGCCGCCGCGTGGACCGCGCAGTGTTTTATGGGTGGTTGAGGTGGTGACATCGGCAATCTCAACAGGGCTTGGGTAGAGGCCCGCCGCCACCAGCCCCGCGACATGCGCCATATCGACCACCAGATAAGCGCCTACTTTGTCGGCAATATCACGGAAACGCTGCCAGTCAACCACACGTGAGTAGGCACTGAAACCAGCTATCACCATTTTGGGTTTATGCTCAAGCGCGAGCGCTTCGGCCTGGTCGTAATCGATCTCGCCCGTCTCTTCATTCAGACCATACTGCACTGCATTAAAGATCTTGCCGGAAAAACTCACTTTGGAACCGTGAGTCAGGTGGCCACCATGTGCCAGGCTCATCCCCATAATGGTATCACCCGCGCTCAACAGCGCCAGATAAACTGCTGCATTCGCCTGGGAACCGGAGTGCGGCTGCACATTGGCATAATCGGCATTAAAAAGCGTTTTAAGGCGATCAATCGCCAGCTGCTCAACAACATCAACATGTTCGCAGCCGCCGTAATAGCGTTTGAACGGATAGCCTTCTGCATACTTGTTGGTCAGCACAGAACCCTGCGCCTCCATCACGCGAGGACTGGTGTAATTCTCAGAAGCAATCAGCTCAATATGCTCCTCCTGACGAACCGCCTCTTGCTCCATTGCTAAAAACAACTCATCGTCAAACCCGCTAATCGACATATCCGATGTAAACATCTATTCCTTTCTCCAAAATCGCCCGAGTGGCCGTCATTTAACGCCACCAGAAAACCATTAAAACTAAAGCGGGGTATGATACCTGATCACGAAAAATTACTCATTATCAAGATACTGAGACCTTTGCACGAACAGGAGTTCTGTTCTCTGACCAGGCAAAAGCGCGCGGAGTGAGGGAGTTTATAACTATAAATGACCGATTGAGTACGCTTTTAACACCGCCAGAGGGCAAAAAGAACAATCCTCCAAAGGCCTCATACATGACACGTCAGGCGGTGCAAACAGGCGCTCCCTGATAGTATCGATAGATAAACCCACCTTTCGTATTGACGGATAACCGTTAACCAACGAACGATATAATCCTGCCGCGCTGACAGAAAAATGGTGACATACAAGGTCAAATATAATTCCTAACTTACTGTTTAATATATAAAATAAACAAAATCAGGAAATCAGACATATTAAATATAAAATCTCAGAAACCGCGCCTATTTAGCGTATAATAGTCATAATATTGACAATTTTTGCAAGAGACTATTTCTGCTTTTTGTTCGGGAGGGACCCCAGAAAAAGTAACAACTTAAATGACCTCCTTCACCCAACAGAGCACAACATCAACGATTCTGAAGCTTCTCGACCTGTCGAGACAAGAGCAGGCCGGTGCTGATATTGTGCATCTTCATATTAAGAGCATGCTCGCCGCACAGGAAGCGGAGCAACGGCAGCAGCATGAGGCCTACTGCTCACTCTTTTCCACACTACTGTCATGTTGCCACCAGCAGTCAGCCATGGGGAGCCCGCTTCAGAAACACCTGGAACTGCTTAAATTGAGACTGGAGACCAGCCCGACGCTCTCCGAGCTCAATGAAGTGAAAGCGGTTCTTGCAAAAATTGCTGATGACAATCGAGGTTTGCACCCAGATGTAGCGAATAAAACAGATGATAGAAGCTCAACCAGCCCTAGCCCTTATCGACCGCAGGCCACAGAAAAATCAGACCCCCCCGTCCCGGAAGTGGAACCCGTCCCCGCGCCACTAATGCCCACTCGAGAGAGACCCCAGATCAGTAGTGAATTCCTGCTCCTGGATAAAAAAAGAAGACATATGGAAGAGATTCAGGCGGCGCTTTCTCACCACCTGACAGAGGTGTCTGAGCAAAATAGAGCGTTAGGACGGGCGCTTAATACTGAACGCCACAACATCAACAACAGCAGCAATATTGGCGAGTTGCAGACACTCAAGCTGGAACTCGCCAATGAGATCTCTAACCTGCTAAAAAACCATGAGTCATTGACTGAAAAGCTCGACGGTGCCAGCAAGTTCCTGCAGATTATCGAGAGTGAAGGTCAGGAACTGAGTGATGAACTTAAAAAAGCACACACGCTCAGTTTAACCGATGAGTTGACACAGCTACCCAACCGGCGCGCCTTCTTTAAACGCATTGAAGATGAGGTCTCACGTGTTCAGCGCTATGAGTATCCACTCTGCCTGGCACTTATCGACCTCGATTCATTTAAGGCGATCAATGACCGCTACGGCCATACAGCTGGCGATGAGGTGTTACGGAATTTTGCGGAGCGCGCACTCTCCGGCTTCAGACACCACGACCTGGCATCGCGGTATGGCGGTGAAGAGTTCGCCGTGATCCTGCCCAATACAGACCTCGCTGGCGCTCAACGCGCGCTGGAAAAGGTACGTGGACGGACCAGCCAGTGCACCTTTCAGTATGATGGCAACACCTTCCCAATCCCCACCTTCTCCGCCGGTATTGCCCATTATGCTGCGGGAGAGCCACCGGCATCGTTCATTGAGCGTGCTGACAAGGCACTCTACCGCGCGAAACGGTTGGGACGTAATCGAATTGAGATTGCAGCAGTGGAAAAAGATGAGATAACCGCCCGGCCATCTCATCACGCATCACAAAAGGCGGAAGATAACTAGGAGATGTGCTCAACACCCTCACTCAGATAATTGAGAACATCCCTCAGGGAGTGCTGGAAAAATCGGTGGCTGTCATCACTCATCAGCTCCAGCATTAAGGCTGGTCACCTACCCCTTCAACATCATCCGCACCCTCTTTTTTAACCGGCATCAGATCCTGTTTGCTGATACCCAGCGCCAGCGCGGTTGCGCTCGCAACATAAACAGATGAGTAAGTGCCCACGATAATGCCGATAATTAGCGCCGTCGCGAAACTGTGAATAATCTCGCCGCCAAGTACAAACAGCGCCATCAACACAAAGAGGGTTGTCAGCGAGGTCACCAGTGTACGAGAGAGCATCTGATTGATGGATCTATTCGAGACATCAACCGGCGTCCCCTTACGCATTTTACGGAAATTTTCACGGATACGATCAAACACGACGATGGTGTCGTTCAGCGAGTAACCGATCACCGCCAGAATCGCCGCCAGTGTAGTGAGGTCAAACTCAAGTTGCAGAATCGAGAAGATCCCTAGCGTAATCACCACATCATGCACCAGCGCCACCACAGAACCCACGGCAAAACGCTTCTCGAAACGTAACGTGATGTAGATAAGAATACCGAACAGCGCATAGATCATCGCCAGGCCACCATCTTCGGTCAGCTCATCGCCCACCTGCGGACCAACAAACTCAACACGCCGCATCTCCACTTCATCCGAATTTGGCCCGGCATGCAACGCATTCAGCACATCACTACTCAGATCGACATTAGACTTTCCATTGACAGGTGGAACACGAATCAACACATCTTTTGAGGTGCCAAAATGCTGTGCAATGGCGTCACCATAGCCGGCATCTTCCAGGGTCTCGCGCACCTCGCCAAGATCAACGGTACTGTTATAACCCACTTCAATCAGCGTACCGCCGGTAAAGTCGATCCCAAGGTTCAGGCCTCGCGTGGCCAGCGAGGCGATGGAGATAAGCACCAGCACCAGCGACAGAATCAACGCAAGCTTACGCTTACCCATAAAATCAAATGAAGGCTCTTTATTAAATATTTTCATCTAATCACTCATCCATTCGTTGCGGCTAGATCGCCAGCTTTTTGATTTTACGGCCACCATAAATCAGGTTGATAACGGCGCGTGTTCCCATGATTGCGGTAAACATTGAGGTGACGATACCGATCGATAACGTAATCGCAAACCCCTTAATCGGTCCGGTACCAAAAGCGTAGAGCACCAGCGCTGCAATCAAGGTTGTAATATTGGCGTCGGCGATCGTCGAAAGCGCCTTGTCATAACCCGCATTAATACTCGCCTGCGGCGAGTTACCACTGCGAATCTCCTCCCGGATGCGCTCAAAAATCAGCACATTGGCATCGACCGCCATACCAACTGTCAACACAATACCGGCAATACCGGGTAGGGTGAGCGTTGCCTGCAGCATCGAAAGGACCGCTACAATCATCACCAGATTCACGGTCAATGCGATGTTTGCAACCAGCCCAAAGATGCGGTACCACACTGCCATAAAGATCATGACAATGATAAAACCGGTAACAACTGAAGCGACGCCCTGGTCAATATTTTCCTGACCCAGGCTCGGCCCAACGGTACGCTCTTCGACAATCTCAATCGGTGCCGCCAGCGCGCCCGCCCTTAGCAGCAAGGCGAGATCTCGTGCTTCATCGGTACTATCAAGCCCGGTAATCTGGAAACGTTTGCTGAACTGGTCACGAATCACCGCGACGTTGATCACCTCTTCGATCTTCCTCTTGGTCTTGACCAGCTCACCATCAATACGTTTGGTATCGACCTTGTTTTCGATAAAGACCACCGCCATCGGTTTTCCGATATTGTCGCGGGTGGTGTCGGCCATCTTGCGAGCCCCTTTGCTATCAAGCGAGATAAAGACGGTAGGCGAACCGTTCTGCTGCTCAATACCTGAGGCGGCATCGATAATCTGATCACCGGTGACGATAATCCGTTTTTTCAGCAGAATAGGGCTGCCGTTTCGTTCTTTGTAGAGGCGGGTACCAAC
Source organism: Gammaproteobacteria bacterium (assembly GCA_015491865.1). GTDB lineage: Bacteria > Pseudomonadota > Gammaproteobacteria > SZUA-140 > SZUA-140 > SZUA-76. The sequence goes on from WFVD01000004.1 coordinate 34,547, forward strand.
CGGTGGCCGCCCCGCCAGTGCCGCCTGGACATCTGCGTTTTCAACCGCCATTCTGAATTCAAGCGTGGCCGTCGCACCAAGAATCTCTTTAGCGCGTGCCGTGTCCTGAATGCCCGGCAGCTGAACCACGATACGGTTCTGACCCTGCTGTTGAACCACTGGCTCTGCGACACCCAGTTCATTGACACGATTTCGCAGTGTGATCACATTCTGTTGCAACGCCATCTTCTTGATTTCACGAATCTCCTGTTCGCTAATCGTCACGATAAGAAAGGCATCGCCCCCGCGCTCTTCCGGCTCGAGCAGCAGCCGGGGATACTCTTTACGAATGATCGCAGAGGCGGCATCACGATCGCTTGCGTTGCGAAATTTAATCTCAACCGCATTGCCACTGCTGGTTTTGGCTATGGAGAGATAGCGCACCTTTTCACTGCGTAAGATAGAACGCAGATCACTGACATAACGCTCGCCGGCCTGGCGCATCGCTGCAACCATATCCACCTCCATCAGAAAATGGACTCCCCCCCGCAGATCGAGCCCGAGGTACATCGGCGCTGCATTCAGCGCACTTAACCAGGCGGGGGTTGCAGGTGAGAGGTTGAGTGCAGAGACATAGTTATCCCCCATCTTTTCGTCGATGAGATCTTTTGCACGCAGTTGGTCTTCGGTATTGTTGAAGCGTATCAACATCCCGCGGGGCACCTTCTCAAAGGACTTGAACGTGATTCCCTCACCCTTCAATAATTCTGTGACACGCATTCTGCTTTCATCATCGATCGGCGCACCGCGCAGTGGTGAAACCTGCACGGAAGGGTCATCACCATAGAGATTCGGCAGCGCATAAAGCGCGCCGGTCAGGATCACCACTGCGATCAGAACATATTTCCAGACGGGGTATTGATTCATCGTCAACTAGCCTTTACTTTCAAACAGATCTTAAATCTATGCTTTCCCTTTCATCGTGCCTTTTGGCATCAGTGATGAAACGGCACTGCGCTGAACCTTGATCTCCAGCCCGTTTGCGATCTCCAGCCCGATAAAGCTTTCATCGACATTGGTGATCTTGCCCAGTATGCCGCCTGAGGTGACCACTTCATCTCCTTTCGCCAGCGCCGCCACCATGGTTCGATGCTCTTTGCTCCGCTTGATCTGAGGCCTTAGCAATAAAAAGTAAAAAATAATAAAGATCAATATCAATGGCAGCAGGCCCATCAATCCCGCATCACCCGCTGGAGCTGCCGCGCCTTCGGCCCACGCATCATTAATAAAAAAGCTCATTTTTCCCCTCTCCTGTCAAAATCAAATAGTTCAAATATCAATACAATTCAAATCTGCTAACAAACAGCCTGTAACTGCTCAAATTACACCTGACCGGCTCGAGAGTAGAAAAGTGCTCGGTCGGTACCCTGTAATAATGGAGACTACAGGCACCCCTTCGGCCACACTTTTGACATTATCAGCGAACAAATCAAGGGTGAGCTGAACAGTTGCTAATTCAACAGCGCAGCATTATGACACAGGCGGCACAGCTTGCGAGCGTTTTGCATAAAATTCCGCGACAAATTGTTCTAGCGCTCCCGCCTCAATTGCACCCCGCAAACCCGCCATAACCTCCTGATAGTAAAACAGGTTGTGGATCGAATTGAGCGTAGCCCCCAGCATCTCGTTGGTCGCCGCCAGATGCCGCAGATAGGCGCGGCTATAATGCTGGCAGGTGTAACAGCCACACTGCGGATCAAGCGGCTGGGTATCATTACGATATTGCGCATTTCGAATGCGCACCACGCCACTATGAACAAAAAGATGCCCATTCCGTGCATTACGCGTCGGCATCACGCAATCGAACATATCGATACCACGACGCACGGCCTCGACGATATCTTCCGGTTTTCCGACGCCCATTAAATAGCGCGGTTTCGACGCCGGCATCTGCGGGGTGGTGTAGCTCAGGATACGCATCATATCTGCTTTCGGCTCCCCGACCGACAGCCCGCCAATAGCGTAGCCATCGAAACCGATTTTGAGTAACCCCTGTAGCGAATGGTCGCGTAATGATTCATACATACCGCCCTGAATGATGCCAAATAGTGCCGATGCCGCCCCTTCATGGGCGGCTTTACTGCGTGCGGCCCAGCGCAGAGAAAGTTCCATCGATGCTCGCGCCTCCAGTTCGGTGGCGGGGTGCGGGGTGCATTCATCAAATATCATCACCACATCCGAACCGAGTGCGCGCTGCACTGCGATCGACTCCTCCGGGCCCAGGAATATCCTGTCGCCATTAACCGGCGAACGGAAGGTCACCCCCTCCTCCGTGATCTTGCGTAACTCGCCTAAACTAAAGACCTGAAAGCCGCCGGAGTCGGTCAGAATTGGGCGTGGCCAGTTCATAAAATCATGCAGAGCACCGTGCGCCTGCACAATCTCTGTTCCAGGACGTAACATCAGGTGAAAGGTGTTGCCGAGAATAATATCAGCCCCGCTCTCACGCACCGCCTCTGGCGTCATCGATTTTACGGTGGCGCAGGTGCCCACCGGCATAAAGGCGGGGGTTTCCACATCGCCTCGCTCAAAACTCAGACGTCCGCGCCGCGCCGCGCCATCATTACTCAAGAGATCAAACTGCATCTTTTTACTCTGTCCCTTCGACTGCTGCTTCTTTTGATGGCGTCATAAACATCGCATCACCGTAACTATAGAATCGATAGCGTTCAGCAATCGCATGCTGATAAGCAGCCCGTATATTTTGCTGGCCACCAAAGGCGCTCACCAGCATTAATAGTGTCGATTCTGGCATATGAAAATTGGTCATCAGTGCATCAACACAGTTAAATCGATAACCGGGATAGATGAAGATGTTGGTCTCACCGCAGAACGGTGAAAGCTTGCCCTCTTTTGCTGCGGTTTCAAGGCTTCGAACCACGGTGGTGCCAACCGCCACCACCCGCCCTCCGCGCGCCCTGGTCGCGGCGATCGCATCGCAGGTCGCCTGCGGCACTTCGACATATTCATAGTGCATTTCATGACTGGTAATATCATCGACCCGTACCGGCTGGAAAGTACCGGCGCCAACATGCAGTGTCACTGCCGCCTGTCTGACCCCTTTAGCGCTAATCTCATCCAGAATCGCTTGATCAAAATGGAGGCCGGCAGTCGGTGCCGCGACTGCGCCGGGGTGTGCTGCAAATACTGTCTGGTAACGTTGCTGATCGAGTTTACCATCGGGGCGGTCGATATAAGGCGGTAGCGGCATATGGCCAATCGCCTCCAGTACTGTCATCGCACTGCGCTCATCGTGTAGTCGTAACCGGTAAAAACCGTTAGCGCGCGAGGTCACTTCAGCCTCCACCCCTTCATCACCCAGCAGTAGCAGCACGCCCACCTTCGGTGCCTTGCTGGCACGGATCTGCACCAGCATCTCACTATCGCCAAGCAGCCGTTCGAGCATCACCTCCACGCGGCCACCACTCGCCTTTTTGCCGAAGATGCGCGCGGGAATCACGCGGGTGTTGTTAAATACCAGTAGATCTTTTTCATTTAACAGTGCCGGAAACTGTGAAAATTGCTGATCAACATATTCGCCTGTCAAACCGTTGAGGCAGAGCATGCGACTCTGGGTTCGTTCCGCTAACGGCTGCTGTGCGATCAGTTCTGTCGGGAGTTCAAAATTAAAATCGGAAAGTTGCATCATCGCTACGACGGTTACTCATCTGTTTCTCTATTGCCGCACAGTCAGCTTGTAACACTGTGCGGTTCACTTGTATAATCCGCGTTCCCTGTGCCGGGGTGGCGGAACTGGTAGACGCGTCGGATTCAAAATCCGATGGCCTTTGGTCGTGAGAGTTCGAGTCTCTCCCTCGGCACCATACTACGGCACTACGACGTCATCGCTATCACGCCGCTTCATGTCCCATAGCCCTGCGGCGCGCCATCATAGCATAAGCCGGTGCGTCCAGATCAACCGCGACCACTTAAGTCAGCGTGCGCCACCAGAGAGAAGCAAAAGCGCTCCTTTCGCTCGATATGCTATCATCACACCACAGTGCGCCACCGTGACACACTGTTTCAAGGGATTTTCCAACGCGAGACAACCGAATGGGGTCGTCAATGGAAAACTGTCATCAAGCTACCCTGCCGCCCGCCGCTCGAAAAATAGTGCTGGCGCGTCATCACGATCCATTTGAATACCTTGGTCGGCACACCACGCAGCGCCAGAGTCGGCAGGAGACCGTCATTCGTGTCATCCTGCCAACGGCTGTTAGCGCATCACTCATTGAACCACCGCTAGCGTTTCAGCGTGTCGCCGGGACTGTTATTTTTGAGCTCACAACGATAGATACGGCGATCCCCCAGCATTACGCTGTTGAATGGATAAGTGGTGATGGGCGCGTTCAGCGCCACCATGATAGTTACCGTTTCCCTGCACAGATCACAGAGCATGAACTGGCGCTCTTTCTCAACAGTAAACTGCACCGGGCAGATAAGATACTTGGTGCCCACCTCATCACTGTCGATGGCGTTGTCGGGGTGCTGTTCGCCACCTGGGCACCCAATGCAGAGCGTGTTAGTGTCGTGGGTCATTTCAACCAGTGGGACGGTCGCTGCCATGCGATGAGAGCCAGAGGTGCTAGCGGCATCTGGGAGATTTTCATCCCAGAGCTAGCCCCTGGTGAACCGTATCAGTTTGAACTGCGTAACCATCACAGCGGGACGGTTCAGCTAAAGCCAGACCCTTATGCGCAGCAGTTTGATACCGCTACAGGGCACCATGCGCTCGTCCCCGCAAACAGCCACCAGTGGAAAGATCAGCAGTGGATGTTCATACGGGCCTCATATGACTGGCAGCACAGCCCCATCTCCATCTATGAAGCCGACCTCACCACGTGGAAACGTAACCACAACGGCTCTCCGCTAAGCTACCGAACACTGGCTAAAGAGCTGCTCGGTTATCTCTATCATGGGGGATTCACCCACCTTATGCTCTTTTCTGAATCATTGATAGCAACCGGCTCTGGCCTCTTTGCCCCCGATAGCCGCCTCGGGACAGCGGATGATTTCAGATACTTCATTGACTGCTGTCATCAACGCCGCATAGGGGTAATAGTCAGCTGGCACACCGATCACCAGCCATCCGGTTGCGATAACCTTCGTCACTTTGATGGTGGGTCACTGTATGAACTGGAATCTGATCAGAACTGCAAACAAAATGCGGATAATCCACCACGGTTTGATTTTAGTCGGAACGGGGTTAGAAATTTTCTGATTTCAAGCGTCCTTTTCTGGCTCGACGCCTACCATATCGATGGCCTCAAACTGCGCACCACAACCGCTATGCTTTACCCCGATGAGCGCCAGGATGATGATGTGATTTCGCTGTTGCGTGAAATCAATGACCTTGCCTACCAGAAATACCCTGGCGTTTTGATGCTGGCAGAAGAGAATACGGTCTGGCCAGGGGTGACCCGGCCGAGTGGCCTTGGCGGCCTCGGCTTTAGCCTCAAGTGGAACATCGGCTGGCATCACGACACGCTACGGTATTTCTCGAATACAACGGCAGCACGCCCAGCCCAGTATGAAACCCTTATCTTTAGCCAGAACTACGCCTTTAGTGAACACTTTATATTGCCACTTTCTCACCCTGGCAGTGGGAAAAACGAAACACCACTGCTGCAGCAGATGCCTGGAAAAATAGCACAACGTTTTGCGAACCTGCGCCTGCTCTATAGCTATATGTTTACCCATCCTGGAAAAAAACAACTCTTTATGGGAAGTGAGTTCGCTGCCACTACACAAGGAAACTCGCAGGAAGGGCTGCCGTGGGTGCTCGCGGAGAAAATGCTGCATAAAGGATTATCCAGACTGGTCACCGAACTCAACTCAATCTACCGCAACACACCAGCCCTCCACTATTATGACCTTGAGGAAAAAGGGTTCAACTGGATAGAGAGCCATGATTGTGGACAGTCATTAACTGTTTTTCAGCGAAATAGCAACGAGGATAGCGTCATCGTCGCACTAAATTTTTCTGATAAAACAAATAATGTCTATCGTATTGGTGTCTCGTATAATGCTATTTACAAAGAGATATTTAACTCGGATGCTCACCACTTTGGCGGCGAAGAGAGGCTCAATCACGGTGGCATAACTGCTGAGAATATCCCCTGGATGAAACAACCTTTTTCAGTCACGATCACCTTGCCAGCGCTCTCCGCGGTCATCATAAAGCCACTGATAAACATACCTGAAAACACACTCATGCATGCGCCCACAACAGGCCGCTAACATAAAAAGTGGCCCATAACATAACAGGGAGTAGCCATTGAGCAAGTGGTGGCCTTTCAACAGGTGGTAGTATCACTTCGCGCGGCTTCTCTTCGCTAGCGCGCTCAACCACATGGTGAAATATATCGGCTGCTAATCGTCCGATCCCCCTGGCCTTGCGAGGTATGCGCCCCTTTTCTGGCAGATGAGTGGCGATAAGATCCTGCGCTTCTGCCATCGTTTCAAGCACCAGTGTCATGCGCAGTGCAACCACCTCGGCCTTAATACCCATCAGCTGTAGTGGGCGCGCAAGAAGATAGATCGCGGCTAACAGCTGCGTTTGTGAAAGTGAACGCAGTAGCAGATTGACACTCGCGATCACCAGCACTAACGCCAGCACACGCTGTAGTCCACTCGATACCCCCTCCGCAGACGGAAGCCAGCCGCTGAGTAACATCCCATGAACAAGCGGCGTTCCCGGTGTGAACCAGCAATAGATCACTAATATCGAGAAGAGAAACCAGCGCATCCGACGCAACATCATCCATGCCGATTTCAGAAGAGTGGTGTCACCGCGGTGATAAAGCAGCGCTAATAGTGACGTGGAAAGTAGCAACACTGGTGCTGACGGGAAGGCCAGTGATGCCACCAGCACCAGAAAGCAGGCGATTAAAATAACAGGTTTGGGTCTCAGCATAGCTTAAGTTCACGCAACGAAGTAGTCGCGTAGCGTCACGACATAAACTGGAAACCCTGAGTTTACGCGATACGCTCAATTAATTCATTCGCATCCTTTTTCTGCTCATCGTTGCCATCGGAAACCACTTCATTAAGAATCCCTTTTGCGCTCTCGCTATCGCCCATATCAATATAGGCTCTGGCAAGGTCCAGCTTGGTGCCTACTTCATCTTCTGCAGAAAATAGCTCGCTATCATCAATATCATCAAGCGAGGAGATATCATCACTTAGATCAGCAAGCCAGTCATCATCACTACTCTCACTGCCCTCACTTTCTTCCAGCCCCGCAAACAGATCTTCCTCGATGTCGTTATCAGAATCGGCGATAGATTCCGTGGTGGTTTCAGTTGTGGCCGTGGCGGCATCTTCATCAACCAGCACCAGCTCATCACCTAAACCTTCGGTACCGCTCTCTTCAGGTGCCAGCCCCGCTTCAAATTCCAGGTCGTTAGCCGAATCCAGCTCATTATTATCAAGAGCGGTTGTCGCATCCGCATCATCGAGTGACAATTCATCACTATCAGAGAGCTCTAGTGACAGATCATCACTGACATCTACTGTATTATCGGCGACCTCTTCAAACGAAAGCTCATCTGACAGATCAAGGGTATCACTGGCACCAGCATCAACTGCAGCGTCCAGTTCAACGTTATCGAGTGCTTTTTCAACATCAGTGGTAGTGTCACCGCTCTGGCTCGCCTTCTTCTCGCTATCAGCATCAGGCGCAGCATGACTCTCCTCTATATCCGAGACCATATCCATCGCTGAATCAAGACTCGCTTCCAGCTCATCAAGGTCATCGAGCGTGTCAAATGCGCCATCCAGAGTGCCATCATCCAGCCCACCCAACTCACCAATGCCATCTTCACTAACGTCAGCAAAAGGGTTATCACTTTCACTCACTGGTGCAGCCAAATCAGCAGCACTATCGGCATCGCTCAGATCCAGTTCGCCCAGATCCAGCTCGCCACCAAGATCGGGCAGGTCAACATCAAGCTCATCGCTCATGCCTGTGCTGTCCATCACTGCATCAACTTCGTCATTAAAGAGCAGGCTGGTCGGTGCAATGGTCCGCCCCATCTCGGCAACATTTTTCCAGAGTGCGCTATCCGCAGCTGCGCTACCTAACGATGCTTTCAGACGCTCTGCCTGTTCAATAAACGCCTCTTTCTTTTCACTCGCGGCATAAACTTCTAATAATTTAACCTGTATATCATGACGCTCTGGCTCATTCTGGACAGCTTCGCTGAGTAGCTCTTCCGCCTTATCAAAGCGGCGGTATGCCAGGTAGACATCGGCCTCAGCAATTGCATCAATCTCATCCTCGTCGCAGACATCCATTCCGCCTGAACCGGAATAGTCAGGAATCACATCATTCAGTACGGATTCGACAGCTTCATCACTAACCACTTCATCTGCTGCAGCCGCTCCATCTTCACTCTGTACTGAATAGTCGCTGCCGTCACTGCTCGCCATCTCATCCTCAAAGGCAGCCCTCCGGCGACGCATGACCAGCGCACCGGCAAGCAGGCCGACCAGAGCCAGCCCACCGAGTGCAAGCATTGGATCAACCCCCCCCAGAACAGGGGTTAATATCGCACCTGCACTCGCCAGAACACCACTCACAATAGCGAGCGCTTCATCAACAATAGAGGCCTCAACTGGTGGTGTGGCTGGAACCACCGCAGGTGGCGGCGTAGTAACTTGTGAATCAGCAGTTACGCCTTCACCTTGCGTTTCATCGCTAGAGATAGCAGCGCTATCTAGCGGCGCCATGGACAACTCAGCCTCTTCAGGGAGCAGCGTTTCAGATACGCTATCGACGCTCTCCTCCACTGCAACGCCCTCTGGGCCGACCTGCATCGCGGATAAAGTGTCCCCTTTCAGTGTAATCAGGCGCTGCATCGATGCGAGCTGTTCTTCTAATGCAGAGAGCCGTTTACGCAGCTCCTCATTCTCCTGCCGACTGACATCGACAGACTCAAGTGCAAAAGCCAGCTCCTGGCGGACATCGCCATCGCTCGCGCCCAATACACTGCCGGAGGCTATTTGAGAATCACCTTCATCCGGTGCGACCAGCGTCAGACGAGGCTCGGTAACACTACCACTACTGGCCCCGGCCGTTTTGCCCTTAAGACCTAATGGACGTTGGCCTGCCGCTAACGCAGTGGAGTGTTTTGCATCTACCCACTGTTCATAATGAAGTTTTGCAATGCGCTCCGCTTCTACAGCTGAGGTATCCGAGATAGTGGCGGGATCCGAGATTCGTAGAAAATAACCCGCTTTCAGATCATTAATATTCTGAGTCTCAAACGCCTCCGGGTTTTCATTCAGCAGGGCGATCATCACCTGCTGCACCGTGACGCGCTTATCTGGCCTCATCTGCGAAGCGATACGCCATAATGTATCAGTCCGTTTTACTGGACCATAAACAATCTCACCACGCTCCGTGGTTGAAAGGGTAGTTGTACGAGGGGTAAAGCGAGGAAGCTCACGGGAAGTCTGCCCAGCGGCACTATCTGCCAAGGTCACCGCCGCCCCCTCAGCAGAAGAAGGCAACTCATCATCCAGCAGCGGGATATCAAGCGCCGCAGGACGCTCATCTACCAGCACCGGTGGATCCAGCAGCAGCGTATACTCACGCAACACCCGCCCACCCGGCCAGTTTGCTTCAATAATAAAATCGAGAAATGGCTCTTTTACAGTCTCGCGTGATGTGATTTTAAGATAAGCGTCGCCATTAACGCGCTTCGCCACCTGGAACTTAAATTGAGTGAGGAAATGGGGGCGATCAATGCCAGCCTTTTCGAAGGCTTCTCTGGATGCCAGTTTGACAACGATATCGGCAACATCTGTGCGGCCAACTGAGAGCAGCCCTATTTCAGCATCCAGCGCCTGATTGAGCGCTGAATGGAGCTTGATCTCGCCAAGACCGAGTGAAAAACTATTAACCGGCAGCAACAATAGAAGCATGGCAAAAAACTTGGCCGAATCCTTCATGAGTCCAGGTAACATTCCATCTCCTTTTCGTCTAAACATCGTCTGCACCTTAAAAATCTTGTCATTGCAAGGTAGTTAACGGCAGCTCTTCGCAGAAACTCACTAATTTATATAATCATTTATCAAAATTTCTGCAATTTGAACGCTATTTAATGCCGCCCCCTTCCTGACATTGTCTGCGACAACCCATAAATTCAAACCCCGAGGGTGTGAAATATCTTCGCGTACCCGCCCCACATAGACAGGGTCTGTCCCCACGGACTCCGTCACTGCCGTTGGGTAACCACCATCTTCACGTTCATCCAGCACCACGACCCCCGGAGCGTCCTGAAGTGCTGCAGTGGCAACATCAACCGAGATTTTCTCCCGGGTCTCGATATGCACCGCCTCAGAGTGGCCATAAAAAACAGGCACTCTCACCGCAGTCGGGTTAACCACAATATCGTCATCAGCAAAGATTTTCTTAGTCTCCCACACCATCTTCATCTCTTCTTTGGTGTAACCGTTCTCAAGGAAAACATCGATTTGCGGTAAAGCATTAAAGGCGATCTGTTTTGGATAGACCCCTCGCTTCACATCCTGCGTATTGAGCAGTGCCGCTGTCTGCCCTGCCAGCTCTTCAATGGCCGATTTTCCGCTACCGGAAACCGCCTGGTAGGTGCAGACATTGATACGCTCGATTCCAGCCCGGTCATATATAGGCTTCAGCGCCACCAGCATCTGAATGGTTGAGCAGTTTGGATTGGCGATGATGTTGCGATTTTTGTATTGAGCGACCGCCTCCGGGTTGACTTCCGGGACCACAAGCGGAATGTCATCGTCATAACGGAAGTGCGAGGTGTTATCAATTACTACGCATCCCGCTTCACCTGCGATCGGCGCATATTTCGCGGAGATATCCCCCCCCGCCGAAAAGAGTGCGACATCGACTTTTGAGAAATCAAACGTACCAAGCTCTTCGACCCTCACATGTTTACCGTTAAACTCAACACGTTTACCCGCTGAACGGCTGCTCGCGAGCGGATATAAATTATCAACCGGGAAATTACGCTCGGCCAGTATTTCAATAATGGTTTCACCCACCGCTCCGGTTGCCCCCACCACTGCCACATTATATTTTTTACTCATCACAGTTTTCCTTACGCATATCTTTATTAATCTATCCCACTCACTTTTTCTGAATACTCAATTCAGCGCCGCCACAATCGCATCGCCCATTTCGCTGGTCGATACTCGGCGGAGTCCTGCGGTATGAATATCCGCGGTGCGAAGCCCATCATCCAGCACCCTGTTAACGGCCGCTTCGATGCGATCCGCCATGGCTGTTTGATCCAGCGAGTATCGCAGTAACATCGCAACCGACAGAATTGTCGCAATCGGATTGGCAACCCCCTTCCCTGCAATGTCTGGCGCAGAACCGTGAATCGGTTCATACATCCCCTTGCCATTTGCATCGAGTGATGCCGATGGCAGCATACCGATTGAACCGGTCAACATCGCCGCGCAGTCCGATAGGATGTCACCAAACATATTGGTGGTCACCATCACATCAAACTGCTTCGGCGCGCGCACCAGCTGCATCGCTGCATTATCAACGTACATGTGGCTTAGCTCGACCTCGGGATACTCTTTCGCCATGCGGTTCATCACCTCGCGCCATAGCTCGGTACATTCCAGCACGTTCGCTTTATCGACCGAGCAGAGGCGCTTACCGCGCTTCATCGCAATCTCGAATGCTGAGCGGCCGATACGTTCAATCTCCGACTCTTTATAGATGAGCGTATTAAATCCCTGTTTCTCACCATTCTCCAGCGTACGCACACCACGCGGCTGACCAAAGTAGATGCCGCCGGTCAGTTCACGCACAATCATGATATCCAGCCCCGCAACAACCTCTGGTTTCAGCGTCGACGCCTCAGCCAGCTGCGGGTAGAGAATTGCCGGGCGCAGATTAGAGAAGAGTTCCAGGTTAGCTCGTAGCCCTAGCAGCCCCTTTTCCGGGCGTACTGCAATATCGAGTGATTCCCATTTGTGGCCACCGACAGCACCCAGCAGAATCGCATCACAGCCCTTCGCTTTATCAAGCGTCTCATCCGGCAGTGGAAAACCCGCCGCATCATAAGCCGCCCCGCCCACCAGCGCATGGTCAAGCTCAATCGCCAGGCCGTGATTTTTCTGTAGTGATTCAAGCACCTTCACCGCCTCCGCCACAATCTCAGGACCGATGCCGTCGCCAGGTAAAACCAGTATTTTTTTTGTCATGACTTCTCTTCCACACTCTGTTTTATTGTTTCAGTTCTTTCGCCAATGGCTTCGCTTAAGAGGCGAACAGCCACGGTGCTTCCTGTTTTCGTTTCGCCTCATAGTCGCGCACCGCATCGGCATGTTGCAGACTCAGGCCGATCTCATCCAGTCCCTGTAACAGGCACTCTTTACGAAAGTTGTCGATTTCGAAAAGGATCACCTCACCACTCGGCAAGGTAACATGCTGCGCTGCCAAATCAACCTGTAACTGGTAACCCTCATTAGCATCAATCTCTTTAAAGATACGCTCCACTTCATCCGCGCTCAACGCTATCGGCAGCACCCCATTTTTAAAGCAGTTGTTATAAAAGATATCTGCAAAACTCGGTGCGATCACCACACGAATACCGTAATCATGCAACGCCCATACCGCATGTTCCCGTGAAGAGCCGCAACCAAAGTTGTCACGCGCGATCAAAATCTGTGCGCCGCTAAAGCGCGGCAGGTTCAATGCAAATTCACTATTGACCGGACGCCCACTATTATCCTGGTCCGGCTCACCCACATCGAGATAACGCCACTCATCAAACAGGTTAGGACCAAAGCCGCTACGTTTTACCGATTTCAGAAACTGCTTGGGAATAATCGCATCGGTATCGACATTGGCACGATCAATCGGCACAACCAACCCATTTAATGTTGTAAATGCATCCATTGTTACACCTCCTCACTCTTTGTCGCTTTCGGCTCTTGCGTGACATCGACAAAATGGCCCGCAATCGCAGCCGCGGCCGCCATCGCCGGACTGACCAGATGAGTACGCCCACCCTGCCCCTGACGCCCTTCAAAATTTCGATTGGAGGTCGAAGCGCAGTGCTCACCATCACCCAGTCGATCCGCATTCATCGCCAGACACATTGAGCAACCCGGCTCGCGCCACTCAAAACCGGCCTCGATAAAAATTCTGTCAAGCCCTTCCGCCTCGGCCTGACGCTTTACCAGCCCCGAACCTGGCACTACCAGCGCCTGATTAACACTCGCCGCCACATGGCGACCGTTAATCACCGCCGCCGCATCACGCAGATCTTCAATGCGAGAATTGGTGCAGGAACCGATAAAAACCTTATTAAGCTTGATAGTCGTAATCGCCTGCCCGCCTTCAAGCCCCATGTAGGCCAGCGCGCGTTCGATATTGCCACGCTTGACACCATCCGCCTCATCTTCGGGGCGCGGCACCGCGCCACTGACCGGCAACACCATCTCCGGGGAGGTGCCCCAGGTCACCTGCGGCTCAATTGTTGCGCCGTCTATGGTGACGACGCGATCAAATTCGGCGCCGTCATCACTGTGCAGCTCAAGCCACGCAACTTTTGCCTGCTCCCACTGTTCGCCCTTTGGCGCATAGGTGCGTCCGCGCACATATTCGATCGTCTTTTCGTCAACCGCGACCATTCCGGCACGTGCGCCCGCCTCTATCGTCATGTTGCAGAGTGTCATACGCCCTTCAATTGATAGCGCACGCACTGCCTCCCCACCAAATTCAATCGCATAACCGGTGCCGCCAGCAGTGCCGATCTTTCCGATGATCGCCAGCGCCATATCCTTGGCCGAAACCCCATCACGCAACCGACCATTCACCTCCACCAGCATGTTTTTCGATTTTTTCTGGATCAGACACTGCGTTGCCAGCACATGCTCCACTTCAGAGGTGCCGATGCCAAACGAGAGCGCGCCGAGTGCACCGTGGGTTGAGGTGTGAGAGTCTCCGCACACCACCGTCATCCCCGGCAATGTTGCACCCGACTCCGGGCCAACCACATGAACGATCCCCTGACGCGGGTCATCCATCTTATATTCGGTCAGGCCAAATTCGTTGCAGTTGCTATCCAGCGTCTCAACCTGAATCCGAGCCACCGTCTCTTCGATCCCCTTACTGCGGTCGGTGGTCGGCACGTTGTGATCCGGTGTCGCCAACACAGAATCAGCACGCCACGGCTTTCGCCCCGCCATCCGCAGCCCCTCAAAGGCCTGTGGTGAGGTCACCTCGTGGACCAGATGTCTATCTATATAGAGAACGCTCGCTCCCTCATCTGTTTCACGAACCTGATGTGAATTCCATAATTTATCATATAACGTACTCTTTAACATCATATTTACCCCGTCTTTTATTCTCTTTTGAGATGCTACCTACCCTCTTAATGAGGGCAATATACGCCGATCACACCCATTAATCTAATTCATCTTTATCATCTATTGCATTCCTTAGTGGAATATATAAAATCCCCTCTCATGAACTTTTCAGACCTGAAGACCTTTGTCTGCGTCGCTGAACAGCACTCCTTTTCACTGGCGGCTGAGCGGCTACACCTGACTCAACCCGCCATCAGCAAACGAGTCGCCGCACTGGAAGGGGCGCTAGATACGAGACTCTTTGACCGCATCGGCCGCTCGGTACAGCTCACCTCCGCCGGCAGCGCACTGTTGACTCACGCCCGGAAAATCCTCATCGAAGTCGAAGATAGCCGCCGCGCCATCCACAACCTTTCCGGCGAAATCAGCGGAAAACTGAGCATCGGCACCAGCCACCATATCGGCCTGCACCGCCTGCCCGCGGTACTCAAACAGTTTGGTCAACGCCACCCTTCGGTGCAACTCAACCTCCACTTTCTAGATTCAGAGGCGGCCTGCGGAAAGGTCGAACAGGGCGAATTAGAGCTGGCGGTGGTGACACTGCCGCCACTAAGTATATCGGGGGCCGAGCGCTCGCTGACGATGATCCCGATCTGGCAGGATCCACTGGTGCTGGTAACCGCCTTTGACCACCCGCTCTGCTCACTGCATCAGATCACCACTGCGTCACTCGCCCAGCACGCCGCGATCCTCCCCTCACAGGGTACCTTTACCCGCAAGCTGATCGACCATCACCTCAATAGCAAGCGACAACCACTCAATGTGCGGCTCGAAACCAACTATCTCGAGACCATCAAGATGCTGGTCTCAATCGGCCAGGGGTGGAGTGTGCTGCCCGAAACATTGATCGATGAGAGTCTGCTCGCCCACAGCGGCCACTTTTCGGCCAGGCGCATCCTTGGTGTCGTTCACCACCCACAACGGACGCTCAGCAACGCCGCGCACGCCTTTATCACAACATGCAAGCAGCCGCCGTAAAGGCTTACTGAATCACGAAAAAGCCAGCGTTAAACCTCGAATAATTGAGGGATTTTAGGTAGGATAGCGGCTTCAATTCAACCGGGTATCAGTGACAGGCATGAGTGCAAAAATCATCGATGGCAACGCGATCGCCAGCCAGATTCGTCAAAATGTTAAACAACGCGTTGAAAAGCGCCTCGCTGATGGCATGCGCGCACCGGGCCTCGCCGTGATTCTAGTGGGACAGGATCCCGCCTCTGCGCTATATGTCAACAGCAAGCGGCGCGACTGCGCCGAGGTCGGCTTTACCTCAAAATCACACGACCTGCCGGCGGATACCACTGAACAAGCTTTGCTGACGCTGATTGAACAGCTCAACGACGATAGTACCATCGACGGTATTCTGGTACAGCTACCGCTGCCGCCACAGATCGACCCCAAAACTGTGATCGAGACGATCCATCCGGATAAAGATGTCGATGGCTTTCACCCCTATAATATCGGTCGCCTGACACAACGCACCCCGCTGCTACGCCCCTGCACACCACTAGGGATCATGACCCTGCTCGAACATACCGGTGAAAAGATTCAGGGCATGGAGGCAGTGGTGGTTGGCGCATCCAATATCGTCGGCCGCCCGATGGGACTGGAGCTACTACTCGCGGGCTGCACCGTCACTACCTGCCATCGCTTCACTCAGAATACCCACGAACATGTTTCGCGTGCAGACATCGTAGTGGTCGCGGTCGGCAAACCCGGCATTGTTAAGGGAGAATGGATCAAGCCCGGCGCGATGGTAATTGATGTCGGTATCAATCGCGATGCCAATGGTAAACTGATCGGTGATGTCGATTTTGATGCTGCCGCCAAACGCGCCGGCTGGATCACCCCGGTACCGGGCGGCGTCGGCCCAATGACCCGCGCCACCCTGTTACAAAACACACTTTACGCCGCTGAGAGCCTGCATCTCGACAATTAACGCACACACCCATCTCAGCTATAATCTGCACTCCTAGAGTAGAGATAGCGGCCTTTCCCGGCGGAAGCTCGCTTCATCACCCAGCAAACAAGGACGCCACCAGGCATGAGCGACACCGAACACTCCGAATCAGGCAGCAGGCCATCCAACTTCATTCGCAACATCATCGATGAAGATATCAGGAACAATAAAAACGGTGGCCGCGTTGTCACCCGCTTTCCGCCTGAACCCAACGGCTACCTGCATATCGGCCATGCAAAGTCGATTCTGCTGAATTTTGGCCTTGCCGAAGATTACAACGGCCACTGCAACCTCCGTTTTGATGACACCAATCCGCATAAAGAGAACATCGAATTTGTGGAGGCGATTAAAAAAGATGTTGCCTGGCTCGGTTGCGACTGGGGTGACAGACTCTTCTTCTCATCTGACTATTTTGATGCGCTGTATGAGTTTGCAATGCAACTGATCAAAAAAAAGAAAGCCTATGTCTGCGATCTTAGTGCTGAAGCGATGCGTGAATATCGCGGCACGTTGACGGAAGCGGGCAAAGATAGTCCGTTTCGTAACCGTACTGTTGAGGAGAATCTGGATCTGTTTGCACGCATGAAAGCGGGCGAGTTTGAGGATGGCACCAAAGTGCTGCGTGCTAAAATCGACATGGCCTCACCCAATATTAATCTGCGTGATCCGACCATTTACCGCATCCGCCGCGGCGTCATCCACCACCAGACCGGCGCAGAGTGGTGCCTCTACCCGATGTATGATTTCACTCACTGCCTTTCTGATGCGCTGGAGGGAATCACCCATTCGATCTGTACGCTGGAGTTTGAAGATCACCGCCCGCTCTATGACTGGTTTCTCGATACGCTGGAGACGTCGTGTCACCCACAACAGATCGAATTTTCACGCCTCAACCTGGAACATACCGTCACCAGTAAACGCAAGCTGACCGAACTGATTGAGAGCGGCCATGTCGCGGGGTGGGATGACCCACGTATGCCGACCATCGCCGGCCTGCGTCGTCGCGGTTACACCCCTGCCGCGCTGCGTGAATTCTGTCGGCGAATCGGCGTCACAAAATCAGATAATGTGATCGAAATGGGCGTGCTTGAGGGGTGTATTCGTGATGACCTGAATAAACATTCACCACGTCGCATGGCAGTACTCAATCCACTCAAAGTGGTGATTACCAATTTCCCTGAAGATGATGAAGTTTTTGAAGCTGCCAACCACCCTCAGGATGAGACTTTTGGCGTGCGAAAAATACCTTTTAGTCGCGAGCTTTATATCGACCGGGCTGATTTTGAGGAGGTTCCACCAAAGAAATATAAACGACTGATCCCCGGTGGTGAGGTTCGACTAAGAAATGCATACGTGATCCGCTGCGATGAGGTGGTAAAAGATAGCGACGGCAACGTGGTCGAACTTCACTGCAGCTATGATGCTGACACCCGCGGCAAAAAACCAGAGGGACGCAAAGTAAAAGGGGTGATTCACTGGGTCTCTGCCAGACATGCGATCGAAGCGGAGGTGCGCCTTTATGACCGCCTCTTCAACCACCCAACGCCCGACAATAGTAAAGATGGGCTGTCGTACCTCGACCACCTCAACCCCGGCTCGCTGCGCACGCTCACCCGCTGTTACCTTGAGCCATCACTGGGCGACGCCTCACCGGGTGACCAGTTTCAATTTGAACGCGAGGGGTATTTCTCGCTTGACTCCTCATGCCAGCCTGACCATCAAACAGGCGAGCGAGCGAGAAGTAAGTCGATTTTCAATCGCACCGTCACATTGCGCGACACATGGGCGAAGATTGAAAAGAAACGGTAGACTGAGGTGAAAGTACGCTGCTTTAATCGCCCCCTTCCGGGGGGCTTTGTGTCAATGCCGGTGAAAAAACTGACTCAGATGCCGCCATCAATTCACGCCCGGCAAACTCATCTTCAAACATCAGCCCCACCATGCCCCGCTTAATATGGATAACCATTGACCGCAAACGGCAGCGGATCTGTCCCGGAAAATCAGCACTGGCGAAATCGAGTGTAACGATCTGCCGCCGTTTTAATCCGATACCAGGGTTGAGAATACAGACGCCACCCGGGCTGACATTTAGACTTTTGGTGAGACCAACAACCCTATCCCCTACCACTACCCGAACCATCTGTTCAACCGAACGACGTGAACCCAGTCGGTGTTCCATACTAGCACCTCCATTTGTGAGTCAATAACGCTGGCCATAC
This sequence comes from Gammaproteobacteria bacterium, assembly GCA_015491865.1. GTDB lineage: Bacteria > Pseudomonadota > Gammaproteobacteria > SZUA-140 > SZUA-140 > SZUA-76. The sequence goes on from WFVD01000004.1 coordinate 53,156, forward strand.
AACAACAGCAGCAGGCTTTGTTTAAAGATACAGCTAACGGAGACAAGTGGCTGTAACCTAAGTTACAGATCTCAACCCGCTACTACCCTGCGTACGAAGGGGTCGGCGGTCCGCGACCAGCACCCGGCCAGCCTTCTCACCTGCGGGGTCGTTTCGCAGTTCGCATCAAGAGGCGAGACAGAGACCTGGCACAGGCCACAGGCAGGGCGCTACACCACGTTTATTAAGGTGGTTCAAGGGTCGAACACAATGAGCACGGCAGCTAGATTCAGGTTCACTGGCAGCGCTGAAAACATGATTAACTTACAAGGGAGGGTTAAGCACTCACCGGAGAAGCTAATTCACAGCAGGTCCATCTTGATGGCGTAATGGGTCAACTCGCTATTGTCCTTCATCTTCATTTTCGCCAGGATACGCGTGCGGTAGGTGCTGATGGTCTTGACGCTTAGCGACAGCCGCTCACCGATCTGGGTTAATGACTCACCCGACGCAATCAGGCAGAGCACCTCATACTCACGGTCTGAGAGGGTGCTGTGGGGCGCAGCCAGCGAATCTCCCTCAAGAATGTCGAGCAACATATCCGCTGTATTCTCAGAAATATAACGCCCCCCATTTGAGACCTTTGCTACCGCTTTAAGCAGCTCATCAGTCACCGCTTCTTTATTAATATAACCATTTGCGCCGCCCCGAAAGGCTCTCAGTGCATACTGGTCGGAGGCGTGAATACTCAGCACCAGCACCGGCGTTTCGCAGCCATCGGCACGTACCCGCTTCAGCACGTCGATGCCACTTTTGTCAGGCAGCGAAATATCCAGCAGGATGACATCATACGCTTGCTCTTTGATCTTTTTAATCGCATCGATCGCGCAATCAACCTCACCGACATCGACGTCGGGCATCCCTTCATTCAGAATCTGCTTGAGGCCTGCACGCACAATGGCGTGGTCATCTACGATCAATACCTTATTTAACTTCATCAGAGCTACCATCTCTTATGGGGATTGAAAGTTTAACAAGCGTTCCACTACCAGGACTAGAGAGCACCTCAATTTCGCCACCCATCACGAGTGCTCGCTCACTCATACTGATAACCCCAAAGGAATCCTTGTTTCGGCGCCTATTCATATCAAAACCGCAGCCATCATCAAAAATTTCAACCATAAGCTGCTCACCCTCATCCATTACGCTCACAGCAACACGGCTGGCCCCTGCATGTTTTGCAATATTATTGAGCGCTTCCTGAAAAATCCTGAAAATTGAGATATCGTAATCCTTGTTTTCAAAGCTAAAGTCGTCACAATTCCGATCCAGCTCTACATTGACATCGTTGCGTTTTCCAAACGCCTCCAGCTGCCACTCAATAGTCGCGATCAGGCCGAGGTCATCGATCATACTAGGGCGCATCTCGGTGATAACCTGACGCACCGATGCAATGGCACCATCGATCAATTTTGTCATCCCGGCGAGCTTCTCATCCGCCTCGCTGTTCTGGCCTCCCAGTTTTCTGATCAGCCATTTTAGGTCAATTTTCAGGGCGGCCATACCACTGCCAAGATCATCATGCAGATCACGTGCAAAACGTTCACGCTCATCTTCTCGTGCATTCTGTAGATGTGCGGCCAGCCGCCTGAGCAAGCGCCTTGATGACTCTAGCTCACGATTGGCAACCTTCTGTTTACGCACCAGGTCATAGGCTGTCATCGCATTTCTGACTGAAGATGGCAGCCGCGCCAGATTGTCCTTCATCACATAATCGAAGGCTCCAGCCTTTAATGCATCGATGGCTACTTTCTCATCGATCATCCCTGAAACAACCAGCAGCGGGATCTCCTGCCCACTCTCATGCAGCACCTCCAGCGCACGTGAAGAGGAGAAGCCGGGCATGAAGTGATCACATACCACCACATCCCAGCTGTTATCAGCCAGCTCGCTTTTCAGCGCTGCTTCACTGCAGATCATCTCGCAGTTGACATCAAATCCATCTGTACGAAGATATTCAGTGATCAGCACCATGTCGCTCTCTGAGTCTTCAATAAGAAGTAGATTAATCTTCACCCTTTCACCTGTCCAATTCACCAAAACCTGCTAACATTCATACCTGCTTATTCAATAACGGCGGCTAGAAACCGCATGGCGAGCACATGCCGGACGTTTCGATGATAACCCAAAACAAGTTGAGCAAGTCGCCCAGATTGATATTACTCATTGAAGATAATGATGACGATATTTTGTTGACGAAAATGGCAATCAACGATATCGCTGCCCCTCCTGACCTGCTTGTGATAAAGGATGGAAAGGCAGGGCTTGATTACCTGCTAGATGAGTCCACCAGAGAACCCTCATTAACACTACTGGATCTCAAGCTGCCAGCCATCAACGGGCTGACTGTCGCTGAAAAGATTTCGGAAAATGAGCGGCTCAGAAGAATCCCGCTGGTTGCGCTCACCACATCACTGGAACCCGGTGATATCAGTCGCTGTTACGACGCAAACATCAACAGCTATCTACGTAAACCCGTTGACTTTGATGAATTCAGATCCTTAATTAATAAGACAATCGAATATTGGCTTGAGCTAAATATTCCGCCCTCCGGCAGATAACTCCCCCCCTGCTGCTACACCTCTGCTTCGTGCGGATTCGACAGGGTAAAATAGAAGGTCGCCCCCTCTCCAGGGCTGGAATCTGCCCATACCCTGCCACCGTGACGCCGAATAATGCGGTGTACCGTGGCCAGCCCGATTCCACTCCCCTCATATTCACCCGCCTGATGAAGCTGATGGAACGGAAGAAACAACCGCTCAGCATAGGCCATATCAAACCCTTCACCATTATCGGCGACGAAATAGGTCTCCTGCCCGCCTTCCGGGACAAACATCCCCACTTCAATATAGGCATCTTTTCGTTTTCGGGTAAACTTTAGCGCATTGCTCAACAGGTTATAGAGAACAACATCCATCAAATGACAATCGGCAGTGGCATGCAACCCTTGCTGGATTTTGACACTGGCCTGATAAGGTTTCTCTGCAGCTTCATTAATCCGCTTATATACCTGAGCTGCGAGCTCCGTCAGATTACAGTCTGAAAGAACGATCCCCTCCCGTACATAGCGAGCGAGGTTTAACAGGCTGTCGATTAGCTCACTCATTCGGTTACTGGAAGCACGAATACGGGCCAGGTAATCCTGACCATCTTCATCCAGAGACGCTTTATACCGCTCAGTTAACAGTGAACTAAACCCACCAATCGCCCGGAGAGGTCCTCGCAGGTCGTGCGAAACTGAGTAGCTAAACGACTCCAGCTCCTTGTTGATCTCATTGAGCTCGCGGTTATTACGAATAAGGGAGTGGTTCAGCGCCTCAATCTTCTTTTCATAATTATTACGCTCGGTCATATCACGAATCGTGGCGACTGCCATCAGATCACCGTTCAATGTCACGCTATTAAGTGAGATCTCGACAGGAAACAATTCCCCCCCTTTACGAACCGCTTCTAATTTAGTCCCGATACCCAGCTCACGCGGTGACGGGTTTAGCAAATAGTTGTCAAATAATTTACGATGATTTTCCTGGATCTGCTCTGGCAGAAGGCAACTAATGTTTTTCCCTGTAAGCTCTTCCTTCTGATATCCAAACATCTCTTTGACTGCACTATTGATCCAGACAAAGCGTGACATTTTATCAACCGTAATCACACTATCTGAAAGGCTGTTAAGGATATTCTCGAGCGCCTCTTTATTCTCCTCCGCAATGATCTTTGATTTCAAATACTGACGGTTGACCATCATCACTATATAGAGCAGAAAAATGACAGCAGACACCAATAACACCAGCATCAGAATAATCAGCCCAATCGTATTATCTGTCTTTTCCCGAATGGCACCAATCTCATTATTGGTGTGTGTGATCACATAATTTGATAGAGCGCTCAATGCATTTAACGCGGGCATATCATCAACATAAACCAGCCTGTCCAGCGCTTTCGCATCGATACCTGCTGCGATCTTCTCCCTGGCTAGCTCCAGCTTCGCCACATATTGCGCCATCACACCCTGAATAATGTAATAATGCTCCTGCAGCTCAGCCGCTGTCGCCTGGCTTCTATTCATCTCTTCGTTTCCAACGGTAACCCTGTACCTCTCAAGATCTTCCAGCATCGCATCCATATTACGTTCAACTTCTTTCAGCAGTGCATCATCCTGACGAAGAATATAATTCTTAAAGTTATGAATAAAACCGCCATAACCCATATGACTATAAAGACTGGCGATTACTTCTGATTCACGGCCAAGATGGGTTGAATAGCTATCCCAGTCTGCCTCAACCTTTTTAATGCGATCGACCAGTAACACGCCACCAGCACCAAAAACAAAGACCAACAACAAGGCAACAGATCGCAACATAGTAGACTGGGTATTAATTACCGACCGCTCACCTTTAAACATAGTTTCCGCTCCAGTAAGAAAAATATGAGTCGCACAAAGCGCTCAATACGTGCCGCCATCAGAAAAGCAGTGTACAGTATCACTCGAATGAAACCAGCGCGCTAATATGTGCTGCGAAATGGAGAAAATTAATGGCAAAGCAAGAGCAGTTACTGACTATCGATATCGATTCGCGTGGTGTCTGCACTTTGGCGCTAAATATCCCGGAAAAGCACAACGCCTTTAATGGCAAGGTGATTGCCGCATTACGAACAGCACTTGATGAACTTGAGCAGAACCAGCGTGTACGCATTTTAGTGCTAACAGGTAACGGTCATACATTCTCCAGTGGCGCAGATCTGGACTGGATGAAAGCGGCAGCCGACCGAGATGAGGCGGCCAATCATAAAGACTCTGAGGCACTCGCGCAGCTAATGCGTGTCTTATATGAATATAAAAAACCCACCGTTGCCCGCATAAATGGCGGAGCTTACGGCGGCGCACTCGGCCTGATCGCCTGTTGTGATATCGCCATTGCAACACGTTCAGCGCAGTTCGCCTTTACTGAGGTCCGTTTTGGGCTGGTGCCAGCCGTCATCGCACCATACATTCTTAAGGCAATTGGCGAACGCCATACACGCAGCCTATTCCTCACCGCTGAACGTTTCTCAAGCAGTTTTGCAGCAGCGATCAATTTTATTCATCAGGTTGCTGATGACGATGCACTTGACAGCGCAGTCAATCAGGTCACCGAGAGGCTACTTAAGGCGGGGCCTCATTCCATTCAGGCGTGTAAACAGCTGATTCGCTCACTCACTATCGAAGCCAACGCAGAATCATCGGCAAAGCTGATCGCACAACTGCGCACATCAAAAGAGGGCCAGGAGGGGATGGCTGCGTTTTTTGAAAAGCGCGATCCATCATGGGTAAACCACTACACCTGATTGTCTGCTAAACAGGTTTAGCGCCTCACATCAGAAAAACTCGAAAAGAACGCCCTTTTACCTTGCCACTGTTTAACCTGGCCAGTGCCTGGCTGGCAACCTTTCGACTCACCGCCACATAGGCCCACTGGTCGAAGATCTGAATCTTTCCCACCTGCTTGCCATCAATGCCATTGTCACCCGTGAGTGCCCCTAGAATATCGCCAGGCCTCACCTTCTGTTTTTTACCGCCGCCAATCTGCAGGGTTGCCATCGCTGGCTGATAGACAGGTTTATCCCGCAGATTAACGGACGGCAACGCTTCAATAGCAATTGAATGACCAAGATACGCCTCAAGGCGTTCGATCTTATACTGCTCTTTTTCACTATACAATGTGCATGCAATGCCGCGGCTACCGGCTCTTCCAGTTCGTCCCACACGATGAATATGAACTTCTAAATCGTTAGCCACGCGGTAGTTGATCACGGCATCAAGCGCACCGATATCCAGCCCGCGCGCAGCGACATCCGTCGCCACCAGTATTGAGACACTCTTATTTGAGAAGCGTACCAGAATACGGTCGCGCACTTTCTGCTCCAGGTCTCCATGCAATGCTAGCGCACTAAAGCCCAGCGCATGCAGCGATTCGGCAACCTCCTGTGTCTCTTTTCTGGTGTTGCAAAACACCAGCGTAGAATCCGGGCGATAGTGCTGTAACAACAGCCGCAACGCAGTAAAGCGTGATGCACCCTCATCGACCTTAAACAGAAGTTGCTGGATAGTGCTGCTGCCGTGTGTCGCTTCAACCTGCACCACCACTGGCTTGTTCATGATGCGTTTAGCGATCGACTTAATTTCGTCTGGATAGGTCGCACTAAACAACAGGGTTTGACGCCCTTTGGGAAGGCTGTCAATGATCGCATCGAGCGAGGATTGAAAACCCATATCGAGCATTCGGTCTGCTTCATCCAGCACGAGTGTGTGCAGACTATCGGGCGTTAACGTTCCTCGGCGCAGATGCTCTTCCACTCGTCCCGGTGTCCCAACAACAATATGGGCACCACCCTCCATTGGCCCTCGCTGCGCCTTAAACGGGATACCGCCACAGAGGGTTAACACCTTAATGTTCTGGATCGACCGGGCCAGCCTGCGAATCTCTTTCGCCACCTGATCGGACAGCTCCCGCGTCGGACACAACACCAGCGCCTGCACCCGGAACCGCTTTATATCCAGCTTCTCAAGCAACCCCAGACTAAATGCAGCCGTTTTACCTGAACCCGTTTTTCCCTGGGCGATAACATCTTTACCAGCCAGAATGAGAGGAAGGCTCTGCGCCTGAATCGGTGTCATCTCAAGATACTCAAGCGAGGCCAGATTCTCGATCAGGGCGGATTGAAGTGTCAGGGATGAAAAAGCGCTCTCATTCATACGATGTTCCCGGCAGTATAGCCGTCAGTGGTTATTGATCAGCACATCTGACCAACAAAAAAGGGCAGAACCAATAGGCCCTGCCCTTTCTGTTTTCACTCCAGCACTGGAGCGAGACTGGCCTACATCGCAGACCAGCAGCGATAAAAACTAGATCGCTACGATATTCTCAGCCTGAGGGCCTTTCTGCCCCTGGGTCACGGTGAATTCAACCTGCTGACCTTCGGTAAGGGTTTTGAAACCGTCACCTGAAATCGCGCTGAAATGAGCGAAGACGTCTGGACCAGACTGCTGCTCGATAAAACCAAAACCTTTAGATTCGTTGAACCACTTAACGGTACCGGTAGTTGTAGACATAGTTATATTCCTAATTAAAATTTGAGTAATTTCAGCCATCCCCAAGTCAGAGAAGGCCATTTGTTGAGAAGTGCTGCTATTACTTATGGTAATCAGGACGAGAACTAATACAGGACATCGAAATGGTTGTGCATAAATGTAAGACGAACTTTCAAGCAGTTATAATTATATAGACGATTCCCTTGTTGTCAACGTCTATTAGCGGATAATAGTATCGGCTTAACCACTCTGAACCAGCACCTTTCTCGAAAAACCAGCATAAGAAGGAGAACCGTCATCGTGGGACTTCTATTGGCCATCGCCATCAAACATAAAAAACGAGGCACCATGTGTGAGCTGAATCATGCACAGGTCACCACCACATCAGGTGTCGCCAATGACTTTCGCGGCAAGCCGGGCGCAAGACAGGTCACCCTGCTAACGCGCGAAGGCTGGCTGGCAGCCTGCAAAGAGAATAGAGTGGAATACCCCTGGCTGGCACGACGAGCCAATCTCTATATTGAAGGGGTAAATCTGTATGAATCAAGCGGAAAGTGCCTTACCATCGGCCAGCTACAGCTACTGATTACCCAGGAAACAGAGCCGTGCAGTCGCATGCGAGAGGTAGACAACACTCTGTTTGACGCCCTGAATAAGGAGTGGCGCGGCGGTGTCTGCTGCCGCGTTATTCAGGGCGGATTTATTACGATCGGCGACGCGGTGGAGATAACCGATGTACGATAACAGTAGCACGGCCAGGGTAATTGCTGAAACGCGTCGCTGGCTTCAACAGATCGTGCTCCACCATAACCTCTGCCCCTTTGCCCACAAACCTTTCCAGCAGGAGACGATCCAATACATCGTCTGCCTGGAAAAAGAGCCTGAAGCGGTAATAGCCGCATTAATTGAAGCGCTGTTGCAGCTGCACGACAGTGATATCACTGTGATCGAGACCACCCTTTTCATCACCCCCAACTGCTTTAACGGTTTCGATGAATACAATGATTTCCTGACTGTTGTCGACGCGCTCATCGAACAGCTTAACCTGGAAAGCGTCATTCAGGTCGCCAGTTTCCATCCAAATTACCAATTTGCCGACCTCGGGGCCACTGATGTGCGTAATTTCACCAACCGCTCACTCCACCCCCTCTTTCATCTGATCCGGGAAGCAAGTGTCAAGCATGCGCGTGCGACACATCCAGATGTGCTCAGTATTCCCCAAACCAACATGGAGCTGCTAAAGCGGCAGGGATTAGAAGTAACATTAAGCGAGATCGAGCATTGCCGCCTTAAATAGAGACGACCGAGAGCCAGGTTTCATTCAGCGATGATCAATCCCTGGGGCGATATTTAAGCTGCATCCCCATCAAAAAATTGCGTAACACCTGGTCCTGGCATTCACGATAATTTTTATGTGAAGGCTTCCTGAAAAAAGCGCTCAACTCATGCTTGCTGAGGCGGACTTTTGTTAATGCAAGGAGCTCCAGCGTATCATCCGCGCTCAAATTCAGTGCGATTTTCAGCTTTCTAAAAATGATATTATTATTTAAACGTTTCTCTGGTACTGGTTGTTCACCCTCTCTTCTCCCGCGCCGTTCATTGATCAAACCGTTAAGAAAGAGTGCCAGCTGCAAATCGCTGCACACCTTAAAGGCGGGATCATCATCGGCCTTCAACCACGCGCTCACCTGCTCACGCGTCACCTCAAGATCTGCCTGCGAAAATATCGCCATCATCTCTGAATCATTAAAATCAAAGGTATAACGTATACGGCGTAAAACATCATTATTGGTCACAGATCGTTCCTGCATTAATTTAAGGTAGCGCTGATTTTATCAGTTTTTTCAGTATCCGCCTCACCCAGCTTCACCAGATGAACTGCCAGCACACCTGCCGATAATTGCACAATACCAAAACGATCAGTATATCCCACTATGCTTCGGCTCCCTCTAGTGGCTCCACCATTAGTAACTCACGATCTATCCCATCAACACCAACTACCCTCACCTTCTCTCCCGCCTCACAATCAGCACCTCGTATCCTCAGGGTCACCCCCTGAATCGTAAATTGCCCATTGCCATTTACAATCGGCTGTTCCAGTGTAATCACATGCCCGATTAAGCGATCTACACGCAGCACCATCTTTGGTTCCTCATCACTCGCCGTCTCAGCCCCGCTCTTCCGCTCTCCTATTACCAATGTGGTCAAAACAACACCCAGCATCGCAACAGCAAAGAAAAGACCAACCTGATACATCACCGGAAATTCGGGGTAAAACCAAAGAACCCCCCCCACCACGGTTGAGGAGATGGCCACCCAGGCCGGCTTACTATTTGAAAAATAAAATGCAAATGTACAGGCCAGTAGTGTAATAACCCACCAGTGCCACTGTTCCAACATAAATCCCGTCATGATTTCCTCGCGGTAACACTTTTATTCAAAAGATCAAAATATTGAATGGTGTAGTCTATATAGACCCACATGACTTGACTACCAATAATCAAAAAAGCGCTCCTACCAATATTAAAACCGAAGATAACGAGGATTTTTTCTACCGATTCCTCTAAAATATGGCTCTATTTTTCGGTCGGTACGATATGATTTCCCGGCCAGTTTCAAGGGTACTTTAAAAACGTGCAAGATTTTCTCCCCGGCCAACGCTGGATTAGTAACGCTGAAGTTCAAATGGGACTGGGCACCGTTCTCAGCTGTGAACACCGCACCGTCACCATCGTTTTCATGGCCACCGGCGAGACCCGGACCTACGCCAAGCTGACCGCACCGCTCACTCGCGTGGTTTTTTCGCTCGGTGACAAAATAAAAGCGCACGACGGCTGGACATTAAAGATTTCACAGGTCGAAGAAAATGACGGGCTGATCCTCTACCGCGGCTACGATGAAAACGGGAAAACACGCGAACTCCCTGAAGGGGGGCTGGATAATTTCATTAAACTCAACCGCCCTGCTGAACGCCTCTTCAGCGGGCAAATTGATAAAAACAGATGGTTTGAGCTGCGCCAGCAGAGCCACATTCACGCCAATCGCCAGGCACGCAGTGAACTACTCGGACTAACCGGCGTTCGCACCAGCCTGATTCCTCATCAGCTTTACATCGCTAATGAAGTCGCTAACCGTTACGCCCCGCGGGTACTGCTTGCCGATGAGGTGGGGCTGGGCAAAACCATCGAAGCGGGGATGATCATCCATCAACAGCTACTGACAGAACGAGCCAGGCGTGTCCTGATTATTGTGCCAGAGAGCCTGATCCACCAGTGGCTGGTTGAGATGTTACGCCGTTTTAATCTCCATTTCAGCATCTTCGACGAAGCACGCTGCCAGGCTATTTGCGGCTATCACGCTGAAGATGAAGCGCACCCTGGCGATAAGGTTGATGATCCAGCGACAGCGGATGAGGAGGGTGATCGCAACCCATTTAACAGCGAACAGCTGGTGCTTTGTAGCCTTGAGTTTCTTGTACAACAACAAGAACATTTCCAGCAGGCACTGGATGCAGAGTGGGATCTACTGGTGGTCGATGAAGCGCATCACCTTGAGTGGAGTCCGCAGCAGTCGAGCATTGAGTACCAGCGTATTGAACAGCTCGCGGCAGTCACCAAAGGGGTATTGCTGCTGACCGCAACACCCGAACAGCTCGGCAAGGCGAGCCACTTTGCACGCCTGCGGCTGCTGGACCCTGACCGCTTCCCCAGTCTCGAACGCTTTATCGAAGAAGAGCAGCACTACGCACCCATCGCCGAGGCGGTTGAGGCCCTGCTTGATCAGGCACCATTAAGCGAAAGCGCGCGTGCAACGCTCGCGACAACACTTAACGAAGGGGACAACCAACGGCTACTGGAAAAGCTCGAACAACTGGACAACCGCGATGACGAAAGTGGCATTAGAAATGAGTTAACGGAACATCTACTCGATCGGCACGGCACTGGCCGTGTGCTGTTTCGCAACACCCGCGCCGCGATCAAAGGCTTTCCAGATCGGCAGGTAACAGGCTACCCATTACCACAGCCGAGCGCCTATCGCGACTGCCTGCTACAGCTGATGCTTGATCAGGCGGTGGAGACACGCCAGCTGCTCTGTCCTGAACTCGCCTGTCAGACCGTTACAACGGGACAGAGCTGGACATCCGTTGACCCCCGCGTTGCATGGCTGAGCGCCAAACTCAAAGCGCTACAACCGGCCAAGGTACTGGTCATCGCTGCCGATGCAGGCACCGCCATGGATCTCGCCGATGCGCTGCGTAAAAAAGATGGCGTCTACCCTGCACTCTTTCACGAGCACCTATCGATTGTTGAGCGTGATCGTGCCGCCGCCTATTTCTCAGATCCTGATTACGGCAGCCCTATTTTAATCTGCTCTGAAATTGGTAGTGAAGGGCGCAATTTTCAATTTGCCCACCACCTGGTCCTGTTTGACCTGCCGCTAAATCCCGACCTGCTGGAACAGCGCATCGGACGACTTGATCGTATTGGCCAACAGAACACTATCGAAATTCATGTGCCGTTCATGGAAAAGACAGCACAGGAGGTGATCTACCGCTGGTATCATGAAGGGCTTAACGCCTTTGAACAGACCTGTCCGGCTGGCCATAACGTCTTCACCAGACTGATGCCGACACTGATCGAGACCCTCTATCAGGTTGATGCAGATGATGAGAATCATAACGACCTGAGCACGCTAATCGCCACCACACAGAAGATCCACAGTGAGTTAAACGAGGCACTGCACAACGGCCGCGACCAGCTACTGGAATACAACTCCTGTCGCCCACACATCGCAGAGCAGTTAAAAGCCACTGCGAGTGACAATGAGCACAGTGAGCTGCTATCCGATTACCTCTCTCGCGTGTTTGACTGTTACGGTATCGACAGTGAACACCACAGCGATGCGTGCCAGATCATCCGCCCGGGTAACCATATGCAGAACAGTAGTTTCCCGGGACTGCACAGCGAAGGGATGACCATCACCTATGAACGCGACACCGCGCTAACCAATGAAGATGTACATTACATCACCTGGGAACACCCGCTCACAACGGGTGCAATGGAGATGCTGCTCAATAATGAACAGGGCAACACCGCTATTGCGGCGATTAAGCACCCTGGAATCAAGGCAGGAACTCTATTACTGGAGTGCCTCTTTGTGCTGGAAAGTAGCGCCAATAGCGCACTACAATCGAACCGTTATCTACCGCCCACATTAATTCGCGTGATGATCGACCCTCAGGGACGCGACTACAGCAATGATCTCTCCAGTGAAAAGCTAGAGGCGATTCGAGCCAAAGTGGATCGTGAAACTGCCCGTAAGATCATCCGCGCCTTCGGAAAAAAACTGCGCGAAATGGTGCCGCTTGCAGAGCAACATGCAGAGCGCGTTGCGCCCGTTTTTCTACAGGAAGCAGAGGCGCGCGCTCAGACGATGCTAAACAGAGAGATCAATCGCCTTAAAGCGCTGCAGAAGGTAAACCCCAATGTGCGCAACGATGAGATTCAGTTTTTTGAAACGCAGTTAGCGGCTTTGACTCAGGCGATAAAAGCGGCCCACCTGCGGCTCGATGCAGTACGCGTCATCATCAGCACTTAAAGGCGCAATAGCACGCAGCACAATCCTAATTTATACTCGAGCGACAGGTTGATGGCACCGATAGCCGCAATTTCCAGTCGCATCCACTCATCGCTGCGCGCCACCCATCCTGCCTCCTGGATCTATAGCAGGCCGGTTAACGCTCATTGCCAATCTATTGAAAGAGGAGTAAAATTTTTGCGTAAGCGTGCAATGGGCTTTCCCTTAAGGGCAACTAGCGAGAGTAAAATTTTATGGCTTTAGACCAACTCAAGGCATTTTTACAAAAAATGCAGTCTGAACCTGCTCTTAAAGATGAGGTGCTCGCCTCATCAACCGCGGATGATGTTGCGCAGATAGCACTAAAGCTTGGCTTTGAATTTTCAGGAGATGAACTATTGAGAATGTCCGGCAAGAAAGTGGGCAGGGTGACTGTTAAAAAAAACGATCTCCCCGGAGAATACAATTAAACGCTTTTTAAATATCAGATTTTAATAACCCCCCATCGCCCTCAGATCAAGCCAACCTCGCCTCGATTAAATAGACTCTCAATAACGATTCCCTGGCGTATCGCCCAAACAGAAGAGAAAAACCACCCGATTGATCGCGCCTGTCAGCGCCTCAAGTGTTGTGCCATACAGCGGGCAGCTTGCTCATCATCGAGTAAAACTGACGATAAAATGACGGAGTAAAGTAATAAAGAGTTGACATCTCAAACAGCCCTACCATTTTCATATCAGCTTAGTGTACACTCGAGCTATCTGCAGGTTTTGGTATAGGCGGTTTTGGTTGACCCTCTCCAGCGCACCACCTGAATATTACAGCTTAAAGCTGCAGACTTTGGTGATAATGTTTAAACAGAATAAAAAGGTGAGTGTAATGGCAACAGGTACAGTTAAGTGGTTCAATGATTCAAAAGGCTTTGGTTTTATCGCTCAGGACAACGGTGGCGATGATGTATTCGTTCACTTCAGAGCAATTTCAGGCGACGGCTTCAAGACCCTTACAGAAGGTCAGAAAGTCAGCTACGAAGTTGAGCAAGGCCCAAAAGGTCCTTCAGCTGCAAACGTAGTTCCTGAATAACGGCTAACAGCCCTATTCAGTATTATTAAAGAGAGCCTGGCACTGCCCGGTTCTCTTTTTTATTTCACACTGAACCATTCATTTGCATCGATCAACCGCACTGCATTATCGCGGGCAAGGTTGATTTTCATCGCATCGATAACCTGCTACTTCCGTATGACAGGTTGACTACCGGGGAGAAGACCTATGCGTCTATACAGAGAGGCCGCACTGGCTATATTTTTAATGCTTGGCATGAGTTTTGCTCATGCGGGTGACGCTACTAAAACCGTTGAAGCGGTTAATCTTGAGAAGACCACGCTGAAAGGCCAGGTTGTCACCATTCATGGTACCGTGACCAAAGCCAACAACGGCATCATGAAACGTAACTTCATCCATATCAAAGACGGTACGGGTGAAGGGGAAACAGCCAGTCTGATCGTCACCAGTCAGGAGAGTGCCAACCCGGGTGATCAGGTTACTGTTACTGGCACTGTTGCACTTGATACCGATTTCGGTTTTGGATACCTCTACCCACTCCTGATCGAAAAAGCATCCATCAAGCAGGCGGGTGACGGATCTGCTTCTCACGCCACTTCACACGATCACGATCACTAACTGATTGCGTGCTGTGGTCAGCTGCTAACAGGTGACCACAGCACTGCCCTGCACAAAACCATGACGACTAACGCTGATGTGATCATCATCGGTGCCAGCGCCTCGGGGCTGATGTGTGCAATTGAGGCCGGCAAACGCGGCCGCGGTGTGGTGGTACTCGATCACGCCAATAAAGCCGGTAAAAAAATCCTGATGTCTGGTGGAGGGCGCTGTAACTTCACCAACTACCATGTCGATGCAGGTCACTACCTGTCACACAATCCACATTTCTGTAAATCAGCCCTGAGTCGCTTTACCCAGTGGGATTTTCTGGCACTGATCGATAAATACCAGATCCCATTTCATGAACGTGCCCACGGCCAGCTCTTTTGTGACGGGAGTGCGAAAGAGATCCTCGATATGCTACTGACAGAAGCTCGGCTGGCCAACGTTACCATCCGGCTCAACACACAAATCGACGCCATCCATCAAGGTAATAGCAGCCACTCCGCTCATAATTTTGAACTATGCACCACACTGGGCAGCTACCGCTGCTCATCGCTTGTGGTCGCAAGCGGCGGCCTCTCCATTCCCCGGATGGGCGCATCCCCATTTGGTTACAGGCTTGCAGAACAGTTTGGCATCAAGGTCTGGCCAACCCGTGCAGGGCTGGTACCCCTGACGCTGCAACCCAGTGATAAGGCTCAGCTCGCGCCACTATCCGGTATCGCCATCGACAGTTATGTTAGCTGCGCGCATCAAGGATTCAGAGAAAACACACTCTTTACCCATCGCGGACTGAGTGGCCCAGCGATCCTGCAGATATCATCCTACTGGGAGGCGGGTGAAACTGTCACGATAGATCTCGCTCCTGAGATCGCGATCATGGATCAATTACGTACTATTCAACAGCAGCGCCCCCAGCTTCAGTTGAAAAATGCGCTACAGAACTGGCTACCCAAGCGAGTGGTTACCACCATGTTAAAAGCCCTTCCGCTCGATGCACCCCTGCTGTCACTCTCATCACACCAGCTCACAGAGATTGATGACTACATACATAACTGGAAGATCAAACCCAATGGCACAGAGGGGTATCGCACAGCTGAAGTCACTATCGGCGGAATCGATTGTGAGCTGCTCTCATCAAAGACGATGGAAAGCACGCAGATAAAAGGGCTCTTTTTTATTGGTGAAGTCGTAGATGTGACAGGCTGGCTAGGGGGCTATAACTTCCAGTGGGCCTGGTCATCCGGCTGGTGCGCAGGGCAATATGTGTGAACAGCCTCCGGCAATTTTTTATAAACAGCCGGGCTTTGACAAAGAAGAAGTCATGTCTTTTTTCACCCTCCCTTTTCGGCCTTCCAGAGTGTGCCATTCAATCACCATTGAGTGGCAACACCATCTTTCGATGCGCTATTCCGGCATCCATAAAAACAGCGCCCACCGCCTCAAAACCGATACGCTGGTAAAAAGGGATTGCCCTGATCTGGGCAGCCAGCATGACAGCTGGGTACTCTGCATTGCGTGCAATCTCGACCATAGCCGTCAATAACTGCCTCCCTACCCCCAAACCTCGCCATGATTTCAGTACAGCAACACGCCCAATCTTACCGTCAGCGTTCATTCGTGCAGTGCCCACCGCCGTGTCGCCGTCCATCGCCAGCAACTGCCAGCACGCCTCATCGAGACCGTCCCACTCTAGCTCGACTGGCACATGCTGCTCGTCGATAAAGACGGCCTGACGAATTGGGCGAATCAACGTCTCACTCTCCGCCCACTCAACCTGCTCAATCCGAATCATCGTCAAAATAGAGATGCCCTTCATTGTAGAGATGACATAGCAGTGCTGCGTTGCCATCTACTTCCAGCAGTTCACGCCACTCCTCTGCAGAGTGGATGCGCTGATCGCACAGTCGATAGATCGCATCTTTCATTATCTGCTCAAGCGTGAACATCTCTCCTGCGACAAATAACAGCACCGATGAGGGCTGGTTGATGCAGGCAAAACGGCTCAATTCACAGCGCCACAACGTTTCACCCTGGCGAAATCGGGCCATAAATGCCTCCACCGTGAGCGGCTTCAGTTGTGGCTCTACATGGTCACCGCTCTTCGATTCCGTGACAACTCGCCCGAACCAGTGGGCAATATCATCGTCATTAAGTGGCATCCGTTGAATGATCTCACGCACACGCTGCAGCGCGGCAGGGGTGATCTCTCCCGCATGTGGTTGCAGCATGAGCTCTGGGTCTCGGTAGTGGCTGACTGATAAGCGCTGCTCTTCAGCCAGGTAATCGACAAAACTGGTGATCATGTCACACTCGGCCGGTGCGCGAAAGCCAACCGAGTAGGTAAGACTATCGCCGAGTGCGACGCCGTGATGAATGATGCCCGGCGGAAGGTAGAGCATATCCCCCTCCTCCAGTTCCCAGCACTGTTCCGCTTCAAAACGGGAGAGAATCTGCAGATCAATGCCACCAATCAGGTCATCATCATACACCTCAGCAGAGGAGATCTGCCAACGTTTACGTCCCAGCCCTTGCAGTAAAAAAACATCGTATTGATCGACATGCGGGCCGACCGAACCACCGTCTGGCGAGTAACTCACCATGATGTCATCGATGCGCCAGCTCGGGATAAAACGGAACGACTCCAGCAACTGCGCCAGCGCCGGTACATATTTCTGCACCTCCTGAATCAACAGTGTCCAGTGGCTTTGTGGCAGTTCAGAAAAGAGCGTTTCATCAAAGGGGCCATGTCTCAGTTGCCACGGCAGTTGCTCGCTGTTCTCAGCTACCGGGCTGGTACTGCGGTTTTCAATCACAAGGCGCGATTCGATCCCCTCTTCGCACGCCATACCGGCAATTTCATCGGGGGAGAGTGGCGTTGTAAAGGCGGGAAATGCGCCCTTTATCAGCAGCGGTTTTTTCTGCCAGTAGTCGGCCAGAAACTGCTCGGCACTCATCCCGTCAGGCAGTGGGTATTCCATCACGAAGCGCTCGCGATACTGTTACTCATTCGGACATGTGGCATTAGCGGATCACCTGATAACAAGGGGTGTAAGTACTCCCCGGCAGCTTCATTCGTTGCTGCGATACAAATGAACTTAGCAGTGTATCCAGTTGCGCCATGATATCGGCATCACCACGAATCTCAAAATGGCCATGCGCTTCAATCGCACGAATCCCTTCATCTTTTACATTACCGGCCACAACCCCGGAAAAAGCGCGTCGAAGGTTTGCTGCCAGTAGATGGGGTGCCTGATTTTTATGTAGCGCCAGGCGACTCATGTTCTCATGCGTTGGCTCAAATGGGTGCTGAAAGAGAGCCCCAATCTTCAGATACCAGTTAAAGTAAAAGGCATCACCCTTATCGATGCGGAACTGTCTCACCGCTTCAATGCCTGCCGATATCGTTCGCGCGACCTGTACCGGATCATTAATAATAATCTGATAGTGTGCCTGCGCCTGCGCACCAAGCGTGGCTGTAATAAATTGATCAATCTGCTCAAAGTAGTCGCGCGCGCTTTCCGGCCCGGTCAGGATCAATGGAAACGGTACCCCCTTATTCTCTGGATGCAGCAGGATACCAAGCAGATAGAGGATCTCTTCAGCGGTACCCGCGCCACCAGGGAAGACAACAATGCCGTGGGCAGTGCGCACAAAGGCCTCCAGCCGCTTTTCGATGTCGGGGAAAATCACCAGATTATTGACAATAGGATTGGGCGATTCAGCGGCAATAATCCCTGGCTCGGTAAGCCCGATATACTGGCCATCCAGAATGCGCTGTTTTGCGTGGCCCACTGCCGCCCCTTTCATCGGCCCTTTCATCGCGCCCGGACCACAACCGGTACCGACATCAATGCCGCGCAGCCCCATCTCATAGCCAACAACCTTGGTGTAGTCGTATTCATGCCGACTAATGGAGTGTCCACCCCAGCAGACCACTAAATTAGGCTTGGTACGTGGGTGGAGAATATTGGCATTGCGCAGGATATGAAACACAGCATTGGTGATCCCTTCCGAGTCGGTAAGATCGAAGGTGGGATTGTCCTCTATTTCATCGCTCACATAGATGATATCCCGCAGCACTGCAAACAGATGTTCACTGATACCTTTGATCATCTTGCCATCGACAAAAGCGCTTGGTGGGGCATTTTTTACCTCGAGTTTAATGCCGCGCTCCTGCTGAATCACGCTGATATCAAAATCCGGATATCGCTCCAGCAGTGCCTTGCCATCATCGAGATCACTACCACAGTTGAGCACTGCCAGTGAGCAGTTGCGAAACATGGTATAGAGTCCGCCCTGGCTTCGGTCTAGTAACTTCCTGACCTCAACGCGCGAAAGCACATCCATATGCCCTTGCGGGGTAATTCTTGCATCGACTACTTCATCTGTCATTGCCTGCTCTTCTCTCTCATTGTCTATTTAATTGATCCTGTCATAAACCCGCACCATACGGCCTAAAGTTCCAGTTCCAGTTCCAGTTCCAGTTTCTGTTTACATCCCGGTGAGAGAACTGCTCTCGATATTGCAGACCGCCAGAAGCCACCTCCAGAACCAGTTAACCCTGCTAAATTAGACGACCATTTCGCTTAAAGCTTAACCAGAACTTGCCCTATCTTATCGCTACCTTCTCCACTGGAGCGGCTCAAAACAGTTACCTTTTCCCTGTTTTCATGGTAAAGTTTCTATCCTGAGTGTATCACTCAACTACTCTAGTAACCCTCAATTTAAAAAGGTTTATTGCAATGAACGTAGATCAGCATCTGAAAGTAGCACAATGGCACATCGAACAGGCAAGATTACACGCAACTCAGGAAGGCTACAGCTGTGGCTGCCCAGCAAACAGCCATGACCAGAAAGCGATTGATGCAGTAGAATCTGGCATCATCGAAGAAGAGACTGCCTGCGCGACCAGCTAAATAGAACTTCAGGCGAAACGCCTGAACGGCTATTTAAAACCCGTCCTGTGAGACGGGTTTTTTATGACTGTAAATTTCTCATATGATCGGCAGTGTTCCATAACGACTGCTTCAGATGATCACGCAACATCGTATCGATTTCCATCTCGTCCAGCGCCTGTGACATACAGCCCATCCAGGCATCACGCTCGGCCTCACCGATTGCGAAGGGCAGATGGCGAGCACGAAGACGCGGATGGCCATATTTTTCAGTATAGAGCGCAGGGCCACCCAACCAACCAGAGAGAAACATAAAAAGTTTTTCCCGTGTCCCATCCAGGTTCGCTGCATGCATCTTGCGAATCCCCCGCGCTTCTGGAAGCGTATCCATCAGCTCATAGAAACGGTCTACCAGGCGACGCACCCCCTGCTCGCCACCCAGGCGCTCATAATAGGAAATTTGCATCGTGCTGTGCTCACATACGGCTATTAACAGAACCGTCTATTCTACCTGAAAAACGAACCCAAACGACTTTTTCATCACCAGACAAAAAAAGCCCCGCCAAACTGGCAGGGCCCTTTCAATCAGACAAGCTTTTAACCTTTAATGTAGTTTTGCCAATTCACGCTCAACTACTTTCGCTGGCAATGGAATATAGCCATCCTTCACCACGACCTCCTGACCAATCTTTGACAACACCATCTTGAAAAACTCTTTTTCCATTGGCTGAAGTGGTTTGTTTGGGTGCTTGTTGACATAGACGTAAAGGAAACGAGAGAGTGGATATTTTCCAGCGACAGCCATTTCCGGTGTCGCTGCCACAAATGGCTTCCCAGGCTTTTTAGCCAAAGGCACCGCTTTCACACTGGATGTTTTATAACCAATTCCCGAGTAACCGATGCCATTGATCGAAGAACTCACCGATTGCACTACTGAGGCAGAACCGGGCTGCTCATTGACGCTATTTTTGAAATCGCCCTTACACAACCCTTTTTTCTTAAAGTAACCGTAGGTCCCCGACACAGAGTTGCGTCCATACAGCTGAATTTTACGCTTAGCCCAGGCACCAGTCAGACCTAGCTGACCCCAGCTGGTGATATCTTCTTTCCCCTTGCATTTGCGGGTTGAGGAAAAAATCGCATCAACATCGGCAATGCTCAGCCCCTCAATGGGATTATCTTTATGAACATAAACGGCTAGCGCATCAATGGCCACTGGAATTGCATGAGGTTTATAACCGTAGCGTTTTTCAAAGGCCTGAATCTCTTTACCTTTCATCATACGGCTCATTGGCCCCATATTAGCGGTCCCTTCAGTCAGTGCAGGTGGCGCGGTTGAGGAGCCAGCTGCCTGAATCTGGATGTTCACGTTTGGGTAAAAACGTTTGTATTCTTCAGCCCATAGGGTCATCAGGTTAGCCAGCGTATCTGAACCAACGCTTGAAAGATTGCCAGATACACCACTGGCGCGCTCATAGTCCGGTAAATCTGGATCCAGTTTAGCACCTGCTGCTACGGCTGAATGAGCTGTGGCTAATGTCATCAGAGCTGACAACACAATTGTTACTGTTTTTAATTTCATCAATATTTCTCCCCTGTGGAGTTTAGCCTGCAAATTGAAAAGGTGTTCCAGAATCAGATGCAGCGATTATTGGCCATACAGGTGTCAATGATATGAATAAGCTATGACAGTTTCATGACAATGCACCAGTCGCAAGCTTAATAAACGGCTGAACAGCGACGACTGGCCGGAAAATAGCAGCAGAATTCGCTTCCCTTCTCCACCTTGCTACTAATCTCCATACGAGCATCATGACGGTCTAACACATGCTTGACGATTGCCAGCCCCAGCCCTGTTCCGCCGCTATCGCGCGAACGCCCTGTATCGATGCGATAGAAACGCTCTGTCAGGCGCTGAATATGGTGGGGTGCGATACCGATTCCGCCATCCTTCACACAAAAGAGAGTGCCGCCGTCATCCTGCTGCTGGCATTTTATCACCACTACACCACCAGCCGGTGAGTAACGAATCGCATTGGCTACCAGATTCGAAAACGCACTATGTAGCTCTTTCTCATCGCCCAGCAGCCAGAGTGAGGGGGTGATGTCGAGTCTAATTTCATGTTGCGAATCACTCAACACAAGGGCCTCATCATAGACTGTCGATAACAGCGCCGACAATGAGACTGGATGGTGATCCTGCTGGTGATCGTCCGCCTCTAGTTTTGAGATCATCAAAAGATCATCAACAATATTCTGCATACGCATCGTGTGCTGCTGCATATAGTTTAATGAGCGACGCCATGTTGCGAGCGTTTCACTGTTATCAGCATCACTGATCGTCTCTAATGTCCCCGAGAGTACCGTTAATGGTGTACGTAGTTCATGCGAAACATTGGCCACAAAATCCTTACGCATACTCTCCAGCCTCTTTATGCGTGTGATGTCGCGCGCTATCAATAAGTTCTGGTTCTTTCCACCATAGGGGATAATATTGACCTCAAGTATCACCGTTTCATCGGCTGGTGATGGTAGCTCCAGGGTACTACTATAATCTCCCTGGGCAAGGTAATGAGAAAAAGCAGGATGGCGCAACAGGTTAATCAGCCGTTGACCAATATCGTTTGGCGAAGTCAATCCAAGGTAATGTGCAGCGGCACTATTAAACCATTCGATTTCACCCGTTGCACGTAACACCACCGCAGCATCAGGCAGTGCAGCGGTCGATTCCCTGAAGCGGCCAATCACATCAGCTAAACGACGCTTGCTTTTACGGTTTCGCTGACGCATGCGGTAGATATCGTAATAGAGTTCTCCCCAGACACCTTTACCGATAGGGGGAACGGAAGCCCCACCACTCCGTAACCACTTCTCAAGACGCACCAGATTGATCAAATGCCAGGTGATATAACCCAGTGATGCGATCAGAGCCGACAGTATCATATTGCCAGTCAACAACCCCGCCAATAGCGCTAAGAAAGTGACTGTAACAAAACGCCAGATTTCATATACCCAGGGATTTAACAACGTCATTCAGACCTTTGTTGAAAAGCGATAACCAGCACTGCGTACCGTCTGTACATAGCGTTCATGTCCATAGGGCGTTAGTGCCTTGCGTAGCCGGCGAATATGGACATCGACCGTACGCTCTTCAACATAGACATTACTCCCCCAGACGCTGTCGAGCAGTTGGCCACGACTGTAAACCCGCTCTGGATGTGTCATAAAGAAATGCAGCAGGCGGTACTCTGTTGGGCCAAGTTCAAGCGACTCACCGTTTACCGAAATTCGGTGGCTTGCCGTATCAAGGAGCAGGTTATCAACCTCAATAATCTCCTGTTCAGCCAGTGGTGCCGCTCTACGCAATACCGCTCTGATCCTGGCAATTAATTCACGAGGGGAAAACGGCTTGGTGATATAGTCATCTGCACCGGCATCCAGTCCATAAACCTTATCGGCTTCCTCGCTTTTAGCTGTCAGCATGATGATGGGGATGTGGCTGGTTAACGCCTCCTTTTTAATGCGGCGTGCAAACTCCACCCCGTTAGTGCCAGGTAACATCCAGTCCAGCAGCACCAGCGCTGGCAGCGTATCCCGCAGCAGTAGTATCGCCTCTTCAGCATTAGTGGCTTTAACCACGTCAAAATTTTCGCGTGACAGTGCCATCTCAATCATCTCGCTGATTGCTGGCTCGTCTTCAACTATTAATATCTTTGCTGCCATTGATCGTCCACTCTACCAGGTGCTATTCGTCACTGCCTCGGATCTATGCTAAAACACACTATAAAGCAGTGCTGAAAAACGGCGCTGTTTATCGATTATACGCGGTTCAATAGCCCTTTTTTGTCTCATTCCACCCTGGAGCAATTGCCTGAGCAAAGCACCGGATTCGATTAAACTTTAAGCTAGAACAAAATCAATCCAATTTTCCGAAGCAAACAAACGCTGCATCCAGCTCGTGATAACCTTGCAGATAAACTGGGCTGACGTTTGTCAGCATGAGTTACCTGAGTGCGCTAATAATTAGAACGGATATTTGTTACATTCATATTACAGCAGGCCATTATTTTAACCGCTGCTGCTTATTTCCTTTGATCATCACCCGCATCATCATGGTAACATCTACGCGCGCTGCCAGTTGGCAATGAGTAACCCCTGCAGCGCCAGGAATATCCAGTCGTGACCTGTACAGATCACAAGTGCTGGAGTCTCAATCAATAACAGCCACGACCCCTGGGGAGGAGACAGTACAAAAATTCAGCATGTCATATTTTATTCATATAAACGAAACCTGAACGTAAAACAGCCGCCACATAATCTCCCCCAGTCACGTTACGACGCGGCAATATTAAACAAAGCGATACTAAATTACTCTGTAAGGAAGCCACTCAATGAAGAAAAAATTGATTGCATTGTCGGTAGCTGCCACCGCGCTGACATCACCATTTGCTGCTAGCGCTGTAGAAGTTGCCGGCGAACAGCTAGAAGTCTACGGAAAATTACATCTCTCTATCGATGTGAGTGACCGGGATGACCCCACCATCAACAATGATGGCATGAGCATCTCCAGTAACTCTTCACGCCTTGGCTTTAAGGGCAAGCTGCCACTGGAAAATGGGATGGAAGTGATCTGGCAGGCTGAACAGGAAGTACGCTGGGATGATAGCTCCAGAGGAGACTTTGCTGACCGTAACAGTTACCTTGGGCTAGCCAGCGGTAATCACAGTCTTCGTGTCGGCATCTACGACACGCCCTTCAAGCTGGTTGCCAGTGACTGGGGGCTGTTTGGTGATTCGGTCGGCGAACGTCGTGCTGTTCTCGGTGCGGGCTATAGTAGCGGCAACCAGCTCAACGAACGCACAAAGAATTCAGTAATGTACCTTTTCCAGAATAAGGCACTGAAGATTCAGGCGATGTATGCAGTAGATCCAGAAGACAACGCTGGGCAGTCGGGTGGGGTCGATGATAACAATAGCAACATGACAAGTGTCGGCGCATGGTGGAAAGTCAACCAGCTGAAACTCTCTGCTGCTTACGAGAACTGGAAGCAGCATAGCAAGATAGAAGATGGCTCTGCACTGCGTGTTGCGGCGCTCTATGGCATTGGAAAACATCAACTGGGGGTCATTTACGAAGACATTAACTCTGATACTGTCAACGAATGGAAACGCGCCGCTTACGGTGCGAACTGGAAATGGAAGTTTGCTGATAAGACCGATCTGCGTGCTCAATACATTATCGTTGATGATGCCGAAAACGTTGCGGATACAGGCACTAGCAAAATCGGCCTTGGCGTTTTCCACAAACTAGATCAAAAAGCCGTGGTCTATGCCGCTTATGGAGCCACTAACAACGATGCCAATGCCAAATTCCAGGCAGTTGATGGTGGCCATGGCGACGAGGTTAAAACAGTAGAGGGTGGTAATCCAAACGCCTTCTCTCTGGGAATGGTTTACAAATTCTAACCTGATCCTATTTAAACGAGACCTTTTCAGGAACAGAAATTTTGCTCTCTAAGCGCACGGACCGATTGAATTCGCTTTTAACGACGCCAGAGGGTAAAAAAACAACCGAACAAAGGTCTTTCAATACTCCATTTCTTAGTGTGCAACCAGCCAGCCTTCATCTCCCCTATGGTTGCACACTATTTTTATATCATGAGACCTTCACACGCTACAGGCGCTAAAATTAGTGGCAATCACCAATAGAGCCGACGGTACAGATACGGCCATCTATCCATATCGTTTTATCAAGTTTAGCGCCGCTAAAATTAGCACCTGAGATATTGGCACCAGCAAGATCTGCATACGAAAGATCAGCGCCATCAAGCTGAACACCTGAGAGATCCGCCCCCTTTAAGCTAACGCCTACCAGCCTCGCCTGTCGAAGATCAGCACCGTTAAGCAGCGTAGCGCTCAGATTAGAAAAAGAGAGCTTCACTCCAACCAGCTGACTTCCTCTCAGATCTGCGCGCATCAGGTTCATATTTTGCATTGTGGCACCCACCAGATTCGACTGAGCAAGCTGTGCCGCTTCCATCTGACAATTACTCCAGTTAACCTTTGGCGCAGCAGTTACCGTGCAGTCAATTGTATCAACCTCTGGCGCTGGCTGTATAAGATAGATCATCACAACCATCGCACTTAATATTGAAAACGCCACCACACCCGCAACGACCTTGCTGGTCTTTTTTCCTCGTGTTAAACGTGTTTTCTCTGTGATAGATATTTCAGGAGACTCAAGAGCCTTTACCAGAGCGTGTTCAACAAGCTCATCGCCTGCCTCAAGCCTCCGTTGTTGATTCGGCAGTTCACTGCTAGACGCTAAACGTTGGGCCTCCCACTGTTTCTTTGCCATCAATCGCTGGCGTAACAGCGCATCGTCACTCTCCTCGAAAAATTGCGCTGGTAATAGCTGAGGAAACTCCGTTGCTAGCCGCCACGCCACCTGGTCGAGGCTCAACTCATCGTTCTTCTTAATCCGTCCCAGCAGCAGAAAATGGGTGATTTTCTCCTTCGTAAATGGGCCGCGGACAACCTCGCCTCGACGGATATACCACTGCTGCTGATGCTCAGGTGATGTTGGCTTCATAATGACCTACTCTAAAGGAAGCATGCGCGAGTGGTCAATTCCAAAGCGCTGCCGATAACCATATAGACAACAATATTGCCGATCAGGCTACGCCATGGTATCAATAACCTCTCATTAAACCTCAGCAAAGCCAATGGAAATCAATAAAAATTCACCAGCAAATCCAGCGCAAGGGAGAACGCAACAGAGTGCGGTGCAACTGAAGGCGATTGCCCAGAGCTGGCAAGTTGGGCAACAGCTTAAAGCCGTGGTAGTAGAGACCCCACCGAGCAGTGTTAAGCTACGCGTAGATAATACGTTAATCCAGGCACCCACCACAAAATTGCATCAACGTGGTGAAATCGTACTACTCACTGTCATTCGCAGTGGCGATAAGCCGGTGTTGCGCCTGCAGGCATCACCGCCAGTGGCAACTGAAAAGCTGCAGACCATACAGCAGAATGCGCTAAAGGTGCTACTGCCCAGGCAGACACCGTTAACACCATTGCTGGCGAACCTTTCGCTGATCTCATCACTGAAGTCGCAACTCGCCGCCCCTTTAACGACCGAGATCAGCAATAGTGTCAAAAAACTCCTGGATAACATCATCCCTGTTGAAAAGGCTGGCGACCCAAAGGAGCTGCGCCGCGCCATTGCTGATGCCGGCCTGCTGCTGGAAAAGAAGCTCGCCACCCATTCTCAGAATAGTGACAGAGGCATACGACAAAACGCGCTACCCAACTCACCCCCACCGTCTAATCACACACAGTCCTCCTCTCTCTCACGGGACTTCAAAGCAAACCTGCTGCAACTGCTGGAGGTGCTACGCCAAACACCACCGCGCCAGGAGGGGACAGCAAAGATCCCGCTACCGCTTCAGCCACCCGGTACCAGGATCTCCCCAGGCTCACTTGATAATATCAATCAGCCGCGACTCACCACACAATCGGCCAAAGAGAACCTGGTTCGCCTGCTAATAACCCCACCCCCCTCTATTCAAAATGAAGAGGGGAATAATTCTGCGCTGCCATCAAGACTAACAGAGTTTAGTGCCCTTCTCGGGCGCCTGCCGATACCTTTTTTCCGTCACCTGCCACTCCAACCACAAAAGACACAACTGCCCACGCTGGCTCTGCTACAACACCGTGATCAGCTCATCGCAGAACTGATTCGACAGGTTGAGGGCTCTATTGCCAGGGTACAGCTGAGCCAACTCGCCTCATCACCACAAGAGGGGAACACCCCTCCTTCATGGACTTTTGAGCTTCCCCTCCGCAATGGTGAAAACATCGACATTGTGCAGTTACGTATCGAACAGGAAACATCACAGGGCGATGATGATGAGAAAGAGGCTCGCTGGCGTGTCACATTAACATTAGACTTGCCGAACATCGGCACACTCTATGCCGATATCACCCTGTTTGGTGAACAGGCCACCACTATCCTCTGGGCTGAAGAATCTGAAACAGCCCAATTAATCGATGACAATTTAATACTGCTGCGCGATGCCCTTGAACAACAGAGTATCAAGACGGGTGAGATCAGGTGCCAGCACGGCACGCCACCGACACCACCTCGTCAACAACGACATACCATGCTAGTGGATACTCGAGTATGAAACACGAAGATAAAGCACAGGTCACCACCGTAGCCCTGGTATACGATGGCGAGAACGCCCCAACAGTAACGGCGAAAGGTAGCGGTCATGTTGCAGAGGAGATCCTGAGGATTGCCAATGAAAATAACATCCCGCTTCATGAGGACGCTGAACTCGTACAGCTGCTCTCACAACTCTCTCTTGGCGATGAGATTCCCCGCGCACTTTATGTGACAATTGCACAGGTGATCGCCTTCGCCTATATCATTTCGGGAAAGCGAACCAGATAAAAGAGCTTTTACAGGGATTATCTTCCAGAGACCTGTAGCCCCGCAATAATTTTAGATAATTGCTAAAAAAAACATCCTCTTGTGCCGCTACTGTTGATGGGGTAGCACACTTTCCATATCGATGTGTGCTTGAGTAGATGATGAGTTATTTAGGCAATTAATAAAGAACAACCATGGGCGATCAAACTTCTACACCGGCATCGCAATTGCCCGCCAGCGAAGAGAATAGCGCCGCTGATTTCAGCCAGGAAATAAACCCAACCGATGGCTTACATGCCATGCGCATTGTGATTGCCAATGAAAACAGTAATAGCGCGCTGTTTATCGAAGCCCTTTTACACCGCAGTGGCTTTAGAAATACAACTATCACCGCGACCAGCCAGGCACTCTTTTCAGTATTAAAAAAATCAGCTCAACAACCGACTCAGGTTGATCTTATTCTTATCAGCAGCACACTACCAGATGTAGAATGGCAACAGGTAAGTAGAGAGATTAGCACCAGCAAAGCGTGGCAGGAGATCCCTGTTATCCTGATCGCGACCGACCCCGAATGGTTTGAAGCAAATGCAAAACAGGCCTTCAATTGTGGCATTACTGATGTTATCTACACCCCCCTCCGTCCCGCCCATTTCTCACCGCGTATCTATTCTGCACTGCTGCTTAAAAAAGAACGCACAATCAAAAAAATCAATGCACGTGAATTAGAAACTGAGTTGGCCGAACGAAAAGTCATTGACGCTCGTCTTCAATACCTTGTCAATCACGATGACTTAACAGGGCTATATAGCCGTCGCCGTCTGGTCAAAGCACTAGAAAATGCGCTCTCCCAGAGCCGCAAGTCAGGCCAGCCGGTGGCACTGCTGCATATCGATCTCGATCA
The DNA here is from genome assembly GCA_015491865.1 of Gammaproteobacteria bacterium. Taxonomy (GTDB): domain Bacteria; phylum Pseudomonadota; class Gammaproteobacteria; order SZUA-140; family SZUA-140; genus SZUA-76. The sequence goes on from WFVD01000004.1 coordinate 81,741, forward strand.
GTTCAAGGTCATCAATGATCTCGAAGGCCATCAGGCGGGTGACCAGCTCCTGGTCAATATCGCGAATATGCTACGTCAGTTCATCAACAAGGATAAAGTTATCGCCCGCATCAGCGCTGATGAATACACCATTCTCATCCAGAACTCGACACAGGTAAGAACGCTCGAATTTGCAGAAATGATCCGTCACGCAATGAAGATGTTCTCATTTGAGATCGAAGACAGGGTCTATAGCATAGGGATGAGCATCGGCATCGCTCTGGTTAGCGCAGATGATGAGATTAGTGCCAGCGAGGTACTGGCGCGGGCAGACCAGGCCTGTTTTATAGCCAAAAAACATGGCCGAAATATGATTCACCTATACAATGAGCTAGACCAGGAGGTCAATCTCCAGCGCGACGAGGCGCACTGGACACCTAAAATCAGGAATGCGCTGACTCACAATCGATTCTGTCTGATGTTCCAGCCCGTCATTAACCTTAAATCGAACCAGGTTGAACATTATGAAGCGCTCATCCGTATGCGTGATGAGAATAATGAGCTAATCTCACCTGGCATATTTATTCCGGTAGCTGAGCGAGTCGGGATGATACATGAGATCGACAACTGGGTGATCACGCAGGCGATTGGTGCGCTTCAGCAGCTACCTGAAGATAAGTCTCATGTATCACTCAACATCAACCTCTCAAGCCACGCCTTTCATGACCCTGGCCTGCTGCAGCGAATTAAAGATTCACTTCATGCCTCTGGCGTTGATGCCAGGCGCATTACTTTTGAGATCACAGAGACGGCTGCCATCGCCAATTATGAGCAGACACGCGCGATGATTATCAAGCTACGCGAGCTGGGATGTGGTTTTGCATTAGATGATTTTGGTGTCGGCTTTAATTCATTCAGCTACCTAAAACAGTTCCCTGTTGATTATCTCAAGATCGATGGTAGCTTTATCACTAACCTGGTGAATGACCCCATAGACCAGACCCTGGTGAAATCAATGGTAGAGATCTCAAAAACACTTGGAAAAAAGACTGTTGCAGAGTTTGTTGAGAGCGAGGAGGTGCTGGAGATGATCAAGTCTTACGGCATCGATCACGCCCAGGGCTACTACATCGGAAAACCGGATTCTGAATTTGAGGGGGTTGAATCGGTTAGCTTTTGCCCGCTAGCCCCCAACAATGCGTAACTGGCTATCTGTGTCGTTACCGGATTGAGCACGGTGCAGTAGCAGTAACAGCTCTGCCTCTGCTCGAACCAGACCGCAAGTAGCGACCACCTCTTCCACTGTTGCGCCCTGGCGAACCATGCGCGTTGCCTGTTCCAGCGCGCGCTCAGAAGGGTCACGTAAATCAAGCTGGTCCTGGCGCTCCAGCACGCGTTTTATCTTCTGTTCAAGCTTATTTAGGTGACTGCCAACACCCGCAGCACCCGTGCATAGCGCACTGACATCATTGCTCAGTAACTTAAGCTTCTGCTCATAAGACTGGCTGCTCTTTCGCAGCTGGGTGGCGAGCTTTATCACCAAAAGCACCAGGATAATGTTGATACTGACCAGTAGCACCATATAATATTCGCTATACTCCATCACTCACCACCTCATGTATCATTATTAATATGCCAGCTCGGCCAGCCACGCTCATCACGGCTAAAACTCAGCAACCTCCTGCCACTCATCATTGGATAACAGTTTATTGACATCCACCAGAATCAACAGGTTCCCTTCATTACTGTAAACACCCTGAATATATTTTGAGCTCTCATCGTTACCAACGTTGGGCGCAGTTTCAATCTCCGATGATCGCAGATAGACCACCTCGGCCACACTATCAACCAGTATCCCCAACACATTACCTTTGGACTCGACAATCACCACGCGTGAGGCGTCATCCGTCTCATACACTGACAGACCAAAGCGCATCCGGGTATCAAGCACCGTGACCACATTACCGCGTAGGTTAATAATTCCGAGTATGTAGGCTGGCGCGCCAGGAACGGGGGTAATCTCACTGACACGCAGCACCTCCTGTACCTGCATCACATTGATACCATAGGCCTCACCTTCCAGTTTAAAAGTGACCCACTGAAGGACTTCATCCTGAGGGTTGACTGCCTTTTGATTCATACCTACGCTCCCTTCAAATATACAGGTAGATGATCTATCGTTAACAAGTGTCAACTAATAGACACCAGGTTGATTATTGCTTATAACATGCATAAGACGTACCAGATCTTCTGATATCGCATCTCACCCATGAGCATGCTCTTCATTCAGTATCGTTAGCAGCACATCAATATCTAACAGCGCACACATCTTTGCCACTACGATGCCGCAATACCATGGACGTTTAGTTGTCCCACTCCGCCAGCGAATATCGGTCGGCCCCACTGTTTCAACTTCATCCACATGGCGGCAGGCGATCCCGATAGATCCCCCTTCAATTAAGACAATCCGGTTGGGCGGTAGCAGCGCATCACCTGCCGAAGAGAGGGGTTCACCACTTAACTCTGCCACAAGATGTTCAAAGTTGATCACCCTGACTGTTTGACCTCGATGGAGGATCACACCTAAGTAGCGTGCTGTATTCCCCGGTATCACTTTAATCTCATCACACTCGGTTAATATGCCACCCAGTTTTTCTAACGGCGCGGCTAATGTGATCTCACCTACATTAAAAAATAACGCCTTAAATGGACGCTTTCCCCATACTGGGGTGTCATTAGCCACGTTGGCGGCTTCAACTGCCGCCGATTGATGAATAATATCGGCTGCGGTATCACTAACCTCAGTAACCCTCTGTTCTACTACCACTTCGGCAATATTTTCGGCACTGGTTTTCAGTTCAGTGACTGGTTCATCAAACGTCGCCTCAGGGATCTCCATCAACAACGAATCCAGATATTGGGTAAGCGCCTTCTCCTGTGTTGCAAGGCCTCTCTCTTTTTTATCGTTCATCCTGCCGCCTTGAAATCTGACTTATCCTGCACCAAAACCGCTTTAAGCAGTTCAGCGTATGCGACTGAACCACGAGAACGAGGTGCAACAGATGAAATGGGGCGACCTGCACGGCTTGCTTCTCGGAACTGTGTATCAACAGGAATAACCTCATGCCAGAGCCCCTGCGGGTAACGCTCTCTCATATTTTCCAGCGCCTGCCCGGAGGCGCGGGTACGGCGGTCAAAAAGCGTTGGCACAATAAGATAGGGGATAGGGGTCATACGTGCATGGTTCATCATCGCAACCGTTCGCATCATACGCTCCAGCCCCTTTAACGCGAGGAATTCTGATTGTACTGGCACTACCAGGAAATGACAGGCAGCCAGCGCATTAACCATCAACACGCCCAATGTAGGTGGACAGTCCAGCAGGGCGTAGTCGTAATCACTACTCACCTCGCTCAAACCACGCGCAATAACGAGCCCTTTTCCATCTTGCGTACCGAGCTGTCTATCGAGCGTTGCCAATGCAGTTGAGGCTGTAAAAATAGAGAGATTCTCAAACTCTGTTTTATAGATCATCGATGAAACGGGACCACTACCACTATGGAACAGGCCATAAAGGCTACTGCCATCACCTTCTGGATCAAACCCCATATAAGATGTCATCGAACCGTGTGGATCCATATCGACCAACAATACTCGCTCTCCCTGCTGAGATAACAGTCCTGCCAGTGTCACTGCGGTAGTTGTCTTGCCAACACCGCCCTTTTGATTTGCGACCGCCCAGATACGCACTACCCAGCCCCCCTGGCAGCACCTACTGGGGATGAGACTGGCCCTTGCATATTGAGCGGTGAGAGTTCAATAGGAGCAAGGAATTTTATCGGTGGTGAAATCAGGGGTGCAGGCATCCACACAGGTACTCCAATAGGCGTTGCGCTCGTCTTCGGTACGGATGGTGGTACTAAGTTTTCCAGCGCCACAGGGTCAGTTCGATGTAGTCCAGAGGCATCGATCAGTGCATCAAGGCGCATAATATCGTTGAGATCAGCAGTCGCTTCAGTACTCGACCCATCAACAGACGATGCTTCGGTGCTCGCAACATTCGCGTCATTAACAGGCGGTTCTTCAACTTCAGATACAATGCCAGGTTCAGTCGGTACCATCCTGGGCTTAGGTTTAATCTGTCGTACATGACGGCTTGCTGATATCACCACTACAACGCGACGATTCTTTATCCGCCCCTCCGGAGTGTCATTACTCACAAGCGGACGGAATTCACCATAGCCAATCGCTGCCATTCTTTCAGGCGCTATCCCCTCTGACTCAAAGAGGCGTACCACACTTGCGGCCCGCGCTGCGGAAAGCTCCCAGTTAGAGGGGTAGATCTGGCTCTTGATCGGTAAATTATCGGTATACCCTTCAATGCGCATATCATTTGGAAAGGCTCTAAGAATACGTGCTAATGCCTCTAGAACAGGTAGCGATTGCTCCTGCATTCTGGCACTACCACTCGCGAATAGAATACTGGTCTTGATTTCAATTTCTATCCAGCGCTTATTGCGTTTTACCGAAATTAGATCACGATCTATCAAGGGCTGCATTGCGGCTTTAACATCATTGGCAAGTCTGTTCAACTGCGCTGATGCTGACTCTTTGTTTGAGCCGTCCAGCCCACCATTATTACCCTCACCCAGGTTATCCAGACGCTCATCGGCCATCGGAAACTCAGAAAATTCAATTTCATCTTCTTTATAGTGACCTTCCGTTTTGTTTGCGCGAGAAGGCATTTTCACCGGGCCTTCAGGTACTGAGATCGGGTTTGCAGTATCTTTAAACTCAAGGTTAGCTGATTGAGGTGAACGCGCTATCTTCCCTATCTGGATGGGCTTGAGTGATTTATTAGAATCTTTAAATGCCGCCACAATCGCATCTGACAAAACGCGATATTTGCCCTCATTTACTGATGAGATCGAATACATAACAACAAAGAATGCGAACAATAGTGTGATAAAATCCGCATATGAGACTAGCCAGCGCTCATGGTTCTCGTGCTCTTCATGTTTAGGTTTTCGCGCCATACGACTAAGGGTTTATTCTCAATTAATGAATAAAACCCTGAAGCTTGGTTTCGATGCTTCTTGGGTTCTCACCTTCCGCGATCGCCACAATTCCTTCTATGATCATTTCGCGAAACTTTGTTTGATCATGAATAATTGACTTCATTTTATTTGCCATCGGTAAGAAGAAAATATTGGCAAGCCCCACCCCATAAATGGTTGCTACAAACGCTACCGCAATACCAGAGCCTAACTTACTGGGGTCAGCAAGATTCTGCATCACATGAATCAACCCCATCACCGCACCAATAATCCCAATAGTTGGCGCATAACCACCCATCCCCTCCCACACCTTTGCAGCCTGTGTGTCGTGATACTCCTTGGTGTCCAGCTCCACCTCCATGATGCCGCGAATCGCCTCTGGCTCACTACCATCAACCAGTAGCTGCAGTCCTTTTCTGGCAAAAAGATCGGACTCATTTTCAGCCAGTGCTTCAAGCCCTAGCAATCCCTCTTTTCGTGCGATATTACTCCAGTCAGTAATCTTCTCAATCGCTTCAACAGCTGCCAGTTTTGGCGGAAAGATCATCCAGCGTGTCAGTTTGAGCGCCTTCATAAAGATATCAAGGGGCGTCTGCACAAGAAGACAGGCAAGTGTTCCACCACCTACAATCAGGAAGGCAACTGGCAGTAGCAGTGAAGAGAGATGACCACCTTCAAGGTGGTTCCCGCCAATTATCGAAATGCCAGCGAGAATAACACCAGCAATAGTCATCATATCCATTGCTTATGTTTCCTTTCCAAATATTGTTGCAATTTCATCAAGCGATAATATTTCATCTGCAAGATTTGCCTCGACAATCGCCATTGGCATACCATAAATTACACAACTCGCTTCATCCTGAGCCCAGATAGTGGCACCCTTCTGTTTCAACAGTCGTGCACCTTCTCGCCCATCGGCACCCATCCCTGTTAAGACTATTGCGAGCACATCGGAAGAACAGATAGTGGCTATCGATGTAAAGGCGAGATCAACACTCGGTTTATAGGTCTGCCCCGGCGCTGCCGCTTCAATATTGAGTGTCATACGGCCACCACTATGGGTGACCGTGCTCTGCTGTCCACCCGGTGCTATATAAGCAACACCCGGCAGGACTGTTTCACCGTGGTCAGCCTGCTTTACCCTGATATTGCATAATGAATCGAGCCGTTCTGAAAATGAAGGAGTAAAGCTTGCCGGCATATGCTGAACAACCAGAATGGGCAGTGGAAATCCCGCCGGGATTCTGGTGAGAATCTTCTGTAACGCAACCGGACCACCGGTAGAGGTGCCAATAGCGATCAGCTTATTTTTTTTCAGTTCCAGGCTTGCACCACTTCGTACAGGTGGCTTTTGTGAATGAGAAATCTGTCTGCTGGCCACGCTGCTTCGATGAGCAGATGCTTTATGCTTTGGTAATCCCCGCGCTCCCAACACACGCACTCGCGCGCACAACAATCGTCTGGCGGTATCTCGCTCACTGGCAATGTCGTCTATCTTTTTTGGTAAGAAATCGACTGCACCTGCATCGAGTGCGTCAAGTGTCGCCCTGGCACCTTCAGTCGTCAGCGATGAAAACATTAAAATGGGGGTTGGGTTCTGCATCATAATCTTCTTGGTAGCAGCGATGCCATCCATTACTGGCATTTCGATATCCATGGTGATGACATCAGGCTTCAACTCTGCCACCTTTGTAACTGCCTCTGAACCGTTAACGGCACTGCCTATGACTTCAATGTGTTTATCTGCATTCAACATCTCTGTCAGGCGGTGCCTGAAGAAACTTGAATCATCAACAATAAGTACACGAACCGTCACATCTCACCCCAGTTATCAGGCATATGCCGTTAGTAGCTCTGGAACATCCAGGATCAGCGATATTTTTCCATTCCCTGTGATAGTTGCACCTGCCAGTCCACGAGTGCCATGCAACATTGAGCCCAACGGTTTAATGACAACCTCTTCCTGACCGATCAGCTGGTCGACAACAAACCCTACCTGCTGTGCTCCTGAACTAACGACAACCACATGTCCCTCTTTCTGGTCTTCGTTACGCCGGGCACCTTTTATTAACCACTCCCTCAGGTAGAAGATTGGCAGTGCCTTATTCCTGATCAGTATTACCGGTTGGCCATCAACAACTTTCGATTCAGTTAGATCAAGATTAAATATTTCAACCACGCTAACTAATGGTAATGCGAACACCTGCTCTTCTAGCAACACCATTAATGTCGGCATAATAGCAAGCGTTAATGGCAGTTTGATGGCAATACGACTCCCCTTTCCCAGTTCTGAGTCGATCTCTACTGATCCATTCAGTTGTGCGATGCGTGTTTTAACCACATCCATTCCAACACCACGACCTGAGATATCAGATATCTTCTCCTTGGTCGAGAACCCCGGCATAAAGATCAGGTTGAAACACTCTTTATCATCTAGTCGTGCGGCAGAGTCTTCATCATATAGCCCTTTATTAATCGCAATATTTCGTAGCTTATCTGCATCCATCCCGGCACCATCATCATCGATGGTTAACAGGATATGGTCGCCTTCCTGTGTTGCTGAGAGCACAACAGTACCGGCGCGGTCCTTTCCTGAAGACTCACGTACGTCCGGCATTTCAATACCATGATCAACAGAGTTGCGTATCAGATGCACAAGCGGATCAGCCAGTGCTTCTACAAGATTTTTATCAAGGTCAGTCTCCTCGCCTATCAGCTCGAGCGAGACCTCCTTTTTGAGACTTCTGGCTAGATCGCGAACCACTCTGGGAAAACGTCCGAAGACCTTTTTGATTGGCTGCATTCTTGTTTTCATCACCGAGTTCTGTAGATCAGTTGTCACCAGGTCAAGGTTTGCAACCGCCTGCGTCATGGATTCATCACCCTTGGTGGACTCCAGTGTGGAGAGACGATTCCGGACCAGTACGAGTTCGCCAACAAGGTTCATAATGTCGTCGAGACGTTTCGTATCAACACGCACGGTTGTTTCTGTCTGCGCGGCCGTTTTCTCTTTCTTTTTTGCAGGTAGCTTAGCTGCTGGGGCCGGGGTAGTGGATTCAGGCGCGCTCTTCTCAACAACATTCTCAACTTTATTAGCAACCCCTTGAGCCAGAGTGCCCGCAGCAGGAGTGGCCGCTGGGGTTTCACCCTTACCATGTAACTGATCGAGTAGCGCCTCAAATTCATCATCGGTGATTAAGCCGTCATCCTTTGCTTGCTCTTTCGCTTGCTCATTAGCACCATCCACCTTCTCTTCACCAGTCGATGTAACCGCCTTTGGTACGCCGCCCCCATGCAGTTGATCTAATAGCGATTCAAACTCATCATCGGTAATCTCATCACTGCCCACTTCACTCCCACCTGATGTCTGTTGAACGGGCTGAACAGAACCTGGGGGACTTTCGCCATGTAGCTGATCAAGTAAAGCTTCAAACTCATCATCAGTGATATCTTCTCCACCAGCAGAGGGTACTTCATTCACCGGCATTTCAACTGGAGAAGGGGGTGCAGCAGGCATGGGTGGCACTGGAGGTTCAGCTGCAGCCGCTTCAGTCGGGTTCTCATTACTGTTTTCATCACTGCCGGAAAGAAACCGTTTTAATGTTTCAATCAGTTCAGGATCAGCGGGTGTTGGGTCAATCCCCTCACGCACTTCATCAAACATGTCATTAACACTATCAGTGACACGCAAAAAAGCATCCATCAAAGAGGCGTCAACCACACGGTCACCCTGTCTTAAGATGTTAAAGACATCTTCCGCATGATGGCAAACTTCGACCAGTGCAGTTAGCGACAGAAATCCTGCGCCTCCTTTGATTGTATGGAAACCACGGAAAACCGCATTTAGTAGCTCAGCATCCTCAGGGCTCTGTTCGAGATCAACCAGCTGTTCGCTCAGCTTCTCGAGAATCTCATCTGCCTCAACAAGAAAGTCCTGCAGGATTTCGTCGTCAGTATCAATGGCCATATTATCATTAGAATCCTAGACTTGAGAGAAGGTCATCAACTTCATCCTGACTCTTCAATGCAGTGGCACTCTCTTTTCCTGGCACTTGCGGCCCTTCCAGTACTTTCTCAACCGGTTTTTTAGTGGCTTTAGGTAAATCACTATCCAGGTCACCCGAGAGTTTTATCAGTCCAACCAGTTTATCTTCAACATCCTGCACAAGCGTAATTACGCGCCTGATAATCTGGCCGGTGATATCCTGAAAGTCCTGCGCCATCAAGATATCATTGAGGTATAACTTGATCTTTATATAGCGGTCAGCTGAAATCTCCAGGTGGCTTCCAATTTCACGTGAAAGTTCGCGAAACTCATCTGCTGAAAGGTCCCGTGAAATAAACCGCTTCCACTTTACTTCAATATGAGAGGCGCTTGCTTCCAGTTCACTACAGACCGGTATTGCCTCTTCTACGGCGGTCAACGTTTTATGCGCCGCCTGATCAGTCACATTAATCACATGGCTCAGACGCTCTCTGGCATCAGGAATTTCATGTTCTGCAAGCTCTGAAATCTCAGTCTCAATACCAAACCCTACTAGCGTATCGTGAAGCTCTCGTGTTAGTTGGCCTATTTCCTGAAACATTTTTGTTTCATTAAGACGACTGATCTCTCTTAAATGGTCAACTGCTTTTCCCTCATCACCACTCTCTATGCTGCTAACCAGCCCACGCGCCTGCTCCAGGCATCGTTCACTTAATATTGACTCACTGAGCGCCATCTCTGTCTCTCCTTCCGTGGGGTTACTTTGATGCCTCAATACGCTCGAAGATCTTTTCTATCTTCTCCTTCAGCGTTGCTGCATTAAATGGTTTAACCACATAGCCATTAACACCCGCCTGTGCAGCTTCCACAATCTGCTCCTTCTTGGCCTCAGCAGTTACCAGCAGCACTGGCAGGTTCGCCAGCTTCTCATCAGCACGAACAGCTTTTAGCAGATCAATACCCTCCATTCCCGGCATATTCCAGTCTGTGACCAGAAAATCAAAATCACCCGCCTGCAACATGGGCAGTGCTGTATTGCCATCATCGGCCTCTGCTGTGTTATTAAAACCAAGATCTCGCAAGAGGTTCTTTATGATCCGTCGCATTGTAGAAAAATCATCTACAATGAGTATTTTCATATCTTTATCCAAGGTAACCTCCCACAATCAATCGTTGTTAACCCAATGTCCTAGTCGCGCCTGCAACCGAATCAACGCCTGGCTATGAATCTGACTAACACGCGATTCACTCACCCCGATAACCGAGCCGATTTCTCTGAGATTTAGCTCCTCATCATAATAAAGCGTTAACACTAGCCGCTCTCTTTCTGGTAAGCCGGATATTGCTTCGGCCAGGTTTTTCTTAAAATCATCTTTCTGCACGCCATCAAATGGGTTGGTTGCAGGTCCACTGAGTTTTGATGGTACAGAGTCTTCATTCATCCCCATATCTTCAAAACTTAACAGGCGGCAACTACTCGCATCCTGAAGTGTCTTATGGTATTTCTCCAGCGGCATCTCTAATGCTTCTGCCACTTCGTGGTCTCGTGCATCACGCCCTGTTTCATTCTCAATTTTCCGTACTGCTTCGGCGACCTGGCGCGCTTTTCGATGCACTGAACGTGGGGCCCAGTCACCTTTCCGGATTTCATCAAGCATTGATCCCCTAATACGGATACCGGCATAGGTTTCAAAACTTGCACCCTGTTTAGCGTCATAATTACGCGACGCCTCCAGCAGGCCAATCATGCCGGCCTGTATCAGGTCATCGACCTGTACGCTAGGCGGCAGGCGACTCATAATGTGGTAGGCAATCCGTTTCACCAGCGGCGCATAGCGTGTTACCAGGTCATCGGCACCATTACTGGCAGGTTTATCGTCTTCTTGGATAGTTACGTACATAGCTAGATTATTCATATAGTGTTGTCGTTCCATCATTACTGGATTTAAACAATCTCTCGACGAAAAATTCCAGATATCCGCTCGCCGAGTCCGGTGTTGGCCATTGATCAGTTTTCTGCGCCAGTTTCTTAAATGCAATTGATGCTTTGCTACGGGGGTATGCATCAACGACAGAGCGCTGCTTCTGGATAGCCTTTCTTAAATAGTCGTCATAGGGGACTGCGCCCATATAATCGAGTGTTGCATCAAGAAATCGATTTGTCACTTTGACAAGCTTTTTATAGAGCTCTATGCCCTCCTGAGAGCTGCGCACCATGTTAGCGACAATACGAAACCGATAGAGCCCATGGTCACGACTTAGTAACTTGATGGTGGCATAGGCATCGGTAATGGAAGCCGGCTCATCACATACAACAACGATCACTTCATGTGAAGCTCGGCTAAATGTTACGACACTATCGGAAACACCTGCTGCGGTATCAATCACCAGCACATCGGGGTTATAGCTAAGTTCACTGAAAGCTCGAATCAGACCTGCATGTTCAGCGTGGCTTAGCTCCGCCATATTCTTCAAACCAGAAGAGGCAGGGATCACCTGTAGCCCTTGCGGGCCTGCTACCATCACCTCTTCCAGTGCACGATCGCCACTAACGACATGTGAGAGGTTATAGACAGGCTGAAGTCCTAACAGGACATCCACATTAGCCAGTCCCAAATCTGCATCCATGAGCAATACGTTTTGTCCACTTGCAGCAAGGGCTACCGACATATTTACAGAGACATTTGTTTTCCCAACTCCGCCCTTTCCACTCGTTACCGTAATGACGCGGACTGGGTTTGGGTTTGCAACATGGCGTAGGCCTGACATTTGACTTACTCCTACTTCAGACATTAGCATTTGCCACTCCCCTTGCGATTGACTGGCTGATCAACTCCATGCCATTTTCACCATTCCCTCCTGGAACAGTCCTTTCTTTAATATCGACGCATCGATTGACCAGGTCATAGGCACGTACCAGATGTAGATCCTCTGGTACTTGCTGGCCATCACAAATATAGGAGAGTGGGACGCCGTATTGCGTGGCAACATCAATGGCACCCCCAAAACTGGTCGCCTCATCCAGTTTGGTAAAGATCACACTCGCAGGGTTAAAAACCCCAAATGCACCCATCACTTCACGTACACTTGACACCTGTGAAGTTGCCGAAATAACTAACGATGATTTTATGAACATATCATCGCCACACAAAATCGACGCCTGTTCTGCAAGGTGGCTATCCCGCTGGCTCATACCGGCGGTGTCGATGACTATCAGGCGACGATCGCAGAGGTCATCAAGTACCTTGCGGAGCTCTTCCCGGCTATCTGCTGTTTTCACTGGAATATCAAGAATTCGCCCATAGGTGCGTAACTGCTCATGGGCGCATACGCGGTAGTTATCAATCGTTACTAGTGCAACGTGCCGATTACCGTGTCGTAGCGCATAGCGTGCCGCCAATTTAGCTGCCGTTGTGGTTTTACCCACTCCGGTTGGTCCAACCAGTGCGACGATCCCGCCATCATTAAGTATTTCATCATCAGCAACAGGGATCGCGCTTGATAAACACTCTAATGCACTTCTAAAAAGATCATCGGGATGAGTGCGCACCGGTACCTCCTCCGCTAATACCTTACACCGCTCATCACTTAAACCAAGCGCCATCAGTTGCTGTATGAGTTCTGCCTTCTGTGGGTGACGGCGGGTAAACTCATCCCATGCCAACCCTGACAGTTGCTTTTCAAGCATGCCACGCAGGTTTTTTAATTCGGTTTGCATCTCAACAATGGCTGGTTCCTGTCCCCACTGTATATCAGGAAGCGACGGCTGGGTACGCCCGGAACTCGCCCCTCCACCTTCATAGCGGAAGGCTGCACTTACTTGGGAAGATCTTGGTTGAGACGGTTGTCTGGAGTGGGCTGCAGTCGGTTGAGGAGTGACGTGATGCCCACTCTCTCGTACATTCTTCGTTGATGCTGTTCCAGGGAAGCTTGATTCATCATAGTCAATCGCAGCGACGATTTCGACTCCACCATCGACACTTTTGTTTGATAAAATGACGGCATCAGGCCCCTGGGCATCACGTACCATGCGCATTGCCTGTCGGACATCGGGGGCAAAATAACGTTTAATTTTCATCACTGCGCCCCGCCCTTTCTGTTACTGCCAGTCACTTTCTGCTTCGTCACCATGACCACCTCATTACACACATCTTCGGCTATTCAGGTCTGCCAATGTTTGCGATAATCTTTATCTGCCTGTTATCTGGCATTTCGTTGTAAGACAGCACGTGTAAATTGGGTACTGTATTCCTTACAAAGCGTGCCAACATTGGCCTCAACGGAGCTGATACGAGTAATACCGCGGGCTGCCCTGCCATCTCCTGTCGTTGCGCCGATTCCAATAGTGACTGATGTATTCTTTCTGCCAACCCTGGCTCCAGTCCACCACCACTCTGCATAGATTCTTGCAATAACTGTTCCAAAGAAGGATCAAGAGAAATAACCGACAACTCTGGCGATAACCCATTGATATTCTGAACTATCATCCGCCCAAGGCTGACACGCACCGCCGCGGTTAAAACGTCAGGATCTTGACTCCTGGTACCCTCTACCGCGAGCGTTTCGATAATCGTGCGCATGTCACGAATGGGAATGTTCTCTTCCAGCAGATTGCGTAGCACCTTCTGAATCGTACCGAGCGGCATCACATCAGGGACTAACCCTTCGACCAGTTTAGGTGCGCTCGTCCCTAGCCCATCAAGTAGATGCTGCACCTCTTCACGCCCTAGCAGATCGCAGGCCTGGCTCTGTAAGATTTGACTGATATGAGTGGCGACGACGGTACTGGCATCGACGACGGTGTAGCCCATTGTCTGTGCCTGTTCACGCTGACTGGGATCGATCCAGACTGCATCCATCCCAAATGCTGGGTCTTTAGTGGGGGTACCCTGCAACGTACCAAAGACCTGCCCTGGATTAATCGCCATTTCACGATCGGGATAGATATCAGCCTCTCCCACTGCGACGCCCATCAACGTAATCCGATAGGTGCCGGGTGATAACTCTAAATTGTCACGAATATGAACAGGCGGAATCAGAAAACCGATCTCCTGTGTCAGCTTCTTGCGAATCCCTTTAATACGCGCCATCAACTGACCATTCTGATTTTTATCGACAAGCGGTATCAGTTTGTAACCGACCTCAAGTCCTATAACATCAACCGGCTGCACATCGTCCCAGCTGAGCTCTTTATTCTCATCAGCCACCTCTTCCTGCGACAACTCACCTTGCTGCCCAGATTTAACGGGCTGGCCACCAGCAGCAGAAGGGGGTAGATGCTCCACTCCTGCTGCGGCCTCATCGCCAGTAGCACGCGTGGTGACATAAAATGCGGCGCCCCCTGCCAGCGCCGCAATGGTAAGAAAAACCAGGTTTGGCATGCCTGGAATCAGTCCTAGTGAGCCGATGACACCAGCGGTTACTCCTAACGCACGTGGGCTTGAGAACATCTGAGAAGAAAACTGCTGCCCCATATCCTCTTCGCTAGAGACACGCGTCACCATAATTGCAGCGGCTGTCGAGAGAATTAATGAGGGAATTTGAGCAACCAGACCATCACCGATGGTCAATAGCGTGTAGTTACGCATTGCATCAGAAAATTCCATCTCATGCTGCAGGATGCCGATCGCAAGGCCGCCCACGATATTGATAAAGAGAATCAAAATACCTGCAATGGCATCACCACGTACAAATTTACTGGCACCATCCATTGAACCATAAAAATCAGCCTCAGCCACCACATCAGCACGACGGCGCATGGCTTCGTCCTGGTCAATGGCACCTGCATTCAGGTCTGCATCAATGGCCATCTGTTTACCGGGCATCGCATCCAGTGTGAAACGGGCACTTACCTCAGAAATTCGTCCCGCACCCTTTGTCACGACAACAAAATTAATGATCACGAGAATCGCAAATACGACCAGACCAACCGCATAGTTTCCGCCAACCACAAAATCACCAAATGCCTCGATGACTTCACCCGCCGCATTGGTACCGGTATGCCCTTCTAGTAGTACCACACGGGTCGAGGCGATATTAAGCGCCAAGCGTAATAGTGTCGCAATCAACAGAATGGTTGGGAAAACAGCAAAATCGAGCGGTCGTTTCGCGTAAACTCCGGAGAGAATTACAATCAGTGAGAGTGCGATATTAAAGGTGAAAAATAGATCGAGTAGAAATGGAGGCATCGGCACAACAACCATCGCCAGAATTGACACCAATAATAGCGGTGCACCAATCAGTCCATTGCGACTAATCTGGCGCGCGGTATCTAGTACAGTTGCTTCTGCCATAACTACTACTCCACCTTACTCATCACGTTTTAGATCATCGGGAATCGGAAGATCATCCATCGTCAATGCCTCATCAAAGCGAGACTGTTTCTGCCTTAGCTGATAAACGTATGCCAACACCTGTGCCACTGCAAGATAGAGACCAGCAGGGACCTCACCATTTAATTCAGTGCTGTAATAAAGCGCTCTTGAAAGTGGCGGCGCTTCAACCAATGGGACATTATTGCTATAGGCGAGGCTTCTGATTTTAGCTGCGACAAGGTCCTGCCCTTTTGCGACCACAACGGGGGCACTCATGTTGAGCTGATCGTATTTTAAAGCGACTGCATAGTGTGTTGGATTGGTGATGATCACATCGGCCTTGGGCACCTCTTCCATCATCCGTTTTTCTGCCATTGCCATCTGTGTTTCACGCACTTTGCGCTTCATTTCAGGATTGCCTTCTGTCTGCTTATATTCATCCTTAACTTCCTGGCGCGTCATCTTTAATTGTTTGGCGTGATCCCATAGTTGAAACGGCACATCAATTACAGCAATCAAGATGGTTGCGCAGCTCAACAGGATAAAGCCCCACATCAACAGATTACCGGCCTGTGCGATCGCCGGCTCAATACTCTTTATTCCAAGCAGGATATAGAGTTCAGATTGATTCCATAACAGCACAATGGCGATTGACATCACCAACATAAACTTGGCCAGCGCTTTGATCAGCTCCATTAACCCTTTCGCGGAAAAAACCCGCCCCAGTCCTTTAATCGGGTTAAGTTTGTCCCACTTAAAAGCCAGCGCCTTGGTACTAAAAGACCAGCCACTCAGCGCCATTGGTGAGAAGAATGCAACCAGCATGACGACCATAAAAAAAGGCACCAGGGCAATGATTGCTTCAGTAAAGGAGTCTTCGAGAAGAATAGGGATATTATTGACATCCATCAGATCCATGCGACTGGCGGTAAAGGATTCACGCATAAGGCTCATCATGTCGGCAACCAGTCGATCACCAAACATCAGGAAAGCAGCACCAGAGGCGAGTAATAACCCCATCGTAGCAAGTTCACGAGAACGGGCAACCTGCCCTTTATCTCGCGAATCCTGCAGGCGTTTAGGCGTCGCCTCTTCTGTTCTTTCCTGACCTGTGTTGCTTTCTGCCATTGTTTATCTCGCAGAAACCAGGTTGCCAACCGCCATAAGCGCATGCTCGATAAGACTGCTGAACTGGGGCAGGAAGATGGGTAGCGATACCAGCATAAAAATAAAACCAAACGTCAGGGTTAGCGGAAACCCTACAGCAAAAACGTTCAATTGAGGTGCGGCGCGCATCATAATACCAAATGCAATATTCACCAGCAGCAGTGCCACAACAACTGGTAACGATATTATGACTGCGCCAGTAAATATCCAGCTAGACCATAATATCAATACCCAGAGGCCGTCATTACTAACGCCTTGCATTGAGATCGGTAACATCTGAAAACTTTCTGCCAGCACATCAATCACAACCAGGTGACCATTCAGTGCAAGAAACAGTAGTGTTGCAATAATGATATAAAACTGACTAACAACTGGCACTGTTACACCGTTAGCTGGATCATTCATTTGCGCAAATCCAAGTCCCATAGTCTGCGCCATGATATGCCCCCCGGTCTCAATCGCACTAAAGATCAACTTCACTGCGAACCCCATAGCAAGGCCAGTCATCACTTGGGCTGCCGTCGTTAATATGCCATCGAGTCCAAATGGATCAATACCAGTGGGCGGCGGCGGGAGAACAGGGACGATGATCATGGTTAATGAAATGGCAACCAGCAATCGTATCCTGGCCGGAATGACACGTGCGCCAAAAATAGGTACTACCGCCACAAATGCGGCAATGCGCGCAAAAGGCCAGAAATAACTAACCACAAGCATCATCAGTTGTTCGTCAGTAAAATTCACGTCAGCTGCTCAACTATTCTGATCAGCCAATCGTCATCGGGATGCTTTCGATGAGCCGTCGCGTATAGCTTGTCATCACCTGTAATATCCACGGCCCCCCTATTAACATTACAATAAAGGTGATGAATAATTTTGGAATAAAACTAAGTGTTGCTTCATTAATCTGGGTTGCAGCCTGAAACATGCTGACCATCAAACCGACAATCAATGCCGGAATTAACAGCAGTGCAATGATCATAATAGTCACTTCAAGGGCTGTTCGTCCTAAAGTTAGTACATCTTCCGGACCCATACTACTTACCTCACTACATTGATCACATATAAAAACTTGAGGCAAGCGTCCCCATAATTAACGCCCAACCATCCACTAGTACAAACAACATCAGTTTAAATGGCAATGAGATGATCAATGGTGACAACATCATCATACCCATCGCCATCAACACACTCGCCACAACAAGATCTATAATTAAAAAGGGGATAAAAATCATAAATCCAATCTGAAATGCAGTCTTTAACTCACTCGTAACAAAGGCCGGGAGCAGCATGGAGAGAGGAACGTCATCATATGATTCGATCGCTTCGTTATCAGAGAGGCTGGCAAATAAATTAAGATCACTATCTCGTGTCTGAGCCAGCATGAATTTTCGAAACGGTTCAACTGACTTTTCCAATGCCTCTTCAGCTTCAATCTTCTCCTCCATGTAAGGCTTTACCCCAGCCTCATAACTTGCCTCAAAAACAGGCATCATGATGAAAATAGTGAGAAACAGTGCGAGTCCGACTAACGTCTGTGTTGTCGGTGTCTGGGCCGTACCGAGTGCCTGGCGCAAAATAGCAAGTACAATGATAATTCGGGTAAACGAAGTCATCATCATTAAGCCTGCAGGTAGCAGCGTTAAAACGGTCATCAACGCTAATATCTGGATCGGTAGCGTATAGGTTTCCCCCCCATCACTCGTGGGTGAGACAGTGAGCGCTAGCATACCGGTATCAGCCATGACCGTGGTCATTGGGATTAAATATAAACAGATCGTAACGAATAAACGACTCATGATTCAGCTCGCTTTTCGACCTGCTGTTTAAGGTGACTCAGGAAGCCTTTACCATTTCCACCTGCGTGATTATCATTTTCTTTTAGATCATTCTCATTACTAAGATTGTTCTCTAAAACATGCAGGGTTCTGATGTTGCCGGGAGATATTCCTACCAGAACCTGTACATCGCCGGCCTGGACTACGACTATCTTTTCACGTTGACCAACAGTAATGCCGGCAACCACCTTCAGATTAGCATTAGAGATACCACCTAAACCACCAAACCGTTTCATCATCCAGCCGGCAGCTAGAATCATCAACAGCACAACAGATAAGCCAGCTACTATTTGTAGAATATTGCCTGCCCCCATCACATCAGGAACCTTCTGAATCTCTACTGCTGCCTCATTTGCGAGAACAGAGAACGGGGCCACTAGCAAATATAATAAAGGAATTTGTTTTAATGCCATCATCTTAAGCAATCAACTATTTAAGCTTCTTGACACGTTCAGCCGCACTGATGACATCTGTCAGTCGAACACCAAATTTCTCATTCACTACCACCACCTCTCCATGAGCAATCAGTGTTCCATTAACAATCACATCCATCGGTTCGCCTGCAAGTCGGTCTAATTCAACCACTGATCCCTGGTTTAGCTTAAGAAGATTCCTGATATTAATTTTGCTACGTCCAATTTCTACCGATACGGTAACGGGGATATCAAGGATCATCTCGATATTCTCTTCCATCGCGTTTGCTGGCGATGAATCTGCCTGAAGGTTATGGAAGTCAGCTGGCGCAGCCTCTGGTGTTGCCTGTGCTTCTGACTCCGCCTGCTCATTCATTGCAGCAGCCCAGTCGTCACCTACCTCGTCAGTGTTATCAGTTGTATCATTCATACTTACTACCCCGTTACTGTTTTAAGCTGCTTAGTGCTTTCGGCGACTACACGTTCCGTTATTTTGATCGCATTCTTCCCTTCTGACACACCAAACCGCCCCCTAAACAGGGGTATCTCTTCCACCCGAATGGTGACATTTTCTGGAAGATCAATTGGAATGATATCCCCCTTTCTAAGCCCATTAAGTTCTTCTAGTGTTATCTCTGTCTCTGCTAATACACTGCTAATCTCTACATCAGCCTCTTTTACCTCCTCTACGAGCGCAATAGACCAGCGGTGATCATTTTCATCCCTGTCACTTTGCACACCGGAATCCAGAAGTTCACGAATGGGCTCTACCATTGAATAAGGTAACGTCACATGAAGATCACCACCTCCTCCTTCAAGCTCGATGTGAAAGGTTGTCACTACCACAACTTCACTTGGGCTAACAATATTTGCAAAGTGCGGGTTGACTTCTACTCCCTGACACTCAAAAGTGACCGGTATCACTGGATGCCACGCCTCTTTCATATCTTTGTAACTTAGATCAAGCATCATCTGGACAATGCGTTGCTCAGTCGGGGTAAATTCCCTGCCTTCAATTTTGGCGTGAAACTTTCCTTCACCACCAAAGAAATTGTCAACAACTGTAAAAACAAGCTTGGGGTCAAATACAAACAATCCTGTTCCCCGAAGCGGTTCAACCTTAGTAAGGTTAAGGCTCGCAGGGACAAAAAGACTATGTACATACTCTGCAAATTTGAGCATCTGTACGCTGCCAACAGAAATCTCAGCGGTACGCCTTAGCATGTTAAACAGACTGACTCTAAAGTGACGTGCGAAACGTTCGTTGATCATCTCCAGCGTAGGCATGCGCCCACGTACAATTCTGTCCTGACTATTAAAGTCATATTCATGCGCCGTGCCATCATCGAGCGGCTCATCATCTTCTGATTCGATATCGCCGCCGGTCACACCATGGAGCAGCGCATCAATTTCGTCCTGAGTTAATAGATCATTGACAGACATTTCGACTTCCCACGTTATTGCATAACAAAGCCGGTGAAATAAAGCGCTTCGACATCGTTTTTACTGCCCTCTTCTTTCAGAATGCTACGAAGCTCTTCGAGTGCAAGATCACGTAGTTTCTGCTTCCCGGCTGCATTTGTGATCATTTCAAAATCGAGATCACTAAAAAGAACCAGGAAATTATTCTTTATCTTTGGCATATGCGTTGAAACGGCATCAATCACATCCTGATCCCTGGACATCACTTCAACATTAATCTGTAGATAGCGAATCTGGTTCTTATCGATAAAATTAACCACAAATGGTGACTCAAAGGCGAGATAGATAGCCGGCTCTTTTGATTCCTTTTTCTTTGCTTTTTTAGGCTTCTTCTCCTCATTTGCCACTACCTCTTCATCACTTACAACCTCTTCCGTACCTGGAAAGACACCTGCAAAATAGAGTGTCGCTACCACGCTACCAACAATGGCCAATAGCACTGACAACACAATCAAAATCACCTTCAGCAGGTTTCCTTTCGGCTTCGGTGCCGGCGCGGCTTGCTTAACCTCTTCAGCTTCTTCATCTAATGGCATAACCTGTATCCCTTCACATTTGTTTAATAAACATATTTCTCACCTGACTATGCAATCATTGAGCCAGCAAATATTTTTTAAAATAAACCCTATTAATCAGCAAGATAATTAACAACAGCGTGGGTCCGCCATGAATTTGACAGTGGAGTTTTCGCTGTAGAATATGCTACCGGCAAAAACATGACACCAGGAGGCGCGTCCATTCAGCCAACCCAGGTCAACGACAGTGGTGAACAGTTGCCGCGAAGAGCACTACTATTTATCGATTACATTAATGAGCATCAGAGCAAATCGCTATCAACGATTGCTACTATATTTGTCGCAAGCCATCATGAGAATCGCATCTGAATCCAGGTGATTTCCCTACAACAAATAATTAGCAGTCGCTACCGCACAACTTTAGAAACAACCCTGCCGCATTGATAAAACTCATACAGTCCAATATGTTAGACTAAACGACAGTGACCCAGAGTCGCTTCTCTGTGACTCATACTCTCTTAACTCTGAAATAAATCACACATTCGTGACCCACCTCACAGCAAATAACACCCAACAGCGCTACATTCTTTGGTAATAATGGCGATATATAGAGTAGATGAGCGTTTGAAAGGCACGATTATGCAATCAGTATTATTACTAAATGCAAAAGGTGGTAGCGGCAAAACAACCATTGCAACAAACCTCGCATCGCTTTACGCTTCAGCTGGCTTCAAGACAGCGATTCTTGACTACGACCCCCAGGGCTCTAGCCGCTACTGGGGTTCACTACGTGACAGTACGGAGTACCCACCCGTTCATCTCATTGATGCGAGCCATAAGCGGACAGGAATTACGCGCGCCTTTCAATTGAAAACCCCACCAGATACTGAACGTGTCATTATCGATACACCTGCGGGTATTAGTCGCGACCTGCTACGTGAAGCGGTTGACCGCGCTGATATTATTGTTATCCCAGTCACGCCCTCTCCAGTCGATATCCATGCGAGCGCTGAATTTATCCGTGAACTGATGCTTACCATTAAAATGCGCGCTGCGGGTATTCCTGTCGGTATTATTGCCAATCGAGTACGCCGACAGAGCCCAATCTACCAACCACTGGAGCGCTTTCTTGATTCACTTGATATTCCATTTCTTGCAACGCTAAGTGATAGCGATCACTATATTAGCGCTTCAGAAAAGGGGATTGGCATCCACGAGATGGAACCCTCGCTAGTAAGCCAGGAGCGGATAGAGTGGGCACCGCTGATTAAATGGATCGGTGAGCATCTTCCCCACACCTCATCACCAGACGAAAACCTGCTATTGAGGGCTGCGGCAAATTAACAGTCTTTGAGTGTCGCCAAAATCAGGCGTTATCCTCTTCACTCATTAATAGCGCATGAAACTCATCCGCTGGCAGTGGCTGACTGAAAAGATACCCCTGAAGATAGTCACAGGCGTAGTAACTCAGGAAATCGACCTGCCCCTGCTCCTCTACCCCTTCGGCAACCACCTCTAGCTTTAGACTATGCGCCATTGCGATCACTGCAGTAACAATTGCCGCATCTTCAGAATCACTGGTTACATCACGAATAAAAGAGCGATCAATCTTGATCATATCGACCGGAAAGCGCTTGAGGTAACTCAGTGACGAATAGCCTGTACCAAAGTCATCAATCGATAACTGCACTCCCAGCTCTTTTAAGAGGCTAATATTAGCAAGTGATACTTTATCGTTCTGCATCAATACTGTCTCGGTAATTTCGATATCAAGTAGCGATGGTGGAAATTGATGTTCATCGATCGCCTGGTGAATGACATCAATGAGCACCTCATCTCGAAACTGCTTACCCGACAGGTTTACCGCTATTCTGAAAGGTGCACCAGTCAGTTCAATAATCGCTCTGCCCTGCTTGCATGCCGCATTCAGTATCCATGCACCGACATCAATAATTAACCCTGTGTCTTCTAGCAACGGAATAAATTTATCAGGTGCAACCAGCCCCAGATCAGGGTGATGCCAGCGAATCAGGGCCTCTGCACCGATGATACGACCGCTCTCCATTGAGACCTGCGGCTGGTAAAATAGCTCAAATTCATTACGCTCCTGCGCATAACGTAAGCTTGTTTCCAGCGACAGGCGCTCAAAAGCACGAGCGCCCATATCAGTTGAATAAAACTGGTAGTTGTTTCGCCCGGTATCTTTTGCGCGATACATCGCTGTATCGGCATTCTTGATGAGTGTATTGGCATCGGTACTGTCATCGGGTGAGATGCTAATCCCGATACTGGCCGACAGATAGAGTTTCTGATTATGAATTTCGTAAGGCTGCGAAAGCACTTCGATCAGTTTCTCTGCAACCTTTGCCACCGCTTCACTATTAGGCACCTTTTCTAATAGCAGAGCAAATTCATCGCCACCAAAACGTGCCACCGTATCACGGTCACGCACACAGCTTAACAGGCGTGCAGGTACCTTCTGGAGGAGCAGGTCACCAACACCATGCCCCAGTGTGTCATTGATATTTTTGAAGCGATCCAGATCGATAAACATCACCGCGCAACGCTGTTCGGCACCGCGCGCCTGCTTGATTGCATTATTGATACGCTCGATTAGTAACACCCGGTTTGGTAAATCTGTCAGGATGTCGTGATAGGCGAGATGATGCAGGCGCTCTTCACTCTGCATACGCTCGGTAATATCCTTCCCGGATGAAATAAAATGGGTGATCTTTCCATTGCTATCCTTGAGCGGTGAGATAGTTTTCTCTTCGTAATAAAGAGAGCCATCCTTTTTGCGGTTGATCAGCACATTGCGATAAACCTCTCCACGTAAAATTCCGAGCCAGAGCCTCTCATACTCCTTCTTGTCATTTCGTCCTGACTTGATAATCGAAGGACTATTGCCACACGCCTCCTCTTTGCTAAACCCTGTGATCGCCTCAAAGGCAGGGTTTACATATTCGATCACACCGTGGCGATCTGTAATCATAATCGAATCAGCTGTCTGTTCTAGTGCACTGGAGAGTTTGGCCATCTCCCACTCTTTCGCCTCGATCGCCTCTTCATGCACCCTGCGCCGTTTAGTAACATCACGAGCACAACCGATATAGAGTAAGCCATCACGCCCATCCAGCCTGCGAATATTTATTTCAACAGGGATCTTCTCGCCACTCCTGGTAACATGCACTGTCTCGAACAGACGACTCTTATGTTGCAACACATATTGTACACAGCGCTGCAGTTCATCCTCCATACCGGGAAGATTAATATCCATAGGGGTCATTTCCAATAGCTCATCCTTGCTATACCCTAAACGCTGGCACATCGCCTGATTCACATCGATAAATTTTCCGGGCCCATGCTCTGCGCTAATTTTTACCACAAATAACGCATCATTATTACTATCAAACAGAAGCGAATAGCGCTGTTCAGATTCATCTTTCTCCTGTGAGAGAATGTGGGCATTTCGTACAAGCATTCTGGTATAGCGCTGCTCACGATAGAGAATCAACATCACCAGCAGCGTTACTAGAATGCCTGCAGACAGTATCAACCAGGAACGCCAGAAAGGCATGGTTGCTATAAATTCAGAGGATGGCCTGAACAACAACCCCCACTGCTGCCCATGATGATTCAACTCCAACTCCAACTCCAGCTCCATGCCACTAGTCTCCCCTGCGCGATTATCCCCGGTGGGGAGCACCCCCTCTTCTACGGTTCGCCCTCGTCGAAAATAGAGTAATGTTCGCTCATCAGGGCCCACCTGATCATATACCCAGACATCAAGGGTGGTATGTGATGAGTCCTGTAACGCCTCATCAATAAAATCAGCCAGTCGAAATACACCGATCGCATACCCTTCCAGTAGTTTACGACGAGCCGCAACGGTCTGAGGAACAACATCACCATGGTAAACAGGCTGGAGGAGTGTATAGACGTACGGTTCGCCCTCCATGCGCTGTTGCGTGATTCGCTTGCTGACCACTATTTCCCCGCTATCTCGTGCCTCTTCAAGCACTTCCCGCATCACCTCATCTGAGGCAAGATCAAACCCTAGCACTCGCTCGTTGCCTTCATACGGTTCTACAAAATAGACAGGGAAATACTCAGCGCGATCCTGAGCTGTTACCAGCTCTCCGCTCACGCTATTTTCAGTAAAGCGGAAATGATCATAACCCGCGCGGTGTGCCTGTGCTTCATATTCATGACGCTCAGCATGCAACACTCTGGGCACCCATTCGAGCGCTCGGGTGTCGGTATGTTCAAGCAGAACCGCACGGACAAAAGCAGCGAAAGCAGCGCGATTGACGGTATCTGATGAGCGGTGAAAGTTGGCAATAGAGCTCACCGCTTCCTGATGCCTCCCTACTTCATTCTCAATTGCTGAAAAATAAGATGTGGCAACTGACTCAAAGCGCGCCTGAAGCCTCTGCTGTTCCCAGTCGAGCACCCAGAAAAAAAGGGTAAATGAACAGAGAACACCGGCAATAAAGATGTATGCTAATACCTTCCCGTGGGATTTTGTTTTCATACGCTTATCTATTGCCACCTTTGCCCACTCCCTGTTTCAGTACCGTAATAATGAGCCTGGTAGAGTCAATGATCACGAACCCCTGTTTTCAATATATTATTGCCCCCTTCACCTTAAAACAAGCACTCAATATACATCGAATGACAACGCCTCCTCAGGCGAGACTTTACCAGCCTTTACCAACCGAATCAGATCGTCACACAACGGTACCATCCCACGCTGTAGCGCCGTCTCAAGAAGTAGCGGCCGATCAGCCCTTATATTGATCAACCCCGCAATTACCTCATTCACGATCAACACTTCACTGACTAACGTACGTCCCTGAAAACCACTCTGGTTACAGCGGTCACAGCCAGCTCCAGACTGTAGACAATCGTTGTCTGAAAGCCCCATCAACGCTTTCGTAGCAGCATCGACAGAGACCGGTCTGACACAGTGATGGCAGTTCAGTCTCACCAGGCGCTGCGCTAAAATTCCCCGCAGCGTTGCGGCCAGCAGGTAGGGCTTAACCCCCATATCAATTAAGCGTAGCACGGTACTCACACAGTCATGCGTGTGCAGTGTGCTCAACACAAAGTGGCCTGTTAACGCGGCCTTGTTGGCGATCTCAGCCGTCTCACTATCACGAATCTCACCCACCATAATCACATCAGGATCATGGCGTAACACACTCCTTAATACCCGTGCAAAGTCGACCTCACGCGAAGCTGTCACCTGAATTTGCTCGATGCCGGTCATCTCATATTCCACCGGGTCTTCAATCGTGATGATATGCGCCTGCTCTTTCTTAATCTCATTCAGCAGCGCATATAATGTAGTGGTTTTACCGGAACCGGTTGGCCCTACCACCAGCAGTAAACCGCTACTTTTTGTTAGCAATGCTGCGATCTTTTCCTGGCCTGAACTGGCCAGTCCCAGCCGAGAAAAAGGCTTAACACCTCTCTCTTTATCCAGAATTCGAATCACCACGCTCTCACCATCGATAGTGGGAATCACTGAGATACGCAGATCGATATGATGCTTGCCACGCATCAGCCTGATGTGACCATCCTGCGGCTGGTAGCGCTCAGCGATATCCATCGCGGCCAGCACCTTGATACGACTGACCAAAGGGCAGAGCAACGATTTATCCATTGCACGCGCTAGCTGCAGCTGCCCGTCGACACGGTAATAGACCTTAATCCCCCTCTTGCCAGGGCGTATATTGATATCTGAGGCGCCGCGTACAACACCTTGCAGCACAATCGCACTCAGCAAACGCACAAGCGGCCGCTTTTTTGCCTGGGCCTCGACCACATTCATCGCTTCCGCCTGCCTGCCATGATAGGTAAGAGGCCCAAGGCGCTTATCCTTCATCGCCTCATGCTCATCAAAACGGCTGTAATATTTGCTCTGCGCAAGGGCAATATCGCGCAACGGAGCAATCACCGCTTCAGGCTTCAGATTAATGGCAAAGGTCAGGGCCTCAAGGCTACTCAGATCCAGCGGGTTCTCCATCGCCACCACCAGACGCCTGCCCAGCACCACCAGCGGCATAATGTTATAACGGAGGGCCACTTCAGCCGGAATATGCTGCAGCACCTCCCGCACGATCTCGAAGTCATCAAGCCGAACATACGGAATGCCAAATTTCATCGCCAACGCCTGATAAACCTGCTCCTGTGAAACCAGGCCCTGATCCACCAGCATCACACCCAGACGTTTCTGAACCCCTTTTCTCTGCTGCTGCAGCAGCTCATCCAGCTGCTGGTGACTAATCAGGCGTTGATTGTTGACAAGAATTTCGCCCAACTGACAATTCAACATGGGTGCCTGTAATGAGAGCGCCGTGCGCAACTCATCCTGACTCCTGATCACTTCGCCCTGCATGTCGTCTCTCCCTGCCTTATCTGCCAAGGCCTGTCATTAAACCCAGGTGTTAATCCATTAACATCCCATGATCAGATTAGCACTATTCCCTCACCAGCCGACCTGTAACAAATTCCAGCCGCCACTATTTGCCACCTTGCCTTCTTTACGCACAAAGTCAAAACATTGACGAGATAAGAATATACCCGTCTCACAAAGCTAAACTTATGTATCATAAAGATGTTTTGGTGGTATTCGCTCTCTAAATGGGGCAGCAATGCAAACTGGCACACTCCATGCATATTGCCTGGGACGAGCTGGCACTAACGAGGAGGTTCGAACAATGCCCACCCCGCAGAGACAACAGAACGACAAGGACATGGTCTACGAACTAGGTAACCTGGCATTGATGTCAGACGCCCTGGAGAGTGAGTCGGGACAGGGCGGTTTGAATAGAGCCTTGCAGATCATCAGTGTTCTACAGACTACACTCGACAGCGATGCCCTGATTGAGATCTTCTCGCAGGAGATCAGCGTGATGATTCCCCATCACAGCATCCTCTATGAACACCCGGCACAAGGCATTCGACGTGAAGTTGGAACAGCAGCCAAACACTCCTGCTCATACCAGCTCTCGGCTGCGGGACAATCGCTGGGACAGTTGACAATCACACGCAAAAAGAAATTTGATCACCAGGAGACGATGCTGTTTGAACACCTGCTCTGTAGCCTGGTCTACCCACTGCGGAATGCACTGCTATATAAAGGCGCCCTGACAGCAGCGTTGCGTGATCCACTTACCGGCGCCAACAACCGTGCAGCGATGAATGCCGCTATCATCCGTGAAATAGAACTGGCACGCCGCCACAACACAACCCTGTCACTCATTGCACTTGATATTGATCTCTTCAAACAGATCAACGATGAGTATGGCCACACTGCGGGGGACTACATTCTGAAAAGCGTGGTTGAACGCATCTCAGACTGCATACGTAGCTCAGATATGCTGTTCCGTTATGGCGGTGAAGAGTTCACCATCTTGCTCAGCAATACCGATAAAGCGGGTGCGATGTTACTGGCAGAACGGATTCGCAGAACAATTTATACCAGTCATTACCAGTATGGAGATGTGTTAATTCCAACCTCTGCCAGCCTCGGTGTCGCCTGCATCAGAGGTAATGATGACGCCACTACACTCTTTGAAAGAGCTGATATGGCGATGTACGATGCGAAAAACGCAGGAAGAAACTGCGTTAAATTTGCACAGGCAAATTAAAAAAACACTCTATATATTTCACGCGGAGAACCACCAGTCATCCAGAAAAAGACCCAGAAACAATGCCGGATAAATCCTGCATGGCGGCTCATACATAGGTAGGCGCTGGCCTCTGCTTTTTCAGCGTTCTAAGCAACCAGCCCAGCAACAAAATAATAATTGGGCCACCCAGAACCTGAAACTGTGAAATAATAGCACCCGACTGAAAAACAGATCGGACAACAAAAATGATTTTAATACTCACCCCAGATACCGACCAGCAAAGCAGCCACTACCTCCGCCTGATGGATCATCTCAACAATCTACCATCTATCGAGCACCGCATACATCAGGAGAAAGGGACTCAACAGACACTCACCGAGATCTACCTGATCGGCGACACACATACCCTTAATTTAGATGAGATGAGTTCACTGCCCTGCGTTGAACGTGCGGTCCGTATCTCAGAAGAGTACCGTGTCCTGGGGCGACACAAAGACGATACGCGCCCCACCTCGTTTGAGTACAACGGTATCACCTTTGGGCAGAATAACCTGAACATCTTTGCGGGGCTTTGTGCAGTCAATACGCCAGAGCATGTTGAGGCGATGATGAAAGTATTACAGGAAAACGGCCAGCAATGTACTCGCATGGGGGCCTATAAGCCACGCACGAACCCCTATTCGTTTCAGGGTTTCGGTAAAGAGTGCCTGCCGTATGTTTTCGAACTTGCCGGTCAATATGATATCAAAGTTGTTGCCATGGAGATCACCCATGAGAGCCATATCGATGAGATCAATGAAGCGCTGGAACAGACAGGCAATCCAACGGGTGTGATGTTACAGATTGGCACCCGTAACACCCAGAACTTTGAGCTATTGAAAATTGTCGGCCGCCAGCAACGCCACCCGGTGTTATTGAAACGCGGCTTTGGCATCACGCTGGAAGAGTCACTCAACGCCGCTGAATACCTCGCAAGCGAAGGGAATAGCAAAGTGATCTTTGGGCTGCGCGGCATGAAAACCAACATGGGTGACCCGCATCGTAACTTTGTCGATTTCGCTCATGTGCCCGTGGTAAAACGACTCACCCGCATGCCGGTCTGTATCGATCCCTCCCATTCGGTCGGCTCACGCGATCTTGCGCCAGACAATATTCTCGATGTGATGCATGTCACCGCGCAGGGCATCATCGCTGGAGCCAATATGGTGCTGGTCGATTTTCACCCGGAACCGAAAGTCGCACTGGTCGATGGGCCGCAGGCACTCACCCTGAAAGAGCTACCCTATTTTCTTGAAGATATACGCATCGCGCGCGACGCCTATGAACAGCGCGTTGCACTTGCTAAAAAGCACTTTAACTAGTGGATCATCTTAATCACGCAGGCCAGATAGCAGTAGCGATACTATCTGAATCGTGACCTGCATGATGAGCGGTTATAGCTACGACCTGTTTTCTGCTTCTGCCACCTGCTCCAGCTCTTCTTCAAAACCAAATGCGCGCATATTGGTCATGCGCTGAGGGTAGAGAATACCATCCAGATGGTCACACTCATGCTGCACCACTCGCGCATGAAAACCACGAACCTTGCGTTCAACCTTCCCACCAAACTGATCAAGCCCGCTGTAACGAATATGGGTATAACGCAGCACCTCGCCTCGCAAGCCCGGCACACTCAAGCACCCTTCCCATCCCGCTTCCATCTGTTCATCTAACGGTTCGAGCACGGGGTTAATCAATACAGTGGTCGGTATAGACTCCTCACCAGGATAACGCGGGTTTGCAGCCAGCCCAAAAACCACTACCCGCTTGCTCACACCAATCTGGGGTGCCGCCAAACCTGCCCCCTCCTGTTTGGCCATGGTATCGAGCAGATCATTCACCAGCATGCTTAATGTCCGTGTATTGAATTTAGTCACCGGCTCCGCGACCTGCAACAATTTAGGATCACCCATCCTGAGCACTTTTTTTACCGCCATACATAACCTCATATCTCAATCTACTATCCCGGCCTCGGTGTCATTAACAGCAGCCGTACACTTACCTCCAGGCTCGCTCGCATATTATGCTGTTTACTGGCAGATATTGCCTCTGGATAATAGCACTCCAGGCGCTTTATCTAATGAGACCTTTACAGAACTCGGCCAATTCTGGCTGATAGCAGAAATCCATTTACGTCATTTTAAAATCAGAGCTTGCCAATATAGTAACCATTGTTTACCATATTGACAAATGAAGCCATTCCAGCCCACACCCCGTCTTGTTCTACTGCTCTTTCGCGCCTTTGAAGTGTCGCTGCTACAGCAGCTTCACCATAACGGTATCAACGATGTTACCCCTTCGCATCTCAATGTATTGCGCCACCTCGATAACAGAGGGATGAAAATCAGCCTGCTAGCCCAGGATGCTGCACTTAGCAAACAGCTGGTTGGGCGCATTGTGAAAGAGCTTGTCGAGAAAGGGTACCTGAAGATCTCACCGGACACCTCTGATGGCCGCGCTAAATTTGTCTGTTACACCGAGAAAGGGAGATCATTAATTAAAGCCGCGACCAGGGTTGTTACTGAAATAGAGCATGGATATGAAAAACAGCTGGGCAGCAGTGAATACCAGCGTTTCAGAAAACAGCTATCCCAACTCACCACTGCACATCAGAAGGAAACAGTCATCACATGAACGATAACGGCCTGAAACAGATTGGGGAAAATATCTGGGTAATTGAACAACCCTCAAACTTTCTGGGTGTCGCATTCGGCCTGCGAATGACCATTATACGTAACGAACAACAGCAGCTGACATTACACTCGGTGACCCCATACAATGAAGAGAGAGATATCGAAATCCAGGTGCCAGGGAGGATCACGCAATTTATTGTACCCAATCTGGAACACACCCGCTTTATCTCACAGTGGCAGCAACGCTATCCCGACGCACAGACCTTTTCACCACCCTCATCAACAATTCAGCACAGCATCGATCTAACAGCATTCAAGAGTAACACCCTTTCATCCATTCCGATTAAGGGCATCCCTCGCCTGCGGGAGTTTGCCTTCTTCCACAGTGAGAGCAAAACGCTGCTTCTAACCGATCTTGCCTTCAATTTAAACAGTGACATCTCATTATGGGGAAAGTGTTTTCTGAAGATGAATGGTGCTTACAACCAGTTCACTTCAAGCCGGATTTTAAAATCACTGATAAAAGATAGAAGTGCTTTCAGCTCATCAATAGAGCAGATCATGCAGTGGGAGTTTGAACAGATCGTGATGGCCCACGGCACACCGATTACAGAAAACGCCAGAGAGCGGTTTACCCACTCCTTCCGGTGGGCACGATAAGCGACCGTCAGTATCCGTCGGCAATGTACGCTATCGCCCCTTTCGCTACTTCACGCCACGCCTGTTCAAGCGCCGCATCAAATTCAGGATCATGCTCAGCCAACGCTATCACCAGGCTATCGATCCAGAACTGATAGTAATCTGGTTTAATCGCTAAACCATCACGATTATGGGATTCTCGAATCCGTTTAATGGCATTCCTCGCGATCTTATTACCCTGCGGGAAGAGAATCACCATATTGACCGCCTGTGATAGAAGCTCCTGCTGCTTAACAATATCGGTTGCAGCAAGCTTGCGGGCGACAACGGGGTTGCTCTGCATAAAGAGCGCATAAAACCGACTCAGAAAATTTCGTTTAGAAATTGCGCGCCCGTAGCTCAGCCGTACCTTTGAAATCTCTTCTTTCATTTCCACCCTCAATGTATTCGTCACACGCGGCGAGCAAATATAAGAGTACGGACATAGCATCTGTACGCTCAGCAATAAAAACTGAGAATCAATCAGCAATATGGGAATTCCCTGGACGTGCTTCAGAAATCACCCGAGAGAAGAGACATCTATCGATCAATCGACGGCATCACTTCCGCTCTCCCCCTTATGTTGCCATTCACTTTCTGTTATTGTTTGCTGAATCCAGACCTGAAAATCACTGTTTTATGATCCGTATACGCCTCTTATTCCCACCCATGTTGCTCGCACTGCTGGTGAGTACACCAGCGAGTGCCCAGAATGAGGCTAGAGAAGATGAGCGCTGGTTTCAGACTGAGATTATAGTCTTTGAAATACGAGAAAAAAACGCCACAGATTCACAGGAAATATGGCCTGATGATCCAGGGCTGCCAGACTATGAAGGGAGCATTGAGCTCACGCCAATGGCCGATCCGGCGATCACCGTCGAGCGCGCGCGCGCAGCAGGCGGGCGTGACGTTATCACACCCCCCCCCCCTGAAGCGGAGCTAAACGAGCCTCATCTCTCTGAACCGGCAATCGTAACAAACGAGGCTGTGAGTACCACTGTGCCACCTCAGGTTGCACGAGAGCAACCTTTCCAGCAGCTGCCAGACGAAGCGCTAACGCTAACAGAAATCGCCGAGAAGCTCCGTGACTCGCAAGATTATGTCCCCATTTTGCACATCGCCTGGCGCCAGCCGGTTGCCGCAAAAGATAAAGCACGGGCGATATATATCAGCAGCCAGCAAGATGAGAACACACCTGAGCTCAGCACTATTCATGAACTGATATCGCCCCCTTCAGATAACGAAACAGCGCTACCATTCGTCGTTGCGCAGAATGAAACGGGCGAGAACCCAAGCGAACGCGCCCTCAACACAATCGATGGCATCTTCAAGCTTCATCTGGGACGCTACCTCCATGTTGAGGCCGATCTGCTCTATCGCAGTCAGACAGAGCCGCAGGAGAACAACACTTTTTTCATGACCCTTGACGAAAGTGAGCAGCCTCAAACGCTCTTCCGCATGCATCAGAAACGCCGTATGCGTAGTGGCGAACTGCACTACTTTGACCACCCAATGTTTGGCCTGCTGGTAAAGATCATCCCTTATGAACTGCCCAAGCCAGCAGTGGAAACTGAAGAAGCAGAAGCCGCTGATCCACCACTAACGAATCAAAATAGCGGGGCCTAATCTCAATGATGAAAACTACAGGCGTGCCAGCAACAGCGCCAACACTTGACGTACACTATCCATTCCGCTCTTAAGGTTCTCTTCAATCTCGGCCATTGAGATAATAGCCCCGCCCCCCTTGCCAGCGGCCCAGTTGGCGGATACTGCACAGCAGGCGTAGTTCAGAGCTAATTCGCGTGCCAGCACCGCCTCCGGCATTCCGGTCATCCCCACCATGGTACAGCCATCACGCGCCATTCTTTCGATCTCTGCCGCAGTCTCAAGGCGCGGCCCCTGTGTTGCACCGTAAGTGCCCATTTCACAGCTGCTCAGACCCAGCGCCCTGCACTGTTCAATCAGCATTGCGCGCAGCTCATCACAGTAAGGGTAGCTAAAGTCAACGTGGGTCACTTCACTCAGATCATCCTCAAAATAGCTGCTCGGACGCCCCCAGGTGTAGTCGATAATCTGGTCCGGGATCGCCAGTGCACCGGGGGGTAACGTATCAGCAATTCCCCCTACCGCAGCCACTGCGATCACCCGCTTAATCCCGGCCTGATGCAGCGCCCAGATGTTTGCACGGTAGTTGATGCGATGTGGTGGAATGGTGTGGGCATCGCCGTGGCGCGCTAGAAAAAGCACCTCCCTGCCGTTCAATACGCCGTGCACCAGCGGCGCGGATGGCTCACCAAACGGTGTATGGATAACTTCACGTTGAGTGATCTCCAGCCCCTCTAGTGAAGTCAGTCCACTGCCGCCTATAATTGCCAGATCGCCCATTTTACTCACTCATCATCACTGCAGACAGCATAGATACCGGGTGCATTGCGCAGGTGCCCTTTGTAATCCATGCCGTAACCAAAGAGATAGCGATCCACCACATCAAGCCCCACAAAGTCTGCCGGTGGCGCCGCTTTACGCTCATGCAGTTTATTAATCAGTACTGCACTCAACACCTGCGCCGCGCCGTGCTGTTTACAGTGCGCCATGATCGCCTTGAGTGTCACCCCTTCATCATGAATATCATCCACCAGCAGCACTGTGCGCCCACTCAATTCATGGTGCGGCAGCACCTTCCAGTCAAGTTCACCACCACGCGTCCTGCCTCCATAACGTGAGGCGTGCAGATAGTCGACCTGTAATGGAAAACTCAGGCGGGATAACAGCAGGCCGGTCGGGATCAATCCACCCTGCATCACACAGATCACCAGCGGCTCACGCTCTCCAATCGCCTCAGTGATGGCTGCCGCCATACGGTCAAATGCGGCGTCAACCTCTGCAACCGAGTGGAGGCACTCAGCACGCGCCAGCACTGCCTGCGCTGTTTCAAAGCTGGTAGACATACAGCAGCGTTCCTTCGTTAATCGCGTGGCAGCTCAGGAAAGCGTTGCGTTGGAAAACGCCCACTCACCGTATGCAGGAATGCCGCAATATCCTGTTGCTGGGCGGGAGTTAAATCTTTACCCAACTGCGTCGTACCCATTACGCGAATCGCCTCTTCCAGTCTCTTCACCTGACCGTTGTGAAAGTATGGGGCGGTCAACGCCACATTACGCAGCACCGGTACACGCCACATGCGGCGGTCGGTTTCATCTTTGGTGATATAGTAACGACCGATATCATCGGCCAGCTGGTAGCGCGCTTCATCTTTGGTGCCCGGATAGTTAGGAAACAGCTCATAAAAACCTTCGCCCATCTGAAACGCCAGCCCCGGCACCGGCCCGGAGAGATTGACCCAGAAGTGGCAGGAGGCACAGCCCACATCGACAAAGGTTTTAAAACCGCGTTTAGCCTGCTTTGAAATAGCATCTTTATCACCTTGCAGGTAACGATCAAAGTCACTATCAGGAGTGCGCAAGGTGCGGATATAAGCGGCCAGTGCTTTTGTGATCGAGTCGTAACTTAATGCCACCCCTTTCCCGTAGGTCTCTGCAAAACGCCGGGGGTAATCGGCCGTATTCCAGATGCGCTCCACTACCGCCTGCTTATCTTTCATTCCCATTTCAGTCGGGCTGATCAGATGCTCTTTGATCGCCTCTTCAAGCGTCGCCGCACGGCCGTCCCAGAAATAGACGGTCTGATAAGCCACGTTATATAGCGTTGGCGAAGAGCGTTTGCCCTCAATGCCCAGCGCCCCGCGTGACACCGCTTTGCCATCATCTCCTGCCGACATCACATTGTGGCAGCCGTTGCAGGAGATCGTGTAGGTTGCAGAGAGCCGTTTATCAAAAAAGAGCTGTTTCCCTAATTCGATTTTGGCCGCCGTCTGGGGGTTATCACTCGGAATAGGGGGCGATGGCGGCAGCGGCTGAAATGGTTCGAAATCAGCATAAACTGAACTGGAAAACAGCATTAAAGAGGAGGCAACAATAGAAAACAATCGACTCATGTTAATTCAGACCTTTTTAATAAAAATTTACAGTAATCCTAATGTGTGCGGCTCGTCATAGCCAACCACCTTCTCGACCGCCCTCTGCCATTCCGGGTCAGCGCTCAACGATTCACAGGTCACGCGCCCTTTTCCATGCAGACGAGAGAGGCGCAACTGAGAAGCTGGATTATGCCAGTTTTTGAGCCGTTCTAACACGCTCACCACCGCATCAAACTCCTTGCAGACCAGCACCATATCACAACCCGCATTGATTGCCGCCTCGGCACGATCCGCAACAGTGCCCACCCCGCTCGCCCCTTTCATCTCAAGGTCATCGCTGAAGATCACCCCCTGGAATCTGAGACGATTGCGCAGCACCTCCTGCAACCAGAACGGTGAGACGCCGGCCAGTGCTGAATCGATCTGCTCATAGAGCACATGCGCCACCATCACCGCTTCCATGCCGACGTGAGCCATGCGGTCGAACGGCATGAGATCCTCCATCTGTAGATCTTCATAGCGGCGGCTATCGACCGGCAGCGCAAGATGTGAATCTTCCACCACACCACCGTGACCGGGAAAATGTTTACCCGTGGCGGGCATTCCGGCGCGGTGCATGCCGATCATATATTGATGAGCAAGATCGGCTACCACCTCCGGGTTACGGTGGAAGGCACGCTCGCCAATCACTTCGCAGATGCCGCGCCCAAGGTCAAGCACCGGTGCGAAGCTAAAGTCGATGCCAACTGCGCGCAGTTCGATCGCCATTAACCAGCCGCTCAGCTCGGCCAGCTCACGCGCCACTTTAGGCGCTGTATCAAAACATTTTCCAAGCTGGGCAACGGCGGGCAGTTCTGTAAACCCGGCACGAAAGCGCTGCACCCTGCCCCCTTCGTGATCGACCGCCACCAATAGCTTTGGTGTTCGCAGACTATGAATCTCGGCGATCAATGCCGACACCTGCTCGGGCGATTCATAGTTGCGACTAAAGAGGATCACCCCACCGATCAGTGGATGCTGCAACAGCTCGCGCTCTTCCGCACGCAGTTGCAGTGCAGCAATCCCCATCATCACCGGCCCTAATGCCATGGTCTCCTCACTATTATTAGATACATTAATTACGATCTCGTGTCCGCACATCCAGCCAGTCGCGCAGGCGGTCACCCAGCAGATTAACCGACAACACCACCAGCATCAATGCGATCCCCGGCACCAGCACCATATGTGGTGCCACCAGCATATAGCGTGTGCCGTCACGGATCATACTGCCCCATGACGGCGTCGGAGGCTGAATGCCGAGCCCAAGGAATGAGAGACCCGCTTCGGCGATCACCACACTGGCGATCGCAAAGGTCGCTTCCACAATCAGTGGCGCGGCAATCAACGGCACAAGGTGTTTGAAAATGATTCGACTGCGGCCAGCACCGAGCGCAATCGCAGCCTGTACATGATCACGATTTTTCAGCGTCATCACCTGTGCACGTGAGAGCCGTGCAAAGCCGACCCAGCCAACAACACAGAGTGCAATCACCACATTATCAATACCCGGTCCCATCAACCCGGCCAGTGCAATCGCCAGTAAGATGCCGGGGAAGGCGAGAAAGATATCGATAATGCGCACAACCAGGTGATCAAACCAGCCACCGACAAAGGCGCTGAGTGCACCGATCGTCACACCGACCAACAGTGAGATGGTCACGACGGCAATCGAAACAATAAATGAGGTCTGCGCACCGACAATCAGTCGATCCCACAGGGAGCGCCCAAGGTCATCGTAGCCAAACCATTCGTGGCTATCCGGTGGCAGCAGGATTCGGCTCAGCTCAATATGGTCAGGCGAGAGCGCAAACAGTGGGCCAAATAGCGCCAGCACAAGCCATAACAGAAAGATCACTGCAGGAAACCAGAGGCGCATTATCTCCCCCCCCCGAGTCGAATGCGTGGGTCCATCCAGGCGTAGACCAGGTCGGTGAGTGTGTTGACCACCACATAGGTGAGACTAATCAGCAGGATGCACGCCTGTACCACCGGGTAGTCTCGACGATTGATCGCATCGATGGTTAACTGGCCGATACCGGGCCATGAAAAGACGATCTCGGTGATCATCGCACCACCGAGCAGCGCGCCGAGTTGCAGACCCAGCAG
This sequence comes from Gammaproteobacteria bacterium, assembly GCA_015491865.1. Taxonomy (GTDB): domain Bacteria; phylum Pseudomonadota; class Gammaproteobacteria; order SZUA-140; family SZUA-140; genus SZUA-76. The sequence goes on from WFVD01000004.1 coordinate 119,602, forward strand.
CGTAATCACCGGCAACATCGCATTTTTCAGCCCGTGGTTCACGATCACCGCTCGCTCCGAAAGCCCTTTGGCGCGCGCGGTGCGAATGTAATCTTCCCCCATCACCTCAAGCAGCGTTGCGCGAATCATGCGCGCCAGAATTGCCGCCAGCGCAGTACCGAGCGTCAGGGCCGGCAGCAGCAGCGATGCGACGCCAGACTGCCCACTCACCGGCAACCAGCCCAGCCATAGTGAGAAAAAGAGAATTAGCAGCGGCCCCATCCAGAAGTTGGGGATCGAAATACCAAACAGTGAAAAGAGCATCGCGCCGCTATCCCATGCGCTATCTTTTTTCATCGCTGCCATGATGCCAAGCGGGAAGGCGATAACCACCGCCACCAGCAACCCGGCCGCGGCCAGCGTAGCAGTCGCCGGAATCCGCTCCATCAGGATATCAGCAATCGGTCGTTTCGAATGGAGCGACTCACCCAGATCAAACTGAAGCAGCCCGTGAAAATAGTTGATCAACTGCACCCCGATCGGCTGATCGAGTCCCAGTGCGGCACGCAGTGCCTCACGATCGGCGGGCTGGCTCGACTCACCCAGCATCACCTCAACCGGATCACCCGGCACCAGGTGGATCAGAAAAAAGACCAGGCACGAAACGCCGAAGATGACGAACAGCGCACTGAGTAGCCGAGAGAGCAGGAAGTTCAGCACGTGACGCTACCCATTGATAACCACTGCCGTTCCAGCCTCGACACAGTCAAACAGTCTGATCAACGCATCATTGCGCATCCGGATACAGCCGTGCGACATCGGTACCCCCATCGGCTCGCTGTCGGGCGTACCGTGGATGTAGATATAGCGGCGCATCGAATCGACACTGCCCAGCCGGTTTTTGCCAATCTCACAGCCACTCAACCATAAGATTCGACTCAGCACCCAGTCTCGTCCCGGCTGCACGGCAGCAAGCGCTGGCGAGTAAAGCTCTCCCGTTGGGCGGCGCCCAACAAAGACCGTATTCAGCGGTAAGCCAGCACCAATCTTTGCGCGAATAATATGACGACCGCGCGGAGTACATTCACTGCCAGCCATCTCGCCTGGGCCATTTTTAGCCGTTGAGATCGCGGCCTCCATCACAACCTGCTCATCCCTTACCAGGCGCAGTCGCTGTGTTGTGATATCGATGATAATCTCAGCCACCATACAGTTATCTACCCATCAGTTTTGCTTAACATACAGCAGCCCATCATAGTTCCCATCCCGTGCAATGGTATACCCTGCCACCCCATCTCGTGCGATAAAAACATGATCTTCGTACCACAGCGGCACAAACGGTAGCCGCTGTAACAGGTGCGACTGTAACTGTTGATATAACACCGCCTGCGCCTTGATGGTAGTAGCGGACTCTGCCGCTTCAATCAGGCGGTCCGTCTCCTCATCGATAAAGCGCCCACGGTTCGCTCCGGCCGGTGGTACCGCAGTGCTATGAAACACGTAACGAAAGATGTCCGGCAGTTTAATCCCGACCCACATCAGGCTGTACATCTGAAAACGCCCCGCCTTGATGTCGCCATAAAAGGTTCCCCAGTCATAGCTCTTCAGTTCGACCTTGATACCGACCTCTGCAAGCTGTTGCTGAATCACGGTGGCGAGTCGCAGGCGAAACGGATCGCTTGAGGTCTTATAGGTTAATAGTAGTGGGGTATCTGGCGTGTAGCCCAGCGGCTTCAACAGCGCCCGTGCCGCTTCGGGGTCATAGGGAATCTGCTGTAGTGCCGGCGCACCCGCCCAGTGGTCTGGTGGTAACAGTGCATTGGCTGGCTGAGCCGCCCCACCCAGCACATATTGAATGATTGAGTCACGATCGAGTGCCAGCGAGATCGCCTGCCGCACCTTATCAACCCCTGTCAATTCATCTTCCATATTAAACCCGAGATAAGCGAAATTAGATCCGGCACCATGCATGATGTTAAGGCCAGGCTGCTGCGATAGATAACGGATCAGCTCCGGAGGTAGATCATTCTGCATCATATCGATCTCACCGCGCATCAGTTTTAAAACCCGCACCGATGGATCCTTGACCTCTATAAACTCCAGTAATAGCTGGTCACTGCGCCGCTTTAACCTTAGATGGGTATCGTCCGGCCACGCTGCTAACTGGTAGCCACCACTGCCGACTGGTGAGCGGTTAAATGCGTGCCCGGACTCAATGAGCGACTTTGGCAGAATGCCAATACCGAGCCGGCCGGGGAAAAGCAGGTCGGCTTCTTTAAGGATAAAATCGATCACCGCCTCACCACTGGTTTCAATACGCTCAATCGAGCGCGCCAGTGAGAGACGGTGTGGCGATGCGTTGCGGCTGTCGAGAATAAATTCATAAGTTGCTGCCACATCGGCACTGGTGAGGCGCTCACCGTTGCTAAAGCGTGGACGATCAGGCGTGAGTGTGAAACGGTAATGCAACGGGGTGAGTCTCTGCCAGCTTGCCAGTGACGGCACCGGCATTGAGACGGCATTAAAGTCGACTAAACGCTGATATAGCAGGCGATTGATACGTGATGAGGTGGCATCGGTGGCGAAGCGCGGATCAAGCGTGACCGGCATCTTTGAGAGGCCGAAGCGCAGTGCGCCGCTGTCGGGCGCAGAACAGCTACTCAATAAAAGCGCCGAGAACAAAAGCAAGATTGATGCAACGACTCGTTTCCCTGTCGTGCCGCGCATCAGCTAGCCATTCCACTCACAGAAAGGGTGCGTCACCAGAGAGACGTTGTAGTAACGAGGATCATCGGAGACCTCTTTCCCAATCCACTCTGGCTTCTCAAATGGTTCGTTCTCATGCTGTAACTCAATCTCTGCCACGACCAGCCCGGCATTATCGCCCTCAAACAGATCGATCTCCCAGGTGTGGTGACCACGCCGAACAAAATAGCGCACTTTCTCGATCAATGGCCCGTCACTAAAACTGGCGAGCATCTCATCGGCATCAGCCAGCGGGATCTCATACTCATATTCACTGCGTGAGATTCCAAGCGTGGCGCTCTTAAAATTAAGGAACGCCTTTTCGCCCGAGGTGCGAATGCGGATGGAGACCTTTTCAGAACTGGCAAGGTAGCCCTGCACGTAGCGGCAGAAGCTATCGACCTCACTGCGCCATGCGTCACTGGTTAAGAGAAATTTTCTTTCAATCTCCTGCGCCATCGTTGTCAATCTCGCTCAAACAGCGCCATCGCCTCAACATGTGAGGTGTGGGGAAACATATCCATCACACCGACACAGCTCATGCGATAGCCATGTTTATTGACCAGTTCATTGGCATCTCGCGCCAGTGTCGCCGGATTGCAGGAGACATAGGCGATCAGTTTAGGTGCTAACTTCGCCAGTGGAGCCATCATCTCTAGCGCCCCGGCACGCGCAGGATCCAGCAACACCTTATCAAACTGCTGTTGTCCAGGGAGAAAACCGGCCTGGTGTAGCCGCTCAGGCTTGGTTAAATCGGCCGTATAAAATTCAGCATTATCGATACCGTTATGTTTTGCATTATGGCGCGCCAGCTCAACCAACGCATCATCGCCTTCAATCCCAACGATCGATGCGACACGTCGCGCCATCGGCAGGGTAAAATTGCCGAGACCACAGAAAAGATCCATCACCCGATCTTCGGGCTGTAGATCCAACAGCTCAATCACCTTATCGATCATCTTGCGGTTGATTTCGCCATTAACCTGCACAAAATTCATCGGCCCAAAACGGTACTCGACGTTATGCGCCGGCAGACGGTAACAGAGCGCTTCCTTACTGTTTTCTTTCGCCTCCTCCGGCCACAATAAATGCACGGTATCGGGCCCCTTGGGTTGTAGATAAAGCAATATATTATGCTGCTGTGCAAAGGTGCGCAGTTTGTCGATATCACTATCGATAAAGGGCTCAAGGTGACGGAAGATCATCGCGGTACCGTCGTCACCCACGGCAATCTCAATCTGCGGGATTCTCATGTAGATCGACAGGTTACCAACCAGATCCTTCAATGCGTTAATCTGCCTGCCCACAGAGGGGTGCAGCACTCTGCAGCTCTCGATGTCGGCCAGATAGGGGCTGTTCTTCTCACGAAATCCGACCAGCACCTTCTCTTTTTTAATCACATATTTAACACCGAGGCGCGCCTTGCGGCGATAGCCCCATAGCGGCCCGCTCATCGGTGGTAACAGGTGAGCGGCTTCAACACTGCCGATATGTTTGAGGTTGTCGAGCAGCACCTGCTGCTTGGCGTGGATCTGTGTCTCTGCAGCCATATGTTGCAGACTACAACCGCCGCAAATGCCAAAGTGAGGGCATCCCGGCTCCACCCGCTCAGGCGATGCCTTAATCACATGGGCAACGCCCCCCTCGTCGTAACTCCCTTTACGTTTGAGATACGAGAAAAGCACCTCTTCACCCGGCAACGCACCATCAATAAAGACCGCTTTGCCATGTAGACGGGCAACCCCTCGTGAATCATGAGTGAGCGACTCGACTACAGCATAGCTGCTCTGCTGAAGGTCAACCCGCCCTCTGTTTCTGGATGAACGTTTACGCGAACGCTTCTGTTTACGTGTCATCTTAACCCCTGTGATTAAGCTGAATGGGGTGTATCTGAAAAGACAGGCGTCGACAGGTAACGATCCCCCCGGTCGCAGATGATCACCACTATCACTGCGTGACTCACCTCCTGAGAGAGCTGTAAAGCAGCACTCACCGCGCCACCGGATGAGATCCCGGCAAAGATCCCTTCACGTCGTGCCAGTTCACGCGTGGTCGCTTCAGCCGCTTGCTGGCTCACATCAATGATACGGTCGACACGCTGTGCATCATAAATCTTCGGCAGATACGCCGCCGGCCAACGGCGAATGCCGGGGATCTGCGCCCCCTCCATCGGCTGCACACCGACGATCTGAATCTCAGGGTTCTGCTCTTTCAGAAAACGTGACGTACCCATAATGGTACCGGTTGTTCCCATCGAGCTAACGAAGTGGGTAATGTTGCCATCAGTATCGCGCCAGATCTCAGGACCAGTACCGCTGTAATGTGCGCAGGGGTTATCCTGGTTTGAAAACTGATCCAGCATCACCCCTTCACCATTGGCGACCATCTCGCGCGCACGATCAATGGCTGCCTCCATGCTGCCCTCCTGCGGTGTCAATATAATTTCAGCACCGTAAGCCGCCATGCTGGCGCGGCGCTCAACACTCATATGAGCCGGCATCACCAGGATCAGCCGGTAGCCTTTAATTGCGGAGGCCATCGCCAACGCAATGCCGGTGTTACCACTGGTCGGTTCGATCAGTGTGTCACCCGGTTTGATCTGACCGCGCATCTCGGCCTGCTGAATCATATTCAATGCAGGCCGATCTTTAACCGATCCAGCAGGGTTATTCCCCTCCAGCTTGGCCAGGATCACATTATCAGCGTCACCCGGCAGGCGCTGCAATCTCACCAGTGGAGTGTTGCCAATAAAGTTTTCAATGGTGGGGTACGACATCGTTTAGATCCAGGGCATAAATAAGTTAGTGGGCTGATTTTACCTGACTAAGCGCGATTAAACTCAACTACATTGCTCTCGCCTGACGATGAGATCGCCTGCTGTTCGCGCAGTTCGGGAACCAGGTGATGTAAAATAGTCTGCACCTGCTCTTCATCAAAGGCGTCACACGCCTGTTGTAACATAGCCATATTTTTCTCAACGACATCCCATTCAGACTTCGTTGAACGAGCCAGCAATATTTTACTATGCCCTGTCTTTATCAGATCTTCCTGCTGATAAAATAGCTCTTCATAAAGTTTCTCACCGGGGCGCAGACCTGTGTATTTGATCTCGATATCTTCATCCGGCATCTTTCCAGATAATCGAATCATCTGCTCCGCCAGATAACTAATCTTGAGCGGCTCTCCCATATCGAGTACAAAAATCTCACCACCACTCCCCATTGTCGCGGCCTGCAAAATAAGCTGGCTAGCTTCAGGAATGGTCATAAAAAAACGGGTAATATCAGGGTGTGTAACAGTTACCGGGCCACCACTGGCAATCTGTGTTTTAAACAGCGGCACCACGCTGCCTGCTGAACCCAGTACATTACCGAAACGCACTGTTATATATTGTGTCTCTACCTGCGTATTGAGTGTCTGACAATAGATCTCTGAGGCACGTTTACTTGCGCCCATTACGTTTGCAGGGTTAACCGCCTTATCGGTTGAGATCATCACAAATGTCTGGCAACGATATTTTGCAGCCGTCTGGGCCATCAGGCGTGTGCCGAGCACATTGTTCCGGATAGCCTCTCGCACCTGATGCTCAAGCATCGGCACATGTTTATAGGCAGCGGCGTGAAAAATAATCTCTGGCTGATATTTCCTCATGACATGCACAACCGCTGCCGCATCACAAACATCGCCGAGCAGAGAATGAAACAGCAGCCCTGGATACTCTTTTTTAAGCTCGTTCCCGATGGTATAGAGATTAAACTCTGATTTCTCAAACAGGATTAACCTGGCCGGACCCAGTTTCGCTACCTGTCGACAGAGTTCAGAACCAATAGAGCCACCGCCGCCACTAATTAAGACCGTTTTACCAGCGATACCCTGATTGATTCCTTCCCAGTCAAGCTGCACAGGATCGCGCCCCAGGAGATCATCAATCGCCACTTCTCGTAGTTCAGTCAACGTTGAGCGCCCCGAAACGAGATCCTGAATACGGGGCAGCGTTCTGAATGGAACCCCCGCCCGTTCACACAGTTCAACCAGACGCCGCATCTGCTGGCTGTTAGCTGAAGGGATCGCAATCATAATGACATCAACCGGGTATTTGGCGATCACCTCCTCAACCGCTGCTACCGTTGCCAACACGGGGATGCCTCTCACCCTGGCCCCTTTCAGGTTCGGGCTATCATCCAGAAAACCAACGACCTGATACACCCCTTCACGTAACAGGTCTCGTACTAACATTTCTCCCGAACGCCCAGCACCGATAATCAGCACATGCTTTTTCCCAACAACATTTTTCAGGTTCAGGCCATGCTCTTTCCACATACGGTAGACAATGCGCGGTATAGCCAGCAGAAATATCAGGTAGACAGGGTAAAAGAGCAACACTGTACGCGGGATGCCTTCCAGGCGATTAAACATAAACAGTGCCAGTGAGATAGCTAAAATACCGATCGCTGCTGCGCGAGCAATGTTCCACATATCGGGCAAGCTGGCAAAACGCCACAGACCTCTGTACAGACCCATCAGCGCAAAAACAATCCCCTGGGCTGCGACCACAACAAACAGCGTCTGCCACACCAGCGCCCACGCCGACTCGACCATAGTAAAGTTATAACGGGTAAGAAATGCCAGGCCCCACGCGACCATTACCATCAACAGGTCGTGGCTAATCACTGCTAATCGTCTGCTCTGGTGTTTTATCAACAGCTCACTGCCCATATTTAAAAACACTCATGTTAATTCTGGTGTTCATGACGATGAGCCAGTTCTCCGGTTTTGATAATAATCAGGGTGTAAACAGCAATCCAGCCAGTCACAATGGCCAATTGGGAAAAAACTGTAGCCTGCATCGCCCACCACGCCGAGGCGGCACATAACGCCATCAACAGATAGGCATACAGTACCGTTTTACGGTGCCCCCAGCCAGCCTCGACCAGCCGTTGATAACTGTGGCTCTTATGCGCTTCCCATATCCGCTCTCCCGCGAACAGGCGTCGAATCAGCGTCACCGAAGCGTCCACAATAAAAGGGGAGAATATCAGCAGTGCAACCCAGAATGGAAAGATGCTATCAACAGTTGCCCACAATGTGAAAGCGGCCACCAGAAAACCCAGTGTTGACGAGCCCGCGTCCCCCATAAATATCCGGGCGGGCGGAAAGTTGAACAGTAGAAACCCCAGCACAGCACCCACCACAATAAGATTAGCAATGATAAAGGATTGGTGCTGCGCCAACCAGCCGAGCAGTGCAAAACAGGAAAAACCTGCTATCGCCATGCCAGCGGCAAAGCCATCCATCCCGTCCATAAAGTTATAGAGGTTGATCATCCAGACAATGAACAGCGAAGAGAGCAGCAGCGCAATGGCGTCGTGCCATGGCCATGATACCCCGGGAAGTTCTAGTGTTGCCGGCTGAAAACCGTTCATCAGCAGTATCACCGCCACAATAAGATGAACACCAAACCGAATCGCGGCGCTCACGGAGTAACAGTCATCGAGAAATGAGATCGCCATTACCGCTAATGCGCACAACAGTAAGATCGGGCTAATGATCAGATCCAGCAGCAATACTGCGGCCACTGAAACGACAAAAAAGGTGATCATAATCGCCAATCCACCTGTTCTAGGGGTCGGTACGGAGTGCAGCGAGCGCTCATTGGGGTGATCCATTACTCGCAGCCAGGAAGAGGGGTTTAGAAATTGACGAGTCAGCGACATGGACAGCAGGAATGAAACAATAAATAACGCACTAATCATTAGCGAATTATACTCATCTCCCCCGCCCATTTCACACATTTCCTTCTATGGTCAGAAGTGTGGTAACAGAGGCGCCCACTAACCTCGCTTCTCGTACCAGTCGACAACGCGTGCTATCCCTTGCGCCACGGTCTGTGGCGGCTGCCACCCGAGCACGCGAGCGGCTTTACCAGAGTCGACCTGCAATGATCCCAGCAGCCGGTCAGCAAGGACTTTTTTTCCAGCAATAGAGGCACCCGCAATTAACCACTGCGGCGGCAAGGGGAGCAGACGCGGAGATCTTCCCATCGCCTTGGCAATACATTTGATCAGCTCAGCGGTTGAAAGATCCTCGCCATCGGAGACCAGAAAGGTCTCATTGGCCGCCATCGGATTGGCAACACACTCCCTGATCATATCCACCAGGTTGCCGAGCGCCACCAGACTTCGCCTGTTGTTAACCAGTGCAAATGGAAGTGGAACCCCCTTTGAGACAGACTTGAGCAGCGTCAGGAAATTACCCTTAACACCCGGCCCATAGACGAGTGGTGGGCGAATAATCACCACCTCCATTCCTGTTTCCGATGCGGTCTGTCGCAAGAGATTTTCTGCCTCCCACTTTGAAACCCCATAAGGATCGAGGGGCGCGCTGTTCACCTGCTCAGTAAAAGGCTCACCATCGGTTAGCTCACCATTGACCTTAATGGTGCTAAGGTAGATCAATCTTTTCACCCCGGCAGCGGCGGCATCACGTGCAAGCTTTCCACTACCGTCACAGTTAACACGCCGAAATTCGGCCAGTGGACTGGAGGCTGTCTCTTTCATCACATGCACACGTGCCGCGAGGTGAACAACACAATCGATATTTTTTAGCGCCTCATCCCATCGAGTATTACCATCGATATCACCAACAGGAATAGATGAAAACCTGTCGTCCTGCATACTCGCTTCATTCCTGATGGCAGCTGTAACAGTCATTCCATGAGCGAACAGCAGCTCACACAAAGCCTTGCCAACAAAACCATTGGCACCGGTCACTAAAACATTGTGCGCGACTGTTTTCATCTGTGGCTGTTATGTACGGAAATTTAAAAATAGAGGGAAGGAGATCACCATCACCTCAATAATGCCCTGTCATCAATAATGCCAGACTCACCCACCATGAGATCATTCCGTTCTAATAGGTCGATCGTCTGCTGCAGATCCAGCACCATCGTTTCTGAGCTATATTCGTTTTTTAACACGTGGCGATCTTCACCATCATCTTTTATCAGCTCCGGTAACATCGGCAATATCGCGTAATAATCACCACGCATGGCAGTGTGATATCGTTCCTCCTCAGACACCATGATCTCATGCAGTTTCTCTCCTGGGCGTATCCCCGTGACATCAATCTTGATGTCACGCTCGCCAATAAGTGCTTTGGCAATATTCATTACCGTGGCAGATGGCGCGTTTGGTACATAGGTTTCACCTGGGTTTGCCCCCTCCAGCGCGGCAAAAACCGTATCCACCGCCTGATCAAGACTCAATAAGAAACGGGTCATCTCGGGTATGGTAACGGTTACCGGGCCACCACCCCTGATCTGTTTATGAAAAAGAGGAATCACAGACCCCCGGGATGCCAGAACATTTCCGTATCTAACACAGATAAAACGTGTCTGCGGACTCAGGACATTGGCTGAAGTAAAAATTCGCTCCTGAATTGCCTTGCTCATTCCCATTACATTTACCGGTTTGCAAGCCTTGTCTGTACTTATGCCAACCACCGTCTCTACTGCATAACTGTGCTCCCGAATCGCCCTCGTCAGGTTCATTGCACCCACACAGTTGGTCATCATCGCCTGCCCAGGGAAATATTCGCATGCAGGTACCTGCTTGAGTGCAGCTGCATTAATAACCACATCCGCATCTTTGACTACCGAACAGACATCTCCATAGTCCCTGATATCACCAATACGAAACTCCAGAAGATCGATAGCGTTTTGATAAGTTTGCTCACTCAACGGAAACATTCTGTTCATATATGCCTGGCGCATATCGTGCTGTTTCTCTTCCCCTCTGGAAAAGAGTATCACCTTTTCTGGCGTTCCCTTTTCTCCGGACAAAAGGCGATGCGTCAGCACATGACCAAGCGAGCCGGTGCCCCCGGTAACGACTACAACCTTATCTTCCAGTATCACGCTCTACTCCGCTTTTTAATCTCAGATGCAAGTTCGTCAAGCATCTCGTCCCACTCAGGAATGGTATAGCCTGTCTCGTTGATAAAAGCATCGCCAATCAGGCTGCGGTCGCACACAAAGTCAGTTTCCGGCCGCAATGTAATATCAGTCCGCCCCAGTTTTTCCGTTAATTTCAACAACAGATCATATTTATTGATCGGTTTTGACGCAACATGCCACAAACCGTGCAACTCATGACAGTTACACAGGATAAATTCAATAATTCTCGCCATCTCCTGAGTCGTAACACCACTATAAATCGCCTTTTTAAACCCCTTTATCTCACCCCTCTGCGCCAGGTACCACTCAATAAGGCTTTTTTTCCTGGCAAGCTCAAGACCAATAATGGATGTTCTTAGTGTCACGCAATGTGAACCCGTTACCTCACCAAGAAGCTTGCTGCGCCCATACAGATCGTTCGCATCAGGAAAATCAGACTCAACATAACCTCCTTTCATTCCTGAAAACACACAGTCTGTACTGATGTGTACCAGCCGTGCACCGACCGATTCACATAGCTGGCTCAATTGATGAGGAAACAGAGCATTGATCTCGATACTGGGGATGCGCGCTTTAGAAGCGCTACGCTGCTTGACGATACCAATGGCATTGATGACCACTTCTGGCTGGAAGCTCAATAGTACATCCGATAATTTTCCAAGGGAGCGCACATTCACTTCATAATAGGCATTTTCTTCGCTAAAAATTTTGCAAGCAGAATAGTGGTGGGGTTTCTCTCGCAATGTGATTCGCACATCATGATGAGCAGAAAAATGGTTAAGAAGCTGATGGCCAAGCATTCCTCCGCCAAGAACAAGTATTTTCACTCTATTCCTCCGTGTTTTCCCGCTTGTCTGTGCTGTATGGTTTATAACCTGATACCCATCGAATACACACAGTGTGTTTAGCTGGATGATCGGTTAGCGTTGTCCCCAATACCCCCTTCACGATAAAGCGCCAATGTTTCCCTGATCACCTGCTCTAATGACAACCCCTCCACCACGATTTCGCGCCCCCTGGCACCCATTTTTTTTCGTAGAAGAGGGTCTGAAACCAGCTGTTCGATCGCATCAGCCAGCGGTACGCTTTTCTTAACAGGGACTAACAAGCCATTCTCATTATGATGAACAACCTCTCGACAGCCCGGGGCATCACTGGCAACGATAGCTCTTCCTGACGCAGCAGCCTCGAGCAACACCTTGGGCAGCCCTTCACGATACGATGGTAAACAGACGACATGAGCCTGACGAAGCACCTCTGCCATATCCTCACGCCTGCCCCACCACTCCACAACCCCTTCCTGTTGCCATTTCAAAAGTTGCTCACGGGGAATTGAGGCGGGATTAATGGCATCAGCCTCGCCTACCAATACATAACGCGCAACCACACCACGCTTATTCAGAAGGGATGCAGCTTCCACGAATTCACCTACCCCCTTGCTCCATAACATCCGTGAGGCAAGCATGACGACTGGGGGTTCATCCGCCTCGGCAGATAGAGAGAATTCCTGAAGATCGACACCTGCACCCCGAATCACTGCAGCGCGATCAGGCTTTAAAATACCCGCTGTCACCAAAGTCTCTAAATCATCATTATTCTGCAATATCACTTTACTATGACGGCGATTCAGTAACACTCGTAAAACAACTCGCAGCACCGCACGCAGAAACCAGGCCTTTTTGCTCTCTGATGAATAAGCAAAACCCAGCCCACCCAGTGCATTAATTCTCGCCGGGATAGCTGCCACTGCGGCAGCCAGGCTTCCATAAATCACCGGCTTTAGCGCGACATGGTGTACCAGGTCCGGGCGTTCCTGACGATAAATTCTGATTAAATGAAGCAGCGAAGGTAGTTCTGATAACGGATTAAGGCCACGGCGACACATATTAATCGGGATTAATTTAAGGCCATTCTTTGTGATCTCATCTCCATGCGCGGTGACGCGTGTGGCAACGACCACTTCATACCCCTCATCACGCACAGCACAGGCTAGCTGCAAACGGTGAGAGCAGAAATACCAGTCCTCTGCCACCAGATAGAGAATCTTACCCTTACTCGCCATCGCACACCACCATGTGCACTGAGATAATCGCCATCATTGTGCAACTAATCTGCGTATGAATATCAGAATGATTGCCGCCCTGAGCAGGACTATGACTAGCTTCAGACTTGATAAAAAAGCTATCCATTTTGTTCATTTTCAAGCCAGGCCTGAAACATCAGTACATCCCACAGGTAATATTGCCAGTTATGTCGCCCGCCAAGGTGCTCCGCCCACATATTACGGATGGGCCCGGGATTAAAGAAACCCTCGTCACGGAGACGCTGTTCATTCAATAACGCCTCAGCCCAATCACGTAAAGGGCCTCGCAACCAGTGGTCAATAGGTACTCCAAAGCCCATTTTTGGACGTTCTATTAACGCTTTCGGAACGTACTGATAGAGCACCTGCCGCAATAGCCATTTACCCTCACCACCCCGAATCTTCATTGACAATGGGATAGTGGCTGCAAACTCAACGACCCGATGATCCAGCATCGGAACTCGAGACTCAAGACTGACCCCCATGCTGGCTCGATCAACTTTAACCAGAATATCATCAGGCAGATAGGAGACCGTATCCAGAAACATCATGCACCGAGTAAAATCAGGCAATTCAGCCCATTGCGACGGATCTGTTAATACCGTTCTGGGTTCTTCTCCACCCAGGACAACGCTTGCCGGATCCTTCCAGTGAGAGACCAGACGTAAGTACATCGCCTCAGGAGTGGCTACATCCAGTATTTCGGCTAACTTATGCAACTTATCGCCTGCCTGGCGCTGCTGCAATCTGGCAGGCAATACAAACGAGAAGAGTTTGAACAGGAAGTCCCAATTCTGGGGCGGCACCACCTTTAACAGCCTGGCGACTGCATGCCGCACCCATCGAGGCATCCAGCCAATTCTCTTCCAGATAGCACGTCCCCAGAAATAGCGATTATAGCCAGCAAAGAGTTCATCTCCTCCATCCCCTGACAAACTAACCGTTACCGATTGTTTCGCCATTTGTGAAACCAGAAACGTAGGGATCTGTGAGGAATCAGAAAATGGCTCACTATAAAGTGTTGGCAGCCGAGGAATCACTGCCATTGCCTGTTGTGGCGAAACATAAAGCTCTGTATGGTCCGTTCCAAGATGGTCAGCTACTCGTTTTGCATGGATCGCCTCATTGTATTCCGCCTCATTAAAACCAATAGTGAAGGTCTTGACCGGCTCCATGCTCTGCGCCTGCATCAGCGCTACAATGAGCGAAGAGTCAATGCCTCCGGAAAGAAATGCTCCAAGCGGGACATCGGCAGACATCTGGCGTTTAACCACATCGCGCAAGAGCGTATCGAGGCTTTTTGTCGCCTCAGACTCACTCCCTGTGAACGGTCTCGCCTCACCGTCTTCTACAACACTTCTAGCCGACCAGTAAGAAACAGGCGAAAATCCCACGCCACCATCAGCCACTGGATGCGGGCAGAGGCCCACCCCGGCGGCGGGATGATCGATACTAATCGTCAAACGACAACCGGCAGACAGCTTGTAAATACCAGAGTAAATTGAATAGGGTGCGGGCACATAGTTGTGGCGCATATAGAGTGCCAATGAGTCCCTGTTTATCTGAGCACACCAGCCGGGGTGTACTTTTAAAGCTGCAAGCTCCGATGCAAATACCAGGGTATTATCGAGCCACCCATAATATAGCGGCTTTTCCCCCATGCGATCTCGGACCAGATGTAGTCGCCGTTTTTTTCTATCCCACAGAGCAAAGGCAAACATTCCGTCAAAGCGCTGTACTGCCTTATCGAGTCCCCACTGGTCAATCGCTGCTAGCATCACTTCTGTGTCAGAGTGGCCACGCCATTGCATCCCCTCCTCTTTACCACCATGTGTCAACTCTTCCCGTAATGCCTGGAAATTATAGACCTCACCATTAAAAATAATCACATAACGAGAGGATGCAGAGATCATTGGTTGATGACCGCTAGGCTTGAGGTCATGAATAGAGAGACGACGATGTGCAAGTGCAACCGTTACACGCGCATCACACCAGACACCTGAGTCATCCGGCCCACGGTGATAGAGTGTGTCCGCCATGCGGCGTACGATTGACTGCGCTTCGGCCTCATCGACAGTACATTGAAAATCTAGAAAACCAGCTATACCGCACATTCAGAAAGGGTCTCCTCGTAGAGATGATGATAGCGAGCAGTAATAGTGGGAAGATCATAGTGCTGTTCAACACGTTGTCGCGCAGATAGACCCAGTCTCTTTCTGCTTTCAACCGGAAGACTCAATAATTTCTTTAGCCTGCTTGCTAACATTTGAGGGTCGTCAGGCGTGACAACTTCTCCAGTATCACCAACAATTATCGCTGAATCACCTACATCCGTCACAACAGCTGGCACACCACACGCCATCGCTTCACCAACAACGTTAGGAAAAGCTTCGCCATAGCTCGACGAAGAGACTGCGACATCAAAGGCAGCGGTTAAACGGGGAATATCATCACGCTCACCAAGCAGATGAAAAACATGTTCTAATCCGGCCTCACTAAGCCAGGAGGTCAGCAAACGATTATTCCAGCTTATTCCTTTACCGCATAGAAGGTAGTGCACGTCAGGATAAGTGCTATGAACTAAACGGCAGGCATTAATAAAGCCTTGATGATCTTTTTGTGGATCAAAGCGCGCTACCAGCCCAACCAGTATGGTCGTTGTATCCACAGCCAGTTCTTTTCTTACTGCGTGATAGGCGCCACTATCAGGCATAAATCTTTTCGTATCAAAACCATTTGGAATAACAATCATCTTCTTTTCAGTATAGCCAAGCTGATGATGAAGCTCTGCCGCGACATGGGAGCAGCAGACAATCCGAGCTGGGAGTCTCGAAGAAAGCCTGGCACATAACCTCACCAGCCAGATAGTCGTTTTTTTGCTACTAGCAGCATCAAGTGTGCTATTTCGTATCCCCCAGAGCACGGGTATACCACCAGCCAGCTTGGCCGCTATGCCAGCAACGAAATCGGCATGATACATCCAGCTCTGCACAATATCAGGGGATTCTCGGCGTAACATTTTCGCCAGATTAAAGAATGCAGCAGGGCCAGGCACACCTCTCTTCATTCCTAATGCAAAAACAGGAACGCCAATCGCCCGGATTCTTTCACCTACTGGGCCGATGTCAGTTAATGAAATGACAACTTGTGAGTAGTGCTCCGGGTTTCCTCTCGAGAGCAGTTTATACAGCATCATCTCTGCACCGCCAGTCCCCAGCCCCGTTATAACATGGACTATTTTATTCATTATTTAGGGCTAAAAAAACCAGGAAACACTGCTGCCACTCTCTTTTTAATCCTGTACCTGTTTTTTCCCTGGAGAAAAGGAAAGAGCGCCAGTAAAGGAGCAAATAACCGCCTTGCCTGTGCTGAACGGATAAACAGGGCCCAGGGGCTTTCAATCGCTCTTGTGTCAAGGTCAAGGGGAACCTGCTCATACTTACAAAAATCAACCGCTTCTGCGCACCATTTTCCACGCACAATAACATGGCGATACCGGAAGGGTTCGTCCTGTGAACTATTTACGCATAAAAAAGGTTGCTCTAGCTCATCCGAACGACGAGAACCCAGTAGCTCTAATTCCCACGGCGATTCCCCGCTGCGTAACAACCCAAGCAGCACGCGCTTATCCCAAATGGCAACTTGAAGAGAGAGGCGGTAGTCAGCCCCTTTATTTATAATGCCGAGCCTGCCGTTGTCATCACAACATCGGTCCGGAGCTGGATTTGCAACCAACCTCATATAACCGGCAGAGACCTGTTTAAAATAAGCAACGTACTGGTTAAGCTGCTTAGTATCAACATCAGCGTCTAAAAAAAAATCCTCCAGCATTAGTAAAATCAGTGGCTCGTTGATCACGGTTAATGCTTCATCTAATAACGAAGAAAAATCACGCCCCTCCCCCAGACAAAGACTCTGGACACGCCTATCTTCAAACTTCTCTTTTTCTGTAATTAGATAAACTGGATATGGGCAATCGGCCCAGTACTTAAAAAATAGCGTGAAAAACGGTGTCCAGACATCTTTAAATTTATCGCACGATGAGATCATCACCGCAACGCTATCTCTGGGTCTATTATCAGTCATTAATCTATCTAACTACTTTGAAATAAGGGCTTTAATTTTATTATTCAGCCATGGTCGAACTAAAGAGGCGCTCATTGCTGCCATAATAATTGCGATACTACAGATAATAAAAACGGCTATCACTACTCCCAGCTTACTGTAGAAATCGCTCGCCTCTACAGGAAAAAACAACCATCCTGCCCAGACTATTAGGAATGCCGCTATACCTGGCGGTATTATATCATTGAATAACCAGCGCCTTAGCTGGCCAACCATAAATTTCTGATGCATCAAATAAACCCCAGCACAGAGATAGCAGAGTTCCACCAGCATCAGGCTTGCTGCAGCCCCCACAGTGCCATATACAGGAACAACCAGCATAAGCAGGGCTAATAGAAAAACTAACATGATGAGCCTTAAACGCAAGAGAAGAGATACAGTGCCATAGGCCAGCTGTAATGCCATGGGCATACTCATCATGCCGTTAAATAATACGCTCAAAACAAGCAGACTGAGCAACATAAAGCTCTCATTTGCAATCAACTGCTCTCCCGTCCATATGTACATCACATCATAGGAGAAAAAGGCAATCGAACAGAAAACAGGAATCGTAATAACAGCTATTATCTGACAACCACGATGATATGTTTTCTGTAGATTTAATTCATTTCTATCTTCAATAAGCTGAGTTAATCGTGGAAAAAGGGCTGAATATATCGGCGTAATAAACATGAATAGCCCCATAGCGATAGTAGCGGCCAACACATAGTAGCCAAAATATTCCAGTGGTAATAAGGCACTCAAGATGACTTTGTCAGCTTGAGAGAATAGCGTATTGACTAAGCCAATCCCCCCCATACCAGCAGCAAAAGAAAAAAGCCCCTTAATGATTGCCCACTGAAAACGAGGCCGCCCTGCAGCCGATGGTAGACTCCGCCACAGGATGGTGCCAGTAACCACAGACTGGATGAAGGCAATAGATAAATGCCAGGCGAAAAACAGCTCGATAGAGGGGGAATAGAGCCATAATATCAATGCCGCACCTGCAAACCGAACGGTGACAAATATCATTGATAATGAGTTAGCTAACACCTGCTTCTGTAGCCCATACAGACCACTCGCATAAAGATTATTAGGAAACTGAACCGCAAGCGCCACTCCCATTAATATGACAATATATTCAAGCTCTTCAGTAGAGAAAGCTGATGA
Source organism: Gammaproteobacteria bacterium (assembly GCA_015491865.1). Lineage (GTDB taxonomy): Bacteria > Pseudomonadota > Gammaproteobacteria > SZUA-140 > SZUA-140 > SZUA-76. The sequence goes on from WFVD01000004.1 coordinate 137,637, forward strand.
ATTAAGCCAGTAGCCAGCAATAAAAGGGGCGATTAAAAATAGCAGTAACAACATCGAGATGGCTAAAAGCCAATACATCACTTCTAATGTGCGTAACGTATCTCTCATTAAACTCGTAGCACTAGAGACTGAGAGACGAGCCAACTCCCGAGTCAGGCTCATGCTCAAACCAAAATCAAGCAGGAAAAGCGTTGCTTGGAGTGTACCAAAAAAACCAATTAACCCATAAGCCTCCATTCCAAGAAGATGGATGTAGATCGGGGTGAATATGATAAAGATGATCGACGACCAACCACGGCCAAGAAAATTTGCCAGTATGTTTCGGGTAACAACAGACACCTGCTTTACGACCTTAATTTCAACAAAAGATGCTCGCTATTAATATACAAGGCGTGTTGACTATAGTTCTCACTGATCCAGCCATGCATCGCCGTAGCTGTAGCATCAGGATCATTTGGCTGATTTATCAGCATATCATGCCAGGCGGCCATTAATGCATCGGGATTCGCTGGAGGAACCACCCGACCAAATTTACCGACAATCTCAGCCGCATCCCCCACATCAGTCACAACAGCGGGGATACCACACGCCATTGCCTCAGCAACAACATTGGGAAAACCCTCGCCATAATGAGAACTTAATGTAAACAGGTCCATCGCGTTGTATATTGACGCCATATCAGAACACCCTTTCAACCATATCAGGTGCTCTGCAAGCCCCAATTTTTCAGCTTCTGATGCCAGTAGCTGTCTATACTCCTCAGGACCATCACCCACACAGACAAAACGAACATGATCAAGCTTATCTTTTAAACCTGCAGCGGCCAATAAGAAAGTGCCATAACCTTTCATAGGGTCCAGGCGTCCTACCAGTCCAATCAGCTGTTGACCATCAGTGATATTTAGCGCCTGCCTGACCTCCTCTCTTTTCACATTATCGGGCTTGAAATACTGTGTATCAATGCCGTTCTGAACAACAAAAAGTTTACCCACAGGAAAGCCTTTCTTTGTTGCATGATTAAGCCCGGCAAAAGAGTTAACAATAATCAGATCTGCACGCTGAGAAAGCCTGCGTTCCAGGGTATAACTCAGACGAGAGAGATAATCATAATTTCCTGTCTGCATGTCGGAGGCTCTAACGCCCCACGCTACCTTTATTTGAGGAAACCTGAATTTAATCAGTGTGCATAACAGATTAGGGACGGCCAGATAACCGTGAATGATATCAGGGGATCGCTGCTGAATAAGCCGGGATAAGCGCTGGAGAAATGAGAAAATATCCCAACGACCACGTTTACCGAGTGAAATAACCTCGACCCCACTCCCCCTCAGCAAATGAGTCAGCGGGCCACCCGGATAAAACAGAGCAACGGCTACCTTATGGCCCCGTTTTTTTAGCCCAACGGCAAGTACAGCTAGCTGGCGCTCTGCGCCACCATGCTCAAGCGATCGCGCAATGAACAGAATATCGAGTAACTTAGTCACATAAAAACCCGTTATCGCTCGCCTGTTCCAGAGCGAGCTTCTCGCCACAAATCATATCTGGAAATACAGTACCCAGGAATTAAGGCGAAAAGCCATAACACCTTTGCTCCAGGAGCATGTAATCGAGAGTACTGTTCAAACAGAGAGTCGTCGGCCAACAGCGATAATCTTGTGTAAGAGATTGCATTTTTAATGAACTGTGTGGGTGAGTATCTAAACCAGTCAATATCCGCATCTATAAAGAGGGCGTAGTACTCCCTTGTCCCAGTTCTTGAAAAAACCGACTTCTGAGTAAGCTGCGCGCCAGCATCATGATAATAGACTCTTAAAGGTTCATTAACGAAGCGCGTCTTATAGTCTCGTGCAATACGATTCCATACAACTGATTCGGGAACAAATTTCTGCCCCTGGTACTCAGGAAATGGGTATTTTTTCAGTACATCCCGTCGGTGAAAACCCCATTTCTCCCCTGCCACCTTATATTTATAAGTAATTTCTAATGTATCTGAATCAAAAACATCTTCTGGAAAAAAATCACCGATCACCTCACCATGCTGATCTTCACAAAGGGCTGTTACCGCAGAAAAGCCCGCTTTCTCATCTTCTGGGATAGCCTCCCAGTGAAACAGAAAACGTTCAAGCGCCGTTGCTTTGAAAGCATCATCTGAATCGGCTGTCAGAAACAGTTCACCCAGAGCCTCTTTTACTCCTCGATTAAAGGCAACATGCTTACCAGCATTCTCTTGATAAAAATAGCGAATGGGAAAAGTTGACTCTTTTCGCCACCCCTTAATTAGGTCAGCGCTTCTGTCACTGGAGCCATCGTCAATGATCAACCACTCAAAATCAGTAAACGTTTGTGACTGTAAACTTTCATATACTCTTATTAGCGTATGAGAGCGGTTATATGACGGGGTAAATACAGTAAATTTATGCTGGTAGCTCGCCATAATTTTATTGGAAAGCTATGCAGCACACCTCTTTATGTGGATATAGCTGCATGCGACGCCCTCTCTTTTGCATGATCATGCCTCAACCTCCATGCTAGCGATAGTACAAAGAAAAATAGATAATGAAGTGGAGAGACTCGCATAAGACTCCACTCGCCCATCTGCTGCAGTGCAATCCCACCTAGCATCATTAGTATCCATAATGCGAGAAACGAACGGTTCTTATTGAGATGCCACTCACCAAACAGGACCCTAACAGCAATCACTGCTCCACTTATCCATAATAAGAAAAATGGCACCGCACCCACAACACCCGTCTCACCAAATAGCCCAACGACCACATTAAGCGGTGTCTCGACAAGCTCACCTTTTAGAAATTCCGCAGTAGCGCCAAATCCAATACCAAACCAGGGGTGTGCTTTTAATTGCTCCCAGTAAACCAACCAGATAGGAAACCGACCACTCGTAACATCATTCTGATGCAATCTTAAGAAACTATATAAGCGATCACCCAGGATAAAATAAAAAACCCCACCTGCAACTACAATCGAAAAACCCACTATGATCCAGAAACAGCTGGGCTTCTTATAGTACTCATATCCAAGATATAAAATAACAGCGGAAAAAAGAAGCAGCGCCCACCCCAACCAGAGGAACGATGCACGGGAATTAGTCATATAGAAAACAAATAGCAATATAGGCAACAGGATAAATAATAGCAGAGACCGACCTAAACGAGAGCGAGCCATAAGCAAAAAGTACATCCCGGTAACAATACCAACCACGCAGATCCAACCAAGGTCATTCGCCTCATTAAATAAAAATGACCAGCGTAGACCATGGAGGTGGTTGATAAAACCGACTGCTCCAAAATTCACAGGGCCATACCACTGAAGAAATAGTGTTCCAAAGGCACAAATAACCGACACTGCGAACAATGGTATTAATATTTTTTTATTCTTAGCACCTACCCCTAGGATAATAAAGGGAAGTGTCGTGATAAAAATAATTGCTAATAGCCGAAGTGAATAAATGGGGGAAGGGGCATTAACCGCCGAAGGAATTATGGCTAGAAACATCACCATTAATAGAAAAAGATAGTGGTAATAACACCTAACAAAGAGCCTCTTCTGCGGTATAGAGGTGATAAGGATAGCCAATACTGAAAGTGTCAGCATAAAAAATATGTATTGACCATAAGGGATATTCTCCCGTACGCCATCCGACAAGTTTGGCATAACACTCAGCAGTATCACTGCCCCGCACCAGAGAAACCACAAAGAGAGCTGAGGAGAGCGCAGAATGATAACGGGGGTGGTCCGACCAGCTTCAGAAAAAGTCACTATCAGTTTCCAAGTAATAATCCTTTATCATCAAACATTAATAAGCACTCTTATCGGTAAAGCCTCGAAGGATCGTCAAGGCGATTATCTTTAGATCAAACCAGATAGACCAGTTCTCAATATAGTAAAGATCATATTCAACACGTTTTTTCATTTTATCCAGCGTATCCGTTTCGCCACGCCAGCCATTAATTTGTGCCCAGCCAGTAATTCCTGGCTTTACCTTATGGCGCTGCATATAGGCATCTACCATGTCTTTATACTGTTCAGTATGCTCCATGGCATGAGGACGAGGCCCAACAATTGACATACGACCCTGCAATACATTGAAAAACTGGGGAAGCTCATCCAGACTTGTGCGCCGTAGAAAAGCACCAATCGAGGTGATGCGAGGATCATTTCTTGATGCCTGGGTCACAGTCCCCTTGTTTTCCTGATGAACAGCCATCGTTCGAAATTTATACACTTTTATTGGCTTTCCATCCCATCCATGGCGCCGCTGCCTAAATAACACGGGGCCTGAAGAGCTGAGTTTAACTGCAATCGCAATCACAAACATAACGGGACTAATCAGGATCAGGATGACCAGTGATAACAGACGATCAGAAACCCCTTTAATCACTCTATTCACACCCACCATGGGTGTCGAATTTAAGTTCATCACAGGAATTCCGGCTACTGATGAGACCGAGTGCCTCAGCAGCCTGAAACCGAAGATATCGGGCACAAAACGGACCGTTACCGTATGATGACGCAGCTCAAATAGTATCTCTTTCACTCTGGCTTCAGCACGCAGCGGCAATGCTACCCAGACCTCATCAATTTTTCGGCGAGTCATTAGTTTCAGCAGTGAGTTGATATCGCCTCTAACCCTGACACCATCAAGCACATGATGGTGAAGCCTGCTGTTATCGTCATAAAGCCCAACCACTTTCAGACCTGTCCACGAGGCTTCGTTGATTCGACGCACAACCTCACGCCCTAGCTCTCCTGCACCAATAACTGCGATTGAGCGGGTGTTAAATCCTTTTTGCCTGATCCAACGCAATGCAAAACGGAGAAAGACGTGATAGGCCATTAACAGCATCCACGACAATAGCGCCCAGCCACCGAGCCACAGGCGAGAATAATCTGAGCTGGTTTTTGTGACAAACCCCAGTAAGATCAGGATCAGAATCACACCAATCAATGCGAGCGTTACGCGACGCATCTCGCTTATCAGTAAACCACCACGCCACGATTGATAGATCCCAGCTGAAGAGAAAGCGAGCGGCACCAGCAATAGCGCAATCAACGTCGCCATCTGATAATTCATTGACATCTCCCAGCTGTCAAACCGCCAGAAATATGTCAATAGCGCAGCAAACAATACCATCAAGACATCGCCTGTCCGCATGACTAATGAGAACACCACTGAATGCTCTCTTAAAATTCCGCTCCTAAACACCTAAAGTAATCTCATCTTCCAGGGTGGCTATCCGCCTGACTTCAGGGGGATAAATTCGACTGAACGGGGATTTTATAGAAAAAAAAGGGGGAGGTATATGAACAACTCACCTAAAATCTAAGGGTACCCTGATTAGCAAGAAACCAGCGGTATGTCTGCGCCAGCCCTATCTTGAATGAGCATTTAGGAAACCACCCTATCTCATTGACTTTACTAGTATCAAGCAGTTTTCTTGGCGTCCCGTCAGGCTTCGTAAGATCATACTCAATCGTGCCGTCGTAGCCAACGATATCCTTCACATTTTCAGCCAGCTCAGCAATGGAAATGTCCTCTCCTGTTCCGACGTTAACGATCTCCTCTTCTTCATAATTTTCCATTAAGAATAGTGACGCTTCAGCCAGATCATCAACGTATAGGAACTCCCTTTTGGGTTTGCCAGTGCCCCAGACCATCACCTTGTCTGCCCCCGATTCCTTCGCTTCATGAAACTTCCTGATCAAGGCTGGCAGTACATGCGCGTTATCCAGGTCAAAATTATCGCCGGGGCCGTAGAGATTGGTCGGCATCAGCGAGATCGCGTTGAAGCCATACTGACGCCGATAGGCCTGACACTGTTTGATACCGGCGATTTTTGCAACGGCATACCATTCATTAGTCGGCTCAAGCTCGCCCGTCAAGAGAGACGATTCTGCCATCGGTTGTGAGGCATATTTAGGATAAATGCAAGAAGAACCCAGGAACAGCAGTTTTTTTGTGCCTGAACGGCGCGCTGAATCGATAACATTCAGCTGAACCAATAAGTTATCACGAATGAAATCGGCAGGGTAAGTGTTGTTTGCATGAATACCACCGACCTTTGCGGCGGCAAGAAACACATATTCGGGCTGTTCTTGCTGGAAAAAATCGCTAACGTCAGCCTGTTTAGTCAGGTCCAGCTCTCGATGAGTACGCGTAATCAGATTCTCAAAACCATGCCGCTGAAGCGTGCGACAGATCGCGCTTCCAACCAGCCCACGATGACCTGCTACATAGATCAATGCATCTTTATTCATTGTATGAATAGGTCTTATAACCTTCCCTGCGGCAAAGTTCATCTCTTTCAGCGACCTTCAGGTCTTCTCTCACCATCTCTGACACCAGCGATTGAAATGAGGTCTGCGGAACCCACCCCAACTCTCGCTTTGCCTTACTGGGGTCACCCAATAGCGTCTCCACTTCTGTCGGACGAAAATAACGCGGATCAACAGCGACAATACACTTCCCGCTTTGTTCATCAATACCCACTTCATCTACACCGGAGTCCTCCCAGCGGATGTTGATACCCAGTTCATTTGCAGCCGCATTAACAAAATCACGCACAGAATATTGCTCGCCTGTTGCAATCACAAAATCCTGGGGCTTTTCTTGCTGCAACATCAACCACTGCATTTCAACATAGTCACGCGCATGCCCCCAATCCCGCTTAGCATCAAGGTTGCCGAGGAATAATTTATCTTGAAGTCCTAGCTTGATTCGCGCAATTGCTCTTGTAATTTTACGCGTAACAAAGGTTTCACCACGAATAGGAGATTCATGATTAAAAAGAATCCCATTGCAGGCATATATACCATAGGCTTCACGATAATTAACAGTAATCCAATAAGCATAAAGCTTGGCAACCGCATAAGGTGAACGAGGGTAAAATGGAGTCGTCTCAGTTTGAGGGATCTCCTGTACCTCACCATAAAGTTCTGATGTTGATGCCTGATAGAAGCGGGTTTTCTGTTCCAAACCAAGGATTCGAATCGCTTCCAGAATCCGCAATGAACCTAAGGCGTCAGCATTAGCCGTATACTCAGGCACCTCGAATGAGACCGCCACATGGCTTTGGGCCGCTAAATTATAAATTTCATCAGGCTGAACCTCCTGAATTACACGAATCAGATTCGTAGAATCAGTAAGATCCCCATAATGCAGAATAAGCCGTGGGTCTGCTTCATGAGGATCCTGATATAGATGATCGATGCGGTCAGTGTTAAAGGATGATGCACGGCGTTTTAGGCCATGCACTTCATAACCTTTTTCTAATAGTAATTCCGCCAGATAAGCACCATCCTGGCCTGTGATTCCTGTAATCAATGCCTTCTTACGAGAAGCGTTCATTATCTCTCTGTCTCACTTTTCGAACGAATCGAGTTAACTAGTAATTGCCTGGAGAAATACCATATAAAACGAGGATTATGCTTAAAGTATCGCCCCCCTAACCTTCGAGGCTCACATAGCAGCCTGAACAACCACTCCAAGCCCGCTTCTTGCATCCACATCGGCGCATGCTGTTTTTGGCCAGCGATAAAATCAAAAGCAGCACCCACACCAATCATAACACAATTTAACTGATCTCGATGCTCTGCCATCCAGCGCTCTTGTTTCGGGCACCCTAGCCCCACGAAGAGGATTTTCACACCAGATTCATTGATTCTGGCAATATAGCCATTCATCTCTTTGCTGCTCAAAGGGCGGAACGGCGGAGAAAGCGAAATCTTAATATTTAAACTGGGGTAGTCCTGCGAGAGTTTACCATTCAGCATTGAAAGCACATCAGGAGTTGAACCATAGAGCCCTACAGGCCAGCCTTCATCTTCTGCATGGGCACACAGAGATAGCATCAAATCCATTCCCCGAACTTGCTGTGCCTCTTTTGCTCCTAATAGTTGCTGGGCCCAAACAAGGGGCTTACCATCAGGAACAACAAGATCTGCATTATTCACAACATCACGAAACTTGGGGTTATCGTGAGACTCCATACACATGTGGACATTTGAGACACATACATATCCCTGCTTAGCACATCGTATAATAGATTCTATCTCTGCGGTAGCTAGCAAAAGGGATGTTACACTTGTCTGCATCCCTAATATATAGACTTTCCTTTCTACTGTCACATCATCAAACCCACATCATGTGGAAAATTTCTCCTGCCATAAAACATAATCCCACCACCCCAGCAATACTTGCTCCTATTATTCTCTCATTGGAAATTCAACTAATTATATGGGGAGTTCTTTTTCTTTTTTCTGCTAGCGAAAGAAAAAACAGCATAAGTATAAACATAAAAGCCTGAGACTCATTCATTAAAAGCGCAGAATAAAACAGGCAAACAACCAGAAAACAAGCCGCAAGTACTCTCATCAGCCACCGATCAAAAAAACTTGCCACGAATGAGATATATGTTGCCATGACAAGAACGAGCCCTATATACCCACTTTCAGCTATTAAGTGGGACACCTCACATATATTGATTTGTAAACCGCCCACATCATGAGACCTATAACCTTCTAGTAGATAGATATTTGAATAAGCACCAGGACCACTACCCAACCAGCCACCTAATTGTGATGCCATAAAAAGGGATGTACTACGACCTACTGATTCTAGCGAATCACCGTAATTATGGATAGCTAATAAATCTACAAGACGCCCCATGATAACACTCCCAAACGCCAGGTCGGAATAAACTGAAAAACTCAGCATCCAACCAATCATTAACACCAGAATAAAAAAGGCGAAACAAATATAAATATGTCTAAATATAGCAGCCCCATGCAATGCAAATAAAACTAAGGTAAGCAGTGCCAATAAAACAAAAAAACCAGCATTCTCCGCGGCCATATTCATCAATACAGCAACGATTATTGAACAGACAATCAATGTTACATTACGAAAAACAAATGCCGCACAGATAAATAACAGAGAAATATACCCAACTGCATGGCTTCCCCCATCACCGAAGGTTCCCGCTATATTATCAAACATCTCTCCCCGGCCGTATTGAATAGATACGACAATCATTTGTATAAAAAAGGCAAATGCTATAATCACGTATAGGCTCTTTATAAGCCTAGTATTACGCACTAAAGAGTCAACCTTGGCCATTCTAACAAGAAGAGTAATATAGATAAGATGCTTAAATGTATCCCACATACTCAAGATCGACATTAAGTAATGACCATTTATTAACGTAATTAATATAAAATAAACGATCGTCACAGAAAGAATAAATAATTGAAACCAAGCCACCTTTCCTTTACGGGACAACAAAAATAAAAATAGCAACCCTGCCGCTATTAGATCATAAACTATCCATACAGCATGAAAATCAAAACTAAACACCAGAACAGAAAAAGCCAGCAATAACAGCCAACCAATGTGGATTTTTCTATTAATCGCGGACCTGATAAATCTACCACTGGAAAAGTTGTGCCCACTAATCACAGGAAAACCACTCGAAAATAATAAAGGTGCCATATTAATAGAAACCGAAAAGCCCCTAAATTCAACAAGGAGGTAATAAAGCAAGAGCATATAAACCATGAAATATGGTGACTGTTTTTTAAAATAATGGTGATGATAGAGACGGTGTTTGTCAACATAGTTGTCGCCTCGACCTACGCAGCCTGATTTAGGTCAGGCTGTACCTTCTCCGGATTCAGCCAGACCTGCTCTGGCAGTTCCCAGTTCCGGATCTCACCGCTCCAGCGGTTGGGGTGACGCGCCCTGGCTTCGCGATAGACCTGTTTACGATGTTCCAGTATTTCCGTAGTCTCACCGGTATAGCGCTGTTCCGGCGTGGTGAACTTTAGGCTGCTGTGCTTGTGCTCCGTGTTGTACCAGCGACTGAAGGACAGCACCCAGTCTCTGGCATCCTCGATGGTGGCAAAGCCGCTGACCGGGTAGTCCGGCCGGTATTTGCAGGTCCGGAACAGCGACTCTGCATAGGCATTGTCGTTGCTCACCCGCAGACGGCTGAAGGAGGAGGTCACACCCAACCGCCGCAGCGTCTCCAGCATGCTGGCCCCTTTCATCGGGCTGACGTTGTCCGAATGCAGCACCAGCGGCCGCGCAGCGATACCCTCTGACAGGCAGGCCCTGCGTACCAGTCCTGCGGCCAGGTCACTGGTCTCCGTCTCATGGATCCCCCATGCCACGATCTTGCGGCTGTAGAGATCCATGATCAGGTAGAGATAATAGAACAACCCACGGGCCGGGCCCGGTAGCCAGGTGATGTCCCAGCACCACACCTGATTGGGGCCGACGGCGCTGTGCGTGCTCGGCGCTTTCCGCCGGGGTTCCTCGCTGCGCCCCCGGTGATGCTGTTGATCCGCCTCCCGCAAGACCCGGTAGAACGTGGACTCCGAGGCCAGGTAACGCCCCTCATCGGCCAGGGCCGGGACGATCTGGCTGGGCGGCAGGCTGCGGAATGCCGGGCTGTTGCTGACGGCCAGGATCTCTGCACGTTCCTCGGCACTCAGCTTGTTGGCCGGGGCCGGGCGTTGGGCGTCGGGACGGCCATCGTCCAAAACGACCCCGTCCTGCATCCAGCGCTGGTAGGTGTGCACGCTGATCTCCAGGATCTCGCAAGCCTTGCGCTGCCGGGCTCCGGCCATCACGGCCTCGTCGATCAAACCGATGGCATGACGGCGATCTGCGGGGCTGATCATTCGTCCTCTCCGTCCCCCCAGATCGCCTGGGCTTTTTTTTTGGAGCACCAGCAGCGCCGCCGCCTCGGCCAGCGCCTTTTCCTTGCGACGCAACTCCTTCTCCAGCTTCCTGATCTGTCTGCGGTCCTTCTTCTTCTGCTCCCGCCGGGCCTTCGCCTGTGCGGCACTGTTGGCGTTGGCTTGCAGGCAGGCCTTGCGCCAGGCCTCGATCTGCTCGGCGTACAGGCCTTTCTGACGACAGTATTCCGCCAGTTCGGCCTCATTCAGGGAGGCGGCCTCCAATACAATGGCAAACTTGTCTTCCGACGACCATTTCTCTGGATTCTTCCCATCGGCTGGCACGGCAATCTCCTCGGTTCTGGCTTGTTTGCGCCAATTGTACGTAAGCGGTTAATAAAAGGTAAGCGTAAGAACCTGAGTCTTGTAATATTGGTTCTCGGTAGTGAGTCGCTCGTTCTTTTCAACAACGGCTTGCTTATCTGCTTGCAGTTGCTCATTGCGAACAACCTGATCAGCGACCAGCGCCTTCA
>WFVD01000005.1 GCA_015491865.1 Gammaproteobacteria bacterium
TGCAGGAGATGATACTCGCGGTGAGCAACATCAAGTGTGGTGGCTGTGCTGAAAATATTAAAAACGGTCTGGAGGGGATGCAGGGGGTGACCCAGGTCTCGGTCGATGTTGGCAGTGGGGAGGTAAAGGTTCAGGGCGATGTGCTCGATCGCGAGCTGCTGGTTCCGAAGCTTGCTGCGCTTGGTTTTCCGGTGGTGAATAGTTAAATCGCATCATCAGCCATGCTGAATTCGCAGCGGTATATTCGCGAGATACCAGGTGGGTAAGGGAGGCGGGATTGCTCTACTTTTGGTGGCAGTCGCTGCATTGAGCTGGTGGTTGCAGCGCAGCCCCGGCCCAGAACTGCAGCAGCAGGCGTCTGATCAGACGCAGCGCGAACCGGATTACTATATGGAGAGGTTTGAGCTAACGTCGTTGAACCAGGATGGAAAACCGGCATACAAGCTTTATGCCGATAATATGTTGCATTACTCCATTGATGATAGTGCGACACTGGAGAAACCACACCTGGTGCTGTTCCGTAATGATGAAGAGTTCTGGGATATTCGTGCAGAGTCGGGGCTGGTGTCCAATGGCGGTGAATCAGTGTTATTAGAGGGTGAGGTGATTATTCTGCGGGTCAATCCGACACATGCGCAGGCGCTTCAGGTGATGACGTCTGATCTAACGGTGCGCCCGCGTGACAAATCTGCAGAGACATCGGCTAAAGTGACGATCAAAGATGATCGCGGTGTGACAACCGCCATTGGCATGCGAGCTGATCTAAATCAACGCCGGGTCATGTTGTTATCAAATGTACGGGGAACTTATGTACCACAGAGCCGTTAGCCACCTCTTTTTACTACTGGCCATTGTACTGCCGGGCGCAGTGCTGGCGTTGAGCGCGGACCGTGAGCAGCTCATTCATATCGAGGCTGACAGCATGACGGTCGATGACAGCAAAGGGATTAGCATCTATCAGGGGCGCGTCAGCTACGTTCAGGGAACGGTCAAGATGACAGCAGACAAAGTGACGATCTACAGCGTCAATGGTGAGTTTGATCGCTTCGAAGCCGAGGGTGAACGGGTCAACTACCGACAGCTGCTCGATGATGATAAAGGTGAATTGCAGGCGAAGGCGCGTCTGATCGATTACCGCGCCGCGCAGGGGCATATCCTGCTAAAAGGCAATGCGCATGTGAAGCGCGGTGAAGATGAGTTCTCAGGGAGTTATATCGAATATGATGCGAATAACGATATCGTTAATGCGCGCAAAGCTGCCAATGGTAGCGAGCGGGTGCAGGTGGTGATTCAGCCGCGTGAAAAAGAGAAGGCCAGATAAGTTGAAAAAGCAGTGGGGTCATCAACGCTGATGCATGCATTAATCGCATCAAATCTGGCTAAAAGCTACAAGTCCCGTGCGGTGGTCAAGGATGTCTCGCTTGAGATCAACAGTGGTGAGATCGTGGGGTTACTGGGCCCCAATGGTGCCGGCAAGACTACCTGTTTTTATATGATTGTCGGTCTGGTTGGGTGCGACAAAGGGACCATCATGCTCGATGGCGAGGATATGGCGAGCTATCCGATGCATATTCGTGCCAGGATGGGGGTGGGCTACCTGCCGCAGGAGGCGTCGATTTTTCGTAAACTGACGGTCTCACAGAATATCCTGGCGATTCTTGAGGTGCGTGGCGATCTTGATCGTGCCCAGCAGCTGGCGCAACTGGATGAGCTACTCGAAGAGCTGCACATTACCCATCTACGTGACAACCTCGGCATGAGCCTCTCGGGTGGTGAGCGGCGACGCGTTGAAATTGCACGCACACTAGCCACCAGCCCCCGCTTTATCCTGTTAGATGAGCCATTTGCGGGTGTCGATCCCATCTCTGTGATTGATATTCAGCGCATCATTCGCTTTCTTGCCGACAAGGGAATAGGGGTGCTGATTACTGATCATAATGTTAGAGAGACGCTGGGAATATGTGAACGCGCTTACATTATGAGCGAAGGGATGGTGCTGGCAGAGGGTGTGCCAGGCGATATTCTGGAAAACAGGCAGGTGAAAGAGGTCTATCTTGGGCAGGACTTTCGACTTTAATTTACTGATAGGCGCTGAAAAAAGGTGCCAATTACGCTAAAATAGCGCTCAACAAGCTTAGCAACAAGATGGCGCCGAATCAGGACGGCGATATATGAAGCAATCCCTACAGCTCCGTCTCGGACAACAGTTAACCATGACGCCACAGTTGCAGCAGGCGATACGCCTGTTACAGCTGTCGACCCTTGATCTCCAGGCTGAGATTCAGGAGGCGCTGGAATCAAATCCGATGCTGGAACTGACCGATGACGCCACTGATGATGGTGCTGCCAAATACTCATCCAGTGATGGTGATGCTACCGAGCCCCCCTCTGAGAACCCCGTTGATGGTCTCAGTACGGTTGATGCGGGCGCTGCGGGCGCTGCCGGAGATGGTGATGTTGTTTCTCAACTCTCCGATGCGGTGCCGGACGAGCTGCCGGTCGATAGCTCGTGGGAAGATACCTATGACAGCGTGATGCCGCAGACATCATCCAGTGCGCTGCCTGACAACAGTGATTATGAAAGCCAGGATGAGTCGTCTGAATCACTGCAGGAGCATCTGCTGTGGCAGATACGGCTGACCTCTTTTACCGAAAAAGATATGGAGATTGCCGAGGCGATTATCGATGCGATCGATGAGCAGGGTTACCTTACTTGCTCATTAGAAGAGATCTTTTCTGGTCTGCGTGAAGAGCTAGAGACCGAGTTTGATGAAGTCGAAGCGGTGCTGCATCGCATTCATAATCTGGATCCTGTCGGTGTGGGTTGTCGTGACCTGCAGGAGTGCATGCTGGTGCAGTTGCAGCATCTAAGTCCTGAGACACCGTGGCTGCTCGAGGCCCGCAGGTTAATTACCGATCACCTGAAGTTGCTCGGCTCACGCGACTACCCACAGATTATGCGACGCATGAAATGTACCCAGGATGAGCTAAAAGAGATAATGTCACTAGTGCAGACGCTCAATCCGCGCCCCGGTACATTGATCTCACCCAGACAGACCGAATATGTAGTGCCTGATGTGATCGTTAGAAAAGATAACGGTGCCTGGAAGGTGACGCTAAATGGTGAGGCGTTGCCCAAAGTTCGGGTTAACAACGGCTATGCTGGATTAGTGAAGCGCGCAGACAATAGCGCCGACAACACCTATTTAAAAAACCATTTACAGGAAGCGCGGTGGTTCATTAAAAGCCTGCAAAGCCGTAACGAAACGCTGCTGAAAGTAGCCACCTGTATCGTCGAGCGTCAGCGAGGGTTTCTTGAACACGGCGAGGAGGCGATGAAAGCGCTGGTGCTGCATGATGTTGCCGAGGTGGTTGGGATGCATGAATCAACGATTTCTCGCGTGACAACACAGAAATATATGCACACCCCGCGCGGTATTTTCGAGTTGAAATATTTCTTTTCCAGCCACGTAGGCACCGCCAGTGGTGGTGAGTGCTCCGCGACAGCTATTCGCGCATTAATTAAAAAACTGGTGGCAGCTGAGAACCCGGAAAAACCATTAAGCGATAGTAAAATTTCAAAAATTCTTGAAGAACAGGGGATCAATGTTGCTCGTAGAACGATTGCAAAATATCGTGAGTCGATATCGATCCTTTCATCAAGTGAGCGTAAACGTTTGACATAACATCGAGGTATTAAAATGCAAATAAATCTGACAGGTCACCACATCGATATTACCCCAGCATTGCGTAATTACGTGAATGAAAAGCTGGAGAAGCTTGCGCGTCATTTTGACGGTGTAGGCAATGTTCATGTCGTGCTGGCAGTTGAAAAAATGGTGCAGAAGGCGGAAGCCAAACTGCATGTGAGCGGGGCGGATCTATTTGCGGACGCTGAAAGTGAAAATATGTATGCAGCGATCGATGCTCTGGCAGATAAACTCGACCGGCAGGTGATTAAACACAAAGAGAAACGCAAAGATCACCGCGGGCGGAACAAAGGGTTTCCGATTAAGGATGAGGTTATCGACACTGTTCAGGACGGCACCGGGCCTGAATAAATTTACGATAGGAATAGCTGTTTCTGGAAATAAAAAAGCATGGATATAAGTGAGTTTTTTCTGCCTGAGAGTGTCATTGCTCAGAAGAAAATCAGCAGTAAAAAGCGTGCATTAGAGCAGCTCAGTGAGCTGCTCGTCTTTGCCTCTCCCGAGCTGACTCAGGCCGAAGTGTTTGAAGGGCTAATTGGTCGTGAACGGTTAGGTAGCACCGGCCTGGGGCACGGCGCCGCAATTCCACACGGTCGGTTGAAGGGGGTTGAAAAGCCGGTGTGTGCTTTTTTACAGCTACAGCAAGGGGTCGATTTTGACGCCGTTGATAACCAGCCTGTCGACCTGATCTGTGCGCTGCTGGTACCGGAAGAGTCAACCAGCGAACATCTGGCACTGTTATCAATGCTGGCAGAGATTTTTGGTGACAAGGCTTTTTGTGAGCAGTTACGCGCTGCCGATGATGATGCCTCGCTCTACCAGCTTCTTACGCAGTGGCAATCCGGTTTGGATTCGACTCAGCAAGCGCGCCCCTGCGCATAGTTCCAATGAATAAAACACTGACTGTCAATCAACTGTTTGAGAGTCACGCTGAAAAACTGGCGCTGAAATGGGTTGCCGGGCGCCGTGGTCAGGCGCGTGAAATTCAGTTTTCACCCGATGTTGCTGGGGAGGCAGGCTACCCTGGTATGCCGATGGTGGCGCATCTCAATCTTATTCAGCCCAGCCGAGTGCAGGTGTTAGGCTGCACGGAACTCGACTATCTTAAGTCACTGGGTAAAAATTCATCTCACGACACCCTCTCAAAACTGTTTGAAGAGCAGCCCGCCTTTATTGTGGTTGCCGATGGCGCTGTACCAACGGACGATCTGCAGCAGCGAGCGGAGCAGCACTCGGTGGCGCTTTTCTCTTCCTCGCTGAACAGTGATAAATTGATCGACCACCTGCAATATTATCTGACGGGCCTGCTGGCGGAGAGCGAGACGCTGCATGGTGTCTTTATGGAGGTGCGCGGTCTCGGTGTCCTGCTGACTGGCGAGAGTGGTGTTGGTAAAAGTGAACTGGCGCTAGAGCTGGTGGCGCGTGGACACCGTCTGATCGCCGATGATGCACCGGAGTTTTCAAGGATCGCGCCGGATGTGGTCCGAGGGGCCTGCCCCGAGCTGTTACAGGGATTTCTTGAGGTGCGCGGGTTGGGAGTGCTCAATATTCGTGCGATGTATGGTGACAGTGCGATCAAGAAAGATAAAAACCTGCGCCTGATTGTCCACCTGAAACCGATCGATGACGACGACGTGCGCAATATAGATCGCCTGATGGGGAGCCAGCAGGATGCTTCAGTATTAGAGGTGGCGATTCCACGCGTGATTCTACCGGTTGCACCGGGGCGTGATCTGGCGCTGCTCATCGAGGCTGCGGTGCGCAACCATATTCTGCGCCTGAGCGGTTATGATGCCGCGCAGGACTTTATTGATCGACAAAAGCGTTTTTTTAATTAGAGGTTCTTTATGAGGTTGCTAGTCCTGAGCGGGCTTTCCGGCGCTGGAAAAAGTATTGCATTACAGGCGCTGGAAGACCTTGGCTTCTACTGCGTAGATAACCTGCCAGTTGCACTGTTACCCGGTTTTGTCGCGCAGATGAAGGTGATGGAGGGGCGCCAGGAGGTTACTGAGATTGCGGTCGGTATTGATGCGCGCAATATGATCGATGACCTGCAGAACTTTCAGGTCGTGCTTAATAACATCAAGGCGCAGGGTATCAGTTGCGAGGTTATCTTTGTGGTTGCGAGTGACCACGCGCTGATCAAACGTTTTAGTGAAACGCGCCGCAAACACCCCTTAACGAATGATGAAATCCCGCTGGTTGAAGCGATTGCGGCGGAGCGCCATCTGTTGAACCCGATTGCCAACTGCGCAGATCTGCACATTGACACGAGTCAGACGAATGTCCATCAGCTGCGAGATCAGATTCGTGAGCGCGTGGGAAGGAATTCAGATTTAACCCTGTCACTACAGTTTCTCTCCTTTGGCTTTAAGCATGGACACCCGATCGATGCGGACTTTGTTTTTGATGTTCGCTGCCTGCCAAATCCACACTGGGATCCTAAACTACGCCTGCAAACAGGGCGAGATGACGATGTCATCAAATTCCTGCAGCAGCAGACGATTGTGACCGAGATGCTGGCCGACATCACCCGTTTTATTGAACGCTGGGTGCCTGATTTTGAGGCAGACAACCGAAGCTATATGACGGTAGCCATTGGCTGCACCGGTGGGCAGCACCGTTCGGTCTATTTTACCGAAGTGCTTGGCGCTCATTTTAAGCAGCAGCGAGAGGGGGTGATGATTCGTCACCGTGAGCTCTCATGAGTGTCGCCCTGCTGATTGTTACGCACGGCGAGGTGGGGCAGGCCCTGCTTGATTCCGCCTATGCGATGCTGGGTGGAACCCCGCTACAGGTTGGTGTGATCGCCGTCTCTAATCGATGCGATCCCGATGAGGTGGTGGGTAATGTAGAAGCAGCGCTGCTGCAGCTAAACCAGGGTGATGGTGTGCTGCTGCTGACAGATGTGTACGGCGCAACGCCCAGCAACATCGCAATGAAATTTCAGGACGATGAGTCGCGACTGCTGGTGGTGTCAGGTATTAATCTACCCATGCTGATTCGTGTGCTGAACTACCCTGATCTGAGTATTGAACAGCTGCTGGAAAAGGCGCTGAGTGGTGGTCGTGATGGTATCTTCCACTGCCGCAAGGAAGCCCCTTAAGCGTATGGTAAGTACCCAGCTGACGATCATCAACAAGCTCGGGCTACATGCGCGCGCCGCAGCTAAATTTGTTACGCTTGCGTCAAGCTTTGACAGTGAGATAACGGTTAAACGTGGTGGCCGTTGTGTGAACGGCAAGAGCATCATGGGGGTGATGATGCTGGCGGCTGCAAAGGGAACACAGATAGAAGTGAGCGCAGAAGGTGATGACGAAGCGCTGGCGATAGCGCAGCTCCAGCAGCTTGTTGAACAACGTTTTGGTGAAGATGAATAGTCGAGGCGAGTAGAGCAAGTTCCCAGTAACAATAAAAGATGGTGGCCACCGAATAGTCAGGAGTCTCTCTTTTTATGGCATTAATGCTGAGTGGTACGGGTGTTTCAAGAGGTGTCGCGATTGGGTCGTGCCAGATCCTGCGTCGTGATGAGCTTGAAATACTGGAGTATGTGATTCCCAAACCACTCCTGGCGGCAGAGGTGGCTCGCTTTAAGGCGGCCCTCAAAAAGGCGCGCCAGCAGCTTGAGCAGATTCGCCATCAGATCCCGGCAGATACCCCACCTGAAATCAGCGCCTTTATTGATGCACACCTGTTGATGGTTGAGGATGATGCACTATGCCGTGCCCCGGTGAGCCTGATTAACCGCCTGCAATGCAATGCCGAGTGGGCGCTGAAGATGCAGCGTGATGCGCTGGTGATGGTGTTTGAGGTGATGGATGACCCCTACCTCAAAACACGTCGCGATGATATTGACCATGTGGTCAACCGTATTCAGCGGATCCTGTTAAATCATATTGAGCATCCGCACCATGATCTGTCGCAGCGAGCCAGAGGCGGGGTAGTGGTGACGAATGAACTATCGCTGGCGGATATGCTGTTAATGCACCAGCGAGGTGTGACCGCTTTTATCACCGAAGATGGCGCAGCCAATTCTCACACGGCTATTTTGGCGCGCAGCCTTGGTATACCTGCACTGGTCGGGGTGCATCACGCCTGTCGTTATTTGAGCCAGAACGAACCACTGGTAGTCGATGGCCGATACGGTGTGGTGATCGCCTCGCCCGATGAAGATACGTTGCGCTTTTATCAAAACTGTATAGCGGATGACCAGGCACGGCTTACCGCTCTTGAGCGCTTCAAGGGGCTGCCCGCCATCACAAAGGATGGCCATGAAGTACGTCTGATGGTGAACCTTGATCTGGTCGAAGAGATTGATTCAGCCAGTGCATTCGATGCTGATGGTGTTGGCCTCTATCGTACGGAAATACTCTTCATGAATCGCACTGAGCTACCGGATGAAGAGGAGCAGTACAGTGTCTATGCCAAACTGGTACGCGCCTTTAAAGGGTACCCGGTAATGATTCGTACACTCGACATGGGCGCAGACAAACAGATTAGTCTCGATCAGCTGGATGGCTACTTTGGTGTGAACCCTGCGCTGGGGCTGCGGGCGATCCGGCTCTCCCTTAAGCAGCCACAGCTACTTATGCCGCAGATACGCGCCATACTTCGCGCGTCGGCGCTGGGCGATGTGCGCATGATGGTGCCGATGGTCTCGAATATGCAGGAGGTGAAGCAGCTTCAGGGTGTGGTTGATATGTGTAAGGCGGCGCTGCGAGAAAAGGGGTTGCCATTTGATGATGCGATGAAAATTGGCGCGATGATAGAGGTGCCCGCAGCAGCGCTCATTGCAGACGCCTTTGCGCAGGAGCTGGACTTCCTTTCGATCGGAACCAATGACCTGATTCAATACACCCTGGCGACAGATCGTATGGATGCCGAGGTTGGCCATCTTTATGATCCACTGCATCCCGCGATCTTAAAGTTGATCCAGATGACCATCACGGCGGGCGAACAAAACAGCATCCCGGTCTCGATGTGTGGCGAGATGGCGGGTGACCCACGCTATACCGCATTACTATTGGGGATGGGGCTGCGAGAGTTTAGTATGTCTGCCTCCATGTTGCTGGAGGTGAAGGGGATCATCAATGATAGTGATCTGTCACTGCTATCGAAACAGGTTGAAGCACTCCTCAAACTGCATGACCATGGTGAAATGGTAGCGGCGATAAATGCGCTTGGTTAATCGTGTGCGCGGCTCTTATTGCCGCTACCTCTACGCTTAATACCTCGGGCCAGAGGGTTATTTTATTCACTAAGAATAATTTTCCATTCTGCCTCGCTTTTCCTTAAACTCATTGTCTGCCGTTCTGTGAGATGGCTGAAGTAAACGAATAGGGAAGAGTTATGCCAGAAAGCGCCGAACGCGAAAAACGCCAGCAAAGGCTTGATCAATTTAGCCAGGCGCTTGAGCATGACACACTGGCCAACGTTCGCGGCATGCTGAATCACCTGCACCCTGCCGAAATTGCCCACCTGCTCGAATCGCTGCCTCATCACGAACGTTCACTGTTATGGGATCTGCTCGATGCGGAGGTCAACGGTGATGTGCTGCTGCATGTCAATGACGATCTGCGTGCTTCGCTGATTGGCGAGATGGATGCCGACGAGCTGGTCGCGGCCGCCGAAGGGATGGAGACCGATGATCTTGCCGATATCCTGTTAGAGCTGCCGTCGGCAGTGATCGATGAAGTGCTGCAGGCGATGGATGAGCAGAATCGCCATCGACTTGAATCGGTCATGTCCTATCCCGAAGATACCGCTGGCGGCCTGATGAATGTCGATGCTGTCACGGTGCGCCCGGATGTCACGCTCGATGTGGTCCTCCGTTACTTGCGCCTGCGCGGTGAGATACCGGAGACAACCGATGCGCTCTTTGTGGTTGACCGAGATGACCGCTACCTGGGTCAACTGCCATTAACCGTACTGCTGACTCAGTTGCCGGTAAAGATGGTGCGTGATGTGATGCTGTCTGAAGGCGAGAGTATTTCTGCTACGACCTCGGCCACTGAGGTGGCGGGGCTGTTTGAACATCGGGATCTGGTATCGGCACCGGTGCTCGATGAAAACCATCGGCTGCTGGGGCGTATTACGATTGATGACGTGGTCGATGTGATTCGCGATGAAGCCGACCACTCCATGATGAGCATGGCCGGGCTGGATGAAGAGAGCGATATGTTTGCCCCCGCCACCGTCAGCGCGCGCCAGCGTGGTGTCTGGCTGGGGCTTAACCTGGCCACGGCGCTGCTCGCCTCCTGGGTGATTGGTCTGTTCGATGCCACCATTGAACAGGTGGTTGCACTGGCTGTACTGATGCCGATCGTCGCCAGCATGGGGGGCATTGCCGGCAGTCAGACGTTGACGCTGGTGATACGCGGGATTGCACTCGGGCAGATCGGGCGTGCCAATGCGCGCAAGCTGCTGATGAAAGAGATCACGATAGGGATCCTGAATGGCGCGTTGTGGGCGGTGGTGGTGGCCGCCGTTGCCATTTTATGGTTCGGCAATTATCAGATCGGCTGGATCATTGGTGCGGCGATCATCGTCAATCTGCTGGTCGCAGCCGTTGCGGGTGCCTGCATTCCTCTGTTCCTGAAAAAGATGGGTGCCGATCCAGCACTTGGTGGGGGGGTGATATTGACCACGGTCACCGATGTGGTTGGTTTTTTTGTCTTCCTCGGATTGGCATCGCTGGTGCTGTTGTAAATAGCGCATCGCTTGGCCGACTGCACACGCTTTGAAGACGGTAGCGCTATTGTTCGCCCATCATGCCATACAGCATCTGAATCTCCTGCGGCCAGATTGCCGGTTCAATCGTCTCCAGAACTAATGGAATATCCTTGATGCGCTCATCGTTGATGATGAACTTAAATGGGTCGAGTCCCAGCTCACCCTTGCCGAGGCTGTGGTGGCGGTCGACCCGCGAGCCGAGGCCAGGTTTTGAGTCGTTGATATGCATCCCTTTGAGATATTTGAAACCGACGATATCCTCGAAGGCGTTCATCGTCTCATCATAGGCTTCACGGGTACGCAGGTCATAACCGGCAGTGAAGGTGTGGCAGGTGTCGAGGCAGACCGCAATACGGCTCTTATCTTCCACTTTATCGATGATATGGGCGAGATGCTCAAAGCGGTAACCGAGGTTTGAACCCTGCCCTGATGTGTTTTCGATCACTGCGATCACATCGCTGGTTTTATCGAGCGCAAAGTTTATCGATTCGCTAATCAGGTCGAGACAGTGCGCCTCATCGATCTTGCGCAGATGGCTGCCGGGGTGAAAATTGAGATAGACGAGACCGAGCTGCTGGCAGCGTTGCAGCTCATCGATAAAAGCGTTGAGTGACTTTTCACGCGCCTCAATTTCCGGGTGACCGAGGTTAATCAGGTAGCTGTCGTGCGGCAGGACATCTTGCGGGCGGAAGCCCCCTTTTTCCATATTGGCAAGAAAACCGTCGATCTGTTCAGTGGTGAGCGCTTTTGATTTCCACTGGCGCTGATTTTTGGTGAACAGCGCAAAGGCCTTTGCACCGATCTCAATGGCATTAAGAGGGGCATTTTGTACCCCGCCTGCGGCGCTGACATGCGCGCCGATACGTCTCATTTCTGGTTTCATCTTACGGATTCTTGCTAAAACAATGGCTGTTGAGGATCTGTTTCGCGTCAGCTGGACTGGCTGCGCCTGTAAACGGTTGCATGACATTTCGGGCAGGGTGGGATGTGGCCAGTGCGGTGAAAATGGATCTGCTCGTCACAGGCAACGCAGACCAGCGTACCGGGGCCGGTGATCTCGCCGGTGTGGTACTCATCGGCATGGGCGGCCCGCTCCTCGAGAGCCAGCAGCTCCACTTTGGTCTGGTCTGCAACCGAAAGGAACGCCTCCAGTATTCGCTCTTCAATCAGCTCGATATCAAATTTCAGCCAGTCAATCAGCTCCTGAGTCTCTTCACTGGCGAGGTAATCGGCTGCGGCATCCAGATCGCGCTTGAGATAATCACCAATCTTGACCGCCTCTTCGGCTGTAAGTTCACCCAGCTCAACCGCCTTTTTTTCTGCCCTGGCCACCAGCTCCGAGACCTTTGGACCCGCCTCACCTCCGGCCTCATCAATGGCCTGTTTTACCCGCTCCATCATGGTGTTGTAGGCGTGGACCAGTTTTTCGTTAGTGGTGCGTTCGTTTTCGCTCATTGGTTCGCTTCCTATACTGCTGTGAGAGGGCGCCATGGAGATCGCCCCATGGAGACCGCAGATCTCGATTATCTGTCATGTTCGCTATTCTGGTATCCTACCACTTTTTCCTCGCAAGGCATCACAGTAGATATGGACAAGCAGTATCAGCCTGCAGCCGTCGAGCAGCAGGCGCAAAATGACTGGCAACAGAATCAGACCTTTAAAGCGGTTGAGGATGAGAGTAAGCCGAAGTATTACTGTCTCTCGATGTTTCCGTATCCCAGTGGTCGACTCCACATGGGGCATGTGCGCAACTACACCATCGGTGATGTGATCAGCCGTTACCAGCGCATGCTGGGGAAGAACGTACTGCAGCCGATGGGGTGGGATGCGTTTGGTCTGCCGGCCGAAAATGCGGCGATCAAAAATAATGTAGCGCCGGCCAAATGGACAAAAGAAAATGTTGCCTATATGGGGGATCAGCTGCGCCGCCTCGGCTTTGGTTACGACTGGGACCGTGAGCTTACCACCTGTGATCCGGACTACTACCGCTGGGAGCAGTGGCTCTTCACCCGGTTGTTCGACAAAGGGATCGTCTATAAAAAGACCGCGCCGGTTAACTGGTGTCCTCACGACATGACCGTACTCGCCAACGAGCAGGTGATCGACGGCTGCTGCTGGCGCTGTGACACCCGGGTCGAGCGCAAAGAGATCCCGCAATATTTTATGAAGATCACCGACTATGCCGACGAATTGCTGGATGATCTCGATCAGCTAAGCGGCTGGCCGGAACAGGTAGTGACAATGCAGCGCAACTGGATCGGGCGCTCCGAAGGGGTCGAGATACATTTCGGTGTCGTTGACCACGGCCTGCCGTTAAAAGTGTTTACCACCCGCCCAGACACATTGATGGGCGCAACCTATGTCGCCGTTGCACCGCAACATCCGCTCGCCCTTGCCGCCGCTGAAGGCAGTGAAAAACTGGCCAGCTTTATCGATGAATGCAACCGCATGGAGACCGCTGAAGCGGCGATGGAGACGATGGAAAAGAAGGGGGTCGATACCGGCCTGAGGGCGATTCACCCGCTGAGTGGTGAAACGCTGCCGATCTTCGCCGCCAATTTTGTATTGATGGGTTACGGTGAAGGGGCGGTGATGTCGGTGCCGGCGCATGACCAGCGCGACTGGGAGTTTGCACAGAAGTACGGGTTGCCGATTAAACAGTCGATTGAGCCGGGCGACGGTCGTGAGATCGACTTAACGAAAGCGGCCTTTACCGAGAAAGGTGTACTGGTCAATAGTGGCGATTTCAGCGGCCAGACATCGCAGCAGGCGTTCGATGCGATTGCACAATTTCTGGCAGACAATAACAGAGGTGCAAAGCGCACCACTTATCGTCTGCGTGACTGGGGTGTCTCGCGCCAGCGTTACTGGGGTTCACCGATCCCAATCATCAACTGTAACCGCTGTGGTGCTGTGCCGGTGCCGGAAGAGCAGCTGCCGGTAGTACTGCCCGAAGCGGTGGAGATGGATGGCGTCGGCTCACCGATCAAGAAGATGCCGGAGTTCTACCAGACCACCTGCCCAAAATGCGGCGGTGATGCGGAGCGTGAGACCGACACCTTCGACACCTTTATGGAGTCGTCGTGGTACTACGCCCGTTACTGTTCAAGCGATAATGGTCAAGCGATGCTCGATGAGCGCGCCAGCTACTGGCTGCCGGTCGATCAGTATGTCGGTGGCATCGAACATGCGATCCTGCACCTGCTGTACGCCCGTTTCTTTAACAAACTGATGCGCGACGTTGGGCTGGTGAAAACCGATGAACCTTTTGAAAACCTGCTGACTCAGGGGATGGTGCTGAAAGATGGTGCGAAGATGTCCAAATCCAAAGGGAACACCGTTGATCCACAGGCGTTGATCGAACAGTACGGCGCCGATACCGCCCGTCTTTTTATGATGTTTGCCGCGCCACCGGAGCAGTCGCTGGAGTGGTCCGATTCTGGTGTCGATGGTGCTGCACGTTTTCTGAAAAAGGTCTGGAACCTCGCCGCGGCCAATCAATCCATTTTGAGCCGCGCTGCAGGTGGTGGATTTGATCACGCCGATGAGGCACAAAAAGCGCTGCGCCGCGGTATACATGGAGTACTTAAACAGGCGTTATACGACTTTGATAAGCAGCAGTTTAATACCGTGGTTGCCGCCTGCATGAAGATTATGAATGCATTGGGATCATTAAAGCCGGGCGGCGCACACGATGCAATTCTGGATGAAGGGTTCAGCATCATGTTGCGCCTGTTGTCACCCATCGCCCCGCATATCGCCCATGTGCTATGGCGTGAACTCGGTTATGGCGATGATGTGTTGAACGCCTCATGGCCGGCGGTTGACGAGACGGCGCTGGTGCGTGACTCGATTGAGATGATCGTGCAGGTTAACGGCAAGGTGCGTGGCAAGATCACGGTGGCTGCCGATGCCACAAAAGAGGCGATCGAAGCGGCGGCATGTCACGATGAAAATGTGATGCGCTTTACCGACGGCAAGATGATCAGAAAGGTGATCGTCGTACCCGGTCGTCTGGTCAACATTGTGGCACCCGGCTAGCGCGATGTTCGCACTGCATAATCGCCCACTCCCGCCACGCTTGATGCTACTGCTGGTCGCCTGCCTGATTGTACTGGAGGGGTGCGGCTTTCGCCTGCGTGGTTCGACTGGGGGTGAGCTTGCATTACCGCCGCTCTATATCCAGAGCAGTGGCAGCAATCTCTTTGCGAGTGCGTTGCGCCAGGCGTTGGGCAATACGCAAACCCGTGTGGTTGATCTGCGTTCGGCGGCCGCGCTGATTGTTGCGGTCGGTGCCGAGCGGCTTGAACGGCGCGTACTGACAGTCGATGCCAACGGCCGCGTACAGGAGTATGAGCTCTACTACGCTGTCTCACTCGCCGTGAATGATGCCAGTGCGCGTCCAGTGCTTGGTGAGCAGACAATAAGCCAGCGGCGTAGTTTTGAATTTACGGGTGCCGATGTGCTGGCCAAAGAGGCGGAAGAGCAGCTGCTCTACCAGGAGCTGCGCCGCAGTGCGGTGCAGAGCGCGATGCGACGTTTTCAGGCGCTGATGGAGCCTGCAACGCAAGAGGGCAATGCCGGTAGCGATGTTGTCGAGGCTGCGCCATAGCCGATGAAGATTAGAGCGGAACAGTTAGCCGCGCAGCTCAAAAAAGGGCTGGCTCCAATCTACATCATTAGTGGTGATGAGCCGCTGCTGGTGCAGGAGGCGTCAGACCAGGTGCGCCAGGCTGCACGCGACGGCGGTTGTCATGAGCGGATTGTGATGACGGTCGAGAAAGGTTTCGACTGGAATAGCCTTTTGCAGGAGCGCAGTGGCATGTCGCTCTTTGCGGAAAAACGGCTGCTGGAGCTGCGCCTGCCGAGCGGCAAACCGGGTGATGCAGGTGGCAAGGCGCTACGGGCCTACGCAGAGGCATCCGCCACGGATGATGTGCTGTTGATCATCGCGGGCAAGATCGATAGCCGCTCGCAGCAGACCAAATGGTACAAAACCGTCGAGGCGGCGGGTGTTGCGCTGCCGATCTGGCCGATGGCGCTGGCGGAGCTGCCGGGGTGGATTCAGCGGCGGATGAAGGCGAGCAAACTGCGCCCGACAGGTGATGCGGCGCAGCTACTGGCCGAGCGGGTGGAGGGTAACCTGCTCGCCTGCGCGCAGGAGATCGATAAACTGTTTCTGATTCACGGCGCGGCGGAGATTGATGCCGAGATGATCGCCGATGCGGTCGCCAATAGCGCCCGTTTCGATATCTTCGGGCTGGTCGATAGCGCGCTCTCGGCCAATGGCGAGCGGGTGGCGCGCATGATGAGCGGACTGCGTAGCGAAGGGGTGGAGTCGGTGCTGGTGCTGTGGGCGCTGTCGCGTGAAATTCGCACCCTCGCCAGCATGAGCTTTGAGGTTTCGCGCGGTATCACTCCAGACCAGGTGATGCGTAGTCATCGCGTATGGGATAAGCGCAAGCCATTGATTAGACAGGGGTTGCGCCGTTCACCGCGGCAGTGGTGGTACCTTTTGCATCGCGCCGGACAGATCGATCGCATGATCAAGGGACAGGCCGCGGGTAATGTATGGGATGAATTGTTACAATTGGCGTTGATGATGGCGGGAAAACGGATCGCGAGGGCCAGTTAAGGCCGTCGCTGAGTAAATGTGAAGCTGTCGCACCACTCAATGATTCAATGGGCGTCGAGATTGCTGTCCTGAAGGATCTGGACGGCCACTTCGGTACGCTTTGTTCGCAGTGAGAGAGAGCCATTCATCAAGAGGTTTCCTGGATTTAGCCGTCCTCTCTGCAAATGTGTCACCGGGCCTGAGCGGATGGTGCGAGAGTAAACTTTAAGATTTAAAAACGATTATGACTGATATCAGAAAACAGATGGGTGAAATTGGACGCAATGCGCGCGAGGCGTCGCGGCAGGTGGCGCGCGCCGATAGCGGTGTGAAAAACAGTGCGCTAGAGGCGATTGCAGCGGTGATAGAGGCGAGCAGAGCCGCACTGCTCGCGGCCAATGAGAAAGATATGGCAGCGGGCCGGACGAGCGGCCTCGATGCCGCACTGCTCGACCGGCTGGCGCTGACCGACGCGCGCATTGCCGGCATGGCCGAAGGGCTGCGTCAGATTGCGGCACTGCCCGATCCGGTCGGCAATATCTCTGATATGAATTATCTACCGAGTGGTATTCAGGTCGGCAAGATGCGGGTACCACTGGGTGTGGTCGGCATCATCTATGAGTCCCGCCCGAATGTAACGGTCGATGCGGCGGGGCTCTGCCTGAAATCGGGTAACGCCGCCATCCTGCGGGGAGGTAAAGAGGCGATCCATTCCAACCAGGTGCTGGCGCAATCTATTCAGACCGGGCTGGAAAAAGCGGGGCTGCCTGCGGCGGCGGTGCAGGTGATCGAGACCACCGACCGTGCAGTGGTGGGTGAGATGATTTCCATGCCAGAGTATGTTGATGTGATCATCCCGCGCGGAGGCAAAGGGCTGATCGAGCGCATCAGTGAAGAGGCCAGAGTGCCGGTGATCAAACACCTCGACGGCATCTGCCACGTCTATATCGATGATGACGCCGACCCTGAGAAGGCGCTGCAGATCGCATTCAACGCCAAGACTCACCGCTACGGTGTCTGCAATGCGATGGAGACCCTGCTGATTGCCGAAGGCATTGCCGCACAGCTGCTGCCCGAACTGGCGAAGATGTATCGTGAGGTCGGGGTGGAGCTGCGCGGTTGCGAGACCAGCTGCAAGGTGATTCCAGAGTGCATCGCGGTGCTGCCAGAAGACTGGGACACAGAATACCTTGCGCCGGTGCTATCGATCCGTGTGGTGAAAGATCTGGATGAGGCGATGGATCATATCAGCGCCCACAGTTCAGCACACACCGAAACGATCGTGACGGAAAACTTTAGCCGCGCCCGCCGCTTTTTACGCGAGGTCGATTCGAGTTCAGTGATGGTCAACGCCTCAACCCGCTTTGCGGACGGCTTTGAATATGGCCTCGGTGCCGAGATCGGGATTAGCACCGACAAGTTTCATGCACGTGGCCCGGTCGGGCTGGAGGGGCTGACATCGCAGAAATATGTCGTGCTGGGTGATGGGCATATTAGAAATTAGGGTAAAGGGTAAAGAGACAAGGGAAAAAGGGTGTAGTCACTATCGCCTTTACCCTTCTCCCTTTTCTCTTTTCCCTGCCAATCAATGATTGGTGTTTTTGGCGGCACATTCGACCCCGTTCATAACGGCCATCTGCGGGTCGCGCAGGCGTTAAGCACGGCGCTTCCATTTGATGAGCTGCGGCTGCTCCCCTGCGGTGAGCCGGTACATCGCGCACCGCCCCATGCGAGTGCGGAAGATCGCATTGCGATGTTGCAGCTGGCGGTTGCCGGGTCACCTTCACTGCTGGTTGATGAGCGCGAGGTAAGAGGTAACGGGCCCTCTTATATGGTTGATACGCTGGCTTCCTTGCGAGTAGAGGCTGGCAATGTATCGCTGGTGCTGATTATCGGCTGGGACGCCTTTACTGGCCTGCCGACGTGGCACCGTTGGCAGCAGCTTATCAAACTGGCGCATCTGCTGGTGGTGCAGCGGCCGGGTAACATGGCGCCGCCGTGCAGTGATGTTAAGTCGCTACTGCAGCAGCATCGGGTCGATAACGCTATCGAGCTAAAGCAGCGTGCAGCAGGCTGCATACTGTTTCAACCGCTGGATCTGCTGGATCTCTCATCAACACAGGTGAGGGCGCGGCTAGCCGCACAGGAGGATGTGAGTGGGATGCTGCCAGCGGCAGTGAGCACCTACATTAAAGAACAACATTTATATTTAAGTGGGATAGGTAAGTCGTAATGAAAGCTGATGAACTAAAGGCGTTGGTGGTTAACGCGGTTGAAGAGATGAAAGGTGTCGATCTGGTGGTGCTGGATGTGCGTAAGATGACCACCATCACCGACTACATGATTGTGGTGAGCGGAACCTCAAGTCGCCATCTGAAAGCGATCGTGAACAGTGTTGCGGTGGAGGCCAAAGAGGGCGGCTTCACCCCGCTGGGTACGGAAGGTGAAAGTGATGGCGAATGGGCGTTGATCGATCTGGGTGATGTGGTGCTGCATGTGATGCTGCCGCAGACGCGTGACTTTTATCAGCTCGAGAAACTGTGGAGCGTCGAAGGTGCCGCTGAAAAAGAGGCGCAGAGCAAACTCAGCGCTGGCGGCAAGAGCTGGGCCTGACCCGCGTGCAAATCCATCTGATTGCTGTCGGCCACAGAATGCCCAAATGGGTATTAGAGGGTTATCAGGCGTTCAGTAAACGTCTACCTGCTGAATGCAAACTTAAACTGGTTGAGATTACACCGGGGCGACGCTCCAAAAGTGCGGCGGTCAAACGTGCCATTCAGGATGAGAGCAGCAGGATGCTGGCCGCGATTCCGAAGCACGCCAAAGTAGTCGCGCTGGATGAGCGCGGCAAGCCGTGGTCGACGCGTCAACTTGCCGCACAGCTCGAAGGGTGGATGTCCGAAGGGCGTGATATTGCACTGTTAGTGGGCGGGCCGGATGGCCTCTCTGATGAATGTCGCGCACGTGCCGAACAGCAGTGGTCACTTTCACCGCTGACACTGCCGCATGCGATGGTGAGGGTGTTGCTGGCAGAGCAGCTCTATCGCGCCTGGTCAGTGATGAAGGGGCACCCTTACCACCGGGATTGAGCACCGCTCACGCCCCCCTTCAGGCGGCGTGCCAAAAAATATCCCAGGGGTGTTTGTTGTTCACCAGAAGTTACGTTTTTAGCGCTATATTGCGAGAGCGGATCGTTTCAGGCACGGCCGGTTTTGGGAAAGAGTTGCCGCAGTGATTTGTTTCGTCGCGCTAATGGTTGATGTCAATTTGTCTGTAGTCTGTTTTCACTCAGGAACTGCCAGGTCCGTGTGATATGCAGAATATCGGTATCTTTTCTCATCTCGGCTGGAAAGGGTGAGAAGGGTGCCGCGAGCCTAACGATACGTTTGGCGGCGTCATCGAGGATCTTGTGGCCGGATGAGCGACGCACGGTGATCTCGCGCACGGTACCGTTGGGGCGCAGTGCAACATCGAGTATTAAAGTGCCAGAAAGGTTTTTACGGCGTGCAGCCTGCGGGTAATTCATGTTGCCGATGCGCTCGATCTTGGCGCGCCACGCATCGAGGTAGGCGGCATCGCGGAACTCACGGGTGCGCGCAGAGATAAAGCGGTGCTTTTCACGCCCGGCATAATTTTCCATGGTGCGATTGATCTCGGCACTAAGGGCGGCGATCTCTTTACTGCGTGAGAGCAGTTCAGCGGCGGTGATCTGAGTCCGCTCTTTTACCTCGGGGGTCAGTTCTGTGACGGTAGTTTCATGCGTGCTCTCTTTCTGTGTCAGTACTACCTGAGCGCGCCTCGCCTCCTGTGGCGGTGGCGTGGCGGTGATGCTGCTGGCGGTGGCACTGCCGGGGTCGGGGATATCGGCCGCAGTTGACGCGGGGCTGGCCTGACGAGCGGTCTCTTTCGCATCACCACCCCCGGCCAGATTGGCCTGCGCTAACAGCTCAGCATCCTCGATTGTCTCCTGGCTCTGTTGATGAACCAGCGTGATGTCGAGCGATGGCGCAACGTGTTGTGAGTTTTCATCTTCTGGTGTGAAAGTGATGCCAAGAATGATGATGGCGTGGAGTACGAGCGCAAAAAATAGTGTCAGACCGAGCCGGTCTGATGAGGTAATACGCAGGGCGGTTGACTGTGGAACGGCGGCCATCTTCACT
Organism: Gammaproteobacteria bacterium; assembly: GCA_015491865.1. Lineage (GTDB taxonomy): Bacteria > Pseudomonadota > Gammaproteobacteria > SZUA-140 > SZUA-140 > SZUA-76. The sequence continues at coordinate 20,217 of WFVD01000005.1, forward strand.
TTTCCTGTCCGTGTCGCTTGCTGAGGTGGTGTAACATAGAGCGCACGATCATGCCGCTGATGATGCCAAAAATGACCGCGGCTGTCATCAATAGCGGCAGCAGCTTAAAGAGGCCGTCATGGGGAATGAAGAGTAGATAGGCTGTATAAAACTGTCCAAACATATGTGCCATTGCGGCAATCAGGCAGAGGCCGATCGGCCCGAGCCCATCGCCGGGCAGGTGGCTTGCCAGCCATAACACTGCCAGGCTGGCGATTGCACCGCTAAAGCTCAACATAAACGTTGGTGAGAGAAAGGTGCCGATCAGGATGCTGCCCACCAGCACCCGTAGCATCGAAACCCAGACGGCGGTACGCCAGCCGTAAAGGATAAAGACCGCAATGGTGATGACGTTGGCGAGCCCCGGTTTTACCCCCGGCAGCGGGCTAGGTAGCACGCTTTCGATAATATGGATGGTGATCGCGAGAGCGGCCAGCCATGCGATCAGATGATCGTCTGGCGTGGTTTTAATGGTGGTGCTGTCGGCACCATTGTTGGCATGTTCGCTCATGGCCGGTTAGAAGTTGATGCTATCAAAGCGTGGCGCTTCACCGAGCAGCGCAATGCTGATGCGATTGGGCAGGCAGGCGGCGAATTCACCCGCATGCTGTAACCAGCCGCTGTGGATGCACTGTTTGCCGAGACAGGGTGCGCTGACGAAGCGAATCTTGCCACCCTCTATTTTGATAACGCTGGTGCCGAGTGCGCCCGCGATTTCCAGTGTGTGGTCGTGCGCCAGTGATACCTGGGTCGTGTTGTTGCCGTTTATAATAGAGGCGGTAGTGCCGGCCTCATTTCCCGTCCACTGGGTGATGTAGAGGTAAGGCAGCAACAGCGCGGCAAACAGTACTATGCAGTAGTCAGCACGGGTCATATTTGTCCACCGGCAATCCTGATGTTGGCATCATCGATCTCGATATGAATGCGTGTTGCCATCTCTGGTGTCATATAGATGGTCAAATCACGGTCGATCAGCATCACTTCATCAATGCCCATCTGCCGGGCAATCTGCTGCCACTGCTGGGTACCCGCAATAAAGAGCGCAGTAGCTGCGGCATCGGCGGTGGCCGCGTTGCGGTGAATCACCGTGACTGAAAGGGTGCCCGTTGCGGGATAACCGCTGCGGGGATCGATGATGTGGTGGTAGCGTTTACCATCGAAATCAAAAAAGCGTTCGTAGTTGCCCGAGGTGAAGAGGCTCTCATCACCGCGGGTTTCAATGGATGCGATCACCCCGGCTTCGGTTGGGTGGCGTATGCCAATCCGCCACGGGCGCTCCCCCTTTGAGCCAATCGCACGTAGATCCCCCCCCGCATTGACGATGGCATTTTCGATACCCGCCTGTTTGAGTTTTTCAATAGCGCGGTCAATCGCATAGCCTTTGCCAAAAGCACCGAAGTCAAGCTGCACTGCTGGGTTGTTGCTGCTGATTGTTGTCGGCGTGAGTGTGATACTGGCCATTGATGGCGCCTCTTTTACCCGGGCTTCGATAGTGGCCTCTGCTGGCGGTGGGCCGACAGGGGTGTTGTCGCTATGAAATCCCCACAGCCCAACGAGTGAGCCGATGGCGGGGTTAAAAAGCTGATTACTCATGGCCGCCAGCGTTTGTGCCTGCTTGATGAAGCGGTATGTCGAGGTATCGATCGCCACCTTTTTACGCTGCGCCAGTTGTCGGTTGATCTTTGTCAGCGGGCTATCACGCCATGCGTGCCACTGAGTGTTGATGAACGCCAGCTCAGTTTCAACAATATTGGTGGCTTTCTGCGCGGTCGCTTCATCTCGATCTAATACCGAGACATCAACCAGCGTGCCAAGGGTGAATAGCCTCGCCTTGTGAACCTGTGGCGGCGGCTCACTACAGGCAGTGAGGGTCATCAGTATGGTGAGCAGCAGCAGAATTAACCGGCGTAACCTCACGCCAGGCGGGCCTCAATTGCATCCATCAAACGAGCGCTGATATTGAGGTTGAACTGGCGGTCGAGTTCACGAATGCCGGTGGGGCTGGTGACGTTGATCTCGGTAACAAAATCGCCAATCACATCGAGGCCCACAAACGTCAGCCCCTTTTCTTTCAGGGTCGGACCGATCTGCTGGCATAGCCACTGGTCGCGTTTGCTCAGCGGCTGGCCAACACCGGTACCGCCAGTGGCCAGGTTGGCGCGGGTCTCACCGGCGGCCGGGATGCGCGCCAGTGCATAAGGGATCGGTTCGCCATCGATCAGGAGGATGCGCTTGTCACCCTGCAAAATTTCAGGCAGATAGCGCTGCGCCATCGTCACTGTTGTGCCGTTGTTGGTCATCACTTCCATGATAACGTTGACGTTGGGGTTATCCTGAGTGACGCGAAAGATCGATGCCCCACCCATTGCCGAGAGTGGCTTAACGATGATGTCGCCATGCGTAGCGAGGAATGACTTGATTCGTTCTGGTTGACTAGTGACCATGCTGGGGGCGCAGCAGTGCGGAAACCATGCGGTGTAGAGTTTTTCATTGGCATCGCGCAGTGACTGCGGTTTATTGACCACCAGTGTCCCGGCGGCCTCGGCCTGCTCCAGCAGGTATGTGGTGTAGATGTAGTCGATATCGAACGGCGGGTCTTTACGCATCAGGATGACATCAAGTTCGCTTAGCGGTTGCGTGGCCGCATCGCCCAGCTCAAACCAGCTATCAAGGCGGTTGTTGACGTTAAGCGGCCGCATGGTTGATAGCGCCTGGCTGTTATCGAGAAAGAGATCCCCCTGTTCCATATAGTAGAGCTGCCAGCCGCGCCGTTGTGCCTCCAGCAGCATCGTCATGGTGCTATCTTTTTCAGGATTGATGGCGCTGATTGGGTCCATCACAACGCCGAGTTTAAGGCTGTTTTTACTGATCATCGTATGCTGTTCTTAATTTATTTGTACTCTGCAATTTCACGTGCAGCGGCCAGCATCGCCAGGCGGGCGATCACACCGTAGGCGTAAAAGCGGTTGGCGTTGGCGTCCGGCCCCATACTATGGTTGGGGGTGGTGCAGGGTTCAGCAAAGGCGAGCGGCTCGAAGTGAGCGCCGGGTGCGTTGAGGTTTTCGTTGGGGCCGCGGCGGGTGTGGACACGGTAAAATCCACCAACGACAAAATGGTCAACCATATAGACCACCGGTTCGGCGACCGATGCGTCATCGCCCCAGGTCTCAAAGGTGTAAACCCCCTCCTGCAGCAGCACCTGACTGACGTTTGCGCCGCTCTTTGAGGCCGCCATCTTGTTACGCTGTTTACGATTAAGACCCTGCACCTCTTCTACGGAGCTGGCGGTCATCACGCCCATGCCGTAGGTGCCGGCATCTGCCTTGATGACGACGAAAGGCTCTTTGTCGATTCCATACTCATCATATTTATGCTGGATCGAGGTGAGCAGTGTGCCGACGTTTTTGGCGAGACACGCCTCGCCTTCACGTTTTTTGAAATCAATTTCACCACACTGTAAAAAAAGTGGATCGATCAGCCACGGGTCGATCTGCATCAGTTCAGAGAACTCTTTGGCAATCTGGCGATAGTGGGCAAAGTGGTCCGACTTGAGACGCTTCGACCAGCCGAGTTCCAGCGGAGGGACGACCTCCTGCTCAATATCTTCGAGCATTTCAGGGCGGCCACTGGAAAGGTCGTTATTGAGCAGGATCATGCAGGGTGAGAAATCACCGATGCCGACACGCTTACCCGAGCGCTCCAGTGGTTCCAGTGTGATGCGGCTGCCTGATGGCAGGTCGATCACCTGTGTCGCAGTGATCTCTTTGGAGAGTGAGCCGAGGCGAACTTCGAAGCCTGCCTTTTGCAGAATATCCTGTAGCGCCGCAACACTTTCCATATAAAAAGTGTTGCGGGTGTGGCTCTCTGGCACGATCAGGATCTGGTCGGCAGTGGGACAGATGCGTTCGATTGCAGCCTGTACCGCCTGGATGCTGAGCGGAATCAGTGCCGGATTTAGATTGTTAAAGCCGGCTGGAAAGAGGTTGGTATCGACCGGCGCAAGCTTGAAACCGGCGTTACGCAGATCGACCGAGGTGTAAAACGGGGCGCTGGTCTGTTGCCACTGACGGCGAAACCACCCCTCAATATTGGCCTGCTGCTCCAGAAGGTGGCGTTCGAGCTGCAGGAGTGGGCCGCTCAGAACAGTGGTCAGATGGGGGACTGGTAGGGGTTGCGCTGTGCTCATATCGAATATTTATTGTCTGTTTTAAGCTCAAAGTTTTATGTAATTGGCGCATATGATACGCCGCTTACGCCTGCTTGGCGATGAGTAGGGGTGTTTGCCTGCCCCTGTCTAACACCGCGGGTTTCAATGAGATATTTCCTGTGTGGAAATTATTGCCCGTATCTGCGTGGGTTAACTATGGTCGCCTGAGTAAGGGAAGGCTTACGGTAACTGTAAAATTTTACAGGTGTACTTGGTGGCCATTAGGGTGTATTTGTTTAGGTATTGGGATGACATGGAGCATTTCCTCTCCTAACCTGTGAGTCGACCCAGTGGTTAAGGAGGGAGGGGATCACTACAGAAAGGGCGCAATGGCTTTGTGATATTGCCTGACATTATCTTCAAGTTGCATGTGACATGACTCCCGCGGGTCGCCAACTCAGCCTGACTGAGCAAATTAAGCAACATACGCTTTCGCCTGACAGAACGGCCCAGCTGCTGGGCGATCTGGTGCATATTCGTGAGCTGGTGACAGAGTGTCTCGAATCACCATCCGACTGTAAAGAGGCGCTGATCTGCCAGAAAATCAGGGAGATCACTCTGCCGCTCTGTGATCTGTCACTTGCGCGGGTGGTGGGTCTATTAAACGACAGCGGGCAATGTGCGGGCGATCAGGGTGGTGGACATTCAAATCGGCGGTTGAAGGCTTATGCGGAGGTGGTGGATGATGTGATCTGCTACATCGAAAGTATTCGCGACGGCTACCAGAGTGATGATGGTTTTCTGGAAAATATTGAAGAGAAAATGAGTGCCGCTGGGGTTTCATCTGCCTGCCATATCACAACATGTTCTGGTAATTGTCCATCCGGTGTGATGACGGAGTTTCTGGAGAGTGTCTCGCTCTCGTTGCAGGAGATTCGCTTACTGCTGGCGCAGTGGAAAAAAACGCCAGACCGCAAGTTTCTGGCGACTGAACTCCTGCGGCAGTTGCATGCGCTCAAGGGGGGGGTGCTCGTTTATGGGGTATCGGGGCTGGTTGAAAGCATTCAATCTCTTGAGTCGTGTGTGGCTGCCTTTTTAAAAGGGGAGCTAAAGGCGTGTGAGCGGATGTTTGAACTGCTTGGTCGCTATGTCAGCCGTATGGTTACGGTGGCTGGCTTGCTGGGCAAGGAGCTACTGGTCAATTCACGGGTCTTATCTGCGGTGAATGTAGCGCCAGCCATGCCTTCGCCCAGGGAACCGCTGCCGCACCTAAGCAAGGGCTGGCAGAAAAGGGGGGTAAATACGCTGCCGGGTTCAGGCCAGCCAGTTTCACAGAAACTGCCTCGCTTACGTTTCCTGGTAGAGCGCGCCAGCATAATGTTGGGTAAACCGGTGCGTCTGGTAGTGTCGGGTGAGGAGGTGGTGATCCCTTTAGCGGTGATGGAAAAGCTGATCGCTCCGCTGGAGCTGTTAATCTGGAATGCGATTGATCATGGCATTGAGTCGCCTGCCGTGCGGGCTGCAGCCGGTAAGCCTGGGGAGGGTGTGATTACGCTTTCATTCACCCCTGATCCGGTGGGCTCAGCCGTTACTGTTACGGTGAGCGATGATGGTGCCGGGATCGATGAAGAGGCGGTCCGCCAGAAGGCGACCGAGGGGGGGTACGGCACGTCGAGTGAGTCGGTTGAGGAGATGATCTTCTACCCGGGGTTAAGCACTGCTGCTGCAGTTTCACCGGTATCGGGTCGAGGCATGGGGCTGGATGTGGTAAAGACGGAGGTTTTCCGTCTCGGCGGCTCTGTTCAGGTGCAGAGTGCGCGAGGGGAGGGGAGTAGTTTTACGCTGATCGTTCCCCTGAGCCCTTGATTCGATCTGGACGTTGGCTATCCCAAGTCTCCCCACTGAGTCTGTATTGCTGCCAGTGTCGCGACTGCCGCCGTCTCGGTACGTAACACTCGAGGCCCAAACTGGATCTCCTGGAATCCGCACTGAGCGGCACGTTCGATCTCGCCCTCACTCAGCCCACCCTCGGGGCCGATAAGCAGCGAGATTGGCCGAGGGGGCGATTCTGAGGCCGCCACAGAGGGGGGCGTCAGTTGCTTTAGCGAGATCGTTGCACGGTGGTGAAGTACCAGTGGCAATGTTTCATCGTAGGGCTGGTCGAGCCAGTTAGTGAGCGAGGTGACTGGCAGGATCTCCGGGATGCGATTGCGCCCGCACTGCTCGCAGGCACTGATGATGATCCCTCGCCAGTGTTGCAGCCGTTTTGCAGCACGTTTGGCATCAAACTTAACCCCACAACGCTCCGTGGTGAGCGGGATGATGCGATTGATGCCGAGCTCGACCGATTTTTGTAATGTGTAGTCCATGCGTTCACTGCGCGAAATGCCCTGTGCCAGTGTGATCTGAAGCGGCGATTCACATTCTCGCGGATTAAAATCTCTGGCGAGCACGCGCACGGTGTTGCGTTCGATGGTGGTGAGGGTGGCGTTATATTCACCCCCTTCGCCGTTAAACAGAGTGATCTCATCCCCGGCTTTCAGGCGTAATACGCGTCCGATATGGTTAGCGGCACCACCTGTTATTGTGATTTCAGCACCAGTGGCAAGGGGGGATGCAATATAGATGCGAGGCATGTGTCGGAAGTGAATATCTGTAATAATGATGGCCAATTGTAGCATCTCATTTTGATGGGGGTGATATCCTTATGAAAACGGGGTTGTAGTGGTCAGTAAAAACGCTAAAATCTAGCCCCCATGATGAGTGCCTGGGTGTACCAGCCCTGAAACGTTATTTCAGCCGAATTTGATAAGTTCTGTTTAAGGAGATCGAAAAATGAGTGTATTGGTAACCAAAGAAGCCCCCGATTTTACTGCAGTTGCAGCGATGCCAGATGGCAGTTTCAATGAGGAGTACAAGCTTTCTGATTCGCGTGGCAAGTATGTTGTCCTGTTTTTCTACCCACTGGACTTCACCTTTGTCTGCCCATCTGAGCTGATTGCGTTTGATCACAGAATTGCAGAATTTGAAAAGCGTAATGTGCAGGTGATTGGTTGTTCGGTAGATTCGCATTTCACTCATCATGCGTGGAAAAACACCCCGATTGATCAGGGTGGTATCGGTAATGTTAAATATCCGCTGGTTGCCGATCTGACCAAAAGCATTGCCCGCGATTACGATGTGCTCATCGATGATGCGGTGACGCTACGTGGTTCGTTTCTGATCGATAGAGAGGGTGTGGTGCGTCATCAGGTGGTTAACGATCTTCCTTTAGGACGTAACATTGATGAGATGCTGCGTACTATCGATGCGCTACAGTTTACTGAAACGCATGGCGAAGTTTGTCCGGCTGGCTGGAAAGAGGGTGATAAAGGGATGGACCCAACAGCTGAAGGTGTCGCCTCCTACCTCGCAAGCGAGTCAGACAAGCTGTAACTTTTCCTGGGGCCTGTGATTATTAGTGTTAATCGCTCCTGGTCTGTCTCCTGAAAAAGCGGCCATATGGCCGCTTTTTTCTATTAGCTTGCTTTGTCGATCGCTTTTTTATTATTGGGCACTGCACCTGCGGTTGTCATGTCGACATCCTCCAGGATAGCGTCGATGTCGCTGCCATTAACATCAGCGGGGGTGGCTGTTACCGCTCTGGGTGTATCGCTATCGATAGTTGCTGCGAGTAGTGCATCAATATCATCGACGTCTGTTTTAGCTGTTTCTCTTTCAGGCGTGAGTGGTGACTCATCAGTCTGATCTGTTGCTGTTGCGGCTAACAGCGCATCAATATCATCTGCATCGATCTCCTCTGTTGATTCCGGTTTTATATCATCGCCGGCAGTGGCCGCCAGTAAGTCGTCGATCTCATCAGGGTTAAAAGCCTCTTCAATGTTTGATGAGCCTGTTTCCCTGGCAGAGGTCACCTCACCATCTGCACTGCTTGCTGCCAGCAGTGCATCAATATCATCGTCTGCCAGCGTTGCCGCTTTCTCTGTCGTTTCGGTCACTGGCGGTGTAACTTGCGGAGCTGAAGCGCTATCGAGACCGAGGTCAATACCGAACTCTGTTTCATTTTCGTTGCTATCGGGTGGGTTGTCGCTTGTCTTATTTGTGTCGCTTATCTCCCCGATATCATCGATACTCAGGAACGGGTTTTTCTCTTCTTCGTCCTCAGGTTCGATTGTGTGAGTCGCTTCTTTATCTGCTTCTTCAACTGGGGGTTCGCTAGCTATGTCGGTAGTGCTCTCCTGTTCTGCCGTTGCCTCTTTACTGGATGGTTGGGCGTCACCATTATCGGTAGTATCTCCCGTGGGGCTTTCAGGTGACGGCTCAGGCATCTCATCTTTCTGAGCAGATAATTTCTGTTGCTGCGCGATTTTTTCTTCCGCAGCGTCACGCCCGCCACTAAAAGCTGAGATAAACTCTGCGACAGTCTCTCGCATCTCCTTCTTCGCAGCGGCTAGCTCTTTCTCAAGATGTGCATTGATTTGAAGTGAGGTAGAGAGCTCATTCTGGAGGCGATTGTTTTCATCTTTTAGTTCGGTGAGTTCTTTACTGTCGTTGCTGTTAGTCACCGTCGTATTTTCAACTCTGGTGGCACCAGCTCTGGAGTAGGCGTCAATGAGCGCCGTGATTCTATGATCAAGGTTCACTAATGCCGCGCTATCTCGACTGGCGTAGATCTCCATCATTGTCATATAGAACTCAATCTCTCTGTTTTGGAGCTCTTTTGCTGCGGTGGCGAGTGCTTCGCCTTCAAGATGATGGCTCTCTTTGAGTTTTACTGAGAGTCGATTCAGGTGCTCTTCTTTACTGTCTTGCAGCTTCTTTGTGAGCTGTGCCAACGCTTTTCTGTCGTTACGCTGCTGGCGTAATTTTAGAAAGATAAGTGCACCGCTTAACACGAGTAGAAATAAAACGATTTCAGCAAGAATCAGCGATAGTGATGCGTAAAGACTATTCATGAGCGAGGGCTTCCCATGGTTTCTCCTGAGCTAACTTTGTGCGGGCTTTCCATTTTAGATATCCAAAAAAAATGCCGCCACCAAGCAAGATGTTAAACATGACGAATGGAATCATCACTGCAATCCAGTTGACCTGCTCATCTTTAGAGGGTTCTTTTATTGGTTCTGGTTCTGGTTCTGGTTCTGGTTCTGGTTCTGGTTCTGGTTCTGGTTTTTCAGTCGTGGCGGGCGGCACGGCCGTCTCTTTGACCGGTATGACATCGTTACCGAAATAAAGAGGCCCCGCGCTGCTTTCTACAGGCCTTCCGTTGGGGCGCTTACCTTTAATATCGATGGTGATGCTGTATCGTTGTTCTGCTGAAAAATTGCTTAACGACAGTTTCCATTCGTTATAACTGCTACGCGGAATTTCGAGTTGTTGCACTTCACCGTCGTTATCTGAGATGGTAGCGATCATCTGCATCGTGTCTGGATTAATCATCTCTGAACGAGGGATGATGAACAGTGTCTCTACACCCTTCTCGGTTGTTTTATCGGGCTTGATTGCGGCGATGACCGGGGATGGATAGACATTGATGACGGCCCGTTTTTCACGTCTGAAAGTGGTGCCGTCAACAAAGGTGACCAGCTCGTGTCTGCCCTCAGATAACAGCTCCTGCAGGTTGAGGCTGTAGATGCCGTCGCCGATTTTTCGATCAGCTGTGCGGCCGTTATCTAACAGCTTGTGGGTATCTATTTCATTTTGGTGTGACTGCTGTAGTGTGATCTCCACAAAGCGGTGAAAGGTCGGTTTGGTGATCGTCTCACCTTTATTGGTCAGAGAGACAAAATAGGCGAGCTCGTCGTTAAGATAGAGGTTGTTAGGGAGTGAGGTGGTAACCATTTTCAGGTCTGTAACGACCATTACGCGGTTATCCGGATCTGTGTCTGCATCAATACGCCAGGTGCCCGCTGCCGGGTCCGCAATTGTGATCAGGTCATAGCGTGATTCATGATGCCAGTTCACATTGACTGGCGCGTTTTTGTAGCTAAATGGCTTCTCTTTAGGGGGAGTCATCATAGTGGGTCGAGCATCTTTTCTGTTGAAAACCAGTAGCGTCATCTCTCTGATGCTGCTATCGACAACGATCTGATTGTCAACTAAAGGGAGCGTGTCCGGTTGCGTGGTTTGTTCAAACATACGGAAAAAAAGGCGCTCTAGCATCTCGGCATCCCTGATTTTTTCGTACCAGCCGTTAGTGGCGGCAGCGAGCTGCTGCAGGAGTAGTTCATCGGCTTCGCCTGATAGCGCAATCGTATGAACGGTTGCACCGGCTCTGGCAAGCCGAGGAATGGTGGTGTTGATGATGTTGTCGCGTGAGGCGCGGTTTTTATCGCTATCTTTATCGATATCAACGAGGCCATCGGTTAACAGGATGATGGTACGTTCAAAGTCTTTACTGTGGCGGGTCCAGTCCCACGTTGATTTTTCCAGCGCCCCTTCAATGTTGGTAAAGAGTCCGTTGGAGCGGATCTCTCTGGCTGCCTCGGTGGCGCCACGTTTCCACTCTTTGTCGATAGTCCCTATCGGCACCAGCATGTTGACGTGGCGGCCAAAGGTCCATACGCCCGCCTGTGCGTTGGCGGGCAGCAGGTTTGCGAGAAGTCGTAATGCAGGAATACGCAGGTTGTCAGGGTCGTTCCACTTCATGCTGCCAGAAACATCAATCAATATTCTGATGTCATGAGTGGGTAGGGGCTGGTTTTCGCCGGCGTGGGCCGCAGCACTGTAACCGAAAAGCAGGCAGGTAATGATGACTACAAATTTAAATCCATTTTTTTTCAATGCACACCCGCAACAAATACGTTTTTATACAGATCATATCGGTGTAACTATTTGATTCTTTAAATGTCCCTTACCATTTTGGTTGCTGCTTCCCTTGCTCTGTGTATCTACGGCTTAAGGGTGGGGGCAGGGGTAATAACCCCCCGTTCTATGCGTGATAATTTCTGATGGAATATCGTGATTGTTCGATAAACTCCATATTTAAAATATGGTCAATAGCACTATAACACCATAATTAATATGTTATTTTTCTTTAAAATAATGCTTGCATATTTGTTGAGTGTTTTGCTATGTTACTTTCCGAAGGGGGGATGCAGCAGCAGCGTATTCCTAGCATAACTTACAGTGTTTGATTTTGAGGAGATGAGAATAATGTCTGATGCAAATATTTCTAAACAGGATGGACTTTTTGTTTTTGCTATCGCAGCAATCATTACTGTTTTAGGCCTGATTGGCACAAACATCTAAGTGTGTCGATTTGAATGGGCCTAGTTTCATTCAGTCTCGGTTAACACTTTAAAGTAAAAAAATTGCACCTGTCCCGCTCTCCCTTTCTCGGGTGAGGCTGGGCAGACCCAGGCGGTGGTTGGTTAATATTCGATTTAATGGCTAAGTGCCATGGTCGGGGATTGCCACCACCGCTTTTAATATCCCATTTCCGCTTATCCTCGCGAAGTACTTCTCTATCAACAGCCTGGCTAGCGGTATTTGAAACACCCTAGATTGGCAGACATGCAGTATTGATACTACAGGATGGTTATATCCCATTTTTCCTGCGATCATTATCGGCTGTTTCTGATAATGATGGTGTGATTTCTCTGTAGGTGTTTCCATTGCTATGGTGTGGGTAAAGCGTCTTGATTCCTTATCCTTCTTTATGTATGGTTTAAATACCACTTGATTGCAGTGGGTATTATCCCAGTGCTTTAGTAGGTTAATTCAGCCGGTGTTGTGGTTGATGGCGACTAAATTAAAATGTTGAATGGAGGAGAAGTAAGATGTCTACAGCAGTAAATATTAATAAAAATGATTCCCTGATTGTGATTGCGACTACCGCTATCCTTTTGGGTCTCTGGGCGCTTGCAATCGTTCTTGAGTAGTCATTTGGTTGTAAGGTAACGCTGTTCGCGACTGCGAATAGCTTGATAATCGCCAGCACGAGCTGTTTTCGTGCTGGTTTTTTTATGTCTGCTATTGATGTTCTCTCTTATTTGAGTTGTTTAAATCGTAGCTGAGAGTAGGTGTGATCTCATTGATTCAGTTACACTTACATGATGTCGATGCGATTCAAGCTGCTTAAAATACTCTCTGATGGGCGTTTCCATTCTGGTCGCGAGCTGGGTGTCGCACTGGGTGTCGGGCGCAGTGCCATCTGGCAGCATGTGCAGACCCTGCGTGAATATGGCCTCGATATCTATGCAGTGAGTGGGCGCGGTTATCGGCTCAGCTCGGCGCTTGAGTGGTTGTGTGAGGCTCAAATTATGGCGGCCATGCCAGCTTCTGCGCGCCCTCTGGTTGCTGCTATCGATCTGCACCTGGAGGTGGAATCGACCAATACTTATTTAATGCGAGCGCAAGCGCAGCCGTTGCCAACGGGTACAGTCTGTCTGGCAGAGTACCAGTCGGCAGGTCGTGGCAGGCAGGGGCGGCGCTGGCATTCGTCATTTGGAGTTAATCTCTGTTTCTCCCTGGTGTGGCGTTTTAATTGCGGGCCTGATGCGCTTTCAGGTCTGTCGCTAGCGGTGGCGGTGGCGGTGGCGCAGGGGCTGTCATCGCTGGGGCTTACTCGGCCGGAACTGAAATGGCCTAACGACCTTTATATAGAAGGGCGTAAATTAGCGGGTATTCTGCTGGAGATGAGTGGTGAATCATCGGGAGTGAGTCGGGTGGTGGTTGGTGTGGGTGTGAATGTGGGCGTTCCATCCGCTATTGATGAGCCGGTTGATCCGCCGCGGGTGGCGCTGAATGAGCTGTTATCAGCCCCGCTCTCACGCAATCGCGCAGCCGCTGTTTTAATTGGTGCGATTGTGGAGGCGCTGGCAAGATTTGATCAGGAGGGGCTTGCGCCATTTTTACCGCAGTGGCGGCGGTGGGATGTGATGGCGGACAGGCTTGTGACATTGCGCCAGGCACAAGGCGTGATTGAAGGGGTGGCTCGAGGGGTCGATGCATCGGGTGCGTTGTTGATTGAGCGAGGCGGTGAGACCTGTCGCTATATGGCTGGGGATGTCTCGCTGCTGCGTGAAGTGACGACACCGCGCTAACCTGTTATGACGGTGGGGCTGTGATGATCTTATTGCTGGATATTGGAAATACGAGAATAAAATGGGGCAGCCTGATTGGTGGTGAGTTCGCGGTGGGTGGGGCGCTGCTGCGCGCTAAGGGCGATGTGACTGAGCTGATCGAAGCGGTGGAGGCGAAGCAGTACCGTCCCACGCGGGTGGTTGTATCCAATGTTGCACAGGCGAGTTACCGAGATCTGCTGGTCGGCAAGGTTGGCGCGCATTGGGGGTGTGAGGTGGTGTTTCCAGGAGTACAGGCGGAAGCCTTTGGTGTCATAAATGGTTATGATGAGCCGCAGCGGCTGGGAGTGGATCGCTGGCTGGCGCTGATCGCCGCACGGCAGCTGGTCGATGGCGCGCTCTGCGTGATTGATTGCGGCACCGCTTTGACGGTTGACCTGCTGACGCAAGAAGGGGAGCATCTTGGCGGGATGATCACGCCGGGTGTCGGTTTGATGCAGGCGGCGCTGCTGAATAATACAGAGGGATTACATGTGGCAAGTGAATGGCCGGCGGAAGAGGAGACCCTGTTGATGGCGTGCAATACGGCTGATGCCATTTCGGGCGGTGCATATTACGTGTTGATCGCGTTGATTGAGCGTGTGGCAAACGATGTACGGCTCCCATTGGGCGATGATGTTTCGCTGATATTAACCGGTGGTGATGCCGACATCATTAGTGCCCACTTAAGGTGTCGTGTTCAGCTTGAGTCAGCGCTGGTACTAAGAGGCGTGGCAATGGTTGCGGAGGCCAGCTCATGAGGGCGTTTGTGCTGATGGTATTGGTGCTCAACATCGCTTTTTTTGCCTGGCAATACCTGGGTGGGTGGGGGG
>WFVD01000006.1 GCA_015491865.1 Gammaproteobacteria bacterium
CAAGATGAGCAATTTAAAATATTACTTTCGATTCATCTGTTCTACAGGTTTTTTGTTTTTCTGTGTCATGGGTACATCAGCCGGCGCTGAGTACTGGGTCACAAAGCTGGGTAGCGATGCTAACAGCTGTACCAATCGCACAACTGATTCCTGTCTTACGATACAAAAAGGTATCAGCATGGCGAAGCTGCCGGGGGACATTGTTAATATAGGGGCAGGAACCTACATAGAAGACAGTGCCACCAGCCCGTTTACGACAAAGGCTGAGTGGCTAGATGGCGACTATGCAAGTTTAGGGTTTGATTATAGCGGTGCGCCGGGCAACCCAATCACCATACAGGCGGCATCAGGCGATGAGGGGAAAGTTATTATAGATAGCCAAATGGCTCGAGTAGGAATTCAGACAAAGTATGCTGACTATATCCATATTAGAGGGTTAACGCTGATTAATAATTACCTTGTTGGTATTGCATCATGGGGGCAACAAAGCAATATTGTTGCCAACGAAGAAAGACTAAGCGTAGGTATCGTCGTTGAGAACTGTTATATCTATAACACTGCAGGCCCATATGGAAAAAACATGTCTGCAATTGGCATGTGGGGGTCAAAAGACTGGATTGTTAGAAATAATAAGTTAGAAAAGGTATATACACTAAATAGCACTAGAGGCGGACAAGGAATACAAGCTTATGGTGTCATCAACGCCCTTATTGAAAACAATGACATAAAGGATGTCACGCATGGTATTTTCTGGAAAGATCATTTTGTTAAGGATCTGGCACGAACCCCAGTATTTGAGTCTGAAATACGTTTTAATAAAATAGAGGCGACGACAACAGGTGTCTATGTAGGAACTAGAGGCGATGGAACGGTAGAGGCAGGTGAAAATTATGTGCACCATAATATTATTTATGGCTATGGTGATTCAGGTTATGCGGTACGGGTGAGCGTATCCAATGCATTTGCTATCAGTGCGCCAATACGCATTGAAAATAATTTATTTGATGCTGAAGGTAATAAGTCTTTTCACATATATGTTGATGGTAGCGAGAAGGCCTACATCAAGGGAAACATATTTACAAGGTCGACAGGAACGGATCTTGCGCTGATTAAGTACTCTAAGCCAGGAGAACTACTAGCGTCTGATTACAATGTCTATGGCATGTCACCACTCTTTACTGTTGATAAATATAGCACCACCAGCAAGAGCTATACAGGCCTCTCTGCCTGGCAGGCGGCAAAAAAAGCTGATTCAACCACCCTTGGAATAGATAATCCTGATGCGAATAGCCTCAACCAGTCTTATTCAGCTTTGTTTGTTGAGCCAAATACAGATAGAGATTATAAGTATTTAATAGATTCGCCAGCTATAGGGATGATGCCTGATGGTAGTAATGCAGGCCCATATCAATATGGGAGCGAGATAATTGGCAGTTCTATTTTGTTAAATAGCAGGCCTAAGGCTCCAAGCTGGGTTGACTAAATGTTTTACTGGACGCATCTATAGTGCCAGCAGCGCCATCAGATGCGGGAGGAGCAAGCGCCCTTTACTTTGATACAATTCAAACCATAACCCAGCATACCCAAGCCAAACTTGCCTTCAATCTTATCAGCAAACTTTATGCCACCGAAAAACAGACCACCAGAAAACAATTAAGCACGACCCATCCTGGCAGATATTCTGCCATAGGCTAGAACCTTACTCGGGTCTTGGTCATATTATTAAAGAGCTCCCAGCGTCATCACTTCTACTGTCCTAGAAGAGAGAGGTTTGATACTCTGTATGGTTACCTCCAGCATCCTCCTGATTTAATTTCAGCTTGTTCGCCAAACCGAGAAAAATGTAACTTTTGAAGTTCAAAAAGATAAGAAGTCCAACACCATGAGTTCCAAGAAAAAAAACAGACAACACACCCCGATGATGCAGCAATTTTTGCGTATCAAGGCGGAACACCCGGAGATGCTGGTCTTCTACCGGATGGGAGATTTCTACGAACTCTTTTTTGATGATGCACGTAAGGCGTCGCGCATCCTTGATATCACGTTGACCAGTCGTGGCAAGTCTGGTGGCGAATCGATTCCGATGGCGGGCATCCCTTATCATGCAGCGGATAATTACCTCGCCAAAATCGTGGCACATGGCGAGTCGGTAGCGATTGCGGAACAGATCGGCGACCCGGCCACCAGCAAGGGACCGGTGGAGCGTAAGGTGGTGCGCATCGTCACTCCCGGCACCGTAACCGATGAGGCGCTACTCAGCGAGCGTCGCGATAATCTACTCTGTGCGATTCATCAGGCGGGGGAAATTTTCGGCATTGCCACGCTTGATCTCACCAGCGGACGCTTAATCATTAGTGAAGTTAACAACTGGCAGGCGCTACTCGATGAACTGGAACGGCTCAAACCGACCGAGCTGCTGGTGAATGAGGATAGCAACTATAAGCACGTGCTGGGTGAACGTGCCGGACTGCGCACCCTGCCGCCGTGGCACTTTGAACTCGACAGCGCTACCCGTGCGTTGACTCAGCAGATGGGGACCAGAGCGCTCAGCGGTTTTGGTTGTGATGCGGTTCCTATTGCCGTCGCCGCCGCAGGCTGCCTGCTGCAGTACGCACGCGAAACGCAGCGGGCCGCACTGCCACACCTGCAGACGATTAAAGTCGAACAGCGCGACGAAGCGGTGATCCTCGATGCCACCAGTCGCCGTAATCTCGAACTCGATACCAATCTCGCCGGCGGTAGCGAACACACCCTGAGCTGGGTGATGGATCGCACCGCCACCTCGATGGGCAGCCGCCTCTTTAAACGCTGGATCAACCGCCCGCTGCGCGACCACCAGACACTACGACAACGCCACCACTGCATCGGCGCGATGATCGACGCCCAGGTCGACACTGTGCTGCATGATCAGCTCCGGGGGGTCGGTGATATCGAACGCTGTCTCGCACGCATCGCCCTGAAATCAGCGCGCCCGCGTGACCTGGCACTGATTCGTGATGCGCTTGCCGCCTTGCCGTCGCTGCACGAAATCATCACCCCGCTCGACACGCCATTAATCCCACAATTAAGAGAACGTCTCGGCCACCACCCTGAGCTGCTCGATCTGCTGCAGCGCGCCATTCTGGAAAACCCGCCGGTACTGATTCGTGATGGCGGCGTTATCGCCAAAGGTTACGACAGTGAACTCGACGAGCTGCGTGAACTGAGCGGAAACGCCGGACAGTATCTGTTAGAACTGGAACAGCGTGAACGTGAACGCAGCGGCATCAATGGACTAAAAGTAAGTTATAACCGCGTGCATGGTTACTACATCGAAATCTCACGCATCTACTCCGATAACGTGCCGGAAGATTATATTCGCCGCCAGACATTGAAGAGTGCGGAACGTTTTATCACCCCTGAACTGAAGGCGTTTGAAGAGAAGGCACTGAGTGCAAAAGAGCGCTCACTGTCACGTGAGAAGATGCTTTACGAAGCGCTGCTCGATGCCCTGCTGCCACACCTTGCCCCATTACAGGCAACTGCTGAAGCGCTGGCGGAACTCGACACGCTCTCAAATCTTGCCGAACGCGCGGTGTCACTCAACCTTAGTGCTCCAGAGCTCAGTAACGCACCCGGATTGATCATCGAAGGTGGGCGCCATTTAGTGGTGGAGCAGGTACTCGACACCCCCTTTGTACCGAATGATGTGCGCTTCGATGATGAGCGCCGTATGTTAATTATTACCGGTCCCAACATGGGCGGTAAATCAACCTACATGCGCCAGACAGCACTGATCGCGATCCTCGCCTCGATCGGCAGTTATGTGCCTGCCGAACGGGCGGTGGTCGGGCCGCTAGACAGAATATTTACCCGCATCGGCGCATCAGATGAACTCGCCAGCGGGCGCTCGACCTTTATGGTCGAGATGACCGAGACCGCCAACATCCTCCACAACGCTACTGAAAACAGCCTGATTCTGATGGATGAGATCGGGCGCGGCACCAGCACCTTTGATGGCCTCTCACTCGCCTGGGCCTGCGCCGACTATCTCGCCCGGAAGCTGCGCGCCTTCACCCTCTTTGCCACCCACTATTTCGAGCTGACGACACTGCCAGACAACAGTCCGACCAGCGCCAATGTCCATCTCGATGCGGTCGAGCACGGCGACACGATCGTCTTCCTTCACGCCGTTAAAGAGGGGCCCGCCAACCAGAGTTACGGCCTGCAGGTTGCGGCCCTGGCAGGGATTCCGCGCTCAGTGATCGAACAGGCACGCGAACGACTGATCCAGCTCGAAAATGAGGTGGTTGAACAGCCGCCGCAACCGCATATCGCCAGCGGCGCAGGCGAATCCTCTGTATCACCACAGTTTTCACTGTTCCAGCCAGCGGCCGATCATCCACTGCTGAATGCGGTTGAGGCCCTGAATCCAGATGATCTGAGTCCACGCCAGGCCCATGAGATGCTCTACCAGCTAAAATCGCTGCTAAAAAATACGAATCGAGGCTGAAAAAAAGGCGCCGAATCCTATATAATGCGCAGCTGATTCAGCATGCTGGACTGCGTTGAACGCGCTAGAGACTAAATTTTAAGGTACGGAGAATTCCATGACATTTGTTGTGACCGATAACTGCATCAAGTGCAAATACACCGACTGCGTCGAGGTTTGCCCAGTAGACTGCTTTCATGAAGGGCCCAATTTTCTGGTGATCGATCCGGATGAGTGCATCGATTGCACCCTGTGTGAGCCGGAATGTCCCGCAGAAGCGATCTACGCTGAGGATGACCTGCCTGAAGATCAGCTACATTTCACGGCGCTGAATGCGGAACTGACCCCGCTCTGGCCGGTGATCACCGAGATCATCGATGCGCCGGAAGATGCCGACGAATGGAACGGGGTTAAAGACAAACTCAAATATCTTGAGCGATAAGCGAGCCGACACCTTTTTGCCCCGGAGTACCTCCGGGGCGCAGCCCAGTGGTTCCTTTCCCAGCAACACCCCCGTTGCACTCTACCCTTATGCAGACAACCTGTTTGCGCAACTTGCATCACGACTACTCACGCAGCATCTCACCGATACCACATCGGAAACCGCACCGCGCCAACGCGGCGACCTCACGCACTGCATCGTCTTGCTGCCGACACTGAATGCGATCGCACCGCTGCGGCAGCAGTTATTAAAACAGGCCAGCGCGCTCGGCATCCCGGCACTGCTCGGACCAACGGTTAACACCCTGCGCGGCTGGGTTGAGGCAACCACCCCGGCCAGTCGTCAACGCCTCGATGTTCAGGGGTGTGAACTGATGCTGATTGAGGCGCTCGAAAGATTTCCCAACCTCTTTGGCAGTAGCAGCCCGTGGTCACTCAGCGAATCGCTGATTAAGCTCTTCGATGAACTCACCACCCACCACATCACCCTGCCGGATGAGGTTGGCACTTTTATCAGACAGCTCGAACAGGCCTATGGCTGCGGTAACGATCAATCAGCGCACGATATCAGCGCACTTTCGCGCGAAGCGTATCTGGTACACACCCTGTGGCAAGCCTGGCACCAGCAGCAGCGTGAGGAGGCTGTGATCGACCCGCAGAGTGACTACATAGAACGACTCGCCACCAGCCTGTCGCACATCACCAGAACACAACAGCTCTATATGGCCGGATACTATCAGTTGATCCCGGCCGAAAAAAAATGGATTAACCGGCTTCTCGAACGCGGCCAGTTGCAGCTGCTGCTACAGGGCGATAACAGTAGCGCCGTTAACGCAGATGACTACCACCCCGATGCGGCCATCCGTTCGCTACTGCATGATCTGCCAGCGGCACAGCAGCCCCCAGAACCACGCACTTGCGATTACAGCGCGATGCTCGACCAGGTTTATCCTGCGTTGGCAATTAACAGCCAAAGGTGTGCCAGTACGCCACCACTCGCCACCCGCGCCGCCGCCTTTGCGCAGCGCTGCCCAGTTAGCCCCTGCTATGATTCGATCCACTACTATCAGGCAGGCAGTGCGGAACAGGAGGCGGTCGCCGTCACCCTGCAGCTGCGTGAATGGCTTCACAGTGGTAAAAAAAATATCGCGGTGGTGACTGAAGATCGTCGCCTTGCTCGCCGTCTGCGCGCACTACTGGAACGTGAGGCGATCACACTGAAAGACCACTCCGGCTGGGCGCTCTCAACCACTCGCGCCGCCGCTACCATGGAGCGCTGGCTGGAGGCCATCGAAGAGGAGTTCGATCAACAACCCCTGCTCGATACGCTTAAATCACCATTTGTCTTTCCAGATCAGCCGCGCGACACCTTCAACAACACGATCTACCGTTTTGAGCAGGATATCGTACTGCACGAAAATATTGCACGCGGCCTGTCGCGTTATCGTAACGCCATCGAACTGCGTCAACGCCGCCTGCCGTGGAGCAATGTCGATACCGCCAGCGTACATGCACTGCTCAACAGCCTTGAAGCTGCTGCGGCACCGCTGCTGGATTTTATCGATAACAGACCACATTCGCCTGTTGAGATGCTCGCCGGACTGGAGCAGAGCCTGAGAAGCGTCGGTATCTGGCGCACCTACGGTGATGACCTTGCCGGTAAAGCGATCATCAGCGAAATTGCAGCGATGCGCCATGCAATCAAAGGTCGCAACCTCAGACTCAACTGGCGGGAGTTTCGTACCTGGCTGGGGCGCACGCTGGAACGTGCCAACTTTGCCGCCCAGGAACGCGGAGAGATTCAGCTGCTCACGCTGGAGCAGAGTAATCTACAGCAGTATGATGCGATTGTGATCGCCGGTGTCACCCAGGAGCACTTCCCCGGCCAGAAAGAGCATTCACCATTCTTTAATGACAGCGTGCGCCATGCACTCGGTATTCCACCTGCGCGAAGGGCGACCGCCAGACGCTTTTACCACTTCAGGCGACTACTCGAAGCAGCACCCCTGTTTCTGCTCACCTCACATAACGATGAAGCAGCAGGGGTGTCAACGCCGTCACCGTGGCTTGAGCTACTCCAGAGCTTTCATCAACTCGCCTATGGTAAAACGCTGCATGATGGTGGACTCGCTCAGCGACTTATCACCTGTCAACAGCAGCAGGCGCGCGAACCGATGGCAGGGCTGCTGCCCGCGCCGGCACCGGCACCGGCAGCAATAGCACCGCGTACATTGATACCGAAAGAGATCTCTGCCAGCAGTTATCAGAAACTGATCGACTGCCCATATCAGTTTTACGCCAGCTACTGCCTTAACCTGCGCGCCCCCGATGAGATACGTGAAGCGCTGGAGAAGTCGGACTACGGCGAACATGTGCATCGCATCCTGCAGCACTTTCATGATCCCCTGGGCAAAGAGGCCTTCTCGCAGCCAGTAACTGGCGATAACCGCAATGCGGCCATTGAACACCTCAATAAAATTTCACAACATGTTTTCCAGCAGGATCTCGAAGATAACTATCTACATCGTGGCTGGTTGCAGCAGTGGCTGAAGATTACGCCCCACTATATCGATTGGCAGATTAAACGCGCCCAGCGATGGCGGATCAGCGCTGTTGAACAGTCGGTAAAGCTGGAAAGGTTTGATCCACTATTTAATATCAAAGGGCGACTCGACAGAGTGGATAGCGCCGCTGATGGTCACAGTGTGGTCGATTATAAAACCGGCAAAACCGCAAAATTAAAAGAGATCGAAGCGGGTGAAGCGGTACAGCTACCCTTCTATGCACTGCTGATAGAACCCACACCTCAGCGAGTTGAATATCTTGCGCTCAGTAAAGAGAAAGTAAAAACAGAAGGCGTGCTGGAGGGTGATGAGCTGGCATCACTGGCGCAACAGAATCGCACACGCCTTAAACAGTTGATGAGTGCAATCAACGACGGCAGGCCATTACCGGCGTGGGGAGACGAAGCAACCTGCGGCTATTGTGACATGCAGGGGCTTTGCCGCAAGCAGGCATGGAGAGGCGACTACAAAATCAGCTAGCACTCAGCAACAAAATGCATCGCAAAACAAGAGGCGGTATACTGCTGTTCATATCGACTTTCCGGGGGGGCGTTTAAAGATGACACAACATGAAAAGATCAGCTACGTTGAGTTCCCATCAAAAAATATCACGGCAACCAAAACATTCTTTAGCACCGCATTTGGCTGGGAGTTTGTTGACTACGGCGATGAATACACCACCTTTAACAACGAAGGGCTTAATGGTGGTTTTTACAAAACAGATTCAATCGCCACCGTCGAAAATGGCAGCGCACTTGTCGTCTTTTACAGTCGAGACCTGGAACAGACGCAGCAGAAAATCGAACAGGCGGGCGGCACCATCAAAAGAGCGATATTCCCCTTCCCCGGCGGGCGGCGTTTCCACTTCTGCGACCCTAACGGCAATGAATACGCGGTGTGGTCCGATAAATATTTATAGCGAGAGGTGAACTGGCACTATCGATCCTGCTCCTGCGAAGTCGTCGCGATGATATTACCCTGCTCATCATGACTCATCAGCAGGCGTCGAGATTGACGCCAGCAGGCAACCTGTTCAGTGGTCACACCAAAATCATCGGCCAGTGATGCATCATCGACTGCTACTCGCGCACTGCGGCGCTCTTTTCCCCGAAACCGCCACAGGTTAACCGCCGCCCAGATCCCCAGTGTGGCACTAATCAGAAAGATCACCAGAACGTATAACCCCAGCAGATCGAGCAGTGTCTGCAACCCTTCCCGCACCACCATCTCATCATAAAAAATCTCTACACCAAACAGCCAACCCGCCAAACTTAGCAGCGGTATCCAGAGATAAAACCAGATCACCCAGAACAGAAAGGTTAGAAAGCTATAACCGAATCGCTGACGTAAGGTCTGCATATCTGGGCGCTGAATAATATGAGGATTCATTAACGTACACCTCTATCAGGGCTAACCCATGTAGCACGGGCGCCTTTCTTTTTAAATAGCGCTTTTGGCACAGCAACCACCGTAGTCGCAACACTTAACAGCCAGAACACAAGCGGGTACCACACCATCCAATAGTAGATTTTTCCAATCCCTTTTTCATAACGTGAATCAATGGTGAGACTGATCGCAAACTGCAACAAACAGGTAACACCAAGCACCACACCATTCCAGCCGGGTAACAGCGTTGGAATAGAGAGCGGTGGAGGCAACTCAATAAACTGCCCTGCAACCCATAAACCGAAGACACACAACATGACATAAGCCCAGAGCACACTGGTAAAATATTCGAGATAGACCGGCCACATGCGCCGCATACGCCAATGTGGAATACGCGGCAGGTATTTGATGAGCGCCTCCGTGCCGCCTTGCGACCACCTGATGCGCTGTTTCCATAGCCCCGCCAGGGTTTCAGGCATCAAGATCCAGCAGAGGGCATGTGATTCAAAGCGAACATCCCAGTGGCGCAGCTGTAGCTTCCAGCTGATATCGATATCCTCTGTCACCATATCGGTACTCCAGTAACCGACATCATGCAGCGCACTTTTACGAAACCCGGCCACGACACCCGAAACGGTAAATATTCGACCATAGATACGCTGAGCTCTTTTGATCATGCCGATAATAGCGGAAAATTCACCGACCTGAATCTTTCCCAGCAGTGTTGAGCGAGTGCGTATGCGTGGATTACCGGTGACGGCGGCCACACGCGGACCGTTAATAAAGTGGGTCATTATCCAGCTAATGGCATGCTCATCTAACAGCGCATCACCATCAATGCAGACCAGAAACTCATGCTTCGACACCAGCGTTCCCATTTTCAACGCTACCGCCTTGCCTTCGTTTTTAGCCAGATGAACAACTCGGAGCTGCGGGTATTGTGCACTGAGCTCATCGAGTATCACCCCTGTATCATCGGGGCTACCATCATTGATGGCGATGATTTCAAACGCTGGATACTCCTGCAGCGTCAGTTGTGTGATTGTTTCTCGAACATTACCCCCTTCATTAAAACAGGGTACGATAATAGAAACAGGGGGATATTCTTTTAATACGGGTGGTTGGTCAATCGCTGCGCCTGAACTTCGCTCCCAGTGGTAGTAGTAATAGAGTGCGCCCACCATCCACAGGTATGCCATAAACAGCGGGTAATAAAATGCAAAGTTAAGCATTCCATTGACAACTTGATCAATCAATTCAGCCATCACTGCTCCACATAAGGGTAGTTGCTGAGAGAGAACTCTGGATGGATCACATCCAGCAGCGGGTGGTTTCTAATGAAATCATCTGGATAGTAACCAAAATTTAACACCCCCTTACGCTGCAGTAGTCGCATATGGCGTGCGATCTCTAGCGAGTCAATCGGCTTTTTATTTCGCCAGTCAATGCTCTGTAATTCAAAAACCACGCTGCTCAGCTCTCCTACCTGCTCAATGGCATGAGAGACCAGCGATGCCAGCCATTCATCTGCATCTGCCGCCTCTTCCATATAAGGCATCGCCATCACGGCAGTATAATCATAGTTTTCAACAAAGAGCGGTAACGACTGAGCAAACCATGTTTCAGACTCTGGCTGTAGAATCACACGTGCATAGAGGTTACGGGCTGTCTTTATATCGGAGCGATACTGTTTTACGCGGTCACGCAGATAATGAGTAAACTCAATTAATGCCTCTGTTTTACCTCTGCTCCATTTATTCAACAGTAGAGGATCGCGCCGGATCTGTTCAATGGAATCAACCATCCCCAGCTCCTCACGATAATATTGCAGCGCCCACGGGCTGCTATCCTCAAAGTCACTCAAATAGGCGTCATCATGAAACAGCAGGCCGGCGAAATTAGCCTGCCTGGCGAGATCTTCGTAGATATCACCGATCACCTCTCGAACCCGCGGGTGAAAGGGCGAGAGACGACGGTAAGAGTCGTCGGGAATAACGCCATGTGGATGCGGCACGCTTTTCACATAATATGCTGACAGTGGATGATCATCCTTAAACTGATAAGCGAGCACTGGTAACCAGGCGTATACACTCACTCCAGCACGGGTTCGCAACTGCCAGGCAACGCGATTAAAGAGATCGGCGCGCATCGGTAGATGCCGATTGGGATAATAAAGTGCATCGGCGTGACCATCACCATCCGGATCAGCATAGGCCTGAAGATAGACTGTGTTGATCTGTAGTGACTTGATACGGTCAAGTAGTAGCCCGAGGTTTTTCTCCTGCTGTCGAGGGTCATCATCATAAACGTAATCAAGATCGACATGGGCGACGCGCACTGGTGGCTCTTTCCAGGGTTGCAGGTCCCAGACCATGTCAGAGAGTGTTGCGTTGTTTTTAACCAGCACACGCTTAATACTGGAAAGCTCAGAGAGGTGGCTGCCCCCACTATCGAGGCTCATGGTGTAGGGCATCCCCACACTGGTAGCAATGTCGATGGAGACCTGGTTATAGGCACCGTAAGGCCAGACCAGCACTCGTGGTGCTTTGCCAGTGTGTTTTTTAATCTGGTTGACACTTTTTGTTAAGTCATCTCGCAGACGCTGTTTAAACTGGGCTTCACTCTCATAGCGGCCACTCACGTGATCATAACGTTGTGTTACGGCAGCCGGCTGGCTATTCCCCTGTGGGTTGGCGCTGATACCCCGATGAAGATCATAACTATGCGAGGCGACCTCAACCAGGCCAGAGCTGACCATCTCATTCACTTCGTGCCATTCAAGAAAATGTTCACGCGGCACCTGTTCATCACCGTAGGCGACCATCTCTCCGGCCGGCACATCCATCCACTTCCCAACCAGTGCGATCACCGCCGGGTAATTAAATAGTTTTAGCAGCGGAAAAACACGGGTATAGACACTTCGATAACCATCATCAAAACTCAATAATATCGCCCTGTCTGGCAACGGCCTGCCACCGTTCCGTGCGACGATGATCTGCTCCATACTCACTGGCTGATAGCCCTGTTCACGTAGCCATGAAAACTGTGAAACCAGCTCGGCGCTCTTGATGAACATGATGCTACTCGAGCCAGACAGCACCGCATCATCACTGACATCGTGATAACTCAATGTAATAAAACGTTGTGATGGCGGCTGTGCATGCGCCACGCCAAGCAGGCTCCAGATAATAATCAACATAAAGCTCAGGCGTTTCACGCTAAAATCTCCATCTCAGTGATAGATCAAACTGTTCCCTAAACTCTGTCACACCATCGTAGGCACGCTGCCCTCTTGAAATGGCATAACGCAGTTCAGTACGGTCATTAAAATTCCATTGATGCTCATAGCGCACTGTCCAGATCTGTTTTCCCCCATAGTTTTTCTGCTGATATTGCCCAACCGTAAGCGTAAGGCGATGGCGATAGGCGTAGTGATAGTGCCGTTTCAACAGCCATTCATTGATGAGACCGAGCTGAATGGTGGCATCACTTTCAGGGTTAAAATAGGGTGTGCCAGAACGGCTATTTTTCGACGTATTGAGGCTCAGGATGCCATTCAACTTATAGTCGACCTTTGTGATCAAACGCTGATCGAGTGAAGCCCCGGCGCTTTGACGCCGGTTATTATCACTGAACTCCAGCCATCTAAGCGAAGTATCGATGCGGCGAAGTTCGTGAAAACGATAACTCACACCAATACCGCTACCCCAGCCGTCAACCCCCTGGGCACGCCCTCGCAGTGGAACATCATTACTATAACTATCAAGATTGGCAGAGAGCGACCAGTAGTCATCGATCATCCACACCCCTTCGCTGTTCAGGCCAATATCTGCGGCACCGCCAAGATTACGCGCCAGCTCACTACGCAGCTCCAAGTCTCGCCCACGGTATTCGATACCCGCTCCAATACGGCGATAAATCGAGGTGCCTTCAGGAAAGCGCGCCTGAGCATGGAGGTGATGAAGATAGGGGCGATAGTGAGACTGTAGCGGACGGCCGAAAAGGTAACTGTTTAACGTTAAGTCACGACTCCCTTCCTGAACACCTGAGCTAAGACCTCGTGAAAAGTCGATTCGCAGCTCTCGCATGTTATGCAACTGCCATAGGCGATTAACATTTTTTAACCGAGAACTTTCCGGATAACGTCTATTTAACGCATCAATGCCCTGCTCGACCAGTGGGAACTCATACAGCGCATAGCGCGCATGCACCCGACCAATCGCCGCATCAAGGTAGTCTGGATCCTGAAAACCACCGATCTCAAACGCCTCCAGCGCACGCCGTGGCCAGCCACGCCACAAATAGATATAACCCAGGCTTGTACGAATATCGAGATTGGCCGGAGCCTGCCGGTTCAGTGGCTCCAGTCTGTTTTGCGCCTCGGCCAGCTGATCAATATAAGCGCGTGCATATGCAGCCGTTATCTCAACCGGGACTTTATCTGGATTCTGCGCTGGCCTGGCTGAATCTGCGAGCCGTTTCCATTCCGGTTGCTCGCGATTAAGGCGATCAATCAGTTCAATCGCGTTATCGTACTCCTCACACTCAATGTAGGCATAAAAAAGTGATAACTGAACCGCAACTGTCTGTTTACCAGCAGAGAGCACCTCAAGATAGAGATCCCGTGCCATCTCTGGCTCCTCAACCATAAAGTAGGCATCGGCAGCCGCAATTAATGCATGTCTCGAAAAGGTTGCTGCCTGCGCAGCCAGCTGCTGGTAAAGTTCGATAACTTCTGGCATGCGCTGTAGCGCCTGGAGAGCAACCATCAAATCAAATGCTACACGCTGATATTGAATACTCTCCCCCTGACCCGCTTCGCTTAATTCAACGAGTCGCCTCTTAAGGTAGACAACCGCTTCTGTTACTCGCTGCTTTTGCGCTCGCTCAGCATCACTTGAAAAGGCAGGCAGACGCCCCCAGCGGATTGAAATTGCGGCAACATCACGGTTGATCGCACTCACTTCATCTGCTGTGAGTAGACCTGGGTGGTTTTTTACCATGCTAGACGCCAGATGTGGGGCACCCAGACGATAGGTCATCAAAATACGCCCACGCAGACCATTAAGGTGGTCGGGGGCTAACTGAAGAATTTTCTCGTAGCGTGCCAGTGCGGCAAAATAGTGTTTGAGCGAAATATTGACGTACGCCTCTGCTTCAAGTAATTCCAGCACTTCAGCATCATCAACCGCGCTGTGATCACGAATAACCGCTAACGCCTCTTCTCCTCTTTGACTTTCACTAAGCGCAAGCGCCAGCCCCAGGCGACTCTGTAGTCGCAGAGGCGCACGCTGCACAGCAGCCTGATATGCCTGCACTGCAAAATCATAACGTTTCAGATTACGAGCAGATTTTCCAATCGTCTCAAGCACATAAGGCGGCAATTGCTCAAGCTCAAGCTGATCTGCATGTTGTAGCACCTCCGCATCCCGCTCTTCCCACCCGAGGATGGCGATATAGTCGTAGTAATACTGCGGCCTCTCCGGAAAATGGGCGCGTAGAAGTGAAAGCTGCGCCAGCGCCCGCTCACTCTCTCCCGCACGCGCAAAGCCCAAAGCCTCCTGATGTAATGCTGTTGCATTACCCTCCAGTGGTATTTCAGCCGCAACTGAGCCCGCGAATAAAGCAACAAATAGAAAAAAAAACCGCCAGCCAAACAAAATTAATCCTTAGATTTCATCATTAACACCCGTTTATCGGACTAAAACCCGTTCTCTTTATCTTCCAGAGAAAAAATGACCTTATCAAATAGATCTCAGTCTCTCAAAGGGTCCTCAAAAAACAGCGCGTACCCCTTCCCTTTATGCGCTAAACGATCCTGTTAGCTGCACTCAACAGATCAATGCCAACCCCTTGCCCAGGGCTTCTGTTTTCAACAGTCTGTTAAATCACCATGAGAGCTTTTGCACGACACCATTTAGCCCACTCTTCTTTCGCGCCTGTATCGCATAAAGCACCCTGTTTCAGTTTGATTTCAGCTTTCCCTGTTAGCCTCTTCTCCACTGAAATAGCGAGGATAATTCAATGAAAAGCCCTGATGAAATTAAGGTATGGGATCCTCTTGTTCGACTCTTTCACTGGGGGCTGGTTGTTACCTTTGCCATCTGCTATATCACCGAAGAGGAGTTTATGGATCTACATGTCTGGAGCGGCTACGCCATTCTAGTGCTACTGGCGATACGCTTCATCTGGGGCTTCATCGGTACTGAGCACGCCCGCTTCTCCGACTTTATCTACCGCCCATCGAAGGTCTGGGAATATACCAGAGAGGCGCTCTATTGTCGCGCCAGGCGCTACATTGGTCATAATCCTGCGGGAGGCGCGATGATCGTACTTTTTTTTGCAGCGCTCCTCCTCACCACCCTCTCCGGTATCATGCTCTACGGTGCTGATGAGCAGGCAGGCCCGATGGCCGCAATAATGAGTGGCGCCGGTGAGGTGATTGAAGATCTGCTTGAAGAAGTTCACGAGTTCTTTGCCAACTTCACCTTGCTACTGATCTTTATCCATGTTGTCGGGGTTTTATTCGAAAGCCTGCTTCATCGTGAAAATCTTATTCGCGCGATGATCAACGGACGTAAAAAGGCGTAACATTAGCTTATGGCCTGTTAACAGTAATCACCGCCTCAAGCCACCTGAAATAGAGAACTACAAATGAACAGTCGCTACCTCACAACGGCAATGATGGCCATCACCCTGACCATCGACATCGGCACCGCTATGGCCAGTGATGACCATAACGAAGCACGCCGCCTGAAAGATGCAGGTAAGATCTTCCCGCTTGAACAGATCATTAAAAAGGCTCGCCAACAGCACCAGGGGCGCATCATTGAGATTGAACTGGAGCATGAAAAGGGACGCTATATTTATGAACTGGAACTGCTCGATAAAAACGGTACTGTATGGGAGTTTGAGTTTGATGCCAGCAGCGGTGAGCTGATCAAAAAGGAGAAAGATGATTAGATGCGATTACTACTCGTTGAAGATGATATGCCGCTAAGCAACGCTCTCAAGAGAGACCTTCGTCATCGGGGCTTTGCTGTTGATGTTGCGGATAACGGCATCGATGCTGAACACATGGGATTCGAGGAGCCCTATGATGTGGTGATCCTCGATCTTGGTCTCCCGCAGCGACCAGGACTGGAGGTGCTTTCCCACTGGCGCGCGCAGGGAAATAAGGTGCCGGTCATTATCCTTACCGCGCGTGACGCCTGGCATGAAAAAGTGGATGGCTTTAAAACCGGTGCCGACGACTACCTCGCCAAACCGTTTCATGTGGAAGAGTTAATTGTCCGCCTCAATGCTCTGATCCGACGTAGTCAGACACAGGATATCGGCGAGCTACAGGCTGCAGGGCTTGTGCTGGATGAAGCACACCAGACCGTGATAGATATCGCAGGAACGCCCCATGAGCTAACCGGCACAGAGTTCCGTCTGCTACGTTATATGATGAGCCACCCCGGCATGGTGCTGTCAAAGTCGCGCCTTACCGAGCATGTCTATGAATATGATGCTGACCGCGACAGTAATGTAATCGAGGTGTATATCAAGCGCCTGCGTAACAAGCTCGGTAACGAGCTGATTAAAACAAAACGCGGCCAGGGTTACATCTTTGCTCCACCCGCCCGATGAAATCGCTGCAGTCACGCCTTGGTGTCGGGCTAACCATCAGCATTGTGATATTGATGCTGGTGCAGTGGCTAGCTGTCTCATTCAACATTCGCCATGTTGCCGAGGACTTTGTCGCCTCACGACTACAGCATGACGCTGAAGACCTGCTCCCAACATTGCAGTTCACCGAAGGTGGTCTCACTGTAAATGAACAACGCATCAGTAGCGTCTATAGCGCGCCATTCTCAGGCCATTATTTCCGTATTCAAAGCCCGACGCAGACGCTACGCTCGCGCTCGCTGTGGGATGAAGAGATCATAACGCCGACAATTTCTCCAGGCGAAGTTAACGAGTTCCACACAACAGGCCCCCAGGGGCAGCCCCTGCTGGTGTGGCAGGGTGGATACATGAAACGTGGCCAGCATGTCACCATTTCCGTCGCTGAAGATATCTTCCATATTGAAGAAGACATTACAGAGTTTATGTTCTGGTACAGTGCGGTAACGCTCCTTGCTATCATCCTGTTTATCCTGACACAACTCACCATTCTGCGCTACAGCCTGCGCCCACTGGAACAGGTGCGGCAACAGATCGCTCTGCTAGAACGAGGTGAAACACATTCATTAAGTGAGGCGGTTCCCGCTGAGATTCGCCCTCTGGTAAGCGAATTTAACCAGCTTTTAACCGTCATGTCGCAGCGCCTGAAACGCTCCCGTAACGCCACGGGCAATCTCGCTCATGCACTTAAGACACCACTGTCACTCATGGTACAGCTGATTGACCGAGATGAACTCAGCAGCGCCCCGCAGCTCCAGCAGGAGCTGCACCAGAGTGTCTCACGCATTCAGCAACTGATGGAACGAGAGCTAAAGCGCGCGCAGCTGGCGGGCAAGGCAACCAGTGGGCAGCAGTTCTGTTTCGAAATAGAGCTACCCCCCTTAGTCGATACGTTACAACGCATCTATCAGGAACGGAGCATCGTTATCAACACGACTATCGCCCACAACATTCAATATGCCGCAGACAGGGAAGACCTATTAGAGCTCATAGGAAACCTGCTGGATAACGCCTGCAAGTGGGCAGAACATCAGGTGAGATTGTCGATTTCGTACAACCACAGCCTGCTCATTGAGGTTGAGGATGATGGCCCTGGCTGTAGCGATGAAGCCATGCTAAAACTCACTCAGCGCGGCACCCGTATTGATGAAAACAGCACAGAAAATGTCGATGGGCATGGACTGGGACTGGCGATCGTCCACGATATTGTGACAGCCTACGCAGGCAAACTGCAATTTAAACGCTCTGCCATGGGCGGCCTTGCCGTCCGCGCTACCTTGACCTGATACGGTAAAAAAAACAGGCCGCATTGAACCCAGCCGACTCAATAAAGCCTGGCCGGGGCAGTGCTGGCAAGTAAGTGATTAGTGGTCGTGATGCTCACCATCCGGACCGTGGGCATGACCATGCTCCAGCTCTTCTGCAGTAGCGTCACGAATATCAATGACCTTCACATCAAAGTTAAGTGAGACACCAGCCAGGGGATGGTTACCATCGACAATCACATCATCACCATCAAGCTCCACCACGGTCACAATCATCATCTCACCTTCAGGACTTTGCGCGTGGAACTGCATCCCAACATTGATCTCAGCCCCCTCTTCAAACATATCTTTCGGAACAGTCTGTAACAGCTCGTTTTCACGCTCGCCATAGCCCTCTTCCGGCGCTACCGCCACGCTCACTTCATCACCCACCACTTTACCCGCTAGCGCATTCTCAAGACCCGGTACAATATTGCGCGCGCCGTGCAGATAGACAAAATCCCCCTTCCCTTCCGAGCTATCGATGAGAGTACCCTCACCATCTTTGAGGACATAGTCCAGCGTTATAACTTTTTGATCTGCAATTTGCACGTAGCGCTCCTTTAAATGAAATATAAAAATGAGTGGCGATTATAAGATCGCACACATTATCGAGCGCTATTATAAACGCAAATAGCGCTCCCCTATTTAAGTTTCTACTGCTTACGCCGATTAGATGGGCGTTAAATTTAGGGCTGATGCAAACTCATGCAGAAAAAACAGCCCTAACCAATTTGTTTTTACTCGATTTATCAAAATAACCACGTTTTTTTCAATAAAATTATTTACAAAATATCTTTCTTAATTATAGAATAGCATCTCATATACACCTTATGGGCCGTAACGGAGGATTCAAAAATATGTTCAGCGCAATCGCAAGATTTTTCTCAGGTGGATCATCAGAATCAAAGCAGGCTAGCCTTTATGAACGTATCGGTGGCGATGCTGCCGTTAATGCTGCTGTTGATGTCTTTTATCGCAAGGTGCTTGCGGATGACCGCATCAACCAGTTCTTTGAAGGGGTCGACATGGATAAACAGTCGGCCAAGCAGAAGGCGTTTCTTACCATGGCATTCGGCGGCCCTAATAACTACACCGGTGAGGATATGCGTAAAGGACACGCTCATCTTGTCGAGAAAGGGCTGAATAACAGCCACTTTGATGCTGTCATGGAAAACCTTGGCGCAACCCTGACTGAACTGGGAGTGCCCGCTGAGTTGATCGGTGAAGCAGCGGCAATCGCAGAGAGTACTCGTGCCGATGTGCTGGCTGGTTTTACGGCAGAAGAGAAAGCAGCGCAGGCCAATAAGGATTCTGTCTATGAACGCATTGGTGGTGAAGCGGCCGTTAACGCTGCTGTTGATATCTTTTACCGCAAAGTGCTTGCCGATGAGCGTATCAACAAATTCTTTGAAGGGGTTGATATGGATAAGCAGGCGGCTAAACAGAAAGCCTTTCTTACCATGGCACTCGGCGGCCCGAACAACTACACCGGTGAAGATATGCGTAAAGGGCACGCTCATCTGGTTAAACAGGGGCTTAACGATAGCCATTTCGATGCTGTTATGGAAAACCTCGGCGCCACACTGGCCGAACTGAATGTGCCAGATGAGCTAATTGCAGAAGCAGCCGCGATTGCAGAGAGCACTCGGAATGATGTTTTAGGGAAATAATCGTCAGACAACCGTCATCATTTTTCCTCGGTTAGCCCGGTAGAGATCCCCCATCTCACCGGGCTTTTTTTGGCCTGGCTCATTACCCACCACCCCGCTAAATTGACGCGACAAACGGACACTGAGCCACCTATAATGGATCTTCCATCAGAACCTGGCTGGCAGGTATTATCCCCGCCTTCCCTGAAACAACTCAGTGAGCGATGTAGTGAGCATAGCCGGCACCCAACAACATGACGTTCTAATTATTGGCAGTGGTGCCGCTGGCATTAGCATGGCGCTGACACTCGCCGATAGTGCGCGGGTTGCACTGGTCGCCAAAGAGGCCCTGACTGAAAGTGCGACACTCTATGCGCAAGGCGGCATCTCTGCTGTTTTAGATGAGACTGACTCACTTGAGTCTCACACCGCAGATACGCTGAATGCTGGCGCGGGACTATGCGATGAGGCAGTCGTACGTCACGTGGTCGAGCAGGGCCCGAAAAGTATTCAGTGGTTAATTGATCGAGGCGTCAGTTTCACCAGGGAGCAGAACAAAAAAGATAGTGCCGATTACCATCTCACTAAAGAGGGTGGTCACAGCCATCGACGTGTGATCCACGCCGCCGATGCCACTGGACGCGAGATGGAGTTGACACTGGCACAGCAGGCACGTGAACACCCCAATATTGAAATCTTCGAGCGCCACATCGCGATCGACCTGATCACCGGCAGTAAACTAGGCTGGCGTGATAACCGCTGTCACGGCGCCTACCTCCTTGATCGCGACAACGACAAGGTGGTCGCATTTTCAGCCCGTGCCGTGGTGCTCGCCACCGGGGGTGCAGGCAAGGCCTATCTATACACCAGCAATCCTGACATCGCCTCGGGTGACGGCATTGCAATGGCATGGCGTGCCGGCTGCCGCATCGCCAACATGGAGTTTATTCAGTTCCACCCCACTTGTCTGTTTCATCCGCAGGCGAAGTCATTCCTAGTTACCGAGGCGCTACGCGGTGAAGGGGCCAGGCTCAGCCTGCCTGATGGCAGCCGCTTTATGGAACAGTTCGATGAGCGTGCCGAACTGGCACCGCGTGATATTGTCGCACGTGCGATCGACCACACCATGAAACGCTCCGGCGTCGAATATGTACATCTCGACATCAGCCATCAACCCGCAACGTTTATCAGGGAGCATTTCCCAACCATTTATCAACGCTGTCTTGAGTATGGCTACGATATTACCCGCCAGCCGATCCCGGTGGTGCCAGCGGCGCACTATATCTGCGGCGGCATCATGAGTGATATTCACGGCCGCAGCGATCTTGAAGGGCTTTATGCCGTTGGGGAAGCCGCCTATACCGGCATGCACGGCGCAAACCGCATGGCGAGCAACTCCCTGCTGGAATGTCTGGTGTTTGCCGAATCAGCCAGTCGCCATATCCTTGAGCAGCTCAAGCAGCCAGGTTCACCGCAACCCCTGCCTGAGTGGGATGAAAGCCGCGTCACCAATTCGGATGAGGAGGTTGTCGTAACCCATAACTGGCATGAACTACGCCGCTTCATGTGGGACTATGTCGGCATCGTGCGTACCGACAAGCGCCTGCAACGTGCCAAAAATCGGGTCGATCTTTTACAGCATGAGATATCTGACTACTACAGCAACTTCCGGGTGACCAGCGATCTGATCGAGCTGCGTAATTTAACGCTCGTTGCCGACCTGATCATCCGCTCAGCGATCCTGCGTAAAGAGAGCCGCGGTCTCCACTACACCCTGGACTACCTCGACCGTAGCCAGGAAAAACGGCCGCAAACAACCATTTTAATCCCCAACAATTACATCAGGGCGAAGGCCACTTAAGCGACTGCGGTCATGACAGAAAGAACTGATATACTGTTCACTTTACCGCCAGCAACCCGACTGCCCGATGACCACAGCCGTAACCTCTGAAAGCTACCACGAGATCACTGTCAACGGTATGCCGCTTTCAGTCTCACCCAACCATTCGCTAATTCAGGCACTATGGAAATCGGGCCACCCGCACTTTAAAAGGGCAAGCTGCCTTGAGGGGGTGTGCGGCTCCTGCCGTATGATGGTGAAATACTGCGGCCAGTCTGAGGTCCGTTTTGTGCTGGCGTGTCAGAGCAGTGTTGAAGCCGGAATGCAGGTGCTCTTCCCTCAACACCTTGAGAAACAGTCATCCGCACTGTTAAACCACCGCTATCAGCTGCCGTCATCAGGTGCTGACGAACAACGCCTCCATGATCTCTTTCCTCAGGTGGCTCACTGCCGACATTGCCACGGCTGTACTATCGCCTGCCCCAAGGGGATTGATGTTGAGAAAGGAATCACACTGGCTCATGAGGGGAAACTCAAAGCCGCGGGTGATCTGTTCATCAACTGCGTCATGTGCGATCTCTGCACCACCAGCTGCCCGGAAAATATCGCGCCCAATTATGTTGCTCTGTTTGCTCGTCGTACCACCGCCTTTAACAGACCACTGCCTGACAACCTTGCCGCTCGCCTGCAGGCGCTGCAGCGCGGTGAACTCACGATTAACTATTAAACGCGATGGACAACGGCACACCTCTTGAGCAGGCTCGATGCGAATATCGCATTGATCTCAACCGGCCGCAGCGGGCAGCGGAAAAAGAGCACGCTGCGCTGCTACAGCGCTTTCATCCCGATTATGCCAGCGATAACCGCATCCCACTGACCATTGGAGTCAACCGTCACGACCCCTGCCATCCTCAGCTGGCTGCGTTACTGCAGTCGGACTCACAAACGGATGAGCAGACACTTGCGGCGGCTGAACAGATCGAGACCGAGATCCTGGTCATCGGCGCTGGCGGTGCCGGCTGCAGTGCCGCACTGGTCGCTGCTGAGAGCGGTGCCGATGTGCTGCTCGCCACCAAACTACGCCTGGGGGATAGCAACACCATCATGGCGGAAGGGGGGATCCAGGCTTCGATCGAGGCCGGCGACACACCCCAGGCTCACTTTGATGAGACCCTGCGTGCCGGCCACCACTGTAGTAATAAACAGCTGGTAAAACAGATGGTGCTCGACGGGCCGGCGGTGATCCAGTGGCTGATTCAGCAGGGCATGCAGTTTGACCACGATCAGCGGGGTAACCTCTGCACCCGTCGTGCGGGCGGCACCTCTGCTGATCGCATCCTCTACTACCGTGACTACACCGGCCTTGAGATGATGCGTGTACTGCGTGAGGCGGTACGCCAGCATCATAAAATCAACACTGCCGACTACAGCCCCGCGGTCGAACTCTTATCGAATTGTTCCGGGCACTGCACCGGTGCGCTGCTCTATTCAATTGAGCAGCAGAAATACAGTGTGGTTAACGCTCAATCTGTCATCCTCGCCAGCGGCGGGCTGGGGCGTATGCACCTCAACGGTTACCCAACCTCGAATCATGTCGGGGCAACAGGTGACGGCCTGGTGCTCGCCTACCGACTGGGGGCAAAACTGCAGGCGCTCGACTCATTCCAGTACCATCCGACAGGTCTCGCCTGGCCACAGACACTGGCAGGCACCTTAATCACCGAAGGGATACGTTCAGCGGGTGCACAACTGGTGAATAGTCGTGGAGAACGTTTTATCGATGAGCTTGCGCCACGCGACGTGGTCTGCGCCGCCATCTTGCGCGAATGTAGCGAAGGACGCGGCATATCGCTGGCCAGCGGGCGGCAGGGGGTATGGCTCGACACACCAGTACTGGAACAGCAGCAACCGGGCATGCTTGCAAAACATTTCCCCAAGTTCATCAGCCTCTGTGACAAAGCGAAAATCGACCCCTACCACTCCCCCCTCCTGGTCTGTCCGACACTTCACTATCAAAATGGTGGGGTCGTCATTAACGAAGCGTGCGAAACGACGATCCCGGGGCTCTTCTGTGCCGGCGAGGTGAGCGGTGGGATTCACGGTAAAAACCGCATCATGGGCAATGCGCTGCTGGAGATCATCAGCTTTGGTCGACGCGCAGGAGCTGCCGCAGCCGCACGTGAGATGCCAGACAACACAGAACGGTCACTTGCCCATTTAGAACGTTTCCGTCATGAACGGCAACAGCACAATATCAAAAACAGTGGACAGCAAGGACCGCTACTCTTCCCCCACTACGCCAGTTTTAATCGAGAGAGTGCATGACAACCACACCTGATCAGCTGTTACGTCATCCAGACAACTGCTGTACCGAACTTGCAGCGTGGCTAGAGGGGCATGGCGGAAAAGGGTTAGCGACGGCGCTGCACGACCCATCAACAATCATCCCAACAATTAAAGCAGCGGGGCTGCGCGGCCTGGGCGGCAGCGGTTTTCCTGCTCATCAAAAGTGGCAAACGGTGGCTGCGCAGCCGCCCATCACTGACCGTTATCTCATCTGCAACGGCAATGAAGATGAGCCGGGTACCTTTAAAGACAGGCTTTTGTTAGAGGAGTCGCCACATCAGGTCATTGAAGGCGCCTTAATTGCTGCGCTCGCGACAAACATCAATCAGATCATCTTTTATATCAACCCTCACCTGAAGCGCGCGTATCAAATATTGTCTGAAGCGCTAACCCAATGGCGACAGAGCCACTATCTTCAGCAGCTATCAGCGCAACTGGGGAGCGCGCTGCAATTAACGCTCACCGCCTCCCCGGGCCACTACATTGCAGGCGAGGAGACTGCGGCAATTGAATCTGTTGGGGGCAATTTTCCCTTCCCTCGTGGCAAGCCCCCCTATCCGGCAACTGCCGGCGTTCACGGGAAACCAACATTGATTAATAACATTGAGACTCTCGCCAACGTATCACATATTATGCGTAACGGTGCAGCTTGGTTTCAGTCCCTTGGGCATGGCCACTGTAGTGGTACCAAAATCTACTGTGTCAGCGGTGATGTGGTATCCGCTGGCGCCTATGAGTTGCCGATGGGGACGACACTGGCATCACTTGTTTTTCAGCAGGCAGGCGGCCTGCGTGACAACCGCAGGTTAAAAGCGGTCTTTACCGGCGGGCCATCCAGCTCAATACTGGGGGCTGATGCGTTAGCAGTGGCACTCGATTTTGACTCACTTGCACAGCACCAGGCCGCGTTGGGAACGGGCGCGATGATTGTCGTCGCCGAAGGAAACCCCATCATTCCGCACATAGCGCAGTATCTCGATTTCTTTTCTCGCGCCTCATGCGGGCAGTGCCCACCCTGCACCAGCGGGACACGGGAGATGGCACAGCTCACCAAGAAAATGGCCACCGGTGGAGGCTGCACCGAAGATCTCAAATCGCTAATCAGCCTGAGTGAGATGCTACCCGGTAGTGGCCGCTGCCACCTGGTCGATGGGGCCGTGACGCTACTGAAAGGCTCGCTTGACCATTTCCGGCAGGAGTATCAGCAGGCATTGAACCGCTAGCCCCCAATCTGACCCATTCTACGATGATTAACTCACAGCACCTGTTGACCAAAAAAACCACAAATCCTATACTGTTTTTCTCCAGCAGAGAGAGGCATCCTGCCAGCCAGTTTTGCAATAGCAGAAATTAGGGGAAAGCGGCCACCATGAAGACACTAGAACCCAAAAAAGTGGATATCAAAGAGATCCCACTTTGGTTTAAAGAGTCGTTTAGCCTGATTGCCCGCCGTTTTCCACTTTTCATCGCCTCCATCGGCACATTTTTTATCATCCTCTTTTTTACTATTCGTGCCTTTGCCACGCTTGCAGAGCAGACCCACCCCCTGGTACTGCTGCCGCTATTTCTGCTCTTCGTCGCATTTGTGATGCATCTCTTTTTTAGTGATTTTCTGCTGCTGGCCTTTTCATCCGATAACTCACGCAAGATCGGCATCAGCGAACGGGCGCATGCATTGATTCCAGAACAGAAATCTTTTTTAAAAATGACCTTGATGGCCTTTCTGGTGGGATCCGGCTTCTGGCTGATCAGCCTCTCGATGCACCTGGACCGAGACCTGTTAAGCGCCTGTATTAGCGTAGTGGATCGCATGTTATTTGAGAAAGAGATGCCGCTATTTTTTATGCTGCAGCTGCTCGCAACCATGCTCTATTTTATGTTACTGGCGATGTTTCTGCTGCGTACGATCTTCTGCATTCCACTGATGCTATTTCATGAGCTGCCCTATGCCGAGGCAAAGGCACTGAGTCATCGCGCGATCATCATCAACTTCCAGACGATGTGTACCGCGCTGGTGCTATGGGCAGTTTTGCTACTGGGTACAATGGCGGTAGCCAATATGCTTGTATTTGTGATCTTTCCGCTATTGCCTGTCTATATTTTTGTCTGCTACCGCAGTATCTTTCTTGGGCAGACGGAGAACAGCCCGGCCAGAGTGGTCAACACTGAGCTAACAGCATCCACTCCCGGAGATAGCTCTTTTTTAACGGGCCGTACCAGAGCAAACTTCTAGAGCACCAATGGATAAAAGAAGCCAAACGGCATCCTGGTCACTGCAACCGAGACAATAAAGAGAAAAACCACCAGCGCCGCCAGCCATGCAGCGGCACGACCGATATCGGTTCTGGCGAGACGAAGCGCCTCAATTCCAAGGCAGATATAAGCCACAAGCGCGAGCAATTTAGCGGTCAGCCACCCATCAGAAAAAGGGTATTGGCCAATCGATATAGTCAACGCGATGGCGGTGCCAAGCAAGAGCGTATCATTGAGATGCGGGACTATTTTCACCCACTTCTGTTGCATCATTGCGGAGCCCTTCATCACCCATAAACCGCGGATAAAAAAGAGCGTGAAACTAATCAGCGCCGTAAAAATATGAATATTTTTTAACATCAGCAGACTCTCATCAACACCTATTTCGCCAGCTTTTCATCCAGTATTTTTCTAAGCTGGCTCGCTGGAAGGTAGCCAGGCATCAACGTGCCGTCAGAGAAAACCAGCGCAGGTGTACCGCTGACCCCAATTTGTCGACCCAGCGCCATATGCTCCTTGACCGGATTATCGCATTCACGCTTTTCAGGCTGCTGCTTATTTTTCGCCAGCGTCATCGCTGCTTTCTGATCTTCAGCGCACCAGACCGAGACAATCTTCTCATATGAGTGACTGCCGACGCCGGCACGCGGAAATGCGAGATAACGAATCTCAATCCCTTCTTTCAGATAATCCGCCATCTCGTTATGCAGTTTCTGGCAATAGAAACAGTCGACATCAGTAAAAACATCAACCACATGAACAGGCACTCCCCCCTGTGGTTTAAAGCTAACCCGGGTGTCAAGCGCAACGGTATCCATCAATTTGAGCCGGCCTTTGGTTCGCCGCGCTTCGGTGAGATTATCCTGGGTCGTCAAGTCCACCATATCGCCCTGAAACAGATAACGCCCGTTCTCTGAAAGATAAAAAATATCCGAACCGTAGACCACTTCATAAAGCCCTTTATAGGGCGTCTCTTCGATCAAGTCGGGTGCTTGCCCAGGGATGATCCTGGAAAGTGTTTCTCGAACAGCACTATCATCCGCCAGTGCTGATATTGAAAAACTGCTTAACAGCGCCATTACCACTAATATACGTTTATTCATAATGCGTCCTACAGTTATCTAATATCTTCAAGCGTTTAATATCATAGCAAGAATTCAGGCTAAAATATCTTGCTACCCTCGAGGGTGGTGCGTCGCATGCATCTCTTTAAGGCGTTCTCGTGCGATATGGGTATAGATCTGTGTGGTAGAGAGATCACTATGGCCAAGCAACATCTGTAACACCCGTAGATCAGCGCCGTGGTTGAGCAGGTGCGATGCAAAGGCGTGGCGCATCACATGCGGTGAGAGTGGTTTGGTAATCCCAACATGAAGTGCGTGGCGCTTAATCAGATACCAGAAAGCCTGGCGTGTCATCGCACCGCCTCGACGGGTAACAAATAACGCGTTACTCTGCTGGCCATTCAGCAACCCCGGCCGCGCCATTGCCAGATATTGTTCGATCCACGTCAGCGCCTCTTCGCCCATCGGCACCAGCCGCTCTTTGCCACCTTTGCCCATCACCCGCACCACACCCTGAGAGAGGCTCACCTGCGCCAGCTCCAGACCCACCAGCTCAGAAACACGCAGCCCGGTCGCATAAAGCACCTCGAGCATGGCTCGATCACGCAGTCCCAGCGGGGTCGCAACCTGTGGCGCGTTGAGTAACCGTTCTACCTCATCTTCGGTTAAGCTCTTCGGCAGCGGCCTCCCCAGCCGGGGTGATTCGATCTGTGCGCTCGGATCTTCTGCCCGCACCCCTTCCCGCAGCAGGTATTGATAGAGGCGCCGCATAGTCGAGAGCATACGCGCAGTCGACCGTGCATGCATCCCCTTCTTAACATCGTCAGCAAGGTAGCCAAGCAGATCACGCCGACCCGCGTTGGTTAACGTGCGTCCATTTTCCGCCAACCACAACGCCAGTTTTTGCAGATCCGAACGGTAAGCCGCCAGTGTATTCCTGCTCAGGCCGCGCTCCATCCAGAGGGCATCAAGAAAGCGGTCGATCAACGCGCTATCATGCTCGGAGAGCCGTTCAATTGCGGCAACAGCATCATACTCTTTCATGTTTCAACAACCACTGCTTGAACGCTAACTCCGCACCATCACGACGCCCATTAAAGCCACCGAGACCATTAGCTGCGATGATACGATGACACGGCACCACAAGCGGTACCGGGTTACGGCGGCAGGCACCACCGACTGCGCGCGGCGCACTGTTGAGTGCCTGTGCCGCATCACCATAACGGCGCGTCTCCCCCACCGGAATGGAGCACA
Organism: Gammaproteobacteria bacterium; assembly: GCA_015491865.1. Lineage (GTDB taxonomy): Bacteria > Pseudomonadota > Gammaproteobacteria > SZUA-140 > SZUA-140 > SZUA-76. The sequence continues at coordinate 28,244 of WFVD01000006.1, forward strand.
TAAACTGCCACACTCGCTGCTGAAATGGTGTCCCCTGCTGAGTGACGGGTAGAGAAAACCGCCAATGAGGATCTGAAAAATAGGCGCGCAGTTGACGCACAACCTCGCGCGATATTGCGGTTGATGGCGGCAGCGGTGGCTGGCGCTCGGCCAGCAGTGCGATAGTCAACAGCGCACCTTCTGCTACGACAATGCCCAGTAAGATTGAGGCGATAGGGGTTTCAATCACAGCATCGTAATTTGGCTCATCTGTCGGCATCACCCATCCACCTGTCGCTAATTCTAATTAACCTTGATTATGCGCCAAATTCAGCACGGAGAGAATGAAAGCGCAGTGCAATCCAGCCCATAAAAAAAGCCAGCGGCGCTGACCACTGGCTCTTTTTTATCAACGCTAAGAGCTCGTAATTGAGACGAGGAAAACCCTCTATCTTTTAAGCTTCTCTTTAATACGGGCAGCCTTACCACGCAGATTGCGCAGGTAGTAGAGTTTGGCACGCCTGACATCGCCACGGCGGATCACAGTGATCTCCTGCACATTCGGGCTGTAGGTCTGAAAGACACGCTCCACACCTTCACCGTAAGAGATTTTACGTACGGTAAAAGCAGAGTTGAGGCCGCGGTTACGCTTGGCGATAACCACACCCGCAAAAGCCTGTAAACGCTCACGCTCACCCTCTTTCACGCGTACTTTTACTTCGATGGTGTCACCAGGTGCAAACGGTGGCACTTCTCGGCCCATCTGTTCTTCTTCGATCTGTTTAATGATGTTGCTCACGTCTTACTCCTGCTATCACCAATGTGTATTTAATTAATTTTTACTCTGTCTTTCATGCCGCTGAATAAATTCATCCAGCAACTGTCGCTGTTCATTATTCAACTCAACGCCTGCCAGTAAATCAGGACGCCTTAACCATGTTCTTCCCAACGCCTGCTGCTGCCGCCAGCGTGAAATCAACGGGTGATTACCGCTACGCAGCACCTCTGGCACCGCCATCTCATCCACCACTTCAGGGCGGGTGTAGTGCGGGTGATCCAGCAATCCATCGACAAACGAATCCTGCTGCGCCGACTCTTCATGACCGAGCGCATCGGGCAGGAGACGTGTTACCGCATCGATCACCACCATGGCTGCCAGCTCACCACCGCTCAACACATAATCACCGATTGAAATCTCTTCATCAATCTGCGATTCAAGCAGGCGTTCATCAATCCCTTCATAGCGCCCTGCTACCAGAATCAGATTCGGCATCTGCGACAGTTCAGTCGCCAGCCGCTGATCCAGTCGTCGCCCCTGAGGCGACATATAGATCACGCTGCTCTCTCCACCACCCTGCTCGCGCTGCACTTCACGCGCGGCCTTAATGGCATCACGCAGTGGTGGCATCATCATCACCATCCCGGGGCCACCGCCATAAGGGCGGTCATCCACGGTGTGATGTCGGTCAGTGGTAAAATCCCGCGGGTTGGTCACTGCCAGCTGTAATAAGCCCCGTGTAATCGCCCGACCGGTAATCCCATCCTGCGTCAACGCATCAAACATGTGCGGAAAAAGCGAGATGACATCAACTCGCACTGCTAAAACTCCGGATCCCAGTCTACCCGTATCTCCCCTTTTTCAAGGTCAATATCGGTAATCACATCTCTGCGGACAAACGGGATCAAACGCTCTCGATCACCCTTCACCACCACCACATCATTGGCACCTGTATCAAAAAGGTGATCAACCTTACCCAACGCTACACCTTCAACAGTCGTTACCTGCAGACCGACCAGATCCGCCCAGTAGTACTCATCTTCAGCGGCCTGCGGCAGTTGGTCGCGGCTGACTTTAATATCCAGCCCTATCAGCGATCTCACCCTGTCTCGATCATCAAACCCTTCGAGATGGGCAACGATACCTTTTCCCTGCGGACGGCCGGCAACCACTTTCATGGTTTGCCATCCGCCATCCTCAGAACCCACTTGCCACGGCAGGTACTCAAGGATGTTTTCCCGTGGCTGCGTATAAGAGTAGACCTTTACCCAGCCACGTACGCCATAAATGCCTGAAATACGGCCGACCAAAATCGCTGATCGATCACTCATCCCAGACATTTCCTAATTAATCAGGCAGCTTCCTGTGACTTAACCAGTTTTGCAACGCGATCTGACGGCTGAGCACCCTGAGAAACCCAGTAGTTCAGTCTGTCGTTATCGAGCCTCAATTTCTCTTCGTTTCCCTGGGCAACCGGATTAAAAAATCCAAGGCGCTCAATAAAACGACCGTCGCGGGCTCTGCGGCTGTCCGCTACCACGATGTGGTAGAAAGGACGCTTCTTGGCGCCACCACGTGCTAAACGTATCGTTACCATGAGTAACTTGTTTCCTCTTGTTTCTGTCTCAAATATGCCTCCAAGCGTTTACTCGAGGGCGGAAAAGCACGACATTTTACGTGAAAGCAGGCACTTAGGAAAGTCTATTTTCACCTCGCACCGATTTTACCAGACCAGCAGCCGGGATTAACAGACAATCAGCTAATAAACAGAGCGGGAATACAACCCAACCCATTGATTTTATTAGAAGGGCATCTGTCCTTTCAGGCCACGCATCATCTTGCCCATCCCCCCCTTTGACATCTTTTTCATCATCTTCTGCATCTGGGTGAACTGCTTTAGCATACGGTTGAGCTCCTGCACCTGCACTCCTGAACCCGCCGCAATGCGACGCTTGCGGGAAGCCTTGATGATCTCGGGGTGACTGCGCTCATGCGGCGTCATCGAGTTGATCATCGCCTCGATGCGATCAAACTGCTTGTCATTGATCTGCCCTTTGGCCTCCGTTGGGATATTCGAAAGCCCCGGGATTTTATCCATCATCCCCGCGATACCCCCCATCCCTTTCATCTGCTGCAACTGGTCTCGATAATCTGCCAGATCGAAACCCTTGCCCTTTTTCATTTTATTGGCAAGCTTCTGCGCCTTGTCGCGGTCGATTTTACCTTCGGCCTCTTCAACCAGCGTCAGCACATCCCCCATCCCCAGAATCCGCGAAGCGACCCGGTCTGGATGAAACAGCTCTAACGCCTCGTTTTTCTCGCCCACGCCAAGGAACTTGATCGGCTTGCCGGTAATCTGGCGAATCGAGAGCGCGGCACCGCCACGCGCATCACCATCGGTCTTGGTCAGCACCACCCCTGTCAACGGCAGCGCATCATTAAAGGCCCTGGCGGTGTTGGCCGCATCCTGACCGGTCATGCTATCGACCACAAACAGTGTCTCGATTGGTTCAGCCACTGCGTGAATCTCTTTGATCTCATCCATCATCTCGTGATCGACATGCAGACGTCCTGCGGTATCAATGATCACCACATCAATGTGCTGCTTTTTCGCATGTTTGATCGCCGCTCTGGCGATCTTGACCGGCTTTTGCGAGGGGTCGCTCGGAAAGAACTCTGCCTCAACTTCAGTCGCCAGCGCCTTCAGCTGTTCAATCGCAGCGGGACGATAGACATCGGCACTCACCACCAGCACGCTCTTTTTCTGCTTCTGCTTTAAAAAACGTGCTAGTTTCGCAACCGTCGTGGTTTTACCCGCACCTTGCAGGCCAGCCATCAAAATCACCGCGGGCGGCTGCGTGCTGAGGTTAAGCTGCTCGCACGCCTCACCCATGGTGATCGTCAACTCATCGCTGACAACTTTTATAAAGGCCTGCCCAGGAGTCAGGCTCAGCAGCACCTCTTTACCTACTGCGCGCGCTTTGACACGCGTGATAAACTCGCGCACCACCGGCAGGGCGACATCGGCCTCCAGTAGCGCCATGCGGACGTCACGCAGCGCATCTTTAATATTGTCTTCGGTTAATCGACCCTGACCACGGACATTTTTAAGGGTGCGACCCAGGCGTTCACTTAAGCCATCAAACATCGAAAACTCTCTAAATTGATTGGTTTCTATTACAGTCGGTCAATGATACACGTTTCACCGACCATAGATAAGCGGGCTTGAAGCCGGAGGCGACTTCGGCGGGATCAATTTAAAACTCAAACACCTGATTGCCAAGCAGGCGTTTCAGGTGTCGCTCTGGCATTAACTGCTGGCATTCATCAAAAATGCGCTGCTCTTCGCCCGGCTTGTTATGGGTCACAAAGATCTCCGGCGCATGGCGAAGTTTTTTTAGGTCTTCAGCCAGTAGCGATGGACAGTAGTGGCGCGCCTTGAGGCTCAACTCTTTATCTTTATTGCCAAATGCGGCTTCAACCAGCAGCAGATCGAGTCGTTCGTGCGCATTTAGCGCGGCCCAGAAGGTGTCATTCGTCACTGTGTCGCCGGTAAAGGCAAACACACCGCTGTCACAGGCGACCCGGTAGCCCACCGCCGGGACAATATGGTTAACAGGGATCATCTCTAACGAGCGCCCGTCAAGTTCACAGGTTTCACCCGGTGAAAGGACATCGTAGGCCATCACAGGGATTTCCGGGGTCGGTAACTTGGCAAAGTCAGGCCAGATCGCCCAGTTAAAGATATGTTTTTTCAGTACTTCAATCGTCGGGGCCTGAGCATGAATCATAATCGGCTGCTTAAGCTGGTCAAAAATACTGTCGACCATTAACGGCAGGCAGGCGATATGATCCAGATGGGAGTGGGTAACAAAGACGTGACGAATCTTCGCCATCTCTTCCAGCGTGAGCTCTCCGATACCGGTTCCGGCATCAATCAGGATATCATCGTCGATCAGCAGTGAGGTCGTTCGTAATCCATTCCCGATCCCACCACTACAGCCCAGCACACGCAATTTCATTCTATGCTTCCCGAATTGACGCTTTCAGTTCGCTCAATTAAGAAAGCGACACCATAAACTAATGACTTTTCATGGTACGTATTGAAATGTATTTTTGAAATCATCCTGCCATTTCACCTTAAATCCGCCTTAAAATCCCTTAACGCGCCATGTATCGCCATGAATATGGTGTTAATATGGTCTGTTACGGTGCGCTGCGACATCGCAACACTATCATATCTATCGACATTTTCATTTATCTTTTAAGCTAATTTTATCCATTAAGTTAAATATTTAACGAAAACACCTCTTCAATGACTTCATGGCTTGTGTCATCATTCTGCCTTATATGAAAATCCCTGACCCAATATGAGCAATATAATAATCAGTTTCGCCGCCATCGCCTGCTACCTTGTCACCGCAACCCTGCTGGCAATGCGCCTGACAAAAAAGGTTGAGATAAAAAATAAGAGCCGACTAATTCTGCTCGGTCTGGTGGCAGTGGCACTGCACGCAACTGTTCTGGCTGTCAACATGTTTACCCCGCAGGGGATCAATTTCGGTTTTTTCAATGCGGTCTCGCTGCTCTCGTGGCTCATTGCCCTCATCCTGCTGACCGCTGCGCTTACCAGGCCTGTCGAGAACCTTGGCATCGTGGTTCTACCACTGGCAGCACTGGCGATCTCTCTTGAACTGGTTTTCCCGTCGGAGTACTACATTGTTGAAGCAGGAAAAACACAGATTGGGATCCATATTGTGATCTCGATCGTCGCCTATAGCCTGCTGAGTATCGCTGCAGTGCAGGCGATACTGTTAGCGATACAGGATCGCCACCTGCATAATCAGCACCCGGGCGGCTTCATCCGCACCCTGCCCCCCCTTCAGACGATGGAAACCCTGCTGTTTCAGATGATCGGGCTGGGTTTCATACTCTATAGTCTCTCACTCATCACGGGCGCGCTCTTTATCGAAAACATGTTTGCCCAGCATCTGGTTCATAAGACAGTCTTTTCAATTACGGCATGGCTTGTGTTTGCAATTCTGTTATGGGGGCGCTGGCAATATGGCTGGCGTGGCAAAAAGGCGATCCGCTGGACGCTGGGTGGTTTTAGTGCGGTACTGTTAGCCTACCTTGGTAGCAAGCTTGTCCTTGAAGTGGTACTTAAGTAGCCCGATGCCCCCCGCGTTTTCCACCCCAGCTAACCGAACCTCAAACAGGGTAACTTCTCGTGGATGATATTTCACTAACCACGCTGCTCATCATACTTTTCCTGTTGCTACTCAGCTCGGCTTTTTTCTCTGCTTCCGAGACTGCAATGATGAGCCTCAACCGCTATCGCCTGCGCCACCTGGCGCAAACTGGCCACCCTGGTGCTAAGCGCGCACAGAAATTGTTGAATCGACCGGACAGGCTTATCGGCCTGATTTTACTGGGCAATAACTTTGTTAATATTCTTGCCTCGTCGATCACCACCATCATCGCTATCAAATATTTTGGGGAGGCGTGGATTGCAGCCGCGGCAGGCATCCTGACGCTTGTCATCCTGCTGTTTGCGGAGGTCACCCCTAAAACCAAGGCGGCACTTAACCCCGAGCATATTGCGTTTCCGGCAACACTCGTACTGAAACCGCTGTTGATCATCTGTTACCCGATGGTGTGGGCGATCAATATCATCGCCAATAACCTGCTAAAACTACTGGGTGTGACCCCTAACAGCGATGCCCTGCAACAACTGACACAGGATGAACTGCGCACCGTGGTGAATGAGGCGGGAGCGCTGATCCCGCGACGCCACCAGAAGATGCTGCTCAATATCCTGGATCTGGAGAAGGTCACCATTGAAGATATCATGGTGCCACGCAATGAGATCATCGGCATCGATCTTGATGATGATATTCAGGAGATTGTAAAGTTGCTCACCAGCTGTCAGCACACTCGCTTACCGCTCTACCGTGAGAACATTAACAACGTGCTCGGCATTATGCATATCCGTAACGCGCTCCCCTATATCCACAAGGAGGAGTTCAATAAAGAGACACTACTCAGCATTGCAAAAGAGCCCTACTTTATGCCGGAAGGAACACCGCTAAACACGCAGCTACTGAATTTTCAGCGCCAGAAACGGCGCATCGGTCTGGTGGTCGATGAGTATGGCGATATCGAGGGGCTGGTTACATTAGAGGATATTCTGGAAGAGATCGTCGGTGAGTTCACCACCGATGTCGCCACGACGATCAAAGAGATCCACCCTCAGGAAGATGGTAGCTATCTGGTGGATGGCGGGGCGAATCTGCGCGAGATTAATCGCACCATGCAGTGGTCATTCCCCACCGATGGCCCCAAGACATTGAACGGCCTGATCACTGACTACCTGGAGTCCATCCCGGTACCTGGTACCAGCCTTCGCATTGCTGGCTATCCGATAGAGATTGTGCAGATTGCTGAGAATACCGTCAAAACAGCGCGAATCTACCCTGAACTGCGTGTAGTAGAGGGAAAATCCGGAGAGGAAGATTAAGCGGGCGCACTCAGAATATCACCCCTGATCGCGACTAACCACGCTGATCATCATGCTCATGCTTCGCCCGACAGCAACGATTACGCCCCTGCTTTTTCGCTTCATAGAGTGCGGCATCTGCCAGCGTAATCAAACTCGCCGAATCATCACCACATTGCGGTGGTATGCCTGCCGCACCGAGCGAAATCGAAACGATATCGCCGACACCGGAGAACTCATGTTTAAGTGCTAACCGTTCTATCACTGCACGCAGCTCTTCTGCAATCACCATTGCGCCATCAAGATCGGTATTGGGTAAAACGACTGCAAACTCTTCCCCCCCGTAACGGGCCACCATGTCGGATGAGCGGCGCATCGCACCCGCCAGCGCGGTGGCAACTTTTTGCAAACAGTCGTCGCCTCCCTGGTGGCCATAGCCGTCATTGTATTTTTTGAAGAAGTCGATATCGATCAACAGCAGTGCAAGACAGGTCTCTTCACGCACCGCCCGCCGCCACTCTTTTGTGATGTATTCATCGAATGAGCGGCGATTAGGGACCCCGGTCAGACCATCAATCGCAGAGAGACGCTGTAACTCGGCATTCTTTATTTCCAGCTCTTTTTGCAGTTCACGCAACTCCCGGAAAGCGGCATCACGCTGCTGCTGCGCCACAAAACTTCGAGAATGCGCCTCTATCCGAGCAATCAGTTCAATTTTATCGGGCAGCTTTACAAGATAGTCGCTAGCGCCTTTGCTAAAGGCCTCGCTCTTATCTTTGGGGTCTTCTTTACTCGACAGAACAATCACTGGTGTATTCTTCAACGCGGGATGATTGCGGTAGAAATGCACCAATGTCATTCCGTCGATATCGGGCATCACCAGGTCCTGGAGGATCGTGGTTGGTTTAACCTCCAGCGCCATCTCAACAGCCTTTTTAGGGTCTCGGCAGTAGTGGAACGTGATTGATGGCTCACTTTCTAACATCCGCCGAATCGCCTCAGCCACAATCAGCTGATCATCAACTAGCAGTACAGTGATCGGCTCTACTGCGATGTTCGAAGGTGGCTGTGGTTCACTATCTTCGCTCATACCCGTCTTCCCATGTTCACGCCTGAGCCACGTTATGATATTGCTTGAGTAATACTGCGCCAATCTCTTCGAGTGGCAGAATCTCTACGGCAGCATCTAATGCAGCGGCCGCTTTTGGCATACCATAAACGGCGCAGCTTGTTTCATCCTGAGCGATGGTGTGAATATTTTTCTGGCGTAGCAACAGCAGGCCTGCCGCACCATCACGCCCCATACCCGTTAACAACACTGCTGTCATCTCACCACCCCAGTGACTCGCCACACTCTCAAAAAAGACATCGACCGACGGGCGATACACTATTTCTACCGGGTTTTCAGTATAGGCCAAATGACCACGAGCAGAGATCACCAGGTGGTCATTCGTCGAGGCGAGATAGACGACACCCGGCGTGATACGCTCACCTTCTTCGGCCACCTTCACCATCATCTTGCACTGCGTATCCAGCCATTCAGCCAGCTCACTAGCAAAATGCGCATCAATATGCTGAATAATTACGACACTGGCAGAAAAATCCTCAGGAAACGCTTGCAGCACTTTGGCTAATGCAGGCGGCCCCCCCGTAGAAGAACCAATCACAATCAGCGCCTGCTTTTGCTGTGAAGCTGTCAACATTGGTGCGCGCTTAACCCTGGAGGCTGTTCGTACTGGTTTACGACATGTTAATTTTTCGATCGTTCCAATTTTATCAAGAATAGCCAGCTCGTTCTGGAATTCACCCGCACGCCCCAGCTCCGGTGTTTTGACCACATCGAGCACGCCAGCCCCCATCGCCTCAAATACCATACTGCTGTTTCCTTCAACCGAGCTGGTGACAATCAGAATAGGGCACGGGGTGGCCTGCATGATACGGCGACTCGCTTCAACCCCATTCATCACCGGCATAATCAGGTCCATCAAAATCAAATCAGGCAAGTCCTCCGCACATCGATTGACTGCCTCTTCACCATTGATCGCAATCCATGCTAATTGATGGTCGGTAGCTAAAGAGAGGAGTCGTTTCAGCCCCTCGACGACCATCATGGTGTCATTTACAATCGCGATCCTCATCCCGCCTCCCCAATCAGATCAACCACTGCTTCACGTAATGTCTCATCATGAAACCCTCCCTTGGTCAGATAATAGTCTGCACCTGCCTCCAGCCCTAGTAACTTATCTTCTTCTCGATCTTTATATGAAACAACCATCACTGGTAAACCCTTCAATGTTTCGTCCTGTTTAATTAATCGCACCAGTTCAATCCCGTCCATCCGCGGCATATCAATATCAGTAATCACAAGGCGATATTCCCCACTACGCACTGCATTCCAGCCATCCATCCCATCGACGGCCACATCCACTTCGTAGCCATAGGCCTCTAACATCTTACGCTCTACTTCGCGTACGGTTATCGAATCATCGACTACCAGGACCCGCTTCCTCTCACCATCTTCACTGCGCCCCCCCCCTACCTTGTCGATCTGCCCTCGTGAGATTAGCTTCGCAATGGAGCGAGCCATATCATCGACATCAATAATTAAAGTGGGCGAACCATCATCAAGCAGTGCAGCCACACTGATATCCTTTACTTTTCCCAGGCGTGGATCAATCACCTGTACCGCAAGCTCACGCTCACCAAGAAAGGTATCCACAATAACCCCATACTGCCCATAGCGGTCACTCAGAATCACAACCGAGAGCTGCCGATCTTCTGTTGATCCCTGCTCCACACCGAATAGCTGAGATGCAGAGACCAGACCAATATGGTTGTCATTCCAGGTGATATATTGATGATCTTCAACGAGCTCGATTTGTTCTGCAGAGATCTTCAGTAAGTGGTCTATCCTCGCCAGTGGAAAGGCATAGCTTTCGCCACCAATGTCCACCAGTAAGGTTCGAATTACTGACAGGGTCAACGGCAGCTGCATCTGAAAACGTATTCCTTCGCCCGCTTTTGAGGTGATGGTGACCACGCCTCTCATCTCCTTTACGGAGTCATGCACCACATCCAGCCCAACACCTCGACCAGAGAGTTCGGTCACTTCACTGCGCGTGCTGAAGCTGGGCAGAAAGAGAAACTCTAACAGCTCCATCTCGCTCATTTGAGATAGCATCTCTTCACTGCTTAAACCGCGCTCAATAATTTTCTGCTTAAGTGATTCAAGGTCAACACCTCGCCCGTCATCCTCAACAGTGACCAGCAACATGCCAGAGCGGTGACATGCATCCAGCTTCACAATAGCCTGAGCCGGCTTGCCATTTTCGACTCTTGCCTCTGGCATCTCAATGCCGTGATCAACTGCATTACGTAACAGATGGTTGAGTGGAGCCTTCACCATCTCCAGCACATCACGATCGACCTGCGTTGTAACGCCTGTGATCTCAAGCCGTGCATCTTTTCCCAGTGAGCGTGCAACATCACGCACCATGCGCTGGAACCCATCTACCCCATCAGAGAAGGGGCGCATGCGGCTCGCAAGCACTTCACGGTGAAGCCTTCCTGCTAGATTTGCCGCACGGTAATCAAAGTGTTCAAGATCAACAAGCCGATCAGACAGTATCTCTCGCTGCTTTACCGCCTTACGTTGTAGATCGATTAATGTGGATTCAAACACAGGGTCTTCACAGATTTCATTAAAACGCTCACGCAGACTATCAAGTTCACTCACCAGATCAAACTGAAAGCGCTTAAAGCGCTGCATCGATTCAATATGAGGGTGCAGCCAGCGCGCCTCTACCATCGCTTCGCCTGCCAGTCCGAGCAAGCGGTCCATCCGCTCAGTGCTGACGCGCAACACACGCTCTTTTACTTCTGCCAGTGATGGTGCTTTGTCTGGCGGGGGATTATCCTCAGCCGAAAGAGTGCTTTCCGTTCTCACCGCGCTGCTACCTGCCCCGGCAACTGAAGGTTCACCTGCATCAGAGGATGTGACAGATGAAGCGAGTTGAGACTCGGCAACGCTACCCTTTTCGACAGAGACCTGCGCTTCGCTATTTTCAGCCACGGTGATCGGTTCTCTCTCACCCGCGAGTACCCCTTCGATCGCCCTGACCAGTGAGTCCACTGTCGCGTTATTCTCTGCCTCCCAGGAGCTCAATGCTGACTCATCAAGTTTTGCTACCTGCGCCATCAAATCAACACCTTTTAACAGCACATCGATATCGCGACTGCTTAAAGTTAACTGCTTCTTCTGGGCTGCAACAAAACAGTCCTCCATCACATGGGCGATACGTACAACGGGATCAATTTCTACCATACGTGCAGCACCCTTAATGGAGTGAGAGGCACGCATCATCGGTTCAAGATGTTCGCTAGCTTCGGGGTTATGCTCTAATACAAGCAGGCCATCTGTGAGCAGTGACAACTGCCCTTCAGCCTCTGTTCTAAAGAGTTCCAGCATTGAGAAACCACTTAGGTCATCACTCATAACAGGCTTCTCTTTAGCGAGTTAAAGAGTAACTCCTGATCGAGCAGGCCAACATGCCGCCCATCAAGCTCAAACAATCCGGCCAGATGGGAATACATCGAATTAGCGGCAGTAACTGGCACATCACGGATATTATCTCGCCAAATTCGGTGAGTACCGATGATCTCACTCACGGGGAAGACAAATTGCTCACTATCTTTAACAAAGATCACCAGGCGTTCGAGGATATTTTTACGTAATAACGGCGAAGGGATATTTTCCCCTTTATCCACGGATAGTAAGGTACCCATCGACACCCATAGTTTCAGCTCACCGCGCACATTCACCAGTCCTTTAACCACTGCGCTCTTGGCATTGGGAATCCCATGCACCGGGCGCATCTCAGAAACCTCCTTGATCATTTTTGTCGGCAACCCAAGCCACTCGTCACCCAGACGAAACACCACTATCGACAAAGCGTCTGTGCTTTTTGTCGCTGCTTCTTTTGCGAGTAATACCGTCCAGTACTCCCGGTAGTCTCTGGGTATTTCACGCATCAGCAGGCTACGCCCGGCACTGGCATAAACATCACAGTTACGACAGTGGAGCACCTCCTGAAGGCGTGGGCATTTCTTATCTGTGCGACTCCAGATACCGATAGTTGACCAGCAGTTATCGATCGGCTCACCCATTTAAGCACCTATGCCAACTATTCATTTCGCCCCCTTCCTGCTCGTTCCGCGCGCCGCCTGAGGCTGGCCGCTTCATCAACATTCCCATGCCGCTCAATATGAAGCGCCAGATGCAGTAACGCTTCAGCGTGGTCAGGTGTCAGGTAGATCGCCTTTCTGAACATCGATTCAGCCATCTTCTGCCTATGCGATGCTTCATAAACAACCCCTAGAAGATAATATGCGTTGGCATTACTGAAGTAGGAGACAGTCTCCTTACAGATTATTTCAGCCTCCTCAAGTCTCCCTTCATCAGCCAGCCTGCGCGCCTTTCTCACCAACGCTTGCTCATCTACTTTTTTGCCAGGTTTATGTGAGCCGATATAAGCTGCGAATGGCCGGCTTTCCAGCGCATCACGCTTAGCCTGCACACTATTTGAGGGGCGAGTACTTATCGAAGGAATTGCTGCATATTTTTTCTCAAACTCAGTAAATTTCTCTCCATAGTTATACTTAGATAGGCTATTACCATCCCCCTTTCTGGCAAAGGCAAAGGCACCCCGTAAACGCAAAGAACTAAATAGGTGGTTAACATTGTTATTTGCCTCTGCATGCCCTACAAACAGGATGCCTTCAGGCGAGAGCAGGTGATAGAGCCTTCGCACAGCCGCCTGCTGATCTTCACTATCAAAGTAGATAAGCAGGTTACGGCAGAACACCGCGTCATAGCCCCCTTCCATCTGTGAAAAATCATCCTTTAGTAGATTGCCCTGCCGAAAATTGACTAACCTCCTGATGCGTCGCTTCAAGCGATACCCATCACCTGATCGAGTAAAATAGGTATCCCGAAATGTAAGATCTTCACTGCGAAAAGAGTTCTCTCGGTAAAACCCTTCTTTTGCCTTATCGATTGAATGCTGGCTAATATCAATCGCATCAATTTTCATTCGTTCAACAGGAAAACCAGCCTTATCCAGCGCCATCGCAATGGTATAAGGCTCTTCGCCAGTAGAACAGGGTATACTTAAAATTCTTAAGATATGGTGGCTACCTTTAGCCATCAACCAGCGACTACTCGCGTTATTAGCCAACATCTCAAAGGGTGCTTCATCTCTAAAAAACCAGGTCTCAGGGATAATAACCGCTTCGACCAGCCGCTTCAGCTCTTCCTCCGACTTAAGCAATACACTGTAGTATTGATTGAGGTCATCATAACTAGCCCCTCTCATACAGCGCTGAATAGCATTCTGCACAGAATTCGTGCCGACTGAATTCACATCAAGCCCGATCTTCTCCTTTAATAGCGCCTCGATCCTGCTGCACATTACTCAACCATTTCAGCCAGGCTGCCATAGAGGGTGTCATAGTCGCGCCTGGATAACAGTCGATCTACATCCACCCACTGAATAATCCCATGCTTATCTGTCATAATATTCGAGATATAATTCTCTTCAGAGGGGTTCCGTGTCGATTGATGGAAACGCTCAACATCAAGTTTGACTGTTTCCGTAGCATATTCAACAGTTACACCGAGCAGATGCTCATGACCACTGTAACTACTGTAGTTAACCAACAGGATGCGAGTACTCATCACCGCTTTTGACGGGATTCCTTCAAACAGGTAGCGGATATCGACCACCGGCACAGGCTGTGCGCGATAGTTACATAACCCTGTAATATAATCTGGTGTATTTGAGAAGTTGCTCAACCTAACCAGCGGTACTACTTCAACTACCTTGCAGGCATCGATAACATAACGGTCATCACCGACATGGAAGATAACAAAGAGCATCAGGAATTAATCTTAAACTGCGATACACCACCCTGAAGTCCATGAGCGGCATCATTCAAACGATCAATAGCACTATTTGACTGGCGCAATGATTCAACCGTCTGCTGCGCTGACTCGCTCAACTGAATCATTGCCTGTTTAATCTGCTCCGCCCCTTCGGACTGCATATGCATCCCCTCATGCACAATCTCGAAGCGAGGGGTCAGGGTTTGTACCTGGTCAATAATTTGTGACAGTTGTGCGCCAACCTGACGAACATCTTCAACGCTACTCTTTACCTCTTTTGAAAACTTCTCAACACTCATAACACCAGCTGAGACAGCAGACTGCATCTCCTGAACCATCTGCTCAATATCAAGTGTAGCGACTGCTGTCTGGTCAGCCAGGCGGCGTATCTCTGTCGCAACAACCGCGAATCCCACCCCATATTCACCCGCTTTTTCTGCCTCAATAGCAGCATTCAACGATAAGAGATTCGTCTGGTCTGCAACCTTGGTAATCGTGGTAACGACCGAATTGATATTGCCAGCCTTCTCACTCAACACTTCAAGTTTAGATGCGATTGCGTTTGATGCATCAACCACTGAGTGCATAGTCTCTTCCATACTCACCAGCCCTGTATGCCCGCTGGCTGCAGCTTCAGCTGTACCAGAGGCAACGCTGGCCACTTCATCCATGGTATTAACAAGCTCTTTACCCGTGGCAGATATTTCTGTCGCTGTGGCCACAATTTCATTAACCGTTGCCGCCTGCTCAGCCACGGTTGCCTCCTGCTGTTTTGCGGATGCGGCAATTTCTGTAGAGGATGATGTCACCTGTATACCTGATTGCTGAACCTGTGAGACAAGCCCGTTGAGGCTGTTAATCATTGCCTGGATACCCTGTGCCATTCTACCAACGGCATCATCACCGCTAATATTAATTTCACCTGTCAGATCACCTGCAGCGGCCCGCTGCACCACCATCTGCATGACATCCACTTTCTCTTCAAGATCTTCCATCGCAATGCGCCGCTCATCCATCAGCTCTCTAAGGTTATGAACCATAGACTGTAGACCCGACCCTAGAGAACCAATCGCATCATCCCCCTTAAAAGTAACCACGCCGGTCAGGTCTCCTTCTGCTGCCCGATTCACCACATCAAGCAGTATGTTGACCTTCTCTTTAAGCTCCTCTGCCGCATCATGTTCTCGTTGTGCCTGTATTCGTTGCTGCTCACTTGCTGCATCAACGTTATCTGCCATCGTATTAAATGCCATGCCGAGCTTGCCTATCTCATCCTGTGTCGTGATATCGATTCTTGCCGATAGATCACCTGCAGCACGCTGATTTACCTTATCTACAACACGCTTTAAGGGGATAGAGAGCCATTTTCCGAGTAAGAAATTTGCCAGCAACAGCCCAATAACCAATAGAGCTATATTCGCAACAACCTGCGTCTGTACATCTTTTGCGATGGTTTCATCCATACTCTGAAGCGAATAGCTCACTCGAACGGCACCATTAACTGAGTTCTCAGGAACATTATGGCAAGCCAGACAGTTCACATCTCCAGGATTCCTGGCGCTGGTCGCTCGGAAGGGAGTCAACACCGTCAACACACGCCCTTCCAGCCCTTTATCAAAATCTTTACCCTGTTGTAGTTCGACGATCTCTTCACCCTGAAGTGCGCGCATGTCCCACTCATCGACAGGCGCTTCCTCCGGCAGCCCGGGGCCGAACTGCTTATTGACTGGCTCACCACGAATCACTCTCGCATCGACAACATTATTTCGTTTAAGGATTTTATTGCGCAGGATACTGCGCTGATCCATGGTGTTAGTTAACATCATGGTGTTGAGACTATCAAAATAGAATGTGGCTAAATCCTGGGTACGCTCCCGTGCATCGTCCTGAGCACGTTGCTTCTCGATATAAACGGTATAGCCCGTCACCATGCTGATCACAAACACAAAGATGATGGCAACTGTCAGATTGATCTTTACCCTGACGGACAGATGACCAAACAACGAACCACTCTCCTGCGATGCCATAAGGAACCCTCAAAACTGTTCTGGAATTTTCAATTGATAAGCATACTTTCAACCCACATCCTACTCTCCGAGGGCTGTCAAAGAGTGCTACGGCTGAAGAATTCAGAACTTTAGTCAAGTTCCTAACGACGCTTACAAAAACAGATAGCGCCAGAAGAGAGGCTGGGCTAGAATGCGCGCCCGATAGAGAGGTTCATCACATCCATATTACTTTGTGGCTGTACAAGGCCTGAGACAGGAGCACTTCTGGAAAATCGGTAGCTATCATAAACAAAATAGATAAACGTTCCTTCATCTAAACTACGATCATTCACAAGCTGAAAACGGTATGAGAAAAAGGCGGACACCTCTTTACCCGGCTCAAGTTTAACAGAAGGGAAATCAACGGTCTCTTTGGTAAACACCGGGTATTTAATCCCAGCACGCCACAGGCTTTTCCAGAATGTCTCTCTATTTTCCATTCCCAGTGAAACCCGCGTAAAAGCGATCTGGTAATCCTCATTCAAGCCACTGACCTTATTTCCCTGAGAATTAATGCCGCTACCGATCTTTCTTGACCAGCTATCGATGCCGACACCGGCAAGCAGATCTAACGAGCTCCCCCAGAAAAGATCTTTCAGTCGATAACCGCCGAGAATCTCTCCGGTTACACCTGCATAATCTACATATGCAGTACTAAAATAACCCGTTTCCGATCCAGGCGTATTCGGGTCAAGGCTTTGATCCTGACCATCATATTCGACATCACCACCGTAAAATGAGCCATGCACATTATAGATAATGCCACTGGTCACTCTTGCTTCATTATTACGGGAAATAGTGAAACGGGTTCGGGGGCCCTGTTCGGTCAGTAAACGTGTGCCGTTACGATCAAACTCCTGCCAACGAAACAGCTCAAAACCCAGGCTTACCTCCGTCAACCCTTCACCGCCAGGAGTCCCTTCGATTTCCGCAGCAGCCACAGGTTTTGAGAAAGCGAGCACTACACAAAGAACGAGGAAGGGCGAAGGGCCATGCACTTGCATCTGCATTCTAGTCAAGCATCCTAAAATTATTTTTTGGAGATTGTATCAGTAATATTGATACATTTTCGAATCTATATTAATGGAGCAAGCTTATTAGTCAGCGTAATCAGGCTTCAGGAGATAAATAAAGAGGGGCCGGAGCCAATTAGTCACGGTCATTCACATGATTTAGGCAGGATAGCGCTCGGCACCGCTACTCATCAACCAGTCGAAAATCCATTCCTGATAACTCGCCATCTGGATCCCACTCGTTGCCCCATTTATCTGCAGCGATGTAGTCTTCTACGAACTCCTCTTCCAGCTCTAAATCGTTATCTTTTGGGCCGCTCATCACAAACTCCCCCTGATTCACCATATTTGACTTTCAAAGCCTTTCGCCATACTACGCGGAAAGGTTAGAGACCAATACAACTACTTACCTTAATATATCGGCCTCTTATTTCCAGACTTTATCTCTGCTGAATTAAAGAACATAAGCTTCCTGCTAAGTGGTTGCGCTACAGGCAAAGCGGTAACCCCTGGCAGCACAATAGGCCAGCCATTCAGAGAAGAACTGATTCACCCGACGCTTCTCAATCGGGTATCGGATTTTGCTGTTTGGGTAGGTATAGATGCGTGCAAAGCCCGTTTTATTCTGGTAGGTCAGTACTTCTGCAACCCTGGCATCACGGTAGACTTTTATCTTCAGATACATATCTGGCACAATATCATGGTCGTCAAGGAGATGTAAAAAGCTAATCGTTAACGTGTATTTGCCACGTTCAATCACCTCCATATGGAGATCAGGAAGATCGTGAATAGAAGACAATATCGCACTATCAACGGTCATATCGGGTATCAGAGCAATCAACGCCTGATAGTTCTCTTCATACATCGCCATCAACGGTTTGTTTCCTGGTATCAGCATGTTTTATATATCGACCACATCAGCTAACATTTGATCGCCCATCAACATTATTTACGGTAACCACTGCTGGCGCAGGCGCTCACGATGCAGCATCAACCACTGCAATGCGATAATTGGGCTAGCCGACTTAATACGCCCACTCCCAAGCATGGCGACCACCTCATCATAGCTCACAGCACTTACCTTGATATCTTCCCCCTCATCTGCAAGCCCATAAATGCCACCCACGCCAGCCGCATCCACTTTGCCACAAAAAAGCGCGGTGGACTCTGTCGCGCCGCCAGGGCTAACAAGGTAATCACACACATGTTCTAGCGCTTCTATCACGCACCCGGCCTCTTCTGCCATCTCTCGATGAGCAACCTCTTCAGCACTTTCACCCTCATCTATTATTCCCGCCACGATCTCAACCAGCCATGGGTCTGCCGGGAAATCTATTGCGCCAACACGAAACTGCTCTATCAGAACCACTTCATCTCGCACGGGATCATAGGGTAGTACCGCTACTGCATGACCGCGTTCAAATATTTCTCGTGTTAGCACGTCACTCCACTCGCCATCATATTTTCGATAGCGCAAGCGCAATCGCGCAATACTAAAGAACCCCTTATAACAGATAGTTTTCTCGATAATTTCATAGTGATCAGATGGCACCGCACGACCCCGCTTTCAAACACTGCTATGATGGTGGAGCGGAATTCTCATCACGTGAGCGATCAGAAAACAGAAACCCAACCGTTAGTGGCAGCCACTCTTTAAATGAATAGAAACAATCAAAACAACCAATGGCCTTTTCTCTTTGTTGCACTGCTAGCCATTATCGCAGTTTTTTCATTAAAAACTAAACAAGAGATGACCAACCAACCGACATTCAAGCTAAACTGGAAAAGTACAACTCCGTTTAACATTCCAAGGCGCGCACTTGCGGCTGCAGCCTATCACAACCATATCTATGTGCTGGGCGGCATCGATAGTCAGCGCCACTATGTCCGCACGACTGAATACGCCAGAATCCTTCCCGATGGTAGTCTCACCGCATGGCAGGAGACATCCCCCTTAAATGAGGGGCGCTTTTACCTCGCCGCCGCCGCTATCGATGGCTATCTCTATGCGATCGGTGGTGCCATCGGTGCGCCGGGGGAAAATAATATTCCAGTTGCGACTGTCGAAAAAGCCAAAATAAACCCCGATGGTTCACTCGGTCGCTGGCAGCTAGAAAAAGAGCTCACGACAGCAAGGCGGGGGTTAACGGTCAATCAGCATCTGAACCGTATCTATGCATTAGGTGGGTATAACGGCGTTTTTCTTCATTCAATTGAATACACGTCAGTCAATCCCAACGGAACACTTAATGACTGGATGCTCTCATCACAACCATCAAAGGTGGATCGCTATATCCACTCATCTGCGATCGCAGGCAATAACCTCTATCTACTTGCAGGCCACATGAAAAGTAGTCAAACCGTCAGCTACGGCGATGTCGAGTTAAGCCAGATCGGCGACGATGGCGAGATATCCCCGTGGCGGATAGAAAACACCTCGCTACTTACCCCCCGCTTTATTGCGTCTGCCTTTACTCTAGGAGGATACATCTACATTCTGACTGGCCACGATGGTGCGCGCAGGCTCAGCAGTGTTGAGTTCGCGCCGCTCGATAGCGATGGCGCTGTCGGAGCCTGGCAACTCACCGCCCCGCTGGAAACTGCTAGAAGTGGAACCGCAGCCGTCACCTGGCAACAGAGGGTCTATCTCCTTGGCGGGATCAACCAGGATAAGGTGTTAAATAGTGTGGAGACAGCGATTCAGAGGGATGATGGGAATTTAGGGAACTTTCTGGCTATGAGCAGGAACTGATCTCTTCTACCAACTTAATTATTTAGCCTGCTCTTCGCTACTCTCTTGCTGTTTGCGCGCTAGTGCCAACGCCTCTTCTCGCTCTTCCTCTTCGCGGAGTTTCCGGTTCTTTTTATCATCTAGCGTTAAAAAAACTAGAAAGGCGACTACTATCAACACGATGGCAATCTGTATGTATATCGCTAACATCCTGACCTCTTCATTATATTCGCCACAAGCCTGTGTGACAGAAAGTGACACAATACACTAAAGACCAGGGGATATTCTAGTATTAATGGCAGCATTGCCCCGCTTGGGAGCACTTGTTTGATAACAACAATAAAATACCGGGAATCAGATCACCTCATCAACACCCAGCCTGACCCTGTTCGAAGCGTCTGCAGTTGCAGATGGCAGGAGATCTTCTTGACGACGCAACTGGGAGCGGCGCTCACGATTGGTACGCGTATCCAGTAAACATGCCCGGTTCTGTTGACGGCGCTCATGATGACGGCGGTCACGCAAATCAGCTTTTCGCCGCTCATGAACAACGGCAGGCACCACCTCACTCCTCGTTCGGTCTCTGGGGCGATAAGCGACCGCTTCGACCTCCTGCACACTGTCAGCCGGCGCCAGGATCAGACGTTTATTGCGCTGTGTGCCGACATCGTCAGGCCGCAGGTATTGAGGGTCAAACATAATCGTCATGCCGCTACTGCCATTTTCAGAAGCGCTCAATTATAACATGGGGCACGCTTTCGCCAACACCACGACACACCGACAAAGTCCTTATATTCCATGCGCATAGCAGCAATCACCTCGATATAACTCATGCAACCTCTGCCACTAGCACTGCACGCTTAGGCGCCGGTAACCCTTCGATGGTCAGACGCCTGTCATCTGGATCGAGAAAGTCAGGCAAGGAGTCAAACGTCATCCATTGCGTACTGCGCTGCTCTTCCAGCGAAGTCACAGCCTCATTCACTAAACGAATATTTCTGAAACCGCAACGTGCCAGCCACCTTTCTAACGCCAGCGCCGACGGGATAAACCAGACATTGCGCATTTTTGCGTAACGCCCCTGCGGTACCAGAACGGTATCGAATCCACCATCAACCACCAGCGTCTCCAGCACCAGCTCACCGCCGGATCGTAGCAGCGTCCGTATTTGATAAAGATGGTCGATGGGTGAACGGCGATGGTAGAGCACCCCCATCGAAAAAAGGGTATCGAACCCACTCAGTTTCTGCGGCAGCTGCTCGATCCCCAGAGGCAATAGATAAACAGGCACCTGCGGCATATATTGCTGCAGCGCCTGATACTGCATCACAAACAGCATCGTCGGATCGATACCCACGACCAGCGCAGCCTCTTCGCCCGCCATGCGCCATGCGTGGTAACCATTCCCGCAACCAACATCGAGAACATAACGCCCCTTGAGCGGCGAAATATGTGGCTGTAGCCGTGCCCACTTCCAGTCTGAACGCCACTCGGTATCGATATCGATCCCAAATACAGTGTAAGGCCCTTTACGCCAAGGGTGTAAAATACGCAACTGATATTCGACTTTCGCTGCTGTCGCTGCATCCAGATCGGCAGCCTCACCGATGCGCACGCTGCTCGCCGATAGATCAATGGTTGATGGTTTAATTGCGGGCAGCGCATCAACCGCTGCCTGCCATTTTGCAAAGTCACCATGACCATGGTCAAAAGCGCTATCCACGGTAGTCGCTAATGTGTCGAGCCAGATCGCCAGTGGCGACCCTTCAAGTTGCTCATAAAGCCGGTGATAGAGGCTCATTTAACAGCCATCAACGAGACAAAATTGAGACATTGAAACCACTGCCGCACTTCACAGAAGCCGGCACTGCGCAGACGCGCTTCATGTATGTCACGCGTATCGGGCACCAGCACTTTGTCCAGAGCCGCCCGTTTCTGGCTCACTTCAAGGTCACTATAGCCGTTACTACGCTTAAAGGCGTGATGCATGCTGGTAAAAAAACCGGCCTCAGACTCATCACCAAAGGCCAGCTTCTCAGTGAGTAACAGTACCCCACCGGGCAGCATGCCCGCATAAATCTTTTCAATCATGGCGCTGCGCTGCACAGGGGCAATAAACTGCAATGTTAGGTTCAGCACCACCACTGAAGCGCGCTCAATGGCGATATCCTGAATATCTGCACAGACAAACTCCACTGCCACACCCACCTCAGCTGCGTCAATTGACTGATGGCATCGCGACAACATCGCCGCTGAATTATCGACCGCAATAATGCGACAACCGGGCTGAGATAACCGCCGCTGCATCGAGAGCGTAATCGCACCAAGCGAGCAGCCCAGATCATAGAGCTGGCTCCCTGCCTGCGCATATTGTGATGACAATACTCCCGCGACATTAATCAGCGTACTGTAACCCGGCACAGAACGGTTGATCATATCGGGAAAGACATCTACCACCGCCTCATCAAACTTAAAATCAACAACCTCATCGAGCAGCGTTGTGTATAGCTCATCCGAGCGGTATTTGTTCATAACAAGAGACCAGACCTCACAAAAATTGTTCCAGCCATTATACCCCAGCCAATAGAGCCAGAGCAGTGCTCACCGTACAGCCCATTTTATTCCCGCGGCCTCAACACTCAAGCTATAAAATCTCTTCTGGATGTCGATACATAAAGAGAGGTATGGATACCCAGGAAACCTTTGCACGTTACAGGCACGATAATAGTGAGCTGATACCCCCTAGTTGAGACCGATAACTCAATTAATACCCAAGGGTTCACCGTAGAACACTACTGACAAATTTTCTAACAGAAACCAGGAGAATACTAGCCATTTTTACTCGTAATTAACGCAAGCAAAGGTCTCACTAACATGGATAGAAACAGGACAATGAAGTCTCCGATGCAGTCCATCGCCTTATCGTTGGTCGTCATACTGCTATGCCTATCCAGCACCACTATCGTAACGGCAGAAGGAGGGGCACAGCAGACATTTTATGTGGGGGTGGTACCTCAATACGATGCACGAAAAATCCATAGAATATGGATGCCTATCCTGCAAGCGCTTGAAAAATCGACAGGCGCTCACTTTAAACTGGTGGGAACGCCAACGATTACTGATTTTGAGCGCAAACTTAACGCAGGGCTCTTTGACTTTGCGTATATGAATCCACATGACCTGCTACTGGCCAATAAGCGCCAGGGCTATACCCCTTTAGTGAGAGATATGGCAGAGCGCCTGCATGGCGTACTAGTCGTTAAAAAAGATAGCTCTATTCTGACGCCCGCGGAACTCGATGGTAAAACTGTCGCCTTCCCAGCCCCTAATGCACTCGGGGCGTCGCTGATGATTCGTGCTGATCTGCAGGATATATTTAACATAAAAATCAGACCACGTTACGTCAATACCCATAGCTCTGTTTATTTAAATGTTGCATTAGGGCTCAATTCTGCGGGTGGTGGCGTGCAACAGACATTAGATCAACAACCACAAAAGATCCGTGACTCACTACGAGTGCTCTATCAGACTCGTGATGTTCCTTCACACCCCTTTAGCGTACATCCTGGTGTTCCCCCTGCACTCGCCAGACAGGTCAGAGAGGTGTTACTGGCGCTAGGCAAAACTGAGCATGGCCAGTCACTATTAATGAATATTCCTATAAAAAATATTGGAAGTACCTCGATGGAAGAGTACTACTCCCTTCATGAAATAGGAATAGAACAGTTTCATGAAGAGGAGTAAAAAGTGCAACTGCCACAATTAAACAGAGACCATCATTGTGATGCTGCTAATAACCCGGGCCGAAAAAAAAGGCGATCAAATGACCGCCTTCTCTTCTACTGAATAATCACCTGCACAGGTGCTCTTACGGTTCAGGCAGCAGAGACCTCTACCCCTTCTGCCCTGCCTTTACTAAAGTTCAACTCGCCATCAACTAACGATACCTCAATGAGGTCGCCAGCCTGGTATTTACCGGCAAGAATCTCCTGTGCCAGGCGGTTTTCCAGTTTACTCTGGATTGCACGTTTCAAAGGTCGTGCGCCATAGACAGGATCAAACCCGGCTTCTCCCAGCTTATCCAGAGCAGCATCACTAAGGTGGAGCCCGATATCACGTTCGCGCAGACGCTCACGCAGATAGTTGACCTGAATATCAGTGATCGCTCTAATCTGCGCCTGTGCTAACGGATGGAACACCACCACATCATCAATACGATTGATAAATTCAGGCCGAAAATGTGCGCTCACACTTGTCATAACCGCCTCTTTCATCACGTCGTAATTCTCTTCACCGGCCATCTCCTGGATCACCTGTGAACCCAGATTTGAAGTCATCACAATAACCGTATTGCGAAAATCGACCGTACGCCCATGGCCATCTGTGAGGCGCCCATCATCCAGCACCTGTAACAGAATATTAAAGACATCAGGATGCGCCTTCTCAACCTCATCCAGCAGCACCACTGAGTAGGGCTTGCGACGCACCGCCTCGGTCAGATAACCACCCTCTTCGTAACCAACGTAGCCGGGCGGCGCGCCGATCAAACGTGCCACCGAATGCTTCTCCATAAATTCAGACATGTCGATACGCACCATCGCCTCTTCTGTATCAAACAGAAAAGACGCCAGCGCCTTGGTTAACTCGGTCTTACCCACACCGGTCGGGCCAAGAAACAGGAATGAGCCGTTGGGGCGGTCAGGATCAGATAGCCCGGCGCGTGAGCGACGAATCGCATCGGAGACAACCGATACTGCCTCATCCTGCCCAATCACACGTCGATGCAGCTCATCTTCCATTCGTAGCAGTTTTTCACGCTCACCCTCCAGCATCCGGTTCACCGGAATACCGGTCCACTTTGACACCACCTCTGCAATCTCCTCCTCTGAGACTTTATTACGCAGCAGTGTCATCTCATCCATCTCTGCCTGCGCAGCCATGTCGAGCTGCTTCTCCAGTTCAGGGATGCGCCCGTACTGCACCTCTGACATCCGTGCCAGGTCTCCCGCTCGGCGCGCTGTCTCCAGTTCACTGCGCGCCTGATCCAGTTCCTCCTTAATTTTCTGTGTTCCCTGCAGCGCAGCCTTTTCTGCCTTCCAGACCTCATCCAGATCTGCAAACTCACGCTCAAGGCGGTTGATCTCATCATCCAGGGTCGCAAGTCGTTTCTTTGATGCATCGTCGCTCTCTTTACCCAGCGCCTCGCGCTCGATCTTAAGCTGAATCAGACGCCGTTCCAGTCGATCCATCGACTCAGGCTTTGAATCTATCTCAATCCGAATCCGGCTCGCCGCTTCGTCGATCAGATCGATCGCCTTATCGGGCATCTGCCGATCCGTAATGTAGCGATGCGACAGTGTTGCCGCCGAGACAATCGCCGGATCGGTAATCTCAACCCCGTGATGCACTTCGTACTTCTCTTTCAAGCCACGCAGGATCGCAATGGTATCTTCCACACTCGGCTCATCGACCAACACCTTCTGGAAGCGGCGTTCCAGTGCTGCATCTTTTTCAATGTACTGTCGATACTCATCAAGCGTGGTCGCGCCAACACAGTGTAGCTCGCCACGCGCCAGCGCAGGCTTCAACATGTTACCGGCATCCATCGCCCCTTCCGCCTTACCGGCACCCACCATGGTGTGCAGCTCATCGATAAAAAGGATAACGGAGCCTTCCTGTTTGGCAAGGTCATTCAATACGCCTTTAAGGCGCTCTTCAAACTCCCCACGAAACTTTGCACCGGCGATCAGTGACCCCATATCGAGTGACAAAAGACGTTTACCCTTAAGCCCTTCAGGCACCTCGCCATTGACGATACGCTGCGCCAGCCCTTCCACAATCGCAGTTTTACCGACCCCCGGCTCACCAATCAATACCGGGTTATTCTTCGTACGGCGCTGGAGTACCTGAATGGTGCGACGAATTTCGTCGTCTCGCCCAATCACCGGATCAAGTTTGCCCTGTTCGGCACGCTCAGTCAGATCAATCGTAAATTTCTCAAGCGCCTGACGCTGCTCTTCAGCATTCGGGTCATTGATGCTTTCACCACCGCGCATCTCATCAATCGCCTTTTCAAGCACTCCTTTTACCGCACCGGCACTGCGCAACGCATCACCCAGCGGCCCTTTGTCATCCACTGCCGCCAGCACAAAGAGTTCGCTGGAGATGTACTGGTCATCACGTTGCTGCGCCAGTTTATCCGTCATGTTTAATAACCGACCAAGATCGTTGGAGATATGCAGATCACCCTCTGCCCCTTCAACGCTCGGCAGATGATCGATCGTGTCGCCCAGCTGCGAACGTAACGCATTCACATTGACATCAGCACGATTCAGCAGCGGTCGTACCGTCCCACCCTGTTGATCGAGCAGTGCGATCATTAAATGTGCAGGCTCGATAAACTGGTGGTCACGCCCCACAGCGAGGCTCTGCGCATCGGCAAGCGCCATCTGAAATTTACTGGTCAATCTGTCCATTCTCATTGGAGGATCCTCTCTTAAATCTTGGTTGGTTTAAACATACAACTATTTTTCTCAGGATACTATTTATACTGGGGCTCATCGGTCACTTTTCAACCATTCGAGGCAGAACCATTTCACGGCGAACTGTTTCGATTGAAAACGGGTTGAAATTTACTGGCATTGCGTCGATACTGCTGGTCGCCACGGAAGCGCACAAACAGATATAAAAGTTCAGAATAAAACAGCTCATCAACCCAAGCGCCCTGGAAATCGTTTCAAATGGCTAAGCTCAAACTTCCATCAGATATCAAAAAGACTGTCAAAGCAGCCCTGAAAGAAGATATAGGTAAAGGTGATATTACTGCCTCGCTGATCCCACTGGAGGCTCGCGCTACAGCAACTGTCATCACCCGTGAAACGGCGATACTCTGCGGCCGTGAGTGGTTCAACGAGACATTGTTGCAACTCGACGATGAAATCATGATTAGCTGGCAAGTGCAGGACGGTGATCTGATCAATGAAAACCAGACTCTCTGCACTGTTCAGGGGCCAGCACGCGCCATTCTCAGTGCAGAGCGGGTTGCGCTGAATTTCCTCCAGTTGCTCTCAGGTATTGCCACCGAATCACGCCGCTATGCCGACCGTGTTAAAGACCTGAAAACCGCAATTCGTGATACCCGGAAAACCATCCCAGGGCTACGCCTGGCGCAGAAATATGCCGTGCGCTGTGGTGGCTGTGAAAACCATCGCACAGGACTTTACGATGGTGTATTAATCAAAGAGAACCACATCCTCGCCTGTGGTTCAATCACCAGGGCGGTGGAGAAGATCCGTGCCAGCCATCCTGATATGTTGATCGAAGTCGAGGTGGAAAACCTCGATGAGTTCCACGAAGCACTAAACGCCAAAGCCGATATGCTGCTACTCGATAACTTCGACCGCGCCATGCTGCAACGCGCTGTGATTCTCAACAAAGGGCAGGCAAAGCTGGAGGCCTCCGGCGGCGTCACCTTTAATGAAATACGCGGTCTCGCTGAAAGCGGCATCGACTACATCGCGATCGGCAGCCTGACCAAGGATGTACGATCGATCGATCTCTCGATGCGCTTCACTACCGAAACCTGATAAAATCTGGCGCACTCACATTACGTCAACTTCAGGATTATCATGCGCGCTTCAAAGTTCCTCTCCGCCACCCTCAAAGAGACCCCTGCCGATGCAGAGGTGATCAGCCACCAATTGATGCTGCGTGCGGGGATGATCCGCAAGCTCGCCAGCGGCCTCTACAGCTGGCTGCCACTCGGCCTGCGCGTCCTGCGAAAGGTCGAAAATGTGGTGCGTGAAGAGATGAACCGCGCCGATGCACAGGAACTGTTGATGCCGGCGATACAGCCGGCGGAGCTGTGGCAGGAGACGGCGCGCTGGGATCAGATGGGCGCTGAGATGCTGCGCCTGAAAGATCGGCACGGGCGCGACTTCTGCTTTGGCCCGACCCACGAAGAGGTGATTACCGACCTGATCCGAAATGAGATCCGCAGCTATAAACAGCTACCAGCCACCTTCTATCAGATACAGACCAAGTTTCGTGACGAACGCCGCCCACGCTTTGGCGTGATGCGTTCACGTGAATTTCTAATGAAAGATGCCTATTCATTCCATGCTACGGACGACTCCCTGCAACAGACCTACGACATCATGTACGCCACCTATTCGCGTATCTTTGAGCGGCTGGGGCTCGATTTCCGCGCAGTTCTGGCCGACACCGGCGCTATCGGTGGCAGCGCTTCTCATGAGTTCCATGTGCTGGCCGACTCCGGCGAAGACGCCATCGCCTTCTCATCCGGCAGTGACTACGCCGCCAACATTGAGCTGGCCGAAGCGGTCGCACCCAGCAGCGAACGTGCTGCACCTGCCGAAGCGATGGCAACCATCGCGACCCCTGGGCAGCAGCGAATTGAAGAGGTTGCCGCATTTCTGAAAGTCGATCCATCCGCAATCCTTAAAACGCTACTGGTAAAGGGCGTGGACGATAGCGTGGTTGCGCTGGTGCTTCGCGGCGATCATGAGCTGAATGTACCCAAAGCGGAAAAGCTGGCGCAGATCGAAGCTCCCCTTACCTTTGCCACTGCCGAACAGGTAAAGGCTATCGCCGGTTGCGAGCCGGGCTCCGTTGGCCCCAGAGGACTCACCATCACCGTGATCGCAGACCACAGCGCAGCACATGCAGCCAACTTTATCTGTGGTGCCAATCATGATGGCCAGCATCTAAATGGCGTCAACTGGGGGCGTGACCTGCCGCACCCGGCCACTGCGGATATCCGTAATGTCGTTGCTGGCGACCCCTCACCGGATGGTAACGGCACATTGTCGATCCGGCGCGGCATAGAGGTTGGACACATCTTCCAGCTCGGCCAGAAATATAGTGAAGCGATGGAGGCGACCTGCCTTAACGAGCAGGGCAAAAAGGTGACGATGACAATGGGCTGTTACGGCATCGGCGTGTCACGGGTGGTTGCGGCCGCTATTGAGCAGAACAATGATGACGGCGGCATCATCTGGCCGCAGACGATTGCACCATTTCAGGTGGCGCTACTTCCGCTCAATATGCATAAATCCCAACGCCTGCGTGAGGCGTGTGAAGCGCTCTATGAACAACTGACAGCCGCGGGTATTGAAGTGTTATTTGAAGATCGAAAAGAACGCCCCGGGGTGATGTTTGCCAATACCGACCTCATCGGCATCCCTCATCGGCTGGTACTGGGTGAGCGCGGCCTTGATGCGGGCGTCGTTGAATATAAACATCGCCGCGACACTGAAACGAGCGAGATTCCACTGACTGGGGTGATCGACTTTATAAAAACCACCCATAATCACTAAAGCTACAACACCCGCCTGACGATCTATTGAGTAGCATTTTCGCAGCGGATGTTTATGTTTAATCGATTCAGACAAATTTCTCTTTTATCACACTGGCTATGGGTACTGGCACTCTGCTATCTACTCATCACCTCACCACTGCAGGCAAAAGGGCAGGCTCTTGATCCAGAGCTGCGTAACCTGCTGGTGAGCGCCATTAATGACAGCGACAGTTTTCAGGACCGTTTTGATGCCGAAGTCTGGCTACTCGACATGTCAAAAAGGCTACAAAAGCGTGTGCGTAAACAGAACCACAAACAACAGCTGCGACTGCTCAAGCTGATCCATGCCGAGGCAACACGCGCAGCACTGCCGCCCGAACTGGTTCTGGCAGTGATTGAAGTTGAGAGTAATTTTGATCGCTGGGCACTCTCTCACGCCGGTGCCCAGGGGTTGATGCAGGTGATGCCGTTCTGGCTCAAGGAGATTGGAAAACCGGATGATAACCTCTTTCATGTGCAGACCAACCTGCGCCTCGGCTGCACCATCCTCAAATATTATCTCGACAAGGAGAACGGTGATCTGACTCGCGGACTGGCGCGCTATAACGGCAGTCTGGGGCGGAACATCTATCCTAACAAGGTGTTTGAGGCGCTGCGAAAACGCTGGTACCGACAGTAACGCCCCCCTGCAGGCGGGCTTAATAGTCGCTCGAATCATCCCGCGCTATTTCAAGATGCCGGTGATAAACCGAGTCCTGTATCAAACGCTTACGAATGGATGTTAGCCAGCTAGCATCAAAGGGACAGCTGGTTAACACCTCCTGTAGAACGATTCGCTGCGCATCCAGATCCGCTCGCATTAAACAGCGCGCTTTAGACCTGGCGAGTATTTGTGTGGGTGAGTGGCTCTCTATCTCCCACTCATTCAATACGATCACCTTCATTAACGATTCTCTAATATCCCTGTTTGCCATTTTTAATTCGGAAAGTTCAATCGTCTCAACCAGTGGTACATATGTTTCATCCTTCTCAAACCATGAAAAAGCGGGCATTGAGGCAACGATAAAAAACAGAACAGAAATAGTACGCATCACTTCATCTCTAATAACACTATTCAACATTATGGGACTTATTGCTGAGTCTCATCATTTAAATTTAACCGGCAAAAGGGGCGGAAAGAATTTTACACTATCACTGCGGCCCAATCGGGCTTCGCTGCCAGCCATGCTCATCGCTATACTGTAGCTCAAATGCTGGCCAGTAATGGTTGTCCAGCTTTAACGTCAGCATGGTCTCCTTACCATTTAGGTGTAATAGTTTAACCCGCACCGATTCACGCCCGGCGATCTCCTTTAAGCGGGCAACAAAACCATCAAGATCCCGAATCGTGACACCTTCCAGCTCCGTCAGTATAGAAGAAGGGTAGACGCCATAATGTGCTGCGGGGCTCCCCTTCCAGGTCCACGAGATGTAGAGGCCGTCATCATTACGCCCCCGCTGTGCTGCTATTTCACGCTGCTGGCGATGAAAGATCGCCCCTGCCCAGCTGACGATCCGACTCAAGCCGATGCCGTCCAGCGCTTCTGTCGGCAAATCCACTTCGGCTATCTCACCACGGCGTAGCACCGTCACCTTCAGCTCGGCCTGCTGTGCAGCGCGCTCAACCTCAAGAAAGGTTGTCACCACACGGCCATCTATCGCCAGTAGAAGATCCCCCTCTTCCAGCAGACTGGCAGCCGGGGTTCCCGCTACCACTCGCTCTACATGTAGCACATGGCGCTGCTCTGGGTCGTGGGCCTCCATCTTCAGCGCCCATTCAGTATTAAGGCCGCGCTTACGCGCCTCATTCAACGGCATAAAATTCAACTCGCTCGATATCGTGCGGGTGATCGCCGCTGATGTCGCCTGCTGCTGACGTTTTAACAGCTCCTGAACCAGTTCCGCAGGAACACCAATCACCATACTGCTAAATTTGTTATTACGTTGATAACCGAAGCTAGACCATAACGCCTGCACCGCCCCTTCATGATCGGTTAACACGCCTCCCACGGTGTTGGCCTGACTGGTCAATGAGATCACTTCAACATTGGTGGCACGGTAACGTGGCACGGATGGAAGCGGCAGACTAAGCATATCGGTTTCGGCAACTGTGGTTTTATGTGCTATCAGTTTATGGTTCATTTTTGTGCCGATCAGCCACACATCATCCCCCGGGGATAACCCTTTATCGGAGAAGGTGGCGTTACGCACCGGGGTGTCGCCGATCAGTGCCGGATCATAGGAGACCATCGCAATATTATGCAGGGGATGAATGTATTCTACTTTTCCCGGCACCTCTAACGAACCGGCAAAGATGATCGCCACATCACCCATGGTCGTTGGCACAGTATCGCGATCCACCAGCACCCAGCCGCGCCCGGCATCTACCACCAGACCCGCACCGGTGTAATGAGTATCGCTGATCCCCTCTACCACATAGGGCATATCAAAGTTCACCTGCACCAGCGACTGAGCCATCCGCTGCAGCGCCGGGATTGTCGAGGTGATAAAACGTGTGGTACCTGGCTGCTGCCGGGCAACCGCCGTCTGAGCCGGCCACTCCTCACACGGCCACACCCCTGTTTTGTCATCACGGTGACAGGTCGCGGCGGTAAACCAGCGGCGATCCATCGTGACAATGCGCTGCATCTGCTGCCGTGGGTTGATCAACAGAAAAAATCGCACTGAGAAACGTTCACCATCACTCAAGGTCTTTAATATGGCCGCTGCATCGTCGATCGCTTTGACTGGCTCTCCGGCGATTGAGGTGATCACACTGCCGCGCCCAATCGACTCATTGCCGAAGGCGTAACCACCATAAGCGACATAAAGGCCAGAAACTGGGATATGAAAACTGCGCGCCTGCTGATACGAGAGGTCATGCAAGATTGCTCCGCCAACGTCAATATAACGCGCCGGTGTGATCTCATCCAGGTTCTGCACCTTAAGCGTCAGTTCAAGCTGCTCACCAGCGCGCTCAATGGTAACGGCAATCCCCTCTCCCACATGGCGATCAAGCATCGCCTCCAGGGAGACAAAATGGCGAATCCACTCACCATTTATTTTTAACAGGATGTCACCTGCTTCCAGCAACCCTTCCGCAGGGCCTTGTGGTACATAAAATGCGACAGTCAGCAGGCCGATAGCATCGGGGTCCTGCGCGCGCACCTGCTGTTCGCTTTTATCACTCAGGCCGAGACGGCGCAGCTCATCATAAGGCTGGTACTGAAAGGTTGTCTGCAGGGTACCTCGGATGATCTTCTCCCCCTTACGAAGAAGTTCAAAGGCGTGTACGACACGATCAAGCGGCAGATAAAAACTGGCAGCATTGCGCATATTGCCACCGGCATTGAGGGCGATCACATTGCCCTCAATATCAATCACGGGGGCGCCCGATGAGCCGCCACTGGTGGATGAGGCAGCCTGAATATAGAAAGTATTAAAATCGTTAAAACCGCCCGGGCCATACGCAGGCGCCTGGCGATCAAGCCGCGCAATGGTGCCCGAAAGAATCGAAAGCTGCTCGCCCCCATCATTCCCCACCACCTTGATTTCGCGGCCACGCTGCACCGCCTCCGGCAGTAGTTTTAACGCCTCGGGGTTGTTATAGGTGAGCGCCTTCGGGTCATATTTGAAGAAGCCAAAATCATGAATGGGATCTCGATAGATCGGTATCAGCTTGATCTCTTCTCGATTCAGGAAGATGCCCTTGGCCACTATCGGCCCCGGCTGCACCACATGACGGTTGGTTAACACAATGCCCTGCTCGGCATCGATGACAAAACCGGTCGCCTCCACTGAATTATTGATACTGGTATCAAAAGAACGCGGTGCATCTACCCGTATCGCCAGCACTGCCTGCGCTACATGGTCAATCGCCTCTTCCCAGCGCTGCTCCTCACCGGCCTGTAGTGGCGTCATTAACCCCACAAAGATTAACAATAAGAAAAAAAGTGCTTTAAACTGGAACGAAGATGGTCTGCAAGCTGTAAACCGGGATATCATCATTAAAGCCACTTTCTCTTAAATCAGGAACAAGTCTGCCGATTCTCTCACAACTTGGCAGTTAGCAGAAATAAGCTTGCGACCACTCATGCTACACTGTCGTCAGAATATTGAGACTAGATTGCCGCAACACCCATGAACAAGCAGAAACGCACCGAGATATTTGAACGCCTGCGCGCGGCTAACCCACACCCCACCACGGAGTTGCACTACACAACACCGTTTGAGCTGCTGATTGCGGTTATTCTCTCTGCGCAGGCAACGGATAAAGGGGTCAACAAGGCAACCGCCCGTCTCTTTGCCGTCGCCAACACACCGGCGGAAATTCTCGCATTAAAAGAAGATGGATTAAAGCGCTACATCAAAACCATCGGGCTGTTTAACAGTAAGGCTGCCAACATCATCAAGACCTGCGCTATCCTCAAAGAGCAGCACAACAGCGAGGTTCCACAAACGCGTGAAAGCCTGGAAGCGCTGCCCGGCGTGGGCCGAAAGACCGCCAACGTTATCCTCAACACCGCCTTTGGCCAGCCGACGATTGCCGTTGACACCCACATATTTCGGGTCTCTAATCGCACTAGAATCGCACCTGGAAAGAATGTGCTGGAGGTGGAGCGCAAGCTGGTCAGATTGACCCCCGAAGCGTTCAGATTCGATGCCCACCACTGGCTGATCCTGCACGGGCGCTACGTCTGTGTGGCACGTAAACCGCGCTGCGGCGCCTGTGTGATTGAGGATCTTTGTGAATACAAACAGAAAGTAGTCGAGTAGACTATAGCCTGCAAAAAGTAGCCATTAACCTGAGAATTTACGATGTTCTTTTCAAAAGACCGACATAAGATGCGCCAGTTCTTTTTTGATATCTGGCAGAAGCACAGCCGTGGCAGTGAGCCGCTGGAACCCATCGAGCAGATCATCGCTGGTATTATTCAGCAGCACCCGGAATATCATGCACTGCTGGCAGATCCCGATGCGGTGATCGACAAAGATTTCACCCCTGAAATGGGACAGAGCAACCCCTTCCTGCATATGGCTATGCATATCGCCATTCAGGAGCAGCTCGCTACCCAGCGCCCCAAAGGGATTGTCGCCGTCCACCAGTCACTGCTCGGCAACGGAAATGACCCCCATGCAGTTGAGCACCAGATGATGGAACCACTCGGTGAAATGCTGATGCAGGCGCAGCGCCGCAACACAGCGCCCGATGAGAAACGTTATTTAAAAGGGTTGCGCAAGCTGCTTAAAAAATAGGCCGAAAAAAACAATAACCCTTTGTTCTAAAAGGCGTTAAATGTGCTATTGCACAGAAAGGCAAGGCGTTAGATACTACAACTAATCACACCGATGCCGATATAGCATTTATGTGTATAGGGATGTTTTTATCAGGCTGCGGAGCCTTTCTCTCGTCAACGCTCTTTTTCTCAAGGTAAGCCACTTGTTTAATCACACTGCGACAAATTGCCCGTCAAACCGTTCTAGCGCTCAGCTGACAGTGTGGCTGATGCTGGCCTGCCTGCTGCCGACCAGCGCAATCGCTGTCCCAACCCAGTGGCAGTGGGCGCACCCTTTTCCACATGGCAATCAGATTAACGCCACCATCTGGGGAGATTCTGAGTTTATTGGGGTGGGGGACGGCGGTAATATCATCACCTCCCCTGATGGTGCCATTTCCGATAACTGGACGCTTGTGGAGTCAGAGACCAGCCAGAACCTGAATGACATCGCCTGGAACGGTAGTGACAGCCTGGTTATGCAGAGCGGTGAAAAGCGTTATGTCAGCGTCGGTGACCAGGGGGTCATCATCAGCACAGACAGCGATATGCAGTGGCAGCTTCGCAACTCCGGGGTGACGCATAAACTCACCCAGGTGATCTGGGTCGACAAGCCAGCACTTGAAGACTCCTTTTTTTTAGTCATTGGCGAATACACCACCACTATTAATGATCCCGTTAACGGCTCAATCAGCCGGCCTGCGGCGGCCATTCTCACCAGTCCCACCGGCTTTAGCACCTGGAAGCTTGAGTCCGCCACCCTCAATCCCGACCGTTTTGGTAACATCCCCCCTCCACGCCTCAATGGTGTCACCTGGAATGGCTCGCTGTTTGTTGCAAGCAGCGATGCGGGTGCTATCCTCACCAGTGATGACGGCATCGCGTGGCACACACGCTCAATAAACGGCATTGCATGGAATGGCAGCGACTATCTGGCCGTAGGCGATAACGGCCTGGCGCTCACCAGTAGCGACGGCACTAGCTGGACCACACTCACCTCACCTGTCACCACTAACCTCCACGCGGTGACATGGGGGGACGACCGTTTTGTCATTACCGCCGCTAGCGGCACCATCATCAATGCAAAAAAAACGACGCTCTGGACATGGAATATTGAAGATGCAGATCCAGATGGCTTACTGACCTCAACAACACTGCGGGGGATCGCTAGCAACGGTGGCCTGCTGGTTGCCGTCGGCGATAACGGCA
The DNA here is from genome assembly GCA_015491865.1 of Gammaproteobacteria bacterium. Classification (GTDB taxonomy): domain Bacteria; phylum Pseudomonadota; class Gammaproteobacteria; order SZUA-140; family SZUA-140; genus SZUA-76. Next base: position 64,078 of record WFVD01000006.1, read on the forward strand.
CGATTTTAACACGCCCCCACAGCAGTGCCTCACTATCCCCGACATGGACCGCTCGCATTTCCGGAACAACTAGCAATACACCGGAGAACCTGTACGACATCGCCTTAAACAGCGCTAATTTTAGATTTTCAGTAGTCGGTACAAACGGTACGATACTGACCAGCACAAACGGTATTGACTGGGCACCCCCTTCAGCGGTGTCACCCGCAGAATTTACCACCGATCTGCTCAATATCTCGTCAGGTAATAATCTGATGATCGCCACAGGCAAAGCGGGCACTATCATCTCATCGAATGATGATGGTGCTACATGGACAGAGTGCGCCACCTCAAGCTGTGACAGTATTGCCGATGAGTGGCTGCTCGATAGCAGCTGGGACGGTACCAGCCATATTGTTGTAGGCAGCAATGGCACCCTGATCACCTCTACCGACGGTATCAACTGGTCTGCGCACTCTGCACAGACAACCGAACACCTCTTTAGCATCGCCAGTGATGGTGCATCAAGAGTCCTTATCGGCGGCGAATATAGCACCCAGATAGCGACAAATGACGTAAGCGCGATTCTCTCCAGCGACCTTGTGATGACCAGCATGCCCGATGCCACCACCGTCACCAGTGGGCGCATCACACAGGAAGCACTCAATAAGATCCTCTATTTCAACAACCGATATACAACCGTAGGTAGTGCTGGCACCATCTTAACCAGTGACAACGCTATCTACTGGACACCTCCGAACAGTATCACCGGGGGTAGCGAGATAGCCAATGATCTGTTTGATATTAGCGTCACAGATAGTGATGATAACCATCTCACCGCTTCCGGCGCATGGGGAACACTACTACAGAGCACTGACAACGGTCTAAACTGGAACAGCATCGGTCCACCTCTCACTGGCAATGCTGATTTCCTTAACGGCATCACCTCCAACCTGCTATCAAATCCCGGCACCCCGACATTGGTAACAGCTGGAAGCGGTGGCGCCGCCTTCACCAGTACCAATAACGGCACTAGCTGGAATGCGACAGCCGGCCCCACTCAGACTATTGAAGATATTAATGCACTGGCAGCCAGTGATGCATTACTGGTTGCTGTGGGTAATCAAGGGATTATTTTAAACAGTAGTGACAGCGGCATAAGCTGGGCAACGCAGGTACCCACATCAACCTGCGGTACCAACCATCTTCGTGCCGTCAGCTGGAGTGACGTCACCTCACGTTTTGTCGCCGTCGGTGACTACGGCACCGTCTGCCATAGCGACGACGGAACCACCTGGCAACCACCACCTGTTTCAGCCAGCTTGCCCGATAGCTCAAGTACCTTATATGGCATCACCTGGGGAAAAGAGCAGTTTGTTGCGGTCGGTGGCTCTGCACTTAATAGTGTTGTTTACACCAGCCCGGATGGTGATCTCTGGACAATCAGAGACTCAAACGAACCCTACATCCTGCGCGACATCACCTGGGATCAGGACCATTTTATTGCTGTCGGTGATAGCGGCACTATCATCACCAGCCCTAAAGGGATCTCCTGGACCAGAAAGAGCAGCGGCACTACCACGAACCTCACAAATATTGTGGTGAACGAAACGACGGCCCTTGCGACAGGGGCAACAACAGCGCCTCTCGCCACTACTATAATTCGCCGAACTGGAAACGTCTGGCAGGGAGGAGAGGATCTGGAATTGGCCAACTTTTTCATCAACGACCTCGCATTTGGCGGCACCCAGTTTGCAGCTGTGGGCCCTTCTGGTGAGATCGCAGTCAGTGAAAATGGTGAAGAGTGGAAGCTGGTGACAACCGGCACTAACAGCCTGTTTAAAACGGTTATCTGGGATAGCAGCAAATTCATTACCGCTGGTGCAGCAGGCCATATTCTCTATGCAAACAACCGAGATCTGGTGATCAGCGGTGGCTTTACAACCGAAACGGTGCGCGATGGCGAGACAGCCCGCTACATCTTTACCGTGACTAACAGAGGGCTGTCAACCGCGACCAATGTCAGCTACCAGGGGGAGCTATCATCAAACAGCACCCTTCTTTCCGCCAGCAGCAGCCGCGGTAGCTGCTCGTTCGCTCAATCATTAATCTGCCTGCTTGATGATATGGCCACCGGCGAAACTGCCACCATCACAATTGATATCACTACCACTGCTGTCGGTGCTCAACTACACCGAGGCACAGTAACGGCAGACGGGGGAAATGATAGTGATGAAGCAAACAATACGATCGCTATCACCCTTGGGGTCTCCCGTGGCAATGCTGAAAGTGGTGGCGCCGCCATTGGCTATTGGTCACTGGCAACCATGCTGCTCTTTCTATTTATAACCAGACAAAAAGGGTATCGTCGCCAACAGAAGAGAGGGAAGCCAACGCTAGTCACCACCCATTATTACTCAGGCCACTCCAGTTTGTAGTCAAATGCCTTGGTGTAGTGATCTGCGCCACAGATAAAATCAAACTCCAGCACCCACTCTCCGCCCATGCTGAATTCACCACTCTTTCCGTCGTAAAGGCCAACCTTTGCCTGATCCACCATTAATACAAAGGTATTATCCAGTGCCATCTCATGGCCCGGCATATACTGACGAAAACGGACCTCACAATTACTCACCGGCTGGTTGATGCCGTCACGAATGGAGAGTGTGACCGCCGCATTCTGGCCCACCATCAGCGGTGCCGGATCAGTCTTCACCTGTAATTCGTAACCACCCACAGAGCCTGTTTTTGCCGGCTGAAAATCGGAACAGGCAGCCAACAGGGCACACCCACCCACTATCATATAACTTGCTATTCTCATCATTTATTTTCCTTCTTCACTTAGCTATTTTTCTTCTGGATCAGTTCAATTTTGTACCCATCGGGATCTTCAACAAAAGCGATTACGGTTGTGCCGCCCTTCATTGGCCCCGCATCACGTACGACTTTCCCACCACGTGCTTGAATCTCTTTACAGGCCTGACAGGCATCATCCACTTCTAATGCGATATGACCAAAGCCATTGCCCAGCTCATATTCATTCACATCCCAGTTATGGGTTAGCTCTATCACTGCTCCTGCCGCCTCATCATCATAACCAACGAACGCGAGTGTAAAGCGTCCAGCGGGGTAATCGTTGCACCGTAGCAGGCGCATGCCGAGCACCTCGACGTAAAAATTAATTGATGACTCAAGATCAGTCACTCGGATCATAGTATGGAGGATACGCATCAGATAGTCCGTTCGTTATTATTAAGGTTTCGTTGAAATAATCTGCTCAGCTTTCAGTCCAGGGTGCAGGCATCAAACCATCACGACTTGCCCGGAGAACGCTTAAGCAGATCACTCAACGGCTCTGGCTTGGCGATATTATACCCCTGTGCATAATCAACACCCAATGCCTTAATGCAGCGGTAGATCTCATCATTCTCAACAAACTCAGCAATCGTTTTGATTTCCATTACATGACCAATATGATTAATCGATTCAACCATTGCGCAATCGACAGGATTATCAACAATTCCACGAATAAACCCACCATCAATTTTAAGGTAATCAACGGGCAGATTTTTAAGATAGGCGAAAGATGAAAGCCCACTCCCAAAATCATCCAGTGAAAAACAGCAGCCAAGCATCTTAAGCTCAGAGATGAAATGGATCGCCTCACTCAGGTTGGAAATGGCAGCGGTTTCGGTAATCTCAAAAGAGAGGCTTTCTGGTCGAACATCATAAATGGAAAACTGCTCACGTAGATACTCCATCAGCCCTTCACCACTTAATGAAGCGCCCGATAGATTAATCGCATAGACAATATCATCACGACCGCTCACTTCACAAAAAGAGAAGACATTGCGAATCACCCAGCGGTCAATCGCCGGCATCAGGTCAAAGCGTTCTGCCGCAGGAATAAACGCCATCGGAAAAACCAGCCGACCTGCGTCGTCTCGCATACGAAGCAGTATCTCAACATGCATGCTCTCCTTTATATCCTGTAGTGGCACAATCGGCTGGTAGTAGAGATGAAAACGATTCTCTTCTAACGCCCGGTTAATTCGAGAGACCCACTGCATCTCACCATGACGGGTAACCAGCTCTTTATCATCTGGCTGATAAATATAAACCCTGTTGCGCCCTTTATCTTTGGCCACATAACAGGCTGCATCGGCTGCACTCAGCAGATCAGTCGTGCTGCTACTATCCGAACCGATCGAGACGAGGCCGATACTGGCACCAATCTCAAAGCTCTTCTCCTGCCACACAAAACGAAACTCTCTAACTGTCTGACAAAACTCTTCAGCAATCTCCCCCGCTTTCTGCAGTCGACAATCGCCAAGCAACACCCCAAATTCATCACCACCCAGCCTCGCCAGCGTATCGCGCTCCCTCACCTGCGCCTGTAATAGCGTTGTCAACTGGCGTAACAGCTCATCCCCCGCCACATGGCCGCAGGTGTCGTTTACGATCTTGAACTGATCCAGATCCATATAACAGAGTGCATGCTGCTTATCTTCCTGGCGCGCACTCTCCAGCAATAGTGCCAGACGACGTTCAAACTCTCGACGGTTGATCAAGCCAGTCAACGCATCATGTGTCGCCTGATAGGATATCTTGTTCGCAAGCCCGCGCAGCTCTGTCACATCATGAAAAACAACCACCACCCCGACTACATCATCTTCTCTGTCAAGGATAGGACTGGCCATGACTTCAATGGCAAACTCTTTTCCCGTGAAATGGTTAACGATCACCTGGCCCGGCAGCGCGACCCGATGCCCTTTTTTCAGACACGCTTCAACTGGGCCGCTAAACTTATGATGCGTTAACTCATCAAAAACATCTACCACTTCTCCCAGCGGTTTACCTTTACACTCTTCCAGCTCTACTCCCGCCAGCATTTCTGCGCGAGGATTCATGTAGTCCACCAGACCACGTGCATTGGTTGTAATCACACCATCACCAATCGATTCCAGTGTAATTTGCGCCCGCTCTTTCTCCTTAAATAGTGCGCGCTCCAGCCGCTTATGTTCCGTTACATCAGTTCTGATCGCCACGTATTGATACGGTTCACCCGTCGAATCGACAAATGGCACGATGGTTGAGTCTACCCAGAAGTAATCGCCGCCTTTCTTTCGGCTCCGTATCTCACCATTCCAGACCTTGCCGGCCTTAATGGTCGCCCAGAGCTCTTCAAAAAACTCATCAGAGTGGTAACCCGAATTCATCACTCGATGGTTTTTACCTATCAGCTCATCACGACCATACTGACTAACATCGCACAACTTATCGTTGGCGTAGGTAATAACACCCTCTCTATCCGCGATACTAACAATCGAATGTTGATCCAGCGCAAACTTCTGATAGTTGAGGTCACGGACAGTGCGCCTCAGCGTTGTTGCGCTATTTTTTAACTGCCACATAATAAATGCCACATAGACTAGCAGTGCGACCGCAAAGAGATAGAGATAGAGACGATAAATATTGGCCCGATGGACTAACGTCTCATGATGATGACTATATAACGCCAATAGCTCGTCCACCTGTTGAGCTGTTGCGGTCGATGTCAGCATCAAAATCATCTGGTCAACCGCCTGCTTCTCATCCAGCACGACCTTCAGGTGCTGAGCAAGGCGACGCACATCTTCCTGAACAGCTAACGGGTAGTGCTCGACATCCTGCATCACTTTTTCATAATGAGACAGGACGTGCGCCTTGAAAATAGTACTGCCATCGCTATAGTAACTTAGCAGGTCTCGTACCATATCATTCAGTACTATTACGACATCAACATCAGCACCCTGCGCTTCCATGTTAGTCATTAGCTGATCCGTTAACCAAGGGATGTAATGAATCGAATTCCTCAGGACCGCGTTGTGCGCCTTAAACGCTTCAAGTCGCTCCTCCTTGGCCAACAGTAACGCCTCTATCGTATCCAGTTTCAGGTCGATATCAACATTGCCCTGATGATAAATACCCGATGATTCAACCACCAGCTCTCGATGCGTCTCTTTGAGCTGTTGCATCCACAGTACCAGCGGGTCATAGTGGGAGAGCAGCTCATTTCGAGAACGCAGGACATCACGCCCAAGGTTTGCGTCCAGCTGCTGTAAATGAGAGAGGCTGTTTAATATTGCGTTATAGCTTTTTCCATCAACAGCCTGTGTCTTAATATAGAGAAATGTCATCAACATGACGGCGATGATACCGATCAAAGATTGCTTGATAATCGATGCTGTCATCGCTCGCCGCCCATGCCGGGCCCGCTTAGCGAATGGAGAAACGCCACAATCAAACGGGCATCATCAATTGGTATAGGGCGACCCAGTTGATAAGAGGCCATCACCATCACCGCCTGCTCAAGTGTTGCGACAGAACCATCATGAAAATAGGGTGCCGTTAATGCAACATTGCGCAGGCTCGGGACACGAAAGCGGTGCCTGTCATCATCCTTGCCTGTGACATTAAATCTACCCATATCCACTTCATAGATTGGGTTACGATCGGCAAAATAATCTCCCATGACGCCAAATAACTGAAACATATTGCCGCCAATATTGCCTCCCTGGTGGCACGCACTACACCCGTAGGACTTGAACAGTTGATAGCCGTTCTGCTGCTCGGGAGTTAATGCGTTTTCCTCCCCCAGTAAGTAGCGATCAAACGGCGCATCAATCGTGATTAATGAGCGCTCAAATACGACCAGCGCATCAATCACACTCTCTTTGCTGACCCCCTTTTCCGGGTAAATTTGCGTAAACATCGCCTGGTATTCCGCAATAGAGGCGAGAGTTTCGAGCAACTCCAGCCAGTCTGCACCCATCTCAGTCAGACTGGTCAGCGACTCATCGACCTGCGCTTCAAGCGTCACTGCCCGCCCATCCCAGTACCATCTAAAGTTGTTCGCGCTGTTATAGATAGCAGGTGTATTGATGCTTCCGCGAGAAGGGTCACCTCCTAGCGCGTGAGAACGGTGGTCGACACCACTCTCATTCAGTCGATGACAGCTGTCACATGAAATATCACCTCGTGGCGAGAGGCGCTTATCTAGAAATAGTCGCCGACCAAGCGCCACCTTGTCATCATTAAGATTCCTGGGCTTTCTGACCGGCTGAAGCGGTTCATTGATTAACTGTGCAGAAGGAAGGCTGGGTAAATTGAAAGGGGCAGCATCGATTATCGGAGGAACAGAGGTGTCATCATCATGGCTCATCTGCCCCAGCACCCAGGGAAAGGAGGCGAAAAAGAGTAGCAGTAGCACGCCATGAATAACATTATTGTTTTTCATTAATCACGCCCAACATCCTAACCTTAGAATAAAAGGCCAGCCACCGGTGCAACTTCATCACAAATTGCACTGGCGGCTGTTTGCCAGATTAAGCGGCCCGTATCAAAACCTATAATTTCTTGGCAGCAATACGCAGACGTAGTGCGTTCAGTTTGATAAAGCCTTCAGCATCCTGCTGGTTATAGCTGCCTGCATCATCCTCGAAGGTTGCAATGTTGGCATCAAACAGACTATCCGACTGTGACTGACGTCCCACCACGATCACATTCCCTTTATAAAGCTTAATGCGTACAACCCCATTCACCTGCTGTTGCGAAGCATCGATCATCACCTGCATCATTTCACGCTCAGGGCTCCACCAGTAGCCGTTATAAATCAGGGTGGCATAACGCGGCATCAGCTCATCTTTCAGGTGAGCCACTTCACGGTCGAGGGTGATCGACTCAATTGCACGGTGCGCCTTCAGCATCACCGTCCCCGCGGGTGTTTCATAGCAGCCACGGGACTTCATCCCCACATAGCGGTTTTCAACAATGTCATCACGCCCCACGCCATTTTCGCCCCCCACCTTGTTCAGGTAGCGCATCACTTCAGCAGGACTCATTGCCTGGCCATTAATCGCAACGATGTCACCCGCTTTATAAGTCAGCTCAAGGTAGCACGCCTGGTCGGGTGCCTGCTCCGGGCTGACCGTCCAGCGCCACATATCGGCTTCTGGCTCTGCCCATGGGTCTTCCAGAATGTCGCCTTCATATGAGATATGTAACAGATTTGCATCCATTGAATAGGGGGATTTCTTGCCGCGCTTCTGTTCAATCGCGATGTTGTGCTGCGCGGCATAGGCCATCAACTTCTCACGCGAATTCAGATCCCATTCACGCCAGGGGGCGATGATCTTCACATCAGGTTTCAATGCATAGGCTCCCAGCTCAAAGCGCACCTGATCATTACCCTTACCGGTCGCGCCGTGAGAGACCGCATCGGCCCCGGTCTGGTTCGCAATCTCAACTAGCCGTTTGGCGATCAGCGGCCGTGCAATGGAGGTACCCAGCAGATACTCCCCTTCATAAACGGCATTGGCGCGAAACATTGGGAAGACATAGTCACGTGCATACTCTTCACACAGATCCTCAATATAGATCTCCTTAATCCCCATCGCCTCTGCTTTTGCGCGCGCCGGCTCTACCTCTTCACCCTGCCCAATATCGGCAGTAAAGGTCACCACTTCGCAGTGATACTCATCCTGTAGCCATTGAGCGATGATTGAGGTATCGAGACCGCCTGAATAGGCCAGTACAACTTTATTGATATCTGTTTGCGACATTCAAATTAATCCTGTAAATAACATGGTAGCTTTGGCTTGAATTATAGCCTAAATGGAGCCTTTCGGCCGAATAATAACGCGACCCCAGCGAGTAGTCAGACTACTTTTGTCAGGTGATCAACGCCGGTCACGTTTGTCTCAGGCGCCGACACCACCAGCGCAGCAGTGTATTCGAGAAAACAGCGCCGCACGATAATAGCATCATGCGATAGACCCATTTCCGTTCAACCTTGCAGGGATTAGCCGGATCAAGCCAGCTCGACTGCTGCGAGAGTAGTGCCAGCGTCTTAAGCCCGATCAACATCGGCCACAGCGCCGCCAGCCGTAGCCGTAGACAACGCCGCGGCAGCGCGACAACATACTGCTCCGCCGCGCTGTAGTGATCCAGCGCGATGCCGATCCCTCTGTTCAACAGTGGCCGTGCCATCTCACTACGAGCGACATTCAACAGCTCATTGGCACTCAGACCGACCTCATCCAGCCACGGTTGCGGCAAATAGCAGCGACCGATACGGAGGTCTCGCGGCACATCGCGCAGGATATTGGTTAACTGCAACGCCTTACCAAAACGGATACCTAGCTGAGAATAGTGGGCTTGCTGAGCGTGCCACCCCTGTAACGCATCCATGTGGGCGACCGAGATATCGGTCCAGAATTCACCCACACAACCGGCCACCCGATAGGTGTAGTGATCCAGCTCCCTCTGGTCGTTCAGCGCAGTAATGGTGAGCTGACCCGCCGCGGGCGCCGGGAAATTTTCAAGGTCACTCAGCATGCCATCAAGCAGGGTCAGCACTACCTTGCTGATCAACGCCCTGTCTGGCACTGTCTGCCGCGCCAGCAACTCAAACAGCGGCGGCAACTTTGTCAGCAGCGCTTTCTCAAGCGCATGATCCAGCTTGCCAATAAATACCGATTGCAGCTGCTCCAGCACCGCATGCGATCGTTCATCTGCGACTAACTGGGTACGAAGACGAAGTAACGCTGCACGACGCTGTTCGGCGGCCACGATCGCCGTATCGGCAATCGTATCGGCCGCGCGCGCCAGGAGATAGGCGACACTGATCGGCTCGCGTAGTGGCTGCGGCAGCACCTTCAGGGTCAGGTAAAAGCTGCGCGAGACACCACGTAACAGATCATTTAAGAGATACTTTCGCTGCACATCGTCCAGTGTCTGTGGCAAAAAAGAGACGGGATCAGGTGACATCGGCGTTACCCTTTTTCGCGGTCGGCAGTAAATCTGTAAAGACAAAACCGCCACGCGTGACCACCTCACCCGGTGTGACATCGATCGCACGATCAAACATCGGCCCGGCAAAGACAAAGCTATGAAACTCACCGTTCTCACCACACGGGTCAACCGCCGCCGGCAGCTGGTCGAGCAGTGTTTGATCAAACGCTCGCCCAGCAAACGGTGCGGGTAGCTGACGTGGATCAACACAGGTCAAATATGCACGCAAGCCCCCCGCTATCATCGCCTGCGATAAGGTTGTCGTCGAAATACCCCATAAAGGGAAAAGAGGCTCGATACCAGAGCCCGCCAGCTTCTGCTCCCGGTATTCACGAATATCCGTTAAGTAGAGATCCCCAAAAGCAAAGCAGTCGATCTCTCGCTGCTGGCATCGCGTAACAAAAGCGGCCATACGCGCCTCATAATCGGCATTGCTACAGGGGTCAGGAATCCCGATAATCTCTAACGGCAGCCCGGCATGTTGCGCCTGCAACATTAACAGCTCTCGCCGCACCGCATGCATCGCCACGCGGTCGTGCCGTTGATTCACCGTAGTAAATAGCCCCACCACATCAAACTGGTTCTGCTGACGCAGGATATGCAGAGTCCAGGCGCTATCTTTGCCGCTACTCCACGAGAGTAATACCTTTTTTTTCATTATCCAGTTCCTGGTCGATAGCGACAACGATCATACAGTAGATCACTCATTTACCCGCCCTTACCAGACCACCCAGTCCTTGCTGCTCCAGCAGCTGCTCAAGATGTTCACGAATCGCGGCGGCATTATCATACTGCAAAGCCTGGTCCAGCGCCTCGCGCGCCTCGCTCACCGTGAAGTTACGGATGACCGCTTTTACCCGCGGCATACTCGCAGCGCTCATGCTCAGTCCATCCACGCCAATACCCAGTAGTAATAGTGCTGCTAGCGGGTCTCCCGCCATCTCACCGCAGACACCCACCGGCTTATCCAGAAGGTGTGCGCCCGAAACAATCTGAATCAATGCTCGTATCACCGCCGGATGTAGCCCATCATAGAGAGAGGCGACCCGCGGGTTGTTACGGTCGACCGCCAGCAGATACTGGGTTAAATCGTTCGTTCCCACTGAAAAAAAATCGACTCGCGACGCCAGCGTCTCCATCTGATAGATCACAGAGGGCACCTCGACCATAATACCGACCTGCGGCATCATCACCTGCTCCCCGGCATCGCGTAATTCATGGTAAGCGCGTCCGATAAGATGGAGGGCGTGGTCAACCTCGGCAACATTACTAATCATCGGCAGCAGTAGCTGTAGATTATTTAAACCGATACTGGCGCGCATCATCGCCCGTAGCTGCACCAGGAAAATCTCAGGGTGATCGAGGGTGATGCGAATCCCGCGCCAGCCTAAAAAGGGGTTCTCTTCTTCAATGGGAAAATAGGGGAGCGCTTTATCGCCCCCTACATCAAGTGTTCGCAACGTCACCGGTCGTGGTAAAAAACCTTTCAGCACTTCTCGATAGATGGTGCGCTGCTCCTCTTCACCGGGAAAACGCTCACGAATCATAAATGGAAATTCGGTACGGTAAAGGCCAACGCCTTCGGCACCACTCTCAATCGACGGGGCCAGATCAGAGAGCAGGCCGGTATTGGCATACAGCGGTAGATGGAGGCCATCCGGGGTCTCGGCAGGCAGCTCGCGCAACCCTTCCAGCCCCGCAACAAGCACCTCTTCTTCACGCGCGAGATGGTAATACTCATCGCACACTGACTGCGGAGGTGAAACAAATATGCGTCCGCGATAACCATCGACTACCAACTCGCAGCCATCAATGCGCCCCACCGGCAGCTCGCCCGCTCCGACCACTGCCGGCACCCCCATCGCGTGGGCGAGGATCGCCACATGAGAGGCGCTTGAGCCACGCACTGATACTACTCCTACCAGACGCTCGCGTGGCACCTCTGCCAGCATCGTGGCAGAAATCTCCTCGCCCACCAGAATGGTCTGTGCTGGATAGTCGGGCGGACGGCGCACCTCATTCTGTAGTTGTGCCAGAATGCGTCGCCCAAGGTCTCGCAGATCATCCGCGCGCTCACGCAGATAGGGATCATCCATCGATTCAAACAGCTGGGCCTGCTCGTTAATGGTGTCTCGCCACGCCCCCGGTGCCCAGCACCCCTGCCGAATGCGTGCGATACTCTTTTCGATCAGCGTATCGCTATTGAGCATCAACAGGTAAGCCTCAAAGAGTGCGCGGCTTTCAGCTCCCAGCGCAGGATGAATCGAGGCCTCTAGCGCCTGTATATTATTGCGCTCCGCTTCAAGCGCCTGTTCAAGTGCAAGGATTTCAGTTGCTGTATCGTTACTCTGGCGATGCGGTACGGCATCCAGGTTCGCTAGCGGGTAGACCACCACAGCGTGCCCGATCCCGACACCCGGGGCACCCGGCAGCGCCACAATCGGGCGGTTATCACCACCTGCAGGGAGCTCAGTAAACGGCTTAATCTCACCGCGCGCATCCGCATGGGCGATCGCCCCCGCCAGCTGCGCCGCTATGGTCAGCAGGAAAGCGACCTCACTCTCATCAAAACGGCACCGGCGACACTGGCGGACAACAACTACCCCCATCACCTGCCGGTGATGAATGATCGGTACCCCGAGAAATCCATGAAAAGAGAGTTCGCCTGTCTCGGCAATAAAACGGTAACGCGGATGGTCCGGTGCATTGTCAAGATTGAGCAGCTCTTCCGTCTCGCCAACCAGTCCCACCAGCCCTTCGCCCGGACTGAGGCGCACCACCCCAACCGAAGCTGGGTTCAGCCCTTCGCTGGCCATCAAAATATACTGCTGTAGACCTTGATCAAAGAGGTAGATGGAGCAGACATCAGCCGACATCGACTGTTTAACCCGGGCAACAATAATGGCGGACGCCTGCTCAAGGTCATGCGCCGTGTTCACTTCCTGGACAATACGTCGCAGTGTTGCCAGCATCACGCGCCCTGAAAGTGGTTAGGAGGATAAAAGGGCGGCGGCGGTGCCGCCAATCCAGAGATCAGCACGCCCCTCGCGCAGTGGATAGCGGCTCCAGTTCGGCCAGCGCATGCTCATAGACATTGCGCTTAAAAGAGACAATTTCGTTCAGCGGCTCCCAGTAATCGATCCAGCGCCAGTGGTCAAATTCAGGATGGTCAGAGATATCCAGCCTCACATCACTCTCGTCACCCTTCAGCCCAAGCATAAACCAGATCTGTTTCTGGCCAATGCAGAGCGGCTTGCTTTGGTGGCGAATCAGCCCTCTGGGCAGGCGGTAACGTAGCCAGTCACTCGTGCGGCCAAGAATCGTAACGTGGCTGGGCTCCAGACCGACCTCCTCTCGGAGCTCCCGGTACATCGCCTCTTCCGGGGATTCATTCGGCTGAATGCCTCCCTGCGGAAATTGCCACGCATCCTGGCCAATACGGCGAGCCCACAGCAGCTTGCCATCCCGGTTATTCAGGATAATGCCGACATTAGCTCTATATCCGTCAAGATCGATCACTAGTCAGGCCTCACATAACTGCTACAATTGTGACGATTGTCACATAAACCGGGGATTAAGCGCAAATAAGCGCCTGATTATGCAGTCATTGCCCCACCTTTAGAGAGACCCGCCAGGCCAACACATTAATAAATGAGGGATAGCGTGTGAGTTTAGTTATTTTTGATCTTGATAACACCCTGATTGGCGGAGATAGCGACTATCTCTGGAGTCAGTTCCTCACTGAGAGAGGCATTGTCGGAGCCGATCATCAACACGAAAACCGGCGCTTTTATGATGAATATGTCGCGGGTACGCTTGATATCGATGAATTCCTCGCCTTCCAGCTCGCACCACTCGCAGCACATGACATCAGCACATTACAGAGATGGCGCGAGCGCTTTCTACAAGAGAAGATCGCGCCGATTATGCTGGCAGCAGCTGAGAAATTAATCGAAAAACATCGTAAAAATGGCGAAACACTCATGATCATCACCGCCACCAACCGCTTTGTCACCGCCCCCATTGCTGAACGCCTCGGTATCCCCCACCTGATTGCCACTGAACCCGAGATGAACAACGGCCAGTACACCGGCAAAGTTGCCGGGATACCCAGCTTTCGTGAAGGAAAAGTAGAACGATTAATGCAGTGGCTAAAAGAGACCGGTCATGATTTAGAAAATAGCTGGTTCTACTCCGACTCCCACAACGACCTGCCACTGCTGACGCTGGTTACCCACCCCGTTGCAGTTGACCCGGATGAGGCGCTAGAAAAAGAGGCTAACGCACACGGCTGGCCAGTTATCAGCCTGCGCTAACACCAGCCGCCCGACTATGTAAAGTCAGCCTTATTGGCAGCCTTCATCGCCGCATCCTGCTTGGTAATCAACCCTTTCTGAATTAACTCCTGAAGGTTCTGGTCGAGCGTCTGCATGCCGAGTGCCTGACCTGTCTGGATAGCAGAGTACATCTGCGGAATCTTGTTTTCACGGATCAAATTGCGAATCGCGGGGGTACCCACCATAATTTCATGCGCCGCAATACGGCCACCACCAATCTTTTTCAGCAGTGTCTGTGAGATCACCGCCTTGAGTGATTCCGACAGCATCGAGCGAATCATCTCTTTTTCAGCCGCTGGAAAGACATCAATCACACGGTCGATGGTCTTGGCCGCCGAGCTGGTGTGCAGGGTGCCAAACACCAGATGCCCCGTTTCCGCCGCAGAGAGCGCCAGTCCGATCGTCTCTGGATCACGCATCTCACCCACCAGAATAATGTCTGGATCTTCGCGCAGCGCTGAACGCAGCGCCTCTGCGAACCCCAGGGAGTCGCGATGGATTTCACGCTGGTTAACCAGACATTTTTTGCTTTGATGGACAAATTCAATCGGGTCTTCAAGTGTCAGGATATGGCCATATTCAGTATTATTTTTGTAGTCCATCATCGCGGCAAGCGTGGTCGATTTACCGGAACCTGTCGGCCCCGTTACCAGCACAATGCCGCGCGGGGTATCGGCGATATCACCAAACACGGCCGGCGCACCGAGCTCTTCAAGCGACAGGATCGTTGAAGGAATGGTTCTAAAGACCGCCCCCACGCCACGGTTATGGTTAAAGGCATTGACACGAAAACGGGCCAGACCCGGGATCTCAAATGAGAAATCGGTCTCCAGAAACTCCTCAAAATCCTTGCGCTGCTTGTCATTCATGATGTCATACACCATGTTATGCACCGTCTTGTTATCCAGCGCGGGCACATTGATGCGACGGATATCACCGTCGACACGAATCATCGGCGGCAGTTCAGCAGAGAGATGTAGATCCGATGCGTTACTTTTAACGCCAAATGCGAGTAGCTCAGCAATATCCATTCAATTCTCCTCCAGAGAGATCAATTCACCGCGATGAAAAAGATTCGCAATGCGAACAACCCTTTCGCTTGCAGTCACTTAACGGCATTTCCATATACATCTTGAACGACCAGCCAGCGCGCCACCGGCCATGATATGGCGCTCGAATTCACGCTGGACTCAACCCGATAAACCACTAAAATAGGCCTCACTTATGCCTACTGACACTGCCATCAAACAGAATATTGAGCAAGCACGACAGCGCATCACCGCAGCCGAAGAGCGCTTCGGCCGCTCGCCAGGCTCCGTCGAGCTACTCGCTGTCAGCAAAACCCAGCCGGCGAGTGCCATTCTGACGGCCGTTGAACAGCAGCAATATCACTTCGGTGAAAATTACCTGCAGGAGGCGCTGGATAAAATCGGGGCACTTCAGGCGTGCGCCATCACCTGGCATTTCATCGGCGCGATTCAGTCCAATAAAACACGCCCGATTGCAGAACAGTTTGACTGGGTGCATAGCGTTAGCAGCCTCAAAATTGCGAAAAGACTGAGTGCTCAGCGGCCAGCGTCACGAGCGGATCTCAACATCTGCCTGCAGTTCAATGTGAGCGATGAAGCCAGTAAATCTGGCCTGTCCTTTGAAGCGTTAGCCGCACTTGCAAGCGACGTCGAGGCATTACCACATCTCAAACTACGGGGGTTGATGGCGATCCCGCAAAAAACAGGGGACGTTAACCAGCAGCGCGCAATTTTTCACCGCGTCAAGCAGGCCCAGCAATATCTGATCGATGCGGGCCACCCACTGGATACCTTGTCACTCGGTATGTCGGCGGACCTTGAAGCCGCCATCGCAGAGGGCTCCACCATGGTACGCATCGGCAGCGCTATTTTTGGTCCGCGCGCCACAACCGCTCACTAGATGATGGCGCAGACAATCAAATCCCAGTATATTCCTTACCTATGAAGGGAAAACGATACACATTTATTGGTGGCGGTAACATGGCGCGCAGCCTGATCGGCGGGCTGGTTAACGACGGCTGTGATCCTGCTCAGATCCGGGTTTCGGATCCCAGCAGCGAACAGCGACAACAGCTGGCCGCCACCTTTGGCATTCACACCGAGGCCGCTAATCTGCAAGCCGTGCGACAGGCCGATGTCGTGATTCTCGCTGTTAAACCACAGGTGATCGAGGCCGTCGCGACCGAAATTGCCGAGGCAGTTCAGCAACAACAGTGCCTGGTTGTCTCTATTGCCGCGGGCATCCGCAGTGCAGACCTGGAGCGCTGGCTGGGTGGCCACTGCGCCGTTATTCGGGCCATGCCCAACACCCCGTCGCTGGTTGGCAGCGGCGCAACCGCTCTCTTTGCCAATCAAACTGCCACCGCGCCGCAACGCAACCTGGCCGAATTTATCATGCGTGCGGTTGGACTGACCCTGTGGCTGGATGATGAGCCGCTAATGGATGCAGTCACCGCCCTCTCCGGCAGCGGCCCCGCCTATTTTTTTCTGCTAATGGAGGCGCTCGAAAATGCTGGCTGCAATGCTGGGCTGCCACGTGAAACCGCCCGTCTGCTCACATTACAGACCGCCTTCGGCGCAGCAAAAATGGCACTTGAAAGCAGCGATGATAGCGCCACATTAAGAAAATGTGTCACCTCACCCGGTGGTACCACCGAACACGCCATCGAGATAATGGAAGCGGGTGAATACCAGGCACTAATTAATAACGCCGTTCAGGGGGCAAAAAAGCGCGCCCAGGAGCTGGCCGATATTCTAGGAAACCATAACCATGGATAGCTCTTATTTTAGTAACCCTGCAATCTACCTGATTGACGCCATCTTTGGGCTCTACCTGATTGCAGTTATGCTGCGCTTTCTACTCCAGCTAGTGCGTGCAAACTTCCACAACCCGATCTGCCAGTTTCTGGTCAAAATCACCAACCCACCACTGGTACCGCTAAGACGCCTCATTCCCGGTTTCAAGGGCGTTGATGTCGCCTCCCTGTTTTTACTGTTCGCAATTCAGTTGAGTGCGACCCTGCTCAAACTGCTCATAGCTAGCAGCTCATTCAGCATCCTGATCCTCATCCCGCTGACCATTTCAGATCTGCTGTCGCTGGCGCTGAATGTCTTTATGGTGGCAATACTGGTGCAGGTGGTCCTAAGCTGGGTCGGCCAGGGGGTACACAACCCGCTCACCAGCACAATCTACTCGCTCACCGAGCCAGTATTAGCCCCTGTTCGCCGCTTTATTCCCCCTATTGGCGGCATGGATCTCTCACCGCTAGTGGTCTTGATCGCTATTCCACTCATCAAAATGCTGGTCATTGCCCCAATTGCTAATATAGGCAGGTTGTTCATCTAAAGGAGGCTCCCATTTTATTCATGAACATCTATCAAGCCTGTAAGTTTTGCGGGTA
Organism: Gammaproteobacteria bacterium; assembly: GCA_015491865.1. Lineage (GTDB taxonomy): Bacteria > Pseudomonadota > Gammaproteobacteria > SZUA-140 > SZUA-140 > SZUA-76. The sequence goes on from WFVD01000006.1 coordinate 81,658, forward strand.
AAGTGGCATTTTCTTAACCATTACCCATTAAATAACAGCCATCTTGCCCCCGTTACAGCGCCCAGAGCGCAGCTTTTTCTGCCAAAACAAAACCACCGCAGCAGTTTTTTGAAAAAAAACTCATGCAAAGAGACAAAATTCCGATAGTAGACTGTAACTACAATAAATTTCAGCCATAATTAGTCATCACGCTAAAGGTAGAACTGGAAAAGGGAAATATGTCCACAAACGCTTTGGATATCAATAAGGCTCTACAGCAAGATCGCTTTGGCAGCCAGATGGCTGCCTTTGCTCAGTGGAAAACAGAGCTTATCCAGACCATTCGACGCTATCAGGAGTGGCTCACTCAGCACGATAAAAGCAGCCCTGAAATCGAGCTACGCATCTTTGATGCGCTGAAAGCGATCGACTCGGATAACCTGAACATCGCCTTTGTGGCTGAATTTTCACGTGGTAAAACTGAACTAATCAATGCCATATTCTTTGCCAACTACGGCCGACGCCTGCTTCCCTCTGAAGCAGGACGTACCACGATGTGTCCAACTGAACTCTTTTATGACAAAACAAAAGATCAGTCATTTATTAAACTACTGCCGGTCGAAACCAGACTCAGCGATGCCAGCCTCTCCGAACTAAAAAATGAGGAGAGCTACTGGACTGAGCTACCTCTTGACATCGACTCGCCCGACCAGATGGCGGCGGCTTTTCAGGAAGTTGTGAAGACCAAAAATGTCCCGGCAGACGAAGCTGAGAAACTGGGACTTTACAGTGAAGAGCTGCACGGGGGAGATGAAGCGACCCCGGCACCTGATACCATTGAGATTCCGATGTGGCGCCACGCGCTCATTAGTTTCCCCCACCCACTGCTGAAGCAGGGACTCGTTATCCTCGACACACCCGGCCTCAACGCACTCGGTAGTGAACCAGAACTCACACTTAACATGCTGCCGAGCGCGCAGGCAGTCCTGTTTATCCTCTCCGCCGATACTGGTGTCACAAAAAGTGATCTCGATATGTGGAAAAACCACATCATGGCCTTTCGCGATAAGAAACAAAACGGCCTGGTGGCGGTGCTAAATAAAATCGATATCCTGTGGGATGAGATGAAAAAACCGGAAGAGGTCCTCACCTCAATCGAAGAGCAGCGCACCACAAGTGCTGCGATGCTCGGCATTGACGACAGCAGTGTATATCCCGTCTCTGCACAGAAGGCACTGCTGGCAAAAACAAAGCGAGATGACAAGCTGCTTGAGCAGAGTAATATTCTTGCACTCGAGTCACTACTCGCTAACGAAATACTGCCCACCAAGCAGCAGGTAATCTGGAACAGCATCGTGGTAGGACTCGATCAGTCAATCAACAACACCTACGACCCGATTGCAGGAAAACTGCAAGATCTCACCCGGCAGCAGGAGCAACTTGAAGCGCTACGCGGTAAGAATGAAGATGTTGTGCAACAGCTATTGCAGAAAGCAAAAGAGCAGAAAGTCGCCTACTACGAGAGTGTTAAAAACTTTCAGGCGAGTCGTCGCCGCCTCGCGACTCAGGCGAAAGTGATGTTTAACACCCTGGGGATGGATGCGATCGATGTCATCATAGAAAAGACCCGCCAGGATATGTCCGGCAGCTGGACCACTAACGGCATGAAAAAGGGGATGACCCTCTTCTTCGAAAGCTCACGTGAAGCGATGCAGATCGCAGAACGACACGCTGATGAGATCCATAAACTGATCGAGGGTATCTACAGAAGATTTCATGAAGAGCACGGCCTGAAAAGTCACAAAGCACCGAAATTCAATATTCAGCCACACATCGCTGAGCTAGACCAGCTCGCCATCAAGGCAGAAGAGTTCCGTAACAGCCCGATATCCACCATGGCCGAACAGAGTTTTGTGGTCAAAAAGTTCTTCATCTCACTGGTTAGCCACGTGCGCAACACCTTTGGTAATGCCAACCGTGAGGCCGATGCCTGGCTCAAAGAACTGATTAATCCATTAGTGATTCAGATCCAGGAAAAGCGCACCAGCATCGACAAATACATGGAGACCTTAAACAAGATTAAAGAGTCGAAAAACAACCTTGAGGGACAGCTCAAAACATTAAATAAAGAGTTGGCACAACTTGAAGAGCAGACCAGCGCATTAGAAAGCATGCGTAAAACATTACAGAACTGCACCCCACCCCCTCCTGAGTAGCCTCGCTTTATCACTCACCAGTGAGGCCTGTTCACCTGTAGTAAACAAATACTTACCCTTTCTACCGCGGGTGGTTACAATAGGCGCTGTAACCATAGAAGGAAAGTGATATGCAGGATTTTCAGCGCGATTTTTTTGATTTTGTAATTGATAGTGGCGTACTCCGCTTCGGTGAGTTTACCCTCAAGTCAGGTCGCATCAGCCCCTATTTCTTCAACAGCGGACTATTCAGCACGGGCGCGGCGATCTCCCGCCTTGGCCAATATTATGCTGCTGCCATTATCAATGATAAGGTTGAGCTCGACATGCTCTACGGCCCCGCTTACAAAGGTATCCCACTCGCTGTTGCAACAGTCATCGCACTACAGGAACAGCACCAGCGTGACGTCCCATTCGCTTTCAATCGTAAAGAAGCTAAAGATCATGGCGAAGGAGGCACCATCGTCGGGGCCGCACTGCAAGGTAAGGTACTCGTCATTGATGATGTTATTTCCGCCGGCACTTCAGTGCGTGAATCGGTCACCATCATTGAGAATGCAGGTGCGTCGATAGCGGGTGTTGCTATCGCACTTGATCGACAGGAGAGAGGACAAGGGGAGACTTCGGCCATTCAGGAAATTGAACAACAGCACGCCATCAAAGTCACCAGCATCGCCAGCCTCACCACCCTGCTCACCTATCTCAGCGAGAAGCCTGCGCTAACCGACACCTTAGCGCGCATTCGGGACTACCGAGCGCAGTATGGTTGCGCTTAACGGCTAACCGGCAATGAGCGCAACAAGCCGGCACCTGCGCAGCATCATGGGTGCTATCTTCGGCTGGCACCTGCTGATCGCAACACCACTCCTCTACGCCAGCGATGAGGTATCAATCCCCTTATTTACCGCCCATTACGAACTACTACGCAACGATGGCATGAAGCTGGGTGAAGTCAAACGCAAGACCACGATAGAAAAAAATGGCGCAATGACCTTTGAGTCTTATTCAAAAACAACCGGACTTGCCGCGCTATTCATCAAAGATAAAATCACTGAGCGCACCACTTTCACCCTCAACGGCAACACCATTCAACCGCTCAATTATCTTTATGATCGCAGCGGCGGCAAACGCAGCCGTAATGCTCGGCTTAACTTCGACTGGACAACAAAAAGTGTCACCAATGCCATCAATAATGAAGCATGGAAAATGAAGATAGCGGCGGGAACACAGGACAAACTCTCCTATCAATTGCAGCTAATGCTAGACCTGCAGGCGGGGCTAACGACATTTGAGTACCCCGTTGCCGATGGCGGCACACTCAAGCAGTATCGCTTTACCTTATTGGGTGAAGAGACCCTCAAAACACCGATGGGAGAGATTGAAACCGTTCAGCTTAAACGTGAACGCGCGGCAGACAGTAAACGGAAAACCACGATCTGGTTCGCCCGCTCACTCTATTATTTACCGGTAAAAATAAAACAGGGCAAGAGCGATGATGAGTTTGTCACACTGGTGATCAGAAAAATCGAGGGCCTCCAAAACCAGCGCTAAAAGCTGCGGGCTAACAACACACAGCCTCAGGTCTTTGGCAACGTCACCCCTTGCTGTCCCTGATACTTGCCACCACGATCTCTGTACGATACCTCACACTCTTCATCAGATTCGAAAAAGAGCACCTGCGCCACCCCCTCATTCGCATAAATCTTTGCCGGTAGTGGCGTGGTGTTTGAAAACTCCAGCGTCACATGCCCCTCCCACTCCGGCTCAAACGGGGTGACATTAACGATAATGCCACAGCGCGCATAGGTCGATTTACCCAAGCAGATAGTCAATACACTACGCGGAATCCGGAAATATTCCACCGTGCGCGCCAGCGCAAAGGAGTTTGGCGGGATGATACAGACATCGGACTTCACGTCGACAAAACTATTTTCATCAAAGTTTTTAGGATCGACAATTGCCGAATTGATATTGGTGAAGATCTTAAACTCGTCCGAGCAGCGGATGTCGTAACCATAACTCGATGTACCATAAGAGACGATGCGACCATTCTCGTTCTCTCTCACCTGCCCCGGCTCATAGGGTTCAATCATGCCGTGCGCCTCAGCCATACGACAAATCCACCTGTCCGATTTAATACTCATCTTGTTAATCTCTGCTCTTTTTATCGATTAATATTTTAGAAAGTAGTCAGATTAGAACTAGGTATTCTGTACCACAATATTAGGAAATGCGGCACTATAATCTTTACCCTGCCGCGACAGCCCGGCCGCTACACGGCGCGCAATATCACGGTAGCTCTGCGCAATCACTCCATCGGGGTCTGCCACCACCGTCGGCGTACCGCCATCGGCATTTTCACGAATCGAGATATCAAGCGGCAATGAACCCAGCAACTCAACCCCATAATCTTCCGCCATCCGTTCACCACCACCGGCACCAAAAATGTGCTCTTCGTGGCCACATTCAGAGCAGATGTGAGTGCTCATGTTTTCAATCACACCCAGCACCGGCACCTCAACCTTCTCAAACATCTTCAGCGCCTTGCGTGCATCCAGCAGGGCAATATCCTGCGGGGTAGTCACAATTACCGAAGCACTCACCGGAATCTTCTGCGCCAACGTCAGCTGTACATCACCGGTACCCGGCGGCAGGTCGATCACCAGATAATCAAGCGCAGCCCAGTTGGTATCGCGCAGCAGCTGCTCCAGCGCCTGGGTGACCATCGGGCCACGCCAGATCATCGGGTTATCCTCTTCAATCATATAACCAATCGACATCGACTGCACAGCGTGGCACACCACCGGCATCATCGTCTTGCCATCTTCCGTCTGCGGTTTGGCGTTAGCCCCCAACATGCGCGGCTGGCTGGGGCCGTAGATATCAGCATCCAGAATCCCGACTCGCGCCCCCTCAGCCACCAGCGCCAAGGCGAGATTAACCGACGTGGTTGATTTTCCGACACCCCCCTTACCCGACGCCACCGCAATGATGTTTTTAATATTTTTGTGCGGCTTGATGCCGCGCTGCACGGTGTGGCTGATAATTCTGGAGCCGATCTCAATCACGACATCGCTCACACTATCGATAGCGACAACCTGGTCGCGCAGCGCCTGCGCCAGTGTCTCAACATAACCTTCAGCAGGGAACCCCAGCTCAATCTTCAGCGTCACCTTCGCGCCATCAACCGTAATCGCCTTCACCGCTGAGGCAGTGACCAGATCGCTCTTCAGATAGGGACATGTATACCCCTTAATTGCCATTTCCACCTGCGCTTGAGAAACTTCAGACATCTTGACGCCGTACTCCTTAAAAACCTGCTAAAAACAAAACGCGCATTCTACCCCAAATCGCCACGCTCATCAGCCTGAGAAAAACAAGGGATTCTACCCTGCCACGCGAACCGTGATCACCACGTGCCATCGGCTACCAAGTTGGGCTATAATGGCGGGTTATTCCGCGCAGATCAAAGCGGGCATACGAAAATGCACGCAAACCGCATAAAAAATTAATAATCGTAACAAGAACTGGTTACCAGCACTCAGGATTTCGGGGCGATATGCCGTCAGATTTAACAACAAAGCATTCACGCAGGATACTGGTGACCAGTGCACTGCCTTACGCCAACGGATCGATCCACATCGGTCATCTGGTTGAGTACATTCAAACCGACATCTGGGTTCGATTCCAGAAGATGCGTGGGCATCGCTGCCACTACGTCTGCGCCGACGACACCCACGGCACCCCGATTATGTTGCGTGCCGAGCAGGAAGGGATCACTCCGGAGGCGCTGATTGAACGTGTCCACGGCGAACACTTCCGCGATTTCAGCGATTTTCAGATTGAGTTCGATAACTACCACTCGACCCACTCCGATGAGAACCGTGAGCTATCGCAGGATATCTACCGCCGTCTCGACAGAGCCGGCTTGATCACCAGACGCACCATCGAACAGCTTTATGATCCTGAAAAAGAGATGTTTCTGTCGGACCGGTTCATCAAAGGCGGCTGCCCAAAGTGTAAGGCGGGAGAGCAGTACGGCGACTCATGCGAGGTGTGCGGTGCCACCTACGCGCCGACAGATCTGATCAAACCCTACTCTGTGCTGTCGGGTGCGACGCCAGTGACCAGAGAGTCAGAACACCACTTCTTTAAGCTCGGTGAGTGTGAAGACTTTCTGAAAGAGTGGCTTGATCCGGCGGGCAAGGCTGCGCCACTGCAGCTTGAGGCGGCCAATAAAATGAATGAGTGGTTTGCAGCAGGGCTGCGCGACTGGGACATCTCACGTGACGCCCCCTATTTCGGTTTTGAGATCCCCGATGCATCGGGCAAGTTTCTCTATGTGTGGCTCGATGCACCGGTGGGTTACATGGCGAGTTTCAAAAATCTGTGCGAGAAAGAGGGGCTGGAATTCGATAGCTACTGGCAGCCCGATAGCGATGCCGAACTCTACCATTTCATCGGCAAGGACATTCTCTATTTTCACGCCCTGTTCTGGCCTGCAACATTGAAATACGCTGGCTACCGCACCCCAACAAAGATCTGTGTGCACGGCTTTCTGACCGTGGATGGACAGAAGATGTCGAAATCGCGCGGTACCTTTATTATGGCGCGCACCTACCTTGACCACCTGAACCCTGAGTACCTGCGTTACTACTTTGCAGCAAAACTGAGTGAGCGTATTGAAGATATCGACCTGAACCTCGAAGATTTCACCGCGCGTGTCAACAGCAACCTGGTCGGTAAATATATCAACATCGCATCACGCTCAGCCGGCTTTATCAGCAAACGATTCGATGGCCAGCTGGCCACTGCACTGGATGCTGATGGCGCAAAAATGGTGGCCGGAATTCAGGCGCAGGCGGAGCAGATCGCAGCACGTTTTGAGGCGCGCCAGTTTAGCGAAGCGATGCGTGAGATCATGGCGCTGGCGGATCAGGCCAACGAATATGTCAGCGATAAAGCGCCATGGGTCATGGCGAAAGAGGCAGGACAGGAGCAGCCGCTGCACCAGGTCTGCACTGCCATCATCAACGCCTTCAGAGTGCTGACGATCTACCTCAAACCGGTACTACCCAAACTCGCCGCCGAGGTCGAGGCGTTCCTGAATATCAAACCGTTACAGTGGTGCGATGTGAGCGAGCTGTTAACAGATCACACCATTAACAACTACAAACATCTGATGAAACGGATTGAGCAGAAACAGATCGATGCGATGCTGGAAGCGAGTGCAGCGACCCTGCAGCAGGCCAAACCCTCACCAGCCCGACACGGCGAAGCGCAGCAGAAAAAAACAGCAAAGGTTAAAAAAGAAACCATGACTAGTGATAGCGATCACACCATCCAGTTTGATGACTTCGCAAAAATCGATCTTCGCATCGCAAAGATCGTGAAGGCCGACCACGTCGAGGGAGCGGATAAACTACTGCAGCTCACCCTCGACATCGGTGAAGAGAAGCCGCGCAATGTATTTGCCGGCATCAAATCGGCCTATTCGCCTGAACAACTGGAAGGGAAATTAACGGTGATGGTCGCCAACCTTGCACCACGTAAAATGCGCTTTGGTCTCTCGGAAGGGATGGTACTGGCCGCTGGCCCCGGTGGAAAATCGCTATGGATACTGGAGCCGCATGAAGGGGCGCAGCCCGGCATGAAGGTTAAATGATCCTCTAATAGTCAAACCATACTGATATAGATTTCATGACCGAATTCGCCCTCATCCTGCTCAGCACCGTACTGGTTAACAACTTTGTGTTAACCAAATTTCTCGGCCTGTGCCCTTTCATGGGTGTATCGCGCAAGCTGGAGACCGCGATCGGCATGGCGCTCGCCACCACCTTTGTGCTGACGCTCGCATCAATCTGCAGCTATCTTGCCAACACCTATCTGCTGGCACCACTCGGTATTGAATACCTGCGCACCATCACCTTTATTCTGGTAATCGCGGTGGTAGTGCAGTTCACTGAGATGGTCATCCAGAAAAGCAGCCCGCTACTGCATAAGGTGCTCGGCATCTTTCTACCGCTAATCACCACCAACTGTGCGGTGCTTGGTGTCGCACTACTTAACATCCAGCAGGAGCTTAACTTCCTGCAATCGGCCGTTTACGGTTTTGGCGCTTCGGCTGGCTTTTCAATCGTGCTTATCCTCTTTGCGGCAATGCGTGAGCGGCTTGCAGTAGCCGATGTCCCCACCCCCTTTCAGGGACCAGCCATCGGGTTGATTACCGCCGGGTTGATGTCACTCGCCTTCCTCGGTTTTTCCGGGTTGATAAAAGGCTGAGGCTTAAATTGATATGTTAAACGCAATCCTGGCACTCAGCGCACTGGCGCTCACCTTTGGACTGCTCCTCGGTTTTGCCGCGATCCGTTTCAAGGTTGAGGGCGACCCGCTGGTCGATCAGATCGATGCACAACTGCCACAGACCCAGTGTGGCCAGTGCGGCTTTCCCGGCTGTCGCCCTTATGCTGAAGCGATCGCCAATGAAGAAGCGGAGATCAATCAGTGCCCGCCGGGAGGTGAGGCGACCATTCACGCACTGGCCGATCTGCTCGACCGTGAACCGCTACCACTCAACCCGGAAAACGGTGTCGAAGCCGCAAAGACTGTCGCCGTTATCGATGAACAGACCTGCATTGGCTGCACGCTATGCATACAGGCGTGTCCGGTCGATGCGATCCTTGGTGCTGCCAAACAGATGCACACCATCATCGAATCAGCATGTACTGGTTGTGAACTGTGTCTGCCACCGTGCCCGGTAGACTGTATTGAGATGGTCGAAATTAAAGAAGATATATTGACGTGGAAATGGCCCTACCCTGAACCAGCAACAATTGAACAGCCCACTGACAACCGACAGGGGGCCACGGCATGACCAGCGCGCCGATCAGACTATGGGATTTCCACGGTGGCATCCACCCGGAGCAGAACAAACGGCAATCAACGCAGGAGCCATCGGCACAGGCGCGCATGCCAGCGACACTCACACTCCCCCTGCACCAGCACATTGGAGCGGCAGCGGAACCCATTGTTGAAGTTGGTGAGACCGTATTAAAAGGGCAAAAGATCGCCAGCGCCAACGGCTATGTTAGTGCACCCGTGCATGCACCGACCTCTGGCAAGATTGTGGCTATTGGTGATTATCCCATACCACACCCATCAGGCCTCAGTGCCCTCTCGATTGTGATTGAGACCGATGGGCGCGATGAATGGGTCCGTTATGCAGCCAAACAGGATTACACAGAGACCAACCCCAGCCACCTGCGCAACATCATCCGAGAGGCGGGCGTGGTCGGGCTTGGCGGTGCAGGCTTCCCGGCGTTTATTAAATTAAACCCAGGCTCGCAAAAGAAGATCAAAACATTGATTATCAACGGCGTGGAGTGCGAACCCTACATCACCTGTGACGATATGCTGATGCGTGAAGATCCGCAGTCAATTCTTGAAGGCATCCGTATCATGCGCCATGCACTGCAAGCGGAACGCTGTGTGATCGCCATCGAAGATAACAAGCCCGAGGCCTATGAAAGCATCTGCAAGGCAGCCAGAGGGGTTGAAGGGGTCAACGTCGCACTGGTGCCTACCCGCTACCCACAGGGAAGCGAGAAGCAGTTAGTCAAGGTGATCACCGGCAAAGAGGTGCCGAGCAACGGCCTCGCGCTGGATGTCGGCGTGGTTTGCCATAACGTCTCGACTGCCGCCGCAATCTACCGCGCGATTCACCTCGGCCAGCCATTGATCTCTCGCATGGTTACCGTTACCGGCAAAGGGGTTAAACGGCCACGCAACCTCGAAGTGCTGTTTGGCACGCCGATGGATGAACTACTGGCACAGTGCGATGTTGAAGCAGATCAGATCGAACGTCTCATCATGGGGGGGCCGATGATGGGCTTTGCACTGCACGACACCAACCTGCCTGTGATCAAGACCACCAACTGCATCATCGCCGCCACTCGTAACGAGCTGGGGGTTGAGCGCCCGGTCATGCCCTGTATCCGCTGCGGTGCCTGTGCCGATGTCTGCCCGGTCAAACTACTCCCTCAGCAGCTCTACTGGTATTCGCGCGCCAAAGAGCTCGACAAAGTGCAGGAGTATGACCTGTTCGACTGCATTGAATGTGGCTGCTGCTCTTATGTGTGCCCCAGTAACATTCCACTGGTGCAGTTCTACCGCTTCGCCAAAGGGGCGATCTGGACACAGGAACAGGAACAGAAAAAGGCAGCGCAGGCGCGTCAACGCCATGAGTTTCACCAGATGCGCATCGAGCGTGAAAAACAGGAACGCGAAGCCCGGCGGGCCAAGAAGAAGGCCGCCCGGCCCAGCGCTGCTGCACCCAAGGCACCACCTGCTGATGGCGCAAAGATAGCCGAGAAGAGGCGCGATGAGGCGATAAGCCAGCGAGACAGTGCCGCAGCCGCACGCAAGGCGGAGATCCAGGCTGCACTCGCTCGAGTACAGGCGAAAAAGCGTGCGCCACAAAAAACAGCTGAAGCCCCGGATAAAACAGAGGAGAAAACAGCCCCTGCCACAACAGCAGAGAGGGCCGCTGCTACACAGAAAAGCGCCATCACTAAAAAAGATAACGCGACCTCCACTCACGATGACGATCAACCGGTACAATAACACCGTTACGACACTGTACTAACAGACAAACGAATCGATGCCATTTAACACACCTACATCCCCTCATCAGCTCGCCCCCACCTCTATCACCCGCGTGATGATGCTGGTGATTCTCGCGCTGATCCCGGGCATCACCGCCTATGTCTGGTTCTTTGGCTGGGGGGTCGTGGTAAACATCTCAATCGCGCTGATCACGGCACTCAGCTGCGAGGCCTTAATCCTGAAACTGCGCCAGCGTCCCATGCTTCCCTCTTTGAGTGATGGCAGCGCCGCACTTACCGCTATATTGATCGCACTCACGCTCCCCCCCCTGTCGCCCTGGTGGATCACTGTCATTGGCGTTGCCTTTGCCATCATCATCGCCAAGCAGTTATACGGTGGTCTCGGTTTTAACCCGTTTAACCCGGCAATGGTCGGCTACGTAATGCTGCTGATCTCATTCCCGCGCGAAATGACCAGCTGGATACCACCTACAGCACTCACCGATAACAGCCTCGATTTTCTTGAGACAGTGATCTTTATCCTCTTTCATACCCTGCCAGACGGCATCACCTTTGACGCCCTCACGGAGGCGACACCGCTCGACTCTCTCAAGACTCATCTGGCGCTCGGTAACACTGTGGATGAGATTCGTGAACAGCTGGGGGTGGATGAGGCGGCCAGCCGCATCCTTAGCGTGATCCCGATCTTCGGCACCATCGGTGGCAAGGGGTGGGAGTGGGTAGGCGGCGGTTTTCTCCTTGGTGGCCTGTGGCTGATCTATCAAAAGGTCATCAGCTGGCATATTCCGGTGGCAATGCTCGGTTCTCTTTTTGCGATCTCGGCACTCTTTTATTTTATCGACCCTGCCCATTACGCCACCCCGATGTTTCACCTCTTTAGCGGCGCGGCGATGCTGGGGGCATTTTTTATCGCCACCGACCCGGTAACCGCCGCCGCCTCGAATCGCGGCAAGATTATCTACGGCTGCGGCATCGGCATCTTTACCTATGTGATCCGCACCTGGGGCGGCTATCCAGATGCCGTTGCCTTTGCAGTGCTACTACTCAACATGTGCACGCCGTTGATCGACCACTACTTCAAATCCAGCGTCTTCGGGCATAAGAAAGGGTAGCCCTTATGACCCTTAAACATATGCTCACCACCTCGCTGCTGCTCGGCATCTTCGCGATCGCAGGCACCTCAATGGTCGCACTCACCTATGAGGGCACCGAGGCTCGCATTATCGATAATGATTATCAGGCGCTCCTGCGCACCCTCCACGCCCTTGTGCCACCCGACAGCCACGATAACGACATCGCCACCGATACCGTCACGGTCACCTCAAAGGCGCTGCTTGGTAATAAAAAACCGAGCACTATTTATCTCGCCCGGCTCAAAGGCGTTCCGGTCGCCGCCGTTATCACCGCCATTGCGCCCGACGGCTATAATGGTGCGATTAAGCTGCTGGTCGCGATTCGCTATGATGGTTCCATCAGCGGCGTACGTGTGCTCAACCACCGCGAGACACCCGGGCTGGGTGACGGCATTGAGATCGAGCGCTCAAACTGGATCATGAGCTTTAATGGGCTCTCCTTAAACAACCCCGATGAGCTGGGCTGGCGGGTGAAAAAAGATGGTGGTATTTTTGACCAGTTCACCGGCGCCACCGTCACTCCGCGCGCAGTGGTAAAAGCGGTACACCATGCGTTAATATATTTTAAGCAACACCGCGACCAACTCTTTAATGCATCAGCAGAAGCGTCGGCAGCAGCACAGAGCGACTGATCATGGCTAACTCAATCTATAATGAACTGACCTATAACGGACTGTGGAAAAACAATGTCGCACTGGTGCAGGTCCTCGGTCTCTGCCCACTGCTGGCAGTCACCACCACCACCGTCAACGGCATCGGGCTGGGCATCGCCACAACACTGACACTGGTACTATCCAACATCACCGTATCGCTGATCCGCAACTCGGTACGTCCAGAGATCCGTATTCCAGTCTTTGTGCTGATCATCGCCTCGTTTGTCACTGCGATTGAACTGGCAATGAACGCCTACTTTTACGACCTTTATAAGATCCTCGGTATCTTTATTCCGCTAATCGTCACCAACTGCGCCATCCTCGGCCGCGCTGAGGCGTTCGCCTCTAAAAATGCCGTGGTGCCCTCTTTCATAGATGGTCTGATGATGGGGGTCGGCTTCACCGCCATTCTTGTCATTCTCGGTGCGATTCGTGAGCTGCTTGGGCAGGGGACACTTTTTGCTCAGGCCCACCTGATGTTTGGCCAGGCCGCCGAGTGGATGACCGTTACCGTCATCGACGACTACAACGGTTTTCTGCTTGCCATTCTGCCACCGGGCGCATTTATCGGCCTCGGGCTTCTGATCGCGCTAAAGAATATGATTGATCAACACACACAAAAAAGAGCCGCGCCAGCGAAAACCCCAGAGACAGAAACAGCTACCGGGAGCGCTTCTGCAACAACCAGCTAGCAGACCTGCTTTAATATAACCAGAGAGATCAACCCTGCACACAGTGATATGGCCACTTAACCACAGCACAAACAGCTATCCAGGGTGCTCTGCACAAAGATAAGCGCCCACAACAGACTACCCGACACCACGGCTTCATGAAATGAGGAACACAAGATGAACAAAATGTGCCAGAGCTGCGGAATGCCTTTGAAACGAGACCCTAACGGCGGTGGCAGCAATGCTGATGGCAGCAAAAACAGCGAATATTGCAGCCACTGTTATGTGGATGGTGCCTTTGCACAGCCAGACATTAATGCCGCAGGAATGCGCGCCCTCTGCATTGAAAACCTGGTCGATGGAGGAGTACCAAAACTGATGGCACGCCTGCTGACAAAAGGGATCCCACGGCTAAAACGCTGGAGAGCTCATTAAGATTTGTTATCGCCTGGCAGATGATGGACATTACCCCCTTTTTAGAGATGATGGCAGAAAAAGATGCCTCCGATCTCTTTTTCACTGCTGGCTCGCCACCCTGCATCAAGATCGAAGGTGTCACCACCCATCTCGGTGAAAAAAACCTCTCCGCCAATAGCGCACAAAGACTGGCCTATTCATTGATGAGCGGTGAGCAGATTGAGGTATTTGAAGAGACCTGGGAGATGGATGTTGCGCTTACTCTGAAATCGCTCGGGCGGTTCCGCATCAACATCTTTCGGCAGCGCGGTGATATCTCAATTGTGGTACGCTATATCAGCGCTAAAATTAAGTCCATTGCTGAACTAAAGCTGCCCGAAGTTCTGAGCAACCTTGTGATGGAAACGCGCGGGCTGGTACTGATTGTTGGCTCCACAGGATCAGGGAAGTCGACCACACTGGCGTCGATGATCGATCATCGCAACCACAATAAAACGGGGCATATCCTGACGATCGAAGACCCGATTGAGTACGACCACCCACATCAACGATCGATCGTTAATCAGCGCGAAGTGGGGTTAGACACCCACTCCTATGCCGCCGCCCTTAAGCGTGCGATGCGCGAAGCACCAGATGTGATTATGATCGGTGAAATACGTGACCGGGAAAGCATGCATCACGCAATCGCCTATGCGGACACCGGGCACCTCTGCCTTTCGACACTGCATGCAACCAATGCGGCTCAAACACTCAAAAGGATCGTGAACTTCTTTCCACAACAGGACCATCAACAAATTCTAATGGATCTCTCCCTGAATCTTAAAGCGGTCGTTTCACAGCGTCTTGTCATGGGTATCGACAATAAACGAATTCCAGCGACTGAAATAATGATCAACACACCGTACATAGCGGGACTGATTCAGAAAGGAGCGATCAGTAAAATCTCTGAAGCGATATCACATAGCAATAACCTCAGCATGCAGAGCTTTGACCAGGCTCTCTACCAGCTATTTATCGCTGGCAAAATAAGCGAAGAAGAGGCGTTAAATAATGCCAATTCGCGCAACAATCTGGGGCTGCGCATTCGACTCGCCAGAAATAGCAAGATAGCGATTAATGATGATCTCTCTTTTCAATAATGACACCACCAATACAACCGGATATTACTCATGAATCGTGGTTACGCTGTCTTATATCTAATTACTGCTTTACTCTTTTACTTTGGCTGGAAATGTCGTAAGGAAAACCGCCTGCTCTCAACAGCGCTCTTTACTACGGCCACCATCGTGACCGCGCTGCTAATCGGGGGGCATTTTGGTTTAATCTAAAAGCGCTACCTTGATCTATATTAAGGTACCAGCCGAATATCATCGAGATAAAACAGGTGCGTCTGTTGCTGTTGGTTCACAAACAGAACCATTTTTCTAATGCTGGAAAGCTCAAGTGAGCGGGACTTTGGCCCTGCCGCAATATCATCCAGTGGCAGTAACACCGTGTTAACCCCATTATTTACAGCCACTCGACCATTGTATCGTTCACTGTAGGCGGGTGCCGCCGTTATCCCGTCATCGATACGTATATTCAGTTTGAACGCCGCGCCTGGGTTATAGATCGTCATTGATAGCGCCCGGTATCCGCGCCAGTCCTGCTCACCTGCGGCATAACGCACCCCGCTCCAGGTACCGCTGATAGTTACCACCTTTAATGAATGGTCACCACTGCCGACATACTGTTGAGAAAATGAGATCTGTGTCTGTTTCTCATGCAGCGCACCGCTGGCTAGCCAGAGCCGTTTCTCCAGTTCATCTTCAAAAGTACCCAGCAGAGGGAACTGCTGATCACGTAACCAGAGCGCTCGCCACTCCGTCAGTGCCGGCTGCACTATCCACACAAGTGAGACCACAAGCAGTAGCAGATGCGCCCCCCTCAATAACCAGCGCTGCGAACTTCGCCAGACAACCATGCCGCTTAACGCAATCACCATTCCGAGCAGCCCCACCTCAACATCTGCCAGCGAAGCGGTTCTGCCAACATAAGGCTGAACCAGCTCAATACCGACCATGAGCACTATTGAGACGATAGCAGCAACGGTTACCGCCCACTTTTTTCCGTGATGCTCAACAGCGAGATAGATCAGACTACTCAGCAGAATAAAGGCGAAGGCGTGCCCTGCATCCATCGTCTTCTGAAACGCAACGGGATCAGGACTGCTGCCAAAAGGCATAAATGCAAATAAAGCAAAGAGCGCAAGGAGAAAGGCGAGCGCGATCAGATAATGTTGTCTGGTGATCGCCATACAGTCGTCAGCTATGTTGAGGCATCGGAGATAAACGCCATCATCCAGCGAGCAATTGCCACCTCGTCAGTAGCGGTCTGTAGCGATTCGATCCCGGCGCGATAGCATGTCTCGCCCAGTATCTCGCGCCGGAACCCCATTAAGTCTGCAGCATAGGGCGCTGAAAATTCCGGGTGCCCCTGCACGGTAAGGATATTGCTGCCCAGCTGAAACATCGCATAGGGACAGAAAGAAGAGCCCGCAATCAGCTCCGCCTCAGGCGGCAACGCGACCACCTGATCCTGATGGCTAACTAATAGATGGGCAACTGCCAGTGGCGGTTCCATCCAGGGTTTGTCAGCCATCACCGTCATTGTATGAACCCCCACACCCCACCCTTTTTCAGATTTGACCACACGCCCCCCAAAGGCCTGCGCCACCAACTGATGACCAAAACAGATTGCAATCAGTTTCTGCTCTGTCTGATGGAGGCGGATAATAAAATCCTGCAATTTAGTGATCCAGGCCTCAGCGTCGTAGACACTCGCTTTGCTCCCCGTGGTAATATAGGCGTCGCATTCACCCGGATCAGGAGGGTAGTGACCTGCGACCGCATCATAAACTTCAATATGAATGGCAGGCAGAACCTGCCGTAGCAGTGACGTAATCATCTCCGGATAGTCGCCGTGCCGCCCCTGAAATTGCGATCTTACTGAATCACACTGCAAGATCCCCACCTTCATCTATCCACCCCCTCCCATAAACTCACCGCCAGACTCAACGATAGAGTGTTTGTATTCCGCCCTGGTATTAGATACCTTATATCTTTCGCATCTATAATGAACAGTGAGCCTGCGATAGGCAAGCACTCAAAACGAGAGAAATCATGCCCGACATGCAAGCCAGAGAGGTGAAAAGTGTTGTCGATGCTAAAAACATTGTTAATGAACGCAACATCCACCACATCAAGGTAGGCGTTTTTGACATCGACGGCATACTACGCGGTAAATATATCTCACGTGATAAATTTTTCTCAGCGCTCGACAGGGGCTTCGGCTTCTGCGATGTGGTGCTAGGCTGGGATAGTAAAGATCAGCTCTACGATAACGTCAACTATACTGGCTGGCATACCGGATACCCCGATGCGCCGGTACGGATTATTCCTGACTCCTGTCGAGAGATCCCCTTCGAACCGGCGACGCTCTTTTTCCTCGGCGAATTTACCGACAACGCTGCAGCACTCTGTCCACGTGGCCTGTTACAGCGCACTATCGAAAAGGCGAACCGGCTGGGGCTATTTCCAGATGCCGGTTTTGAGTACGAGTTTTTCCTCTTCGACGAGACGCGTGAATCGATCCGTGAAAAACGTTACCGAAACCTCACGCCACTGGCACCGGACTACTTTGGCTACTCGGTGCTACGCAACAGCGTTGATGCAGAGATCTACCAGCAGCTCCTCGATCTCGGCGAAGCGATGGACTTTCCAATTGAAGGGCTGCATGAAGAGACCGGCCCCGGCGTACTCGAAGCCGCTATCGCCTATGATGGTGCGCTCGCTGCTGCCGACAAGGCTGCGCTTTTTAAGACCTTTACCAAGATTACCGCACAGCGCGCAGGATTGATGGCCACGTTTATGGCGAAGTGGTCACCGGAGTGGCCAGGGCAGAGTGGGCACATCCATATCTCGCTAAATGATAGCAGCGGCACCTCGTGCTTTTATGATGCCGACAAAACGGACAACATGAGTGAGACCATGCGTCACTTCATTGCCGGCCAGCAGCAGTTTATGCCTGAACTACTGGCGATGATCGCACCGACGATCAACTCATACACCCGCCTGATCCCTGGCTTCTGGGCACCAACGGTCGCCACCTGGGGGGTCGAAAACCGTACCTGTGCACTGCGTGTCATCTCCGGCAGCGCTCGCTCTCAGCGGGTTGAATATCGCGTTGGCGCAGCGGATGCCAACCCTTATATTATTCTTGCTGCAGCACTTGCATCCGGCCTCGCCGGTATCGAACAGAAACTGGAACCCGATAAAAAAGTGAGCGGCAACGCCTATGAACAGCAGTTCGCCGCAGAACGCCAGCTGCCCACCACGCTATGGGCAGCAGCACAACGCCTCAGAGCCTCCACCATGGCACGACAATATTTTGGAGAGCTCTTTGTTGACCACTACGCCGCAAGCCGCGAGTGGGAAGAGCGCGAGTTCCGTAAACACATTTCTGACTGGGAAATGGATCGCTACTTTGAAATTATCTAAAGACGTTGTGCAATGAATACTTTTAAAGTTATCTCGCCCATCAATAGCCGCAGTTATGCGGAGCGCCCTTATGCGACCGCTGGCGAAATTGAAAAGGCGCTCACCACCTCTGCAGCGGCACAGCTTGAGTGGCAACAGCGACCACTTGATGAGCGTCAGGCGATCTGCCTGAAAGCGGTGAGCGCGCTACTGGCAAGGCAGGCTGGCATCGCCGAAGCGCTGAGCTGGCAGATGGGGAGACCGCTACGCTACACCCCCGGCGAAGTCAAAGGGTTTGCCGAACGCGCACGTTATATGGTGCGGGCAGCGGCCGACAAGCTAACCGACATCCAGCTTGAGGAGAGCGCCACAAGTTCACGCTTTATCCGCCGCACACCACACGGCATTGTGCTTTCGATTGTACCGTGGAACTACCCCTATCTCACCGCCGCCAACTCGATCATCCCGGCATTAATGGCCGGTAACAGCGTCATCATGAAACCATCATCACAAACGCCATTATCCGCTGAACGACTTTATGATGCCTTCGACACCGCCGGCCTTCCTGCGGGGCTGTTTCAGTACCTCTTTCTTGAGCATGATACGACAGCAAAACTTATTCAGCATCATGCCATCAACTATCTCTCCTTTACTGGCTCCACCCGGGGCGGACGAGAAATGGAACTGGCGGCTGCCGGTCGTTTCATTAATATGGGGCTGGAACTGGGCGGAAAAGATCCCGCCTATGTACGCAGTGATGCCAACATTGAACGCGCCATCGAAGGGCTTGTCGATGGCGCGTTTTTTAATTCGGGCCAGTCCTGCTGTGCTATCGAACGCATCTATGTTCATAAAGATCGCTACCGGGATTTTTGTGATGGCTTTATCGAACTGACCCGGGAATATCGTCTTGGCGATCCACTACACCCGGACACCACCCTTGGGCCGATGGTCAATGCTGCCAATGCAACCCATGTCCGCACCCAGATCAATGAAGCGATCCAGCAGGGAGCAACAGCTACAATTGATGAAAAACAGTTTCCAGCCAGTGTTGCCAATTCGCCCTATCTCGCGCCGCAGGTGCTGCTGGATGTCGATCACTCAATGTCACTAATGCGTGATGAAAGCTTCGGCCCGGTCGTCGGCATCATGCAGGTTGATGGCGACGAACAGGCGGTAGAACTGATGAACGACTCACCCTATGGTCTAACCTCATCGGTCTGGACTGAAGATAGCGAAGCCGCGCTAACACTCGGCACACAACTGCAGTGCGGCACCTGTTTTATGAACCGTTGTGACTATCTCGACCCAGCACTACCGTGGTGTGGTGTTAAGCAGTCTGGCAAAGGGTGTTCACTCTCTGCACTGGCTTATGAGCGGCTCACACAACCAAAATCATTCCATTTTCGTCGATAGCGTTAATTCATAATGGCAACTGATCAATCACTCCACGGCAACTGGAACTATCCCACAACTATCTGGTTTGGCTGCGGTCGTATTGAAGCGCTGGCCGAGGCGTGTCGCACACTCGCCATCAACCATCCGCTACTGGTCACCGATGCGGGGCTGGCCGGGTTACCGATGATCAGCCAGGCAATGACGCATAACCGCAACCAGGGAATCCCCACCGGGCTATTTTCTGATATCAAACCCAACCCCAATGACGCGAATATTGAAGCGGGCATCGACCATTACCGTAGGAACAGCCACGATGGTGTGATCGCCTTTGGTGGCGGCAGCGCGCTTGATGCCGGAAAAGCGATTGCGCTGATGGCGGGACAGCACCGTCCGCTATGGGACTTTGAAGATCTCGGCGATAACTGGCAGCGCGCGAACAGAGCGGGCATTGCGCCGATCATTGCGATACCCACCACTGCCGGGACCGGCTCGGAGGTGGGGCGTGCTGCGCTCGTGGTTGATGAGGCAGCGCAGTGCAAAAAGATCATCTTTCACCCGAAGATGCTGCCGGCCATTGTCATCGCCGATCCACAACTTACCGTCGGGCTGCCAGCCAACATCACGGCCGCGACCG
This sequence comes from Gammaproteobacteria bacterium, assembly GCA_015491865.1. Taxonomy (GTDB): domain Bacteria; phylum Pseudomonadota; class Gammaproteobacteria; order SZUA-140; family SZUA-140; genus SZUA-76. Next base: position 101,879 of record WFVD01000006.1, read on the forward strand.
GCATGGATGCCCTCTCGCATAATCTGGAGGCGTACTGCGCGCCCGGCTACCATCCACTGGCCGATGGGATAGCGTTGGAGGGAATGCGCCTGATCAAGGAGTGGCTCGTCACCGCCTGCAAAGAACCCCTTAACCTTGAGGCGCGCAGCCAGATGATGGCGGCATCCACCATGGGAGCAACCGCCTTCCAGAAGGGACTCGGTGCGATGCATGCGCTGGCACACCCACTCGGCGCAATCTATGATGCCCATCACGGCCTGCTCAACGCCATTCTGATGCCCTATGTCCTCCTCAAAAACCGCCCGGCACTGGCTACACCCATGCACCATCTTGCCTGCTATCTTGAACTCGACGGTGAGGGATTTGAGGCGGTACTCGACCACATCATCACGCTGCGCAGCCACATCGGCATTCCCAATGAGCTGCGCAGCATCGGCATTGACGAGCAGCGTCTGGATGAGATCGCCGCACAGGCAGTTCAGGACCCCTCCGCTGCGAGCAATCCACTTCCACTGACACAGCAGCAATATGCAGAGCTGTTGAGTGATGCGATCAACGGGAATCTCCGTTAACCAGCCACAATGCTATAGTTCTCGTAGAAGTTGCCGATCATTCAATACACAAGCACTTCCAACAGAAACTCATAACATGCTGAAGATATTAAAAATATTTTCTAAAAAGAACCCAGATGAGAATAATGCACCCGCGCCGCGTGTGGTGCTGGAGAGCCGTAAACTATGCTCACTACTGCGCTACTTTCCTATCGGAAGCAGCCTCAGATACTTCCCCGAGTATCGAGAGGAGATCATCCTCGACTCCGTCATCATCGCCTACCTCATTAACAGTGAACTCATCTACTCAAATCGTGAAATCGCTATCCCCTCGGATGAGAGTGGGCTCATCATAAATGGCAAGCTGGTAGATGAGGTCAACAGTTTCTCAATTCTTCTTCCCTCAACCAGTCGCGGTGAAGCTGAACTCGATTATGAGCAAAAAGAGATTCTGGAGCAGACTGGCGGTTTTTCAAAGGGAAACTGCATCACACTAATCGGCCAGCAGCAAGATGGTAATATTCCAGTGATTGATACGATCGTCAAAAAACATGCGCGCCTGAAAGAGGGTCACTTCGACAATACCCGAGTTGTCATACTCACGGTAGACCCCGCCCTGCTGAAGCTGAAAGATCAGCGTAGCCAGGCAAGGCTAGCGGCCAGAATCCCAGGACTGATCCAGACAAAACTGTACAGCGAACCGAACCCCTGCACCATTATCGATTTTGCAGGACACGCCATTAAAATTGCCTGCGATAGTAATGAACTCATCCCACTGAGTTGCAAGTTAGATGAAACTGTCACCCTGACATTTAACCTTCCGATTAGCGCAGAACCCACTGTCATGCGCGGAAAAGTGACTAAAACAGCAGACTCATCGATGGTGATTGAGCTAAAAGAGATATCCAGAGAGAAGAAGTTCGAGAAACTGGCGACGATCGATCTGATCGAGATCAAGGCAAAGCTACTCCAGCAACCCTCTTAATGATACCCCAAACAACCTCACCATGAAAGGAAGTCACTATATTCCATAGAACTCAGAATCAGTTCTCCCTGCTTTTTAACCAGGCATAGCCCAATGCGACAAGGAGTACACCCCACACAGCCAGAAACGTAAGCGTTATTTGGTATAATTGCTGAAAGCTCCCTATTTTTGCATACGGATAATCAGCCGGGTTGTATACTACCGGAACTTCATCACCAACTTCATAGCTTCCCATCAGATGTTCGACGAGATTCCTGCTGCTATAGAATTTCCTCTGTTTTCCATCAACAGTGAATTCGATTTCCATGTCAATCGAATCCCCCTGAGCAGAACTAAACTGTTTCTCCTTAAATGAGATGATCTCTCCCGTCGTTGTCATCCCATTTACCGCAAATTCCCGTTCATAAAAAGCGCTACTGCTGATGGTCAATAGCGAGAGAACCATCAGCAGTTTAAATGCGCGTTTAATTGTAGAGTGCGTTGTCATGCTCAGCCATCAGGAGGCAGTAAACTAAAACGCTGCTTGCGCCCAGACCCAGAATTTATCCGTATCAACCGAAACGGTATCCGCATCATAACCAGCATACTTAACACCCACTGAGTAATGTTGCGAAAGCTTCTTTGCAGCCAGCAGATTAATCTCAGAACCGTAATCTGTACCCCCCTTATCGGCGCTGTAAAGGTGATAAACACCCAGCAGTTTCACACCGGCAACTTTGCTCATAACAGAAAAATATCTATCTTCCAGCCCCTCTTCTGGTGTCACAAGAAACTTATCGGCCCAGCCATTGAAGGCATGTTTTGTAGCCAGTGGCGTGGCAAAGCCATAGGTTCCATCGCCACCCAGCAGCTCATAACCCAGTTTTACCGTCACCCCAGCGGCAACCACCCCACCCTCGATCAAAGTGTAATCGGCGTCAACAGTTGAAGGCGCATCGGCGTAATCACGTTGCATCGCAAACTCAGTGGTATAAAGCAGGCCAACATCGCCCAGCTGCTGCTTACCACTAAAGCGAATACCAAGCGTCTGGCTATCCACTGTTGAATTATCATAATCAAGCAGATAGCCGTAGCCGGTCAGTTTGCCCGCACTCAATCCACTGTATGAGGCGTTCAGCAAGTGCCCTTTCACATCGATATATTGTGCTTTGATACTATTAACAGCACCAAGATAGATATAATTAATCTCAGTCGAAGGCAAGCGCTTATCACTGACCATCACCGCATCAAAAGTCTGCTCATTCTGACGCCAACCAACATTGCCCACAAAACGCTGATTATCCAGAAGAATACGCTGACGGCCCGCCTTGACAGAGATCGCATCACTTACCTGATACAGGAGAAACCCCTGGTTCAGCTCAGTGCTTTCAACATCCACCACTAACGGGTATTGAGCGAGGCCATTAGCGCTACTATTAAATCGTTCGCTACCAACCACAGAGACATCTTCAAATTCCAGGTACGCATGAAACTGTGCAACATTCCCCGTTTTATAACCGACCCGCGTTCTCGCTGTGGAAGCCCCGGCATCTTTTGCAAAACCCTGCTGATCCACCGCCTCAAAACGATAACGAAGACTCGCAGAGGCAACGCCCTCCTGCAGCGCACTGGTAACAGCGTTTTCTGCATGTGCCGTTGATAACGGCATCGCAATCGGGCATGCTGCAATAGTAAGCAGAGCCAGTAGACGCTTCCTGGAAAATTCACTCATAGGCACAATTTACTCCTCGATCAATCTGGCAAATGAAAAAGACTATAACAAAGTCTCACATCGTGCCAGCATCTCCTGTTTTAAGAAAAATCACTTACTGAGACCGCCCTGCAGCAGTATACTTAAAACGGCTACCGTGCGGTGCTCATTCGGCTCGAGACTGGAATCATTACTGGAATTTACCGGGCGCCTTTATAATCTCGGCGAAGTGATTTTACTATTGAGCAGACAGACCAGGCAGAGAATGGTCAGCGGGGATACCGCTACCGGCCGCATTACGCCAACACCTCCATCGAGCAGAAAAGCAGCCTAATGTTTAAAACAAGCACCCAATCCCATAAATTCAGCATTAAACATGAAACACACAGGGAAACATTATTAAAGTTTGTTGCCCTCGTGCTCATTCTTGTCGCCTACTTTATATATATGAGCTGGAAGTATGATGCATCCACAGGCTTTTCCGTTGCACTATTGACCTGGAGTTTTTTCGTACTATGCACACCAGTTGCTGATGGCGGGTTTATCCTCGCTTTTCCAGTTCGATTACTGTTTGGCATTAAAATGGCCATTACACAGGTAGTGCTCTGGTTTGTTGCCATCGCAATTAACGTAGCGATGTTATTGCTAGCGCCGACTACATATGATCTGACATTTTTAACCCAACTACTCAAACACATTCTGACCGAGCCGTACCCATACTGGAGCATTTTAATATTAAGCGCAGCGGGAACTCTGTTATCAATATTTTTTGGTGATGAGATGATGGATGTGGCCTCTCACGACAGCCGGAAACTACACCATCGACATGGGCTGAAATATCGCACGGTTCTTATCGCAGGGCTAGCCGTTTTAACTGTAGTCTCTTACTACTACTTATTGAGCAGTTTAAACATTTCACTACCCGATTAGTGGTCAGGGGCGTTCTCAGTTACTTATAAACCTTGCGCTTAAACAGGTCACTACGCCGGCTCACGAGGCGGTCAAGAAATAGCATCCCTTTTAAGTGGTCAAGCTCATGCTGCACTGCACGCGCTTCATAGCCTTCCATCTTATAGCGCTGTCGTTCACCAAATTCATCCTGCGCTTCCAGCGTGATGGTCTCAGCTCGTATCACATTACCGGTAAAATCAGGGAGCGACAGACACCCTTCTCGCCCCACTACTGAGCCTTGCCACTCAATAATCTCTGGATTGATCAGCACTATGCGTCCGTGATGTTTTATCTTCTTTTTAGCAGATACATCAACGAGCGCAATCTGCTCAAGTCGGCCAACCTGTGGCGCGGCGATACCGACGCCACCCGGCCCTGCGCGCATCGTCTCTTCAAGGTCAGCAAGAAAGGTACGCAGCGCCTCGTCAAACAGCACAACTTCATCGCAGCTCTGTTTGAGCCGCTTGTCAGGGTATTGCAGAATCTCCAGCAGCGCCATTATCTCAATCAGCCCATCACGGTATCGACAGGGGTCAGCTGTGTTTCGATCCCTTCGCTGGCGATGATCGACAGTGCCGATTCCAGCGACGGCACCCCTTCCAGCGCAGCACCTTCGATATGCAGCACATAGATCGGCCTGTTTTTGCTACCCGCCACATCAGACTCCAGTGACAGAATATGTAATCCCGCCTCTGCCAGCGTCGCTGTGGCGTGCGCCACAATGCCGCTGCGGTCTTCACCAAACAGGGTGATGCGGACATCAGGTTCGATGTGGTGGTGAAGTTCAGCTTTAATGCTATCGATGTGAAGGTGAAGCGCTAATGACGCTACCACCGGCGCAAGCAGATCACGCAACCCTTTTTCACGACCGTCGTGCTGCACCATCAACATCATGGTGAAGTTGCCACCAAGACGCGTCATTGAAGCTTCACCCAGATTGCAGCCGCCATTAAAGAGTGCGGATGTCACTTTGGCCACGATGCCGGGGCGGTCCGGCCCGACCACTACTGCCATAAACCATTTATCCATAGTTCCCCCTTCGACGACAGTGTTAACAGCGGCCTGATATCCAGGCGGCCAGGTTAAGATGGTTTGGATTTATTCATGCAACAGCAGGTGCGTCAGGTAAATTATCGCAACACCACTACCGATCAACAACACCTGCTGTATCGAGGCGCTCATTTCGGTGCGCTTATGCAGGCCGGGAATCAGATCAGCCACTGCAATATAGATACAGCTTGAGACTGCGATCGCCAGCATATAAGGCATTAACCACTCCACTCCGTTGAGTCCAAAGTAACCGATCACCCCGCCCAGCGGTGCAGTCAGGCTAGAAAGAGTATTCAGGAGTAACGCGCGTGTGCGACTCAGACCACCATGCAACAGCACCGCAAAGTTGCTCAGCTCCTGCGGAATCTGGTGCGCCATCACCGCCAGGCTGGTCACGATGCCGAGGTGGATATCGACCAGAAAGGCGGCTGCAATCAATACGCCATGAATCAGGTTGTGCACCGCGTCACCCACTACGATCAGCGGCCCGGCAACACCGCTATGCAGCTCGTTCACTTCACGCGCATGGTGCGCTTCACAGTCGGCGTGATGACAATGTCGCCACAGCACCATCTTCTCCATGACAAAAAAACCGAGCAGCCCAAGCAGGACAACAAACGTCACTCGGTGAGTATCGCTATCGGGTACCGTCTCCAGCGCATGTGGCAGCAGTGCCAGAAAGGCAGCGCCCAGTAGCGCACCTGTCGCAAAACTGATCAGGTGGGGTAGTAGTCGCGTACGTAGCGGCTGTGGCAATAGCAGAAACAGCCCCGCAGCCATCACACTCAGCATGCCAACCAGGAGACAAAACAGGACGATCCAGCTCAATGCACTCATCGCATCACTCCGCTAAACAAGGCTGTAAAGCGGGTTATCACTACAAATAACACTAACCGCCACGCTTTCTCAAATAATCCGCCGCCTCAAGCTGGTTCTGCTCCATCGCCCAGTCAATCGCATTTTCCCCATCAAGCGTTTTGGCATGAATATCGGCACCATTTGCCAGCAGCAGATCTATCATATCGATCTTTCCCTGACGCGCCGCGCGCATCAGCGCTGTCTGCCCATCTTTAGCCTGTATGTTCACGTCAGCACCGTGTGCAATCAGCAGTTCAGCAATCTTCACATGGCCCATAAATGCCGCGACCATCAGCGGCCCAATCATCTCACGATTATAGGCATTAACCTCCGCACCGTGGGCCAGCAGGATCTCGATCACCTCCGGCTCGTCGCTCATGGGTGGCAGCATCAGCGCGGTATTGCCGTTGACGTCACCTGCATTCACATCAGCCCCCATATCGATCAGGCGCTTTACAATTCCGGGATAGGGACCAGAGACAGCCAGCATCAGCGGAGTCGTGTTTAACACCCCCGGTGCATTGATATCGACTTCGCGTTTAAGCAGTAGTGCTGCAATTTCCAGGTGGCCATGACGAATCGCCAGTGCCAGCGCCGAGTCCCCGGCGCGATTATAGACGTTGACCTCGACCCCCTGGTTCAGCAGATCTTCGACAGCCCGTACACTTCCATTATCGACCGCGTCGATCAATGGAGGATTGCTACAGCCCGTTAGCGTGCCGAGGGAGACCAGCAAAATAATAATTTTCAAAAAGTGTGTATTCATGTGCGTGAATTGACCATGCTATCCAGTGAAAGAGCGGCAATTCTACATGAGTTTGGGGCAAAAGGGATGGTGATCGCCCCCACTCAAATGCACTCTCTTCAGGTGACTCGCCAGATCAGCGTCGCCATCCGCCCGGTCACCCCATCGCGACGATAGGAGTAGAAATGTTCCGGGCGGCTCACAGTACACCATTCGCCGCCATAAACATCTCTAACCCCTTGTTTTTCCAGCTTGATCTCGGCTAGCCGGTAGAGATCCGCATACCAGTGGCCAGCGCGGGCAGGGAGAAAGGCCTCCTTCGCCGCCGCATCACGCGCCACAAAAGCGGCGCGCACCTCGACACCCACTTCAAAACATTGCGCGCCAATGGCGGGGCCTAACCACGCCATCAGCTCGCGCCCCTCGCCCATGGCTGCGATGGTCGATTCGATAATGCCAGCGGCCAGACCGCGCCAGCCGGCATGAACAGCGGCCACCGCCGTTCCTGTTTTATCGCACAACAGCAGCGGCAAACAGTCAGCGGTGAGCACCGCACTCACCACCCCCGGCCGGATAGTAAAACTGGCATCTGCCTCTGTGCCTGCGGCGCTATTCGCCGCATCAATAGTGTGGGTGCCGTGAACCTGCCTCAACCAGAGAGGGGTGCTGGGCAGCGCCAGGGTGTGCTGTAACTGTGCGCGGTTCGCAACCACCGATGCCGCCTCATCACCAACATGATCACCAAGATTAAGCGCACCGAATTTACCGACACTCCTTCCGCCACAACGCAACGATGAGGCGGCGCGAATATTGGTCGGTGCCGGCCAGTCAGGGGTGATCCAGCATAATCCATCAACCTCATCGATGCTATCAGGCACCGTTATTCTGCCTGCCTCAGGTCTTCATCCAGTACCTGTAATAAGTGGGCCATATCGAGCGGTAGCGGTGCCTGCCAGTGAACCATTTCGCCGCTCTCAGGATGCACCAGCCCGAGCTTTGCCGCATGCAGTGCCTGGCGCTTAAAGGTTCGCAGCACACCATTGAGCGCCTCGCCACACCCTTTGGGTATACGCAGGCGGCCGCCGTAGACCGGGTCTCCCACAATTGGATGTCGGATATGCGCCATATGCACACGGATCTGGTGAGTTCGGCCGGTCTCCAGTTTCACCAGGAGATGGGTGTGGGCACGGTAACGCTGCACCACCCGGTAGTGGGTGCGCGCCGCCTTGCCATTTGCGACCACCGCCATACGGGTGCGCACGGCAGGGTGGCGTCCGATCGCTGCATCGACTGTGCCCCCAGCCGTCATCACACCGTTCACCACGGTCTGGTATTCACGCTCGAATTCACGCCGCTGAATCTGCTCGGTCAGTACCTTTTGCGACTTAAGGGTACGCGCCACCACCAGCAGACCACTGGTCTCTTTATCTATGCGGTGGACGATGCCAGCTCGCGGCACCAGGGTAAGCTCAGGCGCATGGTGGAGCAGTGCATTCAGCATCGTCCCCTCTCGATTGCCGGCCGCCGGATGAACCACCAGCCCGACCGGCTTGTTGATGACCAGCAGCGCTTCATCTTCATAGACAATATCGAGTGGAATCGCCTCCGGCTGAGAATCGACCTTCTCTTCCCGTTCGACCTGAATCTCAATCCGTTCACCACCACGTAGTTTATCTTTTGAACGCAGCTGCTTGCCATCGACCAGCACCGCGCCATCACTCACCCACGACTGCAACCGTGCGCGCGAATAGTCCGAAAAGAGCTGTGCCAGAATCTTATCGAGACGCTGCCCCGCCAGCTCATCGCCAACAGTCGCTGTAAAATGTTCCACTTCACTCATGACAAACTGCCACCCAACCCTTTTATTCACGTGCATATAAGCTCATAATCCATTCACAAGTGATCAACCTGCGTCGTACTAACGACATATAACCACTCATGTGGTGGCCTGCCAAATCTAACTAGATCCGGCCAGATAAAGGACACCGCAGATAACAGGAACTGAACCTATGCGACCAACCAACATAGTATACTGTTTTGTCACCGCATTTTCGCTTCTGCTCGCAGGCTGCGCCACCACCAGCGAGCATCACGCCGAACAGCAGCAGGCTAGCCAGCGCACAGCAGCCAGCACCCTCTACAGCGCCGGCAAAGAGGCGCTGAACATTGGTAACCTGGCCGGGGCCATCCGCCATTTCAACGCGCTGATCACGCAGTACCCGGCGGATAAATTTGCTCAGCAGGGAGAACTTGAACTGGCCTACGCCTACCATAAAAGTGGCCAGACCAGCGCTGCTATCGCCACTACCGAACGCTTTATCACAAATTACCCGCAACATAAAAACATCGACTACGCCTACTACCTACGCGGCCTTACCGCCTATGAAGCGGCGCTCGCAAGATTTGATCGCAGCATGGACTCAACACCCTATGAGGCCCCGATGGCCATCGAATTTCTCAACGAACTCAAAAACCGCTTTCCTGACGGAAAGTACAGTGAAGACACAACCCAGCGCATTAACACCCTTAACGAAAGAATTGCACAACAGCGGTTATTCTCGGCAAAACAGGAGTTAGACCAGAACAATCCGGCCAGCGCAGCCTTACTGGCCAAAAGTGTGATGGAAGAGTATCCACAATCATCAGCCATTCAGGAAGCAGCCATTATCACAAACCAGGCCTATCAAATGCTTGAGCTGAGCGATGCAACAGAACCTCCTGCAACCGCCACGCAGAGACCCACAACAGCCAGCAGGCCACAGCAGCCAGCAGCGACTATCACTCAGCCCGACGCTACTGCGGATAACATGATGCCACCCAGCAATACGATCAGAGAGACATCATGGGTGATCGCCCAGCCCCCAGAGCGTTTTACCATTCAGCTGCTCGGCACCGAAAATGAGGCGCTGCTGCGCCATCAGATCAAAAGCAATGGGCTGTTAAATGAGGTCGCCTATTATAAAAAATCACGAGAAGGGGCACCGTGGTACTCACTGATCTACGGGAGCTACCCTAACCGGAAGGCCGCCAACGCTGCCGCTCAGGCTTTGCCACCCGCACTACGCAAGGGCAAACCGTGGATCAGAAAGATCGGCGACATCCAGGCCTCGCTCGGCGAATAATAGGCTATAATCCAACTTTAAAGAGGGAGGCACCGAGCCTCTGAAGTTTCGTTATTTAACCAGGCTGGATCCGATGCGTGCTTTATATCTCACTGTCCCCTTACTGCTTGCAATGCTCTCGGGCTGTTCGTCGCTGCAGGAGAAGGATGATACTGAACTCAGCGCGGATGCCCTCTATGAACGCGCAAAAAAAGCGCTTGATAGTGGTGATTATGAGATGGCAATCAGCCATTTTGATTCACTTGAAACCCGTTTCCCATTTGGCGTGTATGCGCAACATGCCCAGCTAAATTCGGCCTACGCCTATTACAAATTTAATGAACCAGAATCGGCCATCGCCAATGCCGAGCGTTTTATCAAGACCTACCCACGCCACAAGAATGTCGATTACGCCTATTACCTGCGCGGCCTGGCAAAGTTCAACCAGGACAAGGACAGCATCGATCGCATGCTTGATCTCGATATTACCGAGCGGGAACCCGGCTCGATAGAGGCCTCTTTCTTCTATTTCAAGGAGCTGGTTGAGCGCTACCCCAATAGCCGCTACAGCGCCGATGCAAGACAGCGCATGATTCACCTGCGCAATCTACTGGCACAGCATGAGCTGCATGTCGCCAGCTTCTACCTGAAGCGTGGCGCTTTTGTTGCCGCAACCAATCGCGCAAAATATATCATTGAAAATCTCCCCCGCACCCCGGCGATTCCAGAGGCGCTCACCATTATGGCGGCGGCATATCAGCAACTGGGGCTACCATCACTGGCTGAAGATACACTGCGCGTACGTCGCCACAATTTCCCTGACTACACTGCCAGCCGCGCGCTGTAGGAAGCCACCGTTTTAAGAGCCAATACGAGGAGTAAGTATATGTGGGACTTCTTCGAAACAGTACGCCACCGGCACTCGGTTAGGAAATACCAGACCACCACCCCGATCGAAACAGGGAAACTCCACGCCGTACTTGAGATGGCGTGCGCTGCCCCCTCTGCGGGCGACCTGCAGGCCTACCAGATCACAGTGATCGAAGAGCAGGCAACACGCGAAGCGTTGCAGGAAGCGGCACATGGGCAAGCGTTTATCTCAGAGGCTCCGATCTGCCTCGTCTTCAGTGCCGACCCCGCCCGTTCAGCGCACACCTTTGGTGAACGCGGCGCTTCACTGTATGCGATTCAGGATGCCACCATCGCCGCCACCTACGCACAGCTCGCGATTGTGGCGGCCGGCATGGGCTCCACCTGGGTTGGTGATTTTGATGACATAGCGGTTAAATCAATACTCAACAGCGATGATGAGCTTCAGCCGATCGCCATTCTTAGCGTGGGTTACCCGGCGGAGCTACCAGAGCCGACACCGCGCCGCCATCTCGATGACGTGGTTAAATACTTCCCGTAAAAAAACGGGGTAACAGCACTGCCGCTACCCCGCTTCTGTAACCCGCCTGAAAACGACGACTCCTGCGATTCATAAAAACTAAATCGCGTCGTTATCCTCTTCACCGGTGCGAATACGAATAATACGCTGCACTTCGCTCACAAAGATCTTACCGTCGCCAATTTTTCCGGTTCGTGCAACCGTTGTAATCGTCTCGATACACTGGTCTAACTGCGCTTCCGCCACCACAATCTCAAGCTTGATCTTAGGGAGGAAATCGACAACATATTCCGCGCCGCGATAGAGTTCAGTGTGCCCCTTCTGACGTCCAAAGCCCTTCACTTCCGTCACCGTCATGCCGGTAATACCGATCTCCGACAGCGCCTCGCGCACATCATCCAGCTTAAACGGTTTAATGACCGCCTCTACCTTTTTCATTGCCAGCTCTCCAGTTTGAGATCTTTGTACGATTAGCGCCACCAGAGGGCAAAAGAACAATCGCGCAGAGGCCTCAGTTTAACTTAAATTTTCACCACCAGTTTAAACTGATTCTATTCTGATATCACGCTTCATGAAAACCAGAGGTGATCGGATAACGGCGGTCTCGCCCAAAGGCGCGTGCAGTAAGCTTTACCCCCGGTGGTGCCTGACGCCGCTTGTACTCATTACGCTTCACCATTGCTACCACCTGGCGCACCATCTCGCGTTCGTAACCGGCCTTTATAATCGCCGCGGGACTCATGTCCTGCTCGACATACATCTCCAGTACGGGATCAAGGATTTCATAAGGCGGCAGGCTATCTTCATCTTTCTGATCGGGCGCCAGCTCGGCCGAAGGAGGACGTTCAATCACCCGCTGCGGAATCACCATCGAAACAGTGTTGCGATAACGGGCAAGACGGTAGACCAGTAACTTTGGCACATCCTTTAACGGTGCAAAGCCACCCGCCATGTCGCCATAAAGGGTAGCATAACCGACCGACATCTCACTCTTGTTGCCGGTGGTCAGCACAATCTTGCGCCCCTTATTCGAGAGCGCCATCAAAATGATACCGCGACAGCGCGCCTGAATATTTTCTTCAGTCGCATCAGGTTGATCTCCGAGAAAGTCCGCTTGCAGGGCGTTCAGAAACGAGCGATACATCGGTTCAATCTCAACCTGATGGCACTTCACCTCCAGCGCCTCACACTCGGCAAAAGCGTCTTCAATGCTCATCGCTGCGGTATAACGAGACGGCATGGTGACCGCTTCCACATTGGCTGCACCGATCGCATCAACAGCGATGGCCAGCGTCAGGGCCGAGTCGATCCCGCCCGAGAGACCCACCACCACGCTATTAAAACCGTTCTTCTGAATATAATCACGCACCGCCAGTACAATTGCGTTGTAGACCATCACCTCATCGGCCGGCAGTGGTGTAATCCAGCCCGGATGCGGCAGCAGTGGGCCGCTCTCGTCAATCTCAAATTCAGCCACCATCAACGCTTCAGCCAACATCGGTAGACGTTGCGTCACCACCCCTTTTGCGTTAATCACAAATGAGCCGCCATCAAAGATCAGCTCATCCTGCCCACCAACCAGATTCAGATAGATGACCGGCAGGCCGCTCTCAGCCACACGCTGCGCCAATACCGCTTCACGCGCTTGCTGTTTACCCAGGTGGAAGGGGGATGCATTCAGGTTGATGACCAGCTGCGCACCAGCCGATTTTGCACCATCCAGCGCGCGGGGGCGCCAGATATCTTCACAGATCGAAAGTGCGATCTTGACACCGTTGATCGCTACAACCGTGGCGGCGGCAGTGCCTGCGCTAAAATAACGCTTCTCATCGAACACACTATGGTTGGGCAGCGCCTGTTTGAAGTAGCAGTGCTGAATCTCACCATCACTGATCACTGCTGCGGCGTTATAGCAGTCATCCGCGTCGTAATGGGGATAGCCGAGCACGACGCTAATACCGCTCACGCCCGCCTTAATCGCCGCCAGTACCGCATCGATCTGTGCAGCCATCGCCGGACGCAGCAGCAGATCTTCCGGCGGATAGCCGGTTAATGTCAACTCAGGGAAAACGACCACATCGGCTTTAAGTCGGTCGCGCGCATCCAGCGCATGCGCTATCACCTTCACACCGTTGCCAGCGATGTCACCCACCAGCACGTCGATCTGCGCCATGGCGACGCGTAATTTATTATCCAAAATAGCTCTCTTTCAGACCACTGTCACGCGGTTACTACGATTGAAAGGGGATCATATAACCGCTGTTCAATTAGCGCTATTCAGCTGGGCAGACCTCCAGGATGCGATCCCCCATATCGGCTGGCGATTCTGCAATCGAGACACCGGCATTTTTCAGCGCTTGAATCTTGTCGCTCGCCGTCCCTTTACCGCCTGAAATAATAGCACCCGCATGCCCCATCCGTTTACCCGGCGGCGCAGTCAGCCCAGCAATATAAGAGATAACCGGTTTGGTCACATTCGACTGGATATATTCAGCCGCCTCTTCTTCGGCTGTGCCACCAATTTCACCCACCATCATGATCGCCCGGGTCTGCTCATCCTGCTCGAACAGCTCAAGGCAGTCGATAAAGTTCATGCCGTGAATAGGGTCACCCCCAATGCCAACGCAGGTGCTCTGACCAAGGCCGTTGGCAGTGGTCTGATGTACCGCTTCATAGGTCAGCGTGCCCGAGCGGGAAACCACACCCACAACACCCGGCTGATGGATCGCACCCGGCATGATACCGATTTTACAAGCGCCCGGGGTGATCACACCGGGGCAGTTAGGGCCGATCAGTCGGGCATCGTAATTGAGCAGCTGCGCCTTTACCCTGATCATATCCTGCACCGGAATCCCTTCGGTGATACAGACAATCACCTTGATGCCCGCATCCGCCGCCTCAAGGATGGCATCTGCCGCAAAAGGAGCCGGCACATAGATCATCGAAGCGTCCGCACCGGTCTCGGCAACGGCATCATGAACGGTATTAAACACCGGCACATCAAGGTGACGCTGACCACCCTTCCCCGGCGTCACCCCCCCGACAAAACGAGTGCCGTATTCAATCGCCTGCTGAGAGTGAAATGTTCCCTGCTTCCCTGTGAACCCCTGACATATCACGCGCGTCTCTTGATCGATCAGAATCGACATCTACTCTCTCCCGGAAAATTAGCCATAACACTCAGATAACACCATACACATTAATCGACAGGCTGTTGAATCGCTTGAGCCTGCACCGCTAACTATCGATCAATTAAGAAAAAACAGTGGCAATAGTGTCCCAAATTTGCCAAAAAACTTAAAGGGGGTATTTCATTTGCTGCTGAGGCGTTGAATCACGTAAGGCTCTGTGCCAGTTTTGCCCCTCAAAAACAAAAAGGCCTGAAAAACTGGCCTTTTTGAAACATGCAACTGACCTAAGCAACAGCCCTGCTAGAACGGGATATCATCATCAAAATCATCAAACCCCTTTGCAGGTGCCGACCCCTGAGTCTGATTGCTCGGCGCACCGCTGCCCTGATTTTGATTCTGCCCCGGACCACTGCCATAGTTTCCACCGCTCCCTTTGCTATCGAGCATCTGCATTTCGCTCGCCACGATCTCGGTGCTGTAGCGATCCTGACCGCTGGTTTTATCCTGCCATTTACGAGTGCGCAGGCTGCCTTCGACATAGACCTTTGAACCCTTTTTCAGGTATTCACCGGCGATCTCGCCGAGACGGTTAAAGAAGACGACGTTGTGCCATTCGGTACGCTCCTGCTTTTCACCCGTCTGTTTATCTTTCCATGATTCGCTGGTCGCAATTGTAACGTTGGTGACCGCTGAACCGCTGGGCATGTAGCGAACATCGGGGTCTTTACCCAGATTGCCGACCAGAATTACTTTATTCACACCTCTTGCCATTGTCGCTCTCCCACGATTGTGATTTTTGAACTATACATCTAATTTGAATACCCCTCATTACGCATCCAATGTGTCATAACGAGCCGTGCGCAACGGACTGGCACTCCAGACTCTGTTGAGCAGCAACCCCGAGGCATATGAACCTGTTGAGTTAAGCGATGACACTCTGTTAGTGATCGCTTAATCTTTAACTAATTTTGAGGCGCGCGCTTATGCACATCATCTGTTATGCCATCTTTGGCGGTCCCTAACGCTGAGTCATCGACCTGCTCTACAAACCCTTCCAGCGCATCACCATCCAGCTCACGGTTATCAACCTTCAGATAAGCGGCACCCTCTTCCGCCACATACATCGCCTCTACGACACCGTTAACCTGTTTCAGGTCATATTCAAGCTTTTCGATCTGATCTTCTGGGATGTCGCCCACATGCAACATAAAGTTGGCGAGGAAACGGGGTGTCTCCATGCTTCGGGCGACAAAGAACCATCCGCCCGCCACCAGTGTGCAGAAGAAAAAGACACCCGCCAGACCAAACCAGCCATAAATAGCGCCACCCAGCAGGCCACCGATAAAGGCCCCCAGAAACTGCGAAGTGGAGTAGACACCCATCGCGGTTCCCTTTTTATCCGCCGGTGAAAATTTGGCAATCAACGATGGCAGCAGCGCTTCCAGTGTATTAAAGGCGATAAAGAAACAGGCGAGTAGTAAGCAGATCGCTATCAGTGAGTCGTAAAAGAAAACCAGCCCAAGCTGTGCCAACGCAATGCCGACAATCGCGGCAACAAAGACCTCTTTAATTTTACGCTTCTTCTCGGCGATAATGATAAACGGAATCGACGCCCCCAACGAGAGCAGCAGTACCGGCAGGTAGACATACCAGTGATGCACCACATCCAGCCCCGCGTAATCACGCAGCGCAAACGGCAGGGCGATAAAAGTAGAAGTTAGAATAATGTGTAGTGAAGCGATGCCGTAATCAAGCCGCTGTAGCTGTCGGTCTTTCAGTACATTCATAAAGTAGCCCGGCACCGGCTCGGCATCCCGGTGAAAGCTGCTCTTCGCTGGTGTTGGTACCACATACTTCAATACAAAGATGCCACCAACCGCCAGCACCGCCGTCATCCAGAAAATACCCGGTACGCCGATCACCCCATTTAACATCGGCCCCAGTACCAGCGATGCGGTAAACGACAGGCCGATACTCATGCCGATCACCGCCATCGCCTTGGTGCGGTGCTCTTCACGGGTGAGGTCTGCCGCCAGTGCCATGACCGCGGCGGCAATTGCACCACTCCCCTGCAGTGCGCGCCCGATGATGATGCCCATCATGCTGTCGGCGGTCGCGGCCACCACACTGCCAACGGCAAAAATAACCAGACCCAGCGCAATGATCGGTTTACGTCCAAATTTGTCCGACATCATGCCAAACGGAATCTGGAACAGCGCCTGGGTCAGGCCGTAGATACCGATCGCCAGCCCGATCATCACCGGGGTCGCCCCTTCAATGTCGGTTGCGAAGAGCGCGAATACCGGCAGGATCATGAACAACCCCATCATTCTCAGGGAAAAGATGCCAGCGAGTGAGAACGCCGCGCGCTTCTCAATGGGGGTCATATCAGTATGAATCATGGAACTGTTTTGCCTTCGACGAGCTAAAAGGCGTATATTAGCAGGTTAGTTTAGTTGTAGGAACAAGGCATGGACACCATCCAGATTCGTGGGGCGCGTACCCATAATCTAAAAAATATTGACGTTGATCTCCCGCGTAACCAGCTGATTGTTATCACCGGACTTTCCGGATCTGGCAAGTCTTCGCTCGCGTTTGACACCATTTATGCGGAGGGGCAGCGACGCTATGTGGAGTCGCTCTCCAGCTACGCGCGCCAGTTTCTCTCGGTGATGGAAAAACCCGATGTCGATCATATTGAAGGACTTTCGCCTGCTATTTCGATTGAGCAGAAGACGGTCTCGCACAACCCGCGTTCGACTGTCGGCACCGTCACCGAGATCTACGACTATCTGCGGCTACTCTTTGCGCGCGCCGGTGAACCGCGCTGCCCTGAGCACAATCAGCCGCTTGCGGCGCAGACCGTGAGCCAGATGGTCGATCACATCCTCACCCTGCCGGAAGGGTCAAAGATGATGCTGCTCGCGCCGGTGGTGCGTGGCCGCAAAGGTGAACACATCCAGCTACTCGAAGAGCTGCGCGCGCAGGGTTACATCCGTGCCCGCATCGATGGCGAGATTGTCGAACTCGAAAAACCACCCGCGCTGGATCTGCATAAAAAACATACCATCGAGGTGATCATCGACCGCTTTAAGGTGCGCGCTGATCTTCAGCAGCGGCTCGCTGAATCGATTGAGACCACGCTGCATCTCACCGAGGGAATTGTGAAAGTGGCCTTTATGGATGGGGCTGAAAATAGTGGCGATGAACTGCTGTTCTCGGCCAGGTTCGCCTGCCCGCACTGCGGCTATAGCATTTCTGAACTTGAGCCAAAACTCTTTTCGTTTAATAGTCCGGCCGGCGCCTGCCCCACCTGCGACGGCCTTGGGGTGATGGAGTTTTTTGATCCGGAGCGTGTCGTCACCCATGCCGAACTGAGCCTGACAGCCGGTGCTATCCGCGGCTGGGACAAGCGCAACACCTACTACTCCCGTCTGCTCAATGCCCTCTCGGCACATTACAAGTTTGATCTCGACACCCCGTTTGCAGATCTCCCCAGAAGCACTCGTGACATCATCCTCTACGGCAGTGGTAATGAGCAGATTGCGTTTACCTACTTCAATGAGCGCGGTGGTAGTGAATCACGCCACCACAGTTTTGAGGGGATCATCCCCAATATGCAGCGCCGTTATCGCGAAACCGAATCCAACGTGGTGCGCGAAGAGCTGGCCAGATATATCAGCCACCAATCGTGCAGTAGCTGTGGTGGCACCCGCCTGCGCACCGAGGCGCGTAACGTCTTTGTTGCTGACTCAACCATGCCGGAAATAACCTCGATGCCGGTGGGGCGCGCACATGAGTTTTTTACCCAGCTGACACTGCCGGGCTGGCGTGGCGAGATCGCCGACAAGATCGTTAAGGAGATCAACCAGCGCCTCGGCTTTCTCGTTAACGTTGGGCTCGATTACCTCGCGCTTAACCGCACTGCCAGCACACTCTCCGGTGGCGAGACACAGCGCATTCGCCTTGCCAGCCAGATCGGTGCGGGGCTTGTCGGGGTGATGTATGTGCTCGACGAGCCGTCGATCGGGCTGCATCAGCGCGACAATGATCGCCTGCTCCAGACGCTCACCTATCTGCGTGACCTGGGCAACACCGTCATCGTGGTGGAGCATGATGAAGATGCGATACTCTCAGCCGACCACGTGCTGGATATCGGCCCCGGTGCAGGCACCCACGGGGGAGAGGTTATCGCCCAGGGAACGCCAGCAGATATCATGGCATCCAGGCAGTCACTGACCGGCCAGTACCTCACCGGTGAGCAGTGCATCGATATCCCGCAGCAGACCGTGCCCAGCGACCCAGCAAGGCAGCTAAAGATCTTCGGCGCAAGTGGCAACAACCTTAAGTCAATCGATGTCTCTATTCCTGTTGGATTGATGTGCTGTGTCACTGGCGTTTCGGGTTCGGGAAAATCAACCCTGATTAACGACACACTCTACAGCCATGCGGCGCTGGCAATCAATGAAGGAAGCCACGACCCGGCACCGTGTGACAAGATTGAAGGACTGGAGCAGTTCGACAAGGTGATCAACATCGACCAGAGCCCGATCGGCCGAACCCCGCGCTCAAACCCGGCCACTTACACCGGCCTGTTCACCCCGATTCGTGAACTCTTTGCTGGCACCCAGGAGGCGCGCTCACGCGGTTACACTCCGGGACGCTTTAGCTTTAATGTTAAAGGTGGGCGCTGCGAGGCGTGTCAGGGCGACGGTGTGATCAAGATCGAGATGCACTTTCTTCCCGATACTTATGTATCGTGTGATGTGTGTAAAAACAGACGTTACAACCGCGAGACACTCGAAGTTAAATACAAGGGCAAAAACATCCACCAGGTGCTGGAAATGCCAATTGATGAAGCAGTGGAATTTTTTAGCGCCGTCCCGGTAATCAAGCGCAAGCTACAGACGCTGGTTGACGTTGGCCTTTCATACATTAAACTGGGGCAAAATGCGACGACCCTCTCTGGTGGTGAAGCGCAGCGCGTTAAGTTATCCCGTGAATTATCTAAACGTGGCACCGGCCGAACCCTCTATATTCTGGACGAACCGACTACCGGGCTCCACTTTCACGATACAAAACAGTTATTGAAGGTACTGCACCGACTACGTGACCAGGGCAACACCATTGTGATCATCGAACACAACCTGGATGTGATCAAGACCGCCGACTGGGTCATCGACCTCGGCCCGGAAGGGGGCGATAAAGGGGGGATTGTTGTCGCTACCGGCACGCCAGATGAGATCGCCAGCAATCCGGCCTCTGTCACCGGCCCGTTTCTCA
Source organism: Gammaproteobacteria bacterium (assembly GCA_015491865.1). Classification (GTDB taxonomy): domain Bacteria; phylum Pseudomonadota; class Gammaproteobacteria; order SZUA-140; family SZUA-140; genus SZUA-76. The sequence continues at coordinate 121,614 of WFVD01000006.1, forward strand.
GGGCGGTGATCGAACGCCAGAGCCGCTCCGTTGAAGATGTGCCGCAACTTGCCCAGCTATCCTGACAACAGCGACAACGGCGTGCGTGCGCGCAGACAATACTGTTTTGCCGTACTGCTCTCTCTTCTGTTATGGCTGCCAACCGCGCAGGCAATTGAACTACCGGATATGGGTGACACCTCCGAATCCTATCTTTCACTCACAGAAGAGTATCGAATCGGCGAGGCGTTTATGCGTAATCTTCGCGGCGCACTTCATATCGTTTATGACCCGGAGATTGAAAGTTACATCACCGCCCTTGGCGAGCGCTTAACCACCAATAGTAATAGCCAGCAACATTTCAGGTTGTTTGTAGTGGATGATCCAGCCATCAACGCCTTCGCTGGTCCCGGCGGCCATATCGGCATCAACACCGGCCTGATCATGACCACCCAGACAGAGAGCGAACTTGCATCGGTGGTCGCTCATGAAATCGCTCATGTGACACAGCGCCATCTGGCACGCGCCTTTGAGGCCGCCAAAGAGCGTGCTGTTCCCACCGCAGCTGCGATCATTGCCGCTATCATTCTTGCCAGCCAGGGGTCAGAGCTAGGCGAAGCTGCGCTGGTTACCGCCATGGCAAGCAGCACACAGACCGGGATCAACTTCACCCGTCAAAATGAAAAAGAGGCCGACCGACTGGGCATGACACTACTTGCCGCAAGCAACTTTGATCCACAGGGAATGCCCGCATTTTTCGAACGCCTCTACCGCCACAACAAGGCCTACGATAACCAGAGCATCGAATTCTTACGCACACATCCACTCACACTGTCTCGCGTTTCAGATACACGAAATCGCGCAGCTCAGTACCCGCCCCCAGAAGCTCATGATGAAACAAGCTATCTGCTGATCAAAACCAAAATCGAAGTACTCAGCAGTGACGATAATAAAAAGAGCATCACTCAATTTAAAAACCGGCTAGAAAACAACCCTTCGCGGCAGGATGTCGCACGTTACGGCTACGCCTTAAGTCTTGCGGAAGGTAAAAAGTATAACCAGGCGATACGCGAGATAAACATCCTTATTGAGCAGCAGCCAGAGCGAATTAATTATCAGGTAGCCGCTGCCTATATCGCCTATTCAGCTGGCGACTTTTCACGTGCCGCCGCCATCTGTGAAGAGAATCTAAAGCTATTCCCCCACAACCATGCGCTGACCTCACTCTACAGCAGTGCGCTCATGAAGCTGGGTGATGCAAGAAAAGCCTCCGCGCTCTTATATGCACATTTAAGGCGATACCCATCAAACCCACAACTTTACAAAGCGCTCGCCAGAAGTGAATACCAGAACAAAAACCTGAGCGCCTCGCATGAAGCGTTAGCGGAGTACTATTATTTAATGGGATCGACACATAGTGCCATTGAACAACTCGATATTGCGCTAAAAAACACTCAACCTTCAAACAGGTCAGCAATCGCGCGCATCAAATACAGACAGACTCAAATGAAAAAAGAGCTGGAAGCACATGAGTGAGCGATGCAGTGCGATCAGGCCGGGGCCGCCTCACAAATATCAATATAGAATGTAGTACCCTTGCCCTCTTCGGTCTCAAAGCCGATCCCGCCGCCCATCTTTTCCATAATCGCCTTTGAGATACTCAGCCCCAGACCGGTTCCACCCGTCTTCCGGGTATCAGAGCCATCCGCCTGACTGAACTTCTCAAAGATCCTGCTTTGGAACTGCAATGGTATTCCCGCACCAGAGTCCTTCACTTCGACCCGGACCATCGCACCATTCTGGAGTACACTAATTTCAACCTCTGCGCCTTCGGGTGAGAATTTTGCGGCATTTGATAATAGATTATTCAGCACCTGCATCAGACGATCGGTATCAGCCTTGACCACCACCCCGGCCACCACCTGTTTGAGCACATACCTGATTTTATACTGCTCACCATACGGCTGGTTAGCCTCTAGCGCCTGTCGCAACACCGCCATTAGATCAACGGGGCCGATGACAAAATCCATCTTACCCGACTCAATTTTATCGATATCAAGAATATCATTGATCAAAAACAGCAGCCGCTCAGTGTTGTTACAGGCAATACTGACTAGCTTGTTCACTTCAAGCGGCAACTCACCCATTACCCCGCTTGAAACCAGCCCTAACGAGCCACGAATTGAGGTGAGTGGAGTTCGAAGTTCATGACTCACCGTTGATGTGAATTCAGACTTAAACCTGGAGATCTCTTCAGCTGCCTTCTGTGCCGCTTCAGCCTCTCTGGCCAGCACCCTTAGCACCTCCTCACGCTGTACCATTGGGGTGACATCTGTGATCTGTACCAGGCAGTAGTCTCGACCATCGCACTCTATCGGCTTTACGATGACTGACTGTTCGATCCGTTTTCGCGCGCCTCCGCCATTAGCAGAAAACAGCGGAAACAGCGATTTATTTAATGAGCGCGACAGCAATGAGGCCGCTCGCTTATCCAGCGCTGTCTCAATCACAGAGGCGACGCGTGTACCCGCCAATTCTGGAAATACTTCGTTAAAGGTACGACCGATCACATTGCGCCTTGCCATCGAAGATGCCTGCACCATCCACTCATTCCACAAAACAATTTTACGTGCTGAATCGACCAGAAAGAGACCATGTTCACTCAGATCCAGCACCTTTCCAAACAGCCCACCAGTGTCTGAGGAAAGGCACTCAGCAGTAACAGCGCCTAATTCGTTACTGTCAGAGTGCATTAATCTGCTCATCCAGGTGTGCAATAAATTCACGTAACGAGGGGACGTTTAGCATCAACGTAACGTGGCCATTAATAGACTGGCTTTCAAGTCCAAAGCCCACCTTAAGGAACATCACCAGATCATCCTCACAGCCTGCATTGATCGCATAGATCTCCCTGCCGGTGCCACTAATAAAATGGGGCAGAGAACTCACGATCTCTTTTTGTAATAGATTGGCCACACTCGAGACAATCGCATTGAGAATAATATTTCCAATTTCACACATCGCCTCCTGCTCCATCTCCGTCAGGCTCTCAACCGGCACCGTATCGCCAAGTAGAATCCGCACAATCGTCAGCGTCTTCTCTTCGGGAAACATCAGTAGAGCATCACCATTAATAGCGCCGCTGACGCTTTGCGTCACACCACTCATTTTCGCAGAATTATTCAGATCAAACTTATCTGCAGCAACCCGCCGTGGTAAAAAGACAACTTCTGGTACCGATAACCCCACTTCCTCTCCTACCATTTCACTTAAAACAGCCGCCGCACTCCCCATACTGATATTCAATATCTCAGTGATGTAATCGCGCTGAATATCTGTAATCTCAAACATAAGATGGCTGCACCTGCGCCATAATGTTTGCAATCTTCTCTTCTGTGATCGGCTTCTTCTCAAACCCGATGCCCAGTGAATCGGCTCGCTTCTGAATGCTATCCTGAACATTGGCGGTCAACATTGAGATGTGTGCCGTGGGGTAAAGCGCTTTCATTTTCTCGGCTAGCGTCATGCCGTTCATCCCCGGCATGTTGAAATCGATGATCATCAAATCAATCTGCTCACCTGCATGTGTCAGTGCCTCATCACCGCTGCCTGACTCTAATATCGTCCAGTCTGGGTGGCGGTCAACCACCACACTCTTGATCAACATCCGTGAGACGCGACTATCATCAACAATCAGAACAGTCTTTTCATCCATCGTTACCACCTCCAATGTGACACATCACAAAAACCCAGTACGGCTACCGTCAGCAAATCATCAACTATGCACAATCATTGCGCGCTTTCTGGGCATTAATCGAGGGAAAACTAAAAATGGGTGGGGTAAAAACAGGAAGGGCGCTGCTCGACAATGAATCGCTATCGTTCATCAGTAAGACTCCCTGCCATACCTTTACCAACGCCACCAGCAATCGGCTGCAATGTTAACTTCCCTATCTACCGCCCTTAGCGGCATAAAAAAAAGATTACTTAAGCGCCTGACCTCTCTTTTCCTAAAAACATCAATTTTCGCTTATGCTTCTCACAACACCGATCTCGACCGTAATATCCAACGCTAACAATATGTTACCATTGAAGTTAAGGGGTCTCTGACCACCTGATAGTGACACCGTCATCGTAGATACCGAACAGCTAAAACCATGAGCCCAAAGCACACTTGCCCACAGAAACCGACGACAGAAGAGCGACAGAGACTCGAACAACGGGTGGGGCATCTGCACTTCAAACAGCGTTTCGGGATAGAGACTGAACGGCGTGCGCGCCTCATTGGGCAAGGGGTTAAGTGGCTCAACATTGAGAACTGGGCCAGCATGCACCAGCTGATCCGCTTTTGTCTGAAACTCTCATTTAGCTATAAACGTGCAAAGAAAAACGTACTCAATATAGCGATCACCCACAACCTTTTACCGATATACAGACTACCCGCTGGGCTTGAAGGGCTAAGACTCCTTCACCTGAGCGACCTGCATCTGGACCTCTTGCCTGAGATGGCAGATTCACTGATCGACACTATCAACCAGGTCGATTATGACCTCTGCGTTATCACCGGGGATTACCGCGCGAAAACATATGGTGACTATAGTGCAGCAATCAATGGCATGAAAAAGGTACGGCCGCATATCAAGGCACCAATCTATAGTGTACTCGGTAACCATGACTCCATCTTGATGACAACAGCGCTTGAGGCGATGGGGATTCGGCTGCTGATGAATGAGCATGTCGTGATCAAACAGAACAGCGGCACTATCTGGCTCGCTGGCATTGATGACCCCCACTATTTTCGTGCCGATAACATTGAAAAGGCCTGCAGTGAGATTCCCGCTACTGCCCCTTCCATTCTGCTATCGCACACGCCAGAGATCTATAAACATGCCGCATATGCTGCCTTCGATGCGATGCTATGTGGGCATACTCACGGTGGGCAGATCTGCCTTCCCGGTGGAAAGCCGCTCTACTGTAACGCCACCTGCCCACATAGATACTGCTCCGGCTCGTGGAAATATCATCACATGACGGGCTACACTTCTCGCGGGGCGGGGGCCTCATTAGTCGAGGCCCGCATCAACTGCCCAGCCGAAATTACAGTCCACCATTTGTGTAACACATCATCACCCTAGCTCCTTCGCCTGCCAACCTGAACTCGCGAATCGAAACAGCCTGGGTAAATAGACTGGAACCCTGTACATATCTGCGACGCCTGTTTACGAACTGCCACAGACCAATAACATCGAAACCATTGAGGCCAGACTGCCGCACGCATGACAAAGCCCCGGCGGCAACCTTGTCACCAGGGCTTTACGGGATCAGAGCTGACGACGCCTTGTCATTGATAACACAACGCTCCCTGTCAGTCGGGAATCTACACTGTAACGACATGGGGTTACAAATGGCTCAGCACAAGAGCATCTTTTATTAACCGTTTAGGAAATATCAACCAGTTATACTTTACTGGGCAGAATCTAAATTAAAATCGCAAAAAAAAACCAGCGCAAAAAAGCTTGCACCGGCCAATTTAAACAAGCTGATTTACCTATAACATAAAGTAAATCAATGCTGCTGTTATTTTATGGAGCCTAATTAATTGCGACACCAACTGCCCAAAGCGCAGCTACTATTGCGGCAAGCGCAATGATAATCACGCCATCGGTTTTGCTTGTATTGGCCGTATTAATTGTCGTTGACATAGAAATCCCCCCCTTCATTTGATATGAAACATGCTTCACAATAATGAAACTTAACCTGCCTTTGGTATGGCTATTATCCCATACAGCAACAAAGGCATTTACGACCATACATAAGAATATAATTATATGCAAGAAGAGTCTGAGTCTGAGTCTGAGTTTGCGCTAACTGCTTATGTCAGCCTTTTTATACATGAAGAGCAATTTTCAGAACCCGATTAAACGGCCAAAAGAGCTTATCAAGTAAGTAAACTTTGCCCCCTCAATGCCAGGGTAGCTGTCGTCTCTGTTGAAATTGACCGTCAAGGTTCAGTGGTCAGAAAGAGCTCTTGCTGATAGTTTAATCAGTATAAAATATGGCATCGCCCAAGCCCGAAAGGCATTAATGATAACAATCCGGTGAATGGCGAATTAAGCGCCTGCTTTGTAGGGATTGTACTACGAAAATACAAGCAAAAAGGAGCATTAAATAGCGATAGAGTGACTAAGCCTGCTTAAGATGGCTCTCTGCTTCCTCGATTGCCTCCTCATCACCATGCTCAAGCTGTTCCAGCAGCTCCACCCCCCTGGACTTTGCGTCGTCAACCATTTCCTGCGCCGTATTGGCAGCATCATTTGCAATCTCTGCGGCCAACCCAGCCGCTTCATCTGCCATTTCTGCCGCCTTCTGCTTAGTGCTCTCAATTGCCTCAGAAGCCTCTCTGTGAAGCTCTTCAATCACATCTGCCTGGGCAACACTGGCCGCACAGAGAAGAGGGAGAGTGATTAATAATCGTGACAATACACCACTGTTCACTGCCATTTTTTACACCTCATGTTCAAGTTCACTTACCAATAAAACGTATAATCTTACGTCGTTCACGTTTATCTGGCCTGTGACTGGAAAAGCCCCCCGGCGGGGCTGATAGTTTGCGCAGTGCCTGCTGGCGCTCACGCTCAGCGATACTTTCAGCGGTCTCTGAGTAAAGCGTCTGTGCAATTGAAGCTGAGCCGCGTTGGCCACTAATCGCGGTAACTACAACCATCATTTCTGTTTGAGCACGCCTGATCCGCAGGCGATCACCCAGCTTCACTACCTTACTCGGTTTGGCACGCACACCGTCTAGATGAACCCTGCCCCCGTTGATCGCTGCTATTGCAAGCGAACGGGTTCTGTAAAAGCGCGCGGCCCAGAGCCACTTATCAAGTCGAACACCTTGCGCCACCTTCTTCATCATGGCCGCAATCAACCTCTCATCGGTAATAAAAAAGCCCTGCTCGCAGGGCTTTTTCTATTTAAGCAACGGCCGCGACTAGCAGTGAATTTACTCTGTTCACAAAGGCCGACGGATCGTCTAGCTGCCCACCTTCGCTCAGCATCGCCTGATCAAATAGCACTGAGGTGATATCACCAAAGCGTTGTTTATCCGACTCATCTTTCAGCCGAAGCACAATGGGGTGTTGCGGGTTAACCTCTAATATAGGTTTACTTGAAGGTATCTTCTGCCCTGCCGCCTCCATAATCTTCTGCATGTTGATTGCCATCTCCTGCTCTTCCACGACCAGACAGGAAGGGGAGTCGGTGAGACGATGGGTGAAGCGGACCTCTTTAACACGCTCACCCAGTGCCTCCTGCATGCGAGTGGTGAGTTCTTTACATTCATCAACGGCTTTCTCAAAGGCCTCTTTTTCACCTTCATCTTCCAGCTCTCCCAGCTCCAGCGAACCCTTGGCAACTGACTGCAGCGGCTTGCCATCAAACTCAGTGAAATAAGACATCGACCATTCATCCACACGGTCGCTCATCAACAGTACTTCGATCCCCTTGGTTTTGAAAATTTCGAGGTGCGGGCTATTCCTGGCTGCGGCGTAGTTGTCTGCCGTAACATAATAGATTTTTTCCTGCCCCTCTTTCATTCGCGAAACGTAATCGGCAAGCGACACATCCTGCGCATCACCATCACTTTCAGTTGAAGTGTAGCGCAGCAGTTTGGCAATCCGTTCACGATTCCCGGTATCTTCAGCCAGACCTTCCTTCAAAACAGGGCCAAACTGTTCCCAGAATGTTCTGTATTTTTCAGCATCATTTTTAGCCAGCCCCTCAAGCATCCCCAGTACCTTCTTCACAGAGGCACCACGAATGGTATCGATCATACGGTTATGCTGTAGCAGTTCACGCGACACATTCAACGGCAGGTCACTGGAATCAATTACGCCGCGCACAAAGCGCAGATAAGTCGGCATCAACTGGTCTGTTGTATCCATAATAAATACGCGCTTAACATAGAGCTTAATGCCATGCTTCTGTTCGCGGTCCCACAGATCAAACGGTGCGCGCTGCGGGATATAGAGCAGTGATGTGTAGGATTGGTTCCCTTCAACATGGCTATGAACATATGCCAGCGGATCCTGAAAATCATGCCCCACATGTTTATAAAATTCGTTGTACTCTTCTTCCGTTATATCTTTTTTGGCGCGCGCCCATAAGGCTGAGGCGCTATTAACGGTCTCATATTCACCCGCCTTATCTTCATCCTGAGAGGGCATCATAATCGGTAACGAGATGTGGTCAGAGTATCTGTTAATCGTTGAACGCAGACGAAAATGGTCGAGGAATTCATCCTGATCTTCACGTAGATGCAATGTCACTTCGGTACCACGCTCCGCCTTCTCAACCGTCTCCAGCTCATAACTGCCTTCACCGTTAGAGCTCCAGCGAACGCCATGTTCAGGACCAGTACCGGCACGTCGAGTGGTTAACGTCACCTTGTCGGCAACGATAAATGCCGAGTAAAATCCAACCCCAAACTGGCCTATCAATTGGCTGTCTTTCGCCTGATCACCACTCAGTGAATCAAAAAACTGGCGTGTACCCGATTTAGCGATCGTGCCGATATTTTCAACAACCTCGGCACGGTTCATTCCGATGCCGTTGTCAGCGACAGTGATGGTTCGTGCCTCTTTGTCAAATGAGACACGCAGCTTCAGCTCCGCATCATCTTCGTAGAGCGCGTCATCGCTCAGCGCCTCAAAGCGCAGCTTGTCGCAGGCATCTGAGGCGTTCGAGATCAATTCACGCAGAAAGATTTCCTTGTTTGAATAGAGCGAGTGAATCATCAGTTTCAGCAGTTGCTGAACTTCAGTCTGAAACTCCAGTGTTTCCTTATGCGTGTTGCTGGTCATGTTGTAAACTAACTCCTCTCATTATGACTATATTTGGGTGCGTGCTGGAGAAGGCTAATCCCAGGATAAAACATCCCCCAGAATCTCACTCCAGAATCGCACCGCTCAAATCTGAATATTGCGCTATAGTATAAAACGATGCGTGTCTGGAATGAATAGGGTCGTAATTTTTAAATTCAAGCAACCACCGCGAAAGGGCTATTCTCTAACAGGCTCACTATCTCACTGGGAAGTAGAGAATAACCTGCCACCCTCTATGTTAAGATCACCCTATGCGATCACCATTTTCCCCTTTCCACCTGTTCGTTTTTATTTTTCTCATCACTGTTATCCTCGCAGTGATTCAGATCGGGGTGGTGACGATTGCGTTCGACAAACTTGGCATCTCGCCGGACGGGGCGCTGCTGCTGCTCTTCAGCTCAATCGCCGGCAGCCTGATCAACCTGCCGCTCTTCCAGATCAGCGCTGAAAAGCGTGAGTATGAACCTCCACCGCCACTCTTTCGCGGCCTGCTACGTCACGTTCAACGAGCATTCCACGGCAAAACCACCATCGCCATCAATGTCGGCGGCTGCCTGATCCCCTTTGTCTTCTGCCTCTATCTGATTCAATACAACACACTGACATGGGTTCAGCTTGGTCTGGCCACATTCATCGTCACCATCATCTGTTATTTTGCCAGCCGTCCGGTAGCGGGCATCGGTATTGGTATGCCTGTATTTATAGCGCCAATCACAGCGGCGATAACAGGCCACTTAATTGGTGGCGAGTTAAGCGCCCCCCTCGCCTACATCAGCGGCACACTCGGTGTGATTATTGGGGCGGATATGCTGCGGATCAAGGATATTCGTAAGATGGGGGTGCCGGTTGCATCGATTGGTGGCGCGGGCACCTTTGATGGCATCTTTCTAACAGGCATTGTCGCCGCACTTCTGGCGTAATATTCTAGCGTTTATGAAAGCGATAAAGAGACAGACTATTTTGATCACTGGCTGCTCCAGCGGTATTGGCCTGTGTGTTGCGGAAGCTTTACAGCGACGCGGCCATCAGGTCTTCGCCACTGCACGCCAACCAGTCGATGTCGAGCGGCTAAAGCGGGCTGGCCTAACGGCGCTGCAGCTTAACCTCGACGACAGCGACTCAATTCAACACGCCGTTACCGAGGTGCTACAGGAGACCGGCGGCAAGCTCGACGCGCTCTTCAACAACGCCGCCTATGGTCAGCCTGGCGCGGTAGAAGACCTGAGCCGCGAGGTGCTGCGCGCACAGTTTGAGACTAACCTGTTTGGCACCCATGAGCTAACCGGCCTGATCATCCCGGTGATGCGCAGGCAGGGCCACGGCCGAATCATTCAAAATAGCTCTGTGCTGGGGCTTGCCGCCCTGCCGTTTCGCGGCGCCTACAACGCCAGCAAGTTTGCGCTGGAGGGGCTGAGCGACACCCTGCGGCTGGAGCTACGCAACACCAACATCCATGTCTCACTCATCGAACCCGGCCCCATCACGAGCCGTTTCCGTGCTAACTCTTATGAGAAATTCCAGCATACGATCGATGCTGACAACAGCCCGTTCCGCGACGCCTACCACGGCATGATCTCGCGTCTTACCAAACCGGGTCCTGCAGCACCATTTACACTGCCGCCGGAAGCGGTGTTGAATAAGGTGATCCACGCGCTGGAGAGCCCTCGTCCGCAGGTTCGCTATTATGTCACCGTTCCGACCTATCTGTTCGCCACCCTGCGCCGCATCTTGCCATTTCGCGCGCTCGACTGGGTACTGGCACGTGCATCCGGCGAGGAAAACCGATGAGCGCGTCTTTTAAGATTAGCCCGAATTTCGGCTCTCACTCAATTTCGGTTATAATCGGCGGCCAATTGAATGTAACCGACCGTATTTCATGCGGTTTTACGAGCTGAGACAATATGACACAAACCAATAGCTTCAACACCGAATCATCCCTCACCGTCAACGGCAAAACGTACCGTTACCACTCACTCGCTGAGTTGCAGAATGCCAATATTGGCGATGTCGACCGCCTCCCTTTTTCACTACGCATACTGCTGGAAAATCTGCTGCGCCAAGAAGATGGGGTCGCCGTCAGCAAGGACGATATCGAAGCACTGGTCAACTGGAACGCTAAAGCGACCCCGGACAAAGAGATATTCTTTATGCCTGCACGTGTTTTGCTGCAGGATTTCACCGGCGTACCTGCGGTTGCCGATCTTGCGGCGATGCGCGCGGCGGTCGAGCGCCTCGGTGGCGACCCACAGAAAATCAATCCCTTTACCCCGGCTGACCTGGTGATTGACCACTCAGTGCAGATCGATCGCTACGGCAGCAGCGAGGCGTTTCGTGTCAATGCGATCCGCGAACTGGAACGTAACCGCGAACGTTACAAATTCCTGCGCTGGGGCCAGAACGCACTGAATAACTTCCGTGTTGTACCACCCGATAACGGCATTGTTCATCAGATCAACCTGGAGCATCTCGCATCAGTTGCGATGACGAGCGAACGCGATGGCGCAACCTGGGTCTATCCCGACACACTGATCGGCACCGACTCTCACAGCACCATGATCAACGGGCTTGGCGTTCTGGGGTGGGGTGTTGGCGGCATTGAGGCCGAAGCGGCGCTGCTTGGGCAGCCCTGTTCGCTGCTGATCCCACAGGTGGTTGGCTTCCGCCTGAACGGTACACCTGCGGCGGGCGTTACCTCAACCGACATTGTGTTGACCATCACCCAGAAACTGCGGGCACACGGCGTAGTCGGCAAGTTTGTCGAATTTTTTGGTCCGGGACTCGCCCATCTCACACTCGCTGATCGCGCCACCATCGCCAACATGGCTCCCGAATACGGCGCAACCTGCGGCCTCTTTCCGGTCGATGAAAAGACCACCGAATTCCTTGAGCTCTCTGGACGGGGTGCGTCAGCGCCACTGGTTGAGGCCTATTACAGAGCGCAGCGGATGTGGTATTCGCCCGAACAGGCGACGCCCGACTACTCGGCCGTGCTGGAGTTTGACCTCAGCAGCGTTGAAGCCTGCCTTGCCGGGCCAAGCCGTCCGCAGGATCGAGTGCTGCTTTCAGAGGTGCGGATGTCCTTCCGCAAGGCACTGATCAAACAGCTGCAACAAAAAGATAGCACCATCGAACAGGAGGCGATCAACGACTGGCTCGGCGAAGGGGGACAACCGATGATGACCGCACCGGAGCTGGCGCAGGTTGAGGCGAATGAAGCGCTGGATGAGTTTGAAAAATGTGTCCCCGTACGCCAGAACGACGGTGTCGCCTATAACCTCTGCCACGGCTCCGTGGTCATCGCATCGATCACCAGCTGTACCAACACCTCAAATCCGGCTGTGATGATGGCCGCCGGACTCCTGGCACGCAACGCCATCCAGCGCGGCCTGCGCAGTAAGCCGTGGGTAAAAACCAGCCTGGCCCCCGGCTCACGTGTAGTGACCGACTACCTCACCGATGCCGGCCTGACCCCCTACCTCGAAGGGCTGAACTTTCACCTCGTCGGCTACGGCTGTGCAACCTGCATTGGCAACAGCGGCCCGCTACCGGAACATATCACCGAGGCGGTGAAGACCGGCGATCTCTCGGTTGGCGCGGTGCTATCGGGCAACCGTAACTTCGAAGGGCGCGTTAACGCACATGTGCGAGCGAACTACCTCGCATCACCACCACTGGTCATCGCCTACGCACTGGCGGGCAATCTGAATATCGATCTGGTACGCGACCCTCTCGGCGTGGACCCCAATGGCGAATATGTCTACCTCAAGGATATCTGGCCGACTCAGCAGGAGATCACCGAGGTGGTTAAACAGTACGTCGGTGCCGAACAGTTTGAGCGCAGCTATGCAGATATCTTCAAGGGCGACGAAGGGTGGAATGCGCTCGACGTACCAGAAGGTGATCTCTTTCAATGGCAGGAAGACTCGACCTATATTAAGGAGCCTCCATTTTTTGCTGAGCTCTCCCCCACCCCGGCACCTCTAAGCGATATTCGCGGTGCGCGTGTACTGGCGATGCTCGGGGATTCGGTCACCACTGACCACATCTCACCGGCAGGCTCGATTGCTGAGAACAGCCCGGCGGCAAAATACCTGATTGAGCAGGGCGTCGAACAGAAAGATTTTAACTCCTACGGTTCACGCCGGGGTAATCATGAAGTGATGATGCGCGGTACCTTTGCCAACATTCGCCTGCGTAATCTGCTGGCACCAGGCACCGAAGGGGGGGTAACGCGCCTGCTACCCGAGGGGACTGAAATGTCGATCTACGATGCCTCGGCCAGATACCAGTCTGAAGGAACACCGCTGATTGTCATCGCCGGCAAGGAGTACGGCACCGGCTCATCGCGTGACTGGGCGGCCAAAGGCCCCAAGCTGCTCGGTATCAATGCGGTAATTGCAGAGAGTTTTGAGCGAATTCACCGCTCAAATCTGGTCGGCATGGGCATTCTGCCACTTCAGTTCAAAGAGGGTGAGAGCGCAGCAAGCCTGGGACTAAGCGGCGAAGAGACCTTTGCGATTGCGGGACTCGATGAGCTGACCCCGGGGCAGATCATCGAGGTTGTCGCCACCACTGCTGATGGCGCTACTCGCTCATTTTCAGCGGTAACACGTATCGACACGGCCAATGAGATCGAATATTTTCGCCATGGCGGGATCCTCTCATATGTGTTGCGTCAGACCCTCGCTGCCTCTTAAGTGTTGCCACAAATTGCGCCCAGGGCGCTGAGCATTCTGCTCAGCGCCTTTTTCATCTCCCCTGCAAACGCTATCGTCAACATTGAAGAGATGCGCCCCCCTCAACAGAAAGATGGCTGGCGAGGCAATGTCACGCTCTCCATCAGCGGCGACTCGGGTAATACGGAGACATCAGGTTTTACCGCCAGTGGCCAGCTCTTCTGGCAACAGGCTCATGTCACTCGTCTGATTGCCACTAGCTACAGCTACGGTGAAAATAGTCGTAACCGCAACACCAACAAAGGCTTTATCCATCTCCGCCACATCAGCCAGCAAACCGCTAACATGGCATTTGAGCGCTTTGCCCAGGCGACACGTAATGAGTTCTCGCGCCTTTCACTGCGTGCGTTGGTGGGCGGCGGCGCACGCATCACTCTGTTAAAAAATCGTAGCGACGCCATCTATCTCGGCACAGCTGTTTTTTATCTCAGTGAAACATTAGAGCCGCGCCCCACGCTCACTGATGATGGCACTGAGAAGTTCTGGCGCGGCAACTTCTATCTCGCACTACGCTATCAGATTAATGAGCAGCTGCATGCTACCAGCACCACTTACTATCAACCTGCTCTCGCGAATGGCAACGACTATCGCATCCTCGAGGAGGGAAACCTCAGGGTCAGGCTCGCAAACCAGCTGGATCTGAAGCTTTCCATCGAGATCACTCACGACAGTGAGCCTCCTCAGTCGGTTAAACCTACCGATATTAGCTATAAAACAGGCGTGGAATACCGTTTCTGACCCGCGCTATATTTGCATCTGCCCTATTCAGCCGCACCGTTGCCTGTCAATTTTATGGCGAGCCAGCCGCCGCCTGTGTATAATGATTTCTTAGGAAACCAGACAAAACGAAGAATAATATATATCCTGAGTTTAGAGGGGACTCTCTCAAAATAACTTTTGGTACTCGTGGAGGAAGCGAAATGGCGGCTGAGCTTAGAAAATATCCCCGTATCAATACGGCACTTGAAATCAACTATTCAATGGATGAATCTAGCAGTGGGGCCGACGCCGTAACAAATCAGTTGATAGGTACGGTTACCGATCTCAGCAAAAGTGGCGCAGGTCTGCTGGTTGACCAGCCACATCGCCCCGATGACCTTGTCCGCCTCGAAGGTGTTGGCGGCGCAACAAAACCACTGAACAGCGTGGTTAAATGGGTCAGAAAAAGCCAGGGGAAATACCGTATTGGGGTAAAGTTCGTTCGAACACCAGCCTGATACCCAGCCCCATTGTCTCGCTTAATCAAGCGAGACAATGGGATGAAGCTTCACATCTCGCATTACAGCCAGCACTGAATAGCTGTTAGTCACTTCAGTCGCAACATCCCACACCAGCCAAACACCTGAAACTTTTTCACAGCTACTCTACAATAGGCGCTTTAGATAGCCTTAATCGATTTGGAGTGCCTGTTTGTGAAACTCACCACCGCAGAATTCAGAGACTGGAAACACAAAAGCATCACCCTGCTGGGAATGTCAGGGGTCGGTAAAACACGCCTCTCAACGATGCTGCGCGATAACTGGTTTCACTATTCAGGTGACTACCGCATCGGCACCCGTTATCTGGACGAGCCAATCCTCGACAATATCAAACAGCAGGCGATGCGGGTTGAGTTTTTACGGGATCTGCTGCGCACCGATTCTATCTATATCGCCAACAACCTCTCGGTCGATAACCTCAAACCGGTCGCAAGTTTCCTGGGCAAGCTGGGCAATCCTGAGCTGGGGGGGCTGGCGCTACCAAAGTTCAAACGCCGTCAGGCGCTGCACCACAAAGCAGAAGTGCTGGCGATGCGCGATGTGCCGGAATTCATCAACAAGGCACAGGAGATCTACGGCTATAACCATTTCATCAACGATGCCGGCGGCAGTGTGTGTGAGCTGGATGATGAAAAGACACTGAAGATGCTCAGCGAAAACACCTTGATCATCTACATCAAGGCGACCGAGCAGGATGAGAAGGCGCTGATTCGCCGCGCTGAATTAGACCCCAAACCGCTCTACTATCGCGAGGCATTTCTCGACGAACAGCTGGCTGCTTATATGGCGGAGCGCTCGCTGGCGTATGTAGCACAGATCGACCCCGACGATTTTGTGCGCTGGGTCTTTCCACGCCTCTTCTATTCACGCATTCCACGTTATGAGGCGATCGCTGAGAAGTATGGCTACACCATCACCACCACCGATCTCGCCCAGGTACGGTGCGAACAGGACTTCATTGCGCTGATTGAAAAAGCGCTCCAGAGATAACGACCGACATGCCGTTAGTTGCCAATAGTAACCTGCCCACTTTTAAACGCCTTGAAGCGATTGGTGAAACGATCATTCCGGGTGACAACGCGATCCACCAGGATATCCGCGAGCTACATATCGGGCTGCTCAACATGATGCCGGACTCGGCTCTCTCGGCCACCGAGCGGCAGTTCTTTCGCCTTGTGGGTGAATCGAACCAGATCGCACAGTTCTATATGCACCCCTTCACACTGCCAGAGCTGCCGCGTGGCGATACAGGCCTCGCCCATGTGGCGCAGTATTACGAAACTTTTGAGACGATCAAGCAGCAGGGGCTAGACGCGCTAATCATAACCGGCGCTAATGTCACCCAGCCTGACCTTGCGATGGAGCCTTTCTGGAAACCGCTGGACGAGATCATCGAATGGGCCTATGAGAATGTCACATCAACACTCTGTTCCTGTCTCGCTACCCATGCGGTGATGCAGGCGCGTTACGGGCAGAAACGTCAGCACATGGGGGCTAAACGCTGGGGGGTCTACCCCCATTATCTGGTTGATCGTGAACACCCACTTGTGGCGGGGGTGAATACCCGCTTTGATGTACCCCATTCGCGCTATAACAATATCAGCCGCGAGCAGTTTGAGGCTGCTGGATTAAAGGTACTGGTGGAAAGCGCGCAAGCCGGCGTACATCTCGCCGTCAGCGAAGATCTGTTTCGCATCGTCTTTTTTCAGGGCCACCCTGAGTATGACATCATCAGCCTGTTAAAAGAGTATAAGCGTGAAGTGGCGCGTTTTATAGCGCGCGCGCGCAGTGACTATCCTCCGGTGCCTGATAACTACTTTACACAACAGAGCGCAGCGATTCTGGAAGAGCATAGAGAGCGGGTGATCGCAGCAATGGCGGATAATAACAGCCCACCACCGTTTCCCGAAACGCTGATCACGGAGTCGCTCGATAACACCTGGCACGACACCGCTGAAGCGGTACTCAACAACTGGATCGGTAAGGTTTATCAGCTCACCAACATTAACCGCAACAGACCTTTCCAGCCTCATATCGACCCTAACGATCCGCTTGGATTAAAATAGTACAACTTCAGGTAATGACTGTTGATCGCAACGAAAAGATAGTATTAACCACTTTTTTCTGATGGAATAGCACTCTTTTCCATTCAGGGTTTATTCAGTTTCATTCAGCTATCTTCAACCTTAGAGAAAGGATATTTCGACCTTGGGGGCAGGGTCGAATTGAGGCGTTTCTTAATTACCGCCTGATTAGTTACAAAACCTATATCTTATAACTGAGGAGAAAACTATGAAAAGAATTATTTCTGCTGCGGTCCTAGCATCTGCATTCATTGCCGCACCTGCAATGGCTGACCTTGATCTAGCCAAGAAGAGTGGCTGCCTGGCATGTCACAGTGTTGATAAAAAAGTTGTTGGACCAGCATGGAAAGATGTTGCTGCCAGTGGCGCTGATCGTGCTCGCATTATTGCTACCATTTCAAAAGGCGGTAAAGGTAACTGGACAGCTGTAACTGGCGGCGTTCCGATGCCTCCATACTCACCACGTGTTTCTGATGCAAACATCGAAGCACTGGCCGACTTCATCCTCGGTCTATAAGTAAGCAAAAGGATAGCAATTACGCTGTTCCTTTATCCCGGCCTTCCCCCCACCCCCCCCTTAGGCCGGGTTTTTTTACCTCTAATCTGTTCCCGCTAGCGCTACTCTCTCAACGTCAATCCGGGTATGCTTACCTCTCCCACTCTGTAATGGTTGAGATCGATTGTGCGAGTTTTAATTGTTGAAGATGAAGAAGAGCTGCGCCTGCAGCTACACCACCGACTGGTCGGTAGCGGTTATGCCGTCGATGTCGCTGAAAATGGCGAAGAGGGAAAATATATCGGCAAAGAGTTTCCGATTGATGTTGCCGTCGTAGACATTGGCCTGCCAAATATGTCTGGTATCGAGATGATTCGTAAACTGCGCGAACTGGGCAAAGACTTTCCGATATTGATCCTCACAGCTCGAGGGCGCTGGCAAGATAAGGTTGAAGGGCTTGAGGCGGGCGCTGATGACTACCTGGTGAAGCCGTTTCATATGGAAGAGCTCGAGGCGCGCCTCAAGGCACTGCTACGACGAGCAGCGGGGGTATCACAATCCACCATCACCTCCGGCCCTATCACGCTTAATATCACCACCCAGGAAGTGACGCTCGACGGCGCACTGCTCGACCTGACCGCCTATGAATTTAAAGTGCTGGAATACCTGATGCTCAATGCCGGACAGGTTATTTCTAAGACGGTACTTACTGAGCATATTTATGCGCAGGACTACGACCGAGACAGCAATGTGATTGAAGTGTTTATAGGCCGCCTGCGCCGAAAACTCGACCCCTGTAACGAGATAAAACCGATCGAAACCCTGCGTGGACGAGGCTATCGCTTCAACCTGATCAAAGAATGACCCCGCCCTCAATCAACACCCGCATGTTAATCGCTGCCGGTTTTATTCTGGCAGGTTTTCTCAGCATCACCGGCATCACACTGGAGCGCGCCTACCGCATCAGCGCTGAAGATGCGTTAAAAGAGCGGATGATGATTCACCTGAGTGTCCTGATCGCCTCACTTGACCAGGATGAACAGGGCAACATTCACATGATCTATGCGCTGCCCGAACCGCGCTTCTTCACACCCGGCTCAGGACTCTACGCCAAAATCATCAGAAACAACGGTGACATTCTATGGTCTTCACCCTCCATGCTCGGCATGGAGATCGCATCGCTCGACGGTTTTTCGCGTGGTGATCAGCAGTTTGAACATATTTTTTCAGCCTCAGGTAAACCACTCCTCTCGCTCAGCATCGGGCTAACGTGGGGGGAGCATGACAGTACCAATGAAGGTTACACCTTCGTTGTCATCGAAGACCTAGGGCGTATCGAGCAACAGGTCAAACACTTCCGCCACAATCTCTGGATATCGCTGGGCGGTTTAACGGTGGTACTGTTAATTATGCTGACGCTGATTCTGCGCTGGGGCCTCACACCGCTACGTAGAGCTGCCAGAGAGATCGGTGAGATTGAAGCAGGCAAGCACCGGGAAATTGAAGGAGAATACCCCAAGGAGCTTAGCGGCCTTACCAACAACATCAACGCTCTGATTCGTACCAACAGCGAACATGAATCACGCTACACCGCCAGCCTCGGCGACCTGGCCCACAGCCTGAAAACACCTCTCGCCGTGTTGCGTGGCGCAGTCGAAGCGAGTGACAGCTCAATTGAAACATTGCGTAAAACTATCGAAGAGCAGATCCAGCGTATGGATCAGATCGTACAGTACCAGCTACAGCGTGCGGCCACCTCCGGGCGCACCGCACTCACGGCACCCATTAATCCCGAACGTATCGCTAACAAGGTGTTCAACGCACTCAACAAGGTTTATGCCGACAAAAAGGTCGAAGGAAACCTCAATATCAACACCACACACGAACTCCACATCGAAGAAGGGGACCTGATGGAGCTGCTCGGCAACCTGGTCGATAACGCCTATAAATGGTGCCAGAGACGCGTCGAAATTACGCTGTCGCTTGAACAGAACCCCCATCATGCCAGCCGGACAACACGCCTCTTGATCGAAGTGGCCGATGATGGCCCTGGCATTTCACAGCAGCTTCAGGACAAAGTGGTGCAACGAGGCTGGCGACGAAGTGAAGAGGCCATTACCGGCCACGGGCTGGGGCTTGCGCTCGTCAGTGACATTGTGAATCTCTATGATGGCGAGTTAAAGATTAAACAGTCACCGCTGGGCGGCGCGCTGATTCAGATTTACCTGCCCCTCTAAGCCACCGGTCACCTCTGAAACAGTACAGAGCCAACAGATCTTCAACGTACGCTGAGGCCACCCAGAATGGTCATCACCCTTTTTCACTGCACACCCTCTTCCCCTGCTCATATCCAAAAGTGGTCAGGCAACGGGCAATCTCCGCCCCTAGCAGCAACACAAGCCAGGAGAGATAAATCCAGACAAGAAACACCGGAATCGCCGCCAATGCACCATAAATCACTGTATAGGTAGGAAATGCGAGCACATACCAGGCAAACCCTTTTTTTGCCAACTCAAATAACAGCGCGGCGCTCACAGCCGCTACCGTGCCCGCTCCCCAGGGCACTTTACAGTTTGGCACCACCACATAAAATAGCAGCAACGCCACTACCGTCACTGCAATCGGTGCGATCGTCAGCAGCAGATTCCTGATCCCGGTCACCGCCTCACCACCTTCGGCAATGAATGGCAACGAAACGACATATGACGTTAATAAAATGCTGGTGGCAAAAAGAATTGAGCCAATCAGCAGCACCACGCCATAAAGCAGCAGCGCTGAAAAGAGGTTGCGCCTGGGTTTCACCTGCCAGATATCATTCAGTGCGACGTTAATGGTATTCATCAACATCAATGCAGTCAGCATCAGAAACAGCAAGCCAATACCCCCGCTACTTGCAGCGGTTTCAACAAACTGCTGAAAATGCCGCTGTAGCTGCTCGCTCGAAGCGGGTACAAAGTTACTAAAGATGTAGCCCTGAATATCATCAATTAACGAAGAAAATAGAGGGAAAAAGGCCAGAATTGAGAAGACCACTGCGAGCAGCGGCACTAGCGAGAGCAGCGTAGTATAGCTTAATGCGGCAGCAGTACGTGCGCAGTTATCCTCAATAAAACAGCTGGCAACATAACGCAAAAAAAGAAATGCGGCTCGGGTTCGATCAGGGCTATTTTTCAAAAGGGATGTGATAACGGGCGTTATTTGAGATTAAGATCCTGCTCTGCCTGATGACGCGCCTCATTCGCGAGACGGATCGCCTCATGCACGCGTCCTTCTTCCACGGCGGCCAGCGCCTGCTCATACAGGCCGGTGGTAGCAGCCGATAACACACCGCGGTCTGCGGCCTCCTGAAGCACCTGCTTGGTCGCGCTCATCGCCTGCGCAATATCCTGCGCTTTGATCGCCTCAACCCGTGCAGCCTCAGCATCATCACGCGCTTCACTAAAATCACCTAGCGCCAGCTCGCGCTCTGCTTTGTTGAGCAGCGCTTCGGCATGTTTCACACTATCACTCGCGTGCTCAGCGGCACCTATATCGTGTGCGGCACTAACAGCCTGCCTTGCGTCACTCATCTCCTGCGTTGGGGCACTCGCACAGCCAGCCAGCAACACCATTCCAAGCACCAATAGATAATCTGTTTTTCTCAAACAACACCGCCATAGCAACTGCTCATAACACACTATCGGGCCTGAAAAAAACCCGCTAAACCCGACATTAACCTGATGACAACTGAATGAAATTATCACCCTCGTCCTGTAAGCTGTCAAGGAAAGGCAGGTTAGAATAACCTGCCCTTAACTACGCTAAATGCAGGGAAGTTTTCTTATGAACATAACGATTTACCACAATCCACGCTGCTCTAAATCACGCCAGACGCTGCAACTGCTCAAAGACAATAACATCGAACCGGTGGTTATTGAATACCTGCAGACACCCCCTTCGGAGCAGACACTGGATAAGATTCTCACGCGACTCAATATGACGCCACTTGAGCTAATGCGTAAAAAAGAGGCTGCCTTTAAAGAGAACCATCTCGACAATCCTGAACTCTCTCGCAGTGAGCTTATCAGCGCCATGATTACCCATCCGATTTTAATCGAGAGGCCGATCGTAACCACTGACCATAAAGCCGCGATCGGGCGTCCGCCTGAGAATGTGCTGGAGATCATCTGAGATGGCTGAAATTCTAGTGCTCTATTACAGTCGCAACGGCAGTGTAGCCAGGATGGCTCAACTGGTTGCCAGGGGTGTCGAAGAGGTGGCCGGCGCCACGGCTCGTATCCGTACCGTTCCAGCGGTCTCGACGGTATGTGAGGCGACCGCCGCAACCATTCCCGATGAGGGTGCGCCTTACGCCACGCATGACGACCTCAAACAGTGCGATGGGCTGCTGCTCGGCAGCCCAACCCGCTTTGGCAACATGGCGGCACCACTTAAATATTTTCTCGACGGCACCGGTAGCGAGTGGCTTAGCGGTACCCTGAGTGGCAAGCCCGCGGCCCTTTTCACCTCAACAGCTTCCATGCACGGGGGGCAGGAAAGCACGCTGCTCTCGATGATGTTACCGCTACTGCACCACGGCATGCTGATTTGTGGCATCCCATTTAGTGAAACTGATCTGCTTAACACCCGGAGTGGCGGCACCCCATACGGCGCAAGCCATTTGGCGGGTAACGATGGGAAGTACCCGGTCACAGAAGAGGAGAAGCGCCTCTGTCGCGCACTGGGCAAAAGACTCGCGCAGACTGCACTTAAACTAAAGCGCTAAGAGTTCCGCAGGATCGCTAAGTTAGAGACTCTCTGATTAGTCGCCCTCTCTCTCATTGTGAGCAGAGCGTGACGGGCTGAAAGTCCAGATTCTTCAAGGCGGCAATCTCAAGGCGAGATGAACTATTACAAGTTAAGCGATCACCTTATCGCTACACGACTTGTCACGACCGTTAATCAGAGGTTACCTGGTCACGCGCCAGAAATGCCTTTAAAAAAGGGATCGTTAAACGGCGCTGTGCGACCAGCGTCGCGTGGTCAAGCGCTTCAAGCAGCGAAAACAGGGAGTGCATGTCGCGTCGCGCACGACTAAACAGGTAACGCGCAACATCATTGTTCATCTGCATCCCGATCGCCTCTGCTCTCGCCTGTAGCGCCAGCAGCTTCTGCTCATCATTCAACTCATTGAGCTGAAAAACCAGCCCCCATCCCAGGCGCGTGACCAGATCCGCCAGTGACAACGCCACCCCCTGCGGAGCTGCATTGGCAGCGACAATCAACTGCGTGCCATTGCGCTGCATACGATTATAGAGGTGGAAGATCGCCTCTTCCCATTCTCGCTGACCCGCAATCGCCTCGATATCATCAAGGCAGACCAGCGCTAGTGACTCCATCCCTTCAAGCAGCTCTGGAGTAAACATCTTGTGATCACGCAACGGCAAATAGCCGGCAAATTCATCAGCAACGGTGGCGCGATGACAGGCCGCCTGCAGCAGGTGTGATTTGCCACTACCTGCGCCACCCCAGATGTAGAGTGCTGCGGTATCACCCCCTTCAAACGCGGCCGCCTGCTGTAACGTCACCACCAGCTGGCGATTGTCCGCAATAAAAAAATTATCGAAGGTTGCGTGATCTCGCAACCGAATACCCAACGGTAACTGCTTAGTCATGCGACAGGGGCACTATTCGCGCTTGCCTGGGCGGGGATCTGAAACCCTCTTTTCTTCCGCCTCTGGCGCTGTCTCAACATCCGCGCCATAGATACCACTATCCAGGTAGCGGTCATGGGCGTGGCGCAGCAGCACAACCAGCACTGCGGAGACCGGCAGCGCCAGCAGAATGCCGAAAAAGCCAAATAACTGCCCGCCAGCCATGACTGAAAAGATCACCATCACCGGATGAAGACCGATCCGCTCACCCACCAGCCACGGCGTCAGAACAAAGCCTTCCAGTAACTGACCAACACCAAACACGGCAATCACCAGTAGCAGCAGCGAAAAGTCATGCACCTGCACTATCGATGCGATACCGGCAACCACAACGCCGACTATCAGGCCGAGGTACGGGACAAAACTGACCACACCCGCGAGTATCCCAATTAGAAATGCCAGATCAAGCCCTACCATCCACAGCCCCGCAGTATAGATAATACTCAACGCCAGCATCACCGAGAGCTGACCCCGCATAAAAGTACCAAGCACCTCATCACAGTCTCTCACCAGACGCGTAACCAGCGGTTCCGATGCGCGCGGCAGTAGTTCACGCAGATAGGTCACCAGGTCACCCCAGTCACGCAGCAGGTAAAAGGTCACCACTGGAATCAGCACCAGATTACCGATCCACTCCAGCAGCGCCAGACCCGATTTTGAGACAACAGCCATCAGGCTAACTGCTGTGCCACCCACCTGCCGCCAGTGGTCCACAAAGGCCTGTTTGAGTAGATCAAGATTCAGGGTGTGTTCACCAAAACCGATATGCTCCTGCAACCACGGCAATGCAACGCGTTGAACCCAGTCCACATAGGCGGGCCAGTTATTCACAAACACGCCAACCTGGCGCTCCATCAGCGGAATGATCACAACCGGCAGCAGCAGCGCCACAAGTGAGATCAGTGTAAAGACCAGCAGTGTTGAGCTGTTGCGAGAGATCCCTCGCCGCTCAAGGCGCACGACAAATGGATGTCCTATATATGCCAGCAGTGCGGCCACCAGAAAAGGGGTCAGGACTGGTGCGAGCAGATAGAGCAGAAAACCGCTCGCCGCCACTAACATCAATATCCACCACTTCTGCGCTTCAACCATCATTAATCATTTCTGTTTTGAGTGTTAACTGCATGCGCGCTCATTGCACGTCGCCCCCAGGTCCAGAGGTAATCGGCACCACTCAGCAGTGTGGTGACCAGTACAAAATAGATCAGACCATTAATCCACTGTTCAGAGAGTGGCAACAGGCTCATCGACAATACCACTAAAAAGCCGAGCAGAATCTGAGAAGCCGTGTTTAGCTTGCTGATATAGGATGGGCTCATCTCATATTCGCCAATCACGCGATGATATGCAAAGCCGCCAGCCACAATCATCAGATCACGCGCCATTACAATCAGCACCAGCCACCACGGCAACAGCGCTAACCACGCTAACGAAAGATAGGTACTCACCAGCAATAACTTGTCGGCCAGTGGGTCTAAAATTGAACCGAGGCGACTGGTGCAGTGGTAATGTTTTGCGATATAGCCGTCCAGTCCATCCGAGACACCTGCAATACCAAACAGCAGTAGCGCAATGCCGTAGTGTTCATTCAACAGTGCCACCACCACCGGCAGAACCAGGATGATCCGTAAAATGGTAATCGCATTGGGGAGGCTACTCAAATTCATGGCAGGAGGCGAAACCACAACTGATCGTACGCCTCGCCGGGCATTGCCCTCGACGGCAGCAGAGGCTCACGATGGTCTGCATTCACGACTGCCGGAATCTCAAGCAGCGTGCGACCAAAACTGATGATCTGCGCCAGCCCTTCACTATCCCCTCTTATCTGTAATTCAAAGGTCACGGATGAGGCGGCCACAGTGACGACCTGCATCGCGGTCACCACATCCAGTGACTGTAAAAACTGCGCGCTACGTGCGTAATCTTCCAGAGTGGTCACATCGTTAATAATGACGTTGACTCGACCGCTCTGCGACTCATCGAAAACTTTTGCAAAGCGCTGACCAAGGTGGTCGGCTACACCATCAACACCTGCTGATAACACTTCTGCCTGTCGTGGTGAACTCGCTTGCCAGTGCACACTTTCATCCCCCTGATAGAGTGTCCAGCGTGATTTCCAGATCCCACCCCGCTGGCGATAGAGTCGTCCGACCAGAATCGCTTCGGTGGCGTAGCGTGCCGACGCCTTCATAATTGCGTCCTGAAAATTTCCCCACACATCGCTAAAGCGCAGCGCCATCTGATCTTCAAGGTCCCACAGCGGTACAAACAGCGGTATACCCCGACGCTGCGCCTGCTGCTGCATCACCTTTTTTAGCTGCGGCAACGTATCGGCCCCCATCAGGGAGCGCACGCCACCATCATCGACCACCACCCATACCAGCGTGGCAGGACGCACCTGCCCCCACAACGGCACGCCCGCTCGGCGCAGCGCCTGCTCAATCGCCGCTGCATCAAAACTGACCCACAGCACCTGACCCAGCCCACCCGCCTGATCACCACTCGCCCCCTCTACCCGAGGTAACGTGCGGTAACGGTATTGCTGCACCAGCTGCGATGAGCGCTTATATAACCCCTGTAACGCCGCTAGCCGCGGGGTGTTGCGGTCGCCACTGATACGCACCAGCACCTCATCCAGCGCCACCCGGATCGCTGCATGGCGTTCGTCCCGCCCCTGACTTGTCACCACCACCTCAGTTTCATAGAGGCCACGCACTTCTGCGGCAGGAGCGGCCAGCGGAAAGATCAGCACCAGAAAAAGCCCGTAAAGCAGCCATCTTTGTGACCAGTTGGCGGCTGTTTCCGGCAGGGATCGGCTCTTCATCCGGACGGGAAGTATGGCTCGACGGATGGCGCTACTAGAAATATCAATCATAGGCGCTTATTGTATCAGTCAATCGGGCGCTGCCCCAGCGATTGCGCCGATAGAAATTCGGCCGCACAGCCACGAGCAAGGCAGATAAATTTGCGTTAGAATAGCGCCCGGGGCGATGCTCCAGTAAATCCACCCATTCATAGCCAAAGTTAGTTGACCCAGTGAACTCAGACCCGACGAAGACCGCAACAGCCACCTCCCTTAGCTACCGCGATGCAGGTGTCGATATCGACGCCGGTAATGCGCTGGTCGAGAAGATCAAATCCACCGCCAGAAAGACCACGCGCCCCGGGGTGCTCTCGGGCCTCGGCGGCTTTGGCGCTCTATTTGAACTGCCACTCGACCGCTACCGCCAGCCGGTGCTGGTCTCCGGCACCGATGGCGTCGGCACCAAACTGAAGCTGGCGATTGAAGCCGGCAGACATGACACCATCGGCATCGACCTGGTGGCGATGTGTGTCAACGATCTGATTGTGCAGGGGGCGGAACCGCTCTTTTTCCTCGACTACTACGCCACCGGCAAGCTTGATGTCGAGGCCGCCGCCGAAGTGGTACAGGGGATCGGCAAGGGGTGTGAACTGGCAGGCGCCGCGCTCACCGGCGGGGAGACGGCCGAAATGCCAGGCATGTATCAGGCAGGGGAGTACGATGTTGCCGGTTTTTGTGTCGGCGTGGTTGAGAAAGAGCAGATCATCGACGGCAGCAAGGTCGCCGCCAATGATGTGCTGATCGGCATCGCTTCATCCGGCCCGCACTCCAACGGCTACTCGCTGATACGCAGGATTATCGAACACAGTGGCGCGACTCTTTCGGATCCCTTTGGTGACAGCACCCTTGGCGAGACCCTGCTGGCGCCGACGCGCATCTATATCAAACCATTACTGGAACTCTTTAAACAGATCGATGTGCATGCGCTGTCACACATTACCGGCGGCGGCCTGCTCGAAAACCTGCCACGTGTGATGCCAGAGGGCACCCGCGCCACTATCGACTGCAGTGCCTGGTCACGCCCGGCGATCTTTGACTGGCTCCAGCAACAGGGCAACGTTACCATAGAAGAGATGCACCGCACCTTTAACTGCGGTGTCGGCATGGTGCTCTGTGTCGCGCCTGAAGATGCCGCCAGAACCATCGAGCTGCTACAGCAGCAGGGTGAGGTGGCGTGGCAGATCGGCTCGATCCACGCAACACCCAATACCGCTGCCAGCGTAACACTCACCAATACTCGATGAGCAACAGCCAGCGCGAACAGGCCGCTGCACTACCAATTGTGGTGCTCATCTCAGGCAATGGCAGCAACCTTCAGGCGATTATCGATGCCGTGCAGCATGACCGTTTACCGGTTGAAATTCGCGCCGTCATCAGTAATCGGTGCGACGCTTACGGCTTAAAGCGGGCGCGTACCGCCGGGATCCCAATAGCGGTGGTCGACCACCAGGCCTTTAATAACCGGGCCGAATATGAGGCATCACTACAGCAGTTAATCGACCTGTATGCGCCGGCGCTTGTCGTACTGGCGGGGTATATGCGTATCCTTGGTGATGCATTCGTTAACCACTACCAGGGGCGCATGCTCAATATCCATCCGTCACTACTGCCCGCCTTTCCCGGCCTCAACACCCACCAGCGCGCACTGGATGCGGCGGTAACCGAGCATGGAGCCAGCATCCATTTTGTCACCAGTGAACTCGACGGTGGCCCCGTGGTGCTTCAGGCAGCCGTCCCGCTGCTGGCGGGTGATGATGCTGAAACAGTAGCGCAGCGGGTGCGTATTCAGGAGCACATCATCTACCCGCTCGCCATTCGCTGGATTGCCGAAGGGCGCCTCACCATCAGTGGCGATCAGGTGCTGTTCGACCAGCAACCACTCAATCAGCCCATCCAGTACCCGCCAACGCTCACCACATGCTAAATCACCTACAACGGCTATCACAGCGGCTCCACTCAATGCCGATGCCGCGCTACTATCTGGCTCTGCCATTTATCTATATGGGCGTTATCTTTCTGCTCTCATCCATTAGCGGTGATGGAACTGGCGTAACTGTCGATCCGTTCACACAAGCGGTCAAGGTTATCATCTACAATGGCGCGCATATCCCGTTGTTCGCACTGTTGGCGTGGCTCTGGTGCTGGTCACTGGCAGGCTGGCACATCGCACTGAACAGGCGTCTGCTGGTCGCTTTCTGTTTAACCGCAATCTACGCGGTCACCGATGAATGGCACCAGAGTTTCACCCCGGGACGAGACGCTTCCTTTTTAGACGTTATGCTTGATATGCTAGGTGGCTACATCGCGGTGCGCTTCTATCGTGGACAACTGCGGCCAGCCGCCAACGGGTAACCGACCACCCTTTCAAGGCAAACCGTGTTCGCACCGCCCCATTAAATATTAAGGATCGATTGTGAAAAAAATCGCTATTTTTCTGCTAATAAGCGCAGCCGCCAGCGCTGCATATGCTGAAAATACCCGCTATATCACCGACAAACTGGAAGTGACGATGCGCAGCGGTGAAAGCAACCAGCATAAGATTTTGCGGATGCTCAGCAGC
Source organism: Gammaproteobacteria bacterium (assembly GCA_015491865.1). Classification (GTDB taxonomy): domain Bacteria; phylum Pseudomonadota; class Gammaproteobacteria; order SZUA-140; family SZUA-140; genus SZUA-76. Next base: position 150,166 of record WFVD01000006.1, read on the forward strand.
GGCACCGCGCTTGAGCTGATTCAGACCAATACAGAGTCGGGCTACTCACAGGTACGCACCTCCGATGGTACCCAGGGCTGGGTGATCACCCGCTACCTGGAGCAGCAACGCAGCGCACGCGATCGCCTGGCGGCTGCCGAAAAACAGCTGGCACGCCTTAAAGCAGAAAATAAAACCCTCACCCGTCAACTGGCTGAGCTAAGCAAACAAAACCAGACACTAAGCGCCACCGCCAGCCAGCTCAGCGCCGCCAACGAGAAACAGTCAAAAGAGTTTGCGCGGGTAAAAAACATCTCCGCCAATGCGCTCGCGCTGGATAGTGAGAACGCGACGCTTCGAGAACAGACGCGCCAGCTTGAACGCACCCATCAAGCCCTGCAGCTGGAAAATGACTCTCTCAGAGACCGCAGCGACCGGGACTGGTTTATTGTCGGCTCAGGTGTCATCTTGCTTGGCATGCTCATCGGCCTGATCATCCCCAAGATTCGCTGGCGTAAGAAGTCCGACTGGAGCTCGCTGTAGTAGCGATAATCCATGGGGCTACGTTGCAAAGGTTGCGCTCATTGATTCAGGCCACCTTATCACTCAGGTTTTGAGAGACCGCTTCAACCGTATCCCGACTCAACGGAACTTCGGCGCTGTTTTCCAGAATCGCGTGTATCTCAGTCACTGCATTGCCATAATCTTCAGGCGAGATCTTGTCAAAGCGCTTCTCCTGCGAACGCTGCAACACCCGCTTCAGAATGTGCTCATCAGGTTTGAATTCGCTCAGAACAGGGGCGTAACGCCAGAGCATACCCTCGTCGCCTTCAATATCACGGATGTAACGGGTAACCTCTTCACGAAGCGGGTATTCACGGCGGTTACTAACAATCAACCAGGTCACAAACCCCACCACCGTGGCCGGTATCATCATCACCCACACCAGCTTGGAAAAGACGGTCGCGTCAACCGCACCGCTCTGCAGGCCAAACATACCCACAGCAAAACCCAGGCCATATACGATCCCGGCACCTAACACACCAAATAACTTGGTCTTATCCCGAATCGGTTTGGCACGCTTCTCATAGTCGAGCCGCGCCACATCAAAGGTCTTCTCAAACTCAGCCTGAATCTCTTTTTTTATCTGTCGCCTGTTTTTCTTCTTCTCAGCCATCCCCACTTCCTCATTGACTATCGATACACTCTCTCACAGCACTCAACAGGCTGCTGAAGCAATCTACCACGAACGCGGCAGCTTCTGGTGAATCACAATGCGTTCATTCTCAACATGCACATAACCACCCACCACCAGGTCTTTCATAATGCGCGTCACCATCTCGCGCGATGCGCCGACCATTTTACCAATATCCTGGTGGGTCGGTTTTGGCTCGACAATCATCCTCCCCTCATCCTCTTCACACGGCACAGCAATGCCGAGCAAAGTTCGTGCAACACGCCCATAGACATCAAGCAGCGCAAGGTTTTTAACGCTATCAGTGAGCGCACGCACCCGGCGAGTCAGGTTTTTGATCACCTTTAATGCAATCACAGGGTGTTCCAATAGCACCTCCTGGAAGGCACTTTTTGCAATCACACAGAACTGACAACGCTCTGCGGTGATCACTGACGCAGAACGTGGCAGATCATCCAGTAGCGCAAGCTCACCGAAATACTCGCCGGCTCCCTGGGTGTTCAGAATCACCTCGCGCCCTTTTTCGCTGGTTAAAAACACCTTTACCCGGCCACTTAAAATTAGAAACAGTGAGTCGGAATCATCGCCTTCATGAATAACAATGGTGTTGCGTGGAAACCCCCTTACCGAAGCCCCCTCATAGATCACTGACAACTCATCCGCTTCCAGTCCAGCGAACAGTGGGATATTGGCTAACTGACGATCCATCTGACCTCCGTCAAACAAACAAAACCTTAGTTATTATAATTGTTTATCGACTCATGATAACACGCACCAATTTTCCAGTTTTAGTCCCTCCCCATATAACTGCCTCTTCACCCACTCCTCGCAACCCTGTATGCTTTTGAACTCACTCATAAAAACCATAAAAGATGAGTACATCTTAGCCGCCGCTCATAATATGTTAACAACCCCTGCATTGGATAGAATGGCCCTGTTTAACCAGCCGCAACCAGCGCAGATGGCGCGAGGAACCCCCGTTGCTGAATAAATCAAAATGGTTAATCCTGGGGCTAACAGGCGGCGTACTGGGGGCACTGCTTGCACTTAGCCCCTGGGCGCTGAAGCTGGAAGAGGATACCGGCCTGGAGTGGCTATTCCACCAGCGAGGAGCCATCGCCCCGCCAGCAGAACTAGTGATTATCGCTATCGACAAACGCTCTGCAGATAATCTCGGGCTACCCAATGAGCCAGAAAAGTGGCCCCGGCAGCTGCATGCGGAGCTGGTCTCTCAACTGGCTGCCGCAGGCGTTAAAAGCATCACCTTCGATGTACTCTTCAAAACGCCGCGAGAGCCGCAACAGGATCAGGCTTTCGCTGATGCAGTCACACGCGCCAATAATGTTATTCTGTTTGAATTCATGAAAAAGGAGCTGGCCAGTCATAACACCACAGCAGAGCTGGGCACCACGATTCGTCGTCGCATTCCACCGATTCCACCACTCGCCGATACCGCTGCCGCACTGGCACCGTTCCCACTCCCCAAGGTGCCACTCAAGGTTAGCCAGTTCTGGAGCTTTGCCGCCGATGCAGGCGATGCTGCCACGCTGCCCACCGCCACGCTGCAGCTCTACACGTTAGACGCCTTTGATGATTTTCGTACCCTGCTACAGATGCTGGCACCTCAACTGGCTGCAAAGCTGCCGCCGAGTCAGCAGGCCGTACTAGAAAGGCGCCAACTCACCCTCTTCATGCACCAGCTAAAACGGCTCTTTGCCGATCACCCGCTGCTGCTCAAACAGCTCACCGCAGCGGCACAAGACCCAGCCAGAGAGTTTAAACACCGCAAACAGCTACTCGCCTGGTTACGCATCTATCACATGCGTCATAGTCACTACCTCAACTACTACGGCCCACCACGCACCATCACCACCATTCCGTTCTATCAGATTATTCAAAGCGACCACTCAGCCGATTTCCAGGCACAGCTCGCAGCACTCAAAGGAAAAATCATCTTTGTCGGATACTCAGCGGAACTGCAGTGGGAACAGAAAGATGGCTTCTACAGCGTCTACTCTCGCGCAGATGGGCTCGACATCAGTGGGGTTGAAATCGCTGCCACCGCCACTGCAAATCTACTACAGGGGGAGACGATTCAGCCACTCTCACCGATCTCACACTTCACCCTGCTGCTGCTGTGGGGTGCACTGGTCGGCCTGATCGCCTCTCGCCTGCCTGCTGTTATTGCCACCTTAACGACACTACTACTCATGGGGGGGTACTTTCTGCTAAGTCTCTCCCTGTTTAGTGGCAGCCACCTCTGGCTACCACTGCTCATTCCATTACTGATACAGGCGCCGCTGATCCTCTTTGCAGGCATCATCTGGAAACATCTGGATAGTGTGCATGAGCGCCACAGAATTCACACAGCGTTCCGCAACTATCTGCCAGAACAGGAGATCCACCGCCTGACTCAGGATGATGCCCCCCTGGCACCGGGAGGTGAGCTGCGTTACGGTATCTGCCTGTTTACCGATGCCGCGCAGTACACGCAGCTCTCAGAACAGCTGCCACCCGATCAACTTGGCGCGCTAATGAACAGCTACTATGAGACCATCTTTACACCGATACACCACCACGAGGGAATTATCTCTGACGTGGTGGGTGATGCTGCGATGGCGCTCTGGCCCACGACTCAACCATCCCAGAAGTTACGCCACGCCGCATGCTGTGCAGCGATTGATCTGATTGATGCCGTTGAACGCTTCAATCTCACCCATCCATCTTATCAACTCCCCACCAGGGTCGGCATGCACTGCGGTGAGATCCTCCTGGGCAATGTCGGAGCCGTGGGACGCCTTGAATACCGAGCGACAGGAGATGTTGTCAATACCACCTCACGTATCGAAGGGATGAATAAACAGCTCGGCACCCGCCTGCTCGTGAGTGACGACATCCTCCAGGGGCTGAACGATTTTCAGACTCGCCCGATGGGAACGTTTATCCTCGCAGGCAAATCTCGCCCGATCACTCTGCATGAGCTCATCTGCCGACGCAGCGATGCCAGCGAAGTACAACGACAACTCAGCGAACAGTTCGCCACCGCCCTGCAGCTCTTCAAGGAGGGCAACTGGTCTGATGCCGATGCTTTATTCAAAACGATCATAGACGCCAGCCTGGACCCCCCTTCAAACTATTACAGCCAGCTCTGCCAGCAATTTCAGCGTACTCAACCGGCACATCCATGGCGTGGAATCATCAATATCGCCACCAAATGACCCTGCAATTCTGTCGCCTCAGGCCGACAAAGAGATAAACCCGCGCTAATTCCGAGCTTTCGATACTCCTGCCAGCTTCTGACCAGGCAGTCACATCGGACATGCGCATGCGCTTCACAGAAACATTAATAATAATATCAATATAACCTACTATTCCAGAAAAGGTTTCGTTACATTCAATAAATTTCTATTTGATTAAAGCAGCCGCAGCAGCTTCATCATATTTTCCAACCGGCATTCACATACAGAGCACATGGTTGTTTCTGATAAGAATAGACGGTAGAACAGAAACATTGAGGGGGAGAGCAGTATCAATTTATCAATCGACAGCGGTACGGACTCCATGAAACACCGACCACGAAGCGCGCAACGGCTATGGCTGTGGCTGTGGCTCTCCTTCTGTCTGCTCACCATATCGGCCTCGTCCTCTGTATCAGCAACAGCGCAGTGTGATGAATGGGTTGCTCGAATTATCTCAGTTCAGGGACAGGTTGAAGCAAAAACGGCTCATGAAAACCGCTGGAAAAATGTCGAACAGGGGCAGCGCTACTGCGCAAACGACATGATCCATGTGCGCGAAAACAGCCGTGCGGCACTGGAACTGGCTAACGAGACCATCATCCGTCTCGATCAAAACACCACCATTGTGTTAAGTGGTGAAAGCGAAGAGGCCTCCTGGCTCGATCTGCTGAAGGGCGCGGTACATTTTATTACCCGCACACCCAACGCACTGAAGATCAAGACCCCCTATGTTAACGCCGCAGTGGAAGGGACTGAGTTTGTGATCCGGGTAGAGAACGGCGAAACCATCGTTAGCGTCATCGAGGGGCGTGTAGCGCTGGAGAATGAGCAGGGGGCGCTGCTACTCACCAACGGCCAGTCTGCCTCTGCACGTGCAGGTGAGGCGCCGCTGAGACGCCTCGACATCAGGCCAGAAGATGCGGTGCAGTGGTCGCTCTATTACCCCAGTATAATCGACCGCTCTGCCCTGCGCGCTCACCCCCTCACCCTGGAAGCCGACCGGCTGCTGAGCGTTGGGCGGGCGGCGGAAGCGCGTGCATTGCTCGATAAAATAGTGCAGCTGAGACCTGACAGCGCGGCTGCATATGCGATGCAGTCGATCATTGCACTGACGCAAAACCGCAACGATGAAGCGTTGGTACTGGCCACTCAGGCCTTTGCCCTGAACCCAACTACCCCGACCACTGCGATCGCCCTCTCTTATGCACAGCAGGCTCAGTTTGATCTACGCGCAGCACGTAACACCTTGCAACACGCACTCCACATCACTCCCGATAGCAGCCTGCTGCTGGCCCGGCAGGCTGAGCTGCTGCTGTCGCTTGACGATCTTGATCAGGCCGAACGGATGGCGCAACAGGCGCTCGGCATCAATCCCGAGCAGGCACACGCCCTCACCATTCTCGGCTTTGCCCATCTCGGCCAGTTTAATACCCAACGTGCCAGACGCTATTTTGAACAGGCCATCAACCTCGATCAGGCCAGCCCCCTGCCCCGCCTTGGTATCGGGCTGGCACTAATCCGTGATGGAGCGCTTGGTGATGGACGACGCGAAATCGAGATCGCCGCGACGTTGAGTCCCGCCAACGCGTTGATCCGCAGCTACCTCGGTAAAGCCTACTATGAAGAGAAACGCAACGACCTCGCCGCCGATCAGTTTATGCTCGCCAAGTCCCTTGACCCGAATGACCCCACGCCGTGGTTTTATGATGCGATCCGTAAACAGACACTGAATAACCCCGTGGGGGCACTGCAGGATCTACAGCAGTCGATTCAGCTCAACGATAACCGTGCCGTTTACCGCTCACGCATGCTCCTCGATCAGGATCAGGCAGCGCGTAGCAGCAGTCTGGCCCGCATCTATAATGACCTGGGGTTTCAGCAGCTCGCATTGAGTGAAGGGTGGAAGTCGCTCAATACAGATCCCGGTAACCATTCGGCACATCGCCTGCTGGCCGACTCCTATTCGGTACTGCCACGCCATGAGATTGCACGGGTCAGCGAACTGTTACAGTCGCAGCTGTTACAGCCGCTCAACCTGAACCCGATTCAGCCGCAGCTGGCGGAAAGTTCTCTCGGCATTCTCGATGGCGCAGGCCCCACCAGCGCTACCGCCAATGAGTTCAACCCACTCTTTACCCGCAACCGCTTTTCGCTACAACTGAATGGCATCGCAGCACAACAGGATAGCGAGCAGAGACACGGACAGGATTATACAACGCGCAGTAGTGACCTTGTTCACGCTGCTGTCATCGGGCGCTACTCCTATAGCGTCGGCACCTTTCGTGATGACAATGAAGGGATTCGTCCCAATCAGGATCGGGGTCGCCGGATCGATAATCTCTTTTTACAGGCAGCTCTGTCACACAAAACCAGCGTGCAGTTTGAGTACCGTGATACGCAGATCTCACAAGGCGACCTGCCACTACGCTACGCCCCCTCGCTCTTCTCCAGCAGTGAAAGGCGATTTATCGATAGCCGTGTTCTACGGCTCGGCATGCGTCATGATTTCTCACCGGGCAACACGCTGCTCTTCTCGGCGATCAACAATGGGTACGAAGAGCACACACGGGACAATGCCGCCCTCAACCTGGCTCCACCATCCGGCACCGTTCCCAGGTCACTCACTGTGGATCTTTCGGAATCAGGACAGACCTTTGAACTCCAGCACCATCTTTTTAAAAAGGGGTACAGTATTATTAGCGGAGCGGGCACCTATCGCTCAGATAAAAATCAGATTATTGATGTCAATTTCCCCACTCCTTTCTGCCCCCCTTTCTGCTCAACCAATATTCCGGTAACCTCTGAAATCCGCCACCATAACGGCTATCTATACAGCCATATCGAGCAGGGAGAACTCACCTGGACGACCGGCCTGAGTATCGATGATGTCACCACCCAGGCCAGGGTTGAAACGCAGATCAACCCCAAGCTAGGGTTGACCTGGCAAGTGAATAACAGCACAACATTGCGCGCGGCCGCCTTCCGCACCATGGCGCGTAGCCTGGTGGCCAACCAGACCGTGGAACCAACCCAGGTGGCAGGGTTTAACCAGTTCTTTGATGACATCAGTGGCAGCGATGCCCGCCGCTACGGAGTAGCGCTGGAGAAAAACCTGGAAACATTCTACCTCGGCGTTGAAGTCTCCAAACGCAATCTTGAAGTCCCCTTTCTTGCTGCCCAGACAAATAAAACCTTTAAGGCCGGCTGGGCGGAACAGGCAGGACGTGCCTACACCTACTGGACACCGCTCAAATGGCTAGCCGCCAGCGCAGAATATCAATATGAGTCTTTCAGACGCCCAGCGACCGACAGCTTTGATAAGCGAGACGGAACAGTAGGAATACCCGACCTCACTACTCAGCAGCTACCACTCAGCATTAATCTCTTTTCCACCAATGGATTCACAACCAACATCTCAGCCACGCGAGTTAAACAAAGAGGGGAGTTTGCTACTGCCATCCAGACCGGAACCACTACGACCTTTAGCGCCGACCAGTTCTGGGTGTTCGATACCGCTGTCAGCTTCCGGCTAAGCAATCGCCTCGGGCGTGTCACTATCGGGGCCAAGAACCTGCTGGACAAGGCTTTTCTTTATCATAACAGCGATATTGCAACAACACGTCTCCTGCCGGAACGCACCCTTTTCACCCATCTCTCGCTCTCATTCTAAATGCCCCTTATCACGAAACCAGATGAAATGTAGTCTATTCTGACTACAACAGGCGCAGGATCACTGACATCAAAAATAGCCTCCCTGCTCTTGCTTTCCTACTCCTGATTAGTTAACAATCCACCCGTCACACCCCCGGCACGCCGTGCTTTATCTGCTATTAACTTTTGTTAAAAGTTCACACTCCCCCGGTACAAAGGTTCACTGAGTTATTCCGCCCCTCTCCCTACCATGTCATTGGCCATGAGGATTTTCCGATCTTCATGCTTATTATTCATTCCTGAGGAGGATAAAGACGATGCGCAATACATTCAAAAAAAACCTGACTGCCGCCATCTTTGCTATGTTTATTGCCCTGCCGCTTAGCGTACAGGCCACTGATGCCAATGTTGACTATAGTACCTCTACTGCCGCCAAAGGCAGCGTAAAGGAGATCCTTGCCGATATCCGCAGCGATCCAAGAGGGGTTGATGGCGAGATCATCAAGAGTGCCAAGGTATTGCCATTTGGCAACCATGACACCGTGGTCGCCTCGTGCTGGTATTGCGGCGGTACAGGTTGCATCTGGATCTGCTAGCATGTTGTGAGGCGCAGGGAGGCGCCCATTCAAAACAGTCCAGCGATTAGCACATTCTCACCTTATCGACGATGGTAATTTATCACACGCAGGTCGGGTACTTTTTCACATCTATATTTTCTCAGTTCACCCATGATCAGAGCTGTCTCTGAGAACTGGCGCGTAGTGGCATACACAAAAGGCTCAGAGGTTCCACAGGGAAGTATAAAGGAGGGAGCTGCTAGCAAGGGGGCACAGGGATTGCGCCCCTCAGATCCCGTTCTATACAACTTCGAAAATACCGTATCGCGACAATGGCTGACCAGGGTGAGCAAGATGGCAACAGAAATTACACACACAGACCTTTACAGGCTGACCAGCAACCTGGCGAAAGCGCGCTCACTTGATGAGATCAATGTTCAGTGTACTGAATTTTGCCAGCTCACCGGCTTCAACTTTTTCAGCTACTGCGCAACGATTCCGACAGCCCTGACCCGCCCGGACATGATTGAAATCAACAGCTACCCTGAGACATGGCAGGCCCTTTATCGTGAAAAAGAGCTGATCAAAACAGACCCGACGCTACTTTATGCCGAGACCCACCATACACCTGTCACCTGGGATGAGATGGCACTCAACCGCCATGTCGATGACAAAAGCTCACACCAGTATATCCTTAAGGCTAGAGAATATGGCCTGAACAGCGGTGTTAGTTTTCCACTTAGAGGCAATGTTGGCAGCACAGCCGTACTTAGCCTGGTCTCGAAAAAGAGAGAGCCGCTACCGCAGCCACTCATCGACACCGCCTTCACCTTCGGTGCACTATTTGCCAACTATGTTCATGATGCGGTACTACGCATTTTCGATGAAGACCTGCTGCCGATTAAAAAGAAACGCATCAGCCTGCGTGAAAGGGAGTGCCTGCTTTGGGTGGCTGAAGGTAAAACCACCTGGGAAATCGCCAGGATCCTGAAAATAGCGGAACGCACCGTGGTTTATCATCTCGAAAATATCATCGCTAAACTTGAGGTCAGAAACCGCCAGCAAGCCGTCGCCCGCGGCATGATAATGAGCTATATCTCTCACCGCCTCGACTGGGAAGCGCCACCGCACCAGAGAAAGGTTATACCCAAAAATACCGTTTAAAAATAACCTGCGAAACCAGACAGACATGGCTGCTCAACACCAGAAACGCTCATGCTAAGATAACCTCTACGATCTGGAAGAGGGTGCTCCGTATTGCAATTCGTGCTTGTTAAGATATTAGCGTTTATTACTATAATAGTAGCGCCCGTCGCCAACTCAGTGGCGACCTCAACTGATGGGGCCGTTATATTGATGTACCACCATTTTGGTGAAGCTCGCTATCCCAGCACCAATATCTCACTACAACAATTTGATAGCCATCTCGACTATCTTGAGAAAAATAACTTTCAGGTCTGGTCTCTGGAAAGAATTATCAAACAGCTTAACAGTCAGCAGCCATTCCCGGGGAAAGTGGTCGCAATTACCATTGATGACGCTTATCGGTCGGTCTATTCCAACGCATACCCCCGGCTTAAACAGCGTCGTTGGCCATTTACTGTCTTTGTATCAACCGATACGGTGGATAAAAAGATGCCTGCCTTTATGAGCTGGGATCAGATGCGGGAGATGCAGCAGCATGGTGCCACGTTTGCCAACCACTCAAGCTATCACGACTTTCTGATTGAACATAAAGATAACGAAACGGCGAGCGCATGGCAGCACCGGATCAGGCGTGATCTACAGCATGCACAACAGCGACTACAGAGAGAACTGGGCACCGCACCCGCTCTCTTTGCCTACCCTTACGGTGAATATAACCTGCCACTACAGCAGATAGTCAAGGAGCTGGGATGGACCGCTTTTGGGCAGCAATCTGGCGTGGTGAGCCGATATTCGGATCGACTCGCGCTACCACGCTATCCGATGGCGGAACAGTTCGCGACACTAGCGCAATTCAGGACAAAAGTGATGAGCCTGCCGATGCCGATAATCACCAGCACTCCTTCCAGTCCAGTACTCGGAAAAAAGAACCCGCCGATGCTACAGCTCACATTAGCAGATAACGGCGACATCCAGCTTGATCAACTGAACTGCTTTGCAAGCAACCAGGGGCCGACCAGCGTGAGATGGCTCGATAAAGTGAATGGGCGTTTTACCGTTGAAGCCCGGCAGCCGTTTGATAATCGGCGCAATCGCTACAACTGCACTGCCCCCTCAAGAGAGAGGGGGCGTTATTACTGGTATAGCCAGCTATGGATTCAATCAAAAACGGCTAGCAACTAAGCTCAGCGCTCCACTCTCAGTGTGACATCATTCAGTCTGTTCAGGCGATTGCTGCGGATCATCTTTTTGATCTCTTCCACATACGCTTCGCCACGCTCGGAGTAGCGTAACAGGCCGTTCGCCAGCTTTAGTGCATCCAGCGCTTTCTGTTCATTACGCATCTTTTCACGCATTGCACGCAGCTCCTCATAGGCACGGCCACTGTTAATATTATTCATATATGACTGCACCGATGCGCGCAGTGTTGGAAAAACCCGTACCGCATGACTCTCACCTTCCGTACGCGCTTCCGGAATCAACCCTTCATCTTCTTTATAGGTCCATTCGCCAAAAAGATTATTCGCCTCACGTGCAAAACGGGAGCTACCCCAAGCGCTCTCATTGGCCGCCTGCGCTAGCACCAGTGCCACTGGAACCTCATCAAGTCGGCGCGCCAGCTCAGCACGCGTCGCTTCATCCTCGATATCCCCCTTAATGCGATAATGCTCCAGCTGCGCTTCGAGCCACTGACGCTTATCACTCTCACGTGGAGGTAACGCCTGCCGTGAGAAGAGTGCCAGCATAAAGCGGCGCTGTTCATTCAGCATTTTATTTTCAGCCAGCACCATCGGCAGTAACGAACGAAAAAAAAGTGACTTCTTAAGTTTTACATCGGTAACGCTGCCCAGATCCTCTGGCAAAGGGTCCACCATCACGGGCGGCACCTCTGCATCTGCCGCTAACGGCCACGGGTAATCAAGCCGTTCAAAGGCGCTCTCCAGCACCGCCACATCCGGTGCATTAAGTGGTGCAAGTGGCAGCTCCCATTCCGGCAGGGGGTGCTCTTTCGTCAGGTTCCAGCTGATGTAACCCAGCAATCCCAGCACCGGCAACAACAGCGCCACCATCGCTATTTTTTTTATATTCACTACGCCACCCATTTTCGTGCATTTCTGAACATTCTTAACCAGGGTCCCGCTTCACCCCACTCGGCCGGATGCCATGAGTGCTGAACCGTTCTAAATAGACGCTCGGGATGCGGCATCATAATCGTGAAACGTCCATCTTCTGTCGTCACACCTGTCAACCCTCCCGGTGAGCCATTCGGGTTAGCGGGATACTGTTCCGTTACAGCACCGCGGTTATCAACAAAACGAAGAGCAGCGGTGGCCGCCTGTTCAAGCTGCGCAAGGCTCTGATCGTGACGAAACACCACTCGCCCTTCGCCGTGAGCAACGGTTATCGGCATGCGAGAACCGGCCATGCCATCAAGAAACAGCGATGGCGATGAGAGTACCTCCACCAGTGAGAAACGCGCCTCAAACTGTTCAGAGAGGTTACGTTCAAAACGGGGCCACAGTTCGGCACCCGGAATTAAGGAAGAGAGACTGGACATCATCTGACAGCCGTTACAGACCCCCAGCCCAAAGCTATCACTGCGCGCAAAGAAGGCGCTGAATTCATCTCGTGCACGGCTATTATGCAGAATAGAACTGGCCCACCCCCGGCCTGCGCCCAGCACATCACCAAATGAAAAGCCGCCGCACGCAACCAGCCCCTGGAAACCATCCAGAGAAATTCGACCAGAGAGTATGTCACTCATATGAACATCAACCGCACAGAAACCAGCACGGTCAAAGGCTGCCGCCATCTCGACATGGCCATTCACCCCCTGCTCTCTCAGTACCGCAATGCGCGGGCGTTGCTGATTCACAAAAGGAGCTGCGATATCTTCATTCAAGTCAAAGCTTAGTTCGATATTCAGCCCGGGGTCCTGAAGGTCGAGGATCGCGTCATACTCCTGCTGGGCACAGTCGGCGTTATCACGCAGGCGCTGTATCTGCCATGAGGTCTCTGACCAGAGCCGTTGGTATTCGCTGCGCTCAGCGGCCAGCAGCTCCTCCTGGTTTAATGTAATAACCACGCGATCATCACGATTGAGTCCCCCTATCGGATGGCAATAGCCGCCCAGCCCGGCCGCGTTAAACGCACCGAGAACGGCATTACGCTGATCACTCGCCACCTGTATAACGGCGCCCAACTCTTCATTAAACAGCGCCGCTAATATCGCCTGTTTATCGCTTTTTTCAAGCAGTGAATCAAGGGCGATCGTCACCCCTGTATGTCCAGCAAAGGCCATTTCAGTGATGGTGGCAAACAGACCACCATCTGAACGATCGTGATAAGCCAGCAGTTTTCCCTCGCGATTGAGCTGCTGCACGGTATTAAAGAAGGCCTTAAACAGATGCGCATCATCCAGATCTGGCGTGGTGCGGCCGGTCTGTTTATAGACCTGCGCCAGCGCCGACCCACCGATACGGTTTTTGCCGCCCCCGAGGTCAATCAGTAGCAGATCTGTATCGCCTCTATCGCAACGCAACTGCGGCGTCAAGGTAAGGCGGCAGTCCTGCACTGGAGAAAAGGCGCTGATCACCAGTGACAGTGGTGATGTCATTTCGCGTGGTTCACCCGCCTCTCGCCAGACGCTCTTCATCGAGAGTGAATCTTTGCCCACCGGAATCGCGATACCAAGTTCAGGGCAGAGTTCCATGCCAACGGCGTGAACCGTTTCGTACAGTGCTGCATCTTCACCCGCCACCCCAGCCGCCGCCATCCAGTTTGCCGACAGTTTAATATCACTCAGTTTCTCGATATTCGCAGCGGCGATATTGGTTAACGCCTCACCGATCGCAAGTCGTCCGGAAGCGGCAGGATTCAGCAGCGCCACCGGAGAGCGTTCACCCATCGACATCGCTTCACCGTGAAAATTTTCATAATCGGCCAGTGTCACGGCCACATCGGAAACGGGAATCTGCCACGGGCCGACCATCTGGTCACGCGCCACCATACCGGTGACACTACGGTCGCCAATGGTGATCAGAAACTTTTTATCTGCCACAGCGGGGAGCAGCAATATGCGCGTCGTCGCATCGGAGAGTGTGATCTCACTGCAGTCGAGTTCCTCAGCAACAACAGGGATGCGGCTCACATCACGTAACATTCTGGGTGGCTTACCAAACAGCAGCTCCATCGGAATATCGACCGGGCTGTTTCCAAAGTGGCGATCATTAAGGCTGAGATTGCGCGCCGCCGTCACCTCACCAACGACGGCAAAGGGGCAGCGCTCGCGTTCACACATTTCGCTAAACTGCTGCAGGCGACTGCGCGGGATACCCAGCACATAACGCTCCTGTGATTCGTTGCACCAGATCTGTACCGGCGACATCCCCGGCTCATCATTGGGTACTGCGCGTAGCTCAAAGATCGCGCCGCGTTCACTGTCGTTGACCAGTTCGGGTAGTGCATTCGAGATGCCCCCCGCGCCCACATCATGGAGTGAAACAATCGGGTTCTCTTCACCCAGCTGCCAGCAGCGGTCTATCACCTCCTGACAGCGACGCTCCATCTCCGGGTTACCCCGTTGCACCGATGCAAAGTCGAGTGCCTCACTGCTATCACCACTTGCCACGGATGAGGCGGCACCACCACCAAGGCCGATCAACATGGCGGGACCACCCAGCACAATCAGCTGCGTTCCTGGCGGCATGATATTTTTCTCGATATGCTGCTCACGGATAGCGCCCAGTCCACCGGCGATCATGATCGGTTTGTGATAGCCTCGCAGCTGTTTCCCATCGACACCCGCCACCCACTCTTCATAGGTGCGAAAATAACCGGTTAGATTGGGGCGACCAAATTCGTTATTAAAAGCAGCGCCACCGATCGGCCCTTCCAGCATAATATCGAGCGCGGAGACGATACGTGCCGGTTTGCCATTATCCTCTTCCCACGGGCGTGGGGCATCGGGTAGTTGCAAATTTGAGACGGTAAAGCCGGCCAGCCCAGCCTTGGGTTTTGCGCCACGCCCGGTTGCCCCTTCGTCACGAATCTCTCCGCCCATACCGGTTGCCGCGCCGGGGAAGGGTGAGATGGCAGTGGGGTGGTTGTGGGTTTCAACTTTGATGTTGATGTGACTCGCTTCATTCACACGCCGATATTCACCGCTGCTGCCGTCAGGAAAAAAACGTGCGGCTTCGTTAGCTGATTCAATCACGGCAGCGTTATCGTGATAGGCTGACAGCACACCATCGGGTGAACATTGAGTAGTGTGACGAATCATCGGGAAGAGGCCGATAGCCTGCTTTTCACCGTCGATAATCCAGTCGGCATTAAATATCTTATGGCGACAGTGCTCCGAGTTTGCCTGTGCGAACATCATCAGCTCAACATCGGTTGGATTACGTTTTAATGCACTAAAACTCTCGACCAGATAGTCAATCTCATCTTCACTCAACGCTAGCCCCAGCTCGCTATCAGCAGCGACCAGCGCAGCCTTTCCACCACCGATCACATCGACAGTTAACAGCGGCGCAGGGGTGGCGTGGCTGAAAAGCGCCTCAGCTTCATCAAACTGAAATAGCAGCGACTCAACCATACGGTCATGGATCAGCGGGGCCAGCGCTCTTTTCTGCTCGTCGTTCAACAGCGCCCCGTCCGCCATCTCAACATAATAGGCGATCCCACGCTCAATGCGTGCAACCTTTTCTAGCCCACTGATACGGACAATGTCGCTCGCCTTGCTTGACCACGGCGATATGGTCCCAATACGCGGCACCACCAGCATTAATGTAGCGGGCACCATCTGCAGCTGTGCCGCTGTGCGTGCATTCAGCAGCTCCGCCAGCAGCGCTTCATCCTCATTCGAAAGTGCTGTTTCAGATTCGATAAAATAGACAAATTCGCTATGAATAGCCTGCAATCGTGGTAGCAATGGCTGTGCGGCCGAGAGCAGTTTTTCAGTTCGAAAGGGAGAGAGTGCCGTGGTGCCGCGTAGTTGTCGCATAGTTAATAAAGGTCAAAAGATTAAAAAGATTAAAAAGTTGAAAGATTGAAAGATAATCAAAGTGCGCAAGCGCTCTATCATCCTGCAAACCGTAAAGTCTATTGGCAGGCTAATCCAGCGCGACTCCTAAGCGGCGAGCCACCTCTTCATAGGCCTCCACCACACCGCCCAGCCCCTGACGAAAGCGATCTTTATCGAGCTTTTCACGACTCTCGACATCCCATAGACGACAGCCATCCGGTGAAAATTCATCACCCAGCACAATCTGTCCATGGTAGCGGCCGAATTCAAGTTTGTAGTCTACCAGTAACATCCCGGCATCAAAGAAGAGCTGCTTTAGGACATCATTAATTTCAAAGGTGAGCCGCTTCATAATGGCGATCTCTTCATCATCAGCCCAGCCGAAAGCGCGGATGTGGAACTCATTGATCATCGGATCATGCAGTTCATCATTTTTCAGAAAAAACTCAAAGGTCGGTGGATTCAGCTCCAGCCCCTCTTCAACACCGAGCCGTTTGCAGATACTGCCGGCTGAGATATTTCGCACCACACATTCGATCGGCAACATATCAAGCCGCTTCACCAGTGACTCCTGGTCCGACAGCAGGCGTTCAAAATGGGTGATGATCCCGGCGCGCTCAAGCTGAACCATGATGAAGGCGTTGACCTTGTTGTTGATCATCCCTTTGCGCGCCAGCTGATCAACTTTGCGTCCATCAAAGGCGGAGGTGTCATCACGGTAGACCATCACCATCCTGTCCGGGTCTTCCGTCGTGAAAACAGACTTGGCCTTACCGGAATAGAGTTCTTTCACTTTTTTCATTAGATCGTTCTCAGAATATCGCCCAGCCAGCATCAAATCCGGTATGAGACTAAAATCAGGCGGCAATTGTACCGCAAAACAGCGTTGAAATCCTCTGCGACGATGCGCCATCCGGATAATGTGCGGTCATCCCAGCTGCCGCCACGCCAGGCCATGATCCTGGTCGGCTATCGAAACCCACGCTGTCTCACAATCGAGCGCAACCGCCAGCGTCTCGCGCACAATTTCTGCCGAGTTATTCTGCTCGCTCAGGTGCGCTGCGACCAGATGCTGTAGCCGTGTGCAGTCAATCCGCGCCAGTAACGACGCGGCCTGGTGGTTGTCGAGGTGGCCGCGCTGACCACTAATGCGCGCCTTGAGCGATGCGGGATAGTCACTCTTGGTCAGCATATCGGCATCGTAATTACTCTCCAGCATGAGGGCATCACAACCGCTTAACAGAGCCTCGATGTGCGGCGTGATGGAGCCGGTATCAGTCAATACCCCCAGTTGATGATCGCCATCGGAAAAGAGAAACTGGCTCGGCTCTCGCGCATCGTGCGGTACCGGGAAAGGGGTGACCTCAAGATCACCGATCGCAAACCGCTCATGGCTGCTACAGATATTCAGCGCGGGTAGCGCGCCACCTGAAAACGACATGGCACTGCCATGAGTCGCCCATACTGGAATCTGAAAACGCCGTGCCAATGCCGCCACACCACTAATATGGTCACCATGCTCATGCGTCACCAGGATTGCCGAAATCATCTGCGGTGCAATTCCAAGTCGTGCAAGGCGCTGCACCGTCTGTTTTACTGAAAAGCCGCAGTCAACCAGCAGGCAGGTATCACCCTTTTCAATCAGGGTGCCGTTACCACGGCTACCACTGCCGATGGATGAGAAACGCATCCGCCTTCAACGCCCGTTAACAAGCAGCGCTTTTTAGTGGCTATGGCCGCCACCACCGCCTCGGCTCGCGGGCTTATGCGGTGCGGATGGTGCTGGTAACGTGATGGGGGTTGTGACTGGCGCTGCATCCGGAGATGGCACCGAGAAGCGCTCACTGAGGGTAGGGGCTACCAGATCGGGCGGATAGTCGAGTGGCCGGGTCATCTTACTCTCTTTGTACGACTCATCCGGCGTGGTTGAACAGCCATTCAACAGCAGCGCACCCAGCGAGATAGCCGCTGCCGCAAGCAGTGTACAGGAGCTGCTTTTCTGTCTCTCCATTAAATCACCGCCTCATCTGCCGCGCGCTTCGCTGCACGCAGTGTCTGGTGATAGTTCTCGGAGAGCGGTGTGAGAGGCAGGCGAATCCCTGCCGGAATCATCCCCATGTCGTGCATCAGCCACTTCACCGGAATGGGGTTGGCCTCAACAAAGAGATCCTGATGCAGCGCCATCAGGTGGTTATTGATCGCTTCCGCAACGTGGCGGTCACCCGCTCTCGCCGCATCACACATCGTACGCATCGCTTTTGGCGCGATATTGGCTGTCACTGAAATCACCCCCTTACCACCTTCAAGAATGAGATCCATCGCCGTCGCGTCATCACCGCCATACAGGTCAATACGCTCACCACAGCAGTCCAGGATTTCACGCGCCCGCTGTAGATTACCGGTCGCCTCTTTCACCCCAACAATATTTGAAATCTCAGACAATCTTTTGATCGTGTGCGGCAACATGTCACATACCGTCCGCCCCGGCACGTTATAGAGGATCTGCGGAATCGGTACCGCTTCGGCAATCGCTACGTGATGCTGGTAAAGCCCCTCCTGGGTCGGCTTGTTGTAGTAAGGTGCGACCAGTAGACAGGCATCAGCACCGACCTCCATCGCACTGCGTGTCAGCGCAATCGCCTCACGGGTACAGTTAGAGCCGGTACCGGCAATCACCGGAATACGCCCCGCAACCAGCTCGACGACGCGACGGATCACATTGCAGTGTTCCTTTTCATCAAGGGTTGCCGACTCACCGGTGGTCCCCACAGCAACAATCGCATTGGTCCCGTTGTCGATATGGAACTCCACCAAATTGCTCAACGATACGTCGTCCAGCGAACCGTCATCGTGCATCGGCGTTACTAGCGCCACCATACTGCCGTGAAACATCTATACTCTCCGTCTAACACTTTACTACTGGAACAACCAGACTTTGCCGCAGCAGTATACTACTTTTCCGATAATCAAATAAGCGACTACACTGATAATTCGCAACATTTCAACAGTTTCTCAGCCGCTACGCTTCACGTATGATAAAAGGGATTATCACACCCCATTTAATGAGGACTCTGGATTTGACAAAACACCTCGTGATCAGCGCCGTTGGTAAAGACCAGCCCGGCATCGTGAACTCACTCTCGCGCTCAATCTTCGAGACGCAGTGCAACATCATCGACAGTCGCATGGCGGTACTGGGCGGCGAGTTTGCCATCATCCTGATGGTTTCAGGGGGGGCATCTGCAATATCCCGTCTCACCACTCTGCTGGCCGAGGCGGCAGAAGAGCTGGGGCTGGCGATCACCACCAAAACCACCAGCGCACGCCAGGCCACCCCAGCGCTGCTGCCCTACACCATTGAAGCGGTGGCGCTGGATAACCCGGGGATTGTCTACCAACTGGCCAGCTTTTTATCCAGCAGAGAGATCAACATCGAAAGCCTGTCGACGGAGTCCTACGCCGCCGCCCATACCGGTACCCCAATGTTTGCGCTCACCATAACGGTTGGTATTCCCGCCGATCAAAAAATTAACGCCCTGCGCGAGGCTTTCACCGAGTTCTGTGATGAGCTGAATATCGACATCACATTCAAACCCGCCAAAGGACAGTAATACGGCTGATAACTATTGCGAGCACTAAGAGTCGCGTGATAAACAGAGAACAACATCAATTATTAGAGGCCCCTTATGAGTGAACTCTCCATCGGCAAAGCAGTACCCGATTTCGAAGCTGTCGCGACTGGCGATAAAATAATCAGACTATCTGAACTTGCGGGAAAAAATATCGTGATCTATTTTTACCCGCGGGACAGCACCCCCGGCTGCACCCGTGAAGGGCAGGATTTTCGTGACCACCACAACAAGTTCAAACGACAGAAATGTCTGGTCTTCGGTGTCTCTCGCGACAGCATCAAATCGCATGAAAATTTTAAGGCAAAACAGGCGTTCCCTTTTGATCTGATATCGGATAAAGAAGAGATGCTGTGTGATCTTTTTTCCGTCATAAAAATGAAAAACATGTATGGTAAAAAGGTGCGTGGCATTGAGCGTAGCACTTTCCTGATCGATGCTAACGGCACTCTTCAACATGAATGGCGTGGCGTTAAAGTACCAGGACATGTTGAGGAGGTCCTCGAATGTGTTAAATCTCTCAACAAGCAGCCGTAGACCATGGTCATCAACAGCAATTCAGTAAAGAAGTTTTTTGTTCTGGACACCAATGTGCTGATGCACGACCCTTCCTCGATATTCCGCTTTCATGAGCACGACATCTTTATACCAATGATTGTGCTTGAAGAGCTGGATAACAATAAACGCGGCACCTCTGAGGCGTCGCGTAATGCGCGTCTGGCAAGCCGCTTTATTGAAGAGCTAATGAGTGATGGTGCAAAACGTGAAATTGAAAAAGGGTTAAAACTACCAGCACCCGAGAGTGGCGATGCTATTACTGGCCGTCTCTTTTTACAGACACGCACACTCACCACTGAACTGCCGCAGAACCTGCCAGGCAACAAGGCTGATAACGAGATCCTCTCCACTGCACTGGCACTTCAGAAAGAGGATATGCAGACGGTTGTCACGATCGTCTCTAAAGATATCAATCTACGCATCAAGGCTGTTGCCCTCGGTATCCCCGCAGAAGATTATCGGGTCGACCAGGTGCTGGATGACCTTAGCCTGCTTTATAGTGGCCAGAGCAGGCTGGAGAGCGACTTCTGGGATAAGAATAGTCAAGCGCTTTCATCATGGAAAGAGGGCAACAGGACCTTCTATAAAATCACCGGCCCTGAGATCGCGCAGTGGTATCCAAACCAGCTGATTCATGACGATCAGGAGGCGGGTTTTGAGGCGATTGTTCGTACGGTTGAAGACGGCTGTGCAACGATCGAACTCTGCGATAATTACCGCGCCGGCCATCACAATATCTGGGGCGTTAATGCGCGCAACCGTGAACAGAACTTTGCTCTTAACCTGCTGCTTGACCCCGAGGTGGAGTTCGTCTCACTGCTCGGCAATGCTGGCACCGGTAAAACACTGTTAACGCTTGCGGCAGGGCTTGCGCAGGTACTGGATGAGCGGCGCTATCATGAGATCATTGTGACCCGCGTGACCATCCCGATGGGAGAAGATATCGGTTTTCTCCCCGGCACCGAAGAAGAGAAGATGGTGCCGTGGATGGGAGCGCTAATGGATAACCTGGAGGTGCTCTCAAATGCAGAAAGTGGCACATGGGGACGCGCGGCAACCAATGACCTGCTCTCCAACCGAATCAAGATACGTTCGCTTAATTTCATGCGCGGTCGCACCTTTCTCAATCGATACCTGATCATTGATGAAGCGCAGAATCTGACTTCCAAACAGATGAAGTCTTTGATCACCCGCGCCGGGCCAGGGACAAAAGTGGTCTGCCTCGGTAATATCGCACAGATCGATACACCCTATCTCACTGAGACTACCGCCGGCATCACTTATGTTGTTGATCGCTTCGCTAACTGGGCACATAGTGGCCATATTACGCTGGTGAGCGGTGAACGATCACGACTGGCAGATTACGCCTCGGATATTCTTTAGCGAGTTGCAATGTGAACTACGACGGCTGATTTTCTACTGTCGGCACCGGTTCAGTTTCAATCAGCTCATCAGAGCGAGGCCACGAACTCATCAATGCCTTCACCAACGTCGCCAGTGGAATCGCAAAGAAAACTCCCCAGAAGCCCCACAAACCACCAAAAACAAGCACGGCAGTGATGATCGCAACCGGGTGAAGATTAACCGCCTCAGAGAATAACCACGGCACCAGCACGTTGCCATCCAGCGCCTGTATCAGGCCGTATGCCGCCATCAAGTAGGCAAAATCTGCGCTCCAGCCCCACTGAAAATAGGCAATAATCGCCACCGGAAAGGTCACGGCTGCCGCACCAATATAAGGTACCACGACCGAGAGCCCCACCAACGCACCTAGCAGCATCGCGTACTGTAGCCCCATTAATGCAAACACAACAAATGAGACGACACCGACAATGATAATCTCTAGAAATTTTCCCCTTACATAGTTACCAATCTGCAGGTCCATCTCTTCCCAGATCTGGGTTGCGAGGCGCCGCTCCCGCGGCATCGCATCTGAGATCCAGCGAATAAAAAGCGCTTTATCCTTCAGAAACAGAAACACCAGCACCGGTACCAGTATCAGATAGATAATCAATATAAACAGGCCAGATATGGATGCCAGAGAAAATGAGACCACATGCTGGCCTGCATCAGCTACTGCTGCTCGAATCGTATTCATCAACTCAGCAACCTGCGCCTCTGAGATAAAGGTGGGGTAATTGACCGGTAACAACAGCAGGCTCTGCTGCCCTTTGGCAATCATCGCGGGCAGTTCCTGTAGTAGCTGGCTTAACTGCCCAAAGAGCAGCGGCATCAGCCCGAAAATCAGCAATAGTAACAGGGCACAAAAGGGCATAAAGACCATCAGCACAGCAGGAAGACGGGCGATATCGCGACGCTGAATGGCACCGACAAGCCCTTCCAGTAGATATGCGATCACTAAACTGGCCAGCAGAGGGGCTAACATCTCTCCCATAAAGATGACAATCGCAAACCCTGCCAGCAGCAACAGAGCAAGGATTACACCTTCCTGATCAGTGAAGTAACGCCGAAACCACCTGACGAGCACTTGAGCCATATTACAAAGAAGCCCCCCCTTTCATATCGTAAAAAAATACCATAAAGACGAATCAGAGATAATATACCAGCTTCAATTGATGGCCTAGCAATCTCTGCCTACCAACATCGCAGCCCAGCTAAACCCTGTTATTCAACCGGTATTTTTCAGATATGGATGCGATCACCAATCGCGGCGTTCAGCAGCCTCGCTGCAGATGCGCGATTCGCTGCGATTTCGATCAGGCCATTTGAATTCTCATACCAGAATAACGCCTCGGGAGCGCGCTCGCCAAATGTTCTGGCGTAAGAGATCTTTTTACCACATAGCATCAACACAGCATCTAGAGAAACCCCTTTCGCCTCTATACCAGAAATCAGATTACCGAAATGGTCAATATAGGCGACATGAGAATAGTGATTCTCAGCCAAAGCAGGATCAGGAACAACCATCAAATCAAGTTTCCGCTCCGGAAAAGAGCCCTGGGCAAGTTCGGCGGCAACGGGCGCAAAGAGGTCTCGCGCATGAAATGAATGTGAAAGCGCTTCAGGTCGCCATACAATTTGCCAGCACTGCGACTGGTTATCTCTTTTTATCACCCGATCAAACAGCCCATTGCCGGGGCCAACAAACCAGTGGCCTCCTGCCTTGACCACCACGGGGGTATGCTCACCCATACCAACACCGGGATCAACAACGGTGAGAAAAACCGAACCGTGTGGGAAGTTCTGGCAGTAGGCTGCGATCAGTGATGCAGCCGCCTCTGGGTGAAAACAGGGAAGATCAGAAAAGAGATCAATGATACGACAGTCGGGCGTCTGCTGATATATGGCCGCCTTTACTTGCCCGATGTACGGCCCCTCTAAACCAAAATCGGTGGATAACACAATCATGTCAGAGATAAAAAAGCCGGGATAAACCCGGCTTTTGCTGTTTAGCTTTCACTTTCTGATTCGTCCTCTTCAATCTCAGGAAGTGGACGATCAACCAGCTCAACGATGGCCATTGGTGCGCTATCGCCATCTCTAAAACCACATTTCAGTATTCGCAGATAGCCACCCGGGCGGTCCTGATAACGAGGGCCTAGTTCATTAAACAGTTTTGTAACTACTTCGCGATCACGTGTTCGGGCAAATGCCAGACGGCGGTTTGCAACAGTGTCGTTCTTACCCAGGGTGATCAGTGGTTCAACAACACGGCGCAACTCTTTCGCTTTTGGCAATGTTGTGCGGATCATTTCATGGCGAACCAGTGATGCCGACATATTTTTGAACATGGCATCACGGTGACTGCTTGTTCTGTTTAGTTTTCTTCCACTCTGTCTATGGCGCATTTCTATATTCTCAATTAACTAGATCTTAAGCTTCAGCTTCTGAATTGCTGCTTGCACCAACAAGTCCTGCTGGTGGCCAGTTTTCCAGACGCATGCCCAGTGATAACCCCTGTGAACCCAGGATATCCTTGATTTCAGTCAAAGATTTCTTCCCAAGATTTGGCGTTTTTAATAGCTCGACTTCCGTGCGTTGAATCAGGTCACCTATAAAGAAGATGTTTTCAGCTTTAAGGCAGTTGGCAGAACGAACGGTTAACTCAAGATCATCTACTGGCCGCAGCAGGATTGGGTCAATATCTGCCTCTTGCTGAACAGGCTCTTCAATAGTGGTTGTCTCAAGGTCAACAAAGATTGAGAGCTGATCTTTAAGAATGCTTGCGGCACGGCGAATGGCCTCTTCAGGATCAATACTGCCGTTCGTTTCGATATCAATAATCAACTTGTCAAGGTCTGTACGTTGTTCTACTCGCGCACTTTCAACGTTGTATGCAATACGACGAACCGGCGTAAAAGAGGCATCTAGCTGAAGATTACCGATCGGACGGTTTTCGTCACCCACATCGGCTGTAGCCGCTGTACGTCTGTTGACTGCTGGCTGATAACCACGTCCACGCTCTATTTTCAGGCGCATGTTTAGCTCGCCCACATCAGTCAGGTTGGCAATCACATGATCCGGATTCATGATTTCAATGTCATGTGAAAGTTCAATGTCGCTTGCCAGCAACTGCCCTGGGCCTTTCTTAGTGACGGTTAAGATCGCTTCGTCACGCTCATGCATAACGATTGAAAGCCCTTTCAGGTTTAACAGGATATCAATCACATCTTCCTGTACACCTTCAATCGTTGTGTATTCATGCAGTACACCATCAATTTCAACCTCGGTAACAGCACAACCGGGGATCGAAGACATCAGAATGCGGCGTATCGCATTACCTAAAGTGTGACCAAAGCCACGCTCTAAGGGTTCCAGTGTTACTTTTGCACGCAGGTCGTTAATGACCTGAACATCGACAACACGTGGTTTTAAAAATTCGTTTGCTGAGCCCTGCATTAATTGTCCTCTCTAGAGTCCGTTATATCAGAATTAGTAATTGCTTAAACTTGACCGGAAATAAACTTACTTCGAGTACAGTTCTACAATTAAATGCTCATTAATCTCAGCAGGAAGATCGCTTCTTTCCGGGCAGGCCTTAAAGGTACCGACCATTTTGTCGCTATCAACCTGAATCCAGTCAGCAAATCCCTGCTGCTGTGCAAATTCCAGTGATGATTTAATGCGTAGCTGACCTTTTGATTTCTCAGCAATAGCTAACTCATCACCCGGCTTGACCTGGTAGCTTGGGATGTTGACCTTCTTACCGTTAACGGTCAGTGCGTTGTGCCTCACTAGCTGGCGCGCTTCGCTTCGCGATACGCCCATGCCCATGCGGTATGCGACATTATCAAGACGACATTCAAGAATCTTCAGTAGATTTTCACCTGTCGAGCCCTTGCGACGGTCAGCTTCGCTATAGTAGCTTCTGAACTGATCTTCGAGTACACCGTAGACTCTTTTGACTTTCTGTTTTTCACGCAGCTGCACTGCATAATCGGTCAGACGTGTGCGACGAGTACCGTGCTGCCCTGGGGGAAATGCTCTATTTTCTACCGCACACTTAGCGGTATGACACTTCTCACCTTTCAGGAAAAGCTTTTCGCCCTGACGACGACATAAACGACACTTTGCACCTACATATTTAGCCACAATAACCTACCTTAAACTCGACGCTTTTTCGACGGACGACACCCATTATGTGGGATCGGGGTCACATCGGAAATGCTATTAATTTTAAATCCTGCGGAGTGAAGTGCGCGTACTGCTGATTCGCGGCCAGGTCCTGGACCTTTCACCATCACATCCATATTCTTCATGCCAAACTCTTTGACAACAGAGCCAGCTCTTTCAGCTGCAACCTGTGCAGCAAAAGGGGTGCTCTTTCTTGAGCCACGGAAGCCAGAACCACCAGCTGTTGCCCAGGCCAGGGTGTTTCCCTGACGGTCGGTAATGGTGATGATTGTATTGTTAAACGAGGCGTGAATGTGTGCTACGCCATCGACAACATTTTTTTTGATGCGCTTACGCGCACGATTACTTGTTTTAGCCATGATCTACTGGTCGCTTCCGTAGTATTTTACTTTCTGATCGCTTTACGTGGCCCTTTACGGGTACGTGCATTTGTTTTAGTTCTCTGTCCACGAAGTGGCAGTCCGCGGCGATGACGGATACCACGGTATGCGCCGAGATCCATTAAGCGCTTGATATTCATCGTAACTTCACGACGAAGATCACCCTCAACCTCGAACTTGCCTACTTCAGTTCGCAGTGACTCAAGCTCCGCCTCAGTCAGATCCTTCACTTTTCTAGTTGGATCGATACTGCTCACTTCACAAATCTTACTTGCCCGGGTGGGTCCAATACCGTAGATTGCTGTTAAAGCAACGACAGTATGTTTGTTTACCGGGATATTGATGCCTGCAATACGGGCCATCTAAACGCTCCTAAACACTGATATCGCTCCGCATTTTGCGAAAGCGGGTAATTCTATTATTGATAGGCGACGAAATCAATAAAAATCCGTGCCAATCAGCAACTAACCTTGCCTTTGTTTGTGACGAGCATCCTTACAGATCACCCGAACCACGCCTTTTCTGCGAACAACTTTACAGTTTCTACAGATTTTTTTTACTGATGCACGTACTTTCACCGTATTTCTCCAAACCCAATATTTAATCAGTTATTACAAGCCTAGCGCTTTGGTCCACCACTACCCTTGAGCTTCGACTTTTTCAGCAGGCTGTCATACTGATGAGACATCAAATGAGACTGAACCTGTGCCATAAAATCCATCACCACAATCACAATAATCAACAGTGATGTGCCGCCAAAATAGAATGGTACATTCCAGTAGACGATCAAGAACTCCGGTAGCAGACAGACCGCTGTGATATAGAGCGCCCCCACCAAAGTGAGGCGGCTCATCACTTTATCAATATACTGTGCGGTCTGATCGCCTGGACGGATACCGGGAATAAAAGCGCCGGACTTCTTCAGGTTGTCAGCCGTATCTTTCGGATTAAACTGCAGCGCTGTATAAAAGAAGCAGAAAAAGATAATCGCAAGTGCCAGAAGCATCACATAAAGCGGCTGTCCTGGTGAGATCATCTGAGAAAGATCCTGTAACCACTCCATCCCTTCGGCACTACCAAACCAGCCACCAATTGTCGCAGGGAACATGATGATTGCCGAAGCAAAGATCGGTGGAATAACACCCGCCATGTTCACTTTAAGCGGTAAATGACTCGTCTGGCCTGCATACATCTTACGCCCTTGTTGACGCTTAGCGTAATTAACTGTAATCCGTCTCTGCCCACGTTCAACAAATACAACAAATGCGGTGACTGCAATCGCCAGCGTGATAATAACCAGAACAACCGCTGAGCTCATTTCGCCTGTTCTTGCCAGCTCTAGTGTTCCACCAATCGCAGATGGTAGCCCTGCCACAATGCCCGCAAAGATGATAATCGAGATACCGTTACCAATCCCCCGCTCCGTTATCTGTTCACCCAGCCACATAAGGAACATCGTGCCGGTTACAAGACTTAGCGCAGCGACCGCTCGAAAATCCCAGCCGGGGTCGATGACAACACCACCGCCACCAATCTGCTGGCTCTCCAGTGCGATTGAAATGCCTAGCGCCTGAAATGTCGCTAAAAACAGGGTTAAGTAACGCGTATATTCCGATAGTTTACGACGGCCCGATTCACCCTCTTTCTTCAGCTGCTCTAGTTTTGGCGATACTGCCGTCAGCAGCTGGATAATAATCGACGCTGAAATATAGGGCATGACGCCCAGCGCAAAGACAGAGAGGCGACCTAACGCACCACCAGAGAACATGTTAAACATATCAATGATGGTTCCGCGGCTCTGCTCAAACAGTGCGGCCAGTGCCATCGGGTCAATTCCCGGTACAGGGATATGCGTTCCGATGCGGTAAACAAGCAGTGCGCCAAGAACAAACAGCAAACGCTGTTTGAGCTCTGTTAGACGGCCTGCGCCTGCTAATGCTGAGCCTGGGGCGACCACTTAGTCCTCGATTTTGCCGCCAGCAGCTTCAATCGCTGCTCGAGCACCTTTAGTCACGTTAATACCACGCAGTGTCACGGCCCTGGTCAGTTCTCCAGAGGCGATCACTTTCGCTTTCAATGTCTGCTGTGGAATAATATTAGCGGCTTTCAATGCGTCCAGATCGACAACATCAGCTTCGACAGCAACAAGCTCATGCAGGCGAACTTCTGCGCGACTCGCTTTAACTCGTGATGAGAAACCCACCTTAGGAAGGCGGCGCTGAAGTGGCATCTGACCACCCTCAAAACCTACTTTGGTAAAGCCACCAGAACGTGAATGTTGTCCTTTATGACCCCGGCCGCATGTCTTGCCCAGGCCTGAGCCGATGCCGCGTCCAACGCGCTTACGTGTCTGTTTTGCGCCGGCAGCTGGCTTGATTGTATTAAGATACATCTTACTCTTCCTCAATTCTCAGCATGTAATATGCTTTATTGATCATGCCGCGGGTACAGGGGGTATCTTCAACGGAGACAGTCTGATGCATCCGGCGGAGCCCTAAACCAGCAAGACAGGCCTTGTGAGATGCCAGGCGCCCATTTGGGCTGCGTACCAGCGTCACTTTGATTTGTCTTTTGTTATCAACCATTAGAATTATTCCAATATTTCCTTAACCGTTTTGCCACGTTTTGCTGCCACCGCTTCAGCGTTGGTCATCTCACATAGACCATTAACTGTTGCACGCACCACATTCACTGGATTTGTTGAACCAATACATTTGGCCAGAACGTCCTGTACACCTAGCACTTCGAATACAGCGCGCATTGCGCCTCCGGCAATAATCCCGGTACCCGGTGTAGCAGGCTGCATAAAGACTTTTGCTGCACCGTGCGTAGCTGTAATTGGATACTGCAGGGTCACATCGTTGAGTTTAACGTCAACCATGTTACGGCGAGCGTCTTCCATTGCTTTCTGAATCGCAATGGGTACTTCGCGCGCTTTTCCACTACCAAAACCAACACGGCCCTTGCCATCACCAACCACGGTTAGTGCGGAAAAACCAAACTGACGCCCACCTTTTACAACTTTGGCAACACGACGGACACCTACAAGTTTTTCCTGTAGATCATCACTCTTTTGAGAAGCATCAAACTTAGCCATTTCCTAGCCCTTAGAATTCGAGGCCGTTTTCACGCGCAGCTTCCGCTAACGCTTTCACACGACCATGGTATTTATATCCTGAACGATCAAATGCAACCTTAGTGACACCAGCTGCTTTTGCCTTATCTGCGATCATCTTTCCAACCGCAGTAGCAGCAGAAATATTGCCACCATTGCTTAAGGTTCCTTTAACATCTTTGTCCAGCGTAGAGACACTTGCAATCACATTAGCACCACTGGTGCCAATCAGCTGAGCATAGATATGTCTAGGCGTACGAAAGATGCAAAGCCTCTCTACACGCAGTTCTTTTATCTTGGCTCTTGTGCGTCGTGCTCTACGTAAACGACCTGTTTTCTTGTCCACGCTATTCACCTATATAAATTCTAATTTCGGGCTTTAATTATTTTTTCTTGGCTTCTTTCATGGCGATATGCTCGCCAACGTAGCGCACACCTTTGCCCTTGTAAGGCTCGGGCGGGCGAAAGGCTCGAATATTTGCTGCAGCCTGGCCAACCAGTTGTTTATCTGCACCGCTAACGACGATTTCTGTCTGACTAGGCGTTTCAACCGTAACCCCTTCAGGCACATCAAAGTTAACTGGGTGAGAGAATCCAAGCGTCAGGTTTAATACCTTGCCTTTAGCCTGTGCACGGTAACCGACACCAACCAGAGCCAGCTTCTTTTCAAAACCGCTATGCACACCCGTAACCATGTTGTTTACGATCGCTCTAGTTGTGCCAGATTGTGCAATAGCAGACTTTCCTTTGCCGCGCACAACAACACGCAGTTCATCACCCTCTCTAACAACTTCAACGTCGTTATGAACAGAAAAGGTCAACTGACCCTTTCCACCTTTCACAGAGATGTCCTGGCCGTTAATCGTAACGTCAACACCAGCAGGAACAGTCACTGGATTTTTTGCAATTCTAGACATAGCTCAACCAATCAAGAAATATAACAGAGAACTTCACCGCCATGGCCTGCCGAGCGTGCTGCACGGTCAGTCATAACACCTTTCGAGGTAGAGACAATCGCAATCCCAAGTCCTGCCTGAACTTTTGGGATCTCACCTTTCCCTCTATAAACCCTTAAACCCGGGCGACTGGCGCGCTTCAGTTCATCAATAACAGGTTTACCCTGGTAATATTTCAGCGTGATTGTCAGTGACTTTTTCTCGCCATCTGCATCCGTTGAAAAGTCATTGATGTAGCCTTCACCCTTTAGAACAGCTGCGATTGACTCTTTCAGCGTCGAAGATGGCATTGATACATCTACTTTGTTCGCTGCTTGTGCGTTGCGAATGCGTGTCAACATATCCGCAATGGGGTCGGTCATGCTCATTTATAAATCCTAACCAGTCGTTTTATTCAATAATTCAATTAATCACTTGCTATATAAAGCTGTGATTTACCAACTTGCCTTAACCAGGCCTGGCACATCACCACGCATAGCTGACTCTCTCAATTTGTTACGGCTTAGACCAAACTTACGGTAAAAACCGTGCGGTCTGCCTGTAATGCGACAGCGTTTACGCTGGCGTACAGGACTTGAGTCTCGTGGAAGCGCATGAAATTTACGCTGCGCCGCATCACGCTCTTCATCTGGCGCATTTTCATCGCACATTATACGCTTTAATTCAGCTCTTTTCGCGGCATATTTTGCCACCAGGCGTGTTCTTTTTGCTTCACGATTAATCATTGAAACTTTTGCCATGAGTCAGCTCCTCACTTCTTAAATGGAAAGTTGAATGCTTCCAGCAGTGCGCGGCCTTCTTCATCGCTTTTTGCTGTCGTGGTAATAGTAATATCCATCCCACGCAAGGTATCAATCTTTTCATATTCAATTTCAGGAAACATGATCTGCTCACGAACACCCATGCTGTAATTACCGCGGCCATCAAAAGACTTACCATTCAAACCACGAAAATCACGGATACGAGGGATAGAGATTGAAATCAGGCGATCCAGAAATTCATACATCCGCTCTCGACGTAGTGTGACTTTACAACCAATGGGCCAGCCGTCGCGAATCTTAAATGCCGCTACCGACTTGCGGGCATGAGTAACAACAACTTTCTGGCCGCTGATTTTCTGCAGATCATTGACTGCATGCTCGATAACCTTTTTATCACCAACAGCTTCACCAACACCCATGTTAAGTGTGATTTTTGTGATACGCGGTACTTCCATTACGCTCTTGTAGCCCATCTTCTCAACCAGCTGATTGACTACATTGTCGCGGTAATGTTCCTGGAGTCTTGCCATCTTCCTATCCAACCTTAAAATTATTAGCTATCTATGACTTCGTTGTCAGACTTGAAGAAACGAACCTTTCGTCCATCTTCCAGAGTCCGGACACCAACCCGATCAGCTTTTTTAGTGGCAGGATTGTAAAGCGCAATATTAGAGATATTGATTGGCATCTCTTTGCTCACAATGCCGCCAGCAATGCTTTTGTTCGGGTTAGGCTTGGTGTGACGTTTAGCCATGTTTATATTCTCAACGATCACACGCTCATCGCTGACTATTTTAATAACCGTGCCTCGCTTGCCTTTATCTTTTCCGGCGATCACAATTACATCATCATTTTGTTTAATCTTTTTCATCTTTAATATCGTCCGCGCAATAGCCTTACAGAACTTCTGGGGCTAATGAAATGATTTTCATGAAACGTTCTGAGCGAAGCTCGCGCGTAACAGGCCCAAAGATACGCGTACCAATTGGCTGTAGCTGGCTATTCAGCAGCACAGCTGCATTTGAGTCGAAGCGGATCAGCGAACCATCATCACGACGAACACCCTTACAGGTTCTTACAACTACTGCGTTGTAGACCTCGCCTTTTTTGACCTTGCCACGAGGAATCGCTTCCTTAATGCTCACTTTAATAATATCACCAACACCAGCATAACGACGGTGTGAACCGCCCAATACCTTGATACACATTAGCTGACGTGCACCACTGTTATCAGCAACGTCGAGTTTTGACTGCATCTGTATCATCGTTTATCCCCGTCAACCTTATATTTTCGTTTCTTCAGCGCTGATCTTAACCAGCAGCCTTTTCGTCCACTGAGACAAGCACCCATGATTTACTCTTGGACAAAGGGCGGCACTGCTCAATAGTTACTAAATCACCTTCGTTACACTCATTCTTTTCATCATGAGCATGTAGTTTGGTGGAACGCTTGATGTATTTTTTATACAGCGGGTGTGGTTCTTTTCTTTCTACAAGAACCGTTACAGTCTTGTCCATCTTGTCGCTAATAACTCGACCCGTCACGCTACGTGATACCTGAGCTTGTTCACTCATGATTCATTACCCGCTTTTTTCTCGTTAATTACTGTGTTGATGCGCGCAATGCTGCGACGTACGTTTTTCAGCAAATGAGACTGGCTTAGCTGCCCAGTACCTTTTTGCATGCGTAGATTAAACTGCTCGCGCAATAGCTCAAGCTTTTCGCTATTCAGTTCATCTATTGTCTTTTCTCTCAGTTCTGTCGCATTCATCACATTACCGTCCGGCATACAAATGTTGTCTGTACAGGTAGTTTTGCAGCTGCAAGTTCAAATGCTTCTCGCGCAACCTCTTCAGATACGCCTTCCATTTCATATAACATGCGGCCTGGCTGAATCTGAGATACCCAGTATTCTACGTTACCCTTACCTTTACCCTGTCTTACTTCGATAGGCTTCTTTGTGATCGGTTTGTCAGGAAAAATTCGAATCCAGATTTTTCCACCACGTTTGATGTGGCGCGTCATAGCGCGACGTGCTGCCTCAATCTGACGAGCTGTAATACGACCACGGGTGGTTGCTTTTAGCCCGAACTCACCGAAGCTTACTTTATTACCGACAGTTGCTAGCCCGCGGTTGCGGCCTTTCATCTGCTTACGAAATTTTGTCTTTTTTGGCTGAAGCATAACTACTCTTTCCTTTAACTAGCCGCGGCCTTATCAGCAGGTTTAGATTCTTCCTGCTCAACCGTATTAAATACCTCGCCCTTGAATATCCATACTTTGATGCCGATCACACCTGACGGGGTGTGGGCTTCAGCAGTACCGTAATCGATATCAGCACGAAGTGTGTGTAGTGGAACACGACCTTCTCGGTACCATTCGCGGCGAGCAATCTCTGCACCATTTAAGCGACCAGCGACGTTAATCTTAATGCCGCCCGCACCCAGGCGCATGGTATTGGTCACCGCTCTTTTCATTGCACGACGGTACATAATACGTCGCTCTAACTGCTGCGCAACGCTCTCTGCAACTAACTGTGCGTCAAGCTCTGGCTTGCGAATTTCTTCAATGTTGATGTGAACCGGAATCCCCATCATCCTAGAAACCTCTTTGCGAAGCACTTCGATATCTTCACCTTTTTTACCAATGACCATTCCAGGACGAGCAGTGTGCACTGTAATGCGTGCATTACGCGCTGGACGTTCGATCTGAATTCTGCTTACAGAAGCCTGTTGCAGTTTCTTTTTCAGGTACTCGCGCACTTTAAGATCAGTGAAAAGATAGTCGGCATAATCTTTTGAATCGGCATACCATTTCGAGGTCCAATCCTTAACGATGCCGAGGCGAATACCAATTGGATGTACTTTTTGACCCATAGTATAAGAACTCTCTTATTTATCGCTTACAGTCACAGTAATGTGACTTGTACGTTTTAAAATCTGATTGCCACGACCACGTGCACGTGCTCTGAATCGTTTCTGCGTTGGGCCTTCGTCGACAAATATTGCGGCGACTTTTAGTTCATCAACATCAGCGCCTTCGTTGTGTTCTGCATTGGCAATCGCAGATTCAAGTACTTTTTTGACAATGCCCGCACCTTTTTTCTGACTGAACAGCAAGGTGTTAAGCGCCCTGTCAACAGGCAGGCCACGCACCTGATCAGCAATTAATCTCGCTTTTTGCGCAGAGATCCCGACGTATCTCAGTTTTGAAGCAACTTCCATCTCAAATCACCTATTTAGACTTTCTATCAGCCACGTGACCTTTAAAGGTACGGGTCAGTGAAAATTCGCCCAGTTTATGGCCAACCATGTTCTCTGAGATCAAAACGGGCGTGTGCTGACGACCATTATGAACAGCAATTGTCAGACCAACCATTTCCGGGCTGATCATAGAACGGCGAGACCAGGTTTTGATCGGACGCTTATTGTTAGAAGCAATCGCTTCATCCACCTTTTTTACAAGGTGCTGATCAATAAACGGACCTTTTTTAATTGAACGTGGCACTTAATAAACCCCTGTCTTATTCTTTAACTTAGATGTTGATTAACGTGTTTTACGACGTGATCTAACAATTAACTTATCAGTACGCTTGTTATTACGTGTTTTGTAACCCTTAGTTGGCATCCCCCATGGACTCACTGGGTGACGACCACCTGAGGTACGACCCTCACCACCACCGTGTGGGTGATCAACCGGATTCATTGCAACACCACGAACCGTTGGGCGCACACCACGCCAGCGTGTTGCGCCCGCTTTACCCAGCGAACGAAGTGCATGCTCTGAGTTACTCACTTCACCGACTGTCGCTCGGCAATCGAGCAGAATCTTACGCATTTCACCTGAGCGTAGACGTAAGATCGCATAGTTATTCTCTTTAGCTACAAGCTGCGCTGAAGTTCCTGCGCTCCGCGCCACCTGGGCACCTTTGCCTGGTTTCAACTCGATACAGTGAATGACTGTACCGACAGGAATATTGCGCATTGGCAGGCAGTTACCTGGCTTGATTGGTGACTCGATACCGGAGTAGATCTCACTACCGGCAGCAACATCTTTTGGTGCGATGATGTAGCGACGCTCGCCATCGGCATATAAAACCAGTGCAATGTTTGCGCTACGGTTTGGATCATACTCAAGACGCTCGATTTTACCAGCAACGCCATCTTTATTACGCTTGAAGTCAATAATTCTGTAGTGCTGTTTATGACCACCGCCTCTGTGGCGAACGGTAATACGGCCATTATTGTTACGCCCGGCACTCTTTGATTTGCTCTCCAGCAAAGGCGCATGCGGCTTACCTTTATAGAGATCCGGGTTCACCACCTTGACTAAAAAGCGCCTACCGGGTGATGTTGGCTTTGTCTTAACGACTGGCATGATCGAAATCCTTATTTAACTCTGTTTTTCTAATACGTCTTTATAATGGGGCAATTATTGCTGCCCCATAAAGTCAATATCGTGACCTGGCTGAAGCTTGACATAAGCCTTTTTCCAGTCAGAACGTCTACCGATCGTTCTACCGAAACGCTTCTCTTTGCCTTTCACGTTAGATACCTGTACGGCATCGACTTTAACGTCAAACATTAATTCTACGGCCTGTTTAATTTCAGGCTTGGTTGCATCTGAAATGACACGAAATGCAAACTGCTTGTCAGTATCTGCTGCACGTGCGGTCTTCTCGGAGATATGAGGAGCAAGCAGTATTTTCATCAATCGTTCCTGTCTCATCCCAGTCTTTCCTCAATTTTCTTGACTGCATCAACAGTCATCAACACTTTTTCAAAACGCACCAGACTCACCGGGTCAATATCGACCGTATCCATTACATCCACTTTATGTAGATTACGTGCTGCCAGATAAAGATTCATCTCGGGCTCAACCCCAACGATCAACACAGAACTCAACCCGAGCGCACTTAATTTCCCGGCCAGCTCTTTAGTCTTCGGGGCATCTAATGCAAATTTATCGACGATAACCAGGCGATCTTTTCTCGCTAATTCAGATAGAATCGAACGCAGCGCCAGGCGATACATCTTTTTATTGATCTTCTGCGAGTAGTTTCTTGGGGCTGCAGCAAACGTCACACCACCAGTCCTCCAGATCGGGCTGCGTATTGTACCAGCTCTTGCGCGCCCTGTACCCTTTTGACGCCACGGTTTCGCGCCGCCGCCACTCACGTCAGAGCGACTTTTCTGCGCTTTCGAACCCTGACGAGCTCCCGCAAGGTGTGCTGTCACGGCCTGATGAATCAGCGCTTCATTATATTGGCAATCGAAGGTCACATCTGACAGTTCAACCGCATTCTTGGATGCTTTGCCCGTTGCTGTTGTAAGATTTAGTTCCACAATAGTTCTCCCTATCCGCGCGTCTTAACTGCTGGGTGGACGATGACATCACCACCTTTAGCACCAGGAACGGAACCCTTAACCAACAGCAAGTTACGCTCAGCATCAACACGAACAACAACAATGTTCTGTGTAGTGCACTTAACGTTCCCCATCTGACCAGACATCTTTTTACCTTTAAATACACGACCTGGTGTCTGGTTTTGGCCAATAGAACCTGGTGTACGATGCGACAGCGAGTTACCGTGCGTGGCATCTTTCATCGCAAAGTTATGGCGCTTAACGGTACCTGCAAAACCTTTACCGATACTTGTTCCAGTAACATCAACCTTTTGCCCTGCTTCGAAGATGTCGACCTTTATTTCAGAACCGGCGGTAATGCCTTCACCCTCACCATCATCAAGACGAAACTCCCACACGCCGCGCCCCGCCTCAACACCCGCTTTTGCGAAGTGTCCGGCCTGAGGCCTGGTAACGCGCGATGCGCGTCGCTCACCTGTAGTAATCTGTAAGGCACGATACCCATCAACCTCAGCTGTTTTCACCTGAGAAACCCGGTTCGCTTCCACTTCAATTACGGTCACTGGAATTGATACACCATCCTCTGTGAAGACGCGTGTCATACCACATTTACGACCGACAATACCAATCGACATTGCTAAAACCTCTATACTGTGCGTATTAGTTCAGTTTAATTTGAACATCCACACCAGCAGCCAAATCAAGCTGCATTAGTGCGTCAACTGTTTTATCCGTTGGATCAACGATATCCATCATGCGCTTATGGGTTCTGATCTCATACTGATCACGCGCATCTTTATTAACATGCGGTGAAATCAGAACGGTAAAGCGCTCTTTCTTTGTTGGAAGCGGAATTGGCCCTTTTACATGAGAACCAGTTCTTTTGGCCGTCTCAACAATCTCTCGTGCCGACTGATCGATGAGTCGGTGATCAAATGCTTTCAAGCGTATACGTATTCTTTGACTAGCCATTATTTATGCTCGCTGATCCTGATTACTCAATAATTTTAGAAACAACACCGGCACCTACGGTGCGGCCACCTTCACGAATCGCAAAGCGTAAACCTTCATCCATCGCAATCGGCGCTATCAAGGTGACCGTCATCGCAACGTTGTCACCCGGCATCACCATCTCAACCCCTTCCGGAAGATCACATGCACCGGTCACATCCGTCGTACGGAAGTAAAACTGTGGGCGATACCCCTGAAAGAACGGCGTATGACGACCACCTTCTTCTTTATTCAAAATATATACTTCTGCTTCAAACTTGGTGTGCGGCTTAATCGAACCCGGGGCACAGAGCACCTGACCACGCTCAACCTCTTCTCGCTTGGTGCCGCGCAGAAGCACTCCAACGTTATCACCCGCTTCACCCTGATCCAGCAGCTTGCGGAACATCTCAACACCGGTACAGGTGGTCTTGATGGTATCTTTGATACCGACAATCTCAATCTCTTCGCCTACCTTAACCACACCCTGCTCTATTCGACCAGTCACCACGGTGCCGCGACCTGAAATAGAGAATACGTCCTCTACCGGCATCAGGAATGCACCATCAATGGCTCGCTCTGGCTGTGGGATGTAAGTATCTAATGCGTCTATCAATTTTGCGATAGACGGGGTGCCAATTTCGCTTTCGTCGCCTTCCAGCGCCTTCAACGCGGAGCCGATTATAACAGGTGTGTCGTCGCCTGGGAAATCGTAACTGTCTAATAGCTCACGCACTTCCATCTCAACCAGCTCCAGCAGCTCTTCGTCATCTACCATGTCCGCCTTGTTCAGGTAGACAACGATATAAGGAACACCAACCTGACGTGCCAGCAGAATGTGCTCACGTGTCTGAGGCATCGGGCCGTCAGCTGCTGAGCAGACCAGGATCGCGCCATCCATCTGTGCCGCGCCGGTGATCATGTTTTTAACGTAATCCGCATGGCCCGGGCAATCAACGTGAGCGTAGTGACGAGTCTCTGACTCGTACTCAAC
>WFVD01000007.1 GCA_015491865.1 Gammaproteobacteria bacterium
CACCGACGGTTCCGGTCCAGGCGGCTCAGCGGGTACCTATACTTATGAACAGGGTAGTTTCAACGTCGATGCGATCACATGGGAGGCCTACTTCGACCACAGCCTCACCAATCAGTGGGGCTATACCCAGAACAGGCCGGTGCCGCCGTAGCTGCTACCGAATAGATCGTCCCCTGTTAAACGCCACAACAGCAATCTTGCGCACAGCATAAAAATTAATCATTTCTCAGCGGTTGAAACCACACCAACTGCTTATGCAGTGACACCACCTCGCCAACAATCAACAACGTCGGCGCATGAATCTCTTTTTCAGCTATCAAAGCGGGCAATGTGGCTAACGTGCCAGTGATGACCTGTTGATGCACTGTTGTTCCCTGCTGAACCAGCGCCACAGACAATGAGGCGGCCGCACCATGTGCGATAAGCTGTTTACAGATTACAGGCAACCCCTGAAGCCCCATATAGATAACAACTGTCTGCTGCGGTTGTGCAAGGCTAGCCCAGTCCAGATCAATCGAGCCATCTTTCAACTGCCCGGTCACAAAGCGCACCGACTGCGCATAGTCGCGATGCGTTAGTGGGATACCGGCATAACTGGCACAACCACTGGCCGCCGTAATCCCTGGTACCACCTGAAATGGAACACCCTGCTCCGCCAGTGTTGCGATCTCTTCACCGCCACGGCCAAAGATAAAGGGATCTCCCCCCTTGAGGCGCACAACCCGTTTCCCCGCCTTCGCAAGATCGGCCAGTGTCTGGTTGATCTCCTCCTGGCGCACAGCGTGGTAGTCACGCTTTTTGCCGACATAAATTTGCTCCGCCTCGCGCCGCACCAGGTCAAGCACTGCTCTCGAAACCAGCCGATCATAGAGCACCACGTCGGCCTGCTGCATCAGGCGTAACGCACGGAAGGTGAGCAGATCGGGGTCACCCGGCCCTGCCCCCACCAGCGCCACCTCCCCGCTTTTCTCTGCTGCCGATTCGCCACTATTCAGCGCGTCCTGAATCAGGCGCGTGGCATCCTGTTCCCGGCCGGAGAAGACCATCTCGGTAGCAGGCCCCTGCAGAATACGCTCCCAGAAATGGCGACGACTTTTCATCGAGGAGAAACGTACCCTGGCGCTGTCGCGGAAACTGGCCAACAAGCTGGCCAGCCGTCCATAGCCTGCTGGAATCATCGTCTCCAGATGGGCGCGTAACATACGCGCCAGCACTGGTGAGGCGCCGCTGGTCGAGACGGCAACGGTGACCGGCGTACGATCGACAATCGATGGAAAAATAAAACGACAAAACTCAGGGCAGTCCACCACATTCACCGGCAGGTTCCTTTTTTCCGCCGCCTCATAAACAGCACGGTTAATCCCCGCGTCATCTGTCGCCGCAACCACCAGCGCACATCTATTAAGGTCATCATCACAAAACTCACCGGCACGATAGCTGAGTTCACCCTGCGCTAACTGCTGCGCCAGACTATCATTTAACGTGGGTGCCACAACGGTGATCGCGGCCTGCGCCCGCCTGAGCAGAGCCACTTTACGCGCTGCTATTTCACCGCCGCCCACAATCACTACCGGGCGGTTTCTGATATCAAGAAAAATTGGAAAGTAGTCCATATCTTACCTATTGATGCAGGGTGGGGGAGATCTGTCCAGCAGATAAACTTACTCGATAACGGTCACGCCACCCATATAAGGGTGCAGCACCGCTGGAATATGGACTCTTCCAGCGGCATCCTGAAAATTCTCAAGCAGCGCAACCAGCGTACGCCCCACCGCCAGACCGGAGCCATTGACGGTATGCACCAGCTCAGGCTTATTCGTTTCAGGGTTGCGCCAACGCGCCTGCATGCGGCGCGCCTGGAATGACTCGAAGTTACTACACGATGAGATCTCGCGATACTGCTGCTGCCCTGGCAGCCACACTTCAAGGTCATAGGTCTTCGCAGCAGAAAAACCGACATCGCCACCACATAAAATAACAACACGGTACGGTAGCCCAAGCTGTTGTAACACCTGCTCGGCATGGCTGGTTAATGACTCCAGCGCCGCATTCGACTCCTGTGGTTTGACAATCTGCACCAGCTCCACTTTTTCGAACTGATGTTGACGAATCAAACCGCGGGTATCTTTACCG
This sequence comes from Gammaproteobacteria bacterium, assembly GCA_015491865.1. GTDB lineage: Bacteria > Pseudomonadota > Gammaproteobacteria > SZUA-140 > SZUA-140 > SZUA-76. The sequence continues at coordinate 2,134 of WFVD01000007.1, forward strand.
TACGAACCTGCTTCACTACGAAAACAGGGGGTGTGGCAGACAAACTTACGCGGCATATCATCGGCATCGATAATCATATCACGCACGATATTGGTCACCGGCACTTCAGCCGTTGGGATCAGGTAGTACGCCTGCTCACCCTCCAATTTAAAAAGATCTTCAGAAAACTTGGGCAGCTGGCCGGTACCGCACAGGCTATCGGCATTCACCATGTAGGGCACATAGGTCTCGGTGTAGCCATGTTCGCGGGTGTGAAGATCGAGCATAAACTGAATCAACGCGCGGTGCAGGCGAGCGATTGGGCCGCTCATCACTGTAAAGCGTGAGCCGGTTAACTTACTCGCAGTTTCAAAATCCATCCCGCCAAGCGCAACCCCAAGATCAACATGATCCTTCGGCTCAAAATCAAACGAGGTCGGCTTACCCCAACGACGGAGTTCAACATTATCATCTTCGCTCCTGCCTTCAGGCACATCGGCGTGCGGAATGTTGGGTACCCCCTGTAGAATTTCATTGAGCTCCGACTGGATTTCAGCAAGCTGCGCTTCACCCGCCTTTAACTTATCGCCCAGCTCGGCAACGGCTGCCAGCAGGGGCGTAATATCTTCACCCGATGCCTTCGCCTTGCCGATCATTTTAGAGCGGGTATTGCGTTCCGATTGCAGCGCCTGCGTTTCAACCTGCACCCGCTTACGCGCCGCCTCCAGTGCAACCAACTGCTCTCTGTCCAGCTTGAAACCTCGTTTCAAAAGCTGCTGGACAACATTGTCGAGGTCATTTCTAATTCGTTGTGGATCTATCATTTTCCCTTATACCTTTACACTTTTAAATATTGCGCTACTCATCCACCATCAAGCGGGCATTCCAGCTAACAATATGGCCAGGTGCAACCATCCCCTCCAGGTGCTCAAGAATTGAGACCACCTTTTCGGGGTCGTCAAAAAACTCCACCACGACTGGCAGATTCAACGACATGCTTAGCAGGTTTGACGAATGCATCTCGCCCGATTGACCAAAACCGGAAATACCACGAAAGACGGTCACACCGCGCACCTTTTCCCAGTCATGGAGCCGCTTGATGAGTGGGTCCAGTTTCCCTTCCGCCTCGGTCAGATAGACCCGTACCATCGTTACTGTGATCTGTTTCATAGCTGTCTCCCGGCCAGCACACCCAGCCAGGTAGCGCCAACACATAGTACAACACTCAACACAATATTCAGCCCCGCCTTTAGCAGGGCACCCTGTTCAATCAGATTCAACGTCTCCATTGAAAAAGTAGAGAAGGTAGTAAATGCACCCAATAGGCCAATCAGCAGTGCCGCGCGCCACTCAGGGCTTAACTGCATGCGATCGATCAACAGCACATAAAGAACCCCCATCAGTAGAGAACCCAGCACGTTGACCGAAAGCGTGCCATAAGGGAAGCCCCGTCCCAGCCACTGCGAAATGCCACTGGCCATCCCATAACGGAGGACCGCACCGATCGCACCACCAACCGCGATGGCCAGTAACTGTGTCAACGCTCGCCTCGCACTTTCTGGTCAAGCGCCGCAAAATAGTCAAGCTTCTGTTTGATCTTGCGCTCCAGTCCGCGTTCGACCGGGTGATAATAGTGCCGTTCCCCCATCTCGTCTGGAAAATAATTTTCGCCTGCGGCATAGCCTTCCGGCTCATCGTGCGCGTAACGGTACGCCCTGCCGTAGCCGAGCTCCTTCATTAACTTTGTCGGGGAGTTGCGTAGATGGATCGGCACCTCAAGTGAACCCTGCTCCCTGGCCTCACCCATCGCCGCTTTATAGGCCATATAGACCGCATTGCTCTTCGCCGCACTGGCGAGATAGGCGATCGCCTGCGCGATGGCCAGCTCCCCTTCCGGACTACCGAGACGCTCCTGCACATCCCACGCATTGAGCGCGATCTGTAACGCACGTGGGTCGGCATTGCCGATATCTTCACTCGCCATGCGTACCACCCGGCGCGCAATATAGAGTGGATCACAACCACCATCGATCATGCGTGCAAACCAGTAGAGTGCGGCGTCGGGTGATGAACCGCGCACCGATTTATGCAGCGCCGAGATCTGGTCATAAAAAGCTTCACCGCCTTTATCAAAGCGGCGCACACCACCACTCAGGATTTCGTTGATTAACGCCTCAGTGACAAGCTGCGGCGCGCTTGCGTCGCTGTTCTCATGTGGAGCAAGATCGCTAATGATCTCTAGAAAATTCAACGCACGACGCGCATCGCCATCGGCTGCTACCGCCAGCTCATCTCTTAATGCGGCTGGAAAGTTGATCGCGCGCCTACCGAGGCCACGCTGTTCATCCTGCAATGCGTGATCAATGATGGCGCGAATCGCATCCGATGCGAGTGCCTTCAGCACATAAACACGCGCACGTGATAGCAGCGCGTTATTCAGTTCAAATGAGGGGTTCTCAGTGGTCGCACCAATAAAGATAAAAGTGCCATCTTCGATGTAAGGCAGAAAGGCGTCTTGCTGCGCCTTGTTAAAGCGGTGCACCTCGTCGATAAAGAGCACGGTACGCCGCCCCTGTGTGGCCATAAACCCCTGCGTCCTGGCCACTGCCTCGCGCACATCTTTCACCCCGCACAGGACAGCAGAAAGGCTGATAAACTCAGCATCGGCATAGCGCGCAATCAATCGCGCCAGTGTTGTTTTGCCACTTCCCGGCGGCCCCCAGAAGATCATCGAGTGGAGCCGGTCTGTTTCAATCGCACTGCGTAACGGCTTCTCTGACCCCATCAGGTGAACCTGGCCAAAGAACTCGCCGATAGACTGTGGACGCATGCGGTCAGCTAGCGGATGGCCCTGCATCTCAGTGAGATTCCCCGCTACATTTTTCGCCACAACCGGCATCAGGGCTGTAACACTCCGTCCGTATCGGCACCCTCTTCAATGACATCGACACCGGGTGGGGCGACAAACTTGAACAGTGCGCCATCGATACGTGGGTTGCGTTTCACATCGCTAAATTGCAGCCGTGTTGTCTGATCAAAACTATCGACCAGCTCCATCACACGCAATGTGTTTGCGTCAAAGGCGAGGCGTAACAGGGTGAAGTTGCTCTGCGCTGCTTTAGGTTTTAACTGCAGCCATGCGAGGCCATTATCTTCACCGCTCTCGGTAATCACAAAACTATCACTAAGGGCACCACCACTGCTGAGCAATAACATTGGGGTATCGCCCATCGACTTCAGCATCGGCTTAACGGTGACCTGTTCAAGATCAGCATCATAGATGTAGATTTTTTTTCCGTCGGCGACAATCACCTGCTGGTAAGGGGCCTGGTAGTCCCACAGAAATTTATCAGGGCGCTGCATAATCACCACCCCTCGGCTCTCCTGTAGTGAAAAGGCGCTATCGTCCATCACGCTCTGTTCAAAACTGGCGCGCAGACTACCCAACCCCTCGAAGAACTGATTAAGCCGATCAAGCCCACTGCCAGCCTTTACGGGCAACGGCATAAGAAGCGTAAGCAGCAGAGACTGAGCCATTAAAATCTGGTAGATACTGCGAGACATTGCGAACAACCCCCTTCTATTTGGCCGGCGGTGGTGCCAGCACTTCGCGCGAACCGTTGGGCTCCAGCGGTCCCACGATACCCGCTTGCTCCATCCCTTCAACCAGCCTTGAGGCACGGTTGTAACCGATCTTAAGGCGACGCTGCACCCCTGAAACAGAGGCCTTGCGCGTCTCGGTGACGATACGTACCGCCGCATCATAAAGCTCATCGCTCTCTGCACCTTCGACTACTGGTAACCCACCATCAGCACCAGCCTCGTTTGGCGCCAGCACCTCGTCGATATAATCCGGTTCACCATGCTGTTTAAGATGTGCGACCACCTTATGCACTTCGTGATCATCGACAAAAGCGCCGTGAACGCGTGTCGGCACCGCAGTGCCTGGCGGCAGGTAGAGCATGTCACCATGGCCCAGCAGCTGCTCCGCGCCGCCCTGATCGAGGATGGTACGCGAATCGATCTTGGAGGAGACCTGAAACGCAATGCGGGTGGGAATGTTGGCCTTGATCAGACCGGTGATCACATCCACTGATGGACGCTGTGTCGCCAATATCAGATGCAGCCCCGCCGCGCGCGCCTTCTGTGCCAACCGCGCGATCAGCTCTTCGACCTTCTTGCCCACCGTCATCATCATGTCAGCCAGCTCATCAACAATCACAGTGATGTAGGGCAGCGGCTCCAGCATGATCGGCGCCTCGCCATCGACCGTCAGCGCAGCCGATGGTTTTGCCAGCGGATCGGGGAGTGGATTACCGCTATCAATCGCACCCTGTACCTTACGGTTGTAGTTGGTGATGTTACGTACGCCGAGTGCCGCCATCAATCCGTAGCGCCGCTCCATCTCCGCGACACACCAGCGCAGAGCGTTGGCCGCCTCTTTCATATCGGTCACTACTGGCGCTAACAGATGGGGGATGCCGTCGTAGATCGACAGTTCCAGCATCTTGGGGTCGATCATAATCAGTCGCATCTCTTTTGGTGATGCGTTATAGAGCATACTCAGGATCATCGCATTAACCGCCACCGATTTACCGGAACCGGTGGTGCCCGCCACCAGCAGATGTGGCATCCTGGCGAGATCGACCGCGACCGGGTTACCGTTGATATCTTTACCCAGCGCCAGCGTCATGGGCGCAGCTACGCGATCATACGACTCCGACTGGATGATCTCACTAAGACGCACCATCTCACGATGTTCATTTGGAATTTCCAGCCCTACCACCGATTTACCGGGGATCACTTCAACGATACGCACACTGATCGCCGACAGCGCGCGCGCCAGGTCTTTCGCCAGATTACTGATCTGGCTCACCTTCACCCCCGCCGCTGGCTGTAGCTCATAACGGGTAATGACCGGCCCCGGGTGGACTTCAACCACCTGTACTTCAATACCGAAGTCCTGCAGCTTCAACTCTACCTGACGCGACATCGCCTCCAGCGAGGCGTTGGAGATATTATTTCTGCTGGGTTCAGGCTGGTCGAGCAGCGACAGCGGCGGCAGATCGCCCTTGGTGGCCACCTTGAAAAGCGGCACCTGGCGCTCTTTTTCTAAACGGGCACTAGGCTGTAACTGTTTAATCACTGGTTCAATGCGCGGTTTGATCCGGCGCTTCTCTTTCTCTTTTGCAACGGTGGTGATCTCATTGCGCTCACTGCGCGCCCGACGGCCTTCAATATAGTCACGCAGGCGGTCGAGCTGACTGCGCAGATACTCAACCAGATTTAATGTCAGCTCACCGGTGCGATCCATCAATGCAATCCACGACAGCCCGGTAAAGAGCGTGATGCCGGTCATAAACAGCGCCAGCAGCAGCAACGTCGCACCGATAAAACTAAACGGTGTCACCAGCAGATTGCCAACCCCCCCGCCGAGCACACCGCCCGCGCCAGTACTCATCGGTAACGCCTCAGGCGAGCTGACAAAGTGGAGTGCGGCAAGGCCACTGCCTGCAACCATCGTCAGCAGAAAACCGCCGCTACGCAACGCCAGCTGACGCATATCAAAAGGCCCTTCAGCAGCGCGACCACGGTAGAGCAGCCAGCCGCCATAGGCGACCATCACCGGAAAAAGATATGAAAAATAACCGAACAGAGAGAGAAAGATATCGGCAAACCAGGCACCCGCGACACCGCCTTTGTTATGCACGATGTCGCTATTGGCCGTATGGGACCAGCCAGGATCGCCGGCATCATAGGTCGTCAGCGAGAGCAGCATATAGATCGCCACCACGCCGAGAATAAAGAGCGCACCCTCGCGCAGCCCCCTCACCAGGTGGCCCGCCAACGGCGACTGCGCCTTGGATTTATTACGTGATGCTCGTCCCACTCGTCTGGTCTTTGAAAAATGATGTTAAAACAACAGTGCCTGACATAAAAAATGCCGTGTCAGCGATTAAAAAACAGAGGGGAATTATGCCATAGATTGCTGTAACGCGGGATGGATTAATTCGCCACCACGTAGATTGATGCCCGCCTTCAGGCTCGCATGTTGATCCAGCTCACCGTTGGCCAGTTTAATCGCATAGGGAATCAATGCGGCCGACAACGCCTGCGAGGCGCTGCGTGGCACCGCCCCCGGCATATTCGTAACGCAAAAGTGAACCACCTCTTCCCACACAAAAGTGGGTGACTGGTAACTGGTCGGACGAGTGGTCTCGATGCAGCCACCCTGGTCAACGGCGATATCGATCACCACACTACCCTTACCCATCGACCTCACCATCTCAGCAGAAACAAGGTGTGGCGCCTTTGCACCGGGAATCAACACCGCACCGATCAACAGGTCAGCCCCGGCTACCGCGTCGGCAATCTGATCACTGTAGGCGTAAAGCGCCGTCACATTCGCACCAAGCGCACGCATCTGTGACAGTTTGGCGCGTGCCTTGTCAAACACCACCACCTCAACCCCCATTGAAGCCGCCAGCGTTGCCGCCCCACCACCCGCAACACCCCCTCCGAGAATCACCACCCGTCCTCGCGGCGCGGCGGGCAGCCCGCCCAGCAGCACTCCCTTACCGCCATTGGGCTGGTGCAGTAGCGTCGTGCCGATTTGTGTGGCCAGTCGCCCCGCAATATCACTCATCGGTGCCAGCAGTGGCAGCTGCTGCTGCTCTTCGACTGTCTCGAACGCCACAGCCGTCAAACCGATATCGAGCAGTTTCCGGGTCAGCACTGGCTCAGCTGCCAGGTGCAGGTAACTAAACAGTAGATGCTCTTTTCGCAGCAGTGCGATCTCCGGTTCAAGCGGCTCTTTGACCTTAATGATCATCTCTGCCACACCGTAGAGACTCGCTGCATCCGACAGCAACTTCACCCCCAGCGCAGTGTACTGCGCATCGCTATAGCCACTAAGATCACCAGCACCCGATTCGATATAGAGCTCATGACCACAATTGACCAGCTCCGCTGCCGCAGCTGGAATCAGCCCGACACGCCCTTCGAGCGGCTTAATTTCACGAGGGATTCCAATACGCATCTTTGACCCGCCTCCTGGCTTCACGTACTATTTCAGGTAACTTCTGGTAATGGGCACTGTAGCATTTTCACAGCGTTTTTTTGGCCTCATCCTTAAAATGATCTCAAGGCTTTAATCCCTTGAACCCAAAATGGATTACGGCTATCAATCGTCTGAAACGTCAAGCACAATAAACACCCATCACTCTAGCACAGCAAACAAGACATTTATGATGGAGCATCACTGATGAGCGAAACAAAACACTGCCGCCTGCTAATCCTCGGCTCAGGCCCTGCGGGCTACACTGCTGCGGTCTATGCGGCACGCGCCAACCTCAACCCCGTTCTGGTGACCGGTCTGCAACAGGGCGGCCAGCTCACCACCACCACTGATGTCGATAACTGGCCTGGCGACACCGATGGCGTAGAAGGGCCCGTATTGATGCAGCGCATGCAGGCGCACGCCGAGCGCTTCAATACCAAGATTATTTTTGATCACATCCATACCGCCGATCTTAAACAGCGCCCATTTACCCTTACCGGCGATGCCGGCACCTACACCTGCGATGCGCTGATCATCGCCACCGGTGCCTCCGCCATGTACCTGGGGCTGCCTTCGGAAGAGGCGTTTCAGGGGCGCGGTGTCTCGGCCTGCGCCACCTGCGACGGCTTCTTCTACCGCAACCAGCCGGTCGCCGTGGTGGGTGGAGGTAACACGGCCGTTGAAGAGGCGCTTTATCTATCGAATATCGCATCGCATGTCACCGTGATTCACCGCCGTGATAAATTTAGTTCCGAAAAGATTCTCGCTGACCAACTGCTTAAAAAAGCGGAAAACGGCAATGTCACCATCGAATGGGGGCAGACGCTCGACGAAGTGCTCGGTGACGACAGCGGCGTGACCGGCCTGCGTCTCAAACGCTTTGAAGGCGATGAGACCAAAGAGATTCAGGTGCAGGGGGTCTTTATCGCAATCGGCCACTCGCCCAACACCTCGCTGTTTGAGGGACAGCTTGAGATGGAGCACGGCTACCTCACCACCCAGAACGGCGGTGGAGCCAATGCGACCCAGACCAGCATTCCCGGCATCTATGCGGCGGGGGATGTTTCTGATCCGATCTATCGTCAGGCCATCACCTCCGCCGGGTCCGGCTGCATGGCGGCGTTAGATGCCGAGCGTTTTCTCGATAAGCTGGCACAGGAGAGCTGAACAACAACGGCCAGGCCGGTTGGCAGCCCGGCCAGGTACTGGGCTGCTACCAATAACCCGCAACTGAAGATGCACCGAAGAGGTTCGCCATATGTACAATGTGAATGAGCTAAGAAGCTTTCAGAGAATCAAAACCGAATGCGCCATCCAGTATAAAAAGGCCGATGGTGATGGTGAACTAAAAGAGGGCACCACCAGAAATCTTAGCGGCAACGGTATCTTTTTTATCGCGGGGGAGGCGCTGGAAGTGAGCACACTACTGGAGATCCATGTAATGCCCGGCACCAACGCAACTCCGCCGCTTGATGCAATCATCGAAGTCATCCGTTCCAATCCCGGCAAGAGCGAAGGTGAATTTGAGATCGCAGGTATGATTAAATCCTTTAAATAGAGCTTGTCACCTTACCCACCAGCACGATGAAGCTTTCCATCGTTGAAAGTCTTGCACACATCCCAATGGCAGAGTGGAACCGACTCGCGGGTGCTAACCCATTTATCAGCCACGCATTTCTAAGCGCACTTGAGAATCACCAGTCGATCGGTAACGGCACCCAGTGGGAGCCGCGCTATGTGGTCGGCTATCATAACGGCCAGCTGGCCGCCGCAGTGCCGATGTACCTCAAACATGACTCATGGGGCGAGTTCGTATTCGACTGGGCGTGGGCCAGCGCCTATGAGCGCCACGGGCTCGCCTATTACCCCAAACTGGTCATTGCGGCACCCTACACCCCGGTTCCCGGCCCGCGCCTGCTGCTGGCAGAGCGGAACGATTCACAGGCTGCTGCCGAAGTTATCGAATACATCCTTGCCTATGCAGAGACGGAGCAGGTCTCATCGTTACACTGCCTCTTTCTTGATGCATTCGATAACCAGCAGCTGGATCAACCAGCGCTCATGGCACGATCCGATACGCAGTACCACTGGCTCAACCATGATTACGAAACGTTCGATGATTTTCTGGCACAGCTCTCCTCGCGTCATCGCAAAAAAATAAAGCGGGAGCGGCGTCGAGTAACGGAGACCGATATCAGTGTATCCGTACTGCACGGTGATGAGATTTCAGATGAACAGTGGCACCACTTTTATCGCTTCCACTGTCACACCTATCTTAAGCGCGGCCATCAAACCCCTTTTACGATCGACTTTTTCAGAGAGATCGGGCAGACGATGGCCACCAATATTGTGATGATCTGTGCGCAGAAAGATGGACAGGCGATCGCAACAGCACTCAACTTCGTCAATAGCGAGGCACTTTATGGGCGCTACTGGGGCTGCCGCGATGACTATCACAGCCTCCATTTTGAGGTTTGCTATTACCGCGCCATCGACTACTGCATTGCACAGCGGCTAAAGCGTTTTGAGGCGGGCGCACAGGGCGAACACAAACTGATTCGTGGCTTTTACCCAACCACGACCCATTCACGCCACTGGATCGCCCATCCCGGTTTCAGGGATGCGATTCAAAAAGCGGTCAATTATGAGTCACAGGATTTAGCGCGCTACCAGGCGATGCTAAGCCGCTACCTCCCCTACAAACAGCACCCATCATGAGTACGCCACGCGAGCCAGCTTACCTCGACCCTTATCAGCCGGCGTGCCACTTCCCGGATGTGTCGCTCGCCCTGGAAGAGCCGGACGGGCTGCTCGCAGTGGGTGGCAATCTCACCCCGGCAACGCTGCTCAACGCCTATCGAAGCGGCATCTTTCCATGGTACAGCGATGGCCAACCCATTTTATGGTGGTCACCCAATCCGCGTACGGTCATCTATCCTGAGCGGTTAAAAGTATCCCGAAGCCTGAAAAAGCGGTTGCGCCAGAGGCAGTTTGAAGTAACGCTGGACCACGCCTTTGAGGAGGTCATTAGCGCCTGCGCGACAGCGAGAGATGATGGTGCCGGCACCTGGATCACATCTGAAATGCGCGCTGCCTATATTTCAATGCACCGCCTCGGCCACGCCCACTCTGTCGAGACATGGCGAGATGGCAGGCTTGTCGGCGGTCTCTACGGCATCGCCATCGGCCAGCTGTTTTTTGGAGAGTCGATGTTCAGCCACGTATCGGACGCCTCAAAAGTTGCCTTCGCCCTGTTGGTTGAGCAGTTAAAGAGGTGGCAATTTTCGTTAATCGATTGTCAGATCGGTTCCCCCCATATGACCAGCCTGGGAGCAGAGGAGATCGCACGATCAGCCTTTATCAACCATGTCGATGCCGCCTGCCGCACACCAGGCCTCGCTCCGAAGCAGTGGAGGTGTGCTCTTTCAGCACAAACCCCCGCTTAATCCAGCCATTTTCAAATTCAATTCGACGCTAATCGCCAGCAATAGCGAGAAATAAAAAAAAATGGTGTATAATCTCGCCGCTTGGGGCAAAGGCCACAGAGCAGTATCACTCAACTTAAACTCAAATTAGACGGCTATTAGCGCATGGCAAAAGAAGAACATATTGAAATGGAAGGTACTGTCGTTGAGACACTGCCAAATACGATGTTCCGCGTAGAGCTTGAGAATGGACATATCGTCACTGCACACATCTCAGGCAAAATGCGTAAACATTACATTCGCATTCTGACGGGTGACAAAGTGACCGTCCAGCTGACACCGTACGATCTCTCCAAAGGGCGCATCACCTACCGCGCACGCTGATACCCTCAGTCGGCCAGCCAGAAAAAGAAACCCCTGCGAACCGACCCAGCCAGCTACCGATTGCTGAATCAGGGCCGCTAACTCTCGACGGCCTCTTCTGCACCTTCGATCTCAAACACCAGCTCACCCTCTTTGACGTTAATCCTGACGCGTCCACCTTTAGCCAGTCGGCCAAACAGTAACTCTTCGGCGAGCGGTTTTTTCACATGATCCTGGATCGTTCGTGCCATTGGACGTGCGCCCATCGAAGGATCATAGCCGTTCATCGCCAGCCATTCGCGCGCAGATTCGTCAACATCCAGCACCACATGCTTCTCTTCCAGCTGCGTCTCCAGCTCAATAATGAACTTATCGACAACGTTGGCGATCGTCATCGCATCGAGCGCCTTAAACTGGACAATGGCGTCGAGACGGTTTCTAAACTCTGGTGTGAAGGTTCGTTTGATCACCTCCATGCCATCTGATGAGTGATCCTGCGCCGCAAAACCGATCGATGCCCGGCTCATCTGCTCTGCTCCAGCATTGCTCGCCATGATAATAATTACATTTCTAAAATCAACTTTACGGCCGTTGTTGTCGGTTAGCGTCCCGTGATCCATCACCTGCAGTAACAGATTAAAAACATCTGGATGCGCCTTTTCAATCTCGTCGAACAGCAGCACCGCATGCGGCTGTTTATTGACCGCCTCAGTAAGCAGCCCCCCCTGGTCAAATCCGACATAGCCGGGAGGTGCGCCAATCAGGCGTGATGCGGCGTGGCGCTCCATATATTCAGACATGTCAAAACGGATCAATTCAATCCCAAGTATGTGCGCCAGCTGACGGCTCACTTCCGTCTTACCAACGCCGGTGGGCCCTGCAAACAGAAATGAACCGATCGGTTTACCCGTTTCACCCAGCCCAGAGCGTGACATCTTGATCGCCGTTGAGAGCGACTCGATCGCCTCATCCTGCCCATAGATCACCATTTTCAGATCACGCTCCAGGGTGCGCAGTTTAGCTTTATCAGAACTGCTTACACTCTTTGCAGGGATGCGTGCAATCCTGGCGACGATCGCTTCAATCTCTTTCACGCCGATGGTCTTTTTACGCCTGGATACAGGCAGTAATCGTTGATTGGCTCCCGCCTCATCGATCACATCAATCGCTTTATCCGGCATAAAACGGTCATTAATATAACGTGCGGCCAGCTCAGCTGCCATCTTTAAAGAGTCCTGTGTATAGCGTATTTTATGGTGCTCTTCAAAACGTGACTGGAGTCCCTTCAGGATATCAATAGTCTCACTGACCGATGGCTCACCCACATCCACCTTCTGAAAGCGACGCGCCAGCGCCCTGTCTTTCTCAAAGATACCGCGATATTCACTATAGGTCGTTGAGCCGATGCAACGTAGCTCACCAGAACTTAAAACCGGCTTAATCAAATTTGAAGCGTCCATCACGCCGCCTGATGCCGCGCCGGCTCCGATGATGGTGTGAATTTCATCAATAAACAGCACCGCGTTTTCTTCTTTTCTGATTTGAGCAAGCAGCCCCTTTAAGCGCTTTTCAAAATCGCCACGATATTTTGTGCCCGCCAGCAGCGCGCCCATATCGAGTGAATAGATGGTGCTGTTTTCCAGCACATCGGGCACCTCGCCATCAACGATCATCTTAGCCAGCCCCTCGGCTATAGCCGTCTTGCCTACACCTGCTTCACCCACTAACAGTGGATTGTTTTTGCGGCGACGACAGAGCGTCTGCGCCACTCGGTGCACTTCTGCATCGCGCCCGATCAAAGGGTCAATCTTGCCCGCTCTGGCGCGCTCATTTAGATTGGTAGCGTAATTTTCCAGTGGGTTCTTCGTCGTCTCACCTTCCCCTCCACTCTCATCGCTATCCGGTGAGATACTCTCATTCTCCTCCTCACTGGAGGTTTTTGAGAGGCCATGCGAAAGGTGGCTAACGACATCGAGCCGTGTGATATCCTGTTTATTCAAAAAGTATACGGCCTGCGAATCCTGCTCGCCAAAGATTGCGACCAGTATATTGGGGGCTCCCACTTCTCGTTTACCAGAGGACTGCACATGAAAAACAGCACGCTGTAGAACACGCTGAAAACCAAGCGTTGGCTGAGTCTCACGCTCATCGTCACTCAGCACCGGAGTGTTCTCTTCAAGAAAAGTTTCGAGCTCTTTCCTGAGCGCATCAATATCAGCATCACACGCCCGTAAAATCGCAGCGGATTCGGTGTTATCAAACAGCGCCAGCAGCAGATGCTCCACCGTCATAAACTCATGATTTTTATCTCGTGCAGCCTGAAAAGCGGCGTTGAGTGTGTATTCAAGATCTTTGCTTAACATTAAAACACCTACCTAAGTATTGTTCGCTACGCCTCCTCCATGGTACATTTCAGCGGATGCTGGCTCTCGCGTGCGAATTGATTTACCAGTGCAACTTTGGTCTCAGCGATATCACGTGTAAAAACACCGCATACGCCGATACCCCGTGTGTGCACCTGTAGCATAACCTGTGTTGCCTGCTCACTTGTCATGCCAAAATGGTCCTGCAAAATTAGAACGACAAAATCCATCGGTGTGTAGTCATCATTAAGCAGCAAAACTTTATATAGCGGGGGACGTTTTAGCTTCGGCTTCGCCTCCTGCAGCGCCAGGCCATCGCCAGAATTGTGCTGTTCCTCTTTATCCATCTGCGTTCTATTATACCTTGTTCTGTTCGATTCCTCACTCACCAGTAGCGCCATAACACCCTGTTTCTCATAAGGATTAATTCTTAACTAGCTTATAAAATATCATACTCGACCGTAGACATATAGGCTAAACCACAAAAGACAATCCCTCTGAGAGAAAAGCAATAATCTAGCCAGCTTTCATCCACTAACCCTTACGTCAGTTGAGCTGGCCATAGTACTTGACTATTTTGCTTATTGGGCTATTGTTTTCAAACGTGGGCTTGCGCGATAAAAACCACGGTTCATGCTTAACAAAATAGAGATGCTCAATATGGATAAGGAGTATAGTTATGCCTAGTGGACTCGTTAAATGGTTTAGTAACACCAAGGGATTTGGCTTTATCTCACCAGACGAAGGCGGTGAAGATGTCTTTGCTCACTTCTCAGCGATCTCAAGTGAGGGTTACAAGACGCTGAAAGGCGGTCAAAAGGTCGAATTTGAACTCTCTGAAGGCCCGAAAGGACTCTTTGCCGCAAACATCAAACCTGGCCAGGAGAGTGACGCCGAACAGCAGAACAACTAGCATCACCGGCCTTCTCCTGGCACTGCGCTAACGCTCAATATAGTGAGCCAGTTACGCTTGCGGCATAAAGCAGCAAGGAGAGATCTCGCTACCTCCCACACACTTAAATATTTTAATCCTGCCCTCCTCTGAACCCACATTAAATAACCCATCCCGTAAAAGTTACATGCTGATTTTACTGAACAAACCCTATGATGTGCTGAGTCAGTTCAGTGGTTCAGATGGGCGCAAAACGCTCAAAGATTTTATCAGGATTCCCAACGTTTACGCAGCCGGACGCCTTGATCGAGACAGCGAAGGGCTTCTTCTGCTCACCGATAACGGTAAGCTACAGCACCGCATCGCACATCCGAAACATAAGCTGGAAAAAACCTACTGGGTACAAGTTGATGGCAGCCCCACTGAGGAGGCCATCCGACAACTCCGCCAGGGAGTTGAACTAAAAGATGGCCTGACTCGCCCAGCTAAAGTCCGACGCATCAAACCACCCGATATCTGGCCTCGCACCCCACCGGTGCGTTATCGCGCCCAGATTCCGACCGCCTGGCTGGAGATAAAAATCAGTGAAGGTCGCAACCGCCAGGTACGACGAATGACGGCCGCTGCCGGCTTTCCCACACTACGCCTGGTTCGCAGTGCGATCGGCCAGTGGCGACTCGGAACGCTCTCCCCCGGTGAATATCGCACTATTCAGCATCCATAATTCATCACCGCCAAACTGCCAAAGAGTGCAGGATTTGCTATCATTCACCGTTTTCAGAAAATGCTAATCGTTATCACACCGCTCGTAAAATGAACCGTCCAGCCACTCAACAGATCATCGTCGGCATGTCCGGTGGCGTCGACTCATCCGTCACCGCGCTACTGCTGCATCGTCAGGGGCTGTCGATCAGCGGGGTCTTTATGAAGAACTGGGAGGAGAAAGACCCCGACGGCAGCTGCCCGGCAGCTATCGATGCAGAAGATGCGATGCAGGTGTGCGACAAAATCGGCATTCCGATGGACGCCGTTAATTTTGCCAGCGAATACTGGGATCGCGTCTTTCAGTACTTTATTGATGAGTACAAAAGCGGTCGCACACCCAATCCAGATATCCTCTGCAACAAGGAGATCAAGTTCAGGGCCTTTCTTGATTATGCGCTGCAACAGGGCGCCGATAAAATCGCCACTGGCCACTATGCGCGTATCGCTGAAACAGAAGGCCGCTTCAAGTTACTCAAGGGTAAAGACAACAACAAGGACCAGAGCTATTTCCTCTACACGCTGGGTCAGGACCAGCTCTCGAAAACACTATTTCCATTAGGTGAACTACCCAAGGGGAAAGTGCGCGCAATGGCGGCCGAAGCCGGCTTCGAAAATCACGCCAAGAAAGATAGCACCGGCATCTGCTTTATTGGCGAGCGCGAATTTAAAACCTTTCTTAACACCTATCTCCCCGCACAACCGGGTGAGATTCAGACGCTTGATGGCAGGACGATTGGCCGACATGACGGCCTGATGTTCCACACCATCGGCCAGCGAAAAGGGCTGAAAATCGGCGGACTAAAAGAGGATAGTAGCGGTGAACCCTGGTATGTCGTCGCTAAAAACCTGGATGAGAATGTACTGCTGGTTGCACAGGGAACAGATCACCCGGCACTATTCAAACAGGCACTTAATGCCATTGAACTCCACTGGGTTAGCGGTGTCCCACCAACACCCCCTTACCGCTGCAGCGCCAAAGTGCGCTACCGCCAGACGGATCAACCCTGTACGATCACATCGATCGATAACGGCACTGCAAGCGTGCTGTTTGAACAGCCACAGCGCGCTGTCACGCCCGGTCAGTCAATCGTATTTTACCGTGGTGATGAGTGTCTCGGTGGCGGTATTATCGATCAAACTGGCGACACCCTTTCCGATATCAACAACTGAACTAGCAGTAAAGGCAAACATCATGAGTCATGCAGCTAACGAAAAAATACTCGCCCTCGCTGGCGTATTCCAGGCGACCCGCCTGGTGCAGAATGTGGCGACCACCAACAGTGTCGATGAGAAGGCGTTCGAAACCAGCCTGCAGAGTATTCTTGAGAGCGACCCGCCCAACACGTTGGCCGTCTATGGCGGCAGCACCGAAGGGTTGTCACTCGGACTCAAACTGCTGCAGGAGCAGTTTGGAGAGGAGACTGACAAGCGAGATATGGAGTTGACCAAATATATCGTCACCATCATGCACCTCACCGGCAAGCTCACTAAAAACAGGGCGATGCTTGCAACGCTCAGCAATGGCATTGAGCGCGTGCGGGCACAGACAGAGCACTACCCGATCACCCATGAAAATGTGGTCGCCAGCATTGCTGACCTCTATGTCAGCACCATCAGCAATATCAAACCGCGCATCATCGTCAACGGTGAGCAGGGCTATCTCGCCAATCCAGATAACGCTAACAAGGTGCGGGCACTGTTACTTGCGGCGATTCGTTCAACTATTTTATGGCATCAGTGCGGCGGCACCCGTCTGCAATTGATGTTCAAGCGAAAATTTATCGCGCAAAATGCAGGGGAATTTCTGTATAATGCAGCAGATTCCGATTAAGCAATTCAGCAGGTCAACAATGGAACTCAATACGCTCACCGCTATCTCTCCGATCGATGGTCGCTACAGCGACAAGGTCAACGAGCTGCGCCCAATCTTTAGCGAATACGGCCTGATCTATTTCAGGGTAGTGGTTGAGATACGCTGGCTTCAGGCGCTCGCCGACTGCGCTGAGATCAAAGAAGTACCACCCCTGAATGAGCACGCCAACGCCCACCTGCAGGGGATCATCGATAACTTTGGGCTCAATGATGCTGAGCAGGTCAAAACCATTGAGCGCACTACCAACCATGATGTGAAGGCGGTTGAGTATTATCTCAAAGAGAAAGTAGCTGATAATGCCGAGCTAAATGGCGTGAGTGAGTTTATCCACTTTGCCTGCACCTCGGAAGATATTAACAACCTTGCCTACGCCCTGATGTTACGTGAAGGTAGAACGCAGGTAATCTCGCCAATAATGGATGACCTTATCGGCACGGTTACCCTGCTGGCGCACAAATATGCAGAGCAGCCGATGCTGGCGCGCACCCACGGACAGACTGCTTCGCCTACCACACTGGGCAAAGAGATGGCCAATGTTGCGCGGCGTCTGGAACGCCAGCGCGATCAATTTATCCTTTCGCCGGTACTCGGGAAAATCAACGGCGCGACCGGTAACTACAACGCCCACTATGCCGCCTATCCTGAAATCGACTGGCACGATTTTTCGCAACGTTTTGTCACCAGTCTGGGGCTGGAGTGGAACTCCTATACCACACAGATCGAACCGCATGATTTTATCGCCCAGTATTTTGATTCAATCGCTCATTTCAATACGATTCTAATCGACTATGCCCGTGATATCTGGGGCTATATCTCTCTCGGCTATTTCAAACAGCGCACCGTTGAGGGAGAAGTGGGTTCATCAACCATGCCTCACAAGGTCAATCCGATCGACTTTGAAAATGCGGAAGGTAACCTCGGAATGGCGAACGCGATCTTTCAGCACCTCGGTAGCAAGCTGCCGATTTCACGCTGGCAACGCGACCTGACAGATTCAACCGTGCTGCGTAATCTGGGTGTCGGACTGGGGTACAGCCTGATCTCATACCGTTCATGTCTGAAAGGTATCTCAAAACTAGAAGCCAATCCGGCGCGTATGCTGCAAGACCTCGACAATTCATGGGAGGTGTTAGCGGAACCGATTCAAACCGTGATGCGTCGTTACGGAATTGAAAAACCGTATGAAAAGCTAAAAGAACTGACGCGGGGTCAAACCATCACCCAGCAGATCTTTCAGGATTTCATCAACACACTTGATATCCCCGCTGCAGAAAAGAGGCGCCTGCTTGAGATGACCCCGGCCAACTATATCGGTATCGCCAACACACTGGCCGCCAACGGATAACCTTCAATTAACTCTGGACTGCGACTCGGCTCACAGTATTCTTTACTATCAATGCCGATAATAGAACCATGAAGGCACAGGAGGAACACTCTCCCCCCTCCGTTTACCCTTCACGCGTCGTCAAAGCAACCTTAACCCGTGCCTCGCATCTCTCTCGTTGCGACACGGGTATTTTTCATCTGCAATTAGCGAAAATTAGCACGCATGACCACCTGCTTATAAAGATGAGACTATAATCACGGTTTTATCTGAATGGGTCTGGATAATAAAAGATGTTGGTGCTGGTGTTATCTCTCCCTCTCCAGCACTCTCCTCAGGAAATCGTCTGAGCACCCTTGGCCCGTGGCCCCGCATCCCCCTCCCTTTGCGACACGGGCCTTTTTTTGGCTGCGATTACCTGCCGCGTAAAAATAGTTTATCAAGCTCCGCCAGGCTCATTTGCGTCCATGTCGGGCGGCCGTGATTGCACTGGCCACTGCGCTCGGTGCGCTCCATATCACGTAACAGCGCATTCATCTCGGGCAGTGTCAGCGTTCGGTTGGCGCGCACAGAGCCGTGGCAGGCCATCGTCGCCAACACTTCGTTAAGCCGCTCCTGAACACGCACACTCTCACCATAGGTGTTGAGATCTGCCAGTACATCCCTCAGCAGGGTTTCGATATCGGCACTGCTCAGCAGCGTCGGCACCTCTCGCACCACCAATGTCTCCGGAGCGATCCGCTGCACCTCAAACCCTAACGATGAAAATAGCGCTGCAAACTCCTCTGCCAGCGCCGCCTCTTTCTGGTTAACTGCTACCGAGAGCGGCACCAATAGTGGCTGAGACTTGATGCCACCATCACTGAACGTCTGCTTCATCCACTCATATGTGATACGCTCATGTGCGGCATGCATATCCACCAGCACCAGTCCCGCCTCGTTCTGAGCCAGAATATAGATCCCATGCAGCTGGGCAACGGCAAATCCCAGCGGCGGCAGTTGCGCGGCACCATCCACAGAAGCGTCGGCCACTGCTTGCGTCGTCTCCGCCTCAGATAATATCTGATAGGTGTCCTGCCGATTTTCCCCCACACCCAGGGGGATATTTGATTGATGAGAGTAGCCTGCTGCGCCCCCACTGCTTACCGAGAGCCGGGAAGTAGCCAGTGATGTCGCTGGGCTGCTCTGGGCTGCTGTCTGACTCACCCCCAGCTGCGATACCGATTGATCGGTAGCGCCTCCATTCTCCGTTTCACCCGGCCTCACATCGGCCAGTGAGCGGTGAATCGCACGAAAAATAAAGTCATGCGCCAGCCGCCCCTCACGAAAACGCACTTCATGTTTGGTGGGATGGACATTAACATCGACCTGCTCTGGCGCGATCTCGAGATTCAACACAAATGCGGCATGACGCCCGTGGTAGAGCACATCCCGGTAAGCCTGGCGAATCGCATGGCTCACTAACTTGTCACGAATCACGCGCCCATTCACATAGAAGTACTGCATGTCTGCCTGGCTGCGCGAAAAAGTCGGCAGCGCTACCCACCCCCATAGCCGCAAGCCGGCAGCCTCATACTCAATTGCGAGCGCATGCTGCCTGAATGGCTCGCCACAGATCGCCGCTACCCGCTCAATATAGTGATCCGGATTCGCCACCGGGCGCAGCGACAGCACCACACGCTGATTGTGCCTGAGCTGAAAACCCACATCGAAATGGCTTAATGCAATCCGCTTAACCACCTCTTCCAGGTGGCCAAACTCGGTCTTCTCTTTACGCAGAAATTTTCGCCGTGCAGGGGTGTTAAAAAAGAGATCACGAACCTCAACCGTCGTCCCGGCAGGGTGAGCGCAAGGAACGGCAACCTCTGGTGCATAACCTTCACTGCTGATGCGCCAGCCACTCTCATCACCCTGCTGACGCGATGTCAGGCTAAGCCGTGAGATAGAAGCGATACTCGGCAGCGCTTCCCCGCGAAAACCCAGTGTCGCGATACCATCAAGGTCGTCGGCATCGAGAATCTTGCTGGTTGCATGACGATTCAGGGCCAGCGTCAGATCATCGCGATGAATCCCCACGCCATTATCCCTCACCCGGATCAGGCGCGTGCCACCCTGCTCTACATCGATCTCAATCTGGCTGGCACCCGCATCCAGGCTGTTTTCCAGTAACTCTTTCACCACTGAAGCGGGCCGTTCAACCACCTCGCCCGCAGCGATCTGATTTGCCAACTGAGAGGTGAGGTGGTGGATACGCTTCGTCGGCGCGCTTTGCAGTTTAGAAGTAGAGCTGGAGTTAGACATCAGTAGTTTCACCACGTTTTCAGTGCTGCCATTATAAACAAACCGTCTCGATAATATCTGACTCTCGTGCATCCTTTCTGACAATTAATCGATAACTCCTATTATCTATCAGGCGGTTACCAGCCTCCCGTTTTCAGGCGTGCCATGACCACCCACCACACTCAAGTTTCAGCGCATCAGGACGATAAAGAGGTGATCATCGAGGGCGATAGCCCACCTGAAAAAAGACTACTTAATGAGCAATATCGTCACATTATAAATTGCCGTGGTAGCCGCGAAACAGACAAACAAAAAAGTGAGAAATCACCATGAGCCGTACCCATCGGATTTTACTGGTCGATGATGACCGCACATGTCTACGCATGTTAAATAAAATTTTAACCCCAATACCCAACTGCGAAATTGATGCCTTTACTTCTGCCCATGTCGCACTCGAAAAAGCCATTCAGGCTGACTACGACATTGTCATCTCTGACTATATGATGCCTGAAATGGACGGCATCACTTTTCTAAAACAGTATATGCGGTCACAACCAAGAACATCACGCATCATCCTCAGTAGTTACTGCACCAAAGAGTCACTCTATGGTGCCGTCAATGAGGCACAGGTGATGCGCTACATTGAAAAACCCTGCGATGAGCATGCATTGCGCGCCATCATTGGCCAGGTGCTTAACGAAAGAAGGGAGACTCAACCGGCCTCTCGCTCCAGTGAAATGTTGGGGGTTATTCAGAGTCAAGCGCAGATGATCGAACATCAGGCAAAAGAGATAGAAAGACTTAAGCGCTCGGTTGCCTGAGCTTCAAACTGCGTTTTAACTATCCCCAAAGGCGGGGATTTTCAGAACCTGTCCGACCCGGACATTATCCCCCGACAATTTATTTTCAGAGCGAATACTGGCAATACTCACGTGGTATCGCTGCGCGATCTCTGAAAGCGTGTCTCCACTTGAGATCACATGTTCACGTGATTTCATCGCATATAATGTGCCTGGCGGTGCATTCTTTATAAAGTATTCACGCACCCCTTTTAAGAGCGCCCTGGCCAACACAGTCTGATGCTTGTTACTGCGTAATTTCTTCTCTTCTGAGGGGTTGGAGATAAAGGCGGTCTCAACCAGCACCGATGGAATATCGGGTGACTTCAGCACCGCAAAGGCAGCTTGCTGCACCTCTTTTTTGTGCAGTTTACCCAGCGGCCTCAGCTCCTGCAGAAGCTCACGCCCCGCCTCATAACTCGCCTGTTTGGTGGCGGTCTGTGAGAGATCGAGCAGTACGCGCGCCAACATATTATCCTTGTCGTCCAGGCTCACCCCACCTATCAGATCTGAGGCATTCTCTTTCTCAGCCAGCCAGCGTGCCGCCTCGCTGGTCGCACCATTTTCAGACAGGATATAGACAGAGGTACCGTAGACCCGTTTATCCCTGAAGGCGTCGGCATGGATCGAGATAAACATGTCGGCTCGATTATCCCGCGCCTTCTGAGTTCGCTGGCGCAGGCTCAGGTAGTAGTCGCCATCCCGAATCATTAATGGGCGCATCCCCTTCTCTTTCTCAATCAGCGCAGCCAGCTTTTTCGCAATCGCAAACACCACATCTTTCTCATTGGTACCACCCGGCCCATGCGCCCCTGGATCTTCACCCCCATGACCTGCGTCAATGGCGATCACAAGGTCTCGTGCTTTCGCTACTCGCGGCTGTGAACGCGCTTTTACAGCTTGCTTTGGCGTGGTGTTAAGCGGCCTGTTTTTAGCCACCTTCGGCACCATCTGGTGATTGGTCTGTAGTGATTCGCCATGCAACAGATCAACCACCAGGCGGTGGCCATATTGCTTATAAGGCTTGAGCAGGAAGCTCTTGAACTTTGTTTGATCATGCAGATCGAGTACGACTCGTAAGCCGTTGTTCGGACGGGCAGCACTACGAATATTTTTAAGAATGACATCGCTGTCAGCTGGCTTGAGTACTTTTCCAGTCAGACGTGTATTTTTGAAATCGATAACCAGACGAGGCGGGTTGGCGAGGCGAAACAGTTTATAATCGGCACTTTTACTACTGATATCAAACACCACGCGGGTGTTATCAGGTGCCTGCCAGGTACGCACACCGTTGATTTGAATGCCTGCGGCAGAGCAGGCCCACGGCAGTGTTAACAAGAATATGAGACTTATTTTTTTCATTACCCTTGGCTCTGCTTTATCCCTACAGCAATACTTTTAATTCATTTATTATTTAATTGCAATATTTTTAACAAGATAGATGACAAACCTACCCATCAACATCAAGCTATTTCATCATCTAACGGCATCTTTCATGTGAGCTGTAGCAATAACCCCCCCCCTTTTCCACTATTTGCGCGCGCGGAGAGTGCTCGTCCATCATCACAATAGCGCAACGTTAATACGATATCGGCCTCACCAATGATTCCATCACCCCGTTCTGGCCACTCCACCAGACAGCGTGCATCCGCTGAAAAATAATCTCGAACCCCCATATATTCAAGCTCTTCAGGATCCCCGAGGCGGTAAAGATCAAAGTGATGCACTACCCCACCCGGCAGAAAGTAGGACTCTACCAACGTATAGGTGGGGCTCTTCACAGCCCCCTGGTGGCCAAGTGCCTGTAAAAATCCGCGCGTCCAGGTTGTTTTACCTGCGCCTAGCGGGCCATCCAGAAAGATGACACCGCCGCCGTTGATCGCGCCGGCAAAGCGTGCCCCTAGCGTCTCCATCTCATCAGCGGATGAGACAGTCCAGCTTTTTTCAACAGCTGTGACCACCCCCGTCACAACCCGTTCACCAGTTTTCGCAGGTGAGGTAACAGGTCACTCGCCAGCATCCCTCGCTCGCCACACATGGCCGCATGGTCAGCCGCGCTGGCGTGGAGCGACACACCAAACCTCGCCGCATCTGCCAGGCTCAGCCCTTGCGCAATCAGCGCGGCGATCACCCCGGTCAGCAGATCACCCATACCACCACTGGCCATGCCGGGATTACCGGCATCACAGAGGGAGACTGCACCATCCTGATCGATCACCAGTGAACCACTCCCCTTTAATACCACTACCCCACCATACTTGCGCTGCAGCGCATCGATGGCAGAAAAGCGATCGGCCTGCACTTCACGGGTCGAACAGTTTAACAGGCGCGCCGCCTCACCGGGGTGCGGGGTCAGAATCCAGTCATCACGCATACAGGGGTCGGCCGCCAGCAGGTTCAACCCATCAGCATCGACCACCAATGGCGCATCGTACGCCAGTGCGGCAGCCAGCAGTGTCATCCCCCAGGCCGACTGACCAAGCCCCGGGCCAATCGCGATCACATCGGCCTGTTTCACCAATGGGTGCAGTTCATTCGCATCACCCACGACATGGACCATCAACTCCGGGCGTGTGTGATTCATTGTGGCCACATCTGCAGCCGCTGTTGCAATCGAGACCAGCCCGGCACCGCAGCGCAGCGCCGCCTCACCGCTAATGCGCGCCGCGCCGCTCATTCCCGGCGCACCACCCACCACCAGCACGTGACCACAGTCACCTTTATGGGTTGAACGTGCCCGAGGCGGCAGTAATGTCGAAAACTGATCACATTCAATACGTGCAGCAGTGGGGGCAACATGTTCAAAGAGCGTGGCTGGCAGCTGCAGATCATCAAACAGAATCTCACCGCAGTAGTCGGGACCTGCTGCCGTCAACATCCCCTGCGTCACACCGATAAATGTGATGGTCACAGTCGCACTGACCGCCATCCCCATCTCGACGCCACGATCGCCATTCAGCCCCGATGGAATATCGATTGCCAGCACCGGCGCTGGAGCGGTGTTGATCTCAGCAATCGCACTGCGCATGGCACCATCGACCGGCCGCGCTAGCCCGGTACCCAGTAGTGCATCGACAATCAGATCCACGCCGTTCAACAGACCAGGCACCATCATGTTCGGCTCCACACCCGCAGCGACCATCGACTGACAGGCAAGCCGGGCATCGCCTTTTAGTGAGTCGACTGCCGCCAGTAATACCACCGTCACCTCAAGCCCTGCTTCGTGTGCCAGTCGTGCCACGACGAACCCATCGCCCCCATTATTGCCATCCCCACAAACCACCGCAATACGCTGCGCGTCAGGCCAGCGCTCACCTAATACAGTAAAGGCCGCCGTACCTGCACGCGCCATCAATGTCATCCCCGGAATGGAATAGGCTTCGATCGCAATGCGGTCAAGCGCCCGTACATCAGCAACACGATACAATCTATGTGGCAACAAACTCATACGCGTTATCATAGCGCTTATGTCAAACTCACAACAGCCTCCACCCATATTATCACCGCAGGCACTTGCTACGCTGGTTGACAAGATTCGCGCCTGGAGCAGGGCGCTCGGTTTTGGGGGGATGACGATCAGTGACACCGATCTGGCTGAAGATGAGGCCCATCTCTTCAACTGGCTTAATGCAGGCCACCACGGTGAGATGGATTACATGGCACGCCACGGCACCAGGCGCAGCCGTCCGGCCGAGCTGGAACCTGGCACCCTGCGGGTGATCTCGGTACGGATGGATTATCTGGTCAACGACCAGCACCAGGCGGAAGACTGTCTTAACGACCCAACCCTTGGTTATGTCTCACGCTACGCGATGGGGCGTGACTACCATAAAGTGCTGCGCCAACGGCTTCAGAAGCTGGCAACACAGATTGAAAAAGCGGTCGGCCCTTATTCATACCGCGCCTTTACCGATAGCGCCCCGGTACTTGAGAAGGCACTGGCGCAAAAGTCGGGGCTGGGCTGGATCGGCAAACACACCAATCTGATTAACCAGAAAGCAGGCTCCTGGTTTTTCCTCGGTGAGCTTTATACCGACCTGCCGTTACCGGTTGACCCGCCCGGCCAGAACCACTGCGGCAGCTGCAGGGCCTGCATCGACTGCTGCCCTACCGACGCCATCATCGCACCCTATAAACTCGATGCACGGCGCTGCATCTCCTACCTCACCATTGAACTGCACGGTTCAATTCCAGTGGTGTTTCGTCCGCTCATCGGCAACCGCATTTATGGTTGCGACGACTGCCAGCTCTTCTGTCCATGGAATCGTTTTGCCCAACTGACACGCGAACAGGATTTTCAGGTGCGCCACCAACTCGACAGCAGCAGACTAATTGAGCTGTTTGCATGGAGTGAAAAACAGTTTCTCGACAACACCGCCGGCTCTGCCATTCGTCGCATTGGGCATGAGCGCTGGCTGCGCAACATCGCCGTGGCACTCGGCAATGCACCGACGCAACCAGCGATCATCGCCGCACTCACACAGCGCCGTTATGATTCATCCGCCATGGTGCGTGAACATATTGAGTGGGCATTGGCACAGCACCCAGAATCGATACGCTAGAGGTCCCGTTTCGATTAACTACCGAAGAGTTCGCCATCCCAGAATGAGAAGGTGATCTCTTTGGCATTGCCCTCATCAATATCAACAGTCTCGATCACCTCATCCGTTGCACCATCAAGCACCGTTAATGTGCCATCGGTTGGGTTCGGGATAAAGAGCCGATCTGGCCCGCTATTTGACGCAGTGTAGGCCAGCGGACGACGGCCACAATCAGCCACCCCCACTTTTACCTCTTTAATCAGCTTTAATGCAGGCAGCGCCGAGGTGTCATAGACCTGCAACAGATCGATCCTCAGGTTTTCGCGCTGCACCCCTTTACCGGTCGCGGCGGTCGTCACATAGAGCTTGCTGCCGTCTCGATTGAAGCGATAGGTACTCGGGTAGATATCGGGCAGATCAAGTGCGATTTCGGTATTGCCACTCATCACATCGACCACCGACAGCCGCCCTATCACATGTTCCGGGTCACTTTTACGATCAGCCCCTTTACCGATCAGATAACGCCCATCGCCACTCAACAGCAGGTTGCTGCTTTTCTTCATCTGCAGGCGAGAATCGATCTCAAGCGACACAGGATCAACCACCACAATCGAAGCATAGCCGTTATTGAGGCTGTAGATTTTGCCAGTCAGCGGCGAAAAGGCCATGCCGTGTGGGAATGCGTTATTGGGAGTGCAGTGCTGGCCACGCTTCTCTCTGTCCGGCTCGCATAGATCGATGATCTTGATTACCTGTAGATAGTGCTCCGTATCTGCCGGATCATTGCCCAGCACGACAATATTGCCATCCAGCAGGTTACTGACAAAGGCGCGTTTAGGAATAGCGGTATTCGTTTTCGTCGGCGCAGAAAATGCTACCACATGGTGGCCGCGTCCAAGGCAGATCAGTTTCACCACCTCGGCGCTTTCACCATTATTGCGTACCACCAGCATCGGCGCACCACCCGTCGGGCAGGCCTGACGATCTTCACCGCTCTCTTTATCACCATCGTACGAGTACCAGTGGGTATCTCCATCAAAGTAAGGGTAGGCGTATGGCACATAGCTCTCCGCCACAAAGGTATCCACATGTTTGATCGCCTGACTATTGGCTGCCATCTGAATCACCGCACCATCAGCAGCCAGGCCAATAAACACCTGCTCACGCTCACCGCTCTGTGCGGACACTAACGGGGGTTTGTTAACGACTGTTTTTTCGCCGTCATGACAAACAGAAACGACAGCACCCGCACTACCTTTGTTGATATGCATGGCAACGTGCCACGCCTGCGAAGCGTTAATCATCCGCGACTCTCCTAAATGCTAATAGATAAATTATTTCAAAACCGGGGGCTGTTAACATGGCAACTGTATGAAGTGCTCACGGTAGTGTTTCAGCTCATTAATTGAATCACGAATATCATCCATTGCCAGGTGTGATGAGGTTTTGCTGAACCCCTGATAGACTTCGGGCGACCAGCGACGCGCCAGCTCTTTCAGTGTACTCACATCAAGGTTCCGATAGTGAAAATAGGCCTCCAGCTCCGGCATCAGACGGTACATAAAACGGCGATCCTGACAGATAGTATTACCGCACATCGGCGACTTTCCTGCCGGAACATATTTCTGAATAAAGTCGAGCGTCTCACGCGCCGCCTCAATCGTTGTGATTTTGCTCTCACGCACACGGTCGATCAGCCCTGAACGGCCGTGTTGACGGGTATTCCACTCATCCATACCGTTCAAAATTTCATCGCTCTGGTGAATGGCGAATACCGGCCCCTCTTCGAGTACATTTAGATCGCTATCGGTAACGATCGTGGCGATCTCAATGATACAATCCTGCTCTGGAAGCAGTCCTGTCATTTCAAGATCAAGCCAAACAAGGTTGTTAGGGCTTTGCGGCATAGTGGTAAACTCTTCCCAGGCTAAATTACAGACGAATGAATCCAAATGATTTTAATGCGCATTGTAGCAAAGAACCATGTGCGTCGTGTCACTGGATCGGATAACGGAATCGGAGCTAAATGAACACATTTTCAGTGGTATTTATACTCATGGCACTGCTCACGCTCGGGGTTCAGCTATGGCTGGCGCTGCGCCAGAAAAACTGCGTTGCCCATCACCGTGAAACAGTTCCGCCACCATTCGACAGCAAGATCTCGCTGGAGGCGCATCATAAGGCAGCCGATTACACCACGACCAACATCAACCTTGAGATGATCGACCTCATTGTCGCCACTCTGCTGCTGTTCGTCTGGACCATCGGTGGCGGCCTCAACCTGCTGGATAATGCATGGCAGACCCTGGAGCTTTCACCGCTCACGACCGGTGTCGCCGTTCTGGTCAGCGCCTTTGTGATCGGCAGCCTGTTTGACCTCCCCATCTCCGCATATAAAACCTTTGTTATCGAAGAGCGCTTTGGCTTTAATAAAATCACCCCAAAACTGTTCGTGACAGATACGCTCAAAACAACCGCGATTACACTCGTCTTTGGCATTCCTCTCGCATGGATTGTACTGTGGCTCATGCAGCAATCAGGCAGCCTGTGGTGGCTCTATGTATGGCTGGTGTGGATGGCATTTATCTTCTTTATGATGTGGGCCTACCCTGCATTCATCTCTCCTATCTTCAACAAGTTTCAGCCACTGGAAGATCAGGCGCTGAGAGAGCGTATCGAAACCCTGATGGAGAAGAGCGGCTTTAGCAGCAACGGTATTTTTGTGATGGACGGGTCACGCCGTTCTGGTCACGGCAACGCCTATTTTACCGGGCTCGGCACCAATAAACGAATCGTCTTTTACGATACGCTGATTGAATCGCTCTCCCCTGAAGAGATCGAGGCGGTGCTTGCCCATGAGCTGGGCCACTTTAAACATGGCCATATCAAAAAACGGCTGATCTCTATGGCGGCGATGAGTCTCGCTGCGCTGGCACTACTCGGCTGGCTGATTAATCAGCCGTGGTTTTTTCACGGTCTGGGAGTCGAGACCCCATCGACCCACACCGCACTGATGCTGTTTATGCTGGTGATGCCTGTCTTTACCTTTTTTATCGGCCCGATTATGTCGCGCATGTCACGTAAACATGAGTTTGAGGCCGATGACTTTGCTGCTGAACATGCCAATGCGGAAGATCTGATTCAGGCGCTGGTCAAAATGTATGAGGAGAATGCCGCAACGTTAACGCCAGACCACCTTTACTCTGCCTTTCATGACTCTCACCCGCCAGCTCCAGTGAGGATCGCACACCTCTCCAGAGAAAAGCGCTAACAGGTGTGGCCAGCACCCTTAACCCGACCAGGCAGCTGATGCGATGATCACGTTTCCGACTGGATACAATGGGCTTGTGATTGCGCGCTACAGCAACTTTTATGCAGTAGAAGATAGCGACGGTAAGATTACTCAGTGTGTCAGCCGCAAAAAAATATCACCACTGTGCGGCGATTTTGTCACCTGGGAGGTGAGCGGTGACGGCGGCGTCATCACCACACTGATGCCACGCCGCGGGATGTTAACCCGCCCGGACCGCCGCGGCCAGCCGAAAGAGACTGCGGCTAACATCGACCAGCTGATCATCGTCAACGCTATTCCTGATGTCGGTGATGAACAGGCTCACTATGCGTTCAACACGGCGTTGACGGATCGCTACATCGTCGCAACAGAGCTGCTGGGAGCGACGCCGCTGGTCCTGCTCAACAAATGTGATCTGGCATCACCAGAGACAATTGAGCGGATGGAGAAGGCGCTCAGCATCTACCAGAACATTGGCTATACAACCTTACTGACAAGTACAAAAGCAGCGATCGGCATTGAGGCGCTCAACGCCCGGCTCTGCAATAAAACCAGCATCTTTGTCGGTGAGTCTGGCGCGGGAAAGTCATCCTTGATCAACGCCATCATGCCGCAACTCGCCATTCGCACCAATGAGGTCTCGGCACATTCGGGGCTGGGAAAACATACCACCACAACCACCGTGCTCTACCACTTGCCGCTAGGGGGGCACCTGATCGATTCACCGGGTGTACGTGAATTTGGCCTGTGGAAAGTGAACGCAGAGCAGCTTGCGCAAGGCTTTAAAGAGTTTAAGCCCTACCTGGGCAGGTGTAAATTCAGAAACTGTAGCCACCGCCGTAACGCAGGTTGCGCAATTGAAGCGGCAGCAGGGGCGGGAAAAATCAGTTCAGTTCGAATGGCAAGCTACCATAAGCTCTACGATGAGCTTCAATAGTAGCTGCCAGTACCTGGCCGGGCAGTCAGGAACTCATTTTCATTGACGGCTCAATAGGCGGCTGAGCCATCGGCTGCTCGACAATATTGATCGATTTGAATGAGGCAGCAAGCTCGTCACGGTTGGTCAGTACGTCGGCCAGCGTGTAGCGATCCAGCACCGCAAGAAAGTTACGGCTTGCCTCTTTAAGCGCCCCTTTTAATGCACACACCGGCGTAATTGGGCAACTACTATCATCACGCTCAAAACATTCAACGATGTTAAAATTATTTTCCGTAGCACGCACGACAGTACCGATATTAATTTCATCCGGTGAAAATGCCAGCCGCATTCCACCACCCTTCCCGCGCACGGTATGGATAAAACCGTTATTTGAAAGGTTGTGAACCACTTTAACCAGGTGGTTACGAGAGATGGCGTAATTATCTGAAATTTCGGTAATCGTTGATAGCCCCTCATCATCTTTCAGGCCAAGATATACCAGTACACGTAGTGAATAATCTGTATAAAGTGTTAACTGCATTCTTTACCTTTACCTTGAAACCACTCGCATTAGCAGCAGCCCCTTTCGTCGAAAATATTCAGCTCTCATTCAGCTTGAGTATATCAAGACTACATAAAAAGAGGGGGAATAAATAACCAAAATCCCCTATGTATTCCGCAACGTTATAATTCAGACCAGCATAGCGCTCTCAATCTGCCAGTGAAACATATCACAACATCCCGTGTCACGCCCCCTCTCTTTCGCCCCAGTAGAGGGCTTGCCGGAAGGGGAGGCAGCTCCCGTTAAACCTCTCTCCGCCCGGCAAAGGCGTGAGTTAATGTGCCACCATCAACATATTCAAGCTCACCGCCAAATGGCACACCGTATGCGATCCGCGTCGATTTTATCCCACGCAGGCGCGCAAGCTCTGCAATATAGTGTGATGTGGCCTCGCCTTCTACGGTGGGGTTTGCCGCAAGAATCACCTCTTTCACCTCACCACCATCGAGTCGCTGTGCAAGATGGTCAAGCCCAATATCGTCTGGCCCGATACCATCAATTGGCGACAGGTGGCCCATCAATACAAAATAGAGCCCACGATAAGCGGCCGACTGTTCAACGGCCTGCACATCGGCAGGCATCTCCACCACACAGAGCTGGCTATGATCGCGCTTCTGGTTGGCACAGATACGGCACACATCATCTTCGCTTAAGGTACGACAGACACGGCAGTTACCAACATGATCCGCTGCTGCCAGCAGCGCATGTGCCAGCCGCCTGGCGCCGTTGCGGTCACGCTCCAGCAGATGAAAAGTCATCCGCTGCGCCGATTTCGGGCCGACTCCCGGCAGACAGCGCAACGCCTCAACCAGCCGCCCAATCAGTGAGCGATCTACCATTGCTCAACAACCGATGCTGAGGCGGCTAACGACAACGCCACAAACATTAGAACGGCAGTTTCATTCCGGGGGGAAGCGGCATACCACTGGTCATGCTGGCCATCCGTTCCTGGCTCACTTTTTCAACTTTGCGCACGGCATCATTAACCGCAGCGGCAATCAGATCTTCCAGCATCTCTTTGTCATCTTTTAACAGACTATCGTCAATGGAGACACGGCGCACATCATGGCGCCCAGTCATCACGATGCTAACCATATCGCCGCCAGCCTGACCGGTCACTTCCATATTGGCCAGCTCTTCCTGCGCCTTCTGCATATCTTCCTGCATCTGCTGCGCCTGTTTCATCAAGTTACCCAAGCCACCTTTCATTATCTCTTTCCTCTCTCAAATATAAAAAACAGATCTAAAAATTTACGAATGATTACGACCACAACCGCTTCAGTCCACGGGGTTTACCGACTCCACAATCACCTTTGCGCCGAAGGCCTCCTGGAGTGATTGTACATTAGTATCCGCTTCAATCGCTTCAAGCGCTGTCTGTTTACGTTCACCCGCAACACGCGCCTGCTTCGA
Source organism: Gammaproteobacteria bacterium (assembly GCA_015491865.1). GTDB lineage: Bacteria > Pseudomonadota > Gammaproteobacteria > SZUA-140 > SZUA-140 > SZUA-76. The sequence goes on from WFVD01000007.1 coordinate 34,024, forward strand.
TGCGGGTGTCTCAGCTTGCGGTGCGCCCACCGTCATCACCAGCTTTAATTTCTGGCCAAAGTGTTGCTGTAACGCCGCTTCAAAACGCTGTTCAAACTTCTCATTACGCAGATGCGCATGGCCAGCATCCAGCAGTAACGTAATCACCCTGTCACTTCGCTCAACCAGCGATGAGTTCACTGCGAGGCTACGCACCGCACCGCTCAAATTAAGGGCGGCAACCACTTCACTCCACTCATGAGCAGCCGTGGTCACCGAGGCTGTGGAGGTTACGCTTTTCACCTCTGATGCTGCGGCAGGTACCCCCCCTGTGGAGCCAGGCTGCGCCACCGTTGTGCCGCTCCCGTTCGGGTTCGGTGCTGATGGTGTCACCGTACTGGCAGGCTGAAAGGCCAGCATGCGCAGCAGCACCATCTCAAACCCAGCGCGAGCCTCCGGCGCTAATTCCAGATCGCGCCGCCCCAGTAGTGCGATCTGGTAAAAGAGCTGGGTATCTTCAGCGCTCAGCTGTGCTGCCAATGCAAGCAGTTCATCGCGCCCTGCGGTCTCATCTCCCAGCGCAGTCGGTACCGCCTGCACCAGTGCGACCTGATGCAGCACACTGATCATCGCTGCCAGTACAGCGCCAAAGTCTGGTGACTGCTGTGCCAGCGTATCGACCTCCTGCAGCAGCGCTGCGCCATTTTTATCGGCCAGATGCTGCAGCAAGGTCATTACATGATGCTGATCAATGGTGCCGAGCATCTCGCGCACTTCAGCCACTTCGAGCTTGCCACCACCAAAGGCGATCGCCTGATCCAGCAGGCTCAACGCGTCTCGCATACTGCCATCAGCCGAATGTGCCAGCAGTGTCAGCGAAGACAGGTCAAATTCGATCTTCTCTTCACCCAGCACAAAGGCGAGGTGCTCTCTAATTAATTTCTGTGATAGGCGTTTCAGGTTAAACTGCAGGCAGCGCGATAGAACTGTCACCGGCAGGCGCTGTGGGTCAGTCGTAGCCAGTAAAAATTTCACATGTGGCGGCGGCTCTTCCAGCGTCTTCAACAGTGCGTTGAAGCTGTGGGTCGAGAGCATGTGCACCTCATCGATCAGGTAGACCTTGTAGCGCCCACGGGTCGGCGCGTACTGCACATTCTCCAGCAGTTCACGCGTATCTTCGACTTTGGTACGCGACGCCGCATCCACCTCAATCAGATCGATAAAACGCCCTTCGTCAATCTCACTACAGGCGCTACATTGTCCGCAGGGTTTGGAGCTCACACCGGTTTCACAATTCAGCGATTTGGCAAGAATACGAGCGATCGTCGTCTTACCCACCCCACGGGTACCGGTAAAAAGGAAGGCGTGATGCAGGCGATCATTATCCAGCGCATTAATAATGGCGCGCAGCACATGCTCCTGCCCAGCCATCTCGGCAAACACTCTGGGCCGCCACTTACGCGCAATGACTTGATAACTCATAAATTTATTTTCGTGGGCTACGCCGGCTCATTAATCGAAGCCGACCATTCTACCCTAAATTCAGAGCATTCCCATATAATGAAATGCGGCGATTTCAGCACACCCTGAGTTGTTCGATTCCCGAGCAGAGATTAGCGGCTTACAACTGTAAATAAGCATTTGAAACGCCATCATCGGGCAAATCAGAGCACACAAGAATGACTATAGAAATGGAGGCGACCCGTACCCACCACACCCCGGCACACGGGGCCACTGCTGCCGCTGCTCCCTTCCAGGCCTGACGGGGTTCACAGTTTACCGTTGCGAGGGGGCCGATACAGGCCACCATAAACTTTAATCATGGCGGAGAGAGAGGGATTCGAACCCTCGGTACGCGCAAACGTACACACACTTTCCAGGCGTGCTCCTTCGACCACTCGGACATCTCTCCTTATTATCTGCGCGATGATGCCACGAGACAAGGCGCAGAAGATTAAAGCAGGCGCCTCTTCTATGCAAACAATAATTTAACGGGTAACCGAACGATAAGAGAAAATCGCTGTCGAATTGTTTCAGCGCAACAGAATAATAATCCTAATTTCAATGAATTATCGATTGATGCACAAATAAATAGTTCATGTAAAAACAGTGGCGGTCAATTTTTTGTCATAACAATAATACTGTTATTTCATTGAGTTAGGAGCACAACACCGTATGAAGCCAAAATTACCTTTGTCCACTCGGTCGAATCGTATAAAATGTGCCCAACTTGAATACAGGGTTATTTGCCTTTTTGAGCATTGCCACCGCATTCATGAGGACTGAACAGCAGGGAGCGGTCCTAAAGATAGACAGCATTTTTAATAAGCGTCGTTGGGATTGAACTCTATACAATGAAACAGCATCGATTACAGAGCAGCCCACTCCAGCGCCTCATCGCCCTGGTGATTGCCACTGCATCCAGCCTGACGCTGACAGGCTGCGTCGACACCCCATCAACGCTTGAGCAGGTTAAAAGCCAGGGTGAGCTGGTCATTGTTACCCGCAACGGCCCAACGACTTACTATGAAGGCCCTTTCGGCCCGACCGGCCCTGAATATGACATTGCCAAACTCTTTGCTGACCACCTCGGCGTTAAGCTGCGGGTAAAAATAGCATCTAACTTCAACGACATCATTCCGATGGTAGCAGAGCGTGAAGCGCACCTTGCGGCAGCAGGTCTGACCATCACCAACGAACGTAGAAGTCGGGTGCGTTTTAGTTCTGCCTATCAAACCATCTCACAACAGGTGGTCTATCGTTCGAGCGATAACCGCCCAGAAAGCCTGCACGACATCACTGGCACCACCCTGGAAGTGATCGCCGGTAGCAGCCATGCGGCGCGTCTTCAAAAAGTTAGCAAGCAGTATCCGCAGCTGAGCTGGTCGGAAACCAACGAGATCGACAGTGATGAACTGTTATCAAAGGTGTGGAAAAAAGAGACGCGCTTTGCCATTGCCGACTCGAACGAGGTGCAGATGAATCAGCGTTTCTACCCGGAACTGCGCGTCGCCTTCGATTTCACCGGCCCACAACAGCTTGCATGGGCGTTCCCGCTTGGTAATGACCACAGCCTCTACCTGGAAGCCCAGCAGTTCTTCAAAATGATAAAACAGAATGGACAGCTCAATCAGATCATGGAGCGCCATTACGGCCATATTCAGGATTTTGATTATGTGGGTACCCGCACTTTTATGCGCCATATCAATCAACGCCTGCCGCGCTATATGAAGTACTTCCATGAGGCGGCAGAAAAAAACAGGATGGACTGGCGCCTACTGGCGGCGGTCGGCTATCAGGAGTCGCACTGGAATTCACGCGCAATCTCGCCAACCGGTGTGCGCGGCATCATGATGCTCACCCGCGCGACAGCTGCCGATATGGGCTACGAAAATCGCATCAAGCCTCGTAACAGTATTCTGGGCGGCGGGCGCTACCTTGCTCAGCTGAAAAAACGCCTGCCTAAGCGTATTCCCGACCCGGATCGCACCTGGTTTGCACTGGCGGCCTATAACATCGGCATGGGGCATCTGCATGATGCGCGCATCATCACTCAAAAGCGGGGCGGCAATCCGGACAAGTGGATCGACGTCAAGGAGAATCTACCGCTGCTGATGCAGAAACGCTGGTATAAAAACACCAAATACGGCTATGCACGCGGTAATGAGGCGCTGCGTTATGTTGAGAACATCCGTAGCTACTATGACATTCTGGTATGGAGAACGGAGAACGGGAAACTGGATCGCCCACTTAAAATTACACAGGTGAAGCCAGTGCAGCACTCAGTTTTTGATCGCGGCCGCTCGGTTATGCCCGCGGTGATGTAGCCCAGCATTGCGCTTCAGCGACGACGCCTGAAAAAATCTCGCAGCAGCGCTCCGCAGGGCTCAGCCAGCACCCCGCCTTCACAGACCACATTGTGATTAAAGTTTCCCGGCTGCAGCAGGTTAAAGGCGCTATCCACCGCGCCTCTTTTCGCATCAGCAGCAGCGTAGACCAGCCGCTCAACGCGCGCATGTGCAATGGCCCCGACGCACATCACACAGGGTTCAAGCGTCACATAGAGCGTTGTCTCGCAAAGACGGTAGTTCCCAACGGCTTCTCCTGCGGCACGCAGCGCCATCACCTCTGCATGCGCCGTGGGATCATGCAGCCCAATCGGGCGATTCCACCCCTCCGCCAGCAATTCATTATCTTTTACCAGCACGGCACCCACCGGCACCTCACCCGACCGCTCAGCACGTTCAGCTAACTGTAACGCACGCCTCATCCACTGCAGATCCACCTCTGCCTGATTACTCATCAACATCCAATACCTCAAAATCTGACAATGCACCATACCTGCTTTGATCAAGGCCGACTACCGCCACAAAGGGCTTACGAGCCAAAAAAGCACCCTGTACAACATCAACGCACCTCAAATGGGCAGCCTGCCCCCATCAAACTGGCTAACAACACTCTTTACCTGCTGTTTTAACTAAAATCAACAGAATGGCACACAACTTGCTTAGTAGGAGCGCATTACCACTCTCGCAACGGAGCGACAACCATGTCACCAGCCAGTAACACCGATCATTCGAAATTTACCCTGCTCGGATTTTCCGGTAAAACACGCATCCTGCACCTGACCTGGTTTGCCTTCTTTATGTCATTTGTGGTCTGGCTGGGACTCGGCCCCCTGATGCCCTTTATCCAGGAAGGGCTCTCCCTGACAGAGCAACAGGCCAAAGTGCTGCTGATTCTTAACGTCGCCCTCACCATTCCGGCGCGCGTTATTGTCGGCATGCTGGTGGACAAATATGGGCCGCGCATCATGTACTGTGCGATCCTTCTTCTCGGCGGAATCATCAGTATCGCTTTCGCCTGGGCTAACAGCTACGAAGCACTCGCGATCTTACGCTTTCTCTGCGGCTTTATCGGCGCGGGCTTTGTGGTCGGCATCCGCATGATCAGCGAATGGTACCCTGCTAAACAGACCGGCATTGCACAGGGGATCTACGGCGGCTGGGGTAACTTCGGCGCTGCGGGTGCATCGGTCACACTACCGTTCATCGCCTCCTCGATTGGCGGTGACGACAGCTGGCGCATCGCGATTACCGCTGCCAGCATCGCTGCCATCGCCTACGGTCTGTTCTATTTTTTCAGCGTGACCGACACCCCTAAAGGATCAACCTATTTCAAACCGAAAAAAAGCGGTGCGATGGAGGTCACGAGTGGCGCTGACCTGATCCTCTATATGTTAATGAACATCCCGCTGTTCCTCGCACTAGGGGCGCTCACCTGGAAGCTTTCACCGGCACAGATGGGGCTGCTGGGTGATGCCACCTGCTATGCTATCTACGCCACACTACTCGCCATCTACCTGGCAAAGATCTGGAAGATCTGGCACGTCAATAGTCACGTACTTAAAAAGCCAGTACCTGCACTACACCGCTATAAGTTCAAACAGGTCGCCATTCTCGACTGGGCCTACCTGGTCACTTTTGGTACCGAACTGGCCGTGGTCTCAATACTGGCAATGTTCTATGTAGAGTGGTTTGAGCTTCCCAAAATCACAGCTGCACTGCTCGCCGGAATCTACCCCTTTATTAACCTCGTGGCACGCCCTGGCGGTGGCTGGTTAAGCGACAACATCGGCCGCAAGCTGACATTGATCATCGTCTTTGCCGGCATCACCATTAGTTACCTGGTACTAGGGATGGTTGAGCAGTCGTGGCCTGTCTGGCTGGTTGTCGCCATCACTATCTTTGCTGGCATCTTTTCAAAAGCGGGCTCGGGCGCCATCTTTGCAATGGTACCACTGGTACAACGGCGCATGACCGGGCAGATCGCCGGCATGGCGGGTGCCTATGGAAACGTCGGTGCCGTCGCCTTTCTAACCGTGAATTCACTGGTAGACTACGATCAGTTTTTCATGGTGATCGGCATTACGGCAGGCGTTGTCTTTGCTTTGATCCTCTTTTTTCTTGAGGAACCCAAAGGACAGATGGCCGAAACGATGCCTGACGGTACCGTACAGATGATCGACATTAAATAACCCCCTCACCATCGCGTCGCGACCTGCGCCACTCTGGCTGCCGATCTGGTTACCAGCCTGGCCGCGACGCGATGCATTTTTATTGTAGATAAGGCAATATCCACACATGACAACATCACTCACCATCAACGCCGGTCAATACAGCGAGAAAGGCAATAAGCCTCAAAATGAAGACTCCTGCGGCATCATGGTGCCAGAGGAGCCGACGCTCACTACCAAAGGCGTTGCGATGATTATTGCTGATGGTGTCAGCAGTGCTGAAGGGGGGCGAGAGGCTGCCGAATCCTGTGTGCGCGGTTTTCTCAACGACTACTTCAGCACACCTGAATCATGGACAGTAAAGTCCTCGGGGCAACGTATCCTGGGGGCGCTCAACCACTGGCTTTATAGCCAAAATCAGCGCGCCGGTGCCACCGCACAAAACCTGCTCACGACAATGAGTACAGTAGTGATCAAATCCACCACCGCACATCTGTTCCATGTCGGCGATAGCCGTATCTATCACATGTCAAAACAGGGCGACCTTGAATGCATGACACGTGACCACCAGACCTGGGCGAGCAATGAAAAGGCCTTTCTCAACCGCGCCATGGGAGCCGATACCCTGGTTGAAATCGACTATCGAAACATTCCGCTAGAAGCAGGCGACCTCTTTTTGCTAACCACTGATGGCGTCCATGAGCACCTTAGCCATAAAGAGTTAACTGCCATCCTGCGAGAGATGCGTGAACAACCTGAACGCGCGGCAAAACAGCTGGTGCGGCGCGCACTGGAAAATGGCAGTGATGATAACGCCACCTGCCAGGTTATTGTGATTGAACATCTGCCGCTGCAAAATGAAGAAGAGTTTTTCCAGCATCTCACCGACCTGCCGTTTCCACCACACCTTGAACCCGGCATGGTGCTGGATGGCTACAAAATTCTGCGCGAGCTGCACGCCAGCAATCGCTCACAGCTTTACCTCGCGGTTGATGGCGATAGCGACAAGATGGTGGCGATCAAAACACCTTCGGTAAACTTTGAAGATGATGCTGAATATATCGACGGCTTTCTGCATGAAGAGTGGGTGGGGCGCCGCATCAACAACAACCATGTTTTAAAGGTGCTTGAACCCAGGCAGCAGCGACGCTTTTTATACCACATAACAGAATATATCGAAGGCCAGACACTCCGCACGTGGATTGATGACCACCCGGAATGCACCCTTTCTGAGGTGCGCAATATTATCGAGCAGGTGGCACAGGGGTTACGCGGCTTTCATCGCCTGGAGATGCTGCATCAGGATCTGAAACCTGAAAACCTGATGATCGATGAGCATGACACCGTGAAGATCGTTGACTTTGGATCGACCCGCATCGCGGGCATCCAGGAGATCAGCGCCCCCATTGAGCGAGGCAAACTGCTAGGCACTTTTGATTACGCAGCACCCGAATACTTTCTAGAGCAGCCAGCCTCTAATCGCTCCGATATCTTTTCACTCGGCGTCATCACTTACGAAATGCTCACCGGCGGACACCTTCCGTACGGTAAACCGCTGTCAAAAAACATCCTCAAACATGTCGCCTATATCCCAGCCAAAACACACAACCCATCACTGCCCGAGTGGGTCGATGGCGCACTCAAGAAGGCAACGCATCTCAAGCCAGAGCGACGCTACCAGCTACTCTCCGAATTCATTCACGACCTCCAGAAACCGAATCATGAACTGGTTAATAAAGAGTTCCAACCACTAATGGAACGCAACCCCGTCGCCTTCTGGAAAGTGCTGGCCATCACCTCAATCGTAATCAACCTGATATTGCTGCTCAGATAACCTCCTACCGCCTTGATGGCTACACCGCCATTAACAGCATAAACAGCCATCAAACCTTAACAACGCACCCTGGGCCGATAAAACAATCGCGAGCGCTGACATAGGTCGCGTTTTACGGGAAAAAACAGCAACTACTTTTTTTGCTCGTAATTTTCTTATAGTATCATCGGTTTACTTATGCGCTCAGCAACATCGGGCAGCGCCTAATAATAAACGGGAAGGTCAGAAATAACCTTCAAACATCAATATTCACGGGGAGGGAGTTAACAATGGTACGGGGGAAAATCAAACAAGCTAGCATCGCTTTGGTACTAGGGCTGTTTTCAGTCAGCAGCATCGCGGGTGGTAGCCACAATAAAGGGCATGATAAAACGGGGTGGGAAACGAGCAAAAACAGCGAAGCCTGCGAGGGCTTTGGCCCACAGACACCTCGTAACATCGATAGCAAGGCCGGTGAAAACAAGCGCATTTTTGGCATTGCTCCCGATTCAAGCGAGATGAACCTGTGCAACATCCACCTGCATAAAAATGCTGAGCATAAAGCGAGTGCTTTTAGCATCTACGCAGGCGATGGTGATGGCCACGGCTATGAGAGTGGCTATCAGTGCGCCATCAGTAAAACTCTGACCCCGACAGAAATGGCACCAACCAGTGGCACCATCTGTGAAGGTAAACATGGCGGCCTGAAACCCGGGGACACCATTGAAGTACACTGGGTCCACACCTCCTGCGCCGTTAAACCTGGGGCAACGCTAGGCTCATGCCTCTCTGACAAAGACTGCCTGAACCCAACCCTGCGCGTAGAAACTCAGGTGTTTACCCTGGTCAACGATTCAAATGCACTGGACTTCAATGACCTGGACTACGACGGCAACATCGTCAACGGCTACCACCAACCAAAAGCGCTGCCTACCAACACCGGCAAAGCGGTAGAGTTTCTCGGCTCAACCACCGGCCCCAGCTACAATGGACAGAAATGCTCCACCGCACAGGTCACCTGGGCAGTACGCCCTCAGTGTGCAAAAGTGGATATCAATACAGTTGGTGAATGGTGTAAAGACAACGCATTCAGTGAAGACCACGCACATGGAGTTCGCAAACTCGTCGTTAACCCCAAACTGCTCTCAACCATCAAATAAGGGGCTGATGCCGACATCTATACAACGAGCCATAGCTGTATAGATCAACAAAAAAGGGCTGACATTGTTGTCAGCCCTTTTGCTATTCGATCTTATACCACTGCAAGGTTAGAGGAAATAATCCAGATTTGTTCCTCTCGGCTCACCGCCAAGCCCCTGCGTAACTTCACTATAAATCCCTTCCATCAGCTGCTGACGCTCCTTTACCTGCTGCTCACGAGTATCGCTCGATGTTTCACGAACGGCCTCCTCAGCTGCAACTGACACCTCATCAACCGCAACAGAGAGCGGCGTGATCTGTACTGGGGAGTAAAGCGCTTCACTCTCATCCTGAGATACCACCTCAACAGCTGCTGCCTGCTCATTTGAACGAACCCCATCAGCCACCTGGTTTTCTTCAGGTCCGGCTGATGCTACAGCTGCTGGCGCGGGATTATTCGCCGATGCAACAGGCTGAGCGCGATCAGACGAGCCTCCACGAAGGCCCTCTTCGGTAACTTTTGCTACTGCACCATAGGCACTTTCTAATAGTTGCTGACGCTGCTGCACCTGCACATTGCGCCTCTCTACGGGCACTTCAGCTGGCGACCGCTCGCTACCATCGATGACTGTGTTAACGTTAACGACAGCAGCTGCCGAAGCCGCTTCAGGCTGGCCAGTCGCCACAGCAGGTGACAGAGAAGAGCCGCCCGCTACGGCATTCATCGCCTGCATCTCATCCACACGCTGCTGATTAATCTCAGCACTCGCTACCTGTGCCATGGCCCCTGCAGCGACAGCCACCTGACGGTCTTGTGCTGACGGCTCTGCAGGCGCAAGCGCCGCACGCTGAATCAACTCAGCAACGCGTAGCGTCGCCTCGGGATCGCCCTGTACTGGTGAGGTGTTAACGCTCACCTCGCCACCTGTGGCGTAACGTTTACCATCTGGCCCTTCGGTGTAAGTAAAGCTTGCGCCGCTGGTCGCGCGGCTACCCGCTGCGGAGAGATGCGCCTGCTCATGTGCCCGCACCTCCTGGTCACGCTGCGCCAGCTGCTGAACTTCACGTACACCGGCATCATTCAGAGCCGGATTAGCTCCCTTTAGTGATGGCTCATGAGTGCTGCGCGCTGATTCAGCTGGCAGTTGCTGTGCAACCCCACTCTGCTGATTGTTATACCAAGGGTTCTGAAGCAGATGACCACTACTACTCTCATCCGCTTGCTGAACAACCCGAGGGTCAGGGATTGGGGCGACATTACGATCCTGAATCACTGTGCTTTCTGGTGATGAGTCCGGTGATTTTTGCGGCCGAATAATATCACTATTCAGTGTCGGCATCTGTGGGGCAAAAGTGTTGATGACCATAATATATAAACCAGTAAAACAAAATAGAACAGACTGTTATGCAGTTATACTACCTATAATATATCGGCTCACTGAGAACTATTTATTAACTATCCATCCATCTGATTGCATAACAATAACAATCAGTTAGCATTCCGCTGAAAATTAGGTTGATTATTTGATCATATTGACATATATTAACCCTCATGAACCAGATCCCAAAAGAAAATGTGCGAGCGGCCAGCGAAGGGCTCAAGGCGATTGCCCATGAGCTACGACTCACCGTCCTCTGCCTTCTACTGAATGGGCCGATGACGGTAAGCGAGCTACTTGAAGCAACGGGCGCTGAGCAGACCAATCTATCAAAACATCTATCCAGGATGCGCATGCTTGGGCTGCTCGAAACTAAAAAGCAGGGGAACTTTGTCCAATACCGCATCGCTAATCCTGCCTGGGGAAATGTCGTCATGTCACTTAAAAAAATTTACTGCCCCGACTGAGAAAGGAGTCATCGATGAGTAACATCACATCCAAAGCACTGGACCAGAAGCTCAAACAGAGAGGAGGAGAACACTACCTGATTGACGTTCGCACTGCGCCTGAATTTAATTCCGAATGTATCAATGCAGATTGTCGCAATATTCCCCTGAATAAAATCGACACGCTAGACTTACCGAAAGAGTGTGAGATCATCCTTATCTGTGCATCAGGTAATCGCAGCTCCCGCGCCAGAGATGCATTAGCGGAACAGGGCTACACCAACGTCTACAGTCTTGATGGCGGCCTCGCAAACTGGAAAGCAAACAAGCTACCAACAAAACAGAAAGAGGGGGTCCTCCCCATTATGCGACAGGTGCAGATTGCGGCTGGCCTGTTAATATTAACGGGTGCACTCGGGTCATTACTGGTTGCACCACCGCTTATCTGGCTTGCAGTATTTGTAGGTGCAGGCCTGACCTTCGCAGGTGTTTCTGGATGGTGTGGCATGGCACTAATACTCGGCAAGATGCCATGGAATAAAAAACTACAGGAGTGCAACGCATGATTTTACGCCAACTGTTTGACCACGAAACGTATACTTACACTTATCTGATCGCTGATAAAAAAGCGCGTGAAGCAATCATCATTGATCCAGTGAAAGAGCAACTGTCTCGCGACCTGAAATGGATTAAAGAACTAGGACTCACACTGCGTTATGCAGTCGATACCCACGTCCATGCCGACCACATCACCTCCGCTGGCGCCCTGCGCGAAGCAACGGGTTGTAAAACGGGTGTCGGCATCGGTGGCGAAGTAGCCTGCGCTGATATGGCACTCAAAGATGGCGATGAGATCAAATTCGGCAGCCATACATTACAGGTGCTTGCCACCCCCGGCCACACCAATAGCTGTCTCAGCTTTCATGTTGGCAACGTCGTCTTTAGCGGTGATTCGCTCTTTATACGCGGCACCGGACGTACCGATTTCCAGCAGGGAGATGCGGGCAGGCTCTACGACTCCATCAGCAAGAAACTCTACGCACTGCCCGATGAGACCATCGTATATCCAGGGCACGACTATCGTGGCAACACCATGAGCACTATCGGTGAAGAGAAGCAGTTTAACCCACGTATGCAACAGCCCCGTGAACGCTTTATCGAAATGATGGCAGCACTAAACCTGCCTGACCCGAAAAAAATTATGGAGGCGGTTCCCGCCAATCTCGCCTGCGGTCAGGCGTAGCCGATGTCGCTACTGCTGTGGCCGCTCGCCTTTGCCGTCGGCATCATCCTCGCGCTCTTTGGTGCTGGCGGTGGTATGACCACCGTGCCACTACTGGTCTACCTTGGCGGTATCCCACTGAAGGAGGCCGTCGCGATGAGCCTGTGGGTGGTGGCTGGCGTTAGCCTGACTGCCGTTATCCATCAACGCGTCTGGCAGGTGCTTCATATGAAGCTACTGATCACCTTTGGTATAAGCGGGATTGTCGGTAGCCTGGCAGGAGCTGAAATTGGCATCACCATTGCCGAACAGCTCCAGTCAGCACTATTTGCGCTGCTACTGGTTGTCGTTTCAATCTGGCTGCTGCTAAAAAAGATGGACCCAGCCCCCAGCCATAAAAAAAGAACTTTTAACTATATTCTTGCCGCAGCCGTCGGCACCACGATTGGCATACTAACCGGCATTCTGGGTGTCGGTGGTGGCTTCCTGTTAGTCCCGGCACTAATATGGCTCGGCGTATCACAGATGCCTGTTACCGTCGCCCACTCGCTGATACTGATTATTCTCAATTCAGTGGTAGCAGGGCTGCGTTATGCCGAAGCGATAGAGATTGATGTCATACTGACAACTGGCGTCGTGATTGCCGCCAGCCTTGGCGCTATCATTGGCGGCATACTGTTAAAGAAAATCCCACAGAAACACCTACAGAAAGGTTTCGCCTTTTCACTGCTGCTGCTGGGCGTGGCAATGGGATCAAAAAGCCTTATTTAGCCTGTATAGAAAGAGAGACAGGCCTCTCTGACCGGGCTACTGGCTGGACTACCGCCCGGTAACCTGATCATTGCCAAAATGAGCACCAGCATGCGCTTTTAGTTACAGCGATAGTTGAGCTATGATCGAGACACCACGATAACGGACTCACTCAATGATGACACACCCTACCCTTCGCCTGTTTCTACTGCTGTTCACCTGCGCCGTTACATTCAACGCCAATGCCGCCAGCACAATCCATCACACCTTAAAAATCACACTCGACCCATCAACATCGATGATCCATGCACAGGATACCATCACGCTACCCGACCACCTGGCCACAGAGCCCTACTTTGAGTTTATGTTACACGCCGGCCTCAACCCCCAGTCGCCCACACATACCGTTGAGGCACTCGATAGACCAGAGCGCTCAATTCAGCACCACTACCGGGTAAAGCTGAATGCCGGCAACCAGCCGATCACACTCCATTACAGCGGTATTATCAACCATCCCATCAACGCCAAAGGAGAGCAGTATGCGCGCGGCTTTAAAGAGAGCCCCGGGCTGATCGATAAAGCGGGTATTTTTCTCGCGGGCTCGACACTGTGGTATCCCGTCGTCCCCAACCAGCTTGTCAGCTTTGAACTGGCCATCACAACGCCAGCGGAGTGGACAGCGATTAGCCAGGGGGTACGGCAACTGCATGAAAAGAGTGCTACGCAACAGAGGGTACAGTGGCAAGCGATACAACCGCAGGATGACATCTTTATCATCGCCAACCGCTATCATGAATTTAGCCAGAGCGTGGGGGCAGTTGAGGCGATGGTCTTCCTGCGTAATGAAGATGAAGCGCTCGCGCAGAAATACCTCGACACCACTGCCCAGTATCTCGCCATGTACAGCAAGCTGCTCGGCCCCTACCCCTATCAGAAATTCGCCATGGTCGAAAACTTCTGGGACACCGGCTACGGCATGCCATCCTTCACCCTCCTGGGGCCACGCGTGATCCGCTTCCCCTTTATTCTGCACTCATCATTCCCACATGAGATATTGCATAACTGGTGGGGCAACGGTGTCTATGTCGATTATAGTCAGGGCAACTGGGCCGAAGGGCTAACGACCTATCTCGCCGATCACCTGATCGCCGAGCAGCGCGGCCGGGCCATTAGCTACCGCCGCGACACCCTGCAACGCTACAGCGACTTCGTTAGCAGTGGGCGTGACTTCCCACTCAGCCAGTTCCGCTCACGCCACAGCTCAGCAAGCGAAGCGGTCGGCTATGGCAAAACATTGATGCTGTTCCACATGCTGCGCCAGCAACTCGGCAGCCGTGAATTTGTACGCGCCCTGACAACACTCTACCGGAAACAGAAATTCAAAATCACCAGTTTCAGCGATCTCGAAGCCGCCTTTAGCCAGTCAAGCGGAATCGATCTCGCCCCCTTTTTTGAACAGTGGGTAATGCGCAGTGGCGCGCCCGCGCTAAAGCTTGGCAATACCACAGTCCACAAAAAGGGCAGCCGCTATCATCTAAATGCGTCACTGATTCAACAACAGGCAGGCGCGTTATTTGAATTACAGATTCCAATCATGATCTATCTCGAAGGAGCGCGCGAACCACATGTCGAGGTTGTTTCGATGAATGGACCGCAGCGCGACATCTCATTTGAATTCGACACACGCCCACTGCGTATCGAGGTCGACCCGATGTTTGATCTCTTTCGTCGGCTTGATAACAGCGAGATACCCGCAGCACTGTCGCAGGGGTTTGGTGCCGAACAAGTTCTGATGCTACTACCCTCCAGTGAGGACAAGGCGCTACTGGATGAGTACCGCAATATGGCGATGGCCTGGGCACGTACTCAGCCGGGCAAGTGGCAGGTCAGGCTCGACAGCGAGATCGATTCGCTACCGAGTGACCGCGCGGTGTGGCTACTCGGCTGGAACAACCGCTTTCGCCACGTGATAGAAGAGCCACTCAAAGCGCAAGGGGTGGCGCTTACAGGTAAGCAGCTCACACTTAAGGAGCAGTCACTCCCGGTCGCCAGCCATTCGGTGATGCTCACCGCGCGCCACCCGCACAATAGCGCTACCACGCTGGTGTGGCTTGCCACCAGCCGTGCCGAAGCGGTAGCGCCCCTGGCACGCAAGCTACCGCACTACCGCAAATACAGCTACCTCGCCTTTGAAGGCAATGAAGCTATCAACGTCGCCAAAGGGCAGTGGGATGTTTTAAATTCGCCAATGAGTCTCGATTTTCACTACACTGACAACCCGAAACGCGACGGCTTCAAATTAATACCACCACCCGCACTGGCACAACTGCCTGCAGTTTCTTCTGCAAAACGGATGATGCATAATGTCACCTTGCTCACCAGCGAGGCCGCGCCCCGGAATCGCCAGTAAATTTACCCAACTGACAAATGTGATCGCAGTATTGTCTGATAACCATTCACACCTGGCAGGTAAAAACCTCCGGTGGTGAGCACCCGCTACGACTACCCCGGTCTCGGCGACACCCTCATCCTGCAATGTCGACACAACAACAGAAACGAACAGCTAACGACAACCACAGTAGCGAGATAAAGAAAGCGAAACACCATGTGAAAGTTGTGGAAGAAAGCTTTATACTTGGTCTGATAAATAGAGGCATAACGTTAAACCGCTTAATTTAGAAGCCACAAGAGATATTTATAGATCATGAACGCAATCAGTAAAGTAGAACTCATCAAAAACTCACCCCTTGGAAAAGACCTCAACGAAGCTCATTGCGAAAAGCTCGCCGCCATCATCGAAGTGCGCACTCTCAAACAGGGGGAAGAGCTGATCTCTGAAGGCCACGTTGACCACACTCTTTACGTGCCTATTGAAGGGAAAATCTCTGTTGTCAAAGATGCCGGCGGGGGTGAAGAGGATCAGCTACATGTACTCAAACCGGGTGAGCTGGCTGGTGCGATGGGATTTCTGGATGGCAAAGAGCACAGCGCCACCCTGCGCGCCCTGACCGACACACAGGTCTTCTGCCTGGAGCAGGCAAAATTCGAAGCGCTGATTTCATCAGAACCGACTATTGTCTATCAGGTGATGCGCGCCATCGTTCGCGATATTCACGGTATTGTTCGCACCATGAACAACAGCCATGTTGAATTCTCGAACTACATCAACAAACAGCACGGCCGCTACTGATCGCCTCCATGCGCTATCAACAGCTAGCCTGCGCACTCCTTTTTGCAGGCCAGCTTTCCTCCACCGCTGCCGATGTGCCCAACAACCAACGTGATGAGGTGGAACATCTGCTTAACTTCGTTGCCAACACCCCCTGCATCATTGAGCGCAACGGCTCATACTATAAGGGGCAGGAGGCGCTATCACACATCAAAAAGAAGTACGCCTATTTTCGAGATAAAATCAACTCGACCGAAGCTTTTATTGAGTATGCCGCCAGCAGGAGTACGTTTAGTGGCAACGCTTACACCGTGCAGTGCGGTAATAACCAGACGATAACGACACGGCAGTGGCTGCTTGATGAGCTCTCGAGGTTTCGCAACAACTAACCACCCCGCTTAACATGAACCTTTACTTTTTCCTGTCACGCCGTCCAAGAAAACGTTTATAGCGTTTGCGCTTATCTTGCTGGCGATCGGTAAGCACGTTTTTGCGCCCTTTATAGGGGTTATCACTGGTTCTGAATTCAATCTTGATAGGAGTCCCTTCAAGCTTTAATTCTCGACGGAAGGTCTTTTCAAGATAACGTACGTAGCTATCGGGAATACTTTCGGTCTGGTTACCATGGATTACGATCCGAGGCGGGCGATGCCCACCCTGATGTGCATAACGCAGTTTAATACGGCGCATATGAACTGCGGGTGGCGCATGTGCAGCCACCGCTTCAGCAAGGATTCGGGTGAGCTGCGGTGTTGAGAGCGCCATCTGTGCCGAGTGGTAGGCGCGCTCCACCGACTTAAACAGCGCGTTAACACCTCGACCCTTTAGTGCCGAAATGAAATGGATTTCGGCATAGTCGATAAAAGCGAGGCGGCGTTTTAGCTCATCTTCAACACGCTGTTTGTCATAGTCATCCATGCCATCCCATTTATTGATCGCAATCACCAGCGCCTTGCCACTCTCCAGCACATAGCCCAGTATTTTAGTATCCTGTTCTGAGATACCACCCGCATGTGCATCGATCACAAGGATCGCAACATCCGCTTCGCTAATCGCCTGCAACGCTTTTATTGAGCTGAATTTCTCAACCACTTCACTGACACGGCTACGACGACGCATGCCGGCCGTATCGATCAACACATAGTTCTGTTTGCCACGCCGGAAAGGGATACGGATGCTGTCACGAGTGGTGCCAGGGCGGTCATAGGCAAGCACTCTATCTTCTTTCAGAATACGATTAACGAGTGTAGATTTGCCGACATTGGGTCGCCCTGAAATTGCCACTTTAATGCTGCGGGGGCCATCTTCCTCTTCTTCGACCGCTTCCTTAATATTTAGCATGTGATCGAACACTTCGATCATCATGTCCGAAACCCCCTCACCATGCGCTGCTGAAATCACAACAGTATGGGGATAAGCGAGTTCATAAAACTCACTGGTAATCAGGTCAACATCACACCCTTCGGCTTTGTTGATCACCAGCATCAGCGGTTTGCCAGCACGGCGCAGGCGGTCTGCAACGGTTTTATCTCCGGCGGAAAGGCCCGCCCGCCCATCAACCAGAAAAAGCACCGCGTCGGCTTCATCAATCGCAACCATCGCCTGATCCATCATCAGCCCGTCAATACCTCGGGTTGTATCACCAAGCCCACCGGTATCTACCACGATATAGGGGTGCGGACCTACCTTTCCTTCACCGTAGTTACGGTCTCGTGTTAAACCCGGCTGGTCTGCAACCAGCGCGTCACGCGTCTTCGTGAGACGATTGAAGAGGGTGGATTTTCCAACATTGGGCAGCCCAACCAGCGCAATGACTGCCTTCATAGCTGATCCGTGCGTAGCGCGGTAATCGTACCTTTATGGCTCACCGTGTAGAGAACGTCGTTAACCACCAGCGGTGGTTCTGATATCGCAGCTTCATCCACAATGCGACGGACCACAAAGCTGCCATCATCTACCGAAAGCCAGTGGAGATAACCTTCATAATCACCTACCACCACTTTTCCATCATGGATAACGGGCGCGCTGATATTGCGTCGCTGCAGCTTGTCTTGGCGCCATAATGTCACGCCGGTGCGTCTGTCGAGCGCCATCACCTGCCCTTCCTCATCGGTAATAAAGAGCTGGCGACCATCCAGCGAAATCCCGCTATATGATGAGTATTCACGCGCCCACACAATCCGCCCTGAGTCTGTATCGAGCGCAACCAGGCGCCCCTGAAATGCCACCGCATAGAGTATACCGTCGCCGTAAGCGAGCTCAGCATCCACATCGACCAGCCGCTCTAACTCAGAACGCCCTTTGGCCAGCGAGATCACCTTCTCCCATAGCAACTTGCCATTGGCCACCGAAAGCGCTGCCACCTTGCCATTTGAAAAACCAGCAAAGACCCTGTCATCAACAACCAGTGGCGCACCGACCCCGCGCAGACTCAATGACGGTACGATCGTTTCATACACCCACAACCGCTCACCATTCTCGATATTAAGCCCAAACATCTTGCCATCATTGGTGCGCACCACAACGACCCCTTGTGCGACCTGCGGTCTGCTCATCACTTCACTCGAGAGTTCACTGCGCCACTGTAACGAGCCATCCTTGTTTGAAAGCGCCAGCAATTCACCCTCATGTGTCCCGAGCAGCAAATAGCCATCACCACTGCCGATCGCGCCGGTTAAAGCCGCGCCAGTTTCAATATTCCAGAGCCGACAACCACAATCGGCATCAAGCGCGCGTACACGCCCACGCGGATGGGCAACAAACAGCTGCTTTCCCCTGATGGCAATGGCCGGCGACTCTTCCCAGCTATCCACACGGGACTGCGCCTGCCTGTACCACACCAGCTCGGTGCTCGCCGTTGGCTGAAACCGTTCCAGTGGTGTTGGATGAGATTCGAGCGTCAACGTGCCGCTACAACCGGCGAGCGATAACAGCACGACTGCCGCCAGCCACAGACGGGCGGCGCTGAATACAGCAGAGTCACTCATGATCGCTATGCGTCCTCGTCACCAAGACCATCAAGCTTCATCTGCAACAGGCTGTTATCGCCTTTGTCATTCGCTCTTAACGCCTTTTCATAGGCGCTGCGCGCCTGGCTCTGCTGCGACAGTGAGAGATAGATATCACCCTTTAACTCTTCATACAAAGGAAGAAAAGCACCGGCATCAACGCCGTCAAGCAGTGCCAGCGCCCCCTCGCCATTGCCCTCTGCTAACATCACCGCCGCCATTCTCATCCGCGCCATATGTAGAAATTCCGGCTGTGTGCTGTTATCCAGCACCCACTGTAAACGCGAGCGGGCAGAGAGTAAGTCGCCCTCGTCAACCTTGATCTTGGCTATCGCAAACGCCGACAACACCGCATACGGTGTATCAGAGAAACTATTGATAATGTGATCACCGCGCGTCATCACCGCGTCCGCACGCATCTGTTGCAAATCATCCTGCAGCTGTGCAAATTCAAGCGATGCATTCTGGCGCTGCGCCGCCGAATTTTCCATCCAGTAATTGCCGCCAACCAGCACACCCAGCCCCACCACCAGTCCGACCACGACTGAGGTGCCATTTGCTTTCCACCACCTTTTAATCGCTTCAACCTGTTCTTCTTCAGTTGTGTGAGCTACCACGTCTGCACCCTCATTTTATGTTCATTTTTGATTCATTGATTGCTGAGATTGATTGCCAGCAGCGACATCAATCTTTCTGCAACAGTTCTTTTAAGTGTGCCGCCAGCACATCCTGTCCGATCGATCGCTGCGGCGCCTTTTCACGCAGCCGCTTTACCGTTACCTGCTGCTGCGCGATCTCATCTTCACCAAGAATCAGTGCCAGCCTGGCACCGCTTTTATCTGCCTTTTTCATCTGATTCTTAAAGCTGCCACCACCACAGTGACTCAGCAACCTCACCCCTGGTAGCGCACTGCGCAGCTGCTCGGCCAATAATAACCCCTGCTGCATCGCCAGATCACCCACTAGCACTAAATAGATATCGGCTCCTGCAGCTGGCTTTATCTGGCCTTGCGCTTCGACCAACGCCAGCAGCCGCTCCATCCCCATCGCAAAACCGATAGCGGGGGTTGGTTTACCGCCCAGCTGCTCAACCAGGCCATCATAGCGACCACCGGCACACACGGTGCCCTGTGCGCCCAGGTCACGCGTGACCCATTCAAAGACAGTCTTTTGATAATAGTCGAGACCTCGGACCAGCCTCGGGTTGATCTGGTAGCTTATACCCGCCGCATCCAGCAGAGACTGCAATGTTTCGAAATGTTCACGAGACTCATCGTCCAGATAATCGAGCAGCTGAGGAGCCCCTTCAATCATCTGCTGCATCGCTGGATTTTTACTATCAAGAATACGCAGTGGGTTTTTCTCTAATCTTAGCAGGCTCTCTTCATCAAGCTGCTCACGATTTTTGTTGAGATAGGCCACCAGTTTCTCACGATGTGCGGCGCGCGCAATTGGTGAACCCAGTGTATTAAGCTGTAGCTCCACTCCCTTCAGCCCCAGCAGCTGCCACAGGCGTGCCGTCATCATGATCAACTCGGCATCAATGTCGGGGCCTGCCAGGCCGTAGGCCTCAACCCCCGTCTGGTAGAACTGACGATAACGCCCCTTCTGCGGACGCTCATGACGAAACATCGGGCCGCTATACCAGAGACGCTGTGTTTGATTATAGAGCAGGCCGTTCTCGATACAGGCACGCACACAACAGGCGGTCCCTTCCGGGCGCAGTGTCAGGCTATCACCATTACGGTCTTCAAAGGTATACATCTCTTTGGCGACAATGTCTGTAACTTCGCCGATGGTACGCACAAAAAGCTCTGTCTTTTCGACCATCGGCATACGAATCTCATCATAACCGTAGGCGTGCACCACCTGGCGCACACACCCTTCTATGTGGTGCCAAAGCGGACTCTGCTGCGGCAGGATGTCGTGCATGCCGCGCACTACTTTTATACTCTTGTACAAGGCTGTTCCTACACTATTCAGGTTGACGAAATGGTAACGCGCTGGTTAGCGTTTTAGCTCCTGCAACGGGATGCCTATGTCGATATTGGCAGCGCTGCTGTGATCAACGGCTGCGGCGTTGCGCTGTGCAATCTGCTCACGAACCGCCCGTTCAATCTCATCAACCAGCGCTTCATTGCTCAATTTATGGTTGGGCTTACCACCAACATAGAGCAGGTTTGGCGATCCACCCGTCAACCCGACATCGGCTTCGCGCGCCTCACCCGGGCCGTTTACAACACAACCAATCACCGCTACATCGAGTGGATCAGTGATATCTTCAAAACGGGACTCCAGCGCATTCACAGTCGAAATTACATCAAACTGCTGGCGCGAACAGGAGGGGCATGCGATTAAGTTGATCCCCTTACTGCGCAGGCGGAGACTCTTGAGGATATCAAAGCCGACCTTGATCTCTTCAATCGGGTCGGCCGCCAGTGAGATGCGGATCGTGTCACCAATACCATCATTCAATAACATACCGAGGCCAATGGCCGATTTTACCGTGCCCGAACGCAGCCCACCCGCCTCAGTAATCCCCAGGTGCAGCGGCTGCTCAATCTGTGTTGCCAGCTTGCGGTAGGCTGCCACTGTCATAAATATCTCTGATGCCTTCAGGCTGATTTTGTACTCCTGAAAATCATAGCGATCAAGAATGTCGATATGGCGCAAGGCCGATTCAACCAACGCATCAGCCGTCGGTTCACCGTACCTGAGCTGTAACTCTTTTTCTAACGAACCAGCATTCACACCGATACGGATCGGGATGTTGTGGTCTCGCGCGCAATCAATCACTGCACGCACGCGCTCCTCTTTGCCAATGTTGCCCGGATTAATACGCAGGCAATCTGCGCCCAGTTCCGCGACGCGCAAGGCGATTCTGTGATCAAAGTGAATATCGGTCACCAGTGGGAGGGTGACGCGCTGGCGTATTTCTCCGAACGCTTCAGCCGCATCCATCGTCGGGACTGATACACGAACGATATCGGCTCCCACTTTTTGTAGCGCCTCAATCTGCGCGACCGTCGCCTCAACATCAGAGGTATCGGTATTGGTCATGCTCTGCACTGAGATCGGCGCGTCACCGCCCACCGCTACATCACCCACCATAATCTGGCGTGACTGTCGTCTTGTAATCTGTGAGCTCATTTTCATCGCTGCATCATATCCATCATTCTATTCTGCGAGCGCATTCTATTCTGCGTTCGCGCCAAGGGTAAATCTGGCCACTTTACCGCGCGCAAACATGCTTTGATCAAATGGCTCTCCGTTGTAAATCATGGTGACAGCAGGCGAATAACCAAAGAGCACCTTAAAGGGAGCGGTACCGCTGAGTGCACGTGTCTGCCCCGGCTTGCCGAGATCAAACATCACACGTCGCCCATTGGCATCCGTAATTTCAACCCATGACTCAGCTGTAAATGTGAGTTCTATCGAATCTGGGAACGACGCTGCTGCAGCTCGGTCGGCAATAAATTCCGCTTCGGGTTCAGCGCTCACCGCCTCTTCTTCTGGACCCGCAACTGTGGGCGTAGGGTCAACAGGCGCAATGGGATTTGCTGGAGTCACCGACAGGGGATCGACCTGCACCGTCTCAACAGGTTCAACTGTTACGGTGACAGGCTCCTCATCTGAAATCACATCGGTTTCAGGAAAAGGCGGTGCGAGCGAACTTTCACCATTCACCGCCGCCCCGTCAACAACCCTCTCTTCACTTTCATCTGCCCCCATCCACCACAGCAGCAACACCAGAATCAGTGCGGCACCAACGCCAACCAGAATGCGCATATCAAAGGGTTTTGCGCCGCCACCAGAAACACTGCCTGTCGTTTTAGTGACCCGATCAAGTTTGGGCGCCGCCTGCTCGCTCTGTGCATTAAATAGCTCGACCAGTGGGTCCGGCGGGAGATCGAGCAGCCGGGCGTAATTCCGGATGTAGCCCGTCACAAAAATGGGCGCCGGAAAGAAGTCATAATCATCCATCTCCAGCGCTGAAATCTGACGTTCGGTCAGAAAAAGCTGACTGGCGATTTCAGTTACCGTGAAGCCCCGACGATTTCGCTCGGCTGCGAGCACACCCCCCGGTAGACAGCCGCGCGTTTCATTATGAGTGGCTGTGGCGGTGCTCACCTCATTCACCGCTTCATTTTCACCAGGCGCATCTGCCCGCTTATCTATTGGCTCTGCGATGGCGGGTGATGGTTCATTAGCTGTCATCTCTGCCCGATGTTCTGCGGGGCTTCTGTCAAAACTGAATCTCTTCTGTTCAATCTCACTACTGCTGTCTGATGAATCTTTCATTATTGTTCAGACTCCATCAATGAAACTGTCTCATCCGCTAACGGAAAATTAACTTTTAGCAGACGCGCATATTCGTCTGCCGCCTCTGGATTACCCAGTTTACGTTCAATCCTCACCCCGAGCCAGAGCGTTTCGGCACTCTGTGTTGCGATCTCTGAAAAACGCTGAAAAAAAGCCCGGGCACGCAGGTACTCTCCATTATCAAAACTGATACGGGCCATCTGATAGAGCGAGACTGGCATCCGAGGAGCGATATCAAGCACGATCCGAAAATACTTTTCAGCCTTTTCATAATCGGGCTTTCTCATCATGCACTGCGCCAGATTTTCATAAAACTCATCGCGCCGCTTAGTCGCCGGCGCATTCTGTACCGCCAGCAGAAAACGTTTTTCTGCAGCCGCATAGTTTCCCTGCTCACATAGAAAAACCCCAAAATTATTTTGCAGCGAATAATCTCCGGGGGTCAATTTTAAAGCTATTTTATAGTGCCTTTCGGCATCGGCAGGTGACTTGAGCTGACGGTAAAGTTCCGCAATATAGTGATGGGCTGTCGCCAGCTCGGGATCCTGTTTGAGTGCGCGCTGTAGTTTTTCCAGTGCAACATCATTATCGCCTTGCTGCATATAAGCCAGCCCGAGGCGAGCATTAATCGATGCGGAACTCTCCCCTTCTGTCTTCTTCCTGACCACATCTGAAGTACAGGCGGCTAACAGCAACAGCAGTGGCACAACAATTAATAAACGGTCTCGTTTTTTCATGCTTCCTGACTTACCTGTTTGATTACGCCAAAGCTCGCGCTACGACGGGTGCGATCCTGCACTTTACCGACCAGCTGCCCACAGGCTGCATCGATATCTTCACCACGCGTTTTACGACGGATGGTGACCAGCCCTGCGCTCATCAGTGTCTCCTGAAAACGGTCAATCACGGCTCGACTAGAAGGGTGGTAATCGGTTCCTGGAAAAGGGTTAAATGGAATCAGATTAACCTTCGAGGGGATTCCCTCCAGCAGTCTAACAAGCTGCTTCGCTTCGGCAACACTGTCGTTAACTCCTTCCAGCATGACATATTCAAAGGTCACTTTTCGATGCGGTTTATCATCGATATAACGGCGACACGCTGCTAGCAGCTCTTTGATTGGGTATTTCCTGTTGATCGGCACAATCTCGTCACGCAGTTCATCGTTCGTGGCGTGGAGTGAGACGGCAAGGCTCACGTCCGAGACCTCACGGAGTCGATCTAGCGCGGGCACAACCCCTGCTGTGCTCAATGTGATACGGCGCTTGGAGAGGCCATAAGCCATGTCATCCATCATCAGATCCATCGCGCTGACAACGTTGTCAAAGTTGAGTAGCGGCTCACCCATCCCCATCATCACCACATTGGTGATGGCGCGACTATCTTTCACCCCACCGCCCAGGGTACGGACGGCTACGCGAAGCTGAGAGATGATCTCATACACTTCCAGGTTACGGTTAAACCCCTGGCGTGCGGTAGAACAGAAACTGCACTTCAACGTGCAGCCAACCTGAGATGAAACACAGAGTGTACCGCGCCCACCTTCGGGAATGTAGACCGTTTCGATGCAGTTGCCGTCGGCCAACTTCAACAACCATTTGACTGTGCCATCTTCAGAGGCCTGCTCATAAACGACTTCAGGCATCACAATTTCGCACGCTTGCTGCAAGCTGGCGCGTAGCGCCTTACCGAGATTGGTCATGGTTTCGATCTCATCGACACCGTGCTGATGGAGCCATTTCAGAAGCTGAGAAGCACGAAAGGCCTTCTCGCCACGCGCGGCGAAGAAGGCCTTCATTGCCTGCTGATCAAGATTCAGCAGATTAACTTTGGATTGTCTCTCCAAGCGATCATTTCTCAATTAGCAAAGTGCCTCGTATTAGCGGGTACGCGCGCACAGATCTGCTGGCTCAAAAAAGAATGCAATCTCATTCTGCGCTGTTTCTGCAGCATCAGAACCGTGAACGGCATTTTCATCGATGCTGCTCGCAAAGCGTTGGCGGATGGTACCTTCAGCCGCTTCCGCAGGGTTGGTGGCGCCCATTAGCTCACGATGTTTAAGAATTGCATTTTCACCCTCCAGCACCTGCACCATCACCGGGCCAGAGATCATAAAGCTCACCAGATCATTAAAGAAAGGGCGCTCCTTATGCACCGCGTAAAAACCTTCCGCCTGCTCACGGCTAAGCTGCATCATTCTCGCTGCAATAATTTTCAGGCCACCCTTTTCAAAGCAGCTATAAATTTCACCGATGTGATTTTTGGCCACTGCATCAGGTTTAATAATGGATAAGGTACGCTCGATGGACATGAAATGATTACTCCGCGATATGCTCTAAATAACAGCAAACCCGCACGGGGCGGGTTTGCATAACCGAATTAATCAGTCATTTTAACGCTTTAGCCTGTTTCAAGCAATCTTGCCACCTGACCGAGAGTCACTGACTACTCGCGCTCCTCAATCCAAGCCATCTGAATCGCTTCCAGAATGCGTTCACCGCAATGTGCCGGGTCATCATCGAACCCTTCAAGTGACTGGACCCACTCAGAAAGATCAACGAAACGCACCGTCAGCGGATCAGTATCCGGGTATTTCTCATCCAGCGCTAGCGCAATTTCAAGGGAATCTGTCCACCTTAACTCCATGACATCGCCTCCATTATACGAGCAGATTAATGCTGCTCTGAGACCATATTGATGGTATATTTGGGGATCTCAACCACCAGATCCTTATCCGACACCACCGTCTGACAGCTAAGACGTGAGTCGGGGTCAAGCCCCCACGCTTTGTCGAGCATGTCATCTTCTAACTCACTAGCCTCATTTAATGACTCACCCCCTTCACGCACATAGACATGACAGGTTGTGCAGGCACAGGACATCTCACAGGCGTGCTCTATTGCAATATCATTTTCCAGTGCAATATCGCAGATGGTTTTGCCAGTTTCAGCCTCAATCACTGCCCCTTCAGGGCAGAGCTCTTCGTGGGGTAAAAAAATAAGTTTTGGCATCGCTCTATTCCGCGTTCACAGGTGATTTAGTCAATGATCTGGTCGAGCAGTTTACCCGACAGCGCTTCATTAATATGGACATTCATGCGCCGCGCAGCGAAGTCACTGGTGACACGCTCCAGTTTATCGTGGACAGCTTTAATCAGCGCAATATCTTCACTCTGAATTTTATCTTTCAGGGTCGTTAGCGCCGCTTTGATGGTGACACACTCTTTATTTGTCAGCATACCATCGGCATCCATCTTCAGTGCCGCTTCGACCGCCTCAATCAGACGTGCGGAATCAACCAGCTGCTCGTGCAGGCGGCGCTTTTTGACATCCTCTGCGGCATAAAGCAGCGAATCGGCCAGCATCTTCTCAACCTCACTATCCGTCAGCCCGTACGAGGGCTTGATTTCGATACTGCTTTCAACGCCGCTAGTGAGTTCCCTCGCCGAGACACTCAACAGCCCGTCGGCATCGACCTGGAAGGTGACACGAATACGTGCGGCGCCAGCATTCATCGGCGGAATGCCACGCAGTTCAAAACGCGCGAGCGAGCGGCTGTCCGCCACTAGCTCACGTTCTCCCTGCAGGACATGGATCGACATCGCAGTCTGCCCATCTTTAAATGTGGTAAATTCCTGCGCCCTCACCACCGGGATCGTGGTGTTGCGTGGCACCAGCTTTTCAACCAACCCACCCATGGTTTCAATTCCCAGTGAAAGCGGAATGACATCCAGCAGCAGCATCTCATCGCCAGGCTTATTCCCCACCAGGATATCGGCCTGTATCGCGGCACCGACGGCAACCACCTTGTCCGGATCAATATCAACCATCGGCTCACGCCCAAAAAATTCAGCGACACATTCACGCACACGCGGTATCCGGGTGGAGCCGCCGACCATCACGACATCCTGAATATCATCGGTGGTCAATCCTGCGTCACGCAATGCACGACGACAGGGGCGCAGTGTGCGCAGAATCAGCGGATCTATTAACGCCTCAAAATCAGCGCGTGTCAGCACTCCCTGCCACGCTTTACCCGTCTGCGTATCAATAGAGAGTTGAACGCTAGCGGCCGTTGTTAAGGCCTCTTTTGCACGGTTGGCCTCACCGATGATGCGTCGTAAATGGTGATGCTCGATCTCTCCAGTCAGACCCGCCTCGGCCAGCAGCCACTCGGCCAGCAGTCGATCCACATCATCACCACCCAGGGCAGAGTCACCAGCCGTTGCCATCACCTCAAATACACCACGACTAAAGCGTAAGATAGAGACATCAAAGGTGCCGCCACCAAAGTCATACACCACATGTATCCCTTCCGAACCGCTATCAAGCCCATACGCAACAGCGGCGGCCGTCGGCTCATTTAACAGCCTTAACACTTTAAGCCCGGCGAGGCGTGCCGCATCTTTGGTCGCCTGACGCTGTGCATCATCAAAATAAGCGGGAACGGTAATCACAGCCCCATCAAGCTCACCGCCTAAATCGGCCTCAGCCTGCTCCATCAGTTTTTTAAGAATCTCAGCGGAAACGGCTACCGGGCTAATGTTACCAGCAACTGTTTTGATGTATGGCATACCACAGTCAGAGCTGGAAAACTCATACGGCAGTCTGTTCGCAGTCATTTCGATATCTGCCACTCCTCGTCCCAGCAGCCGTTTTGCTGATGCGATGGTATTTAACGGATCCTGGTACGCTGCATCTTTTGCTTCCTGCCCGACAACGGGAGGTGCATCGGCAAAGTAACGCACTACAGATGGGCAGTGGTAGTCGCCATACTCATTAACCAGCGTTTCTGCATGGCCGTCGCGCACCGTTGCCACCAGTGAATTGGTGGTACCAAGGTCGATACCCACAGCGAGGTGGTGCTGCCGCTGCAGTTGGGTCTCACCTGGTTCACTTATCTGAAACAACACCATAATCTAATTCAATATCCTTTACTCAACTGATGAGCGAATCCGCAAGAGCGGTTGGCACTAGCTGAGTACATCTTCAATCTCGTCCAGCTCATCATTTAATCGGGAAATAAACTGCATCTCATCATACAGACGGTGCGCCTTTTCCAGCGCGCCAGGGGATTCGTCCAGAAATGCATCCTCCAGTGCCAGCTGCAACCCCATCAATCGTTTCTGCAGCTCCCCTGCCAGCGTCATTAATGCTCGCCCGGGGTTGGCTCCCTGACGCGCCTCTTCCAGACGCTCGCGCAGCTCGATCTGCTCGGTTAGAAACGCAATATCTTTACTGGTCACCGAATCATCAATATCAACGCCTCGCTGCTGTAACAGATAGCGCGCCCGCATCAAAGGAGACTTTAAAACATTATAGGCCTCGTTGATCAATGCTGTCAGCTGCACTGACATTCTGCGCTCTTTTTCGGTTGCATTGACAAAGCGGTCGGGATGAATCAACCCCTGCATATCCCGGTAACGCTGTGTCAGCGCATCACAATCAATATCGTAGACAGCAGGGAAATTAAACAGCTGAAAATAATCTTTGGAAAAAAAGGATTCCATCGTACGCGAAGTCTATTTTACAGCCAGCAATCAGACTGTAAAACTCTCACCACAACCGCAGGTATCGGCGACATTTGGATTATTGAATTTAAACCCTTCGTTTAACCCTTCACGCGTGTAATCAAGCTCGGTGCCATCGAGATAGAGCAGGCTTTTAGGATCGACAATCACCTTAACACCGTGATCTTCAATCACCACATCATCTTTCTCTATCTCATCTGCCACTTCAAAGACGTAGGCATAACCAGAGCAGCCAGATGTTTTGACACCCAGACGCAGGCCGATGCCTTTACCACGTGTTTTGAGGTAACCGTTAATATGTTTCGCTGCTGACTCTGTTAACGTAATTCCCATAACTCTCTTTCTCTAAAAACAGACAACATCGACAAACGGCAGCTAACTGCCGTCAGCGGCCTTTTCAGCTGCTTCAGCGGCCGTGCCGCCTTTACTATTGTAATCTTCAATTGCCGCTTTAATCGCATCTTCCGCCAGCACTGAACAATGAATCTTTACCGGCGGCAGGGCCAGCTCTTCCGCAAGTTCAGTATTCTTGATTTCACTCGCCTGCTGCAATGTTTTACCTTTAACCCACTCGGTCAGGAGTGAGCTAGAGGCGATCGCAGAGCCGCAACCGTAAGTTTTAAACCGGGCATCTTCAATCACCCCATCATCACTCACCTTAATCTGCAGCTTCATCACGTCACCACAGGCGGGAGCACCGACCATACCAGTACCCACTGCACTGTCGTCTTTTTCAAACGAGCCCACATTCCGCGGGTTCTCGTAGTGGTCCATAACTTTATCACTATATGCCATCTTTTACTCTCCTGGCGGGCTTAATGTGCTGCCCACTGAACTTTTGATAGATCAACACCATCTTTATACATCTCCCACAGCGGTGAGAGCTCTCTAAGCTTTTCAACTTTTTTCCGCACCAGCTCAATGGTGTAATCGACGTCCGCTTCGGTCGTGAAACGCCCCAGTGAGAAGCGGATCGAACTGTGCGCCAGCTCATCTTCACGGCCCAATGCTCGCAACACATATGAGGGTTCAAGGCTCGCCGAAGTACAGGCAGACCCGGAAGAGACCGCGATATCTTTTAGCGCCATAATTAACGACTCGCCTTCCACAAAATTAAAACTGATATTCAACACCCCGGCCACATGGTGTGATAGATCACCATTCACATAGATCTCTTCCATATCGCTAAAACCACTCATCAATCTTTCACGCAATGCCAGTAGCCGTGCCGATTCTGCCGCCATCTCTTCTTTAGCGATCCGAAATGCTTCGCCCATTCCTACGATCTGATGCACCGCCAGGGTACCGGAACGCATACCGCGCTCATGTCCACCACCATGCATCTGCGCTTCGATGCGAATGCGCGGTTTACGGCGCACATACAGTGCGCCAATCCCTTTAGGGCCATAGACCTTATGAGCAGAGAATGACATCAGATCAACCTTCATCTTCTCAAGATCGATCTCTATTTTGCCGGCACTCTGTGCCGCATCGCAATGAAAGATCACACCCTTATTACGCGCCAGTTCTCCAATCGCAGCGATATCCTGTACTACACCCGTCTCATTGTTGACATGCATAATCGAGATCAGAATCGTATCTTCACGAATGGCCTCTTCCAGCACTTTCATATTGATCAGGCCACTACTTTCAACATCCAGATAGGTCACTTCGTAACCTTCGCGTTCTAGCTGGCGACAGGTATCAAGTACCGCTTTATGCTCTGTTTTACAGGTGATGATGTGCTTACCTTTTTTCCTGTAAAAATGAGCCACGCCCTTGATGGCCAGATTGTCTGATTCAGTAGCACCGGAGGTCCAGACAATCTCTCTTGGATCTGCATTCACCAGCGCCGCCACATGCCCTCGTGCAATTTTTACATCCTCATCCGCTTTCCAGCCAAAGATATGTGAGCGCGAGGCGGGGTTTCCGAAATCACCATCCATCGTCAAACAGGCCATCATCTTCTCTGCCACGCGCGGATCTGCTGGCGTAGTTGCAGCATAATCCAGATAAACCGGCACTCTTTCACTCTTGCTCATATTTTCTCAGTCATCCCTTAAACACATTCAACACTCAAAACCAGAGCCGCCTTTACGCCCAGCCACTATTCAATTTCAATAAACTTTCGATCTGTCGCTGTAACGATCTAATAAGGAGGTCAACCTCTTCAACCGTATTCCGGCTTCCAAAACTCACACGTATCGCGCCGTGCGCCAGCCCCTCTTCAACACCCATCGCAAGCAGTACGTGGCTAGGCTTACCACTCCCACTGGTACAGGCAGAGCCGCTTGAAACTGCGATACCATCACGATCCAGGCTCATCAGCAGGGTTTCCCCTTCGATTCCTTTAACCGCGAAAAAAAGGGTATTAGACAACCGTGTTGCCTGACGCGAAAAAACCACTACATGCACCATCTTCAGCAGTGCCAGCTCTGCACGCTGGCGCAACCGTTCACAATGATCAGTGCGCTGACTCAATCCAGACTGCATCAACTCCGCAGCCATACCAAAACCAACAATCCCGGCTACATTTTCTGTGCCGGCACGCAATCCCGTTTCATGAACGCCGCCGTGCGACATCGGCTGCAATGCCAGTCCCTTCTCAACCACCAGCGCACCGACCCCCTTGGGACCGTGGATTTTATGCGCCGACAGGCTCATTGCCGCCACACCGAGGGCGCTAAAATCAATCTCGAGCTTGCCTGCCGCCTGCACGGCATCGGTATGCATTCGCACGCCGTACGCACTGGCGACTCTACTTAACTGCGCAATATCCTGCACCGCGCCGGTTTCATTGTTGGCCAGCATCACTGAGGCCAGGGCCACGTTCTCCTTGCTCACCGCCTGCTCAAACGCATCCGATTTTACCCTGCCCTCACCATCCACTCCCGCTATTGCTAACGGGTAACCCGCAACCCGCAGTGCAGTGGCGGGCTGCAGCACCGATGAGTGTTCGATAGCACTAACCACCAATCCGCTATTTTCACCTGCCAGCGCCATTACACCTTTTAGTGCGAGGTTGTTGGCCTCGGTACCACCACTAGTGAAAATTACCTGCGTCGGCTGCACTCCAACCAGTGCCGCCACCTGTTCCCTTGCACGCTGTAACGCCTGCTGCGACTCTCGTCCAAAACGGTGCCCACTTGATGGATTACCATAACCGCCCTTTAGATAAGGAAGCATGGCATCAAGCACTCGATCGTCTACAGGTGTCGTCGCATTATAATCCAGGTAAATGGACATATATCCTAAGCTGCTGCCACCTCCAGCAGGCTAGTTTGCGCTACTACTACTCGCAACGGATGCAAAGGTCGCATTCTGGCTCTGCTTCTGCAGGTTATCCTGACGCATGGCAATGTCCTTAACCGCGTTACGCTCCACCAGCTGCCCCAGACTGATATTCTCGAGGAACTCATATAGCTGGCGACTCAGGTCTGACCACAGTTCATGGGTTAGGCACGGTTTACCATCCTGACAGTTACCCATGCCACCACAACGGGTCGCATCAACCTTTTCATCAATCGCCGTCACAACATCCGCTACCGCGATCTCATTGGAATCTCTACTTAAACGGTAACCACCACCTGGGCCACGCGCGCTATCAACTAACCCCTGCTTGCGCAGCTTCGCAAACAGCTGCTCAAGATAGGAGAGCGAAATCCCCTGGCGCTGTGAAATATCAGCAAGCGGAACCGGGCCTTCTTGCGCGTGAAGCGCTAAATCCAGCATCGCAGTGACTGCATAGCGTCCTTTTGTCGTCAGTTTCATATCTTTCTACCTTTGTAATTGTAAGGTAATAAGCATTCTACATTGTTGATTGTTTTAGTCAAGATTTAATTGTCGATCTTAACAGCACCCTCACCCCCCTCTCTCTTCGAGTGAGATGGTTCTTTTTTACCCACTGAATCAATGTCATACAATTCAAGTGCAGGCAATGGTGAGGCATCAACATCGGCACCCATCTTCTTAAGCGCTGCATTGGCCGCCTCTAACTTTTCATCCATCGCATGAATATGGTCAAGCATGCAGTTGACTGCGTTAGCGACAGGGTCTGCCGCATCCTGCGAGACACCATACGCATCGAAGCCGATCTTTTTGGCAAACTCACGGCGCTTTCTGGCATCAGCATCTTTGCTGCTGCGCGCCACATGCCCCGGCACGCCGATCATCGTCGCTCCTGCTGGAACATCTTTAGCCACCACGGCGTTCGAACCGATACGTGCACCGTCATTGACCGTGATCGGCCCCAGCACCTTGGCACCCGCCCCCACCACCACATTGTTGGCCAACGTTGGATGGCGCTTGCCTTTATCCCAACTGGTACCGCCCAGCGTCACACCGTGATAGAGCGTGCAGTCATCACCGATCTCGGCCGTCTCACCAATCACCACCCCCATGCCGTGATCGATAAAAAAACGCCGCCCGATCTTTGCTGCCGGATGAATTTCAACCCCCGTCAACCAGCGCGCCATGGTGGAGAGCATGCGCGCCAACCAGGTCAGGCCAAAGTTCCACAGCCAGTGGCTACAGCGATGAAAGATCACCGCATGTACGCCGGGGTAGGTGGTTAGCACCTCAAAGGTATTGCGCGCGGCCGGGTCTCGCTCAAACACACATTTAATATCTTCTCGCACACGCTCAAACATGGTTGTTTCCAATAAATTTTCCACTCATAAGACACCTACCAAGAGTTTAACACAGCACTTGAAGATCACCGAAAAAGCCATCTATTTTTAACTACTTAAACAGTAAACGAATAATCAGCCAGAACCCCGACAAGATGAAAAACAGAGCTCAGTGGCGCTTCTGCACCGCGCTCAATATTCCACGCAGGATATTTAACTCCTGCTTTTCGAGTCGAGCGCGATTATAGAGCCGCCGCAGGCGATGCATCAGGAACTTGGGTCTGGCTGGATCAAGAAAGCCGCTCTCCACCATAACCGTTTCTAAATGAGTATAAAACTGCTCAACCTCATCCATCGTGGCCAGCTCAGCCGTATCAGCCGCTGGCCTGGATGCAACCCCACCTGGGTCGGTAGCACCCTCTACCAGCGTCATGCGCAATTCATAGGCGATCACCTGTATCGCCGCCGCGATATTTAGCGACGGGTAGTCGGGATTGGTCGGTATATTGACCAGATAGTGACAGCGGCTTAGCTCAGCATTGGTCAGCCCCGAGTGTTCACGCCCAAAAACAACGGCCACGGCACCACTAGCACTGGTCTCGGCCACCTTCGCCGCACACTGGCGCGGGTCGAGCTGCGGCCAGCTGATACTGCGTAGCCGCGCGCTGGCTCCCACCACTAGCGAACACCCCGTCAGCGCCTCATCCAGCGAATCACACACCACCGCCTTCGCCAGCAGGTCATCAGCGCCAGAGGCTCTTGAGCTCGCCTCCGCACTGGGAAACACCTTTGGCTCTACCAAATAAAGTGACGCTAACCCCATGTTTTTCATGGCGCGCGCAGCCGCCCCGATATTGCCCGGATGAGAAGTGTTAACCATCACGATTCTGATATTCTTAAACATCGCGCCACCATACAGCCACTACACAGCTCCTATCAAGCGGATTTTCAACTGTAAACCAACGCTATTCGACTGTTCCGGATACCACCCAACAGGCAATTTCTGCTATTCTTAGCCCCCGTAGAAATTCCACATTCTGAAAGTGACCCCCAAACCATGCATCCAACTCTAAATATCGCCGTACGTGCCGCAAGAAGTGCGGGCAGCATCATCATGCGAAACATGGATCGTATCGACACCCTGAATGTGACATCCAAGGGGAAGAATGATTTTGTCTGCGATGTCGATAAGCAGGCAGAAGCGGAAATCGTCGCGACAATTCGTAAGGCGTTCCCGGATCACGGTATCTACGCCGAAGAGGGCTCTATGCATCAGGGGGATGAGTACCGCTGGATCATTGATCCGCTTGACGGCACCACCAACTATCTGCACGGCTTTCCGCAGTTTTCAGTCTCGATCGCACTCCAGTGTAACAACCGTATCGAACAGGCAGTGGTCTACAACCCTCTGCATCAGGAGCTCTTCACTGCAACACGGGGTGGCGGTGCGTTTATGAATGACAAACGCATCCGCGTCAGCAATGCCAAAGGGCTTAAAGGGTCACTCCTCGGCACTGGGTTCCCATTTCGCCACCCACAATATCTCGATGCCTATCTGGAAACTTTCAAAGTGCTGCATCTGCAGACAGCCGGTATTCGCCGCGCCGGCTCTGCGGCGCTCGACCTGGCCCACGTCGCCAGTGGTCGGCTCGATGGTTTCTGGGAAATTGCGCTAAAACCGTGGGACATGGCGGCAGGCGTGCTGTTGATACAGGAAGCGGGCGGGCTGGTTGGTGATTTTAGCGGTGGCCATGATTTCCTGGAAACAGGCAATCTTGTGGCGGGTAACCCGAAGATTTTCAAGGCCATCCTTCAAGGCATTCAACCTCACCTGACAGCAGAACTCAAAAAATAATACGATTGAGCAGATCTTCCCCTTAAGTTTCCCCCCTCGCAACCGACATATGGAAAGAACGAAGGAGAGGTTATGACCCGCTATAAAACACATCTGATAGCCGTAAAGAATTTCAACGACAAAGAAGATATGATTATGCGGGACATCCGCGATGCGATGGAGTACCTCTCTATCATGATGTCTCACCACCACGTATCAACGCATCAATCGCCGCAACAAAGCGGATCAGACAGCGCACCACCAACCCACCCATCCCCAGCCACCCATATCTACTGCTATGATGCAAAAGTACTCCCATTTCCACATAGCAGCAGCCACAACTAGAGCCTCATTCAGCAGTGAACAACACCGCCTGCACACCGCACACAGCAGCGATGCATCGGCCTGAATACCCACTAATCGTTCCTCACAAAAATTTAGCACATAGCAAATCACCGCTTTCCGAAACACAGCACTAGACAACACCCGCCCAATGACGCAAAAATAGCCGGGCACCATTCATACAGGATCATACAGGGAAAAAAGAGAAACAATGAGCGAACCGTTACTACCGCTGATCACGGAAGCAGAAGAACTGGAAGCTAGCATCGACGAAGAAAAGCTGGTTATCATCGATCTATCTCGCGCACCGATCTATGAGCGTAACCACATTCCCGGCGCGGTTCACGTCGACTATTCACAGCTCGTCACCAGCAAACCACCGGTCATGGGGCTGCTACCCACAGCCGAGGCGTTCAGCGAAGTGCTCTCGACCGCAGGGATCACGCCAGAGAGTCACGTTGTCGCCTATGATGACGAAGGGGGTGCCAAAGCGTGCCGCCTGTTATGGACTCTCGATGTCGCAGGCCACAAAAGTTTCTCACTGCTAAACGGCGGACTTCGGGCGTGGGTGAATGAAAATCATGCCGTCAGCAACGGCGCTGAAATGGCTATTCCAACAGAATATAAAGTGACCTTCACGGATAACGGCATCACTAACAAGGAGGAGATCCTCTCCAGGCTGGATGACCCCAACGTCATACTCCTCGACGTGCGCTCACCCGCTGAATACGCCGGCACCGACAAACGCGCGCTCAGAGGCGGCCATATCCCCGGCGCAGTCAATCTCGAATGGGTAAACGCCATCGACCAGCAGTACAACCTGCGTCTCAAGGCCCCCAACGACCTGCAACTGCTCTATATCCCGATTGATGTTATGCCTGACAAAGAGGTGATCGTCTACTGCCACAGCCACCACCGCTCGGCACACACTTATATCGCGCTGAAATCACTGGGTTATCAAAAGCTCAAGGGCTACCCCGGCTCGTGGTCAGACTGGGGCAACGACCCGGAATTGCCGGTCGAATAGGCCAATCTTTAATTTAAGGAAGCGCTGGCCAGAGCCCAGAGTTTGTCATTGCGCGCCACTCAGGTTTCCCCTGCCCCCCTCATCATAATGACTGCGTACGCTGCCTAATTACATTAACTCAAGGTGTAGTGGTACAGTGAATTTGGCCACCTGACTTTGAGTGATACTATCACTTTGTGTGCAAGCAATCACAAAAAAGGAAGATCCATGTGGATCAGACTATAATCAAGCCTATGATAGTCGATGGTTATAGGGTTCTTTATGTGATGAAGGTGGTACCCAAGATGAGCAATTTAAAATATTACTTTCGATTCATCTGTTCTACAGGTTTTTTGTTTTTCTGTGTCATGGGTACATCAGCCGGCGCTGAGTACTGGGTCACAAAGCTGGGTAGCGATGCTAACAGCTGTACCAATCGCACAACTGATTCC
>WFVD01000008.1 GCA_015491865.1 Gammaproteobacteria bacterium
CGGAGGGCGGCACTCTATCCAGCTGAGCTACGGGCGCATGCGGTTATTGTAGCAGCACTGGCACTTGCCGTCGTGTAATTGAGATGATCTCCTGTTATGAAACCCGTACACCAGTGCTTCGCTTATTCAACGGTGACTGATTTTGCGAGATTTCGCGGCTGGTCTACATCAGTGCCTTTTAAGACTGCCACATGGTAAGAGAGTAGTTGCAGCGGTACGGAGTAGACGATCGGTGCGATCGCATCATCCACCGATGCGACCGAGACAACTTCAATCCCCTCTTCCGTTTCGACATGAATCGATTCATCAGCAAAGACGAGTAGCTGCCCACCACGTGCACTTACCTCCTGAAGGTTCGATTTAAGTTTTTCGAGTAGTTCATTATTGGGTGCTACCGCGACCACCGGCATGTTGGCATCGACCAGTGCCAGTGGGCCGTGCTTCAGTTCGCCAGCAGGGTAGGCCTCGGCATGGATGTATGAGATCTCTTTCAGCTTTAACGCACCCTCCATCGCCACCGGGTACTGTGTGCCTCGCCCCAGAAAAAGTGCATGATGCTTGTCGCCAAACTGTTCGGCAATCTCTTTTATCTTGTCATCGAGTGCCAGCACCTCTTCAACCTTTGCCGGTAGCGAGATCAGCTGTTTAACCAACGCCTCTTCAACATGACCCGGCATTGCGTGGCGCCTGCCAAGCACTATCACCAGTAACATCAGTGAGACCAGCTGTGTGGTGAAGGCCTTGGTCGATGCCACGCCGATTTCTGGCCCTG
Organism: Gammaproteobacteria bacterium; assembly: GCA_015491865.1. Lineage (GTDB taxonomy): Bacteria > Pseudomonadota > Gammaproteobacteria > SZUA-140 > SZUA-140 > SZUA-76. The sequence goes on from WFVD01000008.1 coordinate 773, forward strand.
CGCGCGTCATCAGAAAAAGGTCGGACTCTCTCACCAGGGAGCTCTCTGGCACATTACAGATCGCAAGTGAGTGGCCATAACCACGCTTCCTGGCCTCTTGCAGTGCCGCCAGGGTGTCGGCTGTTTCACCCGACTGAGAGATGCTGATGATCAGTGAGTTATTGCGCACCACTGGATAACGGTAGCGAAACTCGCTCGCCACTTCGACACTGCACGGTACACCCGCGAGTGATTCAAACCAATAGCGGGCGATCATGCCGGCATGGTAACTCGTGCCGCATGCGATGATGTGGACACCTTTTATCTGGTCAAAAACTTCACTCGCGCCCACGCCAAAGGCCGCTTCAAGGACACGCTTTTTGCTGATACGCCCTTCCAGTGTTTCTGCGATGGCGTTGGGCTGTTCATGAATCTCTTTCATCATGTAGTGGTTGTACTGCCCTTTACCGATGGCGTCTGCGGTCAGTTGGCTGACGCTAATTGGGCGCTCAACAATGTTGCCCTCTGCGTCGTAGATGGTGACGTTATCTTTGGTGATATCTGCCACATCACCATCTTCCAGAAAGATAAAGTTTTGTGTAACGGGCAAGAGTGCTGCTACATCTGAGGCGATAAAGTGCTCACCGATACCCACTCCAATTACTAGCGGGCTGCCGAGCCTTGCGGTGATAATGTGCCCCTCTTCTATGTTGCTGATCACACCCAGCGCATAGGCCCCTTCTAGCTCGGCGGTTGCGGCGCGAACCGCATCCAGCAGATTTTTCCCCTGATCCAGATGTTGATGTATCAGGTGGACGATGACTTCGGTATCCGTCTCGGATGTAAACTCATACGCTCTCGCTTTCTGCTCGCGGCGCAGCTCTTCATGGTTTTCGATAATGCCGTTATGCACCACAGCAACCGTCTTGCGACAGACGTGTGGGTGGGCATTGGCAGTTGTCGGCTTGCCATGTGTTGCCCAGCGGGTGTGACCGATGCCGATGGTGCCGCTCTGCGGCTGATCTTTCAGTACCGCCACCAGGTCATCGATCTTGCCCGGCGCACGCACGCGACCAATACAGCCATGCCGATCAAGAACTGCGATTCCTGCTGAATCATAGCCACGATATTCGAGGCGTCTTAGCCCCTCCAGTAAAACAGGCACAATGTTACGCTCTGCAACTGCTCCGACAATTCCACACATAGCTCACCTCATTCCCTGTTTATCGCTCAGATTGCTCAGAAGCCTCTCTTACACTCTCGCACAAAAATCATTTATTCTTTTGCGGACGTACCCATGAATCAATCGACCGCTGTTTGCTGCGCGTTAGCGTTAGCTGGTTAGCAGGGGCATCACCAGTGATGGTTGAGCCAGCCCCAATGGTTGCACCTGCACCGATTTTAACGGGCGCGACCAGCTGGCTATCGGAACCGATAAAGGCGTCATCCCCGATCTCTGTTAGATGTTTACTGGCACCATCGTAATTGCAGGTGATGACTCCCGCGCCGATATTCACATCTTTGCCAACGATGCTATCGCCAACATAACTAAGGTGGTTGATCTTGGCACCTTCGTCCACCTGTGCTTTTTTAATCTCAACAAAATTTCCGATCTTCACCCTGTCTGCCAGCTTCGTATCGGGCCTGATACGGGCAAAGGGACCGATCGTACATTCACGCCCTACCACTGCATCTTCGATAATGCTGTTGGGCAGGATAACCGTGCCGTCCTCCACCACCACATTGGTCAGCACACAGTTTGCCCCAATCTCGACGCTGTTTCCGATCACAACCTCGCCATTCAGAATAACGTTGATGTCGATAGTCACATCCATGCCAGTCTCAACCGTGCCACGCAGATCAAAGCGGGCAGGATCTTTTAATGTGACCCCCGCCGCCATCAGCCGTTCGGCTTGCTGCTGCTGGTAATAACGTTCGAGCCGCGCCAGCTGGATGCGGTTATTAATCCCTTCAACCTCTTCAACCGCGACGGCCTGTGAGGTTTTCACTTCGATACCGTCACTAACCGCCATTGCAATGATGTCTGTTAGATAGTACTCACCCTGAGCATTGTTATTTTTTAACCGCGTCAGCCACCCTTTAAGCTGCTCGCCCTGCACGGCCAGGATACCGCTGTTGACCTCTGTTATTTTACGCACCTCGGCGCTCGCATCTTTCTCTTCTGTGATGCACTGCACCGCGTTGTCACTATTGCGAACGATACGGCCGTAACCGGAGGGGTTGGCCAGCTCAGCAGTCAACAGCCCCATGCTGCTACCTGAAACCTGTTTAATAAGCTGCTGTAGCGTCTCTTTTGTTATGAGCGGGACATCGCCATAAAGCACCAGCACAGTATGGTTAGCCGTTAAATGGGGTACGGCCTGGGCAACGGCATGGCCGGTACCCAGCTGCTGCTCCTGTTTGACCCAGCTGACGTTGTGCGCTGCAAGTCTCTCCCTCACCACCTCGCCGCCGTGGCCGTATACAATATGTATCTCCTGTGCGGAGAGCTGTTCAGCAACATCGATGACATGTCTCAGCAACGGCTTATTGGCCAGCTTATGAAGTACTTTGGGAAGTTGGGAGCGCATCCGCGATCCCTGACCTGCTGCAAGTATAACAACGCTTAAATCCATCTGATCTCTCTTTGATGAGCTAACCGGGTTAATTTGTCTCTGCCTGATTTTAGAATGTAGCAATAACGACAAAGGCCGTCTATTAAACGGCCTTTGTCGATTTTCGATCTCTGTCTGAAAAGTGTGCTATTTAACGACCACGGCTCTTCAGTTTCTTGATCGCCTGTAGCTGTGCCACCGCCTCTGCCAGTTCTGACTGCGCCTTGGCGTATTCGAACTCTGAAGTCTTATCTTTCAATGCATCTTCAGCCTTCTGTTTCGCTTCCAGTGCTGCTGCCTCGTCAATATCGTGAGCACGTACCGCAGTATCAGAGAGTACTGTTACCACATGCGGCTGAATCTCAAGCATGCCGCCTGAGACATAAAACGACTCTTCACTGTCACCATTTTTGACACGCACTTCACCAGGCTTAAGTTGCGTCAGGAGTGGGGCGTGACGAGGAAGAATCCCCAGCTCACCCATTACTCCCGGTGCAAATACCATCTCGGCGGTACCTGAGAAAATCTCACTCTCGGCACTTACGATGTCTACATGTATTGTCATTGCCATCACTTATCCTGCCATTGCGCATGCGCGATTATTGAATGGTTTTGGCCTTTTCAACCGCTTCTTCGATTGAACCCACCATGTAGAACGCCTGCTCTGGCAGGTGGTCGTATTCGCCGGCAATAATGCCTTTAAATGCACTGATGGTGTCTTTTAGTGCAACGTACTTGCCCGGTGAACCGGTAAATACTTCTGCAACAAAGAATGGCTGCGACATGAAGCGCTGGATCTTACGCGCACGGGTAACGGTCTGTCGGTCTTCTTCCGACAGCTCGTCCATACCCAGAATCGCGATGATATCTTTCAGCTCTTTATAACGCTGCAAGGTTCCCTGTACGGCACGAGCAATGTCATAGTGCTCTTGGCCAATAACCAGCGGATCAAGCTGACGAGAGGTTGAATCCAGCGGATCAATCGCCGGATAGATACCCAGCTCAGCAATTGAACGTGAGAGTACAACGGTCGCATCCAGATGGGCAAAGGTGGTTGCTGGCGATGGATCGGTTAGATCATCCGCGGGTACATAGACCGCCTGGATAGAAGTGATCGAACCTTTGTTAGTCGATGCGATACGCTCCTGCAGTACACCCATCTCTTCAGCCAGTGTCGGCTGGTAACCTACTGCGGAAGGCATACGACCCAGCAGCGCAGAGACTTCGGTACCCGCCAGGGTGTAACGGTAGATGTTATCAACAAACAGTAGTACGTCGCGCCCTTCGTCACGGAAATACTCCGCCATGGTCAGGCCGGTCAGTGCAACACGTAGGCGGTTACCTGGAGGCTCATTCATCTGACCATATACCAGCGATACTTTGTCGATGACGTTGGAGTCGGTCATTTCGTGGTAGAAATCGTTACCCTCACGCGTACGCTCACCTACACCGGCGAATACTGAGTAACCGCTATGCTCGATCGCGATGTTACGGATAAGCTCCATCATGTTAACGGTCTTACCAACACCCGCCCCACCGAACAGTCCCACTTTACCACCCTTGGCGAATGGGCAGAGCAGATCGATCACTTTAATGCCGGTCTCTAGCAGTTCCGTACTACCTGACTGCTCTTCGTAGCTCGGCGCTTTACGGTGAATCGCCCAGCGCTCCTCTTCACCAATGGCTCCTTTCTCATCAATGGGTTCACCCAGGACATCCATGATGCGACCCAGTGTCTTTTCACCAACGGGTACCGCGATCGGCCCGCCGGTATTATTAACCGCTTTGCCACGCTGTACGCCGTCTGTCGATCCCATCGCGATGGTACGAACAATACCATCACCCAACTGCTGCTGCACTTCCAGGGTAAGATTCGCGTCACCCACATGTAATGCATCATAGACCTTGGGCATGGCGTCGCGTGGGAATTCCACGTCAACAACAGCACCGATAATCTGTACTATTTTTCCTGCACTCATCGCCTCAAATCCTCTTATAAAATTTAATATCTTGTCTTGCAATAAATTCTGAATGGCCTATATCGCGACGCGCGCTATACAGCAGCTGCACCAGCAACGATTTCCGAGATCTCCTGGGTAATCGCTGCCTGTCGTGCCTTGTTGTAGACCAGTTGTAGATCACCAATCAAATCACCAGCGTTGTCTGATGCAGACTTCATCGCAACCATACGCGCCGCCTGCTCACAGGCGAGGTTTTCAACCACGCCCTGGTAAACCTGTGACTCAATAAAACGAACCAGCAATGCATCCAGCACATCTTTCGCTTCTGGCTCATAGTAATAGTCCCAGTGATGCTCCAGCTCTTTGTCTTCTTTCTTCTCTACCGGTAACAGCTGCTCAATCTTGGGCGCCTGGGTCATGGTGTTTACAAAATCGTTGTAAACCACGTAGAGACGATCCAGCCTGCCTTCATTGAAGGCGTCCAGCATCACCTTGACCACGCCGATCAGATCTGCAATTTCGGGCCTGTCTCCCAGCTGTGAAGTCTGCGCCACGATATTGCCACCAAGGCGGGCAAAAAAAGCGCTGCTCTTGCTGCCAATGGTACAGAGCTCAATCTCTTTACCCTGATCATGCCACTCTTTCATTGAAGCGACGGTGCGCTTGAACAGGTTACTGTTCAGACCACCACACAGCCCTCGATCTGATGAGATGACGATGTAACCCACTCGCTTTACATCGCGCTCTTCCAGATATGGGTGCTTATATTCCGGGTGAGCATGAGCCAGGTGATCAACCACATTGCGCATTTTCTGTGCATATGGGCGTGATGCCGCCATACGCTCCTGCGCTTTTCGCATCTTGCTCGCGGCGACCATTTCCATCGCACGCGTGATCTTCTGCGTATTTTTAATGCTATTGATCTTGGTGCGTATCTCTTTGCCTACAGCCATTACAACTCTCCCGCCTTTACCAGACGTTGTTTGCCTTGAATGACTCGATAGCCGATGTCAGCCCATCCTTGATATCGCCATTGAAGTCGCCAGTTTCATTGATCGATTTCATCAGGTCGGCATGGCTGCTGCTCATGTAGCTCAACAGTGCGGCTTCAAACGCGCCAACCTTATCCAGATCAACATCATCCAGAAAGCCTTCGTTTGCAGCAAATAGTGATGTCGCCTGTTCTGCAACACTCATTGGGGCGTACTGCTTCTGCTTCATCAGTTCAGTCACACGCTGCCCACGCTCAAGCTGTTTACGGGTAGCGTCATCCAGATCAGAAGCAAACTGTGCGAACGCTGCCAGCTCACGGTACTGAGCCAGATCAAGACGGACACCACCACCCAGTTTCTTGATGATCTTTGTCTGTGCCGCACCACCCACTCGTGATACCGATAGACCGGCATTAATGGCAGGACGGATACCGGAGTTGAACAGGTCTGTTTCAAGGAAAATCTGACCATCGGTGATCGAGATCACGTTGGTCGGTACAAACGCCGATACGTCACCACCCTGTGTTTCAATGATTGGCAGTGCAGTCAAAGAACCGGTTTTACCTTTCACTTCGCCGTTTGTGGCCTGCTCAACATAGTCGGCATTGACCCGCGCGGCGCGCTCTAACAGACGAGAATGGAGGTAGAATACGTCACCTGGGTAGGCTTCTCGGCCTGGTGGACGACGTAGTAGCAGTGAAACCTGTCGATAGGCCCACGCCTGCTTGGTCAGGTCATCATAAACGATCAGTGCATCTTCACCACGGTCACGAAAGTACTCGCCCATAGTACAACCCGCATAAGGGGCAATGAACTGCATCGATGCCGGATCAGAGGCGGTCGCTGCAACAATAATGGTGTGTGCCAGCGCATCATGCTCTTCAAGCTTGCGCACTACGTTTGCAACAGAAGAGGCCTTCTGACCAATCGCAACGTAAATACATTTAACACCGGTACCTTTCTGGTTGATGATCGCATCGATCGCAACCGCGGTTTTACCTGTTTGACGATCGCCAATGATCAACTCACGCTGACCACGGCCAATCGGTACCATCGCATCGATTGATTTCAGACCGGTCTGCACTGGCTGATCAACGCCCTGACGCGCGATCACCCCTGGTGCCACTTTTTCAATCGGAGAGGTTCCAGTTGACTCAACGGGCCCTTTGCCGTCGATCGGCTCACCCAATGAATTAACAACGCGCCCGAGAAGCCCTTCGCCCACAGGCACCTCAAGAATACGGCCGGTACACTTGGCGGTATCACCTTCAGAGATGCTCTCATAGGCACCCAGCACTACGGCACCGACAGAGTCACGCTCAAGGTTAAGTGCCATACCAAAGGTGTTGTTGGCGAATTCGATCATTTCGCCCTGCATCACATCGGCAAGCCCATGAATACGTACGATACCATCTGTCACTGAGACAACGGTCCCTTCGGTACGCGCCTCACTAACCGCTTCGAAGCTTTCGATTCGTTGCTTAATCAGGTCGCTGATTTCTGCTGCATTTAACTGCATTTTAATATCCTCTATAACGAATTATTTTCAGTGGCTCTTAACCAGTAGTTGCGGATCAATAGCTCAGGGCTCAATGGGTCAGCGCGTGGGTCAGCTTTTCTAACTGCCCTGTTACCGAACCATCAATCACCATGTCGCCTGCGCGAATAATGGCACCACCGACTAGCGAGTTGTCTGTTGTGCAAACGAGCTCGACCTCACAACCCAGACGCGCCTTTAATGCCTTTTTGATCCTGGTCTGCTGCGCACTGGTTACCGGAAATGCAGAGACAACTTCTGCCTGAACTGTCTTCTCAGCCTCTGCGCGATACTCCTCATAAAGCACTGCGATTTCAGGCAGGACTGTCAACCGTCCATTCTCAACCAGTAACTTCACCAGGTTTTTTGCAGCATCATCAAACTTATCGCCACAAACCCCCAGAAAAAGGTCAACCAGCTCTGCTTTGCTCAGACGTGGATTACCAACCACCCCCTGCAAGCCACTGTCCTGTGCTACCGCAGACGCCAGCGCCAGATTCTCGGACCACTTTTTCAATGACTTTGAAGCAGTGGCCTGTTCGAATACAGCCTGTGCGTATGGGCGTGCGATTGTGCTTTTTTCAGCCATGCTCGTTCTGCCCTCTTAAATCTGGCCAACCAGATCTTTCAACAGATCGGCATGCGCCTTTTCGTCCACTTCTCGGCCCAGAATGCGACCAGCACCGGCTGCAGCAACGGCTGCCACTTTGCCACGTAGCTGTTCTTTGGCTCGATTCGCTTCCTGTTCAATCTCTGCTTTAGCAGCAGCAAGCTGACGCTCACCTTCTGTGCGTGCCTTCTCTTTTGCCTCTTCGACAATTTCGTTACCACGCTTTTCTGCCTGAGCCAGGATCTCAGCTGCCTGAGACTTCGCTTCCATCAGGTGCTCTTTGGCGCGCTTTTCAGCAAGCTCAAGATCATGCTTGCCCTTGTCTGCCGCCGCCAGACCGTCAGCGATGCGCTTCTGCCTCGCGGCCAGAAGATCATTCATCGGGTTCCATAGCACTCTATTGACGAACCACAACAGCGTAACGAATGCGATAATCTGCGCAATCAGAGTTACGTTAATATTCATCTAAGTCTCCTAAATAAATAAGATATACCAACCAGGGGCCGGTGAAACCTTATCCTGCTGCGCCGATTGCGCTGCTCAGGGCACCTACGAACGGGTTTGCAAACAGGAACCACATTGCAAACGCCAGAATGATGAATGGGAAAGATTCCATCAGACCCGCAAAGATAAACATATTGGTCATTAGCACTGGACGCATTTCAGGTTGACGTGCAATCCCTTCAAGTGTCTTCGCACAGATCAGACCCCAGCCGATGGCTGAACCCAGGCCCGCCGCTGCGAGGATGATACCAACGCCAACTGCTGTGTAGGCGTAAATTTGTGCAATCATATCCGGTGTCATTTTTTACATCTCCTATTTAAAAATACAAATAAACCAAACTATTTAAAACAAAACTTTATATTCTCTGCCAGCTTTCAACCCGGCTTGGGTTTAATGGTCTTCAGTATGTGCCATGGCAAGGTAAACAATGGTCAGCACCATAAAAATAAAGGCCTGAAGGGTGATCACTAGCAGATGAAAAATCAACCACCCAAGATCAAGCACAACCTGTAATGGAAACCAGATCAGTGCGCCAAGGCCAACCGCCATGGTGCCACCAATTAGCGCGATCAGCAGGAAGACCAGCTCGCCCGCAAACAGATTACCAAACAGACGCAGCGCAAGACTTAGTGGTTTCGCCAGCTCCTCAATCACTGACATCACAATGTTTACAGGTACAAAAAACTTACCGAAAGGGTGAAACAGAAACATCTTAAGGTAGCCCGCGGCCCCTTTTATCTTGAAGTTGTAATAAATAATCAGAGCGAACACTGTCAGCGACATGGCAAGCGTTGTGTTCAAATCGGTGGTCGGCACCACTTTCAGGTACTCAATCCCCAGCACACCCGATGCGATCATCGGCAGGAGATCGACAGGAATCAGATCCATAAAGTTCATCAGCCACACCCAGACAAAGATGGTCAGCGCCAGCGGGGCAATAATCGGGTTATGGCCCGGAAAGGTGTCTTTAACCTGACCACTGACAAAATCGATGATCATTTCGACAAAATTCTGAAAGCCGCCCGGCGTTCCCGTTGCCAGATTGCGCCCCATACGTGCACTCACGACAATCATCAGGATCCCCAGCATGACACTAAAAAAGACGGTATCAAGATGAAGGGCCCAGAATCCTGCAGCCTTATGTGTGACAGGATCACAGTCACCAACACATAGGTTGGTCAGGTGATGCTGAATATATGCGACTGTACCGCCGCCATCAGATGATCCACTCAAACCTGCTCTCTCCAAAAATTGTTACTAAATTCTTATTGTTCAGCGCTTATTCTTTTTTGCTGCCCTGGCGACCCGCTATCAGCACAAACACTAGCTGCGTGATAACAAAGCCGATAATCACCGCGAGCGCTGCCAGCTCCAGCACGCCTAAACCTATTCCAAACAGGGCCAGTACCAGCACAAAGCGTACTACTGCACCCATATATAATATCGCCTGGCTCGTCTGAGCACTTTTTTCCGCTGCCCGACCTGCGCGATTAATGCCGCGGCTTAGCATGGTCGTTGACGCAACGCTCACCAGCGCACCATAAAATGCGGAAATCGCACTCCAGGAGCCTTCTTTCAGGAAAAATCCAGCTGCGATCACAAGCCCGATGCTCAACTGCAACAATATGATTTTTCTGGCGTTATCCGCCAACTCACCTGGCCTTGCGGAATCATTCATCCGAGCTTACTCAACAGTCCATGCACCTTAATGATCCCACCCACTATACCGAGGCCGCCGAATATTAGCATAAACAATGGCTGACTATCCAGCCAGTAATCAACGAATAATCCGAGACCAAAGCCAACAACCGTCATCGATGTCAACATTGTGCCTACACCGATCAGTAAAAGCCCGGGCCCTTTCTCTTTTTTCATTCGCTAATTAACCAGACAAAATAAGCCAGCCAGAAACTGCGGCTCTATCAACCATACAACTCAGGAGATTAGATTCATGCGTGATGAATCCCTACTTGATATGCTCCAGAATCCCATCCAGCTCGTCAAGGGTGTTGTACTGTATCACAAGCTTCCCTTTCCCTTTGGCCGAATGGTGAAACTTTACCTGTGCTCCCAGCCGCTCTGATAAATCTTCCTGCAGACGACGCACATCGGGATCCTCCACCCTCTTCGCTGATTTAGCCGTGGCGGCCGGTGACTGCGCCAGGCGCACCAAATGCTCGGTTTCACGGACACTCATCCCTTTTTCTGCAACGCGCCGCGCCGCCTCAATCTGTGCCTCGCCCTGCAGGCCCAGCAGCGCACGCGCGTGACCCATCCCCAGATCCCCACACTCAACCATCTTTTTCACCTCATCACACAGATCAAACAGGCGCAACAGATTGGAGACGGCGACGCGAGAGCGTCCTACCGCCTCGGCCGCCTCCTGATGGGTCAGTTCAAACTCCAGGATCAAACGCTGCAGAGCGGTCGCCTCTTCCATCGGATTGAGATCTTCACGCTGAATATTTTCAATCAACGCCATCGCCATCGCGGTCTGGTCTGGTACGTCACGCACCACCACTGGCACTTCATGTAGCCCCGCAATCTGCGCCGCGCGCCAGCGGCGCTCACCCGCGATGATCTCGTACTGGTTGCCAGAAACCGGGCGTACCACAATCGGCTGCACCACCCCCTGCGCACGGATCGATGCCGCCAGTTCATCAAGCGAATCGGCGCGCATATCGGTGCGCGGCTGGTATTTACCACGCTGCAGCACATCGACCGGCAGGTGACGCAGATCCGATGTTCTCGCTGCCGCCTCGGTGGTGGTCGGCACGGGTGCCGCACCCCCCAACAGTGCATCAAGCCCGCGTCCTAAACCGCGCTTTTTGGTCGCCATCAATTACTCTCTAAAAGTAGGGTTAACTAAACAATTATTCTTAATCTTCTGATAGTACGCACTAAAATATCAGGCAACCTCAGCTGCCCGAGATTCTCGGCGCAATATTTCACCCGCCAAAGCCAGATAGGCGAGGGCACCTCGCGAGGTCTTATCATACTGAATTGCAGGCAGACCGTGACTCGGTGCCTCGGCTAGCCGCACATTCCGCGGCACTACAGTACGGTAGACCTTGTCACCAAAATGGCTGATCAACTGCGCTGACACCTCATTGGAAAGATTATTGCGCGGATCAAACATGGTGCGCAGCAGCCCTTCGATCACAAGACGCGGATTTGCAGTTGAACGCACCTGCTCAATGGTTTCAATCAGCGCTGTCAGCCCTTCGAGCGCATAATATTCGCACTGCATCGGGATGATCACCCCTTCGGCCGCCACCAGTGCATTCACCGTCAACATGTTCAGGGTTGGCGGGCAGTCGATTAATATGTAGTCAAACTCGCTTTCGATCGGTTGCAGCGCCCTGGCCAGGCGACCTTCACGACCATCAATATTTATCAGCGCCACCTCTGCCGCCGTCAGATCCGCATTCGACGGCAGCACTGAGTAGCCGAGATGCGGCTGATGAATCATCGCCTCGCTCGCCGTCACCTCTTTCAGCAGCAGATCGCAGCAGGAGATCTCCAGCCCGTTTTTATCAATGCCACTGCCCATCGTCGCGTTGCCCTGCGGGTCAAGGTCGATCAATAATACCCGGCGCTTGGTCGCCACCAGTGACGCAGCCAGATTTACGGTGGTGGTGGTTTTGCCCACCCCCCCTTTCTGGTTCGTAATTGCGATAATTCTGCTCATGTACCGTTCCCTAAACCGATCCGCGCGACGGACGATTTTTTAATCAATCGTTGGCTTTAACTGCACTATATGCCGAACCGCATCATCCCCCGGCACTGTCACTGTCGATACTTCACACGCCTCACACCAATCTTCAAGCGCTGCTAACTCGGCCGCTGGATACTGCCCCTTCATCGCCAGCCACTCGCCCTGCGGAGAGAGTAGATGGCGGGTCAGTGTCACCATCAGCGAAATCTCTGCAAAAGCGCGCGAGGTGATCTGATCAAACAGTGCGCCAGGCTCATACGCCTCAACACGGCCATTGTGCACCTCGACATTGGTAATTGCCAATGTGGCTGTCGCCTGCGTCATAAAGCGGGTCTTTTTACTGCTGCTGTCGAGTAAAACAAACTGGATCTCAGGGAAAAGAATCGCCAGCGGTATCCCAGGCAACCCCGCCCCAGTCCCCACGTCGAGTAGACGAGCACCCTTAATGTACGGCACCACAGTGAGGCTGTCGAGCAGGTGACGCGTGACCATCTCGAGTGGGTCTCGCACCGCCGTCAAATTATAGGCCCTGTTCCATTTTTCAAGCAGGCCCAAATAATCGAGCATCTTATGCTGCTGCGCATCACCAATCGACAGCCCCAGCGCAACGATGCCACTTCGCAGCTGCGCCGCCTGCTCCTTCCGCACAGCATGACTGATACTCATCCGACCGACCGCTGCCCGGCGCGCTTTTTCAGATGCACCAGCAGCAGTGAAATCGCCGCCGGGGTCACACCTGGCAGACGCTCTGCCTGACCCACGGTGGCGGGGCGCTGCGCGGCCAGCTTCTGCTGCACCTCGATTGAAAGGCCGCTCACCTGCTCGTACTGCAGATCTGCTGGCAGGGGGGTCTCCTGGTGACGACGGTGGCGTTCGATCTCCTCCCGCTGGCGCTCAATATAACCCGCATATTTCACCTGCACCTCAACCTGTTCAGCGACAAAAGGGTCAATTTCGACGGGGTTTGCGCATGAAAGCTGCATAATTGATTCATAGCTTGCCTGCGGGCGACGCAACAGGTCGATCAGCTTCTGCTCTTTTGTCAGCCGCCCGCCGAGGATTCTGTCAGACTCCTCATCGCCCAGCTGCCCCGGGCGCACCCAGGTTTCGCTCAGGCGCTGCTGCTCTTTTTCAATCGCCTCGCGCTTCGCTTCAAACGCCGCCCAGCGCTCATCATCGATCAGACCAAGCGCCCGCCCTTTTTCGGTAAGGCGCAGGTCGGCGTTATCTTCTCGCAGCAGCAGACGATATTCGGCACGGCTCGTGAACATGCGATACGGCTCCAAGGTGCCGCATGTGATTAGATCATCGACCAGCACCCCGAGGTAGGCCTCGTCGCGGCGCGGACACCAGGCCTCTTTTTCCTGAACTTGCAGCGCAGCGTTCACACCCGCCAACAACCCCTGCGCCGCCGCCTCTTCATAACCGGTGGTGCCGTTGATCTGCCCGGCAAAAAAGAGCCCTTCCATATGGCGGGTCTCCAGTGATGGCCGCAGTTCACGCGGGTCAAAGTAGTCATATTCGATCGCATATCCGGGGCGGATAATGTTGGCGTTTTCAAACCCTTTCATTGAACGAACCAGCTCAACCTGCACATCAAACGGCAGACTGGTGGAGATGCCGTTGGGGTAGACCTCGTTGGTGGTCAGCCCCTCCGGCTCGACAAAGATCTGGTGCGAACTTTTATCGACGAAGCGGACGATTTTATCCTCGATAGAGGGGCAGTAACGCGGCCCGACCCCTTCGATCACACCAGCATACATCGGCGAACGGTCGAGGGCTGCACGGATAATGTCGTGCGTCTTTTCATTGGTGTGGGTGATGTGGCATGAGATCTGACGCGGGTGGTCGGCCACGCTGCCCATATAAGAGAAGACCGGCAGCGGGGTGTCGCCCGGCTGTTCGGTCAACAGTGAATAGTCGATAGTGCGGCCGTCGAGGCGGGGTGGGGTGCCCGTTTTGAGACGAGCGACGGCAAACGGCAGTTCCCGCAGGCGACGCGACAGCGCGTTTGATGGCGGATCACCCGCGCGGCCACCGGCAAAATTGGCCATGCCGACATGGATCAAACCACCGAGAAAGGTACCAACGGTCAGCACGACCGCGCGCGCGCGGAAACGCAGCCCCATCTGAGTGACAACACCCACCGCACGGCCATTTTCGACAATGAGATCATCAACCGACTGCTGAAACAGGGAAAGATTGGGCTGATTTTCAAGAGCGGGGCGCACTGCCTGGCGGTAGAGAATGCGGTCTGTCTGCACACGAGTCGCCCGTACCGCAGGGCCTTTACGCGCATTCAGGGTGCGAAACTGAATCCCAGCCCTGTCCGCCGCCTTCGCCATCAGGCCACCCAGCGCATCGACCTCTTTAACCAGGTGCCCCTTGCCGATGCCGCCAATCGCCGGGTTACAGCTCATCTGCCCGAGGGTGTCGATATTGTGGGTCAGCAGCAGCGTCTTCACCCCCACCCGCGCGGCCGCCAGCGCGGCCTCGGTGCCTGCATGGCCACCGCCCACCACAATTACATCGAAATCGTCTTGATAAAACATGTCGTGCTCACCTAAAACCACTACCCGACAGGTTTTCGGGAGGAACCGACCATTTTACGCGAGAAAGGGACCCTAACCAAGTGATACCCATCACCCCCATCGTTGCTCGGATTGCGCTTTGCTACATCCGGGCTACACAAGCAAGAGAGATCAGTGCAGATCGCTCGACTCTGTAGAATCATCAACCTCCTGAATCACCACCCACGGTGCAATCACGACCGCCCAGAAAAGTGGCTGGGCTTTGACCCACCCCTCGGCATCAGCAGTGTCGGCGCGACGCACGGCACCGGCATTAAACCATCTCTCCATCGCTTCCCTGTCATCATTAGCCATGCAGAGCGCGACTTCGATCAGATCGATCCCGGGGTTTACTGCCACCACGGCACCACGTGCAAAGTGACGCTCTAATTCATGCCACTCCAGCTTGCCAGTCTCGCTAATTAGCCTGGCACGTAGCGCTTCAATCTCTTCACTCATCGGCTTTCCCACGCTCAAAAACAGAAAAAGCCGGATAACCCTCTGGCTATCCGGCCACTAAACGATTAAACGTTATTTTACTACAATCGTCACCACTTCGGAGACAACCGGCGGCTGGTGCGGCACATGAGCTTTATCGCCAAAAATAAGCTGCAGGGTGTGTTTACCCGGTGCCAGCGCTAGCGTGGTTTCCGTCTGGCCGCCGCCAAAATGTTTTACCTCTTTGCCCATGCGGCTATCCATCGCGGGTAGTTTTTTGCCATTCACCAGTAGATGGTGGTGACCGGTATTCTTTTTCTCAGTACCGGCCGGGGCGACGCCCATGCCGCTCAGGCCAAACACAACTTTCACCGGCGAGGAGACCACTTCACCATTCGCGGGTGAAACGATATAAACCGCGGCACCTGCGGCAGAAGGGGTTCTGTCATCTGCCATCGCATTCAATGAGGCCAATGCCGCAACACAAACCACCGCTATCTTAATAAGTTTCACCGCTCTCTCCCTGAAAAAAGTAAGGTTTAATCATCAACCCAGTTATAGAGCTGCTTACTCTACCACAACCTGCTGGCCATCAAATTCCACAATTTGTCCGGGGCGAATCTTGCAACGCTTGCGCAGCTCTACCTCTCCATCGACGCTAACGTGACCATCCGCGATAATACGCTTCGCCATGCCACCGCTATGGCAGAGCCCGGCGAGCTTCATCAGATCACACAGCGCCACATGTTCGCGTTCTTCCAGATCAAATTTTTCCATGCCACTATTGTTGCCTGTATGATTTCTTAAAGTGTGCATTGTATAAACTTACTCAAAGATAGGCTATCTTCAAAGTCACAACATGGAGGAAAATCTGATGAATCATAAATTACTCGGGCCACTACTATTAATATCGCTCTTTGCTTTAGCCAACCCGGCGCTCGCCAGTGGCGGCCATACGGCGGGCCATCACGAAATGGGGGAGACTAAAGGGCACCACGACAAGATGGGTAAAGAGTGCCGAGATAAAGCCAAACATAAAGGCGGTCACAAAAAGAAAAAGGGGCACCACTTCTCACCCCACTGGGCCAAAACACTTAGTGATGAACAGCGTATCGCCGTCGATAAGATGCACCTCAAGCTCAGCAGCCAGCATTCGGTGCTGAAAGCGAAAGCCGCACTGCTGCAGAAAGAGCTCAACGCAATGACAGCAAAAGATGGTGCTGATCAGGCCGCCATTCACACTAAGATCGATGAGCTGATGGCGATCAAGGCTGAGATCATGAAGCTTCGCTACGACCACCTGACCGAGATGCGCAACGCGCTCACTGAACAGCAGCGCATCTCATATGACATGTCGATCCTTAAACGCGAAGGGGCTAAATAAACCCGCTCTATTTGACCCTCAACCGCGAGCCGTCTCATCACGAGACGGCCCGCGCTTCCGACAGTACGCAAAACATCTGCTAAACTGGGCACTTCTTCTTAAACGAGCGATTAACGCAGCCATCACCGCTAACAGATCCACACCACTATGAGTAAATTCTGGAGCCCCATCGTTCACCAGCTCACCCCGTATGTGCCGGGTGAACAACCAAAGATCAATAACCTGATCAAGCTAAACACGAACGAAAACCCATACGGGCCGTCGCCAAAGGCGCTCACCGCGATGGAGATTGAGACTGGCAACTCGCTGCGCCTCTATCCCGATCCGACATCAACTCGACTGGTTCGGGCGGTTGCTCAATATTATCAACTCAAACCGAAACAGGTTTTTGTTGGCAACGGTTCTGATGAGGTGCTCGCACACACCTTTCAGGCGCTCTTTCAGCACGATAAGCCGCTGCTCTTTCCAGACATCACCTATAGCTTTTATCCCGTCTATTGCAAGCTCTACGGTATTCAGGCAGAAACCGTGCCGTTGAACAGCAGTTTTGAGATCGAGCTGGGTGGCTACCTTCGCGCCAACGGTGGCATCATCTTTCCCAACCCCAATGCGCCAACCGGCCACGGTACTAGGCTTGATGCGATTGAGGCACTGCTCAGAAAAAATCCCGACACTGTTGTCGTCGTTGATGAGGCCTATATCGATTTTGGCGGCGAATCGGCCGTCGCATTGATCAATCAATATCCTAACCTGCTCGTGATACAGACATTCTCAAAATCACGCTCACTGGCTGGATTACGGGTTGGCTTTGCGATGGGGGATGAGGCGCTCATTGAAGGGCTGGTACGGGTAAAAGATAGTTTCAACTCATACCCGCTCGATAGCATCGCCATCAGCGGAGCCTGTGCATCCATTCAGGATAAGAGCCATTTTGAGTACACCCGCCAGCGCATCATCGCCTCACGTGAACAACTCGCTACGCAACTCAAAGCGCTCGGTTTTAACATCATTCCATCACAGGCGAATTTTCTGTTTGTTACCCACCCACAACATGATGCGGCCAAGCTGGCGGGGCATCTACGCATTCGCAATATCATTGTGCGCTACTTTAATAAACCGCGTATCGATCAACACCTGCGTATCACTATCGGCACCGATGATGAATGTAAGACGCTGGTCAGCGCACTCACAGAGATCATTAAAAATTAGCCGCCCCTCTCGCCAGATACTGGTGCGTAATATCTGTTTCGAATGGCTTCGCAATAGCGCACCAGATTCTCATAACCACGCGCCCGTTCGCTAAATTCATTCTGGATCTCGCTAAGAATAAATTCAGACAGAAAACCGTAAGCGGTAGCATCGAGCGTTGAAGGCCGCTCTCCAAAAAAATAGCGCTTATCGCCTAGCAGATCCGCAAGCGCCTGAAACATCTCTGTCGTCATTAACAGAATCTCTTCATCACGATGCCGGCCAAACCCCTGGAGATATAGTGAGCGTTTTACTTTATGGCGGGCGATCGAGCTAATGATCGTTCGCATTGGTGCCGGCAGTGGATTAAAAAATGTCGCCTTCACCAGCGGCCAGGTATCGGCCCGAATCCAGCGTGAATAGACCAGGCACCAGTAGAGCTGCTCATCGAGTGACTTACCGACCAGCGTTGCGATGGCGCGCTGCTCACGACTTAACCCTTTATCTAACGGTGAGTCATATTGCGCCCGGAGGTAGTTGATAATCAGATGCGAATCGGCAACCCGCTTGCCACCATCATCGATAAAGGGCAGCTTTCCCTTTGGCGCCTTTCGCAGGTTAGCGACACCACTCACCGGCTCAAAGGGTATGGCGGACATCCGCATCCACACGTCGACCTTCATTACGAATGGGCTTGGATCTGGTAATCCAAACGCGCTGCCAAAATTATAGAGTTTAATCATGGCGAGCTATCGGGAGCAGTTCTGTCTGATGAAACCGCTTTCATGTGATTATTTTTCAGTGCCACATAATGGCCCGATGAATACACTAGCCACGCAAGCTCTTTCTCTGTCAGTAGACGCGCCTGTCGCGCCGGACTTCCCACATAGAGGTAGCCGCTCTTCAATCTTTTCCCCGGTGCAACCAGTGCGCCTGCGCCCACCATCACCTGCGCTTCAATGGTCGCGCCATCAAGCACCGTTGCCCCCATACCCACCAGTGAAAAGTTACCGATGGTACAGGCGTGTAAAATTGCGCCGTGACCTACCGTAACATCTTCACCAATTAGCAGGGGGCCACCGCCCGGGTTAAATTCATTGTCCGCCGTTACATGCAGCACTGAACCATCCTGAATATTGGTACGAGCGCCAATAGTGATGGAGTCGACATCGCCACGCGCCACAACCATGGGCCATAACGATGCGTCTTCACCAATGGTGACATCACCGATCACCAGCGCCATCTCATCGATGAATACACCACTGGCAATCGTCGGGGTAGTCTCCAGGTATTTTCTGATGGCCATCTTGGGTCACTCCTTCTTAAAAATGCTCTGCGATCAACGCATCGTCACCAACTCTTCTGCACTGGTCGGATGGATCGCTATCGTATTGCTGAAATCAGCCCTGGTCGCCCCCATCTTTATCGCCACCGCAAAACCCTGCAGCATCTCGTCTGCACCGTCACCGATGATGTGACAACCCACCACCTTTTCATCCGCACCAACCGTCACCAGCTTCATTGCGCTATGCTGTTTTTCTGTCGTCAGCGCATAATACATTGGGACAAAGCGCGACTGATAAACCTTAACGTCATCACCAAACTGTTCGCGCGCCTCATCTTCTGTCATGCCAACTGTGCCTATCGGGGGGTGGGTAAAGACCACCGAGGGGATGTAATGCTCATCTAGTTTTGCATCGGGCTGAGCACCAGAAAGCCGGTCCGCGAGGCGCCGCCCGGCCGCAATCGCGACGGGGGTTAATGCCGCCTGACCGGTGACATCACCAATGGCGTAGATCCCATCCACAGCGCTGTTCTGAAAAGGATCAACTGCAATAAAACCCGCCTCATTCAGCGACAGCCCTGCCGCCGAAAGATTAAGCTCATCGACCGCACTTTCGCGCCCAATCGCCCAGATCAGGGTGTCATAACCCTCCATCGTATGGCCCTCGTGGGTATGCAATGTCAGCACGCCATCTTCGCCACGCACAACGGATGAGAGGTTGATGCCCGTGGCGATATGAATGCCGTCATCCTGCATCTGCTCCATTAGCACCTCACGTAACATCACATCGAAACGTGCCAGCAGATGCTGGCGTCGCAACAGCAGGCTGACATCGCTACCGAGTGCGCTCAACACAGCGGCCAGCTCCACGGCGATATAACCTGATCCAGCAATCGCCACACGACGCGGCCGTGAGGTCAGCTCAAAAAAACCGTCGGAGGTGATGCCGTGCTCCGCACCTGAAATAGCGGGAAGGGCAGGGCGACCACCGCAGGCGATCACGATGTGATCTGCGCTGATGGTTTCGCCGTTGACGATCACGCTATTTTTTGATGTGAAGGCAGCGCGGCCTGCAACCATCGTCACCGCTGAGTTCGCCAAATTACGTGCATAGATTTCATTCAGGCGTGCCACGTAGGCATCGCGCCCGGCCTTAAGCTGTTGCCAGTCAACGGTTGTCAGCGCCGCATCGAAACCGTAGTCGGGGGCATCATGGAGCGCGTGGCTTATTTGTGCGGCATACCACATCACCTTCTTTGGAACGCAGCCAACGTTAACGCAGGTGCCACCCAGCCGAGCCGCTTCAATGACCGCGCACTTCATGCCATACTCAGCCGCTCGGCGGACAACAGCCATACCACCGCTGCCACCACCAATGGCGATCAAATCAAAATGGCGCGACATCTCATCTCCCTGTTTCGTTCGCTGCTGTTCACGTGACCACCTATACGCCTGCTTTTTTAATCATGGTACATTAGACGGTGCGTAAATCACCAATTATAGAAGGTAGCTGCAAAACGATGAAAAACCCATTACTCGACCTCAGCGGCCTGCCGCGTTTTAGCCTGATAAAAGCGGCGCATGTTGAACCGGCGATTGATCAGGTGCTGGCCGACAGCCGTGCACAGGTGGCGCAGCTACTCCGTAACAGTCGTGACTATAACTGGGATAACCTGGTCCAGCCGCTGGAAGAGATCGATGAACGTCTTTCGCGTGTCTGGTCGCCGGTCAGCCATATGAATTCGGTTATCAATAGCGATGAACTGCGTACCGCTTACAACGCCTGCCTTGGTAAACTAAGCAACTATGCCACCGAGATGGGGCAGAACGCTGAACTCTTTAAGGCCTATCAGTCAATTGCCGAAGGTGATGAATATCGCAAGCTTGACCGTGCGCAGAAAAAGATCATCGATAATTCGATCCGCGATTTTCGCCTCTCAGGCATCGATCTCAACGATGAGCAGAAGGCGCGTTACAAAGCGCTGATGGAGGAGCTCTCTGCGCTCACCAGCAAATTCGAAGAGCACATTCTCGATGCCACCCGTGAGTGGAGCAGACTCATCGAGGATGAAGCGGCGCTGGCCGGGCTGCCCGACTCAACCAGAGCGATGGCGCAGCAGAGCGCAGCGCAGCGCGACCTGAAGGGATGGCTCTTCACCCTTGAGTTTCCTTCATACCTCGGTGTGATGACCTACGCCGACGACCGCGAATTCAGAAAAGAGATCTACACCGCTTTTGTCACCCGCGCCTCCGATGAAGGGCCACACGCGGGCAGGTGGGACAACTCACCACTCATGGAGAAGATCTTGGCGCTACGCCATGAAGCGGCGCAACTACTCGGCTTTGATAACTA
The DNA here is from genome assembly GCA_015491865.1 of Gammaproteobacteria bacterium. Lineage (GTDB taxonomy): Bacteria > Pseudomonadota > Gammaproteobacteria > SZUA-140 > SZUA-140 > SZUA-76. The sequence continues at coordinate 21,908 of WFVD01000008.1, forward strand.
CGCCGAGCGCTCCATCGCCACCAAGATGGCGGTTTCCACTTCGCAGGTGATCGATTTTCTCACTGACCTGGCTGAACGCGCGCTCCCTATCGCCAAAAATGATCTTGATGAACTGCGCGCCTTTGCCAATGAGCAACACGGTGTTGCGGAACTGGAGGCGTGGGATATCGTCTATTACGGCGAAAAATTGCGCCAACACAAATATTCGATCTCACAGGAGGCGATCAAACCCTACTTTCCGGAACATCGAGTGATTGCCGGCATGTTCGGCGTGGTCGAAAGGCTCTACGGCCTCAAGATCACCGAGTCACGCCGGGTCGAGACCTGGCACAAGGATGTACGCTTTTTTGAGATCTTCGATAAAGATGGCGCTCTGCGCGGACAGTTCTATCTCGATCTCTATGCGCGCCAGTTCAAACGGGGCGGCGCCTGGATGGATGAGTGCATCGTGCGTAAGCGCACCGGTAGCGGCGCGATCCAGACCCCGGTCGCCTACCTCACCTGCAACTTCTCCCCACCAATTGGCGATGATCCGGCACTCTTTACCCACGACGAAGTGCTCACACTGTTTCATGAGTTTGGCCACGGTCTGCACCATATGCTAACCAAAGTTGACTACCCCAGCGTTTCTGGCATCAACGGCGTGGCGTGGGATGCGGTCGAGCTACCGAGCCAGTTTATGGAGAACTGGTGCTGGGAACGCGATGCGCTAGCGCTGATCTCCGGCCACTATCAGAGTGGTGAGCCCCTGCCAAACGAGATGTTCGACAAGATGCTGGCCGCCAAAAACTTCCAGTCCGGAATGCAGATGGTGCGGCAACTTGAGTTCTCACTCTTCGATTTCCGCATCCACCTTGAATTTGACCCGAAAAAGGGTGGCGCGATCCATGAAATTCTTGATGATATTCGTCAGCAGGTCGCCGTCATCAAACCCCCTTCGTTTAATCGCTTCCCGCACAGCTTTTCTCATATCTTTTCGGGCGGTTACGCGGCCGGGTACTACAGTTACAAATGGGCCGAAGTGCTCTCCAGCGACGCTTTTTCCCTGTTTGAGGAGAAGGGGATCTTCGACCGCGAGACCGGCCTCAACTTTCTGTCGATAATCCTGGAGCAGGGCGGCTCACGCGACCCGATGGAACTCTTCATCGAATTCCGCGGCCGTGAACCACAGATCGACGCTCTGCTGCGCCATAGCGGAATCATCGCCGCGTAATACGCACCCCACGCCCCTCACCCAGAGAGGCGTGACAATACCCTTAAATTATATCCGCCATTAGTGGCATGTTAAGTGCAACATTCACCTGCATGCTTATGCGCGAGGGATTTTTGACGCTCGTACGCATGTGTAAAGCCGCTAGTAATCTTAAATTACGATTTGGCAAGGATATGACAGAGAAGGACAAAAACATGACCGCATCGACCACAGGCAGTCACGCGCTGCAAAAAAAACTGACCATCTCATACGCCCTGATGACAGGAATTATCGTGCTAATTTCGATCGCGACAATCTGGCAGCTCAACGACACAAAGCAGCTCGCCCACCAGGTGAGTGAACTCCGTACCCCAACGACATTTGCCAGCACTACCATGCTCAGCGGCATCAGTCATGAACTCTCAGCCCTGCGAGGCTGGATGCTAACCGGCGACGAGCAGTTCAAACAAAAAAGAACCACCGCCTGGGAAAATGAGATTGAACCATCGCTTGCGACCTTGCAGGCCAACTCTAAAAACTGGACCAACCCACAGAACCAGGCACGCCTAGCTGAAATTGAACAGCTACTGGCCGAATTTGAGGCTGAACGCCAGAAAATTGAGGATATCGCCCAGACCATCGACAACACTCCCGCCATAAAGATGCTACTTGAAGAGGCCGCACCCCTTGCGCAAACAATGGTCAGCCAGATCACCCGCATTATTGACCTCGAGCTGGCCGTTAAAGAAGATACTGGACGCAAAGCGCTGCTGGGGATGATGGCCGATGTGCGCGGTACAACCGGACTGGAGCTGGCCAATATCCGCGCCTTCCTGTTATCTGGTGATGAAAAATTCAGCGCTGCCTATAAAAAGCTGGCGAAGAAAAATGACAAGCGCTTTGCCGCATTAAAAAACAGTGCCAAGCTGCTCACTAAGAAACAGCGTCAGGCGTTCTGGGTGTTTGCCGATGCACGCAAAAAATTCCTGCCGCTGCCAGACAAGATGCTGGCCATGCGTGGCCAGGAAGACTGGAACCTCGCCAACTACTGGATGCAAACCCGGCTACAGCCGCTGAGCAATAAACTCCAGTCACTGTTAACTGAAATGTCCCGGAACCAGCAACAGCTATTAGCCGATGATGCGCTAGCCATCACCAATAAATCGGACTTTCTCATTCTGACGATGTGGATAATGCTGGCTATCGGTTTCTGTGTCGCCATATTTTTAGGTAAGCTTGCGATAAACACTATCGTCAAGCCGATTGCACATTTCCGCGATACATTGGTCAATGTGGAGCAGAACTCAGACCTCACCATCAGTGCCGATGTTAGCCGCAACGATGAGATTGGCCAGATGGGGGTCGCCTTTAATCTAATGCTATCCAAAATCAAAACCGTGATGGTGCAGGTGACCGCTGCGAGTATACAACTGACAACCTCCTCTGAAGCGCTCTCCTCCATTAGCGCCCAGGCAAACCAGGGCATTCAGACTCAGCTATTAAAGAGTGAACAGATTGCCACCGCCATCAACGAGATGAGTGCCACCGCACAGGAGGTTGCGCGCAGCGCCAATACGGCATCACTCGCCGCTAATGATGCCGATGCCCAGGCCAGTGAAGGTGAAAATGTCGTCGCGCGCGCAGTTGAATCGATCAATGACCTGAACAGTGATGTGCAGCAGATTGCAGATGTGATCAACATGCTCTCTGCTGAATCAGATAATGTTGGCACAGTGCTGGATGTGATCAAAGATATCGCCGAACAGACAAACCTACTCGCACTCAATGCCGCGATCGAGGCTGCTCGTGCGGGTGAACAGGGACGTGGCTTTGCGGTTGTAGCCGATGAGGTTCGCACCCTTGCCGGACGCACTCAGGAGTCGACGCTTGAGATCCAGAAGATGATCGAAAAGTTTCAGCATGGCACACAAAGTGCCGTGGCGGTCATGGAGAGCGGCAAGGAGAAGGCCGATTCGAGTGTGACAGAAGCTGGAAAAGCGGCCAGTGCGCTAGCAGAAATCACCCGCATGGTATCGAAAATTAATGATATGAATACTCAGATCGCCAGCGCCGCAGAAGAGCAGACAGCTGTTGCTGAAGAGATCAACCAGAACATTTTATCGGTCAACACCATTACACAGCAGACAAGCCAGGGAGCACAGCAGACTGAAAATTCCAGCCGCGAGCTTTCCAGGCTAGCGATGGAACTACAGTCACTCGTGCAGACATTTAAAACCTGAGGCGTTAAATTTATTTCCTGCCACCTTAACCCATAAACCTCATATTAGTATTATGGTACTAATATGAGGTTTCGCCTTTTCAGAATACTGGGATAGCCTGGTGATTCCTTGTATGATCGTGGTAACTCCGCTATGTATCCAGTTGAAAAACCGCCGTGATATCGATTAATAGCATCAAGAATAAAATCATACTCTTCGCGGTGCTTGCCACACTGATTCCCTCTACTGGACTTGGGCTGCTGTCACTTTGGCAAAACGAGACGATGGTCGCCGACAATGTCGCCCATCAGCTACACACGCTGGCCGTCGATGCCAATCGTGAACTGGAATACTGGTTCGAGGAGCGCGTTGAAGGGGTGCTCACGCTCTCTACTTCTAACACCGTTATAAATGGGCTCTCCCACCCATCAGCCACATCACCCCAACCACTGCCACATTATCTACGACTGGTACGTGACAAACTCAAGCCACTACTGCAGCTGGCTGTACTCAATCCACGTGGAAAAATCGTTGCCAGCAGTGGTCCCTTCCCGGCACCCGTTATCCTGCCAAATCCATGGCCACAACAGGCAGCGACCGACGGGGTTATTATTGATCCTCCCCACAGGAATCAGCATTTCAATACCACCACTCTCACAGTAGCGATCCCTGTCCTCTCGCTCGACAATGAGATTCTGGGAGCGCTCGTTGCCATCATCGACCTCAACACCGTGTTGCCGTCACTCACCTATGCGGCGAAACTCTCTTCAGGCGATGTGCTACTGCTTGATCTGGCTGGCACCCCCCTGCTCGGAACGCACCCGGGAGAGGCCCCCTTCAGACCGGTTGCAAGGCAAGTGCTTCAGCAGTTGCGTGAAAACGAGGGTAAACCGCTCACCTTCGAGGGCCATCTACAGAACACCGTGCTCGGCCTTGCGGTAATGCCGCAGAGCCTGCCGGTCATTGTGGTGGTAGAACGTGATCGGGCAGATATCTACGAGGCCTGGGCCACCTTTCGCAACCTGTTCCTGGCATTAATGGCAGGGCTTACGCTGCTGGTGGCGATCATCGCCTGGCGCATGGGGCGTTCTATTGTCACCCCGCTTGAGCGTCTGATAAATGCGGCAGACCGTATTGCCGCTGGCGACCTGGCTGTGCAGCTGCCCGTTGCGCGACGCGACGAGCTAGGACACTTGACCCAGGTGTTCAATCAGATGACCGATAACCTGCGGCGTAGCCGTGATGAGTTTGAAACGGCCAGCCAGACCCTGCAAAAACAGAATAAACTGCTGGAGACCCTCTCCATCACCGACAGCCTCACCGGCCTTTATAACCGTAAAAAGCTCGACGACATCCTGGCAGATCAGTTTGCCCGTTTTAAACGCAACCAGCGCGCTTTTGCTATTCTCATGCTGGATATTGATCACTTCAAACGGCTCAATGACACCTATGGCCATCTTGCTGGCGACCAGGTACTGAGCAGCGTCGCCAGAACGTTATCCAGCTCGATCCGTAACATCGATTTTACTGCGCGTTACGGCGGTGAAGAGTTTGTTATCGTGTTGCCTGAGACGACACTATCTGCGGCACGCGAGATGGCAGAACGCATCCGCATACAGGTGAGTGGGGCGAGTTATCAATTCAACGATCAGTCGATCGCCGTCACCCTGAGTATCGGGATTGCCAACAGCCGCGACAGAGACCAGTCAGCCGACGCGATACTGGCACGTGCCGACCGTATGCTCTACGAAGCGAAGCGGGCTGGCCGGGACCGAGTCCACTGTACAGATTAACTAGAGGGTAACGGCTGTAGTCACGGCGCTTCTACCCGCTCAGCCATGAGCCAGCCACTCTCGCCGACCTCGGTCTCTACATGTAGCCATCGCCCCTGATAGGCGCGAGCGACAACAGGAGTCCTCTTCTGCAGCACCTCCAGCACCGCTGCACGGCTACTGGGCTGGCGGTGCAGATGGCTATCAACCTTTATTTTTAACGGGATCGCGACCTTAAAAGGTGTCTCTAATGCTGACTGGTTATCCGTCAGCATCACAATCAACTGCTCAGCTTGTGCCGCCAGATCAGATGCAACGCTATATTCCGCCTGCCTGAAAGAGGCCGTTGCCATCTCAAGCAGCTGCTGTGCCAGTAGCTGAAGTGATGCCTTATGTGTTGCGCCTAGAGTAGCGCGTAACATCTCCAGCGCGACCTCTACCTCCGCTAGCTGTGAAGCGACATCGGCCTCTGTTGCCAGTCGTCGTAACTTAACTTCTGCTCGTGCCGCCTGACTGGAGCTCTCTTTCAACTCCTCTACCTGGCTCCTCTGGTCTGCTCGCAACTGCTGGATCAGGGCCTCTTTTTGTGACAGCACCTCCAGAAGATGCATGATCGTCTGCCGCTGCTCCTCGAAAGAGACAAGGAGGGGATCCTCTAACGGAGGTTCCACCGCCCGCTCTGCAGGCTGATGTGCGCAACCCGCTATAGTCAGGCCTCCGAGCAGTAATGCAACCCAGAATGGCGAACGATGATGACCGACCATCATCTAACACAACCTCCATTAACATAGTTGAATGCCCCTGCAGCGGCACCATTTCTCAACATAGAATGGGTAAAATCAACGATGAGCATGCTCACTGTCTATCCTCTTACTGAATTGTGGTACCAGTAATCAGGATCAACCCCGAGCGCACTGGTCAGATATTAACGGTTTCTGACGTTAGCACATATTATGTTTCTATTTCAGTGACCCTGCACTCAAATGACATTTAACATGAACAGGGCTCCGCTTACTTTTGAACTAACCGAATACCCCCTTTTTCAATCGTGATCACTTTCTGTTTGTACAGAATACCAAGCGCTTTCTTGAATGCCCCTTTGCTGATACCAAACAGTTCAGCAATCATTGCCGGATCGGATTTATCATGCACCGGCAGAAAACCATCATTTTCATTAAGCCTTTTTTCTATCAGTAAAGCGTGTTTACTGCGCTCTCCTGAACCGCCTTTCAGCGTCAGGTCAATCTTATTATCCGACCGAATTCGCTTGATAAAGCCCTCTTTATGCTGGCCAAAACTGAGGCGCTCATGCACATCATTGGCGTACAACACCCCCCAGTGGCTATTGTTGATTATCGCCTTAAACCCAAGGTCAGTAGTATTGGCGATAATCAACTTTACCGCCTGCTTCTCCTTGAAGTGGTGTGGTCGCTCATCATCCAGGAACTTATCGATCTTTGATGATGCCACAATACGGCCACTCGCCTTGTCGAGATAGAGGTAAACCAGATAAGAGCGCCCGACGACCATCGGTAGATGCTGCTCACCAAAAGGCACCAGAATATCTTTCTCTAACCCCCAGTCGATAAAGGCACCCACCCTGGTTGTGGCCATGACCCGCAGGTAGGCAAACTCACCCACCTGTGCGAAGGGTGTTTCGGTAGTCGCCACTGGGCGGTCTTCAGAATCAAGATAGAGAAACACATCAATGCTGTCACCAATCGCAAGATCGTCAGCGGCATATTTACCCGGTAGTAACACTTCACCAAGGTTCTTCGCATCCAGATAAAAACCGAAGTGAACACTCTTTACCACTTCTAAATTGTAACGCCTGCCAACGGTAATCATCGCTTTTTCCAGAATAGGTAGCTCTCTTGAACAGCCATTATACAGCGCAAACAGCGATTGTTCTGTCTTTTCACACCGACCACCAGCTAAGGGTAAAAGCAAAGCCTGTGAATAGAATTGTCTTTTGCAACCGCCCAACATACTATTGGTACGGATAACAGGGAACTGATAGATGCAATGAACCAGGAAGCCGATCACGCAATGCTCATCAAACAGGCAGAAGAGGCGATTGGCTTTAGCGCCTCCAGTGATTATGAAATTCAGCCCACGAAGTTTGCTGAACATATGGCGAAGGATGCCCCTGCGCTTTCGGCCCTATTAAAAAACCAGGCGCTAACTGAAACCGCGCGCCGCTATGAACGTGATGACCAGCGCGCGCGTGATGAACAGGCGCAGTTCAAACGTCTTTCAAGTCAGGCGACGTGGGCGGTATTCGCGGCTACGGTGAGCGCCGCCTCTGTTGCCCTTTTTAGTGCCGGCTCAAAAGAGGTTGTTGATGGTGTACAGCTGATTCCGCTCTGCCTCGGTATCATCTCTTTAGTGGGTGGCGCGTGGGCGGCGCTGGTATTAAATCGCCTCAGCGGCGGCCGCATTCTTGAACGCTGGATGGAGGCGCGTGCTGCGGCAGAGAGCGATCGGCTCGGTTACTTTAATCGACTGGTACGACTGGTAAATGAAGAACATCCACAAAACCCACAACTACAGCTGTTATGCCTTGAGTTTTTCCGTCGCTATCAACTGACGATTCAACAACGCTATTACGAAGGGCGCGGCGAACAGCATCGCCACTCATTTTTAAAAACGATCAAACTCAGCAGCGCCGCGGCCTTTATTCTTGCGCTGGGTTCGGGGGGTATCGCCATTCTGGGCGCCTTTCAGGCCGACCTGTTGCAGTATGCAGTGGTAGGAATCCTCGGTACTGCGCTTGCGACGGTAGCGAGCCGTCGTGAGGAGCTGAATCAGGATGAACGTAATTCGGAGCGCTACCGCCGCACGGCCAATCTGTTAAGCCGCATTCGTGAACGCCATAGTGAGGTACAGATGGCAGTGGCGACAGGGGAGCCAGTGGTGTTAGCGCAATATGTTGCTGCAGTTCATGAACAGCTATCGCTCGAACACCGCCAGTGGCTCTCCGAAACCGAGGAGATGGATGAGACCATCAAGTCATTAAGCGCTTCACTAAAAAAGATCAAACAGCAGAAACCACGCCATTAAATGCTACTGCTGGCACTCGGTAATGATATCGATTAACAGCTGCTGCGCCTGCGTTATCTTTTCAAGATCATTGAATAGAAATATAAAGTAATCCTCTTCGCGCTCATAAACAAAGCCCGGCATGGATGCGCTGCTAACGCTATATTTAACGGTGGGTGTCGTTAACGTGGCGTAGATCTGATATTTGACGTTGACCCAGCTACCGGCATCGCGGTGTACCGCAGACATTTCGATGATCGGTAGATTCGAAAAATCGATCGTCATGGTATTTTCATTTTCAAAGCGACCATCTACCTTTGCAGAGGTTGTGCTCTTGCTAACCAGAAGGCATGGGTTCTCTTTATCAAAGTGCGACGCTACCGAGGTGGTCGAGCGATTACTTTCCAGTGTGCCGTTTAGCGGATTGAAGGTCAGCAGCTTTTCACGAACACCATCTGCCGCTACGGCGCTCATGGTAAAGAGAGAACTACAAAGCAATATCAGTATGCGCATCGGGTGGTTCAATCCTCTATCTGTTTTATTCCGCAGACGAGTATAACATTGCAATAAATCGGGGATGTAGCTATAAATAGCGCATGTTAAGTTTTTTTAAACGTGAGCCTCTACTGGATGATGCGTCGGTCGAATGGCTCTTTGAGGTGTTTAGCTGGTCTCTGCGAAACTTTGGCACGGCGTCTTTTTATCAAAACACCATGCTCGTCACCCCCACACCAAAGCACTTTCCCGGCAGTGGAACAAGCATTGAAGAGATGGCTAATTTGATGATGAACCAGGTCAAGGCCTATGCCGGGCTGGACTACTGGCCGACGCTGGCGTGCGATCACCATCAGTTTCGCGGTGACCCCGCTGATGTGATATCAGTCCATCAAATGTTGTCGGCACTGGCAGAGGAGGGTGGCAACAAAGCGCTAGTAGCACATTCGCGGAACCTAACACTCTTTTATGAACCCAAACAGGTCGGCAACCCAGAGGTGATGATCGCCAATTTTTCCCACGCATTGATGGTACACCTTGCGGCACTCGCTGAGTCAGCTGTGCCGTGCGAAGAGGAGCTGCTACCACACCTCACGGAAGTGATGGCGGTAGCTCATGGCTTTGGTTTGATGTTTGCCAACACCGCGATACCGTATCGTGGCGGTGGTTGTGGCAGTTGCCGCTCACCGGCGATGGAACGCACTGGCAGTCTCTCCGAACGAGAGGTCGCCTACGCACTGGCGATCTTCTGTGTATTGAAGGCAGTGCCGGAGAAAGAGGTCACTCGTCACCTGAAAAAAACACTAAAGGGATTTTTCAGGAAGGCGCTGCTGGATGTAAGTCGCCGTGAAACGTTGCTTGCTGATTTGAAGTCGATTGAGACCCCTTCGCGCTTCAGTAAATACCACTAATAAAATGTTGCAATGCGGCCCCAATGGCACGTTACGGTATTAGGCCATCACCCCTTTAGCGCATTTGCATACGCCGCTTCGGAGATCTCACTCCACGCGGCATTGTTGGCGCTAAATTGACGGTAGGCCTCATAGACACGATTGAAGGTGGCATCCTTCGCTGCCTCTTCTGCCAGCACCTCTTTGGTGAAGCTGCGCAGGGTTGAGATCACCTCTTCAGGGAATGGGTGCACCTGCACTTTATACTTATCTTTAAGTGTATTTAACGCCTCAAGGTTTTTCGCTTCAAACTCAGACAACATCCACATGTTACTGGCGGTTGCTGCCGTTTCAATGATCATCTGCAGCTCTTTGGCAAGTTCATTCCACGCCTCTTTATTGATGATCAGCTCAAGCGTCGGGCCAGGTTCATGCCAGCCGGGATAGTAGTAATGTTTTGCGGCGCGGTAGAGACCAAGGCGCTGGTCATGGTACGGGCCGACCCATTCGGTCGCATCAATAGTGCCGCGTTCAAGTGCTGTATAGATTTCACCGCCAGACATCAGTACGGGATTAACACCCGCCTTTGCCATCACCTTGCCGCCAAGGCCGGGGATGCGCATCTTCAGTCCTTTAAGGTCTGCCGATGATTCGATCTTTTTACGAAACCAGCCACCCATCTGTACACCTGTATTACCCATCGGAAAGGGCACTAAATTACGCGGCTCATAGATCTCGCGCCACAGCTCAAGGCCGCCGCCGGAGTAAAGCCAGGCGTTCATCCCCTGCGCATTCATGCCAAATGGCACGGCGGTAAAAAACTGCGCTGCGGGGATCTTGCCCGCCCAGTAGTAGGCCGCGCCGTGTCCCATCTCGACCGTCCCCTGTGACACTGCATCGAAACTCTGCAGTGCCGGGATCAGCTCACCCCCAGCAAAGACCTGAATGTTAATCCGCCCACGACTCATGCGTTTCACATCTCTGGCGAACTTTTTAACGCCCTGGTGAAAAATGGGAAAATTAGGTGGCCAGGTCGTAACCAGCTTCCAGTTGACCCGCCTCTTTGCCGCAATGGCCGGTGACGCGCCCACCACCGCAGCGCCCGCCACCAGTGAACCTGCACCCACCTTTTTTATAAAACTACGTCGATCCATACTGCTCTACCTTTGGGGTTATCTGTCGATTAAATCATCCCCCGGGCGTCGCCTCACTCCACCCAGGAGAGTAAAATTTTACACCGCTTCTAATTTGGCATAGGCAACCACCAGCCACTTGCTACCCGCCCCTTTGAAATTAATCTGCACCCGTGCGCCATTGCCCTGACCTTCATACCCCAGCACTACACCCTCGCCAAATTTCGCATGGCTAACCCGCTGCCCAAGGTTGAGGCCTGTCGGCGCATCTTCCAGCGGCACTTTAAAGGTGCTCTTTGGTACTGCTCTGGCAACCTGTTGATAACTCGCTTTGGGACGTATCGCTTCAACCAGCTCTTCCGGTATCTCGGCGATAAAACGCGAAACGGGTTGATAGGTCTCGCTGCCATAGAGGCGACGTGTTTCGGCATAGGTCATATAGAGATGTTTTCTTGCGCGGGTAATCCCGACATAACAGAGACGGCGCTCCTCTTCCAGCCGGTTCCCCTCCTGAAGCGACATCCTGTGCGGGAAAAGCCCTTCCTCCATGCCACATAAGAAGACCAGCGGAAACTCCAGCCCTTTGGCGGTGTGCAGGGTCATCAACTGCACACAATCTTCATCGGCCTCGCCCTGACCCTCGCCCGACTCCAGCACGGCGTGCGCCAGAAACGCCTGTAACGGCTCCAGCGCAATCTCTTCTTCACTGGCATCATATTCAAACTGACGTGCAGCCGTAATCAACTCCTCCAGATTCTCTAAACGGGACTGCGCCTTTTCTCCTTTCTCTTTTTGATGATGTGCGATCAGGCCACTCTGCTTGATCACATGATCGATCTGCTCATGCAGCTCAACCCCTTTCGTACCCGCTTCCAACTCATCAATCAGGCGCAGAAAGGCGATCAATGCATTGCTACCACGTGCCGCCAGCTGCCCCCCGTTCGCAACAGCGATGGCCGCATCCCAGAGTGAAACGTTGTGGTCTCGTGCATGTTGTCGAACCGCTTCAAGCGAACGATCGCCAATGCCGCGCGTCGGGGTGTTCACCACCCGTTCAAACGATGGGTCATCATGGCGATTTTCACACAGGCGTAGATAGGCGAGGGCGTTTTTGATTTCAGCACGTTCAAAAAATCGCAGACCACCATAGATTCGGTACGGCATACCAGCGGCGATCAGCTCCGCTTCCAGCAGCCGAGACTGCGCATTTGAGCGGTAGAGAATCGCACTGTCACGGCGCGCTTCGCCCTGCTCTTGCCACAGCTTCAGTTTGTTTACGATAAAGCGCGCCTCATCGAAATCGTTAAAGGCAGCGTAGAGTTGGATCGGATCCCCCTTGCTGCCGTCGGTCCAGAGTTTTTTGCCGAGGCGGCCGCTGTTGTTTTCGATCAGGGCGTTGGCGGCCGACAGAATCGTATCGGTGGAGCGGTAGTTCTGCTCAAGGCGGATCATCTGCGTATCGGGGTAATCTTTTGTAAAGCGTTGCAGGTTTTCGATCTTCGCCCCGCGCCAGCCGTAGATCGACTGATCGTCATCACCCACCACAAAGATATTATTGCTGGCACCAGTCACCAGCTGTAACCAGGCGTACTGAATGGCGTTGGTATCCTGAAATTCATCGACCAGAATATGGTTGAAACGGGCCTGATAGTGCGCCAGTATCTCGGGCTTATTACGCCAGAGTTCCAGTGCACGCAGTAACAGCTCCGCAAAATCGATCACACCCGCGCGTTCGCACGCCGCTTCATAACCCCGGTAGATGCGGATCATCTGCCCTTCATATTTATCATCCCGATCATCAAGATGCCTTGCGCGCAGCCCCTCATCTTTTTTACTGTTGATGTACCACTGCGCCTGTCTGGGCGGCCACTGCTCTTCGTCGATAGCCATGGCGCGCATCACACGGCGCACCACGCGATACTGGTCATCACTATCGAGGATCTGGAACGATTCGGGCAGCCCGGCATCTTTCCAGTGTGCACGCAGCAGGCGGTGTGCAAGTCCGTGAAAGGTGCCGACCCACATGCCTCGCGCCGGCATCTGAAGGAGCTCTTCAATCCGGCCGCGCATCTCGGCTGCCGCCTTGTTGGTAAAGGTCACCGCCAGAACAGAAAATGGCGATACCCCCTCAGCCTGAATTAACCACGCAATGCGGTGGACCAGCACACGTGTCTTGCCACTGCCGGCGCCTGCCAGCACCAGCATATTGCCCGACGGTGCGGTAACCGCTTCACGCTGGGCTTCATTCAGTGGGTCGATAATATAGGTAACATCCATAGGGGAGTAATTTTAGCAAATTTGAGGGTAAGGTAGCGGGGTCGGCTAACGACTGTGCTTACCGATGGCGTCGATCGAGATGGCAACGTTCCCCTGCTCATCAGCAGTGGCGGTCGGTGGCTCCAGGATTGCGCCGGTCATATCGCAACCGTCAGTATTTGCGCCGTCAAGATCGGCTCCCACCAGGTTGGCATATGAGAGGTTGGCTCCGCTCAGATTCGCCATGCGCAGGTCCGCACTGGAGAGGTCGGCGTGGCTCAGGTTGGTGCCGCGCAGATCCATCTGAATCATGTTGGCTTCGCTCAGTTCAGCACGAGAAATATCGAGCCCTCTAAAGCTGTCGCCATCATGTGAAAACAGCCGGGTGAAACCCTTTTTATCGTAGATATGAATCATCATCCGCCACACATTCTATAAAATTAATGAAGTTGCCCAACAGGCTCGGAACGTGATGATACCTCTTTCCGCTGACAGCGGCTAAATGAAATCCAGCCCGATGTGGCCACATTTCTGCCCAGCGATTCGACAGCCGCTTTTGATCGCCTCTGCGGTCGATTGCCCGTTAATCAGGCTATCAATCACCGCAGCATTAAAGGTGTCACCCGCGCCCAGCGTATCCACCACGTTGGCGGGGGGAGAGGGGGGTGAATGGTAGATATCCCCGTGCTGATCGATGCCGTAGGCCCCTTCGGCACCCCACGCACAGATCATCCTTTTCTTGGGAAACTGCCGGTGCAACGTTTGCAGAAAGTTAATCGCACTCTCCGGGCAATCACTACCCTCTTGTTCTGACACATAATTTTTTGAAAACAACAGGGCTTCCGCATATTTAAAGAGCACCTCAATTTCAGGGTGGGCCTTTTCAATTTCCAGTGAGCAGGGTAGACTCGGGCTGTTTTTCGCCACGTGGGCGAGCATCATCTCAGTATCGGCAACATTGCGCCCCTCGAAGTGGAGCCAGTCGCAGGATGAGAGGTCAATCTGCTCAAAATCATGAAAACTAAATTCAGGCAGATCACGGTGGTGAATGATGGTGCGCGAACCATTTTGCAGATTCTGGGCAATATATGAGGTGGGCACCTTGCCCCCTTTGACCGTCCGACACAGCGCGGTTCCGATCTGGTAGTGAGCGAGATCTGCCAGGATGCGCGCGCCATCCGGCTCATCACTCAGCACCCCGGCCCAGTGGCAGCAGTGGCCAAGCTGCGCCAGAACAACGAGGGTGTTGGTGACATTTCCGCCACGACAGATACGCTGCGACACGGCACGAACCTCGGCATCCTCGCCAGGATAACCCTCCACACAATTGATGATATCGAGCGTTGCAATTCCAACACCGATGAGATTCGCCACCGTTTATCAGGCTGCTAAGCCTGGGCCCTTTTCAACCGCTGCTTCAGGTTGCATTTGGCCCATAGTCACTCATCTCTTTCATCGGGATCAACATCACATTAAGTGCGTCGATCAGCAGCCATGCGCCCACCACATAAACGATCACCATCGCGCCCGCGCCTTCAAACATATATAAAAAGGCACAGATTGCCAGCGCCCACATATAGACCAGTGAAAACGGCACTAAAAACCAGGGGTTAGCGCTAATACGGGCATCACAGTGCTCACAATGAGTATCTTGCATGTAGCCCAGGCGATATTTATTCTTCAGGGAAATGCCTGGCTGCTCACACGTTGGACATGGGTATTTCATATGAACCGCTCCAAAAAGATTCAAATCAGTACGCTTTACTATACCACTCAGTGGCCACACACCAAAGGACTGGGCCTTGAATTATTGCGTTCACTTGCCGTGAATGGGCGTGTTAGAATTTGCAGTTCCTGAAGGTTCTTAAAAAATCGACGAAAATATGTTGCGTAAAAAAATTCTGTTTCTGGTTTTAGCCTCCTCTCTTCTGACCGGTTGTGATGGCAACACGCCCCTAATGGAAGAAGTTCAGAACGGTGAAATTGAAAAGGCAAAGGCGTTAATAAGCAGCGTTGATGACATCAATGAGCGCAATAACTACGGCTGGACAGTACTGATGCACGCTGCACGACTGGGTAATGTCGAACTCTTGGAGCTACTGCTGGATAATGGCGCGGATATAGATGCGCGCGATCAGAATAACTGGTCAGCGCTGATGCGCGCGTCACTCAAAGGCCACACCGAAGCAGTGCGTTATCTGCTAAGCAGAGGGGCCAATGTCGATTTCAAGGATGACACCAACACCACCGCCCTTCACTGGGCAGCGCTACGCGGCCATAAAGACATTGTCCTGCTACTGCTCGATGCGGGCGCTGACTTCACCATCGTTAACGACCGCCGCTGGACCCCGATGAAAGCGGCCGCCACCGAGGGTGAAAACGACATCATCATGCTCTTGAAGCGCTACGGCGCCAAAGAGTAGCGCGGCTATTCGCCAATATGTACGATCACCGTACGCGGCACCCTCGCGTGGCGATGTTCCCATAAAAAGATCCCCTGCCAGCTGCCCAGCGCTAATTGGCCATTGATTATCGGCACTGCGACTGAAGTCGCAGTCAGTGCTGTTTTGATGTGCGATGGCATATCATCCGCCCCTTCGCTGGTGTGGGTAAAAAGCGGATCATGCTCGACTACTAGCCGGTTTAGCCACTGCTCCAGATCACGCACGGCCGATGGATCTGCGTTCTCCTGCACAATCAAACTCGCCGATGTGTGTTTGATAAACACGGTACATAGCCCCGCTTGCAGAGCGCTTTCGCTAACAACAGCGGCAACCTGATCGCTGATTTCATGCAGTCCCTGGCGCGGGGCGGTGATCGTAAGCTGGCTGATCATGGTATAATTTCCCTCTTTAATTGTGGCAACAAGCGGTGCCCATTCGTGCTGAATTATAGCGTGAATGTAACCCGTAACGATTCCGTCGCTAATCGAGAACTGTTTCATGCTTCTGAAAAAACTGTCTGCCACCATTCTGCTGGCCGCCATCTCAACCACCACAACCGCAGCGCAGTCTCCCGAACACCACACTGATGATGCCCGGGATTGCAAGGCCTGCCACACCAGCGGGGACAACTTTAAACCCGTTGCCGTCAATGCCAGCTGCCAGCAGTGCCATGAAGGACTACCCGGCGAAGGCCGGTTGATCGCGGCGATGAGAAAGCCGCCGCAGACAGAGACAGACGACGGTACCGAGAACGGCATGAGCCTGCCGCTCTACTACGCTGAAAGCAGGCTCGGCGATCGCCCCAATGAGATGATCCGTATCCCGGCCGGCGAATTTATCATGGGCAGCAATAACCGCCTCTCCGATGAGGGGCCGGAGCACACAGCCACCACCGCTGAATATTTGATCGATAAATTTGAGGTCACAAACCTACAATATAAAAAATATATCGATGATGCGGGCAGGCGTGCGCCCAAACACTTTGTTCGGCGTGAGGTGCCTGAAGGGAAGGCCGATCACCCGGTCACCTTTGTTTCATGGTTTGATGCCGAGAAATATTGCGCGTGGGCTGGTAAACGGCTGCCGACAGAGCAGGAGTGGGAAAAAGCGGCGCGCGGCAGCGACGGACGCATCTTCCCCTGGGGCAACCTCTTTTCGACCAGAATGGCCAACACGCCGGTGCGCTGGGATGAGATGAAACAGGAGGGAGACACCTCACCCGTCGGCGCATTCAGGCGCGGTGTTAGCCCGTATGGACTATACGATATGTCCGGCAATGTGTGGGAGTGGGTCGATGCGTGGTATAAAGGGCATCCTGGTAATGAGAAAATATCTGAGAATTTCGGCGAGATCTATCGGGTATTAAAAGGCGGCTCGTGGTGGGACTGCTCCTTTTATAAATGCGGTATCTCGGCACCGACCTTCAATCGCAGCTTCTTTAATCCACGCGTCAAAAACAGCAGTTTTGGTTTTCGTTGCGCCAAAAATGTTGAATAACTATCTTAATTAAGGGTCGTTACATGGTCAGTCAAAAATTACACGTTGGGCTTGCTGCCATCCTGGCGCTCAATACCACGGCGCTCTGCGCCGAGACAGCGGAACCCACAGAGGATAAGATGGCACTGGTTCCGGCCGGGCCCTTTTTGATGGGCAGCGATGAGATCGACGCCACCACCCGCGGCAAGGAGTACGGTTTTATTAAACCACTCTACGCCGATGAACGCCCGCAACGAGAAGTCTCGCTCGATGGCTTTTATATCGACCGCTATGAGGTTTCGAACGAACAGTATAAAGAGTTTGTGGTCCTGAAAAACAGAACCGTGCCCACCACCTGGCGTGACAACGGTTACCTGCTGATACGACCGATCCTCAATATCGCCAATGATGACGTACTTCGGCGCCTCGCCGACGAGGTGTTCAAACTCGATATGAATACACAAACCGCCTCACGCGAAACACTGTTAGATGCGATCGAAAAGCAGCAACAGCAGCAGCACAACCTGCCTGTCTCCGGTGTCACCTGGGCCGATGCCAATGACTACTGTCAGTGGCGTGGCAAACGCCTGCCAACTGAAATGGAGTGGGAAAAAGCGGCGCGCGGCACCAAAGGTAATGAGTACCCATGGGGCAATGAATGGCACCAAGGGTACTCTAATTCCGGCGAAGGGGAGGGGTGGGATAGTGGCGTCGCACCCGTCGGACATTACACCAAAGGACGATCACCTTACGGCGTTTTCGACATGGCGGGCAATGTAATGGAATGGACCGCGGACTGGTACCAGCAATACCCAGACAACGATTATCAATCCAGCGACTACGGTGAAATTTTTAAAGTGGTGCGTGGTGGTGGCTGGGGTGGGATGGGGCACTATGCCATCAGCCACTTCAATCGCACCAGCTACCGCTTTTATCTCAGGCCAGAGTCAGCCTTTCCCGACCTCGGACTGCGCTGCGCAATGGATCTGCCCAAAAAGTGATCAGGGGATGATGACCATCTCTACGGCCACCCCCATCAACTCATCGAGCGGCAGCATAAACAACTGCTCAACTGTGTAACCACCGCTCCACGCGGGGGAGATGAATGAAACCAGGCTAAAGAGCAGCAATAGCACCACTTTTGGTAAGATGCGCCTGGATTTCATGTTGCATTATCCCTTTTATTTTTATAATTAAGCATATTTTAAAAGGAATTTTACAGCCTTATTTTCGCTTCACCAAATAACCATTTATCCGTTAACAATGAATTCTCATCCGGCACTCCAGCGGGCGCTGGTTGCCCTCATTTTACGAACCGTGTAAAGTGCGCCTCTCAATCAATCGATGGTTCCCTCACGGGATTAAAACGGGAATTCACACCTGTCAAAAATTTATTGACAGGTTAATGAAGCTGACCCCGCAACTGTAATCGGTAAGGGTGTAAAGGACAGAGATTTACAACTGTTTTACCACTGAATAACTGCTTGACTCTTCTTGTAGATTATTTGGGAAGGTACCTTTCAACCGCGTGAACCGATAGCCAGGAGACCTGCCAGCGATGCGTTGTTGTTCGTCTACACGGGGGTGTTGCTGGCGAGCGAGTATGGCGAGTCGCCCCGACTCGTCAATTCGTTCTCTAAATCACATCTGTAGTCGGCACGGAATTTTCCGTTTGACAGCGCCTTTTATTTAACGTCTGTTTAATGGAGAGAGACCATGCGTAAATTTTCTATTCTGGTAGCTGCCGGACTGGCACAGCCACTACTCACCTTTTCACCTGGCGCACTTGCAGAGAGCGGTGCAACGCTTACCCCGGTCGTCGTCAGTGCTTCACGTATTGAACAGCCCATCACCAGTGTGGGCTCATCCGTTGTGGTGTTGTCCGGGGAAGAGCTTCGTGAACGCGGCGTAAAATATGTTAGCGATGCGCTGCTGGAGGTCCCTTCTTTACTCGTCACCTCAACTGGCAACCGCGGTAGTCAAACTCAAATACGTGTGCGCGGTAATGAGGCCAACCATGTGCTGATACTGATCGATGGAATTCGGATGAGTGATGCCTCTACCAGTGAGTTTGACCTGACACAGCTAACGCTCGAAGGAGTCGATAAAATTGAGGTGTTGATGGGGCCACAAAGTACACTTTATGGTAATGATGCCGCTGCGGGTGTCATCAGCATCACCACCCTGAAAGGGCAGGAGGGGTTCCGCGGTAACGTCAATGTGACAGTCGGTGGACTCGGCAGCCGCTCAACCACCACACAGATCAGTGATGCTAAAGATGGCTGGCACTATATGATCGCCACCAGCAACCTCACCACCGACGGTATTTCTGCTGCCAACGAAAAAAATGGCAATAGTGAAAAAGATGGCTTTGAGCAGGAGGCCTATAAACTGACAACCGGCTATGACCATAAAGCCTTTCAAACCTGGATTAACTTCAATAAAAGTTATTCATTATACGAATTTGATGGCTGGGATGGGCTAAATGGTGTCGCAACCGACAGCACAACCAACAAGCAGGACCAACAAACGCAGGGCATCGCCTGGACAATCGCCGCCCCCGCAATGAATGGCCGCCTGCAGAGCCAGATTCAGTTTGCCAACACACAAAATGATACCGAGAGCGATGCAGGGTTTGGCATATCATACCGCTTCACCGACCGTAATGTGATCGACTACCAGAGCAGCTTTGTCATTAACGAAAACCATACTTTGCAATTTGGTGCAGAGTCCATCAAGGAGACATTTAAGTCGGCCACCTTCAAATATGACCTTGATATAACAGGGACTTATCTGCAGTGGCTGATTAACGTGGGGGGGCTTGATGTTTCACTAAGTGCTCGCAGTGATGACCACAGCGCCTTTGGCCGCCAGAATACACATCGCGCAACGCTCTCTTATAAACTCGCTAATGCCTGGCGCGTTAAAAGCACTTACGGCACAGGCTTTAAGGCACCGACCCTGACCGAACTCTATGACACTACCTGGGGCACCAACAATCCGCTGTTAAAACCTGAAGAGAGTAAAAGCACGGAGATTGGTATTGAATTCCAGGCTAACCACTACAACAGCAGCCTCACCCTGTTCGAACATGAGACCACTAACCTGATTCGCTCTGTCGGCGCCTGGCCCAACAGCCAGCTAGAAAATGTTAACCGGGCAGATAACAGTGGTGTTGAACTTACCGCTGGAGCAGCATGGGAAAAGTTTAACGTAAACAGTGCGTTCACCTGGTTGGATGCAAGTGAAACAGACACCAGTGGCATCGAGAGTAAACGGCTGCGCGTTCCAGACCTGGCAGCTAACATCACCGCTAGCTACTTCTTGACCAGTGGCCGTATCTGGGGACAGGCGCTCTATCGTGACGAGATTCTCGACATCGGTAACAACACCGTGCCTGATTACTGGCTGTTTAATATCGGTGCAAGCTATGATGTGACAGACAACATGACACTCAGTGGGCGCGTCGAAAATCTTGCTGACAAAGACTATGAAGAAATCTTTAGCTACGGTACTCGCGGTCGCACTGGCTATGTTGCCGTCGACTGGAATTTCTAGTCCCCCCACTAAAATCTTATCCCTCGACCTGTGCAGCGACTGGCTACTGGCAAAGTATGCCGATCGTTCACAGGTCGTGGCGTTATCACCACTGCTAAAACAGTACCCGGTTGAGTGGACCGGCGACGAGTGGCCTGTTCATGACGGCTCACTGGAGCAGATCCTTCAGTTAAAACCCGACCTGATCCTCAGCGGCGAATTCAACGCGCTGATTCTGCGTCAGCGGCTCATCGCCCTCAAGATGCCTGTTGAGGTGCTGCTACTGCCACGCACATTACCCGACGTGGTGGAGTACGAGCGGCGCTTCCTCTCTTTAATTGGCTTACCAGCCGCTCAGGCGAGCCAACCGCCTGCGGCCTCACCGCTGTCGGACAGTGCGGCGCGGCTGCTTCTACTGGGCGCAAACGGCATCGGTACCGGCCAGCAGACGCTTGAAGACGATCTGATCCAGCACGCAGGGTGGCGCAACTACCTTGAGTCTGACGGCTACCAGGTACTCGATCTCGAACAGCTGGTCACCGATCCGCCCGATGTGGTGATGTGGTCTGCGCCAAAATCATCGGCGCTCGCTAACCAGTTTGCCAAACACCCTGCGCTACACCGCGCCATCCCGGAAAAACGCTGGCTCAGCAGCAGTTACTGGCAGTGGCAATGCCCCGGACCGTGGACATGGGAACTGATCGAACAGCTACGGGAGCAGCGCAGCCAATGGCGCGGTTGATAGAACGCTGTCTAACTCCTCTGCTGCTAGCTACGTTGCTACTCGTCGCGTCGCTATCACTCGGTTTTGGTTCGGCACCGGTCGCGGTTCTGGAGGGGTTGGGCGGTTGGCTCCAGGGTGAGCCCTCCGAGGCGGCGTTAATCATCGGCGAAATCCGCCTGCCACGCACCCTGCTGGCGCTGATCGTCGGCGCGGCACTCGGGTTGAGTGGTGCAGCACTCCAGGGGCTACTGCGCAACCCGCTGGCTGAACCGGGGCTGGTCGGTGCCAGCCAGGGGGCGGCACTGGGAGCAGCAACCGTCTTCTATTTTGGTGTTTTTGCCAGCCTCGGCACGCTTGCCACGGCCGTCGCGGGGCTGATCGGTGCCGGTGCAGCGCTGCTTTTTATGCTGCTGCTTGCCGGTTCTGGCCGCCCGGCGCTGGTGATTATGGCAGGGCTTGCGATCTCAACCGTCGCCGGTGCCGCCCTCGCGGTGGTGCTCAACTTTGCCCCCAACCCCTATGCGATGCAGGAGCTGGTCTTCTGGTTAATGGGTTCTGTCTCCAACCGTGGTTTAGACAGTCTTATTGTTTTACTTCCGGCATTTATTATTGGGTCGGCACTAATTTTATCTCAACGACGCCTGCTGGCGGCACTTTCGCTGGGAGAGCAGGTTGCAGAAAGCATGGGGCAATCCGTAAAAAAAGGAAGCCGGATCATTGTGTTAGGCAGCGCCTGCCTGGTCGGCTCGGCGGTTTCAGTGGCGGGGTCGATCGGCTTTGTCGGGCTGCTGGTACCCCACATGTTGCGCCCGTTTGTCGCTCATCGGCCAGAAAAGGTACTGATCCCCGCTGCGCTGCTCGGCGCGATCCTGGTCTGCCTCGCCGATATTGCAGTGCGCGGTATGCCGCTCGGGCGAGAACTCAAACTCGGGGTGCTGACCTCGCTGATCGGTGCGCCATTTTTTGTCTGGCTGGTGTGGAAGGAGCGCAAACGATGGCTCTGATCTCAACCGACCATCTAACAGTAGCACAGCGCCTTAAAGCGGTCTCACTGGAACTGCAGCGGGGTGAACTGCTGGGCCTGATCGGCGCCAACGGCGCAGGGAAATCGACCTTGCTCCATGCGATCGCTGGGCTGCTGTCTGCCACAGGCAACATCACCATCGAAGGTCGTGCGGCCGATTCGATCCCACCACATGAACGCGCCCGCATCGTCGGCATTCAACCGCAGGCGATCAACAGCGCCTGGTCACTAACTGTGCGCGATATCGTTGCGCTCGGTCGTATGCCGTGGGGTGACGAAGATGAAACGGCGATCGAACGAGCAATTGAACGGGCAGGGGTGGTGGCTTTTCGGGATCGCAACATCGACCATCTCTCCGGCGGCGAACGCGCCAGGGTGTGGTTGGCACGGGTGCTGGCCGGTGAGCCAGAGGTGCTGCTGGTCGATGAGCCGATCGCCAGTCTCGATCTCCATTACCAGCTGGCCGTGATGGAGGTGCTAAAAAATTATTCACGTGAACAGCGCGGGGTGATTGTCGCGATCCACGACCTCAGTCTCGCCGCCCGTTTCTGTGATCGACTCTGCCTGCTCGATAAAGGGGGGATGATCGCCATCGGCACCCCTGCGGAGGTGCTCACCGAAGCGCTACTCTCAGCTGCCTACGGTGTGCCGGTTGATATCGACCTCGAGCGCAATCCACCGGTGGTCTTACCGAGGTAACCGGATAGTGGTACTTAAAAAATCTAAGAATCGTGACGAACTCTGTTATCCCTTTATCTATGAGGCCTCACAGCTGTGTGACTTTGAAGTCGCCACTGATGAACTTTGCAGCCACATTGGCGGCATTATCGCTCTTTTGCCGGAAGAGAGTACCGATATCGTGGCTGATATCGACCGGCTACAACCACTTGCCTACCATCTCAATGGCTCGATCCGTGGTCGCCCTGCGATTGAGGAGGGTGACCTACAGTGGCTGCTGGAGCGCTATCACCATTATCAGACGCTGCTTAAAGGGCGCATCGATGGTTTTGTGCTGCCACGCGGGCCAGTGCCCGTACCGCAGCTACACCTCGCACGGTCGGCCGCCAAAAAGGCGATCCGCCTGATGGTGCGCATCGACGAAGAGGGGATAGAGGTTCCCGATATCCTGCATCGCTTCTGTAATCTTCTGTGTAACTTCTTTTTTGTGGTCGCACTCTGCCTCAACCAGCGGGCAGGCTTTATCGAGCAACCCTTCAGCAGCAAGAGCTACGGCCGCGCCCATGAATAGCGCCGGGCCTGTGGCCCACATCTCATCTGATTAGTCTAAGGTTCCAGGAATAAATGCGTAGCTGGTAGCCCACTGGTAGCCGTACTCTGTATCGAAAGCGTTCTCTGGGTCCACATAAAAACCCTGAACCAGCCAACCTGTTCCGCCAACCACCTTGCATTGCAAGTCAACAAGTTTCTGACCACCGCCAGCTTGTGAATCATACTCCGAGATTGAACCTGATTGACCGATGATCACACTCACGCTCGCTGGCCCAGCTGGCGAACTATAATTAACACCACCACTGATAAACGCCAACCCTGGCCGACCCTCAAAACTAACAGAACTTGCCACCGAATTAACGCTGATCACCCCTGCTTGCTGAATCCATCCAGCACGCGCATAAGTTGCGGACCAATAGCCACCATCATCTATTCTTTCAAATATTTCCCTGAAAAACCCTTCACATGCGTCTCTACGAGCCGGACCTAAATGATTTTGTGACAACACAACGTCTGCGATCAGATCATGCTGCCTCAAAGCAAGCTCTGAGATCAGCTCTTGTTGCCTGTTAACCAGCGGCGAGCAGCACCAGGAACAGCGTTAATGTTTGCCATTGCATCAATGTATCCTCCATTGTCCTTATGCTGCTGGACATTAATATCAATCCCCGACTCTTATAGCATTCAATAAGTAGCAGGGCTGTCGACCCGATAAAACGAAGCACCTAATTAATAGGATTACACCCCTGGCCTGTATAATATACCGTTATGAATAGCACCTCTCAGATCGAAACCCCCGCCCTTCAAACACTGCGTAACGTATTTGGTTATGAACAGTTTCGTCCCATGCAGGATGAGGTTGTCGATCAAATTATCGCTGGTGGCGACGCGCTGGTACTGATGCCGACGGGTGGCGGTAAATCGCTCTGCTTTCAGATCCCGGCGCTGGTGCGCGAGGGTACTGCTGTTGTGATTTCGCCTTTGATTGCTTTGATGCAGGATCAGGTGTCGGCACTGCATCAAAATGGCATCAAGTCCGCCTTTCTTAATTCCGCGCTCACCTCGCAGCAAGCGGCAGAAGTAGAGCGGCAATTTTTTGCTGGTGAACTCGATCTCCTCTATGTTGCACCGGAGCGATTGATGATGCCGCATACACTGTCGATGCTGGAGCAGTGTCCCATTGCGCTGTTTGCGATTGATGAAGCGCACTGCGTTTCACAGTGGGGACATGATTTTCGCCCGGAATATATCAAGCTTTCAATCCTACATGAACGCTTTCCAAAGATTCCGCGCATCGCACTCACCGCCACCGCCGACGAAGCAACACGCAAGGAGATTATCGAACGCCTTGCGCTGCATGATGCCAGGGTTTTTAACAACGGTTTTGATCGCCCCAATATTCAGTACCGTATTTCAGAAAACAGCGGCAACGCACGCGAACAGCTCTACCGTTTTATTCGCAACGAACATGACGGTGAGGCAGGCATTGTCTACTGCCTTTCAAGAAAGCGTGTTGATGACACCGCCGCATGGTTGTGTCGTAAAGGGCTGCGTGCGCTCCCTTATCATGCGGGTCTCAGTAATGAAATTCGTCAACAGCATCAGGAGCGTTTTCTGCGCGAGGAGGGGATCATCATCGTCGCTACCATCGCATTTGGGATGGGGATCGATAAACCGGATGTCCGCTTTGTTGCTCACCTCAATCTGCCCAAAAGTATCGAGGCCTATTATCAGGAGACCGGCCGCGCCGGGCGCGATGGACAGCCCTCTAACACCTGGATGTCTTATGGACTACAGGATGTGATCACGCTACGGCAGATGCAGGAGGGCTCAGATGCCAACGAAACATTTAAACGAACAGAGCGACATAAACTCGATGCGATGCTCGGACTGTGCGAACTGACCAGCTGCCGCCGACAGGCACTATTGCGTTACTTTGGTGATACGCTCGATAAACCCTGCGGCAATTGCGATAACTGCCTGTCACCGCCTGAAACCTGGAATGCCACCGTCGCGGCACAAAAGGCTCTATCCTGTGTCCACCGTACCGGTCAGCGCTTCGGGGTTAACTATTTAATTGACGTGTTGCGTGGTAGTGACGCCGACCGCATCAAACAGTTTTCTCATGACACGCTGAGCACTTACGGCATTGGCAAAGAACACACCGCCGTTGAGTGGCGCACCCTTTATCGCCAGCTGATATCACACGGTCTGTTAAGTGTTGATATCGATGGTCACGGCGGGCTGCGACTGACGAATGAAAGTCGCCCCGTTTTACGTGGTGAAACACAGCTGCATCTACGCAAGATGATAAAGAAAGGCTCCTCCGGGAGGCAACGATCAAAGACTCCCTTTGGTAAGGCAGCTGATACCGCCTTCTGGAATGCGCTGCGTGATAAACGCAAACAGCTTGCGGCCGAGCAGGGCATTGCGGCCTATATGATCTTCCATGATGCGACCTTAATGGAGATGGTGGATCGTCGGCCACAAACCCTGGATCAGCTAAGCCGTATCTCCGGCGTTGGTGATCGCAAACTTGAAGCCTATGGCGATGCATTTCTCGCCGTGATTGCCGAATATGATGGTGAAGTCAGGGATGAGATCAACGACACCACCGCAGAGACCATCAAGCTTGTTTGCAACGGCATGAAGCCTCTGGAGATCGCAGACAGACGTGACCTCACCTTAAACACGGTCTACAACCAGCTGGCTAGTGCCATTGCACAAAGAGAGATTGAACTTAAAGATGCCGTTGATCTTGATGAAAAATCACTTAAAGCGATTCGCTTTGAAATAGAGCAGCGTGACGACGGTAAATTAAAACCTGTGTTTGAAGCGCTGGGCGGCGAATTTGATTATGGGGTGTTGCGCTGTGTTAAGCGTGATATGGAAGTACGCGGCTGATAACACTCATTGAAAACAGAGAGATCTCAGCCAGCCTTTCCATATATAAAAGCCAAACCCTAAATCGAGGGTTTGGCTTTTAATGGGCTGATAAGCTTATCGGCCATTTGTGTTGCGCCGGATGCGAGAAAGGCCGATTAGCCCAGCGGCTAATAGCGAAATCGTTGCAGATTCAGGGACTGATGCAACCACATTTGAACTGGATAGCTTCATGTCAAAAAAGGCTAATACGCCATGGTCTTCAGCAAGAACCTGAATGCTATTGCTCCCCTGTAGCAGTAATGCTGGATCTATATCGAGCCTATATTCCCAGTAAGAAGTATACCCTTCATCATTCTCCTGAGCGATTTTTGTGCCATTAAGGAAAATAACAAAGCCTTTACACGATACAGACGCAAAAGGAAAAGTTTTTGGTGCTCTTATTTTCCAATGCAGAAACTGGAGAAGATCTCACCCAGTAGATCATCACTACTAAACTTACCGGTAATTTCACCCAGCGCCTGTTGCGCCTGCCGCAACTCTTCGGCAAGCAATTCACCGGAGTGGTTATGTTCTAACTGATCTCTGCCTGTTAACAGATTCACTTTGGCACGCTGCAAAGCATCGAGGTGTCGGCGACGCGCCATGAAGATACCTTCAGCAGTGCTGTTATATCCCATCTTTTCTTTCAGGTGTTCACGTAGAAGATCGACCCCATCACCCCCTTTGGCTGAGAGCGTGACCCGGCTAATGCCATCCACCTTCTCGATAGCGGCCTGTCGGCCACTGAGGTCAATCTTGTTATAGAGCACACTGTAGTCGCACCCTTCGGGTAATTTAGCGACCAGCTCTTTGCGCTCACTTTCTGCATCGCCGCTATCGTCAACCAGCAACAGAACCGCATCCGCTTTTTCAATCTCCTGGTATGCACGTTCGATGCCGAGTTGTTCAACGACATCATCGCTATCGCGCAGCCCGGCGGTATCGATGATGTGCAGCGGCAGGCCATCAATAGTGATCTGTTCCCGCAACACATCACGCGTCGTACCTGCGATCTCGGTGACGATCGCTGTCTCACGATTTGCGAGCGCATTAAGTAGACTCGATTTACCTGCGTTGGGCCTGCCGACAATCACAACATTCATGCCGTCGCGCAGCAGCGCCCCTTGCTGTGCCGAGCGCATGATGTTGTGGTGCGTGGCGATAACCCCATTCAACATCTCTAACACTTTGCCATCACTGAGAAAGTCGATCTCTTCTTCCGGAAAATCGAGTGCAGACTCTACATAGACACGCACTTCTACCAGCTGTTGTAGCAGCGCATTGACCTGAAATGAAAACTCACCCTGCAATGAACGCAGTGCAGAGCGCACTGCCTGTTGTGATGTGCAGTCGATGAGATCTGCTATCGCTTCGGCCTGCGCCAGATCCAGTTTGTCATTGAGATAAGCGCGCTCTGAAAATTCACCCGGCCTGGCGAGCCGCGCACCAAGCGCTATCACCCGTTGAAGCAACATATCTAACACCACCGGGCCACCATGCCCCTGCAGCTCTAACACATCTTCACCGGTAAATGAGTGGGGAGCAACAAACAGCAGCGCAATCCCGGCATCGATCACACCACCATTCGCATCATAAAAATCAAGATAGTCTGCATAGCGCGGGGCAGGGCACTTGCCTAACATCTGCTCGGCAATCGCAATTGCTTTTTTACCCGAGACACGCACAATACCGACACCACCACAACCAGGCGCGGTGGCAATTGCTGCGATGGTGTCTTGCTCCCTTAACATACGGTTGATTGTACGCTGCGTTGTTGCCAATAAAAAAGGGCCGCTCTTTCGAACAGCCCTTTTAGTTTATTCACCAACCATTTAATCGCTGCTGGCCTCTAAGGCTTTTGGTGGTGGTTTGGGTTTAGCTTTCTTTTTCCCTTTTTTGCCCTTACCTTTTTTATCTTTCTTATCGTCGTCGTCATCATCAAGCCCCATATCGATGCGGCGGGTGATATACCACTGCTGCAGGATCGACAGGATTGCATTGACCACCCAGTAGAGCACCAGCCCCGATGGGAAGAAAGCAAAAAAGAGGGTAAAGATAAACGGCAGTGCTGCCATGATCTTCGCCTGCATTGGATCGGGCGGCTTCGGGTTCAGCTGCTGCTGAATGTACATTGTCAGCCCCATCAACAACGGCAGGACATAATAGGGGTCTTTGGTTGAGAGGTCATTTAGCCAGAAGATGAAGTCTGCCTGGCGCAGCTCTACACTCTCCAGCAACACCCAGTAGAGCGCGATAAAGACTGGAATCTGAACCAGCATCGGCAGACAGCCACCCATCGGGTTGATCTTCTCTTTTTTATAAAGCTCCATCATCGCCTGACTCATCCGTTGACGGTCATCGATATAGCGCTCGCGAATCGCTGTAATCTTTGGTGTCACCTTGCGCATATTGGCCATGGAGCGGTAACTCTTTTCAGAGAGCTTGTAGAACACCAGTTTAATCACCAGCGTCACACCAATGATGGCCCAGCCCCAGTTTCCGATCAGATCATGAAAAAACTTAAGTAACCAGAACAGTGGCTCGGCAATCAATGTCAATATTCCATAATCAACCGTCAGCACGAGTCCAGGCGCAACCGCCTCTAACCGTTCCTGTGTTTTGGAGCCAACGTAGAGGCCGCTTGAGAATGTGCTGGTTGCACCCGGTTCAACCTCTACTTCTGGCGAGACTAAACCAAGGGTATAGCGGCCATCATCGAGCGCCTTACTATAATAGTGGTTTGTTTCATCTCTATTTGGTATCCAGGCACCAATAAAATAGTGCTGGATTATCGCCGCCCAGCCGTTGTTAATATCGCGTGAAAGATTTTCATCTTCCATATCACTAAAGTGAATTTTTTCGTAGCTCTCTTCTTCACTAAAGATCACGCCACCCGTGTAGGTATGGATAAAGAAAGAGCTTTCACTATCAGCTGCGGCGGTACGCTGCAACTGACGATATTGATGGCCGCGCCACGGCTTACCGCTGTTATTGATAACCTGGTGATCGACCTCAATCAAAAAACGATCGCGCTTAAAGGTATAGGTTTTGATAACAGTGATGCCATCTTCACTTTCCCAGCGCAGGGGTATCTTAAGCTCGTTGGCACCATCGGCTAGAACGTATTCAAGCTGTTCTGCCTGATAGATCGCATGATGATCGGGTGCCGCGCTACCTGATAGCAACCCACTTTGGGCGATAAAGAGCCTGAAGCCTTTATCTTCCATTAATCTAAATGGAATATCGGGGGTGCTGGCTGAAACAGGATAGGTCAGGAGGTCTACTTTTCGAAGGTCACCACCAACAGTATCGATCTCAATATCATAGAGGTCCGTAACAACATGGATTCGTTTATCGCTATCCAGCACCTGGCTCATTGGCGCAACCGTTGGTTTAACGGCCGGCGTTGAGCTCATCTCAGGCCGGTCGTGCGCCACGCTTGTCTCTCCCTGTGGAACAACCAGCGGTTCATCTGCTGACCCTTGATCAGGCAGTGCCGAGACAACCGGTGTTGTGACTGGTGTTGGCTTTGGGGTGACATAATCTTCCTGCCATGCCTGCCAGATTAATAGCAACACGAAGGAGAGCACAAAAAAGAGGATGGTTCTTTGGTTATCCATGGTGACTTGTCATTCTACTATCGTTGCCTTGTTTAACAGCGCCGTGGTTTCTTTGTAAAACCGTCTCAACTGGCGCTATTTTGAATTTTTGTTTTCTGGCACCAGATCTACGCCACCTTTGTGCCAAGGGTGGCAACGACAGATGCGGCGTAACGACATCCATCCTCCCTTAGCTGCACCAAAGCTTGTAATCGCTTGCTGTGCATAACACGAGCAGGTTGGGTAGTAACGGCAATGGTTACCAAACAGTGGGCTTATGCCGTAGCGGTAAAACCTGATCAGTAGTAATAGTGCCGTCTTCATAGTGCTAATGTTGTCCAGAGCTTCTCTAGTGCCCTGTCCAGGCGGATATTATCTTTGTTAGCCAAACCAGGACGAGCTATGACTAATACATCATAACCGCCGATCCTGTTCTTCTCTCGTCTAAATCTCTCTCTCACCACTCGCTTGAAACGGTTTCGTTCAACGGCCAGCTTTGAGCACTTCTTTGAAACTATCAAACCAAGCCGAGGATGTTTCAGGTCATTTTCACGAACAAGTATGGTGTGATCTCTACTTGAAATTTTTCGCGCTTTCTGAAATACAAACTGAAACTGTGCCGCTTTTGTCAGTCTGTATTCTCGGCTATATGCTTCTTTCGACAGGGATAATAACCTGTTTTTTATTATTTTTTTAATGTATCAGGCGCTGAGACGTACGCGGCCTTTGGCGCGTCTTCTTCTTATGACCGCACGCCCACCCGCTGTTGCCATGCGTGCGCGAAAGCCGTGGGTACGTTTGCGTTTGATATTGCTCGGTTGAAATGTGCGTTTCATCTGTTATGTCGTCCGTTAAATCGATTAAAACCAAAAAACTGCTTGGCCAGGCAGGTAAAACAAAGCAGGGTAGAATACCGATCTGACCCCCTGCGTGTCAATATTTATGATCTTTTTCCCCTATGCTTACTGACATTGATTAAAAGCTATCTTGCTCCACAAACGGCTCTCCGTCTCTTTATTCGGCGTTAAAGCCGCTCAAAATGTTGTGGCTGGTCTCAGCTATGGAACAGGTATAGAATCTCCCCCCTCTTTAAGACCATTATCAACCAGACATCTGGAGTTAATTTGTGGCGTTATCGCTTTGGAAAAAATGCCTGAACCATCTGGAAAGCGAACTCTCAGCGCAACAATTCAACACCTGGATTAGACCCCTTCATGCGGTTGAAACAGAATCGGCCATTCGAATTCTTGCACCCAACCGCTTTGTGCTCGACTGGGTCAATGAACGCTTTCTTGAACAGATATCTCAGATCCTGAACAGATACAACGAAGCGCCAGAAGCGCTATCCATTAGCTTTGAAATCGGCACTAAAAGAAGCCAGGATAATTTGGTTGAAAGGCCCCGGATTCCCGATAAAATCGAGAAAAAACAAGAGAACAGATTCTCACCCAGGAGTGCCGGGATCGATATTAACCACGTATCCAGTCTTCAGCCCGGGTTCACTTTTGAAGCATTTGTTGAAGGCAAATCTAACCAGCTGGCCCGTGCGGCAGCGGCACAGGTCGCGGAAAACCCAGGTGGGGCCTACAACCCTCTCTATATCTACGGCGGATCAGGGTTAGGAAAAACCCATCTAATGCACGCTATCGGTAATTCTATTATTGCAAACAACCCAAAATCTCGTGTGGTCTATATCCACTCCGAACGTTTCGTGGGTGACATGGTGAGAGGACTGCAACATAATGCTATCAATGACTTTAAACGCTATTACCGCTCAGTTGATGCCCTGTTAATTGATGATATCCAGTTTTTTGCTGGAAAAGAGCGTTCTCAGGAGGAGTTTTTTCACACCTTCAATGCGCTACTTGAGGGACAAAAACAGGTAATCATGACCTGCGATCGCTACCCAAAAGAGGTCGGAGGCCTCGAAGAACGTCTTAAATCACGCTTCGGCTGGGGGTTAACGGCGGCCATCGAACCACCCGAGCTTGAAACAAGTGTCGCCATTCTCATCAGCAAGGCGGCACAGTCACGGGTAGAACTGGCGCATGAAGTTGCATTTTTTATTGCCAAACGGATCCGCTCTAATGTTCGTGAACTGGAGGGTGCTATTCGGCGTGTGATCGCAACCTCCCGCTTTACTGGTCAGGAAATTACTGTTGATTTTACCAAGGAGGCGCTCAAAGACCTGCTTGCACTACAAGATAAACTTGTCACCATTGAAAATATACAGAAAACCGTGGCGGACTATTACAAAATTCGAGTCGCGGACTTGCTTTCCAAACGACGCTCACGTTCTGTTGCTCGCCCACGTCAGGTTGCAATGGCGCTCTCAAAAGAGCTGACAAGCCATAGCTTGCCTGAAATTGGAGACGCTTTTGGCGGGCGAGACCATACGACAGTCCTTCACGGCTGTCGAAAAGTAAAAGAACTGAAAGAAAGTGATTTACGTATTAACGAAGACTATGCCAATCTGTTGAGAACACTCACAACATGATGTATATATCTTGTGTATAACTATTACCCTGTTGATAACTCGATATTTATCCACAGGAAATCAAAAGAGTATTAACCTGATTTACGCTGTGATGCCCACAGGTTAGAAACAAGTTAATAGATTGTTTTTAAAAGAAATTAATTCATATTCACGTTTATTTTCGGTCCCTTAATAGTAACAATAACAAAAGTACTAAATAATTAATTATGAAATTTACTATCCAACGCGAATCCCTGATTAAACCTCTACAGATGGTGAGTGGCGTTGTTGAAAGACGGCAGACACTGCCAATTCTCTCCAATATCCTGGTAAAGATCACTAACAGTCAGTTATTAATGACGGCCACAGATTTAGAAGTTGAAATGTCAATAGAGCTCAACTTAATCGACCAGCAGAAAGATGGTGCTGGGGAAATTACCATTCCAGCACGAAAGTTTATGGATATCTGTCGTGCGCTACCTGATGGTCTCTCCATTAACCTGAATATTGAGGGTGACCGCGCTATCGTAAGAGCGGGGAAGAGCCGTTTTGTTCTCTCGACACTTCCTGCTGATGATTTCCCGGGGATTGATGCCAACAAAGATCTACTTGAACTCTCAATTCCTCAGATTGAACTTAAACAGGCTCTCGAACGCACACAGTTTGCAATGGCCCATCAGGATGTTCGTTACTACCTTAACGGGATGTTGCTGGAGATAGGCACAAATGGTTTGAGACTTGTGGCAACGGATGGCCACCGTCTTGCGTTATGTGATCAAAATCTGGAAACAAACAGTAATGAAAATCAGCAGGTGATTATCCCAAGAAAAGGGGTAATGGAAATTGCACGGTTGCTTGAAGATACTGATGCTAAAGCAAAAATACAGATTGGCTCTAATTATATTCGTGTTACTACTGATGGGGTCATGTTTACCTCAAAACTGATTGATGGTCGTTTTCCGGACTATCAAAATGTACTTCCTGATGGCGGCGATAAAATCATTATTTGCGATAAAAATGAGTTAAAACAAGCACTAAGTCGGGCTTCTATCCTGTCAAATGAAAAATATCGGGGTGTCAGGCTGCAGTTTAGCAATGGGTTGTTACGCATCTTTGCCCACAATCCTGAACAGGAAGAGGCTGAAGAGGAGGTGGTGATCGACTATAACGGACCAAACCTCGAGATCGGTTTTAACGTCACCTATTTGATGGATGCCGTCTCTGCCTGCACCACTGAGAATGTTTCACTCTCTCTTTCTGATGCAAACAGCTGCTGTATGATACAACCGCAAGGGACGAGTGGTTGCAAATATGTTGTGATGCCGATGCGTCTCTAATTTCCCACAGCTATGATTCCCAAGCCTCTATGTGGTTAGACCGTATTGATATACGTAACGCGCGAAATTTATCAGCAGTCTCGTTAACCTTATCACCAAAATTCAATATTATTAGTGGAAATAACGGCAGTGGCAAAACGAGTCTTTTAGAGTCGATCTATCTGCTCTCCTGTGGTAAATCTTTCAGAACACACCGTTTTTCCAGTATTCCGATGCAAGGCTCGTTGTGGATGGGCGTTTATGCAAAGCTTTCCAGTGACCAGCAGCGCTCGATTGCGGTTGGTCTCGAATATCGAGATGGTAAAAACATATTCAAGGCGGATGGCCAGCGGCTAAAAAAAGCTTCTGAACTTGCCAACTACCTGCCTGTAGTGGCGATTCATCAAGAGAGTCAACGTGTGTTTACTCAAAGCCCCAAATATCGACGCGCATTTCTTGACTGGGGGGTGTTCCACGTGGAACGTGACTTTCTCTCTGCCTGGCAGAACTTTAATCGTTCACTAAAACAGCGTAATGCCGCGCTCTCCCAGAGAGGTGGACGATTAAGTTCTGTGGATCACTGGAATATAGCGCTTTCTCAGAATGCAACATTAATAGATTTCCACCGTTCTCATTATTTGAGCCGGTTCATGACACTGTTTAATCAGTGCGCTAACCAGTTATTACTTCTTGATGGTGAGATCACGGTTGATTATAGGCGAGGCTGGTCCGATAAAGAGGAGTATCTGGCTGTTCTGAGGTCATCTTTAGCCAGGGATCAGGTGATGGGTTACACCCAAAAGGGGCCGCACCGTGCAGATATTGTATTTAAGGTTAATGGGGTAGCGCTACACGAATATGTTTCAAGGGGACAACAGAAATTATTAGTCTGTTCACTCTATATCGCACAAGCGATGCTCTACTCACAGATTGTCGGTAGAGGCTCTATTTTTATCATCGATGATATTTCTGCCGAACTGGATAGTCAGCACATATCAAATTTAATGAATCTTCTGAACGATCTTGATACGCAGGTCTTTGTCACCACGCCTGCTGATGCGCTTTTAGGCGGTGATCTGTTCCCCATGACTAAAACGTTTCACGTGGAACATGGCAAGGTCACAGAGGTGTTATAATGATCTTTTTTTTGGGCGACGCCATAGAATGAGCAACGATCAGAGTTACGATTCTTCCAGAATCAAGGTGTTAAAGGGCCTTGACGCCGTACGAAAACGTCCAGGAATGTACATTGGTGATACCGATGACGGCACAGGGCTGCATCACATGGTTTTTGAGGTGGTTGATAATGCCATTGATGAAGCATTGGCCGGTTTCTGTTCCGCAATTGAGGTGATCATCCATAGTAACGGTGCAGTAACTGTTTCAGACAATGGTCGAGGCATTCCGGTTGATGAGCACCCTGAAGAGGGCGTTTCTGCTGCAGAGGTGATCATGACAGTTCTTCATGCCGGCGGTAAATTTGATGATAACACCTACAAGGTCTCTGGTGGTTTGCATGGTGTTGGTGTCTCAGTCGTTAATGCGCTATCCGAAGAGCTGCGTCTCACCATTCGTCGAAATGGTGAGATCTATCAGCAGGAATACTGTATGGGTAACCCAGTTGCGCCACTGGCGCCGATTGGTGAGACCGAACAGAGTGGAACGGAGGTTCGCTTTAAGCCAAGCAGAGAAGTTTTTGGTAATACAGACTTTCACTACGATATTTTATCAAAGCGACTACGAGAACTATCATTTCTGAATAGCGGTGTCTGCATTAAATTAAGTGACGAGGCGGCTGATAAACACGACGTTTTTGAGTATGAAGGCGGAATACGGGCCTTTGTTGAACATTTGAACAAAAATAAAACGCCACTCCACCAGACAGTTAATTACTTTAGTATCGAAAAAGATGATGTGGTGGTTGAAGTTGCGATGCAATGGAATGATTCTTATCAGGAAAATGTTTTCTGTTTTACCAATAATATTCCGCAAAACGATGGTGGTACACATCTGGCAGGTTTTCGTGCGGCTTTAACACGCACGATCAATGGCTACATTGAGAATGGCGGTGTTGCAAAAAATGCCAGGGTGTCGACGACGGGTGATGATTCGCGTGAAGGACTCACAGCGGTACTGTCTGTAAAAGTGCCAGACCCCAAGTTTTCATCACAGACAAAAGAGAAACTGGTTTCATCTGAAGTCAGGCCGATTGTTGAATCGATTGTCTCCACAAAGCTTCAGGATTTTCTGCTTGAGAATCCCGCAGATGCTAAAGCGATTACAGCGAAGGTGGTTGATGCGGCACGGGCACGTGAAGCAGCACGAAAGGCGCGAGAGATGACACGCCGCAAAGGTGTTCTCGATATTGCAGGCCTTCCAGGAAAACTGGCAGACTGCCAGGAAAAAGATCCCGCTCTTTCCGAACTCTTCCTGGTGGAAGGTGACTCCGCCGGTGGCTCGGCAAAGCAGGGTCGAGATCGTCGAAATCAGGCCATTTTACCGCTCAAAGGAAAAATCCTGAATGTCGAAAAAGCCAGGTTTGACAAGGTGTTATCTTCAGTTGAAATCGGTACCCTGATAACAGCACTGGGTTGTGGCATTGGTCGCGAAGAGTATTTTCCAGACAAGCTTCGCTATCACCGCATCATTATCATGACCGATGCTGATGTCGATGGGTCACATATTAGAACGCTTATATTGACATTTTTCTACCGCCAGATGCATGAGTTAATCGAGCGCGGGCATGTCTATATCGCTCAACCCCCTCTGTACAAAGTTAAAAAAGGGAAGCAGGAGCGTTACGTCAAAGATGATAATGAACTCAATAACTACCTGCTGCAGTCGGCGCTTGACGGCGCAAAATTTTCAGTGGCTGCAGATGTTCCACCGGTCAGCGAAGATGCGTTAGCCGATCTGTCACAACGCTACATGTCAGTGATGGGGACTATTCAGCGCATGTCCAAGCGAATCAGTGCTAACGTGCTGGAAAAAATTATCTATATGGAACCGCTAAAAGGCGATGTATTGCTCGATGCGAGTACAGTGCAGAGCTGGTTTGAAAATCTTGCATCAAGACTTAATAGTAGTGATGATTCGACTGCAAAGTATGAAATTCAGTTAAAACATGATGATGATGACCTTTCATGGAAGGCCGAAATCAGTGAATATGTGCATGGCGTAGCGACCACCCGCACCCTCAATAGTGAATTTTTTGATTCGGCTGAATACCAGACGATGGCAGAGTTGGGTGAAAAACTGACTGGTTTGATTGGTGAGGGGGCGACGATCAGGCGTGGTGAAAGAGTGCAGCAAGTGAGTTCATTTAAAGAGGTCTATAACTGGTTAATGGTGGATGCGAAGCGAGGCCAGCAGATCCAGCGCTATAAAGGGCTGGGTGAAATGAACCCGGAACAGTTATGGGAAACCACGATGGACTCTAATACTCGCCGTTTAATGCAGGTGAAGATTGAAGATGTCGTCGCAGCGGATGAAATTTTTACTACGCTGATGGGGGATCACGTTGAACCTCGCCGCGAATTTATTGAGAAACACGCCTTATCGGTTGCAAATCTTGATGTTTAGCGGGATAAGCATTCTGAAGTAGGGTTTCAAGCATGTTACCTGATTAATTGAAAAGTTACTCCCTAAAGAGCCTCTGATTAATTGCCATTACGAAGGAGTGAAGCGACGAAGTAATACCATAACTCAACGGTTCATCTAGCATCGATGATTGCCACCCTGAAGGATCTGAGACCTCAGTCAGACACGCTTTGCTCGCAATGAGATATAAGGCAATTAATTCAGTGCTTCCGTAGGTGGCGCTAGTTTTAGATGGTTTATAATTTTCATAACAGCAGCAATAGATAGTGTATTGAAGACACATCTTCAAGCCCGATTTTTGATTATTGTGTGACATTACTTGACCGCTGTGACGCTTGCACTTAAGCTTCATTTTTTGCGTCAGATTACTTTGGGGGAGAGGGATATGACAGCAGCACTAGTGGCAATCTTTTGTCTAATATTGGGCGTAGTTTGTGGGCTGCTATTTGGCAGAGCGACAAACGCACCTTATCAGGAAGCGCAAGCGCTTAAAGAATCGCTTGAACAGGTACAGTCGGAATTTGATAACTACAAGTCAGAAGTCACACAGCACTTTACGAAGACTGCTGAACTTGTGAATTCAATGACAGAGAACTATCGCAATGTTCACACTCATCTTGCGGGCGGGGCGCAGGCGCTATGTAGCGGCGCACTTCAGTTAGAATCAATGAATGATAAAGAAGCGCTGGAAGCAAAGGCCGAAGAAGTAACTGAAAATAGCCCTGCGGAAGAGCCTGCTGTAACTGAAACAGCGGCAGCAGCTGCGAATGATGATACCGTTACAACAACGGAAGCTCCTGCCGAAGTGTCAACAGCTGATGAAGCGGTAGAGACCGCTCCAGATAAATCTGAAGTAGAGCAGATTAAGGTTGATTCGGATACTGTTGCAACATCTGAAGGGGCGACAGATGCTGAAACAAAACCTGAGGAAAAGGTTCCAGCCGAACTAGTTGCAGAAGCAGCAACTGAGAAACCCCAGGGTGAAAACCGAATTCACTGATCCAATGTAGATTTGCTAAATTAAAAAGGGAGCTCAAGCTCCCTTTTTTACAATCTTTTTTCGAGGGTAATGAAGCTGTAAGGATATCGATTATCTTCATCTGCCTTACAGTCGGTGCGTTCAACTTCACGCCATACCGCATCATCTAATTCGATAAAGTAGGCATCACCAACAAAATCATGGTGAATTACAGTGAGGTAGATACGTTTTGCAATCGGCAATGTCTGTTGATAAAAAGAGGCGCCACCGATCACCATCACCTCATTCTCACCCTGTGTCAGCGCGATAGCTTCATCAATACTATTAACAATAAAACAGCCCTCAGCGGAATACGACGGGTTATTGGTGATAATGATATTGGTACGACCAGGGAGCGGACGGCCAATAGACTCGAAGGTTTTTCGCCCCATTAAGATCGGTTTGCCCATCGTGACCCTCTTAAAGTGTTTGAAGTCAGCGGGTAAGTGCCACGGCAAGCGGTTATTAGTACCGATAACACGGTTAGTACCCATTGCCGCGATTAAAGAGATCATCACTTAAACAGCAACAGGTGCTTTGATGTGGGGGTGAGAGTGGTAACCCACCAACTCAAAGTCTTCAAATCTAAAATCAAAAATAGAGTCAATTTCAGGATTAATTCTCATGGTGGGTAATGGGTAAGGAGTTCTGGATAGCTGTAGATCAGCCTGTTCAAAATGGTTGGAGTAGATGTGTGCATCGCCAAGGGTGTGGATAAATTCACCCAACTTTAGCCCACAGACCTGGGCGATCATCATTGTTAGTAGTGCATATGATGCAATATTAAAAGGGACACCGAGAAAGATGTCAGCACTGCGTTGATAGAGTTGGCACGAGAGCTTGCCATCGGCAACATAAAACTGAAAAAAGGCGTGGCAGGGGGGCAGGGCCATCTTCTCAATCTCACCGACATTCCATGCTGAAACAATGAGGCGGCGTGAATCGGGATTTGTTTTAATCTGTTCAACCAGGTTTGATATCTGGTCGATATGTTCGCCGCTGCCTGTCGGCCAGGAACGCCACTGCGAGCCATAAACAGGGCCAAGATTGCCCTCTTTGTCTGCCCACTCGTCCCATATTTTGACGCCGTTATCCCTGAGGTACTGGATGTTGGTATCGCCGGAGAGGAACCAGAGCAGTTCATGAATGATGCTGCGAAGGTGGCATTTTTTTGTGGTGACGAGTGGAAAGCCCTTATTAAGATCAAAGCGCATCTGATAGCCAAAGAGGCTTTTTGTACCGGTACCGGTGCGATCGTCCTTATAGGTGCCATTCGTTTTTACATGTTGTAACAGGTCGAGATACTGCCTCATGAAGTTAAACCCTTGATTTATCAGATTT
Organism: Gammaproteobacteria bacterium; assembly: GCA_015491865.1. Classification (GTDB taxonomy): domain Bacteria; phylum Pseudomonadota; class Gammaproteobacteria; order SZUA-140; family SZUA-140; genus SZUA-76. Next base: position 61,617 of record WFVD01000008.1, read on the forward strand.
TCTATATGCCCAGACAAGCAGACCAATGCCACCGAGGATCATTGGTGCAGAAAGCAGTTGTCCCATCGTGAGCCAATCAAAAGCGAGGAAACCGATATGGCTATCAGGCGTTCTAAAAAACTCAACAAACGAACGGAAGAGACCATAGAAAAGCAGGAACATACCGGAGACCGCCATCGTTGGGCGAGGCTTTTTTGAATAGAGCCATAAGATCAGAAACAGCGCCAGCCCTTCGAGCAGTGCTTCGTAAAGCTGAGAGGGGTGACGCGGCATCATCCCTTCATGAGGTGCCATTGCCCAGGGAAGATCGGAGGCGCGCCCCCATAGTTCACCATTTATAAAATTACCAATGCGCCCGGCGAAAAGGCCGAGTGGTACCAGTGGTGCGATAAAGTCGGTGACCTGAAAAAAGGTGGTTCCCGTTTTTCGTGCGAACAGCATCATGGCGACCAGAACCCCCAAAAGACCACCATGAAATGACATTCCACCCTGCCAGACATAGAAAATAGAGATCGGATCTTCTAGACGGCTGGCAAGGTCATAAAAAAGGATGTAGCCAAGGCGGCCGCCAGCGACCACCCCGATGGCGCCGTAAAAGATAAGGTCACTAATCTGTTCCGGGGTGAATAGTGCGCCCGGTTTTCGCGCACGTAGAGAGCCAAGCCACCATGCGGAGGCAAAAGCGAACAGGTACATCAGCCCGTACCAGTGAATTTTAACGAGGCCAAGGTCGAGGGCAACCGGGTCAATATCTGGGTGGATCAACAAGTGGTAAACTACCTTATATCATTGATTTTTAGCGTTATACTCTATTTTAAAGAGGCGATAAAAATAATTTTCAACCAGAAAAGGGGTTGATGAAAACAGTATAACGGGAGATCTTCTCTTGGCAAAGGTAACATTATGGGCTATCGCTTTATTTTCCCGGCAGAAAAAAGGATAATAGCGGGCTCGAAACGATCCTTGCGCCAGATCCAACGCGCTGTTTCCTGAAGAATTCCTGCTAATGTGGCCAGGCAAGTGGCAAAAGCCATCGTCGGTTATGATCGGCAAAACAGTTTTATTTTTAAAGTGAAGAGGAAAACCGTATGCATATTGGTGAGACTATTACGCAGTTCATTATTGAAGAGCAGCGCCGTGTTGGTGGAAATGGTGATTTTACCGCGTTACTCAATGACGTTTTTACTTCATGTAAGGCGATCTCTGGCGCGGTAAACAAGGGTGACCTGATCGGCGTACTGGGTAGTGCAGAGAGTGAAAACATTCAGGGTGAAACCCAGAAGAAACTCGATATCATCTCAAATGATATGATGATCAACGCCAATATCTGGGGCGGGCATCTTGCGGCGATGGCCTCAGAAGAGATGGATGATATTTATGAGATTCCAGACCAGTACCCGCGTGGTAAATACCTGCTGGTCTTTGATCCTCTGGACGGTTCATCAAACATCGACGTCAATATCTCTGTTGGTACTATCTTCTCCATCCTGCGCTGTCCCGATGGCGTTGAAAAGCCAACCGCTGAAGATTTTATGCAGCCAGGCACCGAGCAGGTCTGTGCCGGTTATGCACTCTATGGCCCATCAACCATGATGGTGATGACCACAGGCCACGGTGTAAACGCCTTTACTCTGGATCAGAATGTTGGTGAATTCATCCTGACTCAGAAAGATATGAAGATTCCAGAAGATACAGCAGAATTTTCAATCAACGCCTCTAACCAGCGTTTCTGGGAGCCACCTGTGCAGCGTTATGTTGCTGAGTGCCTGGCCGGTAAAGATGGCGAAGCGCGAGACAAAAACTTTAACATGCGCTGGGTGGCGTCAATGGTAGCCGAGGTGCACCGCATCCTGACACGTGGCGGAATCTTTCTCTATCCAAAAGATAACAAAGATCCAGCAATGGCCGGAAAGCTGCGTCTGATGTACGAAGCCAATCCTATGTCGATGATAGTTGAGCAGGCTGGTGGCGTTTCATCTACCGGTCGTGAGCGCATCATGGAGATCCAGCCAACAGGTCTGCATCAGCGTGTGCCGGTAATTCTGGGTTCAAAGAATGAAGTTGAGCGTGTTATCTCTTACCACAAAGGGTAACTACCACAGGAAAGAATCAGTATGAAAGAGATCCCCGCAGTCGCGGGGATTTTTTTAGCTGGCGAACGGGGTGCTTAAGAGCGGATTGCTGCAGCCTTAGTCGCGGAAATTCTCATACTGCAGCGGCAGGTCGAGATCAGACTCACGGAAAAGCGCAATTGCCTGCTGCAGGTCGTCACGCTTCTTTCCGGTAATGCGCACTTTATCGCCTTGAATTGCCGCCTGCACCTTAAGCCTGGACTCCTTCGTGATCTTCACCAGCTTTTTGGCAAACAGAGCATCGATACCCTGCTGTAGGTTGATTGCCTGATGAACCTCTTTTCCCTGAGTGATAGCATTTTCTGTTTTAAGGGAGGAGAGGTCAACACCGCGTTTTGAGAGTTTGTTGTGGAGGATGCTGGTCATCTGCTGTAGCTGAAAAGTACTCTCCGCATGCATCATGATGGCCGACTCTTTTTCCTTCAACTCAAAACGGGCACTGCTCCCCTTGAAGTCAAAACGGGTACCAACTTCACGGTTGGCCTGATCAATCGCATTGTTGACCTCATGCAGATCAACTTCTGATACAACATCAAATGATGGCATCTGATCGCTTCCTGTTCAGTTGGTGTAACCTGCCTTAAGGCAGGTCACGATCCATCACCGTCTTGCGGCGATCTTTCTGCGCATTGGCAATGGCTTCATCACAAAGTTTTGCAACGATACCAGAGAGGGCTGGAACAACATTACCCGCGGTGCTCATACCGTCTGATTTCTCTTTGATGTAAGCCTTAAGCTTGGAGGTGACAACCAGTGGGTCGTGCGAGCCGGTATCGCTGTTGAAATCGCGATCCATCACCGTTTTGCGGCGATCTTTGATCGTGTTTTCAATGGCGGTATCACAGCGGGCACGGATCAGATCTGAAAGCGCAGGGGCGAAATTGCCAGCAGTGCTCATGCCATCAGATTTTTCTTTAATGTAGCCTTTGATTTTAGAGATTACCACCAATGTTTCACTCATATTTACTTCTCCAAAAAGTATTAAATAGTTGACGGCCTGTATCAGATAATGCCGATGGCCCTCGATTGTACGCCATTCAGAAATTAAATCACATCGCAAAACAGGTGGAAATTAGCGCTATTTTAAAGGTATGAAGAGTCTCAGCGATGGTGAATAGAAGCAGAAAGCTTTGGATCGTCGTCCGCCGGCTAGAGGAGGTGGGAATGAAAAAGGTGCTCTGACCACATTATCAGGGAAGGATTGGTTGAGATGCTTTATACTTCCCTGATGATTGCGCGCTCTACTTTCTGTAGCAGAAAATAAAGAACGGCGACTCGCTAGCGCCTGTTCCACTCCCCTCATCAATAAACATTCATGGTTTTCGATAAAAGAGATTAGTGATAATGGCTAAAACAGATAAATATGTAGGTATTTACAACGAAGTGAATGGTGGCATGACAACCATCGGCAAGCTGATTCGAGATGCCTGGGTTTTCGGAATCATCCCTGAAACAGAGAGTTGTGAGGGGTGGAACTATAATCGTGTTAATGAGCTGATGCAGCAGGTGGATGCAGAGTGGGATAAATACGGTTGCATGGTTGGAGAGCTGCCTAATGAGTTAAGAGCGCGGCATGAGCGTATCCATGGTGCTGCTATTGCTAAAGCCAGAACCGCAGGCTGGAGTGGTGAATTTGAAACGGATGATGAGCAGTAAATAGTTGAAACAGGCTGGGGTGGCAGGGGATAGGCCAGATAGTGTTTGTACGTAATTAATAGATGGTTTTGCTTGCGATAGATGAAAAATCACTTTCGACCATAAATTGATCATAGACCGTCATAGCAAAAAAATGAGTCCCTGTTGCCAGGCCGTCTATTTTATATTCGTTCACAGTCGGATCAGCAATATCAACGAGAAGGCTTAAATTAGTGGCATCTCTGCCAGAGTATATTTTAAAGCCTGCCAGCTCGCTTAAGGTGATCACCGAGTTATCAACACGCGTTGAGGGGGGAACCCAGGATAATGTCGCGCTTGTTGAGGTGACGGTAATGTTAAAACTCGCCAGGGAGGCCTCACTCACCCCGTCGTTCACGAATAGCTGAATATCACTGTAGGTTCCAACATCAGATTCGGCAGGGGTGCCAGATAAACGTCCGGTAGCTGAGTCAAAGGTCAGCCATGAGGGCCTGTTCAGAACCGAAAATAGCAGGGAATTACGGCCATTATTAGTGGCGACTGGAGTGAATGAATAGGCACGGTTTTCTTGGGCGATGAGTGGAGGACTCCCAGAGATTTGCAGTGGCAAGAGGCTCTTTTCCTCTACCGTGATAGAGAATGGTGGTAACGAGGAGACGTGCACCCCGTCGGATACCGTTACCAATATATCGCTGAACAGCCCTACGTCACTGGAAGCAGGGGTGCCACTTAACTCGCCAGTGGCAGGGTTGAAGCTTAGCCAGAGGGGTTTATTGGTGATTTGGAATGTGAGATTAGCATTTTCTGGATCTGAGCTTTCAGGCATAAACTGGTAGCTGCTGCCCGTTGTAATGATGGCGGAAGGAACGCCATTAATTAATGGCGCCAAGTTGCTGTTATCTTTTGTAAGGCTTTTAGTAATAGTGTCGTTATGATTACCCTGTGTACTGCTGCTACCCCCGCCCCCACAGGCAGTTAACAGCACCAGCAGAGAGGTGTACGCTATCGATAATTTTAGATTTCTCATAACATCCTTGTTTTGATATGTTTGATGGCTTAATGAGATTATCGTGCAAAGGTCTCTATCGGTATAAAGTTTATAGGGTCTTTTTTCGTAGCAGAAAATAACACGTAAGGCATGTGAATTCATAGCCTGAAATCAGAAATGAGAGGTATGTCACAATTATTTTTGATTATGGTCATTTAACTGACTGGCGTGGGGCAGATGCACCTCCTCAACTTGTCCGGCATTAAGGTCATGAAATGTTTCAATTGAGATATTATTTTCAGATTTAGCGATAATGGTGGTGATCGCGGCATCACCGGTAACATTAACAGCGGTGCGCATCATATCAAGCAGGCGATCAACTCCCATGATCAATGCGATTCCCTCTACAGGTAGACCGACCTGGTTCAATACCATTGCGAGCATAATCAAACCAACACCGGGCACTCCGGCGGTTCCGATGGAAGCGAGCACCGCCATGCCGATTACGGTCAGGTACCCCATCAACCCAAGGTCGATGCCGTAGACATTCGCGATAAAGACCGTTGCGACACCCTGCATAATGGCGGTGCCGTCCATATTAATGGTGGCACCAAAGGGCACCACAAAGGAGGCAGTCGAGTTATCAACCCCAAGACGTTTTTCGACACTGCGCAGCGTTACCGGGATCGTCGCATTTGAGCTTGAGGTGCTGAAGGCGAAGATCTGGGCGGTGCGCATCTTGCGTAAAAAGATGAGTGGATCGAGTTTTGAAAAGAGTTTAAAGATCACCATCAAGGTCCCGCCTGCATGCAGTAGCAGTACAATTGCGACCACGGCAAAATAACTGATCATCGGCAGAATCAGACCTAGCCCCTGTAGTGAAAAAGTTTTTGCCATCAAAGCAAACACACCGTAAGGGGCGATATGCATCACCACCGTGACCACCTGCATCATCACCTCATTAAGCCGTTCGGCCGCTTCAGCAATTGGGCGAGCCTTTTCACCGACCATCAAAATAGAGACAGCAAATAGAATGGTAAAAAAGATAATCTGCAGCATATTGCCACTGGCGTAAGCGGCGACAGGATTGCTTGGCACAAGGTCGATAAAGACCTGTGTGATCGGCGGTGCTGCTGGAGCCGTAAAGTTACTGGTGGCGCTATTGCTCAGTTCAAAGCCCTGGCCTGGGCCGACAAGTGAGGCCACCGCGATCGCAAGGGAGATCGCAAGTGCGGTAGTTAACAGAAACAGTAAAAAAGCCTTTAGTCCGACACGCCCGAGTTTATTGATATCCCCAAGCCCGCAAACACCACAGATAAGCGAAAAGGTGACTAATGGAACAACCAGCATCTTCAGCAGGTTGATGAAGATTGCACCAGCAACATGAAACAGGCCATTAACAAAATAGTCCTGTACAAAAGCGACATCACTGGCGAGCGCATTAATCAGGCTACCGAGGATTAACCCGGCACACATCCAGATGAGTATCTTCGTTGTCATGTTCTGTTTTGCCTGCATGGTCACTCCACTGTTGCCGCGTTTACTGGATTAGACTTGGTCAAAAAGTAAGGGGTTACGGTGTCTCATTGTGCTTCTGTTTCATCGCCTTTTGCAGGTTCTCTAACATCAGGCCGGGTTTACCAAACGGCTTCATTTCAAGCTTGATCGCGTTATATAAGGTTACGCTTCTGTTTTCATCATCGGTGACTAGCAGATGATAACCCCCCAGCGGCATCGTACTGGGCAGTGTTGTTGTCAGCACTCGTTTTTCCGCATCGATAACCAGAGTGCTCTCCGGCAACGGCTGAAGTGCAATGATATTAGTGCTGCCCGAAAAATAGAGTACGCCCCTGTGGATATTGAAGCGGTCAATCTCACCGTTGGTGTGGTAGCGGCCCAGCAGCTTCCACTGTGGCGCTTCGCTGATATCGTATTGATAAACATAGTGCCCATCGACCGCTGCATAGAGTGTTGCGCCATCAATCTGAAAGTCACTGACGCTCATTGATATGGGGATCTGCCCCACAACACGTGGGGTTGCCGGTGCCGAAATATCCACCATTAAAATGCCATCACCAGGGCGGTGAAGATAGAGCGTAGTGCCCTCTTTACGCAGCAGTCCTGCGAGACCCGAAAGCTTGAATGAATACAATCTTTTAAGTTTAGCGGGGTCATCACTGTCGATAATCTCAAGGCGCTGCTCATCGCTGGTGAGATAGATGGTATTGCCCTCATTCCAGAGAGCGATCAGTGGCACGTGGTAAGTGGTGCGCAGGAGCGGCGCCTGCGGTTTTGCCACATCAATAACGGTAACAGCACTGCCTTGTTCGGCGATATAAAGTTGGTCATCTGCGACGCGAATGATATCGGCGCGATGGCCAAGTTTGATCTGTTTTAACAGCTCTGCCTGAAACGGGTTGGTGATATCGATAATAGAAATATATTGATTCTCCTGCGCAACATAGGCGTAGTGACCATCGATGGCAAGGTTGAGTGCGGCGCTTCCAAGATTGACCCCGGTAAACCAGGTTGGGTTGAGCGGGTTATTGATATCAAAGATCTGTAGCCCATCAATGCCGCTGGCGGTAAAGAGATAGTTATCGCGCGCGATGGCCTGCTGAACCGGGTCGTTACCCAGATAGCGGCCTAACAGCGCTGGGCGGCTGGGGTTACTGATATTAAGCACGGCAAGTCCGCCCCACCAGTCAAAAATATAGGCGTGTTCATCTTTAAGGCGCAATCCCCATGCGGCACCCTCTGTGTCGTAACTACCAACGATATGAGGCTGTGCCGGGTCACGAATGTCGATCACCTGGAGACCCGCTAGCCAGTCGGCAATATAGAGGTGGTTGTCCTTGCGCACGATTCCACGTGCATTACCCGGCGTTGCGACATGACTAATAGCCGTTGGGTTGGTGGGGTCGCTGATATCGACAATATAAACCCCATTGTCAAAAAAGGTGACGAAGGCGTAGTCACCATCAACCACCACATCTTCAGCGGCGCCACCGGGGGTGAATTCTCCGATCTGTTTCGGGGCCGTTGGGTCTCGGGTATCAAAGATCAGCAGCCCCGTTTCATCATCGGCAATAAATGTCAGTTCGCCACGCACCTGAATTCCCCACGCTTTACCGGCGGTGTTTGTGCTGCTGAGCAGGGTTGGTGCGCTGGGATTACTGATATCGATAATCTGAAAGCCACCGCGGTGGCTGGCCAGGTAGAGTCGGTTACCTTGCAGTTGTGGAATATAGGCGAGCCCCGCAGTCTGTAATGTTGAGACAGGTTTGGGTTGATTGGGATCACTGACATCGACAATCAAAAGCCCGTGATCATCATCGGCCACATAGGCATAGTCATCGCGTACAACGATACCCTTAGGGGAGCCCGCTGTTTTAAGGCTTGACAGTAACTGTGGTTGATGAGGCTCCGTGATATCGTAAAGATGAATACCGGAGAACCAGTCCGCCACGTAGAGAATATTGTCGCGAATAAAACCGCGTCGCTGGCCGCCGAAGTTAACCCCCTGGCCAAAGTCCAGCCCCTCATTACTAATCTGTGGCGGCGGGGTAGAGAAATCATATTCAAGTAGTTCATCAACAGAAATAGCAAACAGCCGCTTGCCCTGTTGTGTGAAGCTTATTAGCTGGCGCTCACTCTGTTCTGGATCACTATAGGTTGCAATGATTGATGGCATGTTCGGCATGCCGGCATCAAGCAGTGCGAGGTGGTTTTCATCATTCAGCACCATCACCCTTTTGCCCACAACATCAACACGAGTCACGTTGCCCGTTTTCTGGTGACTGCCGAGCCAGTCAAAGCGGTCTGGAGTGGCGATGTCAAACAGTGTTACTCCGGCTGTTGTGGTGGCAACATAAAGCACACCTTCACTCTGTTTAAGGCTGACGGCCGCATCGCTGGTAACGTATCGGCTGCGCGTGGTGATAGCCGTTGGCTCACTGCTATCAAGCACCGTGATACCGCTATCACCCATCGCAAGATAAATGCGTGACTCGCTAATAGTGAGATCATAGCCCTCACCTTCAAGAGCAGTGGTTGATAGTAGCTGTGGATTGTTGGTTTTACTGGTATCGAGCGCCAGCAGGGTGTTGTTGGCGAGCAGAATAGCAGCAAAGCCGCTGGCCAGCACATCGAGGGCGATGATCGCATCGGTCGTTGTATAGCGACCGATCACCGCAGGTGAGGCTGGGTGCTGAATGTCAACAATCGATAGCTGCATATCACCAGTAACATAGAGGCGGTTATTAATGGCGCGCAGCTGTTTTGCTGTGTGTGGTAGCTGCAGACGTGCGACTACGGTTGGTGCGATCGATTCAGCAACATCAACCACGACTACCCCACCATTTGTGGTAGCAATAAAGGCGTGGTTGTTGGCTAGCGCCAGGTCAAACGCCAGCTCATTCTGGAGGGGCAGGCGCTGTTTAAGGTAGGGGCCGCCCGGTATCAGTAGCGCGTTTTTTACTCTGCTGAGCCTGTCGCTGGCAGAGTCGAGATCGACCTCGATGATACGCTGCTTACCCGCATAAAGGGTGACATTTTCAATGGGGGCGCTGCCCGCAGGCACAGCAGTTGTGAACAGCCATAGCGCGATGCAGACAGAGAAGAAACGAGCCATTTTAAAGGGTGCTTTGGTTAACGTGGTCATGGCATAGGGGGTTCATACTCGATACCACCCAGGCTTGGGGTTGTGCGTTGTCGCCTCACGTCACCAGGCCGGGGTGGTCGCAGTTAAAGTTTTGACAAAACGTTTTCAGCTGAGACCAGTGTGCTCTTGATATCACGGTGTCCATGTGCCGCCGAGACAAAGCCCGCCTCGTATGCAGAAGGGGCAAGGTAGACACCATCTTCCAGCATCGCATGGAAGAACTTCTTAAAACGTTCAATGTCACATTCGGTCACCTGCTTAAAGGTGGTGACCTTCGCCTCAGTGGTAAAGAAAAGACCAAACATACCGCCGACAGTGTTGGCCGTCATCGGGATGTCGAACGCCTTGGCACGTGCCAGCATCCCTTCAACCAGATGTTCAGTGCTAGAGACGATCCCTTCGAAGACGCCCGGCTTTTCAAGTTCAGTCAATGTTGCCAGCCCCGCCGCCATTGCGATCGGGTTACCCGACAGGGTGCCTGCCTGGTAGACCGGTCCGAGTGGCGCGAGCTGTTCCATAATGTCACGCCTGCCACCGAAGGCGCCGACGGCGAGGCCGCCGCCAATCACCTTGCCAAGGGTGGTCATGTCGGGCTTTACCCCGTAGTGCTGCTGCGCACCACCGAGGGAGACACGAAAGCCGGTCATCACCTCATCAAAGATTAGAACAGTGCCGTGTTGATCACACACTTCACGCAGCCCTTCAAGGAAACCCGGCACAGGGGGAATGCAGTTCATGTTGCCCGCTACAGGTTCAACAATGATGCAGGCGACCTGATCACCAATCTCAGCAAAGGTTGCCTTTACCTGCTCGATGTCATTAAAGGTGAGGGTGACGGTGTGTTCCGCGAGTGATGCCGGTACGCCCGGAGAGGTTGGCACGCCCAGCGTTAAGGCGCCGGAACCGGCCTTCACTAATAAGGAGTCGGAGTGGCCGTGGTAGCACCCCTCAAATTTAACGATCTTGTCGCGACCTGTGAAACCGCGTGCGAGACGAATCGCACTCATCGTCGCTTCAGTGCCGGAGCTGACCATTCGTACCATCTCGATCGAGGGGACCAGCTCGCACACCTTTTCAGCCATGACGGTCTCGATGCGGGTGGGGGCACCAAATCCGAGGCTGTTATCAACCGCCTCTTTGACGGCGCGAGTCACAGCCGGGTGGGCATGGCCAAGAATCATCGGCCCCCATGAGGCGACATAGTCGATATATTTGTTGTTATCTTCATCGAAGGTGTAGGGGCCTTCACCGCGCTTTAAAAACAGGGGTTCTCCACCGACGCCATTAAAGGCGCGTACCGGTGAGTTAACACCGCCTGGAATATGTTTTCTGGCTTCCGCATAAAGGTCGTGTGATCGAGTCATCGCTGCTTTCCTTAAATTTTTCTATCGTACTTCTATTTAAATAGTTGTGCGTATTGTCGTGCCGCCACACGGATCTCTCGCTGTGCAAAAACCCCATTGATCGCAGCCAGCATGTCGGCCCCCGCTTCAACCAGAGCTTTGCCATTCATCGGGGTGATACCGCCAATTGCCACGATCGGGATTTTGAGCGCGGCTCTTGCCTGCCGTAGCAGTGCCGGGTCTGCTACGACCGCCTGTGGTTTGGTGCTGGATGCAAAAAAGCGCCCGAAGGCGACATAGTCTGCGCCAGTTTGCTGAGCGGTTGTCGCTAAACCGAACGAATTGTAACAGGAGGTGCCGATGATTGCCCGCTCTCCCAGCAGTTTCCGCGCCGCCTGCAGGGGCATATCCTCCTGCCCGAGGTGAACACCATCGGCACCGATGGCGGCCGCAAGCGCGGGATCATCGTTAATAATCAGAGGAATGGCGCGTTCACGGCAACATTCAAGCAGTGCCTGCGCCTGCTGTTGCTGTTGAGTGGGTGAAAGGTTTTTCTGGCGATACTGAATGATGCGCGCACCACCCTCGATCGCTGCTATCACCTGGTCGCATAGTGCTGCGGGGGTTAACCCGGCGGTCGCATGGGTGATGGCATAGAGGCCGTAAAGGTTGTGGTGGCGGTTGCGTTTATCTACCGCTGAACTGCTCATACCTCTTCGGTTTGATCCCGTTTTTCATCTTCGTCGTCCGCTGCTTCGGTCTCATCGCGCGCCCAGAAGAGGCGGTTAGGGAGGTGCTGCCCCATGCCGAGGCGATAAGCAGCGCGCAGTGATTCCCAGGTATATTCCTGAGCCTCATGGACGGCGCTGAAAGGCTCCATCCCCTGGGCGAGCAGCCCTGCGATGGCCGATGCGAGGGTGCAGCCGGAGCCGTGGTAGCTGTTGGGTAGCCGGTCCCAGCTGAAAGAGTCCAGTTTACGACGATTGCCATAGAGGGTGTTGGTCACGTTGGTGGTTGCCTCATGGGTACCGGTTATCAGCACATAGTCGCACCCTTTCTCGAGTAGTTCCTGTGCGCATGCGTCCAGTGAATCGGCTTCTTGAGCGAGCAGGCGCGCTTCGATGCTGTTTGGGGTCAGGATCGTTGTTTGTGGCAACAGGAGAGTGGTGATGGCGTCGATCATCTCTTCATCCGCGATCTCGTTGCCACCGCCGGCAATCAGCACCGGGTCGAGGATGACGGGGATACCAGGGTAGTCAATGAGGACAGTGTGTACCGCTTCGATCACTTCAACGCTGCCCAGCATGCCGATTTTGAAGGCAGCAATCGGCATATCTTCCAGCACGGCGCGCGCCTGCTGTACCAGCAGGCTGGCATCAATGGGCACGTAGCCCTGAATATCCTGGGTGTCCTGAATGGTTAGTGAGGTGATGACCGGCGCCGCGTGGCAACCCATGCTGGCGAGCGCTTCGATATCCGCCTGAATTCCAGCGCCACCAGTAGGGTCATTGCCGGAGAACGCCATCACGGCTGGAAAAGCTTGTTTTGGAGCCATCACGGTTACCTTGTTGCTAGTGGTTGTTTTTATGAGTGAATCTACGAGGAATCTATCTTAGCATCAAATAAAGAGGGGATGGGGCAGTGAGAAACGTTGAGTGTTTTGAGCGTAAAGCGAAGACGAAAAAAAGCCAGTCATTAAGACTGGCTTTTTCACTTCAATTTCTTAATCTGGCTTACAGGGTAAGAATGAAGTCAACCAGTGTTTCGATGTTTGCATCAGAAACACGTGGTGAGTATGGAGGCATTGGAACGCCACCGGTAACGTCATTCCAGTTACCTTTACCGCCTTTTTTAACTTTAGCAATCAGTGCCGCTTTATCGCCAGCGCCGTATTTCGCACCAACATCTTTCCAAGAAGGGCCAACCACTTTCTTTTCAATGCTGTGACATGCCAGACAGCCACTCTTTTTAGCAAGATCTAGTGGATCTGCAAGTGCCTGGCTTGATCCCAGGACTAAAAGGGCCGCGGCAGGAACGCTTAACCAACGTGCTTTCATACTTTTCTCCTCATTCAAGGGTATTTAATGGATAAAACAGTCACAGATTCTCCCCTCTGAAAACCTGTAACACCCCCCCTATATGTGAATTTCTCTCTACAAAAAATTCCAAAAAAGGGTGGACGAAGCAATCGTCTCACCATGGTGAGTATTACCAGCGGTCTTTTATGCCATGGTCAATTACGGGTGTCAAGTTTGGTTCAGCGAGCGTTCAGTTATGCTGTAGTTAAAAATTCCTGATTTGTGAGATTTGTCACAAATAACGTGGTAAAACCCCTTTTCATACTCTGATTTTCTGCTGCCATAACGGGCGACGCCCCTGATTTCGAATGATCTTGAATTTTTGCTGAATAGGCGATCTAATGACAATCGAAAATACCGATGATATTCATCGGTTATATCTGTATTAATTGTGTGGTTTTATATCTGTTTTCTAATGTGGAATTGGGTGGCTGTGTTGAGGAGAAGGAGAGATGTGGGAGCGAAACCGTCTTGAGAGTTGGCTAACTACTCGCCAGGCAGAAGCGGCGAGCTTTACATGGACCGCGATGGCGATATTGTTGCTTGTGTCGCAATGTGTGAATGCTGACGATAGCAGGGCTGCAATGCAGGAGTGCGAAAGTTGCCATACATCAGCTGGCCACCCGCATATTAAACGAGCGACACTAAAGGGGTGCATCGCTTGCCATGCGGCCAACAATGGGGGGCGAGAGATGACAAACGGCGGGCTTCGCTCCCCACACCCTGAGATAGAGGAAGCCGCCGTAGAAAAAACAGGAGAGTACGCACCGGGGATGTCGCTGCCAATGACCTATGAAGGGACGCGCATCGGCAGCGCACCCAACGAAATGGTGCTTATCCCGGCCGGTGAATTCACCATGGGCTCAGGTCAGCGGCTGCCAGATGAAGGGCCGGAGCACCGGGTGTTTCTGACAGATTACTGGCTGGATCGTTATGAAGTCACCAATCTGCAATATAAACAGTTTATTGATGCAACGGGGCGGAAGTCACCCCTCCATTATGAGAACAGGACATTTCCGCCCGGCCTGGCGGACCACCCTGTGGTTTATGTCAGCTGGTATGACGCCAATGATTATTGTGAATGGGCGGGTAAACGCCTGCCGACCGGCGAGGAGTGGGAAAAGGGCGCGCGAGGGGGGGATGCGAGAACTTATCCATGGGGGGATGAGTTCGACATAACACGCGCCAATATGCCCCAGCGCTGGCAGACGCTAAAAGAGCAGGGGAGTACAACACCGGTTGGAGCCTTTAAAGAGGGGGTCAGTCCGTATGGTCTGTACGATATGTCAGGCAATGTCTGGGAGTGGACATCATCGTGGTACGAGCCATATCCCGGCAATAAAAAACCGACAGAGAATTACGGAAAAACCTATAAAACCCTGAAAGGGGGGTCGTGGTGGAACTGCAGTTTTTACAAATGTGGCGCATCGGCACCTGCATTTAATCGATCGTTCTTTCTGCGTACAACGAGAAACAAAAGTTTTGGTTTCCGCTGCGCTAAAGATCCTGGAGGTGAAACATGAAACGACAGGCGATGACTATTTTGTTCTGCATGATGGCTGGATTGATGGGTAGCGCGATAGGCGAGAGCGGGTTAAAGGGTTCAGCCGTCGATATCGACAGAGGGATGAAACTGATACCTGCAGGCGAATTTATAATGGGGAGTAACAAGGCTGATGTGAAAAACGCATCGGGCGAATATGGCAATAGCAAACCGTGGTATCTGGATGAACACCCGGAACATCGTGAATTTGTAGGCAGTTTCTATGTCGATGAGCATGAAGTCACAAATGGTCAGTACCGGGCGTTTGTGGCGGAAGGGAAATATGCACCACCGCAATACTGGGTTAACAACGGGTATCTGTTAAGTATGCGCCGGAATAAGGTAGAAAAGGTACCAGTAGAAAAATTAAGAACCCTGGTTGCCAAAGTCTTCAGGCTTGATATTGATACGCGCAGCATGACAAAGCCAGAGCTGCTGGCGGCAATAGATAAACGCCTCGCCTATATGGACGAGTTACCGGTGGTTTATGTGAGCTGGTATGATGCAAAGTCTTATTGTGAATGGAAGGGAAAGCGGCTGCCGACAGAAGCGGAGTGGGAGAAAGCGATTCGCGGCACAGGCGGGCTTGAGTTTGCCTGGGGTAATCAATGGGTGTATGGGCAGAGTAATACGGGCGAAGAGCTATGGGATGATGGCGTAGCACCGGTGGGGTCCTACCCGGGTGATGTATCGCCATACGGTGTGTTCGATATGAGTGGTAACGTCTCTGAGTGGACGGCAGACTGGTATCAGCCATATGCAGGTTCAGATTATAGTAGTGATGATTTTGGTGAAACCTTTAAGGTGGTGAAGGGGGCCGCCTGGGGCGGTGAAGGTCATTATGCGCTGAAGTTATTTCAGCGCGGTGCCTATCGATTTAACCTCAGGCCGACATCACGCCATGAAGACCTCGGCTTTCGCTGTGCCGCGGATGTGAAAATGGTATCAGCAGACTAAAGGGTATGACGGCGGCGCATTTCACCGCTGTTCACGTCCATTAATTGAATTCAGGACGAACTGCCCCTAAGATGGCGGCTCCATTATAATAGATACGGATGCCGCAATGACGCGCCAATACAGCACTATTTTTCTGCTTGCACTACTCCTGACGGGCTATATTAAACAGACACTGGCAGAAGAAACCGTGTGGATTGCTGGCTGGCAACAGACGAGCGAAATGAATACGGCTCGCGCAGGTGCTGTCGTGTTACAGGTGAATGGTGTTATCTACGCTATCGGTGGGGTCGATGGGCGTAATTTTCTGAGCACCTCCGAGTTTAGCCAGATAAGGGCGGACGGCTCGCTTGGCCCGTGGCAGCGCAGCGCAATCCTGAATGATGCCCGTGGTTTTTTTGATGCCGTTGAACACAACGGTTATATCTATGTGGCAGGGGGCGGCAAGGGTGACAACGGCAAGGTGTTGTTACGCAGTGTTGAGCGCTCCCGCATCTCAGCGAATGGCGAACTTGAAGGGTGGATAACAGAACGGCACGGGCTTAAGTATCCACGTCGTTGTGTAAAGCTGTTTATTGCGAATAACCGCATTTATGCCCTGGGTGGATTTGGTGGGGCGCTGCTTGATTCGGTTGAGAGTGCGCCCATCAACGACGATGGCAGCCTTGGCCCGTGGCGTGTAGAGGCAAACCCACTCACCATGACACGCTACATTAACAGCGTTAAATCACTGAATGGTTTTACATATGTGATCGGTGGTCATGCGGAGCGCGAAGGTGTCGGTTTAACGGAGGTTGAGTTTACCCGGCCAACGATCGGTGGTGATCTCGTGTGGCAAAACACAGCAGCGATGCAGCTGCCACGTTACGCACTCTCATCGGTTGCCCACGGTCATCAGCTTTACGCCATTGGTGGACTGAATGGTGCCGTTTACAGCGATAAAATTGAACTGGCACAGCAGTTAAGCGGTGGTGAATTAACACCGTGGCGTTACACCACTCCCCTGTCATCGGTACGGGCAAACTTTGGTAGCGTGGTCTATAACGACCGTATCTATATTATTGGTGGCACCAACCGTGATGGCTATTATAAAAGCGTTGAATATGCGAGCCTGAATAAGCGGGGTGATATCGGCTTCTGGGGTTCACCGCAGCAATTAGACCATTACCAGCAGCAGCAACAGGCGAGATTACTGAAGCCAAAACGGGCACTCCCCAATAGCGGTGTGGTGGCAGAGGTGATTCAGACCAAAGCCTATAGCTATATTCGAGTCACAAAAGGGGCTACTGAGCAGTGGCTTGCCGGTTCACGGAGTGACTACAGGGAGGGTGATCGGGTCGAATATAGCCGTGGGACCACCATGATGAATTTTCATAGCTCGACGCTCAAGCGAACATTCCCGTCTATTATCTTTGTTGAACACCTTCGTCTGGGTGATGAACATTGAGCGTGGCAGCTAATAGGTGACCTATGAGTGTGAACGGCGCGGTGGGCGACGCCGTCGCTGGTTGCTGTCCGGCTTTTGACTGCGATGTGGCCTGGGCTTTTTTTTGGGATAGAGCGGCGGTTCAGGGGTCATTAATAATTCGGCGGTGACGCGTTCGGTGGGAATCTTGTTGCCGACATACGCCTCTATGTCCGGCAGCGCAAAGGCGTAGTCTTCGCAGGCAAAACTGATCGCGACACCACTGGTGCCGGCGCGTGCTGTACGCCCAATGCGGTGCACATAGTCTTCGGAATCCTGAGGTAAATCATAATTGAAGATGTGGCTAACCGCCGGGATATGCAGACCACGAGCCGCCACATCAGTCGCGACAAGGATCGGCAGCTCACCCTCCTGAAAACGTTTGAGCAGGCTAATGCGTTTCTTCTGTGGCACATCGCCGGAGAGCGTACCGGCATTAAAACCGTTACCAGTGAGAAAGGCGTTGACCTTATTACCAGCATCTTTTGTGTTCACAAAAATGATCGAGCGCATCGGCTCGATCCGTTTTAACAGCCCGAGCAGCAGAGGGATCTTTTCGTCGTTAGAGGTGTAGTAGATACTCTGTTCGACTTTGTCTGCGGTCACCTTTTCAGTTTCAATCTTGATCAGTGCTGGATTGTTCATATGCTCATAGGCAAGCTCTGTCACACGGAACGACAAAGTGGCGGAGAAGAGCAGGTTGAGCCTTTTTGCCGGGTCAGGCATGCGCCGTAATAGAAAACGGATATCCTTGATAAAGCCGAGGTCAAACATTCGGTCTGCTTCATCCAGCACCATCACCTCAATCGATTTGAGGTTAAAGATATTCTGCTTGAAAAAGTCGATGGTTCGCCCTGGTGTACCGATCAGAATATCGAGCCCATCACGCAGCATCTCTTTTTGCGCATCGTAACCGGCACCGCCGTAGACGACCCCAATTTTCAGTCCAGTTGCCTCGCCGAGGGCGAGTGAATCTTTATGAATCTGTAGCGCCAGCTCACGTGTGGGCGCCAGCACCAGCGCGCGAGGGTTGCTACCCGTCGCTGCTTTATCTATCTCGCTGGTGAGCAGGCGGTTCATCAGCGCAATTAAAAAAGCCGCTGTTTTGCCGGTACCCGTCTGCGCTTGTCCGGCAATGTCGGAACCTGCCAGTGCCAGCGGCAGCGTCTCCGCCTGAATCGGTGTGCACAGACTAAAGCCTGTTTTTTCAATGCCCTGCGAGAGTTCCGCAGGAAGATTCAGAGATGAAAAATGGGTGCTGGATAGATGATTGTCGCTCATATCCGAAAATAATAGCAGATTCGGTGATATCTTTATGGATTTTATTATTGACACAATGTTTGTGTATTGTGATTAGATTGTTAATAATCACGCTTAGCCATAGATCCTGCTACAGGGATGAGATGGATTTTGGTCAATTGATAACTGTAATCTGGAGGCATAGAGGGTGAGTGACAATATTAGCGCTGTAACAGACGCCACATTTGAAGACGATGTACTTAAGTCGGATCTGCCGGTACTGGTCGATTTCTGGGCAGAGTGGTGTGGGCCATGCAAAATGATCGCACCGATTCTGGAAGAGATTGCGGTAGAGTATGATGGCAAGATTCGGATTGCTAAACTTAATATTGATGACAATCCAGCGACACCGCCTCGTTACGGTATTCGCGGCATTCCTACCCTGATGCTTTTCAAGGCGGGCAATGTTGAGGCCACTAAAGTTGGCGCCGTTTCGAAATCACAGCTCTCCGCATTCCTCGATAGCAATAACTAATAATATTTTCCATTAAAGTATTTCAGGGGCTGGACGTTACCACGAAAGAGTGGTAGCGTTTACTTCTATTCTAAAAATAACAAAGACCGACGCCTTTACTGGCCACCTTCCCTGTCATACAACCATATTTTGATGTCTCAGGGGTGGAATCCATTCTTATATTTTGTCCACTTCGTTTTTCAATAATAACTGTCCTAAAAATTTCATATGAATCTTACAGAACTGAAACAAAAGTCCGCTGCTGAGCTGCTAGAGCTCGCCCGTTCTATGGGTATCGAAAACATGGCGCGTTCGCGTCGACAAGACCTGATCTTCGCAATCCTTAAGTCTCACGCCAAAAAAGGTGAAGATATCCACAGTGAGGGTGTACTGGAGATCTTGCAGGATGGCTTCGGATTTTTACGATCAGCAGACAGCTCCTACCTGGCGGGTCCGGATGATATCTATGTCTCCCCGAGCCAGATTCGCCGTTTTGGGCTGCGTACCGGCGATACCGTGACCGGAAAGATTCGTCCACCGAAAGAGGGCGAGCGTTATTTTGCGTTATTGAAAGTTAATGAGATTAATTTTGAATCACCAGAAGTAGCCAAGAGCAAGGTGCTATTTGAAAACCTGACGCCTCTGTTTGCCAACGAACGGCTGAACCTTGAGCTGGGGAATGGCAGTACAGAAGACCTCACCGCACGCATCATCGAACTGGTTTCACCGATCGGTAAGGGGCAGCGTGGTTTGATTGTCTCGCCGCCCAAAGCGGGTAAGACGATGATGTTGCAGAGTATCGCGCATTCGATTACCGAACTGAACCCAGAGTGTTACATGATTGTCTTGTTGATCGATGAGCGCCCGGAAGAGGTGACGGAGATGGCGCGTTCAGTGAAAGGCGAGGTGATCTCCAGCACCTTCGATGAGCCGGCAACACGGCACGTGCAGGTGGCCGAGATGGTGATCGAAAAGGCGAAGCGCCTGGTTGAACATAAACGTGATGTGGTGATTCTCCTCGATTCGATCACCCGCCTCGGTCGCGCCTATAACACTGTCGTGCCCTCATCCGGCAAGGTGCTGACCGGTGGTGTCGATGCCAATGCACTGCAACGACCGAAACGCTTTTTTGGTGCGGCGCGTAATGTCGAAGAGGGGGGGAGTCTGACCATCCTGGCAACCGCGTTGATCGATACCGGCTCACGCATGGATGACGTGATCTACGAAGAGTTTAAGGGTACCGGCAATATGGAGCTGCACCTTGAGCGTCGCATCGCAGAGAAGCGTATCTACCCGGCCATCAATCTGAATCGATCCGGCACCCGTCGTGAAGAGCTGTTAACCAAGCCCGATGAGCTGCAAAAAATGTGGATTCTGCGCAAGCTGCTCCACCCGATGGATGAGCTGGCGGCCATGGAGTTTCTGCTGGACAAGCTCAAGGCGACCAAGACCAACGCCGAGTTTTTTGATTCAATGAAGCGCTAAGGAAAATTAGCCAATAAGCGATCACTTGATTAATCAATGAGTTAGCCTGTTTTTCGGTTGGGAAAATTATATTAACTTGCTGATCAGCAAGGATTTACATACAATACGCGGCCAGAGTTTATGCGGTGCCTGGAGTGGGTTCAGGTGGCGGCATATGAAAATTTGTGAGGTTGAACAGAATGAAATCGGATATCCATCCAGCTTATGATGAAATTGACGTTGCCTGTAGCTGCGGTAACACTTTTAAGACACGTTCTACTGCGGGCAAAGCGCTGCGTTTGGATGTATGTTCGATGTGTCACCCTTTCTATACCGGTAAGCAGAAGATCCTGGATACCGCTGGCCGTGTCGATAAGTTTAGACAGAAATACGGCAAAAAAAGCTGATTTGAACAGGCCGCCAACAATGGCTGCCGGCTCACTAAAAAGGGTGCCTGATTCAGGCGCCCTTTTTTCGTTTGGAGCGCTGCTACTCTTTGTCTCAATGGCATTTTCATCGGCCAGCAGCGCCGAAGAGTGTGTTGCAGAGAGTATCGACGACTACCGCAAGGTTAACTATGTGCATGATGGCGATACCGTCCATCTTGCCGGTGGTCAGAAAGTTCGCCTGATCGGTATCAACACACCAGAGTTAGCGCGGGATAGCGTACCAGCAGAACCTTTTGGTGTGGCGGCGCGTGATGCGCTGCGGCAGCTGTTGAAAGGCCAGTCGCGTATAGCGATTCAATATGGACGCGAGAGAGAAGATCATCATGGGCGCACACTGGCGCATCTCTATCTTGAAGATGGGCGGAACATTCAGCAGTGGCTGCTTGAAAAGGGGTATGCGGTGGCGATTGCGATCCCGCCCAATTTGTACCACGCCGACTGTTATCAACGGATCGAACGTCTTGCACGTACCAAACGAGCGGGTTTATGGCGTCAAGGGGGGCCATCAACAGTTGATGCCGCAGCGTTACGGCGTGGTGGTGAGCCGGGTTTCCGTATGATTAAAGGGGAGGTCTCGGGTGTGAAGCGCACCAGGAGGTGGGTCTGGCTGGCGCTGGCGGAAAATGTATCCCTGAGAATCTCCCGTGATGATGAGCGCTATTTTGATGCAGGGCTGTTGAAGTCGTTGAGACAAAAAAGAGTTGTGGCGCGCGGCTGGTTGACGCAGCGGAAGGGGCGCTGGTCGATGCGTATCCGCCATCCGAGTGCTCTGGAAGTTGAGGTTGATTGATAACGTTAGCACGCTTTTCGGTGGAATTGACGGCAATATATGGCATGCGCAAGTTTTTTGAAAGGCGTAATATCTGGATGAAATTTGCAGCCACCTGGGCAATGACCGATAATCGCCCACCTGCGATACGAAATCGATACTATATATAAGGTGTGAGTGGTGGTATGACTGAAGAGAAAAAACAAGCGGCCCTGAATTACCATGCGCAACCGGAGCCGGGCAAGATCTGTATCTCGATCACCAAATCCTGTTTGACACAAGATGATCTGGGGCTGGCCTACACCCCGGGTGTGGCAGAGCCAGTACGCGCCATCGCCAAAGACCCTGAAGCGGCCTACAAATATACCGCCAAGGGGAATCTGGTTGCGGTCATTACCGACGGCAGTGCGGTGCTTGGGCTGGGCAATGTCGGTAGTTTGGCGAGTAAGCCGGTGATGGAGGGTAAAGGGGTTCTGTTCAAAAAATTTGCAGATATCGATGTCTTTGATATCGAAGTGGTCTCAAAAAATCCCGACGATTTCATCAACACCGTGGCCAATATCGCACCGACATTTGGTGGTATTAATCTGGAAGATATCGCCGCACCGCACTGTTTTGAGATTGAGAAACGCCTCAGCGACCTACTCGATATCCCCGTTTTTCATGATGACCAGCACGGCACGGCGGTGATTGCAGCAGCGGGTCTGATCAATGCGCTGGAGCTTCAGGGCAAGCGCCTGGCGCAGGCGAAGATTGTCTGCCTTGGCGCGGGTGCGGCGGCAATTGCGTCGATGCGTTTACTGGTGGCGCTGGGCGCGAAAAAAGAGAACCTGCGAATGCTGGATCGTCGCGGGGTGATTTACCATGGTCGAGAGGGGCTTAATGAGTTTAAAGAAGCGTTTGCGGTCGAGACCGAAGATCGTACGCTTTCAGATGCAATGATGGATGCCGATGTGTTCATCGGTGTCTCAGGCCCTGACCTGGTTAGCCCGGAACACATCGCGATGATGGCAGACAACCCCATTGTGTTTGCACTCTCAAATCCCGACCCGGAGATCTATCCCGCCGTTGCCAACGCGGTGCGCGACGATCTGATTATGGCGACGGGGCGTAGTGATTTCCCAAACCAGGTCAACAATGTACTGGGTTTTCCGTTTATTTTTCGCGGCGCGCTGGATGTGCGTGCCAGTGCGATCAATGAGCAGATGATGATCGCTGCCGTATATGCTCTGGCGGATCTGGCGCGCGAGCCGGTCCCGCAGGAGGTGTTGAGTGCCTATAAACTAGATGAACTGAGCTTTGGGCGTCATTACATCATTCCGACACCGCTCGATCCGCGTCTGATTGACCGGGTGCCTGCGGCGGTCGCCTACGCAGCGGTAGAGTCAGGCGTTGCGAATATGGATTACCCTGAATTTTACCCCCGCATTGAGCTTCGCTGTTACGGATAAACTTATTTGATAAGCAGGGCTATCTATATAATCGGATTCAATTTATTGTTGGGATGGCCGATTCATCCCAGTGAACACAATCGTTATGAATGGAATTAGGTTCTCAATAAACGGTATATAAGAGCAAAAGCGCTAAGGAGCTAGCATGAAAAAGATTTCGATTATTGGTGCGGGGCGAGTTGGTGAATCGACCGCGCAGATTCTGGCCTATCGCGATAACGCCCATGAAGTGGTGCTGACCGATATTCGTGACGGAGTTGCCAGGGGGACTGCGCTGGATCTACAGGAGTCTGCACCACTATTTGGTTTTGATACCCGAGTGACGGGCGACGAAAGCAATGTGGCGATCGCCGATTCAGACATCGTTGTGATCACCGCCGGTCTGCCACGTAAACCGGGCATGTCTCGCTCCGATGTACTGGAGGCAAACCTCGCCGTGATTCGTCCGATTGCCGATGATGTCATGAAATATGCCCCGAATGCGATGGTAATTCTGGTGACAAACCCGGTTGATGTGATGTCATACGCCTTCTGGAAAGCGACCGGCTGGGATCGCAGCCGAGTCTTTGGGCTTTCAGGGGTTCTGGATGCGGCGCGCATGGCGAGCTTTATTGCAATGGAGACCGGCTACTCAAATCTGGATGTCTCCGCAATGGTACTCGGTGGCCATGGTGATTCAATGGTGCCGATGATTAGCTACACCACCATCAGTGGGATCCCGGTGAGTCATTTTATGGATGCAGCGACGATCGAACGCATTGTTGACCGCACCCGAAATGGCGGCGCTGAAATTCTTGCGCTGAAAAAAACCAGTAGCGCCAATGACTCACCTGCAGCAGCAGTCGCAACAATGATTGACGCTGTTTGCAATGACCGCAAACGTATCCTGCCGTGTGTTGCAATGCTGGAGGGTGAGTATGGCCAGCAAGATATCGCACTGGGGGTGCCGGTTGTCCTTGGTTCAGGCGGGGTGGAAAAGGTGATTGAGTTACCGCTGAGTGAAGAAGAGGCGAGACTATTTAAACAGTCATCAGAGCAGGTGACAAAAGATATTGAATTGATGTCCTGAGTGAGAGTGATGAGAGGGAGATGAATCAGATGGATAACAACACCTTTACAATTACGGATAATGCAACGGGTAAAAGTATCGAGCTGCCAGCATTAAAAGATAAGCAGGGGATCCCCGCGATTGATATCACCACCCTCTATCGAGATCACGGCTACCTGACTTTTGATCCTGGCTTTCAATCGACCGCCAGCTGTCGTAGCGGTATTACCTTTATCGATGGTGATAAAGGGATCTTGCGCTACCGCGGCTACCCGATTGAACAGCTAGCCGCCAAAAGTAGTTTTCTGGAGGTTTCACACCTGTTAATGAATGGCGAGTTGCCGAGCAAAGCAGAGTTAGATGATTTTGTTAGTATGATTAGCCGTCATACGATGTTGAAAGAGAGTCTGCGCACTTTTTACAAAGGCTTCTATCACGATGCACACCCGATGGCGAGCATGGTGGGAGTGGTCGGTTCACTCTCTGCGTTTTACCACGATTCGACCGATGTACATGATCCGCGTCATCGTGAGATTGCAGCACACCGCATGTTGGCAAAAATGCCGACAATAGCCGCCGCCTGTTATAAATATTCGATCGGTGAACCGTTCATTTATCCAAAGAATAACCTGAGTTATTGCGGTAATCTACTACACATGATGTTCTCGGTACCGAGTGAAGAGTATGTGGTTGACCCGCTCGCTGAAAAGGCATTGGATATGATTTTTATTCTGCATGCTGACCATGAGCAGAATGCGAGTACCGCGACAGTGCGTCTCTCGGGTAGCTCCGGTTCAAACCCATTTGCCTGCATCTCATCGGGCATTACCGCGCTGTGGGGGCCAGCCCATGGTGGCGCCAATGAAGCGGTACTTTATATGTTGAATGAAATTGGTGATGCCTCCAATATCCCGAGATATATTGCGAAGGCAAAAGATAAAGATGATCCGTTTCGTTTGATGGGGTTTGGTCATCGCGTCTATAAAAACTATGATCCTCGCGCAACGATTATCCGCCAGATGTGTTACGAGGTGCTGGAAAAATTTGGTGACCCGAACGACCCACTGTTTGAACTGGCGATGGGGCTGGAAGATATTGCACTAAAAGATGATTATTTTATTGAGAAGAAGCTCTACCCGAATGTCGATTTCTACTCCGGTATTATCTATAAAGCGCTGGGTATTCCAACCAACATGTTTACCGTGATGTTTGCGGTTGCGCGTACCGTCGGCTGGGTATCACAGTGGATGGAGATGATTAGTGAGCCGGGACAGCGTATTGGTCGCCCACGCCAGATGTACATGGGTGAGGATGTGCGAGATTATGTTGAAGTTAGCAAACGCTAAGCAACCTTATAAAATACTACTTCTGCAGAAGTAGTTTCTGAACGTCACTTAGTGAAGCCCGCTGAATGGGTCTGCCATCCAGCGGGCTTTTTGGTGGCTGGCGTATCCCTTTCTCTGGGAAGATGGTGAGCTCTACATTGGCCTGCTTATCTTCAATCAGGTAGAGCGGATAACGTTTCACTTCACCGTTGTTAAAGCGATATTCGCGTTCACTCAGATTAAAAGGAATGTGGCGATCGATAAGCAGCCAGTCGAGTGTCTGGCTCTCATCGGTGAAAAGGTGCAGCTGGACAGGTGAGTGCCGGTCCGCACTGCCACGCAGCACCGGACCGACCAGCCGCGGTGAAAAACTGTGTAGCAAACTCATAATATCGACGGCGCTCTTTCTCAGGGCGTTAAGCTCGGCGGTTTGCTGCTGCGGCCTAAAGATCGCCTGGTACTCTTTTAGTGCCCGTTCTATTTCAATATTACGCGGCATCGGCTGTTCGCTGCTAACGCCGATCCGCTGCGCCGCCTTTCGTTTGGCAAGGAGGAAGTCGGAGAGCCCTTCTTCGCTCATGATACGGGCCGCCTCAACGGCTAGTCGTTGTCGCATGCGCTGCGAATGTTCTGCTGGAGCCATGGTTTCAGTCGCTTAAAAAAGTTGCTCGGGTGGCGCATCCACAACGGGTGTTTCGGGGCTATCAGCCGCGGGAGCTGGACGTTCTATTTTTGGCTTACTGTGGCGCGTAGGGACATACTCACTTCTGAAGGTTTCAAAGATCGCATTGGATTGATTGCTGTCAGCCAGCAGGCCGTTGTCGGGATCAATCTTAACGGTTACCAGTCCAGCGGGTCGTTGCAGCAGTTTTTCTGGCGTGCCCTTTAGCGCTTCACGCATGTAGTAGATCCACATTGGCAGCGCTGCGCGGCCACCAGTTTCACGGTTGCCCAGTGAGCGCACCTGGTCAAAGCCTACCCATGCGATGGTCGCCACATCGGCGTTGTAACCGGAGAACCATGCATCTTGCTGATCGTTAGTTGTGCCTGTTTTTCCGGCAAGGTCATTGCGCTTTAGCTGGAGCGCACGGCGGCCAGTACCACGTTTGATGACATCACGTAGCATCGAGGTCATCAGGTAGATATTCTCTTCTGATACGACACGTTTTGCGATATTAAGAGGGCGCTTAAATCCGCTCTCTTCATCGCCGCCTCCCATAATAAGAGCATCAATCTCATCTGCCGGGATGATGCAATCTTTACGACAGACAGTGGCAGGGTTAGCCTCAAATAGCACCCTGTCGTCAGCATCGACAATTTGTTTGATGAAAAAGGGGGTTACGCGATAGCCACCATTGGCAAGCGTTGCGTAGCCCGTAGAGAGCTGTAGTGGGGTAACGGCACCACTGCCGAGCGCCAATGAAAGATCCCTGGGAAGGGTGTCAGCATCAAAACCGAAACGGCTGACATACTCCAGTGCATAAGGGATGCCGATAGAGCGCATCAGGCGGATGGAAACAAGGTTCCGTGATTTAATCAGCGCCTTGCGTAGCCTGGTTGGGCCGAAGAATTTGCCACTGTAGTTCTCTGGTCGCCATGCACTCTCAAGTCCGGGGTCGTCAAAGACAACCGGCGCGTCGTTGATGATGCTGGCCGCGGTAAACCCCCTCTCAAGTGCTGCGGAGTAGATAAACGGTTTGAAGTTGGAACCGGGCTGGCGTGTCGCCTGCGTCACACGGTTGAAATTGCTGCGATGAAAATCGTAACCACCCGTGAGGGCGATGATATGGCCATCACGCGCGGAGATTGATACTAAAGCGCCTTCTGCCTGTGGGGGTTGCGACAGACGCCAGCCATGTTTCTCGTCGGGCTGAATATAGATTAGATCACCCTCTTTGAGCACATCGGCAGCACGGTTGAGTCTGGGGCCACGCCTGTTTTCGTCCAGGTATTTGCGTGCCCACGAAAGGCCGCCCCACGGAATATGGACGATACGGTTATCGTCAGAATCAGGCAGCACCGTCACCGCATCCTCTTCAACGGCCAGCACAGCCGCTGTTGTCAGATAGCCAACATTGGGGATGCCCCGGAACAGCTGCTGCCATGATTCAATCCCCGTCAGACTGGAAAAATCGACATGGCCAGCCGTACCGCGATAACCATGGCGGGCATCATAATCGAGCAGTGCCCGACGCAGCGCATTGTTTGCTGCCACCTGCAGGCGAGAGTCGATCGTAGTGATGACATTGAAACCGCCGGTATAGGTCTGCTCATCACCATACTGCTTCACCATATGTGCACGCACCATCTCGGCAATATGGGGGGCGTTTACCTCAATCGAGAGGCCGTGGAGTCTGGCGCTATCAGGCGCATTTTTCGCCTTAATATAGGTGTCACTATCGATATGGTTAAGTGCGTACATTCGGCCAAGCACATAGTTACGTCGGGTGACCGCTCGTTTTGAGTTAGTAATTGGATTGAAACGAGACGGCGCTTTCGGTAGCCCGGCAATCATCGCCATTTCAGAGATCGTCAACTGATCGATGGTTTTGCCATAGTAGACCTGAGCGGCAGCACCGATACCGTAAGAACGGTGGCCAAGATAGATCTTATTAAGGTATAGCTCCAGAATCTCCTCTTTGGTTAACTCATGTTCAATCTTGAAGGCAAGAAAGATCTCATTTACTTTTCGGAGATAGGTTTTTTCGCTACTCAAAAAGAAATTACGCGCCACCTGCATGGTGATAGTGCTACCACCCTGCGACTTTTTACCCGTGAGGGCGAGGTTAATAACAGCACGTAAAATGCCCTGATAATCGACACCGGGATGTTCAAAGTAGCGGTTATCTTCCGCAGAAAGAATGGCATCGATCATTGGTTGCGGTATTTCATCAAACTTTAGTGGTGAGCGCTTCATCTCACCAAACTCTGAAATCAATTTTTTATCGGCAGTATAAACGCGCAGCGGCACCTGGAGTTTCACCTCTTTTAGCGTCTCTATCGAAGGGAGGTTAGGCGAGAGGTAGAAATAGACGCCAGCAACCGTAATGACGCCTAAAATAAATAGCGCCGAGAAGGTGATCAGGAGGGATTTAAACAGTTTTTTAAGAAATTTCATTATTTGGGGTCAGGTAAAATATAGATCATAAATTTATCTTAATAATTATTATAAAACTTTTTGCGATAGTGGACGATAACATCTGTGACGTTAGGAAATAAAAATTGTCTTTTAATCACCTGGTACCTATAGTTGAAAATGAGATTAGGATCACAGAGCGGCAGGTTGTCTTTACTGTTAATGAGCTATAAAGGGATATAGGGGTGCAATTGTTTAATAAAACAGCACCGCCATTGATCGGACTTGACATCAGTTCCACAGCCGTAAAATTACTGGAATTAAGTCAGACAGCTGGTGGACGGTATCGTGTAGAGAGCTATACAGTGGTGCCTCTGCCGCCTGATGCGGTTGCAGAAAAGAATATCGCCGATGTCGAGGCGGTCGGCAGTGCGATCTCCCGTGCTTTAACACGGGCTGGCACACGCACCAGAAATGCAGCTGTCGCGGTAGCTGGCTCAGCCGTTATCACCAAAGTGATTACCATGCCTGCAGCGCTCTCGGATGATGAGATGCTGGAGCAGATCCAGGGTGAGGCAGATCAATACATCCCTTTTCCAATGGAAGAGATCAATTTAGATTTCCAGGTGCTTGGGCCGACTGAAAATGATGAGACTTCGGTCGATGTTATGTTGGCCGCCTCTCGCAGTGAGAACATTGATGTTCGAGTGGCCGCTCTGGAGCTCGCAGGTGTCAAGGCTGAGGTGGTCGATGTAGAGGCATTTGCGATGGAGACCGCATTTTCATTGCTAGGGCAGCAGCTTCCCGATAATGGTCGTGAAAAAACCATCGCGGTCATCGATGTTGGCGCCACGATGACGATATTGAATGTGCTATACGACTTTAAAACCATCTACACACGTGAGCAGGTGTTTGGTGGAAAGCAGCTAACGGAAGAGATCCAGCAACGATACGGCCTCTCTTATGATGAGGCGGGACTGGCAAAAAAACAGGGCGGACTGCCCGACAACTATAAGAGCGAAGTGCTACAGCCCTTTAAAGAGGGGTTAGCGCAGCAGGTTAGCCGCTCACTGCAGTTTTTCTTTTCATCTAGCCAGCACAGTAGTGTTGATCACATTGTACTGGCTGGTGGTTGCGCCTCAATCGCTGGTATCGATGAGATGATTGAAGAAAAACTTGGTATTACCACCTCCGTCGCAAATCCGTTTATGGATATGACATTTTCATCGAAAATTAAGCCGGATGCGATTAGTAATGATGCCCCTGCCTTGATGATTGCGTGTGGTCTGGCGATCAGGAGGTTTGATAAATGACACGTATTAATTTATTGCCGTGGAGAGAGCGGCAGCGTAAAGAGCTACAGCGACAATTTGCCTCAATTGCTGGTGGCGCGGTGGTACTGATGATAGCTGTTATTTTCTATGTTCATCTGCACATGTCATCGCTGATAGAAGCGCAAAATCTTCGTAATGACTTTTTAAATAAGGAAATAGCCCTGGTTGATGCAAAAATTACAGAAATTAAAACGCTAGAGGATGAGAAGCAGAATCTATTGACGCGCATGGATGTTATTCAACAGCTACAGACAAGGCGCCCTGAAATTGTTCATCTCTTTGATGAGTTTGTGCGCAATGTACCAGAAGGTGTTTACCTGACCGAGATTACCCAGAATGGGACATCTATTAAAATTACTGGCGTGGCGCAATCAAACGCCACAGTTTCCTCATTTATGCGTAGTCTTGATGAATCTGAATGGCTCTCCGACCCTAAGCTGGAAGTGATAGAGGCAAATGTAAAAGAGCGGATCCGCACCAGTACTTTTACACTTCATGTACATCAAACGGTCCCTGTAGCGGATGCCGCGGATGAAGGAGTATAGGGGCGTATGGCTATCGATTTAAACATTGATTTCTCTGAGCTGAGCAAGATCGACCCCAATGATGTCTCCAGGTGGCCGATGGCGCTAAAGGCGATCGTGATAGTCCTTCTGTCGGGCGGGGTGCTATTTGCAGGGTACTGGTTTGATACCCAGGACCAGATAGCTGCCCTGGAGGTGGAAGAGAAGAAAGAGCAGGAGCTGAAGGATATCTTTAAGATCAAGCAAGGAAAGGCTGCAAACCTGGAGGCGTACAAGGCTCAGATGGCTGAGATGAAAATATCGTTTGGTGCAATGCTAAGACAGTTACCGAGTAAAACAGAAGTGGCAGAAGTATTGGTAGATGTTTCGCAAACAGGGATAAAGAATGGCCTGGAGTTTGATCTATTTAAACCGGAAAGTGAAGTGCCGGCAGAATTTTACGCTGAACTACCGATTCGGATAAGGGTGTCGGGTAACTACCATGAGTTTGGGACTTTTGTTAGTGATCTTGCAGAATTACCACGAATTGTAACCCTGCATGATTTTTCCATAAAGCCTAACAAAAAGGCTAAAAAGCCTGGTGATGGTTTCCTGATAATGGAAGCAAAAGCTAAGACCTATCGTTATATTGAGGAAGAAGAGTAGCATGCTGAAGAGACAGCTCAATACGAAAGGAAATGGCCAGGCTTTAGGCAATAGCTCAAGGCGTAAAGCGATAAAAACTTATCGCACTGGACTATATCTAAGCGCTCTTTTAATGCTGTCTGCTTGTGGTAATGATGGTATTAGTGATCTTAAGGGTTATGTCGCAAAAATTAAGGCGGAAACCCCTGGGAAAGTTGAACCTCTTCCAGAGTTAAAGCCCTTTGAGAAATACACCTACTCTGCTTACCTGGAAGAGTTAAAGGACCCCTTTGTTACCTGGGAAACGATAAATCCAAAAATTGATCATTCAAAAAGATCGGGTGGTACTGCCGGTGGTGTTCTACCTGATGGCTCGCGCCAGCGAGAGACGCTTGAGTCCTACCCACTCGAAACATTAACGATGATGGGAACCCTTGAGTATGAAAATGAGAACTGGGGGTTGATTAAGGCCCCGGACGGGATTGTATATAGAGTAAAAAGAGGGAACTACATTGGACAAAACCACGGAAAAGTTTCCATGGTAGACAGCGATAGCATTTCGCTGGTAGAGATTGTTTCTGATGGGCTCGGTGGGTGGAAAAATAGACCTGCAGGGTTATCCCTGAATAATGAATGATATGGATTGGGAGAGTTGGAAGATGATGACCCAGAGCTTAAGTCGTTTCATAGGTAGCAAAATAGACTGTTTGCGTCAAACGCAACTGGGAATGGTCTGTCTGCTCCTGCTGTTGATCGTCTCTATTCCAACGGTCTCAGCGGAAAGTTCGAGTGATGCAGCTCAGGTCGTTGAAGATATCGGTTTTGTCTCACTGCCTGGAGACAGGGTGCAGATTCGGCTTTCACTCTCTGGTGTTGATGAGGTGGCACCTCCACTAAGCTTTACCATTGACAATCCCGCCCGTATCGCGCTGGATTTTCCAGATACGACTAGCAATGTCGCAAGAAAATTACCGATAGGGATGGGCATTGCGCGCAGTGTTAATGTCGTGGAGGCGAAAGGCCGTACGCGTGTTGTGCTGAATCTGGTGAGAATGGTTCAGTACGAGACCCGTATCGATGGCAGCGACTATTACATTATTCTGGGAAGCGATGCCGTCAAAGGCGTCTCTCCGTCAGAATTGAGTGGTGATGAATCAGCAGAGAAAGGTAAGGTAATTCATCAGGTCGTTAAAGCGCGTCATGAAATAAAAAATATCGATTTCAGGCGCGGTAAAAAGGGAGAGGGCCATATTGTAGTAACCCTTTCAGATTCAGCTACGCCGGTAAACATAACAGAAGAGAGTGGCAATGTAATATTAGATTTTCTGGATGCAACCCTACCAGAAGAGTTTATTCGTCGCCTCGATGTGGTTGACTTTGCAACCCCCGTTACCACGATCGATAGTTTTATGGAAAAGCGTAATGCCAGACTGATTGTAAAGGCAGAGGGTGATTATGAGCAGCTCGCCTATCAGGCAGATAAGACGTTTACGCTTGAGATTGCACCGTTAACAGCAGCGGAAAAAGAGGAGATTAAACGGGATAAGTTTGGTTATAGCGGCGAGCGACTCTCACTTAATTTTCAGGATATTGAAATTCGGGCAGTGCTACAGTTGATCGCCGATTTTACCGGCATCAACATGGTAACAAGCGATACCGTTCAGGGCAGCGTTACGTTACGCCTGCAGAATGTTCCATGGGATCAGGCGCTAGACCTGATTCTGAAGACAAAAGGGCTTGCCAAGCGTAAGCAGGGGAATGTGATGCTGATCGCCCCAAGTGAGGAGATTGCCGCACGTGAAAAGCAGGAGTTTGAATCTCAGAAACAGGTTGACGAGCTGGCGCCACTCTTTTCTGAAGTGATCCAAATCAACTATGCGAAGGCGATAGAGATAGCTGAGATCTTATCATCAGCAGAAAACTCAATGTTATCGAGTCGAGGTCGAGTATCGGTGGATGGACGAACCAATAACTTGCTGATTCGTGACACGCCAGAAAAACTTGAAGATGTACGCCGGTTGATCGACGAGCTTGATATCCCTGTTCGCCAGGTGTTGATTGAGTCTCGTATTGTCGTAGCAAGCGATGACTTTAGGCGGGATATTGGCGCGCGCTTCGGTGCGTCAGGCCTTAAGAACCGCGGCTCAAATGAACAGATCACATCAGGCTCTCTCAATGGAACGACCCAGATTGGTAACGGTGATGTGTGGGAAATGAATGATCGCCTGAATATCAATCTCCCGGTGATTGGTGATGCCGGCTCATTTGGTTTCGCGGTACTAAATCCTAACTTTTTGATTGAAATGGAGCTTTCGGCGATGCAGGCGGAGGGGAAGGGCGAAATTGTTTCCAGCCCGCGGGTGATCACGGCCAACCAGTCGACCGGTGTCATCGAGCAGGGTGTCGAGGTGCCCTATCAACAGGCAGCATCAAGTGGTGCTACGACCGTAACCTTTAAAAAGGCGGTGTTAAGTCTTGAGGTGACCCCACAGATCACGCCGGATGATCGGATTATTATGGATCTGATTGTTAAAAAAGATAATGTGGGCGATGTTGTCTCAGGTGTCCCAAGCATTGAAACCCGAGAGGTTCAGACACAGGTACTGGTTGAAAATGGTGAAACCGTTGTCCTGGGTGGGATCTATGAGCAGTTAACGCGAGAAGTGAATGAAAAAGTCCCTTTCTTTGGTGATATCCCGGTTGTTGGTGCGTTGTTCCGCAGAACCCTGAAAGAAGATGATAAGGATGAGTTGTTGATCTTTGTCACACCGAAGGTGCTCAAAGAGTCCCTCGGGGCGCGTTAAAAAATAGCAAGCGCAGGCGCCAGGGTTTTAGAGAGCCGGGCAATGCCCGGCTTTTTTGTTATCAATTATGATAACTACTTGATTTATTGTCCAAAGACTGGCATATCTCCCCCTGTATGGAGATGTTAAAAAATATATTTTTGGTTGGCCCGATGGGGTCAGGGAAAACGACTATCGGGCGTCAGTTGGCAAAGGTGCTGAATCGAGAGTTTGTTGATAGTGATCATGAGATATCTCGCCGGACTGGTGCCGACATCCCGTGGATCTTTGATATTGAAGGTGAGGCGGGGTTTCGCGAGCGGGAGCGAACGGTGATTGATGATTTAACCCAGCGGCAGGGGATCGTCCTGGCAACGGGTGGCGGAGCGGTACTCAACAGCGACAATCGTCGCTGGCTGGTTTCACGTGGTTTGACCGTTTACCTCTCGGCTTCGATCGACCAGCTCTTTATACGCACGGCCAAAGATCGCAATCGCCCGTTGTTGCAGACCGATGACCCGCGCGCGCAACTTGAAGCGTTGATGTTAGTTCGAGACCCGCTCTACCGAGAAGTGGCCGATCTGGTGGTCGATACCGACGATAGCAGTGTGCGCGCAACGGTGCAGCATGTGGTCGATGCGATCACGCAGTTAGCGAGTAGTTAATCTCAGCATGACGTATATAATGGAGCCAACCAACTTAAGGGGCCTCTGGTTTATTAATGAAAACATTTGATGTTGATCTGGGTGAGCGAAGTTACCCTATCTTTATAGGTGACCAGCTGCTCTCTCAGCCAGCGCTACTGGCGCCCTATATCACGGGGCCGCAGGTAGTGGTCGTTAGTAACGAAACCGTTGCCCCGCTCTATCTCGATAAAGTAGTGGCCGCGCTCACAGGCTTTAACCTTGAGAAGGTTATTTTGCCGGATGGCGAGCAGTACAAGACACTGGAGTATCTCAATGTTATTTTTAATCAGCTGCTTGAGTCGCGCTGTGCCCGCGATGTGACATTGATTGCACTGGGGGGCGGGGTGGTGGGTGATATGACCGGTTTTGCCGCAGCGGCCTATCAGCGAGGGGTAAACTTTATCCAGATCCCAACCACGCTGCTTGCACAGGTCGATTCCTCCGTCGGTGGCAAGACTGGTGTCAACCATCCGCTCGGTAAAAATATGATTGGCGCCTTTCATCAACCGCAGGCTGTGCTGGCGGATACCGCTGTGTTATCCACGCTTGATGATCGTCAACTGAGCGCCGGTATTGCAGAGATCATCAAATATGGGCTGATTTGTGACGCCCCCTTTTTCGACTGGCTGGAAGCCAACATAGGTCGCCTGCTTGCTCGTGAAGGTGATGCGCTGGTCTATGCAATAGAACGATCATGCCGTAACAAGGCAGCGATCGTCGCGCAGGATGAAAAAGAGAGCGGCGTGCGCGCGCTGCTAAATCTGGGGCACACCTTTGGCCACGCCATCGAGGCCGGTATGGGGTACGGAACATGGCTGCATGGCGAGGCGGTGGCGGTGGGTATCTGTCTCGCGGCCGACCTGTCACGACGTCACGGCTGGCTTGATGATGCGAGTGTGGCACGGATTGTTGCGCTGACACAATCGGCAAACCTCCCCACGCAGGCTCCCGCAGCGCTGACGTTCGCAAAGTTTAATGAGCTGATGGCGGTCGATAAAAAAGTGAAGGCGGGCAAGCTACGCCTGATTCTTTTAAAGGGGATTGGTGAAGCGGTCGTATCCGGTGATTTTGATGTCGATCTGATGGCCGCCAGTATCGCAGCGTATCGGGAGTCAGCGTGACGTGAACGCCACTCTCGCCCCTTATGCCGCAACTGCTGAGAACTCTCGTGGCCGTCGGCATCGAGAAGCGGCACCGAACTACCGTACAGAGTATCAGCGAGACCGCGATCGCATTGTTCACTCGGCGGCCTTTCGTCGTCTTGAATACAAGACACAGGTGTTTGTAAACCATGAAGGGGATATGTTTCGTACTCGCCTTACCCACTCTGTTGAGGTGGCACAGATCGCTCGCTCAATCTGTCGCATCTTAAATCTAAATGAAGATCTGGTAGAGGCGATCGCACTGGCGCATGACCTGGGCCACACCCCTTTTGGACATGCAGGACAAGATGCCCTTAATCGTTGCATGAAAGAGTATGGTGGTTTTGAACACAACCTGCAGTCGTTACGCGTTGTCGATGAACTTGAAGAGCGCTATGCCGAATTTAGCGGGCTTAACCTCACCTATGAATCACGTGAAGGGATTTTAAAACACTGCTCACCTTATCGCGCAAAAGAGCTGGGTGAACTGGGCGAGCGCTTTATTAAGCAGCAGCAGCCGAGCCTTGAGGCTCAACTCGCCAATGTGGCGGATGAGATCGCCTACAACAACCATGACATGGATGACGGCATGCGCTCCGGCTTGATAACGCTTGAGCAGTTGTGCGAGATGTCACTGTTTGGCGAGCAGTATGAGTTTGTTATTGGCCACTACAAAAACCTGAGCGAACGGCGCACGATACATGAAGTGGTGCGGCGCATGATCAACGCCCAGGTGACGGACCTCATCGACACCAGCCTGGCGAACATAAAAAAAGCAGCGCCAACGAGCCTGGATGATATTCGCCAACAGAAGCAGCCCTTAATCGGTTTTAGTGACGAGATGTACGCCTATAATCGGGAGCTAAAACGTTTTTTGCGCAAGGACCTCTATCAACATTACCGGGTACGGCGCATGAGTACCAAGGCGGATCGCATCATCAAATCACTGTTTGATATTTTTATCGAAGACCAGCGCCTGCTACCGCCCGATTATGATGGCAAAGTTTCCCTGATGGAAGCACGAGAAGGTAAGCCGGGCAGGGCGCGAGTCGTGGCTGATTATATTGCAGGCATGACAGACCGCTACGCAATTGGGGAATTTGAGCGGCTGTTTAACCCGTCACAACTGACCTGAGTCGAAAGGGGCGATGCGTATCTACATGCAGACCGCGATGGATAACAATGCACCGATGCGCTACTGCCAGCTGATTTTACAACAGGACCTGCTGGGAGGCTGGACATTGATAAAAGAGCGTGGCACACAGGGGGCAAAAGGGCGGCTGCAGCGAGAGCACCATGACAGTTATGAAGCGGCAGAGAACGCCCTGATGTGCACACGAGATCTGTTGATAGATAAAGGGTACCAGGTCGTCTTTATGCGCGGCGAGGCGGGCTCTTAATGACAGAGCCGCGTGTCGATAGCCGTGCTGCGACAGCCGAGGGTGATCTCGGGCCGCAAGGTTTGAGGCAGGACCCCTCTGCCGCAGAGAGACCGGCACCCTTTTTCTATCCGGGCGCAACACGTGAGCAGCGCCTTAACCTGCTGCTGCACCTTGTACCGCTGGGCGAGGTGTTACTGATTACCGGTGTAGCGGGGGTTGGCAAAACAGCGCTGCTTGAGCAGTTCCTTGCCCGGAGGCGTGAGTCATGGCGGCTCTGCCGGCTCGATGCAAGTGGTGGTATCGATTCAAACCAGCTGTTGCAGCAGCTGGTGCAGGCCTTTGCACCGGAGGCGCAGGGCGAGCTGGATCGTACCGCGATGGAGCGGCTGCTGATTTCACAGCTGCAACTGCTGCACAGGAGCGCACAGCAACCGATGCTGTTGATCGACAATGCAGAGCAGCTCTCAGAGTCTGGTTTGCGGGCGTTAAGTAAGCTTATTACGGATGAAGCGGCGGAAGAGAAGCGTTTCGGTGTGGTGTTATTCAGTGAACCGGCGATTGCAGAGAAGCTTGGCGACCCGGCGTTACAGCGGTTGCGTAGACGGATTAAACACACTTTTGAGTTGCCGCTGCTAAGTGAAGAAGAGACGCAGCAATATCTTGAGCAGCAGATGCAGGCTGCCGGTCTTCAGGGGAAAAGCCCCTTTACTGCGGCGGTTAACCGGGCGATCTTTCGCGCATCAAAAGGGTTGCCGCTCAAGATTAATGAGCTGGCGCAGGCGGTGTTGCAGAATAAACGTCATGCCGCCATCCCCGCTCCGGCCATCAATGTTCCAGATAAAGCGGCTGTTGCGCCAGTAAAAAGGAAAAAAAGGAGGTTCTCATTCTCATTTATCTGGCCATTTCTGGTGGCGGGGGTGCTGGCCAGCGTGCTGCTCTTTCAGGATGAGATCAACGCGCTGTTTAATCCGCCTGTTGATGCGCCGCCTGCTGCCGTGGTGGAAAATGAAGTCGTCCCGCCACCAGTCGTCGATATCGAGGTGCCAGCGCCTGTCGAGGAGATAGTGGTCGAGCAGGCGGTTGAGCAGGTAGCTGCACCACCCGAGGATGAGGTGATTGCAGCAACGGCTGTTTCAGATGGCGACAGCGCAGTGCCTGCCAATAAAGCGACTGCTGAGCCAGTATCAGTACCAGCCCCTGTCGATCCGGTTGAGCCGTCAGCCGCGGAGAGCGCCGCGATTGAGCCGCCCGCCACAACGTTACCGGTTGCGCCCCTGGCGACTGAGGATGCAGCACAGGCTGTTGCCAACGCGCCGCAGATAGAGGTGCAAGCAACAGAAGCGCCACCCGATGCTACACCTCTGGCACCACCTGAAGCAGTAGAAGAGAGCTGGGTGATGGCGCAGCCTTCGCAAGCCTATACGCTACAGATCGTAGCGCAGGCGGAGCCAGAGAAGCGGGAGGCCTTCATCAGCCGTTTTGGTCTGGATAACGAGGTTGAACGGTTTAGTACGAATAAACAGGGGCAGCGCTGGTATGTGGCGGTGATCGGTCTCTATGACTCCCGTAGAGCAGCGCTTGAGGCGAGTCGTCAGTTACCAGCGGGGGTGGTGCCGTGGGTGCGCAGCTTTGCATCGATTAAAAAAGAGTTATGGCGAGCGCAGTCGGCCGTTGGCGAAACAGAAAGCAGCACCGTTTTGCCTGAGGTGACAGCGGCCGCTTCACCCGCAATGACAGATGATGAGCGCTGGGTGATGGCGCGCCCGGCGGACCATTTTGCACTGCAGCTGGCCGCATTTAAAAAACCGGCCAGGATGGCTGCGTTTATTGAGGCCCACCCCTTGGCCGGTTCAGCAAAACAGGTGCGGTTAATCAACCAGGGAGAGCCCTGGATTGTGGCGCTCTATGGCGATGTGGCCGATCGGCGTGCTGGGCTTCAACTGGCTGATCGTCTTGAACAGGAGATGGGAGTTCGGCAGCCCTGGGTGCGCTCATACGGCTCACTACAGCGGGCGATGAGAAAATATCAGCAACAATAGTCACCAAATGAGCAGGGAGATAACCCCGCTATCGGATAAAATCCTATTTATTTTCAGTGGGTTGTGTGGTTTTTGCGGGCTTTTCAGATAATATGCTGATATTGAATGGCAGCGCTCAGGCGGGTATACTTCGGCGTCCTGCTCTGTGTGGCTTGTCCACACCTCTGTGCACGGCCACATTTGGCCTCGTTTGCACAAACAACAATCAGACAGGATAGACAGAGAATCCCCCGCCCTCTCTTCAGGGCGCTTTGGGGTGCCTGAAGAGGGCGTTGAAACTCTTCGGCATCTGCTGCTTTAAGGGTGTCCGTGCATTTTGAGAGAGATGTGCGTCGTACATTTCGGAAATATTTTTGAGAGGAACAAACTATTGTCCCGTCAAACACGACCTTCTAAGCAAGGTTTATACGATCCTGCCCACGAGCATGATGCCTGTGGTGTCGGTTTTGTTGCCAATATTAAAGGTATCAAAAGCCATACTATCGTCCGCCAGGGGCTTACGATTCTTGAGAACCTTGAACATCGCGGAGCGGTGGGCGCAGACCCGCTGGCCGGTGATGGTGCAGGGCTGCTGCTGCAGATACCAGATCAATTCTTTCGCGCAGTGTGCGCCACCGATGGCATTACACTGCCCGCAGTAGGGGCCTACGGCGTGGGGATGCTCTTTCTGCCGCAAAGTCAGACAGACCGCCGGGCGTGTGAGCTGCTGATTGAAAGCACCGTTGAAGAAGAGGGGCAGGCCGTTTTAGGGTGGCGCGATGTGCCGACCGACAACAGCGGCCTGGGCGAGAGCGTGAAGGCGGTCGAACCCGTTGTTCGTCAGATATTTATTGGGCGTGGTGATAACTGTGCCGATACAGACGCCTTTGAACGCAAGCTGTTTGTGATCCGTAAACTGGTTGAAAATGCCATTGCCACCTCGGGGATGGAAGAGAGTGGTCAGTTTTATATCCCCTCCTTTTCTGCGCGTACCATTAACTACAAAGGGATGCTGCTCTCCAACCAGGTCGATGCTTATTTCAGTGACCTGAACGATGAGCGTGTCACCTCCGCACTGGCCCTGGTGCATCAACGTTTTTCGACCAACACCTTCCCGTCGTGGGATCTGGCGCATCCCTTTCGGATGATTGCACATAACGGCGAGATCAACACCGTACGCGGCAATATCAACTGGATGGCTGCGCGTCGCCATGCGATGGCATCAAACCTGCTGGGCGATGACCTCGAAAAATTGTGGCCACTGATCGCCGAAGGGCAGTCAGATTCTGCCTGTTTCGATAATGCGCTGGAGCTTCTGGTTGCCGGTGGTTACTCAATGGCGCATGCGATGATGATGCTGATTCCCGAAGCGTGGGCCGGCAACCCGCTGATGGATGAAAAGCGTCGCGCCTTTTATGAATACCACGCCGCGCTGATGGAGCCGTGGGATGGCCCCGCCGCTGTTGCCTTCACCGATGGCAAACAGATTGGCGCCACACTGGATCGCAACGGCCTGCGTCCCGCGCGTTATGTGATCACCGAAGATGACACCGTGATGATGGCCTCAGAGATGGGCGTACTGGAGTTCGCTAACGAAAAGATCATCAAAAAATGGCGGCTGCAGCCGGGCAAGATGTTTATGATCGACCTGGAGCAGGGGCGCATCATCGACGATGCAGAGTTAAAAGAGGCACTTGCCAGTTCGCACGACTACCAGGCGTGGCTGGACAAGACGCAGATCCACTTGAAAACGCTGCCTCGCGGGGATATGCAGGCCGGTTTTGATGCCGACACACTGCTCGACCGCCAGCAGGCGTTCGGGTTCTCTCAGGAAGATATCAAAACCATCATGACCCCGATGGCGCTTACCGGTCAGGAAGGGACCGGTTCGATGGGAACCGACACCCCGGTGGCGGTGTTATCGAGCCGGGCGAAGCCGCTGTTTAACTATTTCAAACAGAACTTTGCACAGGTGACCAACCCACCGATCGATCCGATTCGTGAAGAGTCGGTAATGTCGCTGGTGTCACTGATCGGACCGCGTCCAAACCTGCTGGGTCGCGATGAAGCGGGGAGCCACATGCGCCTTGAAGTGTCGCAACCGGTGTTGACCAACGACGATCTCGACCGCATCCGCCACATTAAAGACCATACCGATGGCGCCTTTAGTACCT
Source organism: Gammaproteobacteria bacterium (assembly GCA_015491865.1). Classification (GTDB taxonomy): domain Bacteria; phylum Pseudomonadota; class Gammaproteobacteria; order SZUA-140; family SZUA-140; genus SZUA-76. Next base: position 102,420 of record WFVD01000008.1, read on the forward strand.
GCACCCTGAGTATCTGTTATCCAGCCGACCTTGGTGCTGACGGCATGGAGAAGGCGATTGATGATCTTTGTGCCAGGGCAGAACAAGAGGTTCAGGCGGGTTACAACATTGTGATTCTGTCGGATCGTGATGTCGATGCAGAGCATGTTGCGATTCCCGCAGCGCTCGCAACCTCCGCCGTCCATCAGCACCTGGTGCGTAGCGGTCTGCGTACTGAAGCCGGGCTTGTGGTTGAGACCGGGGCCGCGCGTGAGAATCACCACTTTGCTGTACTGGCAGGTTATGGTGCGGAGGCGGTGAACCCCTATCTCGCCTTTGAAACACTCCATTCGATGAAAGATACCCTGCCAGAGCAGCTCGATGATGCGGAGCTACAGAAGCGCTACATCAAGGCGATTGGCAAAGGGTTGCTGAAGATCATGTCGAAGATGGGCATCTCCACCTATCAATCTTATTGCGGCGCACAGATCTTCGATGCGGTGGGTCTTTCAACTGTATTTGTGGACCGCTACTTCAGCGGCACCGTCACCACCATCGAGGGCGTCGGCCTGCCAGAGATTGCGCAGGAGGCGGTTAGCTGGCATCGCGATGCTTATGGCGATGCGCCGATCTATCGCAATATGCTGGATGTGGGTGGGGACTACGCGCTGCGAGTACGCGGCGAAGATCACGTCTGGACATCGGAGACCATCTCCAAACTGCAACATGCGACACGCGCCAACGATGCAACCACCTATGCCGAATACGCAAAACTGATTAATGAAAGCAGCGAGCGGCTGCTCACATTGCGCGGCCTGTTTAAGTTCAGGCCTGACAATGCGCCGGTGCCACTCGAGGAGGTCGAAGAGGCCAAAGAGATTGTCAAACGTTTTGTCACCGGTGCGATGTCATTCGGTTCGATCTCGCATGAAGCGCATTCAACCCTGGCGATTGCGATGAACCGTATTGGCGGCAAGTCGAATACCGGCGAAGGTGGTGAAGAGCGTGAACGTTTTAAACCGCTACCCAATGGCGACTCGATGCGCTCTGCGATCAAGCAGGTGGCATCGGGTCGTTTTGGCGTCACCGTTGAATACCTGGTGAATGCCGACGAGATTCAGATCAAGATGGCACAGGGAGCGAAGCCGGGCGAAGGAGGTCAGCTGCCGGGCCATAAAGTGAATCAGGTGATCGCACGTGTGCGTCACTCAACCCCGGGCGTGGGTCTGATCTCCCCGCCACCGCATCACGATATCTATTCGATTGAAGATCTGGCACAGCTGATTCATGACCTGAAAAATGTCAATCCAGAAGCGCGCATCAGCGTCAAACTGGTTTCAGAAGTAGGTGTGGGTACTGTTGCCGCGGGTGTCTCAAAAGCGCACGCCGATCACGTCACCATCTCTGGTTTCGATGGCGGTACCGGCGCAAGCCCGCTAACCTCGATCAAACATGCCGGCTCACCGTGGGAGATCGGTCTCGCCGAGACTCACCAGACACTGGTGATGAACAGACTGCGCGGACGAATCTCAGTGCAGGTTGATGGTGGCATGCGTACCGGGCGCGATGTAGTGATTGGTGCGCTGCTGGGTGCCGATGAGTTTGGTTTTGCCACCGCGCCGCTGATTGTTGAAGGGTGTCTGATGATGCGTAAATGTCACCTCAACACATGCCCGGTTGGTGTAGCAACCCAAGACCCCGAGCTGCGCAAGCGTTTTACCGGTAAACCGGATCATGTGGTGAACTACTTTTTTATGGTTGCCGAAGAGATTCGTCAGCTCATGGCTGAACTCGGTTTCCGTAAGTTTAATGAGATGATTGGCCGCTCTGACTGCCTCGACATGAGCCGTGCGATCAACCACTGGAAGGCGAAGGGGTTAGACTTCACCCGCCTCCTTTACCAGCCGGAGGTGGGCCCAGATGTTGCGATCTATAACTGTGAAAAACAGGAGCACGGCCTGGAGCATGCACTTGATAACCGGCTGATTGCTGAAGCGGCACCCGCACTGGAACGCGGTGAAGCGGTGACGATTGAAACGCCGATCACCAATGTGAATCGTACTTTCGGTGCGATGTTGTCGGGGCGTGTTGCCGAACGCTACGGTCTTGAAGGTCTACCGGAAGATACCATCTCGATAAAGGCGCGCGGTATCGCCGGGCAGAGTTTTGGTTCATTTGTCGCACATGGTGTCACCATTGAGCTGATCGGTGAAGCGAATGACTATGTCGGTAAAGGGCTATCGGGTGGACGGCTGATTGTCTATCCACCTAAAGAGTGCCCCATCGTGCCAGAAGAAAATATCATCGTCGGTAACACCGTACTTTACGGTGCGATTTCGGGTGAGGCCTATTTTCGCGGTGTCGGTGGCGAGCGCTTCGCAGTTCGCAACTCGGGCGCCACCACGGTTATTGAAGGTGTCGGTGACCACGGCTGTGAATACATGACCGGTGGCGTAGTGGTGGTGCTGGGTCAGACTGGGCGTAACTTCGCCGCTGGCATGAGTGGCGGTATCGCTTATGTGCTCGATGAGGCTGGTGACTTTAAGCAGCGCTGTAACATGGCGATGGTAGAGCTGGAGCCGATACCGGCAGAAGATGATTCACTTGAACGCCTTGAGCAGCAGGGTGGTGAGCTGGAGACACACGGCAGCGTCGATATCCAGAGCGACATGACACGTTATGATGCGCTACGTCTGAAACACCTGATAGAGCGACACATGCACTACACCGATAGTGGCCGCGCGCGTGAGATCCTCGACAACTGGGATGCATGGCTACCGAAGTTTGTGAAGGTCATGCCGGTTGATTATCGCCGTGCACTACAGGAGATGCAGGCCGCCCAGGAGAGATCGGCAGGGGAAAAGAGGCAAAGTCACGCCGCAGGAGGGCAGCACTGATGGGTAAGCCAACAGGATTTCTCGAGATCCCGCGCAAGGATCGAACCTATAAACCAGTCGCAGAGCGGATCAGACATTTTAATGAGTTTGTGGTCGCACTGAGCGAGGAAGAGCTCAATGCACAGAGTGCTCGCTGCATGGATTGTGGCGTGCCGTTTTGTCACGAAGGGTGCCCGGTCAACAACATTATCCCCGAATGGAATGATCTTGTTTATAAAAATGACTGGCGCAACGCGATTGATCTGTTGCACTCTACCAATAATTTTCCGGAGTTCACTGGACGCATCTGCCCGGCACCATGCGAGGCGGCCTGTACATTGAATCTTGAAGATATCCCGGTCACGATCAAAACCATCGAATGTTCGATTGTTGATCGCGCATGGCAGGAGGGGTGGATCAAACCAGAAATAGCGAGTAACAGGACAGGCAGAAAAGTGGCCGTGATTGGCGCTGGTCCTGCCGGAATGGCAGCGGCGCAGCAGCTGGTACGTGCGGGGCATGCGGTTGAAGTTTACGAGAAACAGGATCGTGTGGGCGGCCTGCTACGTTACGGCATCCCCGATTTTAAGTTTGAAAAATCGCACATTGACCGCCGTCTCGAACAGATGGCGGCAGAGGGGGTTGTGTTTCATCTGAATGCCCATGTCGGTGTTGATGTGGATATCCAGCAGCTGCAACAGAATTTTGATGCGGTGTTGCTGGCGGGTGGTAGCGAGCAGCCACGTGATCTGCCTGTTCCTGGCCGTGAGCTTGATGGGGTTCATTTCGCAATGGATTTTCTACGCCAGCAAAATAGACGTGTTGCCGGTGACGAGATTCCGGCCAGCGAAGTGATCAGCGCAACCGGTAAACATGTGGTGGTGATCGGTGGTGGTGATACCGGTTCTGACTGTATCGGCACCTCGATTCGTCAGGGCGCAGCATCGGTCACGCAGCTGGAGATCATGCCGAAACCGCCAGAGAAAGAGGACAAAGGGTTAACCTGGCCCGAGTGGCCCAACAAGATGCGCACCTCAAGCTCGCAGGAAGAGGGTGCCGAACGCCAATGGTCGGTTGCAACCAGATCGATAGAAGGCGAAGCAGGTAAAGTAAAAACCTTGCATGCAGTTAGCGTCGAGTGGGGAGCGAACGGCCCGCAGGCGATAGAAGGGAGTGAGTTTTCACTGCAGGCGGACTTAGTGCTGTTGGCGATGGGTTTTGTTCACCCGGTACGTGACGGAATGCTGGAGGCGCTCGGCGCTGAGCTGGATGAACGTGGCAATGTACAGGCCAATACCGACGACTATAAAACTTCCGTAGAGAAGGTGTTTGCTGCTGGTGATATGCGTCGCGGTCAGTCGTTAGTGGTGTGGGCGATCCGTGAAGGGCGTCAGGCAGCACGCGCCGTAGATGAGTTTTTGATGGGGTGTTCTGATCTACCGCGTTAAAGCAACGAGCGATCATGAGAGAGTGCCCTCTGGGTAAAGAGACAACAACTAAAAGTTTAAGGCTGACCGATGACCGAATTAAAGAATGATCGTTTTCTACGCGCCCTGCTAAAAGAGCCGGTGGATGTAACGCCTGTCTGGATGATGCGGCAGGCGGGACGTTATCTACCTGAGTACCGCGCCACGCGTGAACAGGCTGGCAGCTTTATGGATCTATGCAAAAATGCAGAGCTGGCCTGTGAAGTAACACTGCAACCACTGGAGCGTTATCCGCTGGATGCCGCGATTCTCTTTTCAGATATTCTGACCATCCCGGATGCGATGGGACTTGGCTTGCGCTTTACCGCCGGTGAAGGTCCCACCTTCGACAATCCTGTTCGCACAGAAGCCGATGTAAACAAACTCTTTGTACCGGAGCCAGAAGGTGAGCTGCAGTATGTGATGAACGCTGTGCGTACCATCCGGAAAGCGCTGAACGGCCGTGTACCGTTGATCGGTTTTTCCGGTAGCCCGTGGACATTAGCGACTTATATGGTAGAAGGCGGCGGCACCAAAGATTACGCAAAAGTTAAAGGGATGATGTTTGATCGCCCAGATCTGATGCACAAACTGCTCGATACCACCGCGCAGTCAGTCACCTCTTATCTCAATGCACAGATCGAAGCGGGCGCACAGGCCGTCCAGATCTTTGACACCTGGGGTGGCGCACTGACCCCGCGTGACTACAAAGAGTTTTCACTGCGTTATATGCAGCAGATTGTGGATGGCCTGACCCGTGAAAAAGATGGCCGTAAGGTGCCTGTCATTCTATTTACCAAAGGTGGCGGGCAGTGGCTGGAGGCGATGGCTGATACCGGTTGTGATGCCCTCGGCCTGGACTGGACCACCGACATTGGTGCCGCACGCAAGCGTGTCGGCGATAAAGTTGCGCTACAGGGGAACATGGACCCAAGCGCACTTTATGCAAGCCCGGCGCGTATTCGTGAAGAGGTCGCAACCATCCTGAAAAGCTTTGGCAGTGGTGAAGGGCATGTCTTCAACCTTGGGCACGGTATCCATCAGCATGTTGATCCCGCTCATGCCGGCGCATTTATCAGCGCTGTACATGAGTTGAGCGCACAGTATCACCAATAGCTGCTACCCGTTATAAGAGCAGCCAACCTGTAAGTGAGTTAGTCGTATGAAAGATGTCGATGATCTAAGTATGTTCGCCCCTTCCGGCCCCCCCCCCATTCCGGAAGAGTTTGAAAAGCTGCGCCATATGGAAGCGTTCTCTGAGGCGATGTTTAATCGCATCGTCAGTATTCAGGAGAAAGACCATCCCGCGTGGGATACAACAAAACCGTTTGTAGATCGTATCAAGGGTGTTCCACTGCATGCGTTGATTTTCAGCAACCCGGACCGAGATCCGGCTAAGTTTGCCGCCACCATTGCACCGTTCTATCCGCTACGTGGTGAGATGCAGCAGATCGCCCACTGCATAAAACAGGTTGCAGAAGAGCCAGTCGTCTGTGACCTGCATGCCGGCAACGGTTTTGTTGGCAGCCTGCTGGCCCATGAAGGGGTGAAGGTGGTGGGTACGCGAGACCCGGCCGCCAAGCCCAATCAGATTGCAGATTTCTATGATGCCGAGAGATACACCATGAAAGAGATGGCGGTAGATGCCATCGACTTTAAATTTGATGTTGCCTTCTCTGCCTGGATGCCGGGTGGAAAGAATCTCACCCCTGAGATTTTAAAACACAAACCCAAGTTGATCATCTTTATCCATACCGACCACGCCGATGAAAAAAATGAGGTGCCACAGACTGGTACACCCGAAGCGTTTACCGCTCTGCCAGAAAACTATGCATTGATCGCGGGCTGGTCAATCACCCGCCCTCAGGATTGCCTTAAAGAGGTCTGGGAAGAGTTAACCCCAAGTATCGAAGAGGTGCGCCATGTGAAGATCTACGCCGATACCCCGTGGCATGAGATTGACCTCGGTGAAGGGTTGGTGCCACAGGAACCCTACGACTGGGAAAAAGAGCTCGATATGGTGTTGACCGGCCTGAGTGCCAAAGAACACCTGCGTAGTCAGGGGTTTCCCGTTTGAGCGACCGCTCCTGGCGCTATTGTGTAAAGGGTTCACGCTAACTGTAATTTTTCTTTACAGCATGCCGAAAGCTGGCCTGTCTGAAAAAGTTAACCCATTGATTTAAAATGATATTCTGTTTTTGGAATAGTTCGTGCATCTTTAGTTTATGTCGGCGGTTTTTTTAGCCTGCCTTATTTAAATCAATGTGGTGAAGAGAGACAAAGAATGAAGAATTTCAGTAAAGCGCTGGTCACAGTCATCGCCTTTTTTGGCATCTGCAGCGTGGCGAATGCAGTGCCGTTCTATGACAAAGTCGATTTCTCTGGAAGTGGCACAAGAGATGGTGAAGATTTCCTAAGGGTGACGGAGGTATATAAATATGAGCAGACGATATTCTTTGATCCCCTCGCCGCATCAATAGATAACGCCACTTTGAGAATCAAACATATAGGAAATAATATTGGCGCAGCTGACAATGAGCTCTGGTTGATACGGGGTAAGGAGGCTGGTGCGGGTGATCGCTGGTCAAAGATTGGTGATCTTTCCAACTCAACCAATGCGACCGGCTGGATTATTGACACATTCATACTCGGCTCTTACCTGTTTGATGAATCGGGTGCAGGCTCCTGGACATTGAAGATCAAAGCGCGCGAGCCGGGGCGCGACAGAGAACGATTAAGACTGGGGTGGAGTGAGCTGTCAGGAAATTACACGGCCGTTTCTGCATCGGCACCAGCGACACTTGTTCTACTGGCCACCGGCCTGATCGGATTAGGCTTCATTCGCCACCGCCGTACCGGAAACAGTCTCTAATAAAACTCCGCTTCACCTTCGGGGCGGGTCGCAAACCGTTTATAGTTCCACTGATACTGGGCAGGAATTGTGCGTACGGCCTCTTCTACCATCTGGTTAATCGCAGTGACCGAGCGCTGGGTGTCGGCACTGCTCACCTCTGCCGGGGCAGGCAGAAAGTGAAGATGAAAGCCGGCGCTATCGGGTAGTCGTTCTGCATAGGTAAGCAGCACCGTCGCACCACTTTTTAGCGCAAGACGTGAGAGCAGCGTCATGGTGTTTGCCTGAATGCCAAAGAAGGGGGCAAAGCTTCCGCTATTGGCACGAGGGTCCTGGTCAGGCAAAACCCCGATCACCTCATTTTTGGCAAGCACCTGATAAAGTGTCCGTATCCCTCGCCCATCGGTGGGCGCCAGCTTCTGCTGATAACGCTGTCGTCCTTGAAGGATGATGTTATCAAGCGCTTTCATCCGCGGTGGACGGTAGAGATTGGTCATCGGGTAACGGGGAGCGCAGTAGACGCCGATCATCTCCCAGTTGCCCAGGTGTGGGGCGACGAGGATAACACCTTTACCGCGGGTAAGGGCGGCCTTGAGGAGCTCCTCTCCCGTTACCTGTTGAATCAGCGCAGTCACCGCTTCTTTATTGCCAAGCCAGATCTTGCAGCTCTCAAATAATGTCTTGCTGCCCTCAATCAATGCCTGCTCTGTTAACTGCTGCTGCTCATCAGCGGAGAGCAGGGGAAAGCAGCGTGCGATGTTAAGCCGCGTCACAAGGCGATGTTTATTGTCACTGCGCGCGTAATAGCTGCCTGTCCAGCTAGCAATGCGATGGAGCCAGCGCAACGGCAGGTGGGGAAGCAGGTGAATCAGGGCTTTGATGAGTTGTTCACGCATGATGTTGTCCGAATCGATAAAACTGGTTTGACTATAAAGAAGATTTTAACAGGTATTGGGATGGTGGGCGGGATGAAGAGGGGAAAGAAAACCCCCGGTCAGAAAGAGCGGGGGTGATTAATAGGAGGTGAACGGAAGCTACTGGCGACTTAACATCAGCAGATCTCGATAGCGCAATTCGACACGGCGGTTCTCACCCCAGTGGCGGGCGCTGGTCATCGGTACGTTATCACCCACGCCTGCGACGCGAAGCTGAGTGTCAGGTACGCCGGCACCGCTTAAAACATCGGCAATGTTTTGTGCGCGGCGTTCGCTGAGGTACTGGTTGTACTGTTTATTACCGCGGTTATCCGCATGACCGCTGACCACCATTACGAGATCCGGGTTGGCAAGCAGATAACTGGCATGTTGAAGCAGAATCTCTTTATCACTATCGTTCGGTTCAGTTTTGTTAAAGCCAAAGAAAAAATCGCTTTTGTCCGGCATGGCTGGAGCGTTCTTCTCCAGCTCAATCTGTTCATCAATAAGCAGTGGTTCAGCTGATTTCCCATTGGTATTGGGTTCATCAAGTGCGACTCCCTCTTCAATAATTAATACGGTCATCTCTGTTGCCTCGCTGGTTGTTGTTGAAACTTCTGTCGCCGCCCTGTTCTGTTGTAGAAGCTGATGCTGATACCCCTCCATATTATGAATTGCGAGTTTTACGGCACTATTGATTGCGTTCTCTTCCTGTTGACTTGCTAATGAGCCATGCTCAATCTCACCGGAGATGGTGTGGCTTACCGGTTTTGAATCCGTATTGACACAGCCGACCGTAAAGAGAAGTGGGAGTGTTGAAACTGTGATAAAGCGAATCGTTCTGTTCATGATGTGGTTCCTCTGTTTTATTGTGTAATTACCCAGGCCTGAGAGCGATTAAACAGAAGTAAAGTGGTATGAGTGTGGCGAGGTGGTGATCAATTCAGGCGCAATTGTGGCGAAAGGTGACACCTCGCCGCGTAGCTCTGTGGTTGAAAGGTTAGCCTGCTTTAAAGAGGGGAAGCGTGAGTGTAAAAGAGACCCCTTCAGGGTGGTGAGTGTTACTAACCTCAATCTTCGCGTGATGAAAGGCGCTAATCAACCTGACAATATAGAGCCCAAGCCCCAGGTGAGGCTGGCTGGTTTTACGTTGACGTACCGAGACCATGGAATCAAACAGGCTATCACGCATCTCATCAGGCAGGGTTGGCCCGTTGTTGTGAACCGATAAGGTCAGGTTTAGTTCAGCGCTTGCGAGCGTAACAGTGATCGGTGTTCCTGCTGTCGCGTAGTCAGTGGCGTTATCAATAAGCTTATCTAACAGCTGCGCGAGTAGTTCGGGCGAGCCTGATATGGTGCGCTCGTGGCTCACCCTGCAGCAGATAAAATTGAATGGCTGCTGTTGGTAAGCCAGGCGGTAGCCTTCGACGCACGCCTCGACAACCCTGGCGGGATGATAGACTTTGCGCACCTCATGCAGGATAGTCTGTTCAAGGTGTGTGGCTTCACTCATCCGTGTGAGAATATGATTTAGGCGTGTCGCCCCTTCATTGGCGCGTTTAATATAGGTGACGCTTTCGGGGTCGAGTCGGGTTTGATCGAGATTGTCGAGCGATGAGCGGACAATGGTGATGGGTGTTCTAAGTTCATGACTCAGCTTCCCCGACATCGTTTCAAGATAGCGGTTGTATTGCGAAAGGCGTTCCAGCATGGCTGAAAAGCTTCGCCCAAGATCGCCAATCTCATCGCTCGATTGAGTCAGAATGGTCGTCGTCCGCACTCTGCCATCATCTGCGATGGTGGCATCGACCTCATTACGCAGACGATGAATACGCAGTGAAAGTCGGGTGGCAAATGTAAGTAACACACCTACTGTGAGCAGAAAAGTGAGGATTGCCATGTTAGCCATCGCCTCAATGACCTTATTCTGTAGCAATAAAATACTATGACTTGTCTCTTCAAGGACAATCGCGCCAACGATGTTGTCATTGAGATAAATGGGGTGGGCAGCGACCGTAATATTAATGTTTTCATTTTCTGTAGTGCGCCAGTAGCTGGTCGCAGTGCCACTGAGTGCAGCGGTAATGGCAGGATTATCCAGGCGGGAGGCGGATGATAGCCGGTCTGTAAAGCGATCATCAGGTTGCGTCAGGAGAAGGCGATAAAAGAGCTTAACCAGCACGGTAAGAAAGGAGGGCTTCTCTTCACCAGCAGCGTCGGCAGGTAGATTGCCTGGGCCAATTAAGTGACCACTCATGCCGATGACTCGCTGGTTGTTATCGATGACCCAGATACGGTTGTGTGGCGTTCTTAATCGCGCTAATAACGATGCCATCTGCGGGCTGGGAATGACGATAGTGCCTGCTCCAGTGGCCTGTTCGGTGTTGGCGCTGGCGACTATGTTTCTGATCTCACCGCTGGTGGCATCATCAACATCAGCAACAGCGATGGCGAATCGCTGGCCAATCATCGTTAATGGCATGCGCAGTTCAACGGTGTACCCCCCGCTACTGAACTGCCATTCACCTTTGATACGCGGCTCCGGTTTAAGTGAAAAGGGGGCACCATTTTTTTGTTGTGCTGGCGCTGAGTAGGCGCTGATCCGGCCGGGTGAAATGGCAGAAATCTGATAACGCCTGAAATCTCCATCACCATTCAGCATACTGATGCGCAGATGATCCGCACGGTCAGGGCGAAGGCTTTTAGGTGAACGGTAGATAACGCGATCATCTTTTACCTGAAGCACAATATAGAGATAACCGTCGCGGTGCCCGATACGCTGTAAAACATGCAGATCACCACTGGTGGCGCCCAGTGGCTGCTCTCGATCCTGGTAATGGCGCCAGTCATCGATATAGCCGTCGAGCTGGATCGGTGCTGGTAAAGGGCGGACATAAAGGTGCGACTGAGCATCAGAAGGGCTGGTCAGCGCGGCGCGCCCCTTGAGCAGCGCTCGCTGACCACTCACCACGGCAGCCATGATCGAGACGCGATCGAGCAATTTCTCTTCGTGGGCGGTACGAAGGTACTGCTCAAGATTCTGGATATATTGCGCGCCAAGCCAGGGAATGATGAGCAGCGTGAGAGAGGCTAGCAGTAGCTTGGTGCGGATACCCATTAGCGGGTTGCTGTTTCGAGCCAGCGATAGCCCATGCCGTAGACACTATCGATGGCAGAAAAACCACTGTCGATCTCGATAAACTTTTTCCGCATCCGTTTTATATGGGAGGTGATGGTGGTGTCATCCACCACGATATGGGCATCCTGCATCAACTGCTCACGACTCTTCACATGGCCGGGGTGTCTGGCAAGGCTGTGGATTAACCAGAATTCAGTCAGGCTGAGTGCTAACGCCTCGCCTCGCCAGCTGACACGATAGCGATTCATGTCGAGCAGCAGTTCGCCGCGTCTAATTTCAGATGTTTCAGCCTGTGGCTGGCGAAGTGCCTCCATACGGCGAAAGAGAGCGGTGACGCGGGCGCACAGATTAACCAGGCTAATGTCCTTGGTCAGGTAGTCATCAGCACCGAGGCGCAGCCCTGAGACGATATCGAGGTCACTATCGCGTGCGGTAAGAAAAATGATCGGCAACGTAACAGATTGCTGGCGCAGCAGACGGCACAACTCAAAGCCCCCCTCTATTTCATCGTCAAGGCTGATGTCGAGCAGCGCCAGATCAGGTAGCTGCAGCGAAAAATAGGCCTCTGCCTCCTGACGGCTGGCAAAGCTGGTGACATCATAGCCGTGCCTGCTGAGGGCCTCGACATAGTTTTGTCGGATCGCCTCTTCATCTTCAACGAGGACAATTTTTTTACTCATGCTGATGCTCGGTTGTTTACGCGGAGGATAAGCTAGCACAACAGAGGCGGGATGTGAGGTGACTGCGTCACATTGCCATTATTCGCCATAATTGTCTCTCTAAACAGTGGCATGATGAGTTGTAATCGTACCGCGGGCGGCGCCCATAAGGGCGCAGGCGGTGGTGTTGGACGGATCAATCGATAGCGACCGGTGTGTCAGCGCCCTGTGGTGATTTCAGCTCACCCGTAATTATTTGATTGCGGTATAATGTGTCCCTTTTTGCATGTGGAGAGAATCGCAATGAATCTGGATAGGGTATCGACTGGCGGCAAGAACGTCCCTGATGAGATCAATGTCATCATTGAAATACCGTCTCACAGTGATCCGGTCAAATATGAGGTCGATAAAGAGACCGGCGCAATGTTTGTTGATCGTTTCATGAGCACTGCGATGTACTACCCATGTAACTACGGGTACATCCCACATACGCTCTCTGATGACGGTGATCCGACAGACGTACTGGTGGTGACCCCTGTGCCGCTGATCAGCGGTTCGGTGATCAAATGTCGTCCAGTTGGCATATTAAAAATGACTGATGAAGCGGGTAGCGATGCCAAACTGCTGGCCGTTCCGCTAACCAGGCTATGTGACCTCTACAAAAACGTTGAAGGCCCGGATGATATGCCCCCACAGCTGCTGGCGCAGATCGCCCATTTCTTTGAACACTACAAAGATCTGGAAAGCAACAAATGGGTCAAGCTTGAAGGGTGGGGGGGGCTGGATGAAGCGAAGGAAGAGATTCTCTCCAGTGCGAGGCGTTACGAAGCGTCGCCCGTTAAGCCCTGCTTCTAGGCGGTTAAATAACCCGATTCACTCTGCTGCGGCGTGAATCGGGTTACTGACTATTGGCACCGTAGGTTTTTTCGCGCAGTGACTGGCAGGCAATACAGCGGGACGCTGCTGGCTGTTTGAGTAGACGCGCCCATTGAATCGCCTCACCGCAATTGCTGCATTCGCCGTAATGGCCGGTATTGAGGCGCTGATAGGCGATGTTGACCTGCTTTAATGCGATGAGATGTTGATTGATCAGCGCATTGTTGAGATCGCGCAGCAGGTCGGCAACGGACTCCTCGCCCGCGTCGTGTACGGAGTCCGCCAGATTGAGCGTGTTGCCGTCATCGCTATTGCGTAACTCTGCTTTAATTTCTGCCTGTAACGCCTGCTCCAGCGCGGCTAGCTGTTCTCTGGCCTGGGTTAGCTGGGTTGGATTCAGGTGGCTCATCATATTCCTCCGTTCTATATGACTGACTGACAAGTCGTATCAATCTTTATAGCCCGTGATGCAGCTGATTGAGAACGCCCCTAATCTGAGGCCCCTTAATTGAAAGCGAGTACCGCAAAACTGATCACTAAAAAAGTGAGAAAAGGGCCGATTAGCATGAAGCGCCTGGTCTTTTTCATCGCCGCCGCCCCCTCTTCGCTCTCGCTTCGTTTCGCCTTGATGGCGAAAACCTTCATCATCACCGTGTAAAAGAGGATCGCCACCACCATCGCCATCTTCATCCAGAAGGCCCAGTTGAGGGTGCGGGTCTCGATGCCCGACTGCGCCAGTAGAAAGTAGCCGCTGGCGAGTAGCAGTATCAAACCAAGCAGCCCCACGCCCGATATGGCGGCACCTGCACCCAGCATGATCTTTTTTGCGGCTTCCGGCTCTTTCAGGCGGCGCGCGTGCAGCGCCAGCCCGAGCATATAGAAAGAGGTGCCGCCTCCCATTGCCAGGCCAAGAAAGTGAAGAATCAGGATAAAGTCATACATGCGACTATTGTGACACAACTTCTCTGTCAGGTAGAGAACGCTATATTAATCTGACTGTTTGCTCGTATTTATATCTACTGCGTCTGCAGGGTGGCTGTTTAGAGGTAAACAGATTACTATCACCGGGCTGGTTGATGGTCACTTCAACCTTACCCGCCAATGCGCATTGATTGAGGATAGTAGAGTGGAACAACAAACGATGGCTCTGTTTGATTTACCGTATCAGTGGATATTTCCAGTGATCTTTATCGCGATGACCGCGATTATTGCGATCTGTTTTATGAAATATGTGATTCTGGCAGACGATAAAGATGACGATGAGGGCGAAGAGCAGGCGAGCACATCGATCCAGGTGAGCGAAAAAAGTGAAGAGAAAGAGTTAAAATGAGATCGTGAGCAGTGGTGATTGCAGCGAGATTGCCTCTTTCCTATCCCCGCCTATCAGGGCGGCATCTCAATGCTAGATAAACCGTTGTTATGAGATTGCTTCGTCGCTTGACGACGCGTTATGACGATCAGTCAGGGGCTCCTTAATTCAGAGGTCGCTTAATCTTTTAGTGATTGGGGTATGTTAAGGCTTCGTGTTAAGTCATTTTTACCAGGGCTGTTAATATCCGCTGAAAAACCTTAAAAAAAGGTTGCCATTGAGAATGAGAATAATTATCATTAATTTGCCTTAAAGGCGTTGTGTATATTTTATTCTGGTGGGAACTCTATGATGAAACCGTTTAAGAATCTGGGTTTAATGTTGCTGGTTGCGCTAATGGCGATGCCGGTTGTGCAGGCGGCAGATGATGAATTGATCGTTTACTCCGGGCGCAGTGATAAATTTGTGAAGCCGGTCATTAAAGCGTTCACTGACGAGACCGGTATTAAGGTCCTGTTGCACAGTGCGAAGTCCACCGCGCTGCTGAATAAACTGAAAGTGGAGGGTGAGCGTACTCAAGCAGACCTTTATCTGAGTAATGATGCTGGCAATCTGCAACTGGGTAGTGATATGGGGCTGTTTCAGCCGCTACCAGCATCAGTGACCGATGTGATCGAGCCGAAGCTTCGCGCTACAGACGGCAGCTGGGTTGGGCTATCGGCGCGCGCGCGCGTGCTGGTTGCCAACACCGGAGTGGATACTCACTTTGTTACATCCGTATTTGATCTTGCCGATCCGCGCTTAAAAGATCGCATCGCAGTGACCCATAGTGGCAACGGAAGCTTTATTGCCGGGGTGACTGTCTACATGGAGGCGGCAGGTATCGAAAAGACCCGCAACTGGTTAAAGGGTGTGAAGGAGAATGCTGGTGGCCGCACCTTTGATAAACATAGCAAGGTGGTGAAGGCCGTTGCGAGTGGCAAGCGTTCGATAGGGCTTGTGAACCACTATTACATCTACCGTCACCTTGATAAGAAGCCAGATGCACCGATCAAGATTATCGTGCCCGACCAGGGAGAGGGTGAGATGGGCGTTGCCTGGAATGTGGCAGGAATCGCAATGAGTAAATATTCAACACGCAAGTCCGCAGCGGAGAAGTTTGTCGAGTATCTGGTCTCTAAAAAAGGGCAGCGGTTGTTTGCGGAGGTGAACCGAGAGTATCCTGCACGCAAAGGTGTTGCAGCGTCAGCAGAGATTCCGCCACTGGAGAGCATTAAAGTGGCACCGGTAGCGATGAGTGAGCTAGGCAAACAGCGTAATGCAACGATCGACCTGCTTGAGGCGGTTGGTATGCCTTAGCGCCACCGCAGGATGATGGTAGAACGGTGGTGATCAAACAGTTCTCTCTTCTTTCTGGAGTAACAGGGGTAGTCGTCTTAATAGCGGCTATCCCTTTGCTCTTTGTGCTCTATAGCAGCTTCCAGCTTTCGAGTGAACGCTGGATCGGTTTATGGAGTACGCGCTTGCCAGATCTTCTCGCCAATACGCTCTGGCTGGGGGTTGTGGTGGCGATCGGTTGCCTGCTGCTGGGAGTCTCATCGGCGTGGCTGATTGCACGTCGCCAGTTTGCCGGACGCACCCTCGCACTCTGGTTAATGGTGCTGCCGCTGGCCATCCCCACCTACGTGTTTGCCTATATTTACACCTCGTTACTTGCAGATGATGGCTGGCTTGGGATGGCGTGGGTAGCACTGTTTGGCGAGTGGCTGGCCATTCCCGATATCTATACCGGCTGGGGCGCGGCCTTTATACTTTCTCTGGCCGGTTTTTCATATGTGTTTTTGCTGGCACGTGTCTCGTTGATGGAGGCTAGCCCGAGCATGGAAGAGGCGGCGAGAATGCAGGGGGCAACCCCTTTTGAGGTGTTCCGGCGGGTGCAGCTGCCGTTGTTACGGCCTGCGCTGGCGGCCGCACTGGCGGTGGTGGTGTTGCATGTGCTGTCTGATTTTGGTGCTGTTAGCATGTTGCAGTATCAGACCTTCACGCTGAGCATCTATACTCAGATGGAGGGGCGAATGGATCATCAGGCGGCAGCGGGGCTGAGTCTGGTACTGGTGATGATGAGCCTGACTTTTCTTGTGCTCGAGCGCTTCTTTCGTAATCGGCAGCGCTATTTCAGTAGTAGTCGTGCGCGGCGATTTCAGGCAAGAAAGGCGAGTGGGCACGAACTGGTGCTGATCTGGTCGTGCCTCGGGCTGATCGCACTGTTTGCCTTTATTCTGCCACTCATCTGGGTGGTGCACTGGAGCTGGCAGGCGTGGAGTGAGGAGCTGATCGGCGCAGCGTTCTGGGGCTACACCCGCAATTCACTCCTGCTCGCCTTTATTGCCGCGAGCGCCACGGTCATTGTTGCGCTGCCGGTTGCGCTCTATCACACACGTATCCGCTCATGGTTAAGTAGCTGCTACCTTCATCTATCCAGTGTCGGCTTTGTGCTGCCGGGGCCGGTGGTGGCGCTCGGGGTGATCACCTTTGTCCTGACCCAGTTGCCGCTGTTATATGGCGGTATGGTGGTGTTGCTGATGGCGCTGGTAGTTCGTTTTTTGCCGCTGGCGGTGCAGTCGCAGGAGGCGGCTCTGCAGCAGCTGACGCCATCCATTGAACAGGCGGGACGAATACTGGGTGCGGGGCCGCTGGAGAATTTATGGCGGGTGACGCTCCCGATGGTTCGCGGCGGCATGGTTACCGCCTGGGTACTGGTTTTTATTGATGTGTTAAAGGAGTTACCCGCAACGCTGATTTTGCGGCCAATCGGTTACGACACGCTACCAGTTCGTATCTGGATTGAGTCGAGTGAGGAGATGCTGGAGCTGGCGGCCCCGGCTGCATTGATGTTGATTCTTGCGACGTTGCCTGCATTATGGATCATGATGCGGGCGGAGCGTTCGCGCTGCTAGTACAAGCCCTTGTTATGTAAAAAATCTCTTGGTATTCAATGGTATAACAGTTATATTGGGCGCGATTCTAATTGCGACGATACTTTTCTGGGATCGCCCTGATCTGTAGAAACAGCCTCTGTCGCATAAAACTGAAGGAGGCAGGATGCCGCTAGAGAGGTGCATGATGCGCAATTTTAAACGTGGTAAAACTGGCACATAGCTGCCAGTTCGCAATGATTGCTTAGTGATGGAGAAAAGAGATGGGTGCGAAAACAGCGCTTTATCAGGAGCATCTGAGTCTGGGTGCAAAGATTGTCGATTTTGCCGGCTGGGATATGCCGCTGCACTACGGTTCTCAGGTTGAAGAGCATTATAAGGTGCGTGGTGAAGCGGGCATGTTTGATGTGTCACACATGACCTTTGTCGATCTGAATGGGGCGCGTGTGCGTGAATTCCTGCGCTATCTTCTGGCCAATAATGTTGACCGACTGCAGACATACGGCCGGGCGCTCTATACCTGTATGCTCAATGAACAGGGGGGCGTGGTGGATGATCTGATCGTCTATTTTCTGGATGAAGAGCGTTTCCGCCTGGTCGTCAACGCGGGCACCCATGATAAAGATATGGCGTGGATAGAGCGACACGCCACCGCCTATGATGTCACCGTAAATGAGATTACCGACGTGGCACTGCTCGCCATTCAGGGGCCTGATGCACGTCACAAGGTGCATCATCTACTCAGTGATGTGCAGCGAGAAAAGGCGCAGGCGCTAGTGCCCTTCAATGCTGTTGAAACAGAAGGTTTTTTTATCTCCCGCACCGGTTATACGGGTGAAGACGGCTATGAAGTGATGATTCCGCGGGATCAGGTGGTCGATTTCTGGCGTCGATTGCACAAAGCAGGTGTTCACCCGGTTGGGCTAGGTGCGCGCGATACACTGCGTTTAGAGGCCGGAATGGACCTTTATAGCGCCGAAATGGACGAAGAGACCTCGCCTTTAGAGGCCGGCCTGAAATGGACCGTGGCATGGGAGCCGCTGGATCGTGATTTTATTGGGCGCAAAGCACTCGAACCACAGTATAATGCTACCCCCGCCAGAAAACTGGTGGGATTAATCCTGGATGATCGCGGCGTCTTACGCAGCCATCAGCGAGTGATTCTGGATGGTGAGGTCATTGGTAAAGTGACCAGTGGCAGCTTTTCACCGACACTGGGAAAGGCGATCGCATTTGCGCGCGTCCCTTTTGATGTTGGAGAACGGGTACTGGTCGAGATGCGTGGCAAACAGCTGCCCGCACGCGTCGTCAAACCGCCATTTGTTCGTCACGGAAAGGCCTGTTTTGAGTAACGTTTTTGTTGAAGAAAACAATATTATTTTTTAGGAGCGACCATGAGCAATGCCCCTTCTCATTTGAGATACACCAGGTCTCATGAATGGATCGAGACGATCAGTGATGGCACCTACCGCATCGGTATCAGTGACCACGCCCAGGATCTGCTGGGAGACATGGTATTTATAGAGCTACCAGAGGTTGGTTCCACGGTAAGCGCCTCTGACGAGTGCGCCGTTGTAGAGTCAGTCAAGGCGGCTTCCGATGTCTATAGTCCCCTCAGTGGTGAAATCATCGAAATAAATGAGGCGCTGGAAGATAGCCCCGACCTGGTCAACCGCGACCCGTATGGTGATGGCTGGCTCTTTACCGTTAAGGCGAGCGATAGCAGTGAACTGGATGAGTTGATGTCAGCGGATGAGTATGTAGTGCTGACTAACGAAGAGTAGGCCTGTCGAGTCTACAACCGTTCATTGGCCCATTGCTGGAAGAACCGACCGCGCTGGCACTCTCGTTAGAGTGCCACGCCTGTTTTTAACGTACCGCTATTAAATTTAAGTTATGCCTTTTATTCCCCATACAGAAACAGATGTGCAGCAGATGTTAACGTCGATTGGCGTGAGCGATATTGCGGACCTGTTTGATGAGATCCCTGCCGAACTGCGTATCGGCTCATTAGATAAAATACCCACCGGCCTGAATGAGATGGCGATGTCGCGCCTGATGCATGAGCGCGCAGCCGGCCCGCAGCCGCTCTGTTTTATCGGTGCGGGCGCCTATGAGCACCACATTCCTGCCGCGATCTGGGAGATTGTGACGCGCGGTGAATTCTATTCCGCCTACACCCCGTATCAGGCCGAGGCGAGCCAGGGAACCTTGCAGTTGATCTACGAATACCAGACGATGATGGCCCACCTGACCGGTATGGAGGCCTCTAACGCATCCCTTTATGATGGTGCATCGGGGCTGGCAGAGGCGGTGTTGATGGCCGTGCGCGCCAATCGCAAGTCAAAATCAAAACGGATCCTGATGCCTGCAACGGTCAATCCCGCCTACCGTCGTGTTGCGCAGACCATCGTTGAAAATCAGGGCATCACACTGGAGGTGGTTGATTATCAGCCGGGGTCAGGCGCTATCGACACGGCATCACTGCCTGCTGAACCGGGTGATGTTGCCGCACTTGTTATTCCGCAGCCTAATTTCTTCGGTGTGCTGGAAGAGGTGAATGGCCTAACAGACTGGGCGCATGCGCACGGCATGCTGGTGATTGCGGTGGTCAACCCCACTTCACTGGCGCTGCTGACGCCACCGGGTGAATGGGGTGAACAGGGGGCCGATATTGTCTGCGGTGAAGGGCAGCCACTTGGTGTGCCGCTGGCAGGTGGCGGCCCCTATTTTGGGTTTATGTGCTGTAACCTTAAACATGTGCGACAGATGCCGGGGCGCATCGTCGGGCGCACGGTGGATGCCGACGGCAAGCCCGGTTTCGCGCTGACGCTACAGGCGCGTGAGCAGCATATTCGACGCTCCAAGGCGACCTCAAACATCTGCACCAACCAAGGGCTGGTAGTTGCCGCCGCCACGATTTATATGACCCTGCTGGGGGCGCAAGGCTTACATAAGGTGGCGCTCAAATCGCACCAGAACAGGCAGGCGCTGTGCGAACAGCTGCAGATGATCGACGGGGTGACAAGCGCATTTGCATCGGCCAGCTTTCATGAGTTTGTGATTCAGTTTGATGGCGTCTCGGCAGATGAGGTGCTGGATCGATTGCTGGCCGAGGGGATACTGGGCGGTTTTAATTTAAGCGCAGACTATCCCGCATTGGGCGAGGCGATTCTGGTGTGTGCTACAGAGACCAAAACAGAGGCCGATATCAGCGCCTACCAAAGCGCTTTGAGCAGGGTGATGGAGACGCTCAAGGGGAGCGCGGCGTGAGTAACGAGATGACGCGTAATACGATTGATTCCCCGCAGGATGGCGTGATCTTTGAGAAGTCACACCGAGGGCGTAGCAACAGCTGCCAGGCACCACAGCTTAATGCCACAGAGACAGCAGTACCGCTGTCGATACCGGCATCGCTGCTGCGAAAGAGCGCACCGCTACTGCCAGAAGTTTCTGAGATGCAGGCGGTGCGCCACTTCACCCGTCTGTCGCAGAAGAACTTTTCGATCGACACCCATTTTTACCCGCTCGGCTCCTGCACCATGAAATACAACCCGCGCGCCTGCAATAGATTGGCGATGCTGCCTGGCTTTCTTAACTACCACCCGCTTGCTCCTGTTGAAACAGGGCAGGGTTTTATGGCCTGCCTGTATGAGTTGCAGGAGATTCTGAAAGAGGTGACCGGCATGAAAGCGGTCTCACTCACGCCGATGGCGGGCGCGCAGGGTGAATTTGCCGGCATGGCGATGATCCGCGCCTATCATGATGCGCGTGGCGACACGGCGCGTTGTGAAGTGATCTGCCCCGATGCCGCGCACGGCACTAACCCTGCGACGGCCGTGATGTGTGGCTATAAAGTAAAAGAGATACCGACCAGAGCCGATGGCGATATCGATATCGAAGCGCTGAAGGAGGCGATTGGTCCGCAGACGGCCGGGATTATGTTGACCAACCCCTCGACCGTTGGCGTGTTTGAACGCCGCATCACCGAGATCGCAAAAATAGTTCACGATGCCGGTGGTCTGCTCTATTACGACGGCGCTAATCTAAACGCGATTCTGGGTAAGGTGCGGCCGGGCGATATGGGTTTTGATGTGATCCACATGAATCTGCATAAAACATTCTCAACCCCGCACGGCGGCGGCGGGCCGGGTGCCGGGCCGGTCGGTGTGAGTGAGCGTTTAATGCCGTTTCTGCCGGTGCCAATGGTCGATTCCAGCGGTGATCACTATCGATGGCTGACAAGGAAAGATCGCCCGCAAAGCATCGGGCAGCTATCAGCCTTTGCCGGCAATGCCGGTGTCCTGATGCGCGCCTACATCTATGCACGCCTGCTGGGGCGGGAGGGGATGCCACGCATCGCTGAATACTCGGTTCTAAACGCCAACTACATGATGGTGGAGCTACAGAAGCGGGGCTTCGATCTCGCCTTTCCATCGCGCCGCGCAACCCATGAGTTTATTGTCACCCTGAAACGGCAGGCGAAGAGGCTCGATGTAACCGCAATGGACTTTGCAAAGCGTCTGCTCGATTACGGTTATCATGCACCCACCACCTACTTTCCACTGCTGGTGCCGGAGTGTTTTCTGATCGAGCCGACAGAGACAGAAGACAAAGAGACCCTGGATGGCTTTATCGACGCGATGGCAAAGATTCAGCACGAAGCAGAGACGCGGGCCAAGATGGTCAGGGCCGCACCTTACACTTTGCCATCACGCCGGTTGGACGATGTGCGTGCGGCGCGTGAGCTAGACATTGTATGGAACAGTAAAGAATAGCTTTGCCAGCTTTTCTGGTAACTGAATTAATAAATAAGGGGATGTTATGTCAGCACTGATCTGTGGTTCTTACGCTTACGACACCATTATGGTGTTTCATGACAAATTCAAAAACCATATTCTGCCCGACAAAGTGCACATGTTGAATGTCTCTTTTCTGGTGCCAGATATGCGCCGTGAGTTTGGTGGCTGTGCCGGTAACATCGCCTATAACCTGAAACTACTGGGCGGTGATCCGCTACCGATGGCAACCGTTGGCAATGACTTTGCCCCTTATGCGGAGTGGATGGACAAGTGCGGCATTAGTCGTGAACACATCAAAGTGATTAACGATAGCTATACTGGCCAGGCCTTTATCACGACGGATCTTGATGACAATCAGATTACTGCGTTTCACCCCGGCGCGATGAGCATGTCACATGAAAACCATGTGGCCGATGCGCCGGGTGCAACAATCGGCATCGTTTCACCGGATGGGCGCGATGGCATGATTGAACATGCGAAAGAGTTTGCAGAGGCGGGCGTGCCGTTCATCTTTGATCCAGGCCAGGGGATGCCGATGTTTGATGGCGAAGATCTGTTGCGTTTCGTTGAACAGGCGAGCTGGGTAACGGTGAATGATTATGAGATGGAGATGTTGCAGCAGCGTACCGGTCAATCACCGCACGAAATCGCTGAGCGTGTTGATGCCCTGATCGTGACACTGGGTGGTGATGGCTCGCACATCTATACTAACAACAAGCGCATCGAGATCCCTTCAATCAAGACCGCCCAGCTTGCCGATCCAACGGGTTGTGGCGACGCCTACCGCGCCGGTCTTTTATACGGCTTAATGAATAAGATGGACTGGGAGACAACCGGCCGCCTTGCCTCACTAGCCGGAGGGATCAAGATCGAACATCACGGCACGCAGCAACACAGCTACAGCCGTGAAGCGTTCTTTTCGCGCTTTGAGAAAGAGTTTGACCGCACTATTTAGGGGTTAAAGTAATATCGCCACCATCTGGGTGGCCTGCTCACGCTGCAGTCGATCTGCATGGCGAATATCAATCTGTCGAGATGATGTTCTTTTACCCTTTTTTCTTTACTACTACATTCTTAAGAGGCGAAAGGTTGATCTCGTCCAGCACAACGCTGCTTCGTGCATTGATGATAAGTGCAATCGCATCTGCGATATCTTCTGGCAGCAGATAATTGTCATCATCACCGCCATGGGTAAAATTGAGTTCATCAAAGAATTCGCTCTTTACCATGCCTGGGTTGATGATGCTGACAGAGACGCCACTCTTGCTACACTCATCGCGCAGCGCCTGCGCAAGCCCGCGCACTGCAAATTTACTGGCGCAATAGAGGCTTCCCTGACGGCTACCTCGAAGGGCCGCCTCTGAGCCGATGAAAATAAGAGTACCACTTTGTTGCCGTTTTAAGATCGGCAGGAAAGCACGTGCGAGATAGGCTTGGCTAACAAAATTAAGATCGATCAGCGAGCGAATCTGCTCATATGAAAACTCCTCCAGTGAGCCAAATTGACCGCGCCCCGCACAGCAGATGACGGCATCAATGTCGTTGTGCTCTTTTGCCACCGCCTGTAACTGCTGCGGCAATGTATCGACCTCTTCAAGATCTAAAGTGATGGGCGTAAAGCGGCTATCGCTGCATGGGAACCGGCTGAAGCTGCGCGCGATGCCGATTATGTGATGCCCTTCATTTAACAGCTTCTGGCAGGTGGCGCGACCAATGCCAGCACTTGCACCGGTGATGAGGATTTTGCGAGAGTTTGTGTTCATCGTTTTATCGCCCTGTTATTCGGGTGGGGTGCAGGCAAAAAAGAGGCTTTGCGGAATATACTGCATTAGCTGGTCGTAACAGAAGTGGGTCATCTGCTCTTCGAGTTCTTTGGCGTAGGTGATCATACCGTGCTGTTCATCAAAGCGCCCAGCAAAGAGTTTCTCTTCAGGATAAAGGTTAACCATGTTTTGATGAAAGGCCTTTGGGGTACGCAAGGTGCCAAGACTAACCGAGTGAATACTCTCGGCGGGAAGGCGTGAGAAGAGCTGTTTGAATAGCTGTTGGTAATCTTTTTCAAACCCCTCCTGGTAGATCATGGGGTCGAATCTGAGGCCTAATCGCCAACCGTGCTGTTGCAGTTTGGCCATCGCCTCAATGCGCTTTTCAACGGAAGGAACGCCGTGCTCAAGCGCCTGTGACAGCGCTGCGGGGGTGAAGCTGTAGGCAACGATACAGTTATCAAGCGGCTCAGTGTTGAGCAGTGTACGGATCTGCAGGCTTTTGGTGCGTAGCTCAAGGTGGGCGTTGGGCAGTTGACTAAAGGTGGGAAGAAACTCACTGGTGAAGTTTGTGACAGGTTCGTAGGCGAGGCTGTCGCAATCATAACCGGAAAAAAACCACAGCGCTTCGTCTGGGTGCTGTCTGGCTGTGTCGACAATCGCTTGTTGAAAATCTTCATAATTGACAAAGATCACGTAGTTGGCGGAGCGGTACATCCCCTGCAAAAAACAGTAGCGACAGTCATAAAGACAGTTGAGCATATGTGAGAAATAGTAATTACGCTGCCCGCCGATGCCGTAGCCATCCGGTGCATTCAGCACATGGTTTTTATGTTTATGGGCGAGGATTAAAGCAGGGCTCTGTTTTTGCAGGCGGAAGTTCTGCCCCTTACGATTAAACACTTCACCGTAGTGTTTACAGTAGACCTTTGTCGACTTTGGAAAGCGGGCGCAGATCGCCTTTGTGCGAGGGTGGTCAGCGACCGCTTCTTCGATGTAGATGAGGCGGTGCACTAGCTGCTGGCTCCATAAAAGCGAACCGGCTGGTGATCAAGGTATTCCTTTATTGCCTTTAGTACCGCCTTGCTGGTTGTTAGTTGTGAGAAGTCATTCGGGTCTGGCGCGGTTGGTAATTTGAGCGCGTGCCAGCGGCGAAACAGGCCGCGCAGTTCGTTCTGTTGGTAGGTGGTAAAGTGCCAGTGCTCCATAAATGCATCACATTCAACAGGTGCCTTTTCAATTCTGTTTTGTTGGCAGGCAAGCGTTTGCAGCTCACTAATAACGGCATCAATGGTGCTGAGGTTGTCATGGATGAGCGTGGTGGTATTTTTTTCAGTGATCTGACCAGTGCCCTGGTTGTGATTGTCAGAGATGATCTTGAGTGAGTGAATGAGTTCACAACTCTGAAAGCGAGAGGCGGCGGCGTAGAAGCCGCTGGCTTCCATATCGATCATGGTTCCTGGGCGGTATTCCGCTTCAGGTCTGTCGACGGTCGTGAGTGTTTCGCTGGCACAGGGGGTTGGTATTACGATGCCGGGGAACCATTGCTGTTCACTGGCGGCATCAATGAGCTTATGTGCCAGCAGTGGTGTACCGATGGCGTGATCGGCATGGCCTGCAATACCAGGGTTAAGCCAGCCGCTGGTTGTCTGGGTATCACTACTTGCCAGATAGGTAGTTGCTGTAGCGGCCGCTAATTTTCCGATGCCACTGATGACCAGCCGCAGCTCATCATTCTGATAGCAACGAAACGCGCTGTGTTTCGCATTACCACGTAACCTGTAGTGGTCAATCAGTGGTCGCGCCTCGCACTGTAACGCTGTGATGATGTTTATCACGTATTATCTGCTGTGCCGGGGCGCTGTTATTTTGGGCGGACTTCGGTCACAATTAAAATGTGTTGGTAAAATCATAGAGGCGTGCGCATTCGTATGGGTAGAAAGAAGATTCCAGTTGTTCCGGCTGATGTAACGCCGGAGACCAAGTGTAGCTATTGTACCAATTCAAAGTGCTGTACGTATATTACACAGCAGGTCGATACACCACGTTCGAAGCAGGACTTTGATCATCTGCTGTGGCAGCTGGCGCACCGTGATGTGCAGCTGTATAAAGACGAAGATGGCTGGTTTCTGTTGGTCAATAATATCTGTACCCATCTTGGCAAGGGCGGCATCTGTGCTATCTATGAGACTCGGCCACAGGTCTGTCGCGAATATAGCAACGATTATTGTGAGCTGGATGAGTCGGCCGAGAAGGGCTTTGAGCTATTTTTTGATGGGTATGATGCGCTGCTGAAATATTGTAAGAAACGTTACAGGCGCTGGGGAAAATAGCTGGTTGGTTATATCGCTGACGTCTGCGGCGTGATATCGAGAAAGCTCTGAATGCCATTGAAGCCGCTGTGATCACAGGGTGGCTGTTTGCTGTCAGGGGTTTTTACCGCGAGCAGGTGTGCAATGCCAAAGGTTTTGGCAGAGCGCAGAACCGTTGTATTGTCATCGATTAATAGTGATGTCTCGGCCCTGAATGGCAGCTGTTTCTGAAGCCTTAGCCAGAATGCAGGGTTCTCTTTGGGCAGGCCGATGGTGTGTGATGAGATTACGGCATCAAGGTATTCACCAATACTGGTGTGCTTCATCTTTAGCATCAGGCTGTTCTGGTGAGCGTTGGTGACCAGTGCGATATGCTTACCTGTACGGCGCATCGCCCTGAGAAAGTCGATCACATGCGGATGGACTGCAATCAGGTGAGTGACCTCCTCCTTTAGAAAAACAATATCCATCTCAAGTGCTTCAGACCAGTAGTCGAGGCAGTACCACTGCATCGTCCCTTCAACTTGCCTGAAGCGTGGAAAGAGGCTTTTCTTTGCCTCATCAAGATCGATATTGTGTTTTTCAGCGTAGCGTGTTGGCAGGTGTTCATGCCAGAAATAGTTATCAAAATGGAGGTCAAGCAGCGTGCCGTCCATATCCAGCAGCACGTTTTGTATCTTATCCCAGTTGACCATTGTTGGTGCTCTATATTATTGAAATCGTAATGAGTGGTGGTACTGTAGTACCTGAAGGCGGTTATGATAAAGGATTGGCGATGGCTAAAAAACCACAAATATTGAATGTTGAGACGGTTGCAAAAACACGGCTGTTTCAGGTGGAAGCGCTCAATCTGGCATTTTCGAACGGGGTGACGGTGCAGTATGAGCGGCTGAAAACCAGCGCATATGGTGCGGTGCTGGTGGTGCCGATGCTCGATGATGACCGGGTGTTGTTGATACGTGAATATGCGGCCGGGGTCGATCGTTATGAGCTGGCGCTGCCCAAGGGGCGCATTGAGCAGGGTGAAGCGGTGCTGGCGGCAGCGGAACGAGAGATGATGGAAGAGGTGGGGTTCGGCGCGAAGCAGTTAACCCAGCTAAAGCAGCTAACCTCTGCACCGGGATACTCCAGTCAGCAGACCTATATTGTGCTGGCTGAAGCGCTGTATGAACAGCGCTTACCGGGTGATGAGCCGGAGGCGATAGAGGTTGTGCCGTGGCGGCTTTCACAGCTGGATGCACTATTGCAGCAAGAGGAGTGTAGCGAGGCGCGCAGCATTGCGGCGCTTTATATGGTGCGTGACCTGATGGCAAAAAGGAGGCCGCTAAATGAGTGATGAACCACACCATCTTGCCGCACAGCTGCTGCCGGATGTGCTTGCGCTGGCACGCGCGGCTGCAGATAAGGTGCTCTCGATTTATGAAGAGGGGTTTGAGGTCGAGCAGAAGGGGGATATGTCGCCGCTGACGACCGCAGATTTAGCAGCCCATGAGATTATCGTTACCGCGCTTGCCGAGTTAACGCCAGCCATTCCGGTGTTATCTGAAGAGTCTGGTGATATCCCGTATGAGGTGCGTTCGAACTGGCAGCGCTACTGGTTGATTGACCCGCTGGATGGCACGCGCGAGTTTATCCAGCGTAATGGCGAGTTTACCGTCAATATCGCGCTCATTGAGGCGGGGGAGGCGGTGCTGGGCGTGATTGTGGTACCAGAAAGTGGTGTTGCTTATTTTGCAGCGCAAGGGGGTGGTGCCGCTAAGCAGCTTGCCGGTGGTGCTGTTGTGCCGATAAAAACGCGCCCCTTCGATGTTAATCATATTGTAGTGGCAGCGAGTCGCTCTCACGGCAGCGATGCACTACTGGCGTTTGTTGCCGGATTGGGCGCATGTCGCCAGGTGGCGCTGGGGAGCTCGCTGAAGTTCTGCCTGGTGGCTGAGGGGCTGGCCGATCTCTACCCGCGCTTCGGTTTAACCTCGCAGTGGGATACCGCTGCTGCACAGTGCATAGTGCAGCAGGCGGGAGGCCAGGTTATGACGCTTAACTTACAGCCGCTGAGTTACCACGCAAAAGAATCGTTACTCAACCCCCATTTTATTGTGTACGGAGATAGTGAGTATGATTGGGGCGGTTACTTGTCAGGTAAGGGGTTTCCTACTTAATGCTGAGCTTGTAAGTGCTGCGAATATTCTTGATTACTTCGCTTATCAGGGGGCTGGCAATGCTGTAATAAACGTGCTGGTTACGGCGCTCATTATTGACAACCCCGGACATACGCAGCTTGGCTAAATGCTGCGATAGATTGGGCTGGGAGACGCCTGTTACCGATAGCAGCTCTGTAACGTTCCTTGGGCCTTTAGTTAATTCGCATAACACTGCCAATCTGAGCGGGTGTGAGATAGAGCGCAAGTTATGTGAAGCCGTGATATAGCGTTTGTTTTCGTTTCGTTTTTCCATGGTAATTTAGTATATATTAATATACTGAAGGATCCAACCGGTTGCAGTAAATTTGTAGGGATTTTACCCGAGGGCGGGTAATTCTCAAAATTGGGTGTTTGGCTGACGTCGTCTATTAAATAACAGGGCGGCCATGAATAGCAATACGCCCAGCTCAGTTATTTCGTAACTACCCCCTCCTCCACTATTGAGGCGGGAGCCAGCAGTTCCACCGCCGCTGCCGGCGGCATTTACCTTGGTACTTTGAGTGGTCGTATTGTTAGTCAGTTCCGGGTCATTACCCACAGAGTCGCTGACGGAAGCGAATGCGGTGAAGGTTCCAACGGATGAGGAGTTCACGGTGACGCTGATACCGCTAGAGAGGCCAACGGCAAGCGGCCCAAGCGCACAGGTAACGACACCACTGTTATAGACGCAATCAGAAGAGGCGCTGCTGAATGTGGTGGTAGTTGGCAATGTCACAGAGATCACAACGTTTTGTGCCACATTGGGCCCGTTGTTATTCGTCGCTGTGACGTTATAGGTGATGCTGTTGCCGACGACGACAGGATCAGCAGTGTCGACCATCGTAACCAGAAGATCAGCATCTGGTGGGGATGGGGTCGCTGGAGGGTTCACGACCGTCGTTTCAGAATCAAGAGCAGGTCCGCTTGTTTCATTGCTGGTTGCGGATGAGTTCACCGTATAGGTACCATCCGCATTAGCAATGGCAACGAGAGTAATCGTTTTATCAAACCCA
This sequence comes from Gammaproteobacteria bacterium, assembly GCA_015491865.1. Taxonomy (GTDB): domain Bacteria; phylum Pseudomonadota; class Gammaproteobacteria; order SZUA-140; family SZUA-140; genus SZUA-76. The sequence continues at coordinate 131,495 of WFVD01000008.1, forward strand.
CCACTGATTGCGCCAAGGTCACAGGTGACAGTACCGGCCCCTGAGCAGCCGGCTGGTGAGGCGCCGCTTGCCGGGCTAAGCGACATACCAGCAGGGAAGGTGACAACAAGTTTCGTATTATTGGTTGTTGAGGGGCCGCTATTGGCAACAGTAAAATTATAAAGGATATCAGCATTTTGGTATGCCGGATCAGGTGAGTCAGTGGTGGTGATTGAGAGTGCCGCATTTGCAATCACAGCGGTACTGGCCGAGCTGGTATTGTTGCTTAAATCGGGGTCGGTGCCAGAGAAGGTGACCGATGAATCACTGGTGATGGAGCCAAAAAATAGCGGTGTAATCGTAACGTTCAGGGTCAATGTATCACTGCCGGCGATATTGCCCAGTTCGCAAATTAAATAGGCTGAATCGACATCAAACCCACAATCAACGGCTGGTGAAACCTGGCCCAGGGAGACAGCTGCATCAAACTGAATCGTTGCAATGACATCATTAGCGGTAACAGTAGAGTTATTGGTGATCACCACATCATAGCTCATTGGAACATTGGCAGTCGCTGTGGCAACAGAGCCGGTGATCGTAACACTAAGATCGCTACTGCCAATGACATTGATGGCCTTGGTGGCGCTGTTATTACTGGCGTTGAGGTCATTCTCGGTCGCCGCCACAGAGATTGTGTTGGTTATCTGACCAGGTGTGGCGGGGGCGGTAACGGAAATCGTAATCGTTTGGCTGCTACCCGACGTGATCGTTCCCAGGCTGCAGCTTAATGCGGGCGCGCCGCTGCAACTGCCGGTGTCAGAGAGGTAAGAGACGTTAGCAGCGGCAAGGTCATCAGCGAGCACCACATTAGTGGCAGTATCTGGGCCATGGTTTGTTACCTTAACAGTGTAAGTGAGCGTGGCCCCATTAAGGACCGGGCTTCTATCCGCTTCAATTGTCACTCCGATATCTGCTACAGATGTGGTCGCGTTATACTCAAATGCACCGATGTCACAGTCACCGCTGCTACCACCATCGACCGGGCGTGGGAAGCCGCGCTGATCTGTAGTGGTAGCGTAACAGTTTGCGGGAGTGCTGGGGCCTGAATCGATCACTGCACTGGGGAAAAGAACGGCATGTGTTAGCGTAAGCCCCCCGTTTGTGCCCAGTACCGACGATAGACTGGGGGTGGTGTTCGGTTGATCTCCAGTGCCGGTGAGTTCACAGGTGCTGTCATCCGAGATGACATATTCAGAGGTCGTTTGAATAGCGCTAAACACCCCGGTACTATTCTGGCTATAGCAGTTGTTACCCGCAGGAGTCAGAACAGAAGCGGTATTACCTGCAATGATAGTGTTTGTTAGCGCGATGCTTGAACCACTCGGCAGGTAGATCCCACCACCATGACCATTGTAAGTTTCCTGAGCAACATCATGTGTCCCAAAGGCCCTGTTTCCATAGATGGTGCTGTTGATGACGGTAGCACGGCTCTGCCTTACCTGAATACCGCCACCATTACCCGTCGCATCATTACTTGAAATGGTGGAGTTAGAGATTACCAGTGGCGCTAGGCCGATATCATAGATACCACCACCGCCGACCAGTAGTGCCGTGTTGTTACTAATAGTGCTATTTGTGAGGGTAAGGCCGTTGACAGTGTAAATACCGCCGCCGCCACCGAGCGCCGCGGTGTTGCCATCAATGGTGGTATTGATGATGGTGTTGGTACCATCCGACTGAATAAAAATACCGCCGCCACTACCCGCCCCTAGGTCGACCAGATTGGAGTTGATACGGCTGTTGGTAATGGTCATGTCGTAGCTGAAATGGAGCAGGCCACCGCCTCGCGATGAACGGTTATTGCTGATCGTGGCGTTATCAATAACAAGCGGCCCGGCACTGTAGATGCCGCCGCCGCCATAGCCAAAGCCAGTAGTTTCATTGCTATCAATGGTTGCATTCCTGATGGTGAGCTTACCCAGAACACTGCGAATGCCACCGCCTTCAGTACCGACAGTACTGCCGTTCTGTATGGTCAAATTTTCAATCTGGACATCAACACCATGAATATCGATGGCGCGATCAATGTTGTTGGCATCGATGATGGATAAAGCCTGGCTTGCGCCATGTATTGAGAGCGCCTCGGTAATATCGAGGTCGCCAGCCGCGGCGCTGTTATCGTCGCCTGTGAGGGATAATGTGTGGGTGGCGGCGGGAATGTGAATCGAATCTTTACCTGGCCATGCATTGCTCTCCTGAATCGCGGCACGAAGTGTGCAGTCGCCAGCGGCAGGTGTGGCCTCACAGATGCCGTCACCGGGTGTGCTGTCTACGGCATCAGATAGATCATTGACAGTAAAATTAAAGGCGAATGCTGATTGAGAAGCGGCAAATAGCATCAGGCAGCCTGTGAGGGCACGCATGTAGGTTAGCGCCTTGTTTAGGTTAATAAATGCCATTACATTCTTTGCCGGTGAAGCAGTTATATGAACAGAAAATTCTCTCCATCTCCCTGCGAAAGCGGTCAAACTGCTTGAAATTGTTTACTTTATGTACATCATATATCGGCCATATCACTCGATATATTTAGTGCTATTTTGTAGGTGAAATGGCTAAAGAGCAGACTATTACCCCCCGGCTTTGTTGCGAGTTAGCGCGGTGTGGTCGTTGAACGTGTCGGCTTAAGCCGCTCAGTTGGGGGCTATGCTGGCGGCATCATCAGGGGCGGGGCAACAGATCATACGATGGGTCAGTTTTTATCAATAAAGCGGGTTGTGAGTGAGAGGCAGAGTAACCTCATCATGAGGCCACAGTTATTAATTTAACTATATTAATGTTTGATTATTAGCGACATGGCTCCCTTATTAAATGATTAGAACGGCCGATTAGGTTGTCATGAGTGTCGGGGTCCATGCTATTTATCGGCTCAAGCGTTGATGTTAAACCCCAACTTTAACAGGAGGTTAAGTTGAGTGTTTGTAGTCTTTCACCTGTCCGAATTTTGATTGTCGATGACCAGCAGATCGTTCAGGAGGGCATTAAAAAGTTAATTGGTAGCTTTTGTGAGAATTATCATGTGACGAGCGCACTGGATGGAACCGTAGCGTTATCGATGCTGGCCCAGGAGCAGTATGATCTGGTGGTACTCGAAATTGATTTGCCAGATTACAGTGGCTTAGAGGTGCTAAAAAAACTCAGGGCAAAAAAAGAGGGCATACCGGTGCTGATTCTTAGCGCATACTCGGAGGATGTCTATGCCGTGCGGGCGTTGCGTGCGGGGGCACAGGGGTACCTGTGTAAGTCGGGTGCGCCAGAGGATCTGGGGGCCGCAGTTGGCAAGCTATTGGCGGGTGGTCGTTATGTCAGTTCATCGCTCGCAGAGAAGATCGCCTTTTCGCTGGATGAGTCGTCCGACAAACTACCCCATGAGGAGTTATCAAACCGCGAATTTGAAGTGCTCTGTAGTATCGCTTCAGGAAACTCGGTGTCAGACATCGCACTTGAGTTTTCGTTGAGCGTCAAAACCGTCAGTACCTACCGCGCGCGAATCTTAAAAAAAATGAAGATGCGTCATAATGCAGAACTCACTCACTACGTCATCAAGCAGGGCCTAATCAAATAAGCGAGTGTTAAGCACTGCTTTCCTACATTATAAATTCTTGTTTTTTCATGCTGTTACTGATATTCCCGAGAAAATGTTCTGACAAATAGCTCTTACTTTTGAAGTAGGACAGACGCGTACGGTACGTCATCAAAATATCCATAAAAATACATCTTTAGTCTTATTCGGGGCGACAGGGTAGCGCCGATAACTAAAAGCATCGGAAATTATCCGGAATCACATCGGCTTAGATTGATCAAAAAGAGGGGTCTGATCATCGTCCAGAAAGGATGTAGTCAGCAACCAGATGACAGAAGCAGTGTGATGAATAAAACGGATAGCTCTGTTCATTGGCTAGTAAGCGCGGGGTGAGGGGATGAAAATAACGCGAGGTGAAGCGGTATTTGAAAGCGTTAGTGGAAACTATTTTCTACTGGCTGGTCTGAGTATGGGGCTGACAGGCGCAGGGCTCATTACGCTTCAGTCATCGCTCAACTTTAGTGCAATTGCCATAGCAGCCATATTAGTTGTCATGGGTGCTGTTGTTGGCTACTTGATCGGTAAATATCACAAAAAAGAGCAAAAGCGTGTGATTGAGCAGATTACCGAAGAGTTTGAGTCGTTGCTACAAACAAGCCTGAGTGACACCTCACCAAAAGGGCTGGACGAGGCGTGCCAGAAGATTCTCCCTGTCATCGATCGAAATATAAAAACATCAAGACGGTTAACAGAAGAGGCGATTATTGCCTTGTCGGATCGGTTTTCAGTGTTAGTCATAAAGATTGATGAGGCGGTAAAAAGCAGCAGTAATGATCATGAAGCCGGTATTGTCGATATGTTCAATAGCAGTGAAACGCAGCTAAAAGAGGTGCTGGCTACTTATAAAGATTCGCTTGATGAGAAGACGGTCCTATTTGAAAAAATGCGTGGCTTATCAAGTTCAATCGAGAGTCTGCAGGATATGTCCGCGAGCGTTGCAAAGATTTCAGATCAGACAAACTTGCTGGCGTTAAACGCATCCATTGAAGCTGCGAGGGCCGGTGAGTACGGAAGAGGCTTTGCAGTCGTCGCAGAAGAGGTTCGCTCACTTTCAATCCAGTCGGGTGAGACGGGAAATGAGATGCAAGAGAGAATTATTGAGATCGAATCATCAATTAATGAAACATTAAAGATGGTAGATCAGGCCTGTGTCAATGATGAAAAGGTGATGAAGGGTTCAAAAGAGACAATCTCAGCGGTTCTTGGTGATCTAAAGGGATTAACGCAATCTATTTCAGGCTCCGCAGTCAAAATGAAAACCTCAAGTAAAGAGATACGAAATGAGATCTCAGACATTCTGGTCTCGCTTCAATTTCAGGACCGAATGAGTCAAATACTCTGTTCAGTGGAGGCGACGCTTGCACTGACATGCGAGCAGATAGAGCAGTCCGTTAATAGCAGAGATGAAAATGGAATGCATCACCCCGTTGATGTCGAGATGTTGCTGGAAAAGCTGGAGCAGAGTTACACAACAACAGAGCAGTTGATGAATCACGATAGTGAAATAGCAGTAGAAGCAACAGAAGATAATGAAATCGAATTTTTCTAGTTTTTCTGAATTTAGATTTAAGTGCAGCATGAAATTACGAGGTGAGCTATGTCAAAGACAATCCTGATAGTTGATGATTCGTCGTCATTGAGAAATGTAGTAAAGATTGCACTAGTCGATGCTGGTTACGATGTCATTGAAGGCGGAGATGGAACTGAAGGTATAAAGGCATTAGATGGAAGAAAAGTTCATTTAATAATCAGCGATGTAAATATGCCAAACATGGATGGAATCTCGATGGTGAAAGAGATTAAAAAAATGGCTAATTACCAGTTCACCCCGATCATCATGCTGACGACAGAAGCAGGTGACGACCTCAAGTCACAGGGTAAAGCAGCCGGCGTTAAGGCGTGGGTCGTTAAGCCCTTTAAGCCAGACCAGATGCTTAATGCTGTATCGAAGCTAATAATGCCCTGATTAATACCGGGAAGGAGGCAGGTAATGAGTGCAAATAGTAACGAAGAGATGTTGGTTATTGATGGCGATATGAATATCTATAACGCTGAAAATATAAAGCAGGATCTGTTCTCTCTTCTAGCAAATCATAAAGATATTAACGTTAACTTAATGAATGTGACTGAGTTTGATACAGCTGGATTTCAGGTGTTGCTGTTTGGCAAACAGTACGCCGATAAAAATGAGATCAAGCTGACGCTCTGCTCGGCTAGTGATGCCGTAGAGGAGGTGTTTAAGCTATACGGCATGAGCGCATTACTGGAGAACCAACATGAATCTTGATTCAGCGCAGCAAGGCTACCTGACTGAGTGTAATGAACTGCTCGTTGAAATGGAAGGCGCACTGCTGCGTTTAGAGGGTGACCCGGAAAATGGTGATTTGATTAACGCCGTGTTCAGGGCTGCACATACGATTAAAGGTACCGGAGGGGTTTTTGGTTTCGATGATGTCGTGGAATTTACGCATGTTGTAGAGAACGCACTGGATACAATTCGTTCTGGCGAACTGAAGATTAACTCCGAATTAGTTGCACTGTTTTTATCATTACGAGATCAGATGGAGATCGTTGTTGAACATGCCGTCAATGGTGAAACGTTATCGGGTGAAGTGAAAAAGCAGAACGACGATCTACTGGCCTCTCTGGTGGCATTAACGGGTGGCAGTATAGAAGAAAAAGAAGAAGGCAGTGATGAGAAGATCAGCAGTGAAGAGTCAGATGATGGAGCTGGCTGTTCAGAAAATGAGAACTGGCATCTATCGGTCAGGTTTTCAAAAGATGCGCTGCGCGATGGAATGGATCCACTATCGATCCTTCGCTATCTATCAGGAATGGGTGATATCAAACAGGTGATAACTGTTTTTGATAAAGATGAGGAGGAAGAGCTCAGCCCAATTGACTGTCACCTTGGACTTGAGATAGCACTCTTTAGTGGCGAAGAGAAAGAGACAATTGAGAGCGCATTTGAATTTGTGAGAGAAGATTGCCTGGTTCATATATTACCGCCCAGGGCGAAGATAAAGCGCTACATAGAGATGATTAATGCACTCCCTGAAGATGATAAAAAAATAGGCGAATTGTTGGTCTCCTGCGGCGCTCTCACAAAATCAGAACTCGAAGGGGTGATTGATGAGCAGACCGAACATCGTTTTAGTCCCGCAGCCGGTAATTCACAGGTGCTGGGTGAGATCGTTACCGAAAAAGGGATGGTTCAGAAAGAGGTGGTTGAAGCTGCAGCAGAAAAACAGCAGCGGGTTCGTTCTCTCAACAGCTCAGCGAAAACCATCCGGGTTGATTCTGAGAAACTGGATACGTTAGTCAATCTCGTGGGTGAAATGGTGATTGCGGGTGCCGGCACCGACCTTATCGCAAGACGCCTCGGTGATGATTCGCTAGTTGAATCGATGTCCGTGATGTCGCGCCTGGTTGAGGAGATCCGCGACAGCGCATTACATTTACGTATGGTTCAGATTGGGGAGACATTCAACCGCTTTAACCGTGTTGTGCGTGATGTTAGCAAGGAGCTGGGTAAAGATATCAGGCTGGAAATTGCCGGTGCAGAAACTGAACTGGACAAGACAGTTGTAGAGAAGATTGGTGACCCATTGATGCACCTGGTGCGTAACGCAATGGATCATGGTATCGAACCTGCTGATATACGTGTTGCGGCCGGCAAGCCTGCACAGGGGCTGTTAAAGCTTAACGCCTATCACGACTCCGGCAGTATTGTCATTGAAGTGGAGGATGATGGTGCCGGCCTTAAGCGAGATGCCATTCTGGCAAAGGCGATTGAAAAAGGCATTGTAGCTAATGGTCAGGTTTTAACGGACCAGGAAATTTATCGTTTGATTTTTGAACCAGGTTTTTCAACGGCAGAGCAGGTTACAAATCTCTCTGGTCGTGGTGTTGGAATGGATGTGGTTAAAAAAAATATCGAGGCGTTAAGAGGGCTGGTGGATATCGAAAGCGAGGTAGGCATTGGTTCAAAGATCGTCATTCGCATGCCACTAACACTTGCGATCATCGACGGCTTTCTTGTCGGTGTTGGCCATTCATCCTATGTAATCCCGCTCGACATGGTACTTGAGTGCGTCGAATTGAGTGATGCAGAGCGGATAGAGGCACGTAAGCAGAGCTATATTAATCTTCGTGATGAAGTGTTGCCTCTAATGAGGCTGCGTGACAGTTTTAATATTAAAGGTGAAAACAGTGGGCGTGAAAATATCGTAGTGGTTCAGTGTGGTGGCTTAAAAGCGGGGTTGATTGTGGATGAACTACGAGGTGAATTTCAGACAGTGATCAAACCGTTAGGCCGAATATTCCAGGGGTTAAAAGGCATTAGTGGTTCAACAATTCTGGGCAGTGGTGAAGTTGCGGTGATTCTTGATGTGCCGGGACTCATTAAACAGGTGGCTGAAGCGGGTGGGCGTATCACTTCAGTAAGTAATGGAAATCAAAATAAATCTCATGTTGTGCATTAAGTTGTGATTTTTAAGGGGCCTTAAATAGGCTGTTTGAAGCATATTTTTAGTGATTCTAAAGAACAGGAATCAAGGAGCGAGTGATGATTAAGTTAAACAACATTAAAATTGCAAAAAGAATGGCCATGGCCGTGGGTATTCCCGTTCTTCTTCTTGCTTCTGTATTAGGCTTTTCCATTTACAAATTAAAAGGAGTTGAAACAGAGATTGTTAATATTGCGGAAACAGATATGCCATTGATGGAGTTGATTACCTCGATTACCGAACAGCAACTTGAGATATCAGTGCTATTTGAACGCAGCCTTAGATTTGGTGATGCGATAGCCACCGATGAAAAATCGCGTGATGAATTTAATGCTCTTGTGGAAGAAGTTAGCCAGAGCGAAGCTAGCGTGACTAAGGATATTGTGGCTGCTGAGGAAATGGCTGAAGCGGCGATTAGCAGTGCGCATGATGCCGCCGCAAAAGCAGAGTTTGAGAAGATTCTAAAAGCGCTTAAAGGTATAGAGAAAGAGGCCGAGCTGGTTTCTGCTCATGTAGCAGAAGTGTTTGCGCTATTTGAGGCGGGTGATCTGGCTAAGGCGCATGAACGTAGTGAGGCCGTAGCGCATGAAGCAGAAACGTTATTTACACATATAGAGGGGGCGCTATCTGAAGTGGCGGCTTTTACAGATGCTGCTGCGAGGCAGGCAGAGAGTGATGTGAAGATGACCGAGACGATGGTGATGGGTATAGGCGCTGCTGCACTGGTGATAGGGCTGCTATTGGGTGTTGTCGTAGTGCGTTCAATTACGCGCCCAATGAACGAGATCCTTGCCGCAGCAGATGATCTGCATAAAGGGGATGGCGATTTAACTTACCGCTTGCCTGATTTTGGTAGCGATGAGATTGGTGAAACGGCCAACTCAATCAACGGTTTTATTGCCAAAATGCAAAACGTATTGCTAGATGTACGTGCCTCAGTCGAAACGGTTGCGACGGCCTCCGAAGAGGTGAGCGCCTCTGCGCAGAGTTTGAGCCAGGGTTCATCAGAGCAGGCGGCCAGTGTCGAAGAGACCAGCGCCGCGCTTGAACAGATGAGTGCTTCGATCAATCAGAATACCGAAAATGCAAAAGTGACCGATGGCATCGCCACCCGAGCCGCACAGGAGGCACTCGAAGGGGGTGAGGCCGTGACTGAAACGGTTGATGCAATGAACCAGATTGCTGACAAGATCGGATTGATAGAAGACATCGCCTATAAAACAAACCTGCTTGCGCTGAATGCAGCGATCGAGGCCGCACGAGCAGGTGAACATGGCAAAGGTTTTGCCGTAGTGGCGGATGAGGTGCGCAAGTTAGCGGAGCGTAGCCAGGTTTCAGCACAGGAGATCAGTGAACAGGCGGGTAACAGCGTGAAGGTTGCAGAGCGTGCTGGTGGCCTGCTGGAGGCAATGGTCCCTAATATTCGTAAGACTGCTGATCTGGTGGAGGAGATTTCGGCCTCATCCGAAGAGCAGGCAACGGCTGTCTCACAAGTGAATGGTGCGATGGGGCAGCTCGATCAGGTTTCACAGCAGTCCGCGGCCTCTTCAGAACAGCTTGCCGCAACCTCTGAAGAGCTGAGTGCAAATGCGGAGCAGCTGCAGAAGATCATCGGCTTCTTTAAATTAGACAATCATGCTCAGGCCCAGAACAGAGAATCACTACCTTTAGATGTTGAAGATGAGGAGCCGGAAAGCCATGTTGGCGCTAACCAGGATTTTGTTCCATTTGGCAAGGCAGTATAACGGCGGGAGGGCAGGGCAATGGCAAGCAATACGGTGGCAGCGCAGCAGCAGCCTGTAACAGCGCTTAACAAGTACCTCTGTTTTATGCTGGGTGATAAACGATTTGCAGCGAATATCTTGCGTATCAAAGAGATTATGGAGCACATGGAAGTGACCACAATCCCGATGATGCCAGAATTCCTGTGCGGTGTTACCAATTTGCGAGGCAGTGTGGTTCCGGTCATTGACCTTGGTAAGCGGCTCGGTATGGGTGCCGTCTCAATCGGTCGGCGCACCTGCATTGTGATAATGGAGGTCGCCGTTCATGGGACTTCAATTGATGTTGGCATCATGGTAGATGCCGTCAACCAGGTAGCGGATATCACACCGGATGAAATTGAATCCGCCCCAAGTTTTGGCGGTAATATTTCGACTGAATTCATCGAAGGAATGGGGAAGGTGGATGGTGCGTTTGTGGTGCTACTCAACATTGATCGCCTGCTTTCGCTAGATGATCTTTCGCTGTTGAGTGATGCGGGCAGGATGGCAATGCAGATGGATGCTCAGGCGGCACTACAGTGCGAACAGCCACAGGAGGTACGGTCATGAGCGAGTTTCTGGAAGAAAAAGAGCAGCCACACAATGCCGTGATCGCAGCTAACGAGAGCATGGCGGTTGATTGCCATCAAGAACTGAATAAATACCTGACCTTTCGTGTTGGTGAGTCTAACTTTGGGATTGATCTGCTGCGTATCAAGGAGATTATTGAGTATGCCAGTGTGTGTGATATTCCGATGGTGCCAGAACATATTCGAGGTGTAATTAACCTGCGCGGTAATGTGGTGCCGGTCATTGATCTGGCCAATCGCATAGGCGTGACGGGTGATGCGACGGCGAGTAACCGTAGCTGCATCATCATTATCGATGTGAAAGCTCAGGATGAGTCGCTAGATATCGGTATTGTTGTCGATGCGGTGAATAAAGTCTACGAAATTGGCGAAGAAGATGTGGCACATGCACCGGCCTTTGGGGCCAATATTCGTACCGAGTTTATTAAAGGTATGGGGCGGATTGACCGACAGTTTGTAGTGTTATTAGAGCTTGCAAAGGTCCTCAATGCTGATGACCTGTCGATAAGCGATATCGCTAGCAATGCAGGGCATGTATAGCGTGGCCAACAATAAATAATATGATACTGGGGAAGTACGATGTCGGCAGTAGCCAATAAGTCAGTGATGCTGGAGTCCATTAGAGATGAAGAGTTTGCCGTATTTCAGGCGATGATTTACGAGCAGGTGGGCATCTCGATGAGTGAAAAGAAAAAATCACTGGTCGAAGGGCGGCTGGCAAAACGTCTGCGGCACCACGGTCTCAGCGATTACGCCTCTTATATAAAATTGATTAAGAGTGGTAATAGCGCAGAGCGCCAGATGGTAATCGATATGTTAACCACCAATGAAACCAGCTTCTTTCGCGAGCAGCGTCATTTTGATTTTTTAACGAGCGAGGTGATACCAGCAAGTGGCCACGGCAGCCCTTACCGTATCTGGAGTGCAGCCTCATCATCGGGTGAAGAGGCCTACTCCATGGCGATGTTATTCGCAGATAAATATCGCTCAGACCGCTGGGAAATTATTGGTACCGATATTAGCCAGCAGATTCTGGCCAAAGCACGCAAGGCGCTCTACCCGATGCGTGCAGCAGAAAAAATCCCGCCTGATTATCTCAACCGATTCTGCCTGAAAGGGGTGCGCGAGCAGGAGGGGATGTTTCAGATCGATAAAAAGCTGGCCAGTAAAGTCACCTTTAACTCGCTTAACCTGAATGGTCAATGGCCTTCAAATATGGGGATGTTTGATCTGATTTTACTGCGTAATGTGATGATCTATTTTGACCAGAAAACCAAGCAGACCCTGGTGGAAAAGATTCTGCAACAGTTACGCCCCGGTGGCTATTTTATGATTGGCCATTCAGAAACCCTAAACGGGGTGAGTACAGCGGTAAAAATGGTCAAGCCATCAATATACTTAAAACCAGCAGTCCCATAGAGCTAAGCGCGATGTTATTACTCGCCTGCAAGGTTGAGAAACGGCATGGTTGAAATATAGAGCAACCCAGCAATGATGACCATATAGATTAAAAAACGCAGTGGGTTTTCCTTGAGACTGTCGAAAATGGTGCGATTCTCTCCCGCCGCCTTCTGTTGCTCATACGCGGCCTTCGCTTTTATCTGGCGCTCTTTCTGGTAGGCGGCGATCAATGCCCTCGCGCGGGGCTCAAGTGCTTCATCACGTAGCCATAGCGCGGGCACCGACATCCCCCAGTTACCCGCTGGGGTCTCATAAAAGTCGATCTTATCCTGCTGTAGCAGTTCGCGAACCGCTTCGGCCTCATCGTCCGGAACATTGCGTAGATTAAAGATGCGTACAGCCATAATGTCATTTGTCGGTGGTGTTAGATTATTCTGAGTCGAGCGATATAAAAATATGGTGGCTATTTTAGGGGAATCGCAGGCGGCTGCATAATCTTTATCATGCGGGGGCGCTCTCATGGTTTCGGTAGTGGTGGTGGGCACTGTTTTACGGTAGTTTAAGCGCTGCATCCTCGGGGGAGGATAGTGTATGCAGGGCTATTTTCCAGCGTGAGGGCGTTATGGGGCGGTTGTTGCCAGAGATGAGGGGACGGGGACGTGACGCGACCATTATTGGTAGCGTGTTCTTTTTTGTTGCGCTGGCGCTCTATCTCGATGCCAGTGTCAGCCTGGCGATGCAAGTGACCATGGGTTACTGTGCCTGGTTCTTTCTGGGGTTGATGCTGCTGGGCGAAAGCACGGCAGTTCGTATGCAGGTGGTGGTCGCGATCATCTTTGCCACCATCGGTGAGTATTTCGCCTCGGTTTATCTGGGGGCCTATATCTACCGTTTTGAAAATGTTCCCGCCTATGTCCCGCCCGGCCACGGCATGGTCTACCTAACCGCAGTCGTGATCGCACGGCAGACGCTGTTGACCACTTATCGCCAACAGATCACCTGGCTGGTGCTGGCCATCGGTGGGGTGTGGTCACTGTGGGGGCTTCTCTTGGCGGCACGCGGTGATGCCGCAGGTGCGCTGTTGTTTACGCTCTTTGTCTACTGTCTCTATAAAGGGCGCTCACCACTCGTCTATCTCGGTGCTTTTTTTATCACCACCTGGCTGGAGGTGGTGGGTACCTGGAGCGGCACCTGGTACTGGGCGCGGCACGATCCGGTGCTAGGGCTCTCTCAGGGCAACCCACCGAGTGGTGTCGCCGTGTGGTATGTGATGGTCGATGCATTCGCGCTGGCGCTGGCACCGCGGCTAGTGGTGGCGATGAGGCGTACACGTCGTCGCCTCTTTAAACGGAACCGCCTGCCGTCCGAGTAGTTTTAACAGCCTGCCAAGTGGCGGCGAGTCACGTATAATGCCCCCCTTTATTGTTGCTGAGGAAGCGTACCTGATATGCCGTCGAGTAGTATTGTTACGATTGAATCCCGAATTGCCACTGAGTTAAATGTCCGAGAAGCACAGGTGACAGCCGCGATTACGCTGCTGGATGGCGGCGATACCGTACCGTTTATTTCACGTTACCGTAAAGAGGTGACCGGTGGGCTTGATGATACGCAGCTACGCCAGCTCGAAGAGCGCCTCAACTATCTGCGTGAACTCGATGAGCGCCGCGCAACAGTGCTAAAGGCGATCGACGAACAGGGAAAATTAGCGCCAGCGCTGAAACAGTCGATTCTGGAAGCGGAGACCAAAACACGCCTTGAAGATCTCTATCGTCCCTATATGGTTAAGCGCCGAACGAAGGCGCAGATCGCGCGTGAAGCGGGGCTGGAGCCGCTGGCCGAGCAGCTCTTGTCTGATCCGACCACTGAGCCAGAAGTGTGCGCGGCCAGTTATGTTGATACCGATAACGGCGTAGCCGATGTTGCCGCTGCACTTGATGGCGCGCGCCAGATATTAATGGAACGCTTTGCCGAAGATGCCGAGCTAGTGGGTGAGCTGCGTGAACATTACTGGGAAAACGGCCTGCTGCATGCGACGGTGGTGGCGGATAAGGCGCACGAAGGGGCAAAATTCGCTGACTATTTTGATAAGCGCGAGGCGATTAAAGCGATTCCGTCGCACCGTGCGCTGGCGATGTTTCGTGGCCGTAGTGAAGGGGTTTTGCAACTGGCACTGGTGATCGCAGAAGATGAAGAGGCAGCAGCGAAACGTGAGCCAACCAGTGGCGAGCGTAAAATTGCACGGCGCTTTGGGATTAAAGATGAGGGGCGTCCGGCTGACCGCTGGTTACAGGAGACCGTGCGCTGGACATGGCGTGTGAAGCTGTCGATGCATGTCGATCTTGAGCTGAAGAAGCGCCTGCGCGAGGCGAGCGAGCTGGATGCGATCAACATCTTTGCCAGTAACCTCAAGGATCTGCTGCTGGCCGCCCCGGCGGGGCCGCGCGCCACCATTGGCCTCGATCCCGGCCTGCGTACCGGCGTCAAGGTCGCGGTGGTCGATAACACCGGCAAGCTACTGGATCATGCGACGATCTATCCTCATGCACCAAAGAATCAGTGGGAGCAGTCGATCCATACCCTGGCGCTGCTGGCGAAGAGACACAGGGCCGATCTTGTCAGCATCGGAAACGGTACCGCATCACGCGAAACCGACAAGCTGGTGGGTGATCTGATCAAACAGCATAGTGACCTAAACCTCACCAGAATGATGGTGTCAGAGGCGGGGGCATCGGTCTATTCGGCATCGGAACTGGCCGCACGTGAGTTCCCGGATCTTGATGTGTCGATTCGCGGCGCAGTGTCGATCGCGCGGCGTCTACAGGACCCGCTGGCAGAGCTGGTCAAGATTGAGCCGAAGGCGATCGGTGTCGGCCAGTACCAGCATGACGTGAGCCAGGTGCGCCTGGCGCGCAGCCTGGAGGCGGTGATCGAAGATTGTGTCAATGCCGTTGGCGTCGATGTGAACACCGCATCGGCCGCACTGCTGGCAAATATCGCCGGGCTTAATGCGACGCTGGCACAAAATATCGTCAACTACCGTGACCAGCATGGCCGTTTCAAAGATCGTAAAACGTTATTGAAAGTGGCGCGACTTGGCCCGAAGGCCTACCAGCAGGCGGCCGGTTTTCTCCGGGTGATGGGAGGTAAAAACCCACTGGACGGCTCGGCGGTACATCCCGAGGCCTATCCGGTTGTGGAGCGCATCGCGGCCTTTACCAAAGGTGATATCCACTCCATTATTGGTGACAGCACGCTGTTAAAGAAGCTTGACCCCCGGGCATTCACCGATGAAAAGTTTGGTGAACCGACCGTGCGGGATATCCTTGCCGAGCTGGACAAGCCGGGGCGTGATCCGCGGCCTGAATTTGTCACCGCCAGTTTTAAAGAGGGTGTTGAGAAGCTGAGTGACCTGAAAGAGGGGATGATGCTGGAAGGGGTGGTGACCAACGTCACCGCCTTTGGTGCCTTTGTTGATGTCGGTGTCCATCAGGATGGGTTGGTGCATATCTCTGCACTGGCAGACAAGTTTGTCAGTGACCCACGGGCCGTGGTGAAGGCGGGTGATGTGGTGAAGGTGCGTGTGCTCGATGTAGACCTGCCACGCAAGCGTATTGCATTAACCATGAAACGGCAGGGTGATGATAATCGCGCGGCTAAACCCGCGCGCTCGCCGCAACCATCGAACAGAAGAGCACCGTCGCAAAAACAGCAGCCGAAGCAGCAGACCGCGATGGCAGCTGCATTTGCAGGATTAAAGAGAAAATAGCATGTCACTGGCCGCGTTTATAAGCAAACTAAGAAGTACGCCAGGTGATGTCTCATTTGGCGAGACAATGGCGCTGATTGAGCGCTATTTCGACTACACTCCCAGCCGCTTCACTAACGGTGTGGGTGACAGCCGGCTGGTTAATGAGGCGGGTAGCAATGAAGGCTCCTGCAAGATCTTTGCGTTAGGAAAACAACTGGCGCTGGATGAATCGGAGACGCTTAACTGCTTTGGTGACTACTACCGCATCGATGTGAAACAGCATCCTGATGGGAGTGATCATGCCAATATCAGAAACTTTATCACTTACGGCTGGCGCGGCATCGAGTTTGACCATGTTGCACTGCAACCAAAGGAGTCGTGATGCCATTACCCGATTTAGATAGCGTTGTTGCGATAGTGATCGATGTCGCCAGAGCAGAGCTGAACCCTCGCTTTACACATAGCGCACGTGAGTACAAAGCTGATGGCAGTATCGTGACCGAAGCCGACCGCGCTGTGCAGCAGGCGATTGAAGGTGCGCTGAAAACGTTGTGGCCTGAGTTTCTGTTTGTCGGAGAAGAGATGGGTGAGGCGGAGCAGACCGCTCTGCTTAACAACCGTGGTCAGGGAGTGTGGTGCCTTGATCCGGTGGACGGTACCAGTAATTTTGCAGCAGGCATCCCGTTTTGTGCGATCTCATTGTCACTGTTACAGGACGGTGATGTGTTGCTCGGGGTTGTTTATGATCCGATGCGGGATGAGTGTTTTACGGCGATCAAGGGCCAGGGTGCCTGGCTTAATGGCGAGCCGCTTGGCAAGCGGATCCCCGAGCCGCCGCTTGCCAGAGGGATCGGCCTGATCGACCTGAAAAGATTGCCGCGAGAACTGGCGATGCGCATCATCGATGAGAAGCCATTTAGCTCGCAGCGCAATATAGGGGCTGTCGCACTGGAGTGGTGCTGGGTTGCCGCGGGTCGTTGCCATGTCTATCTGCACGGCAGACAACGGATCTGGGACTACGGCGCAGCGAGCCTGGTGTTACATGAGGCCGGTGGTTATTCAATGACACTGGATGGTGAGCCGGTGCTGTCGGTTAGCCTTGAGCCACGTTCCGCACTGGCTGCCCTTAATAAGGCGCTATTTGATGAGTGGGTAAGCTGGCTGGGGATTGCCGGAGGCGAGCGCTAACGGAAGAGATCGCTAATTAATGCGCTGATTACCTTTTTCAAAGCGAGGCCGGTTAGCGACGACCGCGCCTGTTTTTAGGTGCCTCAAAGTTTACACGCAGCGCTTTACCGCTAAAGTCCTTGCCGTCGAGGCCAGAGATAGCAGCGCGTGCTTCGTGGCCTTCCATTTCAATAAAACCAAACCCTTTGCACTTGCTGGTGAAGACATCCGTTGCCAGCTTAATGGAACGCACCTTACCGAATTGGGAAAAGAGTTCGGTCACTTCAATTTCATTTGCGGAAGCGGGCAGGTTGCCAACAAAGAGTTTTTTCATGGTGATGTCCTTATAGAATCGAGCATTCTATCTTTAAAAGCGATGGCCTGAATGACAGGTCAGGTGGAAAAATAGCCTGCACCGCCCTGTGTAACAGGACGGTGCAGTAACTGCGGTCTCTTACTGAGGTTGAACCTGCGCAGCCTGCAGACCTTTTGGCCCGGTTTCAACCTGGTAGCTGACGGTTTGACCTTCGGCCAGGGTTTTAAAGCCATCGCCAACGATTGCACGGAAATGTACAAACAGATCGTCACCGCCATCTTCCGGGGTGATAAAACCAAAACCTTTTGATTCATTAAACCACTTTACGGTACCGGTATTCATTATGTTGAAATCCTCAAAACTTAAATTAATTGCTAATATCGATCACGTGCATGATGACGCAATGAGGATTCAGAGAGGAGCCGTATGGTGTTCTAAGAAAGCCAGCTTGAGCCAGTGCAAGCAAAAGCACTATACCCTAATCCCGTATGAAAAAACTAATTATTTGTTTTGGCAGAATAAGTTGGGGTAATAGATCTGAAAAAGTGATGGATAGCGTTGGCAGATGGCCTTTGTTATTCGCGGCGCTGTTTTATCCAGAGCGTTATGTGGCGCATCAGCTCTTCTGTCCTTAATGCTGAGAGGTCAATTGAACAGCGTAGCGTCACCTTGACGGAGCACTCGCGGCACGCACCCCTTGCCAGAAAATGGCCAGCTGCTGGCGATAGCTGCTGGGGATCGCATCCGGGTTATTCATCCGCAGCAGCAACGGTATGCCATAAAAGAGTGCAACAAGCCCGAGCATGGTTGTCGGCACATGGGTGTTGGCGGGTAGCTCGCCCCGATTGATCGCCTGCTGCAGTGCCGGTGCCAGCACTGCATCGAGGCCGCTCACCTCCAGCGCCTCAATTTCGCTGGCATTTTCGTCATTGATCTCTTTTTCAAAGGCGCGGTGTCGCTCGGCGCGGCCGATGGTCTGCAGGCGCGGTTTTTCGCGCAGGCGGGCAAGGCGTGCCAGCACTTCCCCCATCAGCCCCGGGTGCTGCTGGAACTGCTGAGCGGCGGCGGCAAACAGTGTGTCGATGGCTGCGGTGCCGCTCTGGCCGCTCTGGCGAACCTTCCAGCTGATCTCAAGCGTCCAGAGCTGCATGTAGTAGTCGAGCAGATCACTCTTTTTTGCGAAGTAGTTAAAGAAGGTCGCCTCCGAGATTTCAACATCGTCACAAAGCGCATTGACAGTAATCTCCTCCATCGGTGTCGCTTCAAGGCGCTGAATGGCGGCGTTAACCAGCGCAAGCTTGGTGCGCGCATATTTTCGTTCACGCAGTGGAATTCTGGGGGTAGCGGCCATCTTTATTGCTCCTTAAAACTTATTACTCTCATTATTTTTACCCTAGTCTATTAATCTAATCAACCCTAATATATCATTTTTTTATATTATTTTCATTGGGTTGTAGCTTCTGATTTGGCGTGAAAAAGGGGCGAAGGAGCCGTATCAGTTTTTTCATCTGTTGTGAATATTGTTCTATAAAATTTTAGAGTACGCAATGTTTTATTGGTAATAATCTTATGGAACAGTAGGTTAAAGGCAAAATTAATCTACAATACGATTTAAGCGTGGTAGACTGCACGCCTCTATTTTCAGGCTATTCTATAGATTGCCGACAGATAACATCATCATCCGCACCGCTTCAACCAAATTTAGGTAACCAGATGGACAGACTTCTACCGCTTCTCAAGGAACGTATCCTGATTCTCGATGGTGCGATGGGCACGATGATTCAGCGCTACAAGCTGGAAGAGTCCGATTATCGCGGTGAGCGCTTTGCCGATTACCCCTCAGACCTCAAGGGCAATAACGACCTGCTGGTGTTGACACAGCCGGAGATCATCCGCGACATCCACATCGAATACCTGAATGCGGGCGCGGACATTATCGAGACCAACACTTTTGGTGCCACTACTATTTCGATGGCCGATTACGATATGGAGTCGCTCGCCTATGAGATGAACGTTGCCGGTGCGCGGCTCGCACGTGAGGCGTGTGATGCGGTGGCCACCGCCGACAAACCGCGCTTTGTTGCGGGCGTGCTTGGTCCCACAAATCGCACCTGCTCGATTTCGCCCGAGGTGAATGACCCGGCGGCACGCAACGTTACCTTTGATGAGCTGGTGGTTGCCTATAGCGAAGCGACCCGTGGCTTGATCGAGGGGGGCTCCGATACGATTCTGATCGAGACCATTTTCGACACCCTCAATGCCAAAGCGGCAATCTTTGCGGTGCAGCAGGTCTTTGATGAGATTGGGCGCGAGCTGCCGATCATGATCTCCGGTACGATCACCGACGCCTCTGGTCGAACCCTTTCAGGGCAGGTGACCGAAGCCTTTTACAACTCACTGGCCCATGCGAAGCCGATCTCGATCGGACTGAACTGCGCACTCGGTGCCGAAGAGCTGCGCCAGTATGTGGAAGAGCTGTCACGCGTGGCTAGCTGTTATGTGAGCGCACACCCCAATGCAGGGTTACCCAATCCGCTGGCAGAAACGGGCTATGATGACACGCCTGAAAACATGGCTGGCTTTATCAAAGAGTGGGCCGAGAGCGGTTTTCTGAATATTATTGGTGGATGCTGTGGTACCTCGCCCGATTTCATCGCGGCCATTGCGGAAGCTGTCAGGGATGTTGCACCGCGCAAGCTGCCGACGATCCCGGTTGAGTGCCGTCTCTCTGGACTGGAGCCATTTAACATCGCCGCCGAGTCGCTCTTTGTGAATGTGGGAGAGCGCGCCAATGTGACTGGCTCCGCCAAATTTAAACGGCTTATCCTTGAAGGGCAGTTTGATGAGGCGCTCAGCGTCTGTCGTGAACAGGTTGAGAACGGCGCCCAGATCATCGATGTGAACATGGATGAGGCGATGCTCGACGGTAAAGAGGCGATGGTCCACTACCTGAATCTGGTCGCCTCTGAACCGGATATCTCGAAAGTGCCGGTGATGGTGGACTCCTCAAAGTGGGAGATTATTGAGGCGGGGCTAAAGTGTATTCAGGGTAAAGGGATCGTCAACTCGATCTCTCTGAAAGAAGGGAAGGGGCAGTTCATTCATCATGCCGAGTTGATTAAACGCTACGGCGCGGCGGCAGTGGTGATGGCCTTTGATGAAGAGGGTCAGGCCGACACCTTTGAACGCAAGATTGAGATCTGCAAAAACTCATACGATGTGCTGGTCAATGAGGTCGATTTTCCGCCACAGGATATCATCTTCGACCCCAATATCTTCGCCGTTGCGACCGGTATTGAGGCGCACAACAACTATGCGGTCGATTTTATCGAGGCGACGCGCTGGATCAAACAGAACCTGCCTCATGCGATGGTGAGTGGCGGTGTCTCTAATGTCTCATTCTCTTTTCGTGGTAACAATCCGGTGCGAGAGGCGATTCATGCAGTCTTTCTCTACCACTGTTGTCAGGCGGGGATGGATATGGGGATCGTCAATGCGGCTCAGCTTGCAGTTTACGATGACCTGCCACAAGCGCTACGTGAGCGTGTTGAAGATGTGGTGCTGAATCGGCGTGAAGACAGTACCGACCGTCTGCTGGAGATCGCGGATAGCTACCGTGGCGATGGCAAGGTCGAGAAGAAAGAGGATGAAGCGTGGCGCAGCTGGTCAGTTGACAGGCGGCTGGAACATGCGCTCGTTAAGGGAATCGATCGCTTTGTTACAGAAGATACTGAAGAGGCGCGGTTGACCTTTGAGCGCCCCATTCAGGTGATTGAAGGGCCGTTGATGGCCGGCATGAATGTGGTGGGTGATCTGTTTGGCGCAGGTAAGATGTTTCTGCCACAGGTGGTGAAGTCCGCGCGAGTGATGAAAAAGGCGGTCGCGCATCTGATCCCGTTTATTGAGGCGGCCAAGGCAGAAGGGGCTGCTCAGAGTAATGGCAAGATTCTGATGGCTACCGTGAAAGGTGATGTACATGACATCGGTAAAAATATCGTCGGGGTTGTGTTGCAGTGTAATAATTTTGAAGTGATCGATATCGGAGTGATGGTGCCGACGGCCACGATTCTGGAGGAGGCGAAGAAACATCATGTCGATGTGATCGGACTCTCAGGTCTGATCACCCCATCGCTGGAAGAGATGAGCCATATCGCCAAAGAGATGAAACGGCTGGAGATGAATATCCCCCTCATGCTGGGCGGTGCGACCACATCAAAGGCCCATACCGCAGTGAAGATCGATCCCCACTATGACCACCCAGTGGTGTGGGTGAAAGACGCCTCGCGTGCAGTGGGTGTCGCGCAGAGCCTGATCTCTGATGAGTTGCGGCCAAAGTTTGTTACTGACCTGAAGTCTGAATATGAGGCGGTACGGTTGCGCCATGCTGCGCGGCAAACCGATGCGAAGTGGTTAACGCTGGCGCAGGCTCGCGCCAACAAAACAGAGATCGACTGGGAGAATTACCAGCCGACGACCCCCTCCTTTATCGGCACCAAGGTATTTGACGACTATCCACTACAGGAGCTGGTGGAGTATATCGACTGGACACCGTTCTTCCATTCGTGGGAGTTAAAGGGGAGTTACCCCAAAATTTTTGATGATGCTGAAAAAGGAGAAGAGGCGAAGAAGCTCTACGCCGATGCACAGGCGATGTTACAACAGCTTATTCAAGAGAAGTGGTTGCGGGCCAGTGCCGTAATAGGTCTCTATCCAGCCAGCAGTGTGGGAGATGACATTGAGGTCTATGCCGATGAGTCGCGTAGTGAGCGATTAACCACTTTTCACAATCTGCGCCAGCAGCAACAGAAGGCGGATGGCAAACCCAACCGCTGCCTGACCGACTTTATTGCACCAAAAGATAGCGGCGTTAACGATTACATCGGCTGCTTTGCGGTGACAACCGGCATCGGCATCGATGCACGTATCGCCGAATATGAAAAAAATCATGATGATTATCGTTCGATTATGTTAAAGGCGCTGGCTGATCGTCTTGCTGAGGCTTTTGCAGAGCGCATGCATCTGCGTGTGCGCCGAGAGTTCTGGGGCTATGCGAGTGACGAATCGCTTGATCAGAGCCAGTTGATCAAGGAGGCGTACAAAGGGATCCGTCCAGCAGCCGGTTACCCGGCCTGTCCCGACCATACCGAGAAAGATCTGATCTGGGATCTGATGCAGGTGCAGGAAAATACCGGTATCTGGCTGACAGAGTCGAAGGCGATGGTGCCCACGGCGGCTGTCAGTGGGATCTACTATGGCCACCCGGAGGCGATCTACTTTGGTGTCGGCAAGATCAACCGAGAGCAGGTTGAAGAGTATGCGGCACGCAAAGGGATGTCGGTACAGGAAGCCGAGCAGTGGCTGGCACCCAATCTCGGTTATGACGCGGAATAAACGGTTAATACCGCTCAGATTTGCTCTTTTCGAATGAATTGATCGCCGGCACCGCTCTATTCTCCTCGCCATAGCGAGTGTCTCGGCGATGCTGGATGATGGGTTAGATTTCCTCAACAATAATAATGTGTAGCCGATAAGCAGCTTATGAGCACGGCAGGTTTTGACCTGCGTGCCAGGTTCAGAACAAAGGGCGTTAAACAAAAACAGTTTATCAATAATCTGAGGGCCCCCTAATGGGTATTTATTCGCGAATTATTTCGCTGGGTCTTTTCTGTACCACCGCACTTGCTTCGGTTGCTGCGATCGTATTTTACTCTCCTGAGTCGCGGGCACCTGTCGTGGCAGCAGGGGTTGCAGCGGTGATGATCTTCATAGCGGCGCTGGTAGTGGCAAAACAGGTCAGGGCATCACTCGAAGGGCTGAGCCTGGCTATTGATCAGGTCACGGCATCCAGGGATCTCAGCCAACGTGTAGCCGTAGTGAAACAGCCAGAGTTAGTTGAGGTGGCCGGTTCGATTAATCATCTGTTAGATGGATTTTCTGATGTGCTTGCACGCGTTAATCAAAATACTGAAATGTTATTTGAAGAGGTGGCTCAGATTGCATCGGCCTCGGCAGAGGTGATGGCCTCCTCGGATGTGCAGAACAGGAGCGTTACCGGTGTGGTCGATTCAATGGTTGGACTGAGCAGTAGCGTGGTACAGGTAGCACGTAGCGCAGACGAAGTTCGCCAGATGGCCAGCACCGTCAAGGATCTTAGCAAGGAAGGTGAAGGGCATGTGGTGCTGGTCTCCAGTGGCATTGCGCATGTTAATGAGTCATTCCAGTCAACGCAGGATCTCATCAAATCGCTGGCGCGCCGATCAGATGAGATTGTGACGATTATTGAGATGATCAGCGACATTGCAGAGCAGACCAATCTATTAGCATTAAATGCAGCAATTGAGGCCGCGCGCGCCGGGGAACAGGGTCGAGGTTTTGCTGTGGTGGCTGACGAAGTGCGTAATCTTGCATCACGAACACATGATGCAACCGTTGAAGTGACGAGAATGGTTGATGGTATCCGTGCCGAGACAGGAATCGTTGTGAAGCAGATCGAGAGCGGTAGCGAAGAGGTGGGTGCCTGTGTTGAAAAGGCGAACCAGACTTCCGCCGCACTATCCAGCATGAGCTCTCATGCGATAGATGTAACGCTGCGCACCGATGAAATTGCTTCCGCGACAGAAGAGCAGAGCTGCACCACGCAGCAGATCGAAGAGATGGTGCGTACGGTGACTGAGATGTCAGAAAAGAGTAACCAGAGCATTCATAAATCGAATGGCGCAATCAGACATTTACTGCAGCAGGCGATGGAGTTAACGGTTGCTGCACGTGAATATAGTTCAGTGGAAAGGAACGAGTTGAACAGCCTGATGCAGGCTATTACAGAGGTTAGAATGAATGCTGTTCTTGCGACTAACGCCTCATGTGCGAGTGAGACGGTTGAGCCAATTAATAAAATCAAACAGCTAGATCAGGATATCGTCTCTTTATGGGGACGATACAGTGCTGGTCCAGCCGGTAGTGCCGAGCCGAAACAGGCTCAGGCGTTCTGGGAGGCGTGGCAGCTGTTTAAAGCGGCGCGCGCAATCACACTTGAGCGCTCGGCCAATGGAGATTTTATTGGTGCTAGAGAAAATGCAGCCAGGAATGCCGGGCCAAAATTTCAGCAGGCAAAAGCTGCATTAGCCTCATTAATTGAGGGGCAGATGGGGTAATGCAGAGTTCTATGATGTAGCAGTGTGTGCTCTCTAATTCTTCAGGCCGATTAAGAGCGCACCTCTAATTTAGAAGACAGGGATGTATGGCTTTTAAGTGGATAAAACAGGTGCTAACCGATGATACGCTGCCAGGCCATGGGGAGCGCTGGCTAGCATGTTTGGCCGCCCTGCTGAGTCTCTTGATGGTTGCGGCCGTAAGTGCCTTTTTTCTCAGTGGTAAAGATGTGCCGATTGTGGTCGCTTCGATGGGGGCCTCTGCGGTTCTGCTGTTTGCAGTGCCGCATAGTCGATTTTCCCAGCCCTGGTCCTTTGTTGGTGGACACCTGATTTCTGCCTTTGTGGGTGTCACCTGTGCTCAGTGGATACCCGATCAGGCGCTGGCGGTCGCGACCGCCGGCGCATTAGCGCTGCTCTGTATGCTCTATCTGCGCTGTTTGCATCCACCTGGTGGCGCAGCTGCAGTGACTGCTGTGATCGGGGGCAGTGAGATAGAGTCGCTCGGCTATTTATTTGTTGTGATGCCGGTCGCATTGAATGTCGTGCTGATGCTGTTAATGGCGCTACTGGTCAATAACCTGATACCCGGTCGGCGTTATCCAGCCACCCCTAAGCAGACGAGGCGATCACCGCTAGATGTACCGTCGGGAACCGACACGCTAAAATTTTCCGATAGCGACCTGGAGCAGGCATTGCGTGATATGAACACATACATCGATGTCTCCAAAGAGGACCTTAACGCAATTTATGGACTCGCGCGGATGCATCATCAGAAAAAACAGCTGGGTGATGTGCTGTGTAAAGATGTGATGGTGCGTGAGGTGGTTGCAGTCGAGTACGGGAGTCACCTTGACGAAGTATGGGAGTTGATGCAGCGTTATAAAATCAGCGGCATTCCTGTGATTAACCGTGCGCATCGAATTGAAGGTATCGTTACGCTCTCCGATCTCCTGCGTGAAGCGGATGTAAGCTCTCATCAAACAATGGGTGAGAAATTGCGTTCATTTATTAAACAGACACAGGGGCACCACTCAGATAAGGCAGAGGTTGCAGGGCAGGTCATGACAAAGCAGGTGTTAACGGTAAAAGAAGAGCAGCATATCGCAGAGCTGATCCCGTTGTTTGTTGAGCGAGATATTCACCATATCCCGGTCGTAAATGAACAGGATAGACTGGTGGGTATGATTACACGTACAACCGTGATGAATGTATTGCTATAACACTACTATTTATCGTTAACGCTTTTTGGCAACGGCAGGTAGCACCTCTTTACAGATAAAATCGATGTAGTCATCGGCACGATCTTTAAATTCAGGTGGCACTGCATGTGCCGCCTCGTTAAGCTGGTCGGTTAACTTATATTAGCGGCTACCGTGAAAACTTTCCTTTTAATAAAAAAGCCCACTCCTGCTTTAACAGGGGTAGGCCTTGAGAGGTATTGCTTGTGAGCTGAGTTTATCTGTTGGCGAGCCAGTCACGCGGCTTGAGGAACAGCTCATAGAGTTCTGCTTCTGCTGAACCCGGTTTCGGTTTCCAGTTGTAGCGCCACTTAACCAGTGGTGGCAGTGACATCAGGATCGATTCGGTGCGCCCACCGCTCTGCAGGCCAAAGAGGGTGCCGCGATCGTAGACCAGATTGAATTCCACATAGCGCCCGCGACGATAGAGCTGAAAGTCCCGTTCACGTTCGCCATAAGGGGTCTCTTTGCGGCGAGCGACGATGGGGCGATAGGCGTCGATGTAGTGGTTGCCAACGCTCTGCATTAGCGCAAAGCTGCGCTCGAAGCCACCTTCATTGAGGTCATCAAAAAAGAGGCCGCCGACACCGCGTGGTTCGTCGCGATGTTTGAGGTAGAAGTAGTCATCGCACCACTTTTTGTAATCTGCGTAGACGTTATCACCAAATGGCGCACATGCCTCACGCGCGGTGCGGTGCCAGTGAACGGCATCATCTTCAAAGCCGTAATAGGGGGTTAGATCGAAACCGCCGCCAAACCACCAGACAGGCGCCTCACCCGCTTTGCTGGCGATGAAAAAACGGACGTTGGCGTGCGAGGTCGGAATGTAGGGGTTATGCGGGTGGATCACCAGTGAGACCCCCATCGCTTCAAAGCTGCGCCCGGCGAGTTCAGGGCGATGGGCCGTAGCAGAGCCCGGTAGTTTGTCGCCAGTGACATGCGAGAAATTAACCCCCGCCTGTTCGAAGACCTTGCCGTTGCTCATTACGCGTGAGGTGCCGCCACCGCCTTCGGGGCGCTCCCAGCTGTCGGCGACGAATCTGGTTTCACCATCTTCCGCTTCCAGTGCTTCGCAGATGCTTTTCTGCAGGCCCAGTAGATAGGCTTTGACGTCGTCGATATTGGGTGTATCACTCATCTCTATGGCTCTCTTTGTCATCGTTGTAGTGGTTGTGTTGTTGATCTATCTAAATTTTCCCGAGACTGTAACGGAGGATTATAAAGACTTTAATGGTTGCCCTGCCTGTTTATGAGGCGCGGATTATCTGGTTGCTCTCTGCGTCTCTGATCTCAGTTGGATTATCCTGCATGCCGACGTTACCGGGCAGGATATAGTCGAGCTGGCTGGTGAAGATGCGCCTCACCTGCCTCACGTTACGCGCTGCCTGTTGTTGATGCCGGTTGGCGCTGGTAGAGACCAGCGGCCCTGCGAGTGTCTCGCAGAGTGCGCTGGCCTGCGGATGTGCGGTGACGCGGATGGCGATCTTTTTATGGCTGCCGGTGATCCAGTGCGGCACCTCGGGGCGTGCGGGTAGCAGCCAGGTGGTTGGCCCCGGCCATCGCTTATCAATGCGTTTGCGGGTCTTTGTATCGAGCGGTGTGATATACGGTTCGACCTGTTCAAACGATGAGGCGATTAGAATAAGCCCTTTTTCAGGCTTGCGCTGTTTAAGCTGCAGCAGCCGCTGGACCGCGTCGCTATTGCGCGGATCACAGCCGAGGCCGTAGACCGCCTCTGTGGCGTAAGCGATTACCCCGCCGCGGCGAACCACCTCGGCGGCATGCAGGATGTGCCAGCGATTGAGCGTGCGTTGTTCGGGTGTCACCATCTTGCTAAGTCGTCTGGCGCTGCTCACGCGCGACGGCGCGGTAGCCGATGTCGTTGCGATAAAATGCGCCATCCCAGCTGATTTTTTTAACGTGGGCGTAGGCGTTTTTCTGCGCATCACTCACCGTTGCGCCGAGTGATGAGACGCAGAGCACGCGGCCACCTGCGGTTACAACATGACCGCCTTCGATGCGCGTACCGGCATGAAACACTTTGCTGTTCTCAGTGTCGTTATCAAGGCCGCTGATTATATCACCCTTCGGATAGCTGCCGGGGTAGCCTGTGGCTGCCATCACCACGCCAAGAGCGACCCGCTCGTCCCACTCTGCAGTGACACTCTTGAGTCTTTTATCCAGAGCCGCATCGCACAGCTCTGTGATATCGGATTTGAGGCGCATCATGATTGGCTGGGTTTCAGGGTCGCCAAAACGGCAGTTGTATTCGATCACCTTTGGTGTGCCGTCGGCGCTGATCATCAGCCCGGCATAGAGGAAACCGGTGTATGGGTTGCCTTCACTCGCCATGCCGTTAACCGTTGGTTCGATCACCTCTTTCATGATGCGGGCGTGAATCTCATCGCTCACCACCGGTGCAGGCGAGTACGCCCCCATGCCGCCAGTGTTGGGGCCGGTGTCCCCTTCGCCAACACGTTTGTGATCCTGGCTGGTTGCCATCGGCAGGATGTTTTTGCCATCAACCATGCAGATAAAGCTCGCCTCCTCACCCGTTAAAAACTCTTCGATCACCACGCGGTGGCCCGCTTCACCAAAGGTGTTACCGGCAAGCATCTCTTTGATCGCTGTTTCGGCTTCGGCGAGTGTCATCGCTACAATCACCCCTTTGCCAGCCGCAAGGCCATCGGCCTTAACAACGATAGGCGCGCCCTGCTGGCGAACGTAGGCGAGAGCGGCTTCGGTCTCAGTAAAGTTCTGGTAGCGGCCGGTCGGAATATGGTGGCGTGCCAGAAAGTCTTTGGTGAACGCCTTGGAGCCTTCCAGTTGGGCGGCCTCCTCGGTAGGACCAAAGCAGCGCAGGCCCGCCGCTTCAAAGCGGTTAACCACACCGGCAACCAGTGGCGCCTCAGGGCCGACGATGGTGAGGCCTACCCTCTTTTCTTTGGCAAAGGCGAGCAGTGCCGGAATCTCTTCAGCGCCAATGGCGACGTTTTCCAGTTTCTCTTCGCGTGCGGTGCCCGCGTTGCCGGGTGCAACATAAACGGTTTCGACTCGCGTTGATTGCGCCGCTTTCCAGGCCAGCGCGTGTTCGCGACCACCGCCGCCGATAATCAGTACCTTCATGAATTAATATATCTTTATAATGTTGATGGGGTGACGTTAACTAGTTAAGTGCCGCTTTCCAGAATGCAGGCCACGCACACTTTTTTGCAAGTGGGTAAGAATAGCGCATTCTGGGGGGGTGGGTCATCCTCATACCGGGTGATGGAAGTCATTTGTCAAAGACACGCAAGCCGTTGTTTTGCAATGTTATACAAAATGTCTAATCAATTGAAATAAATAGAGAAATATGCTACTATGGGGCTGTTTCTGGTTGGTCTGAAGCGCTCTTTCTGGCCACCAGCCATAAAATGCCATTCAGGAACGCTATTTCACCATATGAGCAGGGTTTAAGTATGTTGGTCACGCAACAGTCACAGCGCTCACATCAGCAGCGAAATGCCATCATCCGCTGGTTGTCTGTCGCTGTACTCGCTTTTGCTATTTCTGCTGAACCCTTCGCTGCCCCTGATATTGAAGCCGCTTTCCCCGCTGCAACCAATCTGGTCACAAACGGCCCTGTGCTGGCAAGTGCCTCGTTTGGCTCGAATAGCGGGGAGACGACAGGGCTTGGTGTCGGGCTGGATGCGGCGACCGCACTGATTAACCCGCGCTTCCCAAAAGTGGCCGGCGGAGCCTCTAGCCAGATATACGCGGTTATTGAAGATGGCTTTGGTGGTTGGGTGATCGGGGGTGATTTCGATACGGTGGGCGGTGTGGCGCTAAGAAACCTCGCACATATCCAGGCCGACCTCAGTGTCAACAGTGCCTGGCGGCCCAATCCTGATGGTGTTGTCAGGGCGCTGCTGTTCCATACCGGCAGCAAGGGGCTGCGGCTGCTGGTCGGGGGGGATTTTACCCAGATCCATGGCGAGGCTCGTAGCTATTTTGCTGAGCTCCATACCGGTTCGATATCCAAACCAGTGACCTCGCTGGATCTTTTTATAGATGCGCCGGTACATGCGATTGCCAAAGCAGATGAGACGCTGGTTTATATCGCCGGTGAGTTTACTGTTGTGCGCGGAACAGGTCCGCGAGATGATGATGGCGATGGGCATCTTGATGTCGATATTAATGGTTGGGTCAAGGTCGATATGGATGGCGATGGCGTTTTTGAAACGTCGATGAATATTGTTGGTGATGGTGTCAATGATATTGATGTCGATGGCGATGGTGATATTGATATTGATGTGACGCTTGATGGTGTAGTGGATGCAGATATCAATGTCGATTATAGCCAGCCAGATCCAGCGCCATCATTAGATGTGCCGTTTGACCAGACCTATCCGCAGGTTTCTCGTCAAAGGATCGCCGCACTTGATCTGGATGCAGAAAGTAACGGCATGGTGGTGGATGAATGGAACCCGAATGCTGATGGTGTTGTGCGTACGATAGCGCTTGCACCTGAGCGTAGTAAGCTCTATGTCGGCGGAGACTTTTTGAATATCTCCGTTGGTAGTGGTGCCAATATCAGTCGTCAACGCATCGCAGCATTGAATACAGCCAATAATATCAACATTATTACGACCTGGAATCCTGGTGGAGCATCAACAAATTCAATTTATGCAATGTACCTCGAAGAGTTCGGGATTGATAACGAAAGCGGTGAAGAGAACGGCCTGCTCTATGTGGGTGGTGATTTTACGGAGATAGGGGGCAAGTCACGTCAGAACTTTGCAGTACTTGATATCGCGCTGGCGGTGAACAATGCGAATGCGTGGGATTTGCAGTTTGATGATGTTGTGCTTGCCATTGCGCGGGCAGACGAGACCTTCTTCATTGGCGGCGCGTTTAATTCGGTGACGATAGAGGGTGTGGTGGAGAGTGACTTTAAACGCCTTGCTGCATTCAGGCGTGGCCCCGGAACATTGATTACTGCCTGGAACCCGGATGTTAATGGTGATGTGAGTGCGCTAGCGGCCAGTGAGACTACAGGCATCGTCTATGCTGGAGGGAAGTTCAATTCTGTGGGTGACACATCGCGGCTTTACATTGGCGGCGATTTTACCTATATCGGGCCGAGTACCGGTAGCGGCGTGGTGGTGGATACCTCAGCCGGGATTGTGCAAAGCGGGTGGCCTGAGGTGAATGGTGATGTTTATGCAGCGATATCCGATGGTAGTGATGGTTGGTACATCGGCGGTAGTTTTAGTGAGATTACGGATAGTGTGTCGACCTATACCCGCAATAATGTGGCTCATATTAGTAGTGCGGGCACGGTGACCAGCTGGGATCCCAGTACGAACGGTGCTGTTCATGCGATGGCAGTGAACGGTACTTCGGTTTATATAGGAGGCGATTTCACAACGATCGGTGGGCAGGCGAGAAACAATATTGCACTCACCGATAGCAGCGGCACGACGACCAGCTGGGATCCCGGTGCGAACGGTGTTGTTCGTACATTGGCAGTGAGTGGTACTTCTGTATACGCAGGAGGTGACTTCACGACAATCGGTGGGCAGGCGAGAAACTATGTTGCACTCATCGATAACAGCGGCACGACGACCAGCTGGGATCCCGGTGCGAACGGTGTTGTTCGTACATTGGCGGTGAGTGGTACTTCTGTATACGCCGGGGGCGACTTCACGACAATCGGTGGGCAGGCGAGAAACCATGTTGCACTCATCGATAACAGCGGCGCGACGACCAGCTGGGATCCCGGTGCGAACGGTGTTGTTCGTACATTGGCAGTGAGTGGTACTTCTGTATACGCCGGGGGCGACTTCACGACAATCGGTGGGCAGGCGAGAAACCATGTTGCACTCATCGATAACAGCGGCGCAGCAGCGAGCTGGGACCCCAATGCCGATGCGCCCGTTTCAGAACTCCTGTTCGATAGTGGCACCGTCTATGTCGGCGGTGATTTTAGCTTTATCGGTAGCCTATTACGTAATCGCGCGGCAGCATTTACAGTGGGTAGTAGTGTGGCAACGGCCTGGGCCCCTTCGGTTGGCAATAGCGTGCATGCGCTGTCGCCCGGTGCGGCGGGTATCTTTATTGGCGGTGCCTTCTCTTCCGTGGGTGGGGTTACACGAGAGCGAATCGCAGCCATCGATTTAAGTAGTGGTGGGCTTGATGCCAGTTTTAATGTTGGCACCAATGCAAGGATAACGACCATGCAGCTAAGCGGTGATGGCACGACACTCTATGTGGGCGGGGAGTTTACTTCCGTGGGTGGGCAGCCGCGTAACCATATCGCAGCATTAAACACAGAGACCGGTGCAGCATACCCCTGGAACCCTGACATTAATGGTACTACATCAACAACCGCAGCATATGACATTGAACTGTCCGCAGCGGGCGATCTGCTTTATGTAGGCGGTGCGTTTGAGACGATCGGCGGTGTAACAAGAAATAACCTTGGTGCCATATCGGTAGAGGATGGTGATGTGGCAGCGTGGGACCCTTCTGCTGATGGTGCTGTTTATACCATCCAGCTAAGTGGTGATACATTGCTGGTTGGCGGTGATTTCCTTAATATGAACACCAATGGGCAGAACATCTCCCGTATGCGTCTTGCTGCATTAAATACAGAGGAGGATGTTGATAACGCCACTCCATGGGCACCGGCAGCTGATGCAACGGTACGCGATATGGCCCTTGCGGGGAGTACGCTCTATATTGGTGGCGACTTCACGCAGATCAATGATAGTGGTTTTACGCGTTCGCGAAACTATCTTGCCGCCCTCGATACCGCGGCCAACGCGTTTAATCTCCTCGGCTGGAACCCCGATGCGAA
Organism: Gammaproteobacteria bacterium; assembly: GCA_015491865.1. Lineage (GTDB taxonomy): Bacteria > Pseudomonadota > Gammaproteobacteria > SZUA-140 > SZUA-140 > SZUA-76. Next base: position 163,837 of record WFVD01000008.1, read on the forward strand.
TGGCCGTGTGCATGCCATCGCGTTAACAGATGATGCCGTCTTCGTTGGCGGCGACTTTACCAGTATCGGTGGCGCGACACCGCGTGAACGCCTTGCCGCCCTCGACTTTCTGGACGGTAACCCGCTGGCGTGGTGGGATCTTCGGGCCAGTTCCGCAGTGCCAGCCGGCGCTTCCGCTACAGTACGTCACCTGGGGATAAGCGAGGTGGGTGATCGCATGATTATCTCGGGTGACTTTCGTGAGATCACGACAACAGCACCGACAACAACCTACTTAAGACAGGGGTTAACAGCGGTTGATATCGCTTTTCCCCATATGGTTACGAACCCACCTGCCGGCGCGTATCAGGTCGCACAATCTGTCACGATGAGCTGTATTGATGTCCCAAAGAGTTGTACGCAATCGATTTACTATACAGTCAATAGCACTGCCGATCCTGTGGTCTCAGGTTCGCCGCCATCGCAGTCGATCCTTATCTCGGATAATACGACGCTGAAGATGTTGACGGAAGACGATGCGGGTAATCAATCTGGCATACAGTCATCACTCTATATTATTGATTCTTTACCGCCAGAGACAACGGCAACACCTGCTGGACGAGGGACAGATGGAAAGATTCTGAATAATAGTGATGATCGAGAAATAACACTGGACTGTGTTGATAGCGGTGGGGCAGGCTGTGCAGAGACCTACTACACCCTTGATGGCTCCAATCCGACGGATAGCTCGATAGTCTATACCGGCCCGATTGAGCTTAATGAAAATACCACATTGAAATATATCTCATTTGATCAGGCACGCAATGATGAGACAGCGGGCTCTGGTATCAAGGAAGATCAATACTGGGTCGATTTAACACCGCCTACGGTAGCTCCCGACCCGCCGACAGGAGTGTTCTATTCTGCGGATCTTAGCGTCACATTGTTATGTAGTGATGACCCCGACGTGACGCCGGCATCGATAGGCGATATCCCCGATGCGAGTGACCCGCCTGACCCTAATGACCCGCCCATTACCGGTACACCCGCTAGTGAGGATAACAGTAACCGTACGGCAACGGGGTGTTCCGGTGTCTATTACACCCTGGATGATACGACACCGACAATCAACTCTACCCTCTATACAGGGCCTATTACATTTTCAGAAAGCACCATTATAAAATTTATTGCGATAGACCATGCCGGTAATGAAGGGGTGGTTGAGCGCGCGAGCTATGTTCGAAATTACAGTGATAATGCGGGAAGCGCAGGGCCGATAGGGCTCATATTACTACTGCCATGGCTCTATTGGCGCACTCGAAGGGTTTGCCGTGCCGGTTTGCTACACCATAGCAGAGGGAGCGTCTGATGAGGATGGCTGGTATCGATGGAAATGGCTGCTGGATTAAACATCTTTGGCGGTGTGTCATCGCGCTGCCAGCTCTTTTGTTGATGTCGGTGGAGGCTGGCGCGGTTGCCACGCCTCGGGCCGATGTGTGGCAACCCAACGGGCCGGTGTACGCTGTCGAGATGTCAAAAGAGGATGGCGCCAATAGTGTCTATGTCGGCGGCGATTTTACCTATGTCGGCCCCGGCCCTGGCTCCAGTTCCGGCAACGCAGCGGCCGTTAGCATGGCCACCCCATATTATCCTGCTGTCACCCCTGGCTTTAACGGCCCTGTCTATGCGGTGGTACCGGGGCCGAATGACGGCTGGTATGTTGGCGGAGCTTTTGACACCGTGGTGGATAAAGAGGGTAATTTGATACCACGCAATAATCTTGCGCAGATCGATGCCGAAGGTAATGTTCTGAACTGGGATCCTAACATTGGTTCATCGCTTGCGAGTGATCGTGTCAATGTGCTGTTTTATGATGCCCTGAATGATCGGCTCTATGTCGGTGGCAACTTTACATCGGTCAATACCGATACGGTGAATGATGAGCCGAGAAATAATCTGGCTGCATTTGATACGACAGTGGATACCAATAATGCTATCCCATGGAATCCGAATGCTAATGCGGAAGTCCTGTCGATGGCATATGATGCAGGTAACAATCTGCTTTATGTCGGCGGCGCCTTTACTACCATCGATGCGCAGACAAGAAATTATATTGCTGCGCTAAATGTTAACCATACCACTACACCCGCTCCTGGTGATTACGATGCAGGATGGGATGCCAATGTTAACAATGTCGTGAGGGCGCTAAGTCTAGATCTGCCCAATGGGCGTCTATATGCCGGTGGTGACTTTACCCAGGTGAACGGGGGGGCAGCACAGCGCAACTATCTGGCTCTGTTTGATACCACCAGTGCGAGTGACCTCGGCTGGAACCCCGATGCCGATGCAAGCGTACGTGCGCTATGGTATTTCGAAAATCGACTCTATATCGGTGGTGATTTCACGACTATCAAATCAAATCCAAGGGGCGCTTTTGTCGTGGTTGATGTGTCAGATATCGCATCACCTGTCTCCACCAGTGATCTTCTTCTGGGTGGATTAATACCACCGTTTACCGGTGCAACCAGCGTGCGTGTGAATCAGATAATTGCCGGTAGCAGTGTAATTTATGTTGCCTGGCAGGGAGTGCTTGATGGTGATTTGCTGGGGCGGATGCAGGTGCTTGATGCGAGTGATGGTGCTGTTCAGTGGTACACCGATGCCGATGGCCCAATCAATGCGTTCTGGCCGTCAGGGACAAAGCTGTTAATCGGTGGTGAATTTGCTTCAGGTGGTGGTCGCATTCGGAGCAATCTTGCAGAAATTAACATTAGCACCGGTACGGGAAACAGTGTCGGTGCAGCGACGGACTGGCGTGTGTATGTGGATGGCCCGGTGCATAGCCTTGAGTCAAAGAGCGATGGCCTTGCACTTTATATTGGCGGCAGCTTTACCAGGGTGGGTGACACATTAACGCCACGCGACAACATCGCACTGCTCAGCACCATCGGAACAGAGGTGGGGGCGAGCGCCTGGGCGCCATCGATAACGGGCACAGTAGTGAAAACAATGGCGCTTTCACCCGATGAGACCATGCTCTACGTTGGGGGTGATTTCACGGCCATCGAAAACCAGCCGCGTGCCAATATCGCAGCACTTGATACCTCGGTGGTGGGTGAGAATGGGGATAATGTATTAACCACCTGGAACCCGGGTTCCAGTCCTGGTGCAGATGGTGTGGTCCATACGCTAGTGGTCAGCAGCGATGGTAATCTGGTCTTTGCTGGTGGCGACTTTACCATTATCGGCGGGGTAAGCCGCTCGCGGGTCGCCGCGATCAGGGTCTCTAACGGCATCCCGCTTTCCGATGATTTATGGGCGATCACAGCACCCGCTGCGGTGAATGGTGTGGTGCGCTCGCTGGTGTTGAGCGGGGATGATAAGCAGCTGTTTCTTGGTGGCGACTTTACGGCAATAGATGATGGCACTATTCAGATGAGAAACCGTGTTGCTGCACTTGAGGTGGTCAGTGGCCAGTGGCGTGTAGCGGGCGCGGTTGATCCCAATGTTGATCTCAATGTGATTGCACCTGTCGCGACGAGCAGTATCTATTCTCTTGCCCTTTCGAGTGACGATCGCATGCTATGGCTGGGTGGGGATTTTACCGAGGTCACCAATAATACCGATAGATCAAGAGATAATGTGGCACGCTATAATTTAAGTGAAGCGGCGGAAAATGATCTGACAAGCTGGAATCCCGTGATTACCGGCAGTGGCCCCGCGGGATTCCTGCCCGGCGGGCCGCTGGTTCATGCTGTTGAGCGAAGCGCCGATGATAGTCAGGCGATTATTGGCGGTAATTTTACGGCAGTTGGTGCCACACCTGCACCCCATCAATACCTGGCTGTGTTTGATACCACGCGCCCAACAGTCATTAACCATGTGGCGGGTGGTTTTTATAATACGAACCCATTGAGAGTGCCGATCTCCTGCTCGTACGCTCCGACAGCCGAATCATGCAGTATTTTTTATACAATTAACGGGCCTGAGCCGACCCAGGCACTTGTTCCATACGACTATATTCAGCCGCCCCCCGCACCGCCGGAACCGCCGCCGCCACCACCGATACCCGACGACCTCACTGCTGCCACATCAGTGCTTCAGTTTTTTGCGCGAGACGCGCACGGCTCGGTGAGTGAAACCATCTCGGTCACCTATGGGATCGATGCCACCTATCCAACGACGGTCGCGCAACCAAGTGAAATATTGCCGGATCTGTTATTTGATGTGGGTGTGCCAGAGGTGGCCGACACCGAGGTGAGAATCGCACTGGTGTGTGATGACCAGGGGGGGGCAAACTGTAACCAGACTTTTTACACCACGGATAATTCTGATCCCCATAATGGAGATGATGGCACGCCTGGTTTGACAGCTAACCTGTATAGCGAACCACTCACGCCAAAACAGCTTCTGCCACTGAAGTCATCAACGCTGGCGGATCTGACGGAGGCAGAAGAGGCAGTTTATTATGATATGACCCTGGCCGACATTGTGACGACTGAGGAAAACGCCGCATACCGTGTTGATCTGAGCGCCTTTACCCTGGGGGATGTCCCGCGTGCGGCTGTGGCGCTAACGAGTATCAGCCTGGATCGTGTCAGAGAGCATGTCGATCTGGCTGAGATCAGACTGGACTCGCTGACATCAAACATACTCGATAATGTGGTCGATCCCAGCAATGTGCCCGACGATGCAGAGACACTGGCTGATCTGAATGAAGACGAGCTGGATCTGACCCAGGTGACATTGGGTTCCATTTCAGGCAGTGCCTATTCGCTGGATGAGATTCCCGCTGCACTTGCGCCCCCACCGACCTATATTCTTGCTTCACAGGTGCCATTAATTCAGGTCTTTCTGGATGGAACAGAGGATGACATTGTTCTGCGTGCCGTCAGGCGTGAGCGTGTCTCGCTGGAGCAGATCCCGGCCGAGTTTATCCCGGGTTCGAGACTCTATGGGCTGGTAAACCTGCAGTTTTTTTCGACTGACCGGGCGGGTAATAGTGAGGTGCTCAACCCCGCTAACCCCGGCGCAAAAAGCCAGCTGTATTACGTTGATATCGGGCCGCCCAGAACGACAGCAGAGCCGAACACGGAGGGCAATGTATTTACTTCCGAGATTCATGTGGTGCTGACCTGCTATGACTTTGAAGATGTTGCGGCCGACGCGACAAAGCTGGGTGGTGTGACAGGTTCCGGCTGTAAAGAGAACGGGATCTACTACACGACGAATGAAAGCGAACCCAACCCTGATGACGCCGGTCCAGGCAAGTCGACCCAGATTTATACTGGACCGATTCCGATCTCAAAAGCGACGGTGTTGCGCTATCTGTCGGTCGATAATATGGGTAACGCAGAAAGTGCAAAGTTTGAGGTCTACGCCTTTACCTTCAGCAGTGTTGGTAAAAGTGGCGTCGGCACAAGCGATTTAGCGATCTGGCTCTTCGCACTGCTGGGGTTGGGGCTACGCTGGCGAGTAACGCGGGCGGCAAGTTAAACTAGCGCCCGTTTCAGATGTTGTTTAATGTCTGAAGTGGCGCATACCGGTAAAGACCATCGCCATCCCGTGCTTATTGGCGGCATCGATCACTTCCTGGTCTCGCATTGAACCGCCGGGTTGAATCACCGCTGTGATGCCCGCTTCAGCAGCGGCATCAATACCATCGCGGAATGGAAAGAAGGCATCACTTGCCATCACAGAGCCTTTAACCTGCAGGCCGGCATCGGCTGCCTTGATGGCCGCGATGCGGGCACTATAAACACGGCTCATCTGACCCGCACCCACACCGATCGTGGTGAGTTCCTTGCCATAGACAATGGAATTTGATTTAACAAATTTAGCCACCTTCCAGCTAAACAGCAGGTCTCTCATCATCTCATCTGACGGGGCGATCTCTGTCACAACCTTAAGATCGTCTGCGGTGACCATCGCGGTATCTGCGCTCTGTAACAGCATGCCGCCGTTTACGCGACGGTAGTCAAGAGATGTGCTGCGCGCCTGTGGCCACTCACCACAGGCCAGCAGCCGCACATTCCCTTTTTCAGCTACGGTTGTCATCGCCCCTTTGGTCACTGATGGGGCGATGATAACTTCAACAAACTGGCGGTCGATGATTGCACGCGCCGCTTCAGTATCAAGCGGACGATTAAAGGCGATAATCCCACCAAAAGCAGAGGTCGGATCGGTTTTATAGGCACGGTCATAGGCGTCAAACAGTGAGCCGGCAACCGCAACACCACAGGGATTGGCATGCTTCACGATCACACAGGCGGGTCGATCAAACTGTTTGACACATTCCAGTGCCGCATCAGTATCTGCGATGTTATTGAATGAGAGCGCCTTTCCTTGCAGCTGTGCTGCCGTGGCGACGCACGCTTCCTGCGCGCGCGCTTCAATATAGAACGCTGCCTTCTGATGGGGGTTCTCACCATAGCGTAGCTCCTGTGCCTTAATGAACTGCGCATTGAAGCTGTGCGGAAAGGCAGCTCGATTTTTATTGGAGAGGCCGCCATCGGTAATACTGCCGAGATAGTTAGCGATGGTACTGTCGTATGCAGCAGTGTGTTCGAAAGCCTTTACCGCCAGTGAAAAGCGCGTTGCATGACTGAGCGCAGTACCGTTTTCAGCCATCTCTTCGAGCACTTCAGCGTAGTCATTTGAGTCGACAACAATCGCTACGTCGCGATGGTTCTTGGCGGCAGCGCGCACCATGGTCGGGCCGCCGATATCGATATTCTCAATCGCCATTGGCAGGTCGCAGTCGCCTCTGGCGACGGTCTGTTCAAAGGGGTAGAGGTTAACCACCACCAGATCGATCGCTGCGATGTTATGTTCAGCCATCGCATCGCCATCGACATCGCGCCGCCCAAGAATACCGCCGTGAATCTTTGGGTGCAGCGTTTTGAGTCGTCCATCCATCATCTCTGGAAAGCCTGTGTGGTCTGAGACCTCAATCACATCGACGCCGTTATCAGCGAGGAGTTTGGCGGTGCCGCCGGTTGAGAGAATCTCCACCTTCATCGACTGTAGCCCCTGGGCAAATGCTAGAATATTGGTCTTGTCCGAGACACTGATAAGTGCGCGTTTAATCGTCATGATGGCTGAGTCTTTAAGTTGGGTTATACGGGGTGGCTGCAGTATCGAAAGTAGCGAATAAATTAACGGGTTCGATAGCGCAGTCGTCTGGTTAATTATTCAGATTATAAATTTCGAGTTTTTTACGCAGCGTGCTGCGATTGATGCCGAGAATTTCAGACGCTTTGCTCTGATTGCCGCGGGTGTAGTCCAGCACCGCTTTTAACAGCGGTTGTTCAACCTCATGCAGTACCATGCGGTAGAGGTCGGCGGGCTGGTGCCCATCGAGGTCATGAAAATAGCGTTCAAGTGCGGCATCAATACATGCGCTGATCGGTTGTTTCCGACGTTCCTGTTTATCTGTTCTCATTATGCGGCAGCTTCTTTTATATTGGTTTTTATTGAAGTGTTGTGTGTCGCTTCTTCGAGTTGTTCAAAAAACTCGCGGGTCAGTGTCAGCTGCTGATCGATGCTGTCAACACGATTGACCGCCTGACGGAAAGCGCCACCGCCAGTCTGTCCTTTGCTGTACCAGGAGATATGTTTGCGTGCCATGCGTACGCCGATGTATTCACCATAAAAGTCATAGAGCCGTTCGAGGTGACCGAGCATGATGGCGCTCACTTCACTCACTGTCGGTTCGGCAAGGTAGAGGCCAGTATCAAGATAGTGATTGATGGCGTTAAAGATCCACGGCCGTCCCTGCGCGGCGCGCCCAATCATCAAGGCATCGACACCGGTCTGTTCGAGTACATAGCGGGCCTTTTCGGGGCTGTTGATATCACCATTGGCGATAACCGGAATCTTAACCGCTTTTTTAATGTTGGCGATGGTTTCATATTCCGCCTCGCCGCGGTAGGCGCAGGCGCGGGTGCGGCCGTGTACTGCCAGCGCCTGGATGCCCGCCTGTTCTGCAATTCTGGCGATGGCGACGCCGTTGCGGTTTTCAGGGTCCCAGCCGGTGCGAATCTTGAGTGTCACCGGGATATCGACGGCGTTGACCACCGCATCAAGAATCTGTGCGACGCGCGTTTCATCCTGTAATAGCGCAGATCCAGCCATCACGTTGCAGACCTTTTTGGCAGGGCAACCCATGTTGATATCGACAATCTGCGCGCCGTTGTCGGCGTTGTGCCTTGCTGCCTGCGCCATCATGGCCGGGTCTGAGCCGGCGATCTGTACAGAGCGCGGCTCGGTCTCACCATCGTGATTGGCGCGGCGCAGCGTTTTTTTGCTGCCGTAGAGGAGCGAGTTAGAGGAGATCATCTCAGAGACCGCCATACCCGCACCGAACCGCTTGCAGAGCTGTCGAAAGGGGCGATCGGTGATCCCCGCCATCGGCGCGAGCATCAGATTACTGGATAGTTTGTATGGTCCGATTTGCATGTTTTTGCGCAATATTTTTAATTTCCAGCACTTCGGCAGAGACCGAATTGGCTGAAAATGCAGAGTGCCACATGATACCTGCTCCGGGGTTGGGGATAAAGTAGAAGTTGTTGCTTTTTTAGACGATTATTTGAACTCGAATTCGAAATTGACGGCCTGTTTATCGGGGGCGATCAGCTCCAGGGTGACGCTCAACGGTCTGCCTGCAGGGAATCCATCATCAATTTCAACCGCTTGCGATAGATATTCACGCGGCTGAAAGGTGCGACTGGCGAGTAGCTTGTGATTAATATCGAAAAAACTCAATTTTAACAGCGGGTAGGGCTGGGTGAAGCTGGCCCCGTTTTTCAGGGTGAGGCTGATTAATAGCGCCTCTGGAATAGTGGGGTGATCGCGCAGATCACGGTTGATGATGCTGATCTTGTCGGGGGCGTGTTGTAGTGAGAGTTTGCACTGAGTAACTGCACAAAACTGCTCCAGCCACGGGCGCAATACGGGGTAGCTCTGCGCCAGTTTGTCGCTCATAAAATAGCTCGCCTGGGCGAACAGTAGCGCGCATAGCAGCAGGCCAATTACCCCCCAGGTTATAGCAGAGCTGTTTGCCGGGGCAGTGGTGGAGTTGCCTTTATGGGGTTCGTTGAGTTGATAGCTCTCCGCAACTCCGTCATGGCCGAGGCGGTCAATCGATGAGATTTCCACAATCTCTGCCGCATCACAGCTACTTAGTGGGTGTTTAGAGAGGGTATAGAGTGCGTTGAAAATCTGATTACACTTTCCGCACTGCACCTTGCCGCCAGCGGCAGTGAGATCCTGATCGCTGATACTAAAATTGGTGCTACAGTTTGGGCATTGGGTAAACATTATCTCTGTTGCATCCCTGTGGTGGCCAGTCTATACATTAATCAGTTTCGCTTGCTTTGCGTTTAGCAACAAGGCGCACCCAACCCTCTTTTTCAGTGGTGGGCTGGAACTCAAACCACGGTTCATATGTGCTGATGACCGACGCTGCCTGCTCACTTAATATTCCTGATAGCACGATGATGCCGTGATGTTTTACCCGTGTCGAGAAATAGTCGGCCAGCGTTATGATTGGGTTTGCCAGGATGTTGGCGAGTAGACAGTCTACCGTTGATAGCCGATCAGTTGCCTCATCAGGCAGGGCGGTAGTTATCTGGTGGGCGACGCTGTTCTGAGCCGCATTGCTTCTGGTGGCGATGAGCGCCTGTGGATCAATGTCAATTGCCTCAATCGATGTGGCGCCGCTCATCGCTGCGCCAATCGCAAGAATGCCGGAGCCGCAGCCAAAATCGATCACACGCTTCCCGCTCAGATCATTCTGGTCGATCCACTCTAAACAGAGCGCGGTGGTGGGGTGAGTGCCGGTACCAAAGGCGAGGCCGGGATCGAGCATAATATTGAGCGCGTCAGGTTCCGGAGGGGTGGTTTCGGTGGGGCAGATCCAGAGGCGTTTACCGAAACGCATCGGTTTGAATTCATCCATCCAGAGGCGTTCCCACTGCTGCTCTTTTAGTTCAGTGATACGATAGGGTGGCAGCGTGGTAAACAGAGGGGCTTGCTGAATGGTGGCCAGTACATCGTCGAAATTGGTTGCTGCATTGAAGAGTCCGACTACGCAGGTGTGAGCCCACAGGTTGCTGGCGTCGGGTGCTGGCTCGTAGATTGGCGTGTCCGCACTATCCTTAAAGGTCACCGAGGCGGCACCGGCCTCGCTGAGTAGCTCGGAAAGGGGATCCACCTCAGCGGGGGAGACCTCAAATGTAAGTTCTTGCCACGACATAATTTGCTTCATAATCTTGATGGTGTGAGAGCTTTTATTGTACGCGCATGAGCGCGATCAAGGCGAACCCGATTTATTTTGCGAGGTATAAAATGAGTGAGCTTTTAACCCTTTTGATGGCGGTCTGTTTCCTGCTTACCGGCTGGTTTCTCTTTAAACATCCAAAGACGGTTCAGCAGTGGGTGATACAGCTGCAGCAGAAAAATCGGCTGGTAGCAGAGATGAATCCACTGCGAAATTGGATCGAAAAGCAGAGCTTTTTAGTTGTTGCGCAATTATTAGGCGCCCTCTGTCTGGTTAATACGGCGCTGCTGCTGGCGACGCTTTTTCTCCAGGCCGGGCAAAATAGAGGCGCTGGTTTTTGATTTGAGTCCTGGAGTGAAAATGAAAACGCCTTTGATATTAGTCGGTTGGAGTAATATATATAGTTAAGGCAAAAACAGTAAACGCCGATAACCATAAGTAAGAGTTGTTATCTTCGGGGTGCTCATGGCCCTGGTAGCGCAGGAGGCGTTTACGATGAAAAAGAGAATCAACACATTTGCTGGATTGGCGTTGATGTTCCTGGCAGGAAATGTTCAGGCCCTCGATAGTCATGTGGTTGGTCTGGCTGAGAGCCATTGTTACGGGCAGGCGATGGTTGGAATGGATTCCGTCATTAACTCTCGCCTGGGTGTACCTGCCGAACATGCACTGGGACTCAGTCTGAACTCATCGCTTCACGTTGCGATGGGGGATGAGTACTCCACTAGTATGCTCAACACCATCCTTGCCGCTTATCTCTGGAACGACACCCCGCATAGTTACGCCATCAAGGTCTTCTATGCCTGTGCGGCCAGAAGCAGCGCGTTGCTACAGAGCGCGAGCAATTAAGCGACAGGTTGGCCATTTACTGAACAAACCCAGGCAGCGCAGGCTACCTGGGTTTGTTAGGTTCCACCAGAGGCTTTAGACCTTTGTATTATGTTTCTGTGCAAAACTTCGCCCCATTCGTGGCTCATTAAGCCAGCTAGAATCATCCCGGTTCCAAGCCACACTTCGACCCCGACGCGCTCATTATTTAGAGCGTGACCAAGCAGGAGTGCCAGTACAGGGGTGATCAGCGTCAGCAATGTTGCGCGGCTCGCCGTCATATTTTTCAGTAGGTAGAAAAACAGCATAAAACCAGCCACAGAGCCAAATACCCCCAGGTAAACAGTTGCACTAAAGGCACGTATTGACAAGGTCACCGGAAACTGGCCATCAAACAGCAGCCACGTCAGTGCGTAGAGCGGTATTGAACAAAGCAGTGCGCCGGTGGTGATCGCAATCGGTGATAGATTCGCATTGACTCGTTTCAGCCAGACGGTGCTGATCGCCGTTAAACCGATGGAGAGCAGCACGCCGCTTATCCCCCAGGCGGCCTTTTCACCCAATGAAAAACTGGCGCTGAAAACGACGGCAAGCCCAGCGATTGCCAGCAATAAACCGACAACTTTTGCCACCGTAAACTGACGCTCTCCGAGCCAGATCACAGACAGAACACCGGTCGCAATCGGTGTCAGACCAAATAGCACTGAGACTACGCCTGAAGGGATAAACTGCGCTCCCCAGTAGACGCAGAGCATCGCACCATAAATACTGAGTGCTGCGGCAAGGTAGGCCTGACGCGCCTTTTTATGCCACGGGAGTTCGATGTTCATCACGCTGACAATTAGCAGACACAACAGCGTTCCCAGCACCATTCTGCTGAAGACGCCAAATAGGAAGCCCTGCCCTTCACTGCTCCACTGAATGGCGAGCGGCGTGGTAGACCAGATGATAATAACGGCCGCAAAGGCGGCGGGGAGTTGCATGATGGTTGCTCCATAATTGCATGGTGTAAAACCAGAAAAGGCCGCGGAATTTTCATTCGGCGGCCTTTTCGGAAAACAGTTTGATGAGGTGAATCGTGCTACATCAACTCCCCTGTTTGCAGGCTCGCGCGATGACGCATCACTCGCCATTCAGGCAGGCGGCGGGAAATAATAGAGAGCGGCTTGTTCGGGGTTCTGTTCATGGTGCGCAGTCTGCCTGTGAAATTATTTGAAGTCAACCGCTGCGGTTACTGGATGGATAAAGGTAGCGGGCGTGAACCTGGGTTGTTAGCGGCTGGCAGGTGAAAGCTGCGCCGCATTTTGAATGAGCGTAGCATGGCCGTCACGAAAGGCCGCCGCAAGCGCCTCTGCGGTGCGATCGGGTGCTTTTCTACCGTCGCGGTCGATAAAGAGGTAGACCCCGGTTGTCGGGTTAACCCAGGTAAAGCGCGCCTTGAGCACGGGTTTGTCAGGATAGTGAAACTCAACCCAGCTCCCCTTTGGCAGGGTGTTGGCGAGATGGCTGTGCGGGTCTTTACTGCTTTGGGCGGTTGTAGTTGGCATCACTTCCTCCGTTGGGCTGGATTGATGGGGTGTGGTGGTTAGCTGTTCAATACTGGCGATGGTGGCTCGCGCAAAAAGAGCGGCTCGCTGTCGGTCGGGTTGTTGCTGAATCTCACTCTTGATCGCAGCCAGAAACTGCTTCTTGAAATCTCCTCTGATCTGGCTGCGACTGTTATAGACCGCCTGTAGCGCGGTGAAATAGAGGCGACGCAGCTCGTGGTCATCCGCCTGGTCAGCCATCTGATAGAGCGTCTCGCTGAGGCCGTCAATGGTGGTTAACAGATGTTCCGAAAAGCGCTCAGCGGCATCCAGGCACTGCTGTTGAAATGCTCGGCCAGATGTTGCTTGCTGAGCCGTCTGAGCGTTGTCTAAAGCGGTGGCGCTGGATCTTTCTGTGGTCATAATGTGAGTCCTGTAAAATGCAAAATTCCCTACTGATATAGCCATTTATAGCAGGATTTTTTCTCTTTTTTTGTGACTCCACACTCAATAATTCTGATTGATGAGCGATACCTTCAATATGTGCTGGTGAGGTGACAGGCAGTGACGCTACTATGAACCCTGGAGAAGAGTGTGAATGAATTGAATATGGTTGAAAATCAAGAAGATGAGATTCCGATAGAGATATCGGCACGCTGGCTTGGCGAAGTGTCAGGGCTGGTCTCCCCGCCGGATGTTTATGTGAAAGTGTTTGATCTGATGGAGTCCCCGACTGCGACAGCAGATGATATGGGGCTTGTTATCAGCCAGGATCCAAGTCTGACAGCGCGTCTGCTGAAGATTGTGAATAGCCCTTTTTATAACTTCAGTTCGCGGATCGATACGGTTTCACGCGCGATTGCGGTGATAGGGTTGCGTGAGCTTTATAGTCTGGTGGTAGCGGTATCGGCAGTGAAATCGTTTTCGGCCATCCCCAATGATGTGGTTAATATGGACACCTTCTGGCGGCACAGTATCTACTGCGGGATTATCTCCCGTCTGCTGGCGAAGCGCTGTCATGTGCTCCACACCGAGCGTCTGTTTATTGCCGGTCTGTTGCATGATATTGGTAGCCTGGTGATCTACAATCGAGTACCCGATATTGCGAAGAAAATGCTGGAAAGTGCCAATGGGGATGAAGAGAGACTGTTCGCAGTTGAGCGGGAAGAGCTGGGGTTTACCCACGCCGATCTTGGTGGTGAGTTACTAAAACAGTGGTCGCTACCCGACAGCCTGCAGGAGGCGGTCGCCTTCCATCATCAGCCCGGGGCTGCCAAAGTAGCAGCAATGGAGGCGGCGATCGTACACATCGCCAACATACTGGCCAATCAATCTGAGCTGGGGGCGTTCTGTGAAGTGAAGGTACCAGAGACGGAGATCGATAGCGCTGCCTGGGCGGCGGCTGGCCTGAAAGAGGCGAGCTTTGATCGTGATGAAATAATCGGTGAAGCCGGTATTCAATTTGTTGAGACAGCCAGTCTCTTCTGGTAGTTCTCCCTTTTTCGGGAGCCTGTCGGGTCCTGGGTGAATATTCGATGCTCTGCATCAGGATAGTCTTCCAATGCAACACTTTTCCCATGCTAGACTAAGCGGCGCACAGTGGTGCGCTTTCTGTTTTTATCGTTGAACTGGATGTAAGCAGTGGCACGCCATCTGTTTTAGATAGATAAAATTTATGAGTAGTGAGGATAGTTGTGAGAGTATCAAGAGCGGTTGGAATACCTTTGACAGCAGTAACGATGGTCGCGGTCACCTCGCCAGTGGTTGCCGCTGGTGTGATGGTCGAAAGCGTTAATAAACACCAGATGCACAGCAAGGTGAGCATAGAAGCGACGCGTGCGCGGATCGATAGCGGCTCGGATGACAACTATCTATTGATGGACCTTGCAAGCGGTAAGACCTACACCGTCAACCACCTTGAAGGGGTGGTGATTGATCATGAATCTGCCGTTGCCACCAGCGAACATATCACCAGCGCGATTAAAGATCGCATGATGCCAAAGGTTGAGTTGCTAAAGCAGGGCGATGGCCCTGAGATCAACGGTTTTGCGACCGTGCATTACCGTGTGATGATTAATGACTCCATTCACTGTTCTGACGAATACCTCGCACCCGAGGCAGTTGAAGATGCGATGGTTAAAAATTTTGTGGCCGCCATGGCGCGTGGCTCCGACGGGGTTGATAACATCATCATGGCTTCACTGTTTGGGGATGAGCAGATGTGTGAAGCAGCGGCCGATATCGTTGATGATGAGTATGCCGACAAAGGTTTGCCAATGCGTTCGGTTGATCCGCAAGGGATGGTGACTCATGAAATCACCTCAATTACCGCTCCAGTGAATTTTGCTGTTGAAGATATGACACTGCCAGCCAGTTATGAGCTGCTTAGTCGCGCGCAGATGCGTGAACGTCTCAGTGAGCGCGCCAAGGAGTTGCAGAAGCAGATCGATGCGCTGCCCGAGATCGACATGGACGAGGTAATGCAGCAGGTGATGAAACAGCAGCGTGAGATGCAGCAGCAGATGAAGGACGCTGCCGCTGATCTAAAGCAGAAGTTAAAGACAGGCTTCGAGTAATCTCACTCTGTGCTGTCACCCCTTTACTGGAGTGACCTGCTTCGCCGCACGGTTTGCACGATATCGCGCATCGCTGGCGCTATCACCATAGGCCAGTGCGACCCCCATGCGGCGTTGCGTAAACGCTTCCGGTTTGCCAAATAGCCGCAACTCACACTGTGGATCCTGTAGCGCCGCATCGACCCCTTCAAAAGCGATAGCGCCCTCATTCATTGCGCCATAGATCACCGCACTGGCGGCAGCGGTCACGCTCATCCCAACTGAGACAGGTAAGCCAAGAATCGCACGTGCATGCAGCTCAAACTCATTTTGATGCTGGCTGCTCATCGTCACCATGCCGGTGTCGTGCGGGCGCGGACTCACTTCGCTAAACCACACCTGGTCGCCTTTAATAAAGAGCTCAACCCCAAAGAGACCGCGCCCACCAAGATTACCCGTCACCGCAGCGGCAATCTCCTGCGCACGCTGTAGTGCCGCAGGGCTCATCGCCTGAGGTTGCCAGCTTTCAACATAGTCCCCGTTGATCTGGCGATGACCAATTGGCGCGCAAAAATGTGTTTCGATCTCGCCACTACGGCTGCGTGCGCGTAGTGTCAGCAGTGTGATCTCAAAATCGAACTCAATCATCTCCTCAACAATCACACGCCCGCCCTTAATGCGCCCGCCACTCATCGCATCGTCCCACGCTTTTTCTATCTCTTCCGGCTCATTGATGGTCGATTGCCCTTTGCCCGACGATGAGATCACCGGTTTTACAATACAGGGGTAGCCCACGCCGCCATCGATTGCCATGCGCAGTTCATTAAGCGTCTCTGCAAAGGCGTAACGGGATGTGGGCAGATTGAGCGCTTCTGCTGCCAGTTTGCGAATGCCTTCACGGTTCATAGTGAGTTGCGTCGCGCGTGCAGTGGGGATCACTTCTGCGATGCCGTCCGCTTCGACCTGCGCCAGCGCATCGGTCGCAATCGCCTCGATTTCCGGTACGATGATGTGTGGCTTTTCCTGTTCGATCAATCTCCGCAACGCCAGTGGATCTGCCATGTTGATGACATGGGCGTGGTGCGCGACCTGCTGCCCCGGTGCATTCTGGTAGCGATCCACCGCAATCGTTTCCACCCCCAGGCGCTGCAGCGCAATGATCACCTCTTTACCAAGTTCGCCGCTACCAAGTAGCATGATGCGCGTTGCAGAGGGAGATAGTGGCGTGCCAATTTTCATGTTTACTCTTCCCAGTGTGGATGGTTCGCTAAGCTGTGAATGATGTCATTGTGAGCAGGGTGGTGCAATCCCCCGTTTTCCACTGTCAATGGAACTCTTCAGCCGTTACAATGCGCGCAACTTAATTTATTAGCATCAGCAAGATCGCGTGGAGGTCGAAATGGTTATTTTTTCAACATCGCATGGTGACATCACCATTGAAATGTTCCCTGATGAAGCACCAGTTACGGTTGAGAATTTTCTGCAATATGTTGACGATGGCTATTTCGATGGCACTATCTTCCATCGTGTGATTCCCGGTTTCATGTTACAGGGCGGTGGTTTTACTGCGGAGATGGAGCAGAAGGAGACTCGCGGAGAGATTAAAAACGAGGCCGATAACGGACTGAAAAACGAACGTGGCACCCTCTCGATGGCGCGTACCGCAGTCGTTGATAGCGCGACCTCTCAGTTTTTTCTTAACCTTGTTGATAACGACTTCCTTGATCACGGCAGTCGTGATTTTGGTTATGCAGTTTTTGCCAAAGTGGTGGATGGCATGGATGTCGCGGATGAGATTGCAAAGGTAGAAACCGGAAATAAAAACGGACATCAGAATGTACCGCTTGAGCCGGTGGTGATTAACCGGGCGTATCGTGTGGATGTGGTCTCCGATGAATGCAGTGATGACGGCTGTTAATTTGACAACGAGTTAGAGCAGTCGAGTGTTAGAAAGGCGCCTTAATGGCGCTTTTTTTATGGGTGATATTCGGGAGGCTGTCGCTGAGCTGATGCGCCTCTTAAGTTAACCCTGCTTTAGACGATAGATGATTATCGGATAACCCATAGTAGTGCTGCTCATATGAAACTCGAAGCGATATCAACAGATAACATTCGTAACTCTGTGTTACTACCGTTTGTGGCTGAAACTATTAATACCTTAAAAACCATGGCGGACTTAAAGGGTACAAGCGACCTGCTAACCTATCATGAGCCGCTTGATTTGTTTAGCTTTAAAGGTTTTGCGGTCTCTATAGATGCTACCTTTACCAATGGCGTAACAAATAATGTCGTGATGAACTTTGATGCACAGACAGCCACTATGATTGGAAACAAGGTGCGCTCAGTAATGTTTGGTACCAATGTAGAGGATCTCCTGTTGACGGATGAAAATAGAGAGGCGCTGGCTGAATTCCTGAATACAGTCGTTGGGTTGGCGACTCGTGAGATTAATGAGACCAGCCACAGGATATCCTTTTCTGCACCGCTCTATATATACAATAAAGAGGATAGTGAGTTTTTAGTGAAAGGGGTTAAAAATATTATGACCGTGCCGGTGGATCTGCAAGCTGCTGGCCGATTCTATTTAAGCTTTCTTGTACGATAACGGATTGAAAGGAGTCGTATGCTGGATAAAGAAAAAGCTATTTTAGTCGTCGATGATACGATGCTGATGCGTGAAGGGTTGCGCCGCGTGCTGGCCACCATGGGGTATGAAAATATAGTGCAGGCAGAGCATGGCAGGCAGGCACTTAAAATGATAGCAAGTGGCGAGCACGATATTGGCGTTGTGTTTCTAGATATCGTGATGCCGGTGATGGATGGTCAAGAGGCGTTGAAAACGATTCGTGAAACTGACAAGGAGCTACCAGTAGTGATGGTGACCTCCAGAGCGGATAAGGAATCGATTGTTGCGTGCAGTAAACTTGGGATGAGTGGTTATATTTTAAAACCGATCAATGTGGCTGAAGGTGGTGCTGTACTTAAGGAGATTTTTGCCCGGCTTTAGCCGGCCTGTTAGGCCAGCCCCGGGCTGGAGTCTGTTATCTAATCCCATACCAGCGGCGGCTCATCCATCAAGGCCGCCTGTTCGCGCAGAGCGAGTATATGTTCATCCCAGTAGCGCCCACCATTGAACCACGGGAACGCCTGTGGAAAGGCGGGGTCATTCCAGCGACGTGCAATCCATGCGGCGTAGTGCATCATCCTGAGTGTGCGCAGCGCCTCTAGCAGGCGCAGCTCTTTTGGGTCGAACTCGCGGAATTCAATATAGCCGTTTAAAAAGTCGGCGAGGCGAGCAGTCATATAGGGGCGGTCGCCAGAGAGAAACATCCAGATATCCTGTAGTGCAGGCCCCATACGTGCGTCATCAAAGTCAACGATATGTGGTCCGTTATCACGCCATAAAACATTGCCGGGATGCATGTCACCATGCAGACGGATGATCTCGACATCACCGGCATTGGCGTAACAGATTCGCACACGTTTAATCAGCTCTTCGGCGAGCGAGCGGTAGGCATCGGTTAGTCCTTCGGGAACAAAGCCTTGCTCCAGAAGATACTGGTATGAATCGACGCCGAAGTTTTCGATGTTCAGGGTGGGGCGATATTTGAATGGATACGCCGCGCCCATGTTATGAATGCGCGCCATAAAGCGCCCCATCTGTTCCAGATGGTCGGGGTCATCCAGTTCCGGTGAGCGGCCGCCGCGGCGTAACGAGAGCGAAAATCGATAGCCGTTATGGCAGTGCAGGGTGGTGCCGTTGCTGTCTGCGATCGGCGCAACCACGGGTATCTCCAGATCGCTGAGCGCCTGGGTGAAGTGATGTTCTTCGATGATCGCTTCATCAGACCAGCGTGCCGGGCGGTAGAACTTGGCGATTAGCGGTTCATCATCTTCGATTCCGACCTGATAGACGCGGTTCTCATAACTGTTGAGCGCAAGAAACTGACCATTGCACAGATAGCCCAGACTCTCGACGGCATCAAGGATGGTGTCGGGGTCGAGCGCTGCGTACGATTCGTTTTCCTTGCTATCTGTCATGAGAGAGCTGGTTTACGCCTCCAGTGCTTCCCAGCGTTGATAACAGCTGGTGAGCTCTGTCTCGATCTTGGCCAGCTGCTCGTTAGCTTTGGTAACGGCATCGCCCGCTTGCTGATAAAAGTCAGGGTCGCCCAGTTTTGCGATCCACTCCGACTGCTCATGCTCTAACTGCTCAATCTTTTTTGGTAGCGCTTCAAGCTCGCGCTGATCTTTATAACTGAGTTTTTTTGCCTGTTCTTTCCTGGGTTTTGCACTGCCTGCTGGTGGTTCTGTTTTTTTCGCTGTGGTGGCAGGTTTGGCATCTGCCTTCTGGCGCAGCCAGTCATCATAGCCACCGACATATTCATTGATCACACCATCGCCTTCAAATACCAGCGTGCTGGTGATGACATTGTTGATAAAGGCGCGGTCATGGCTGACGAGCAGCAGAGTCCCTTTGTAGTTAAGCAGTAACTCCTCAAGTAGTTCGAGGGTCTCAACATCCAGGTCATTGGTCGGCTCATCCATCACCAGAAGGTTGGCCGGTTTCGTAAACAGCCGCGCCAGTAATAAGCGATTACGCTCACCACCGGAGAGCGCCTTTACCGGGGTGCGGGCGCGCTCAGGTGAAAAGAGAAAATCCTGCAGGTAGCTGATGATGTGGCGTTCAACACCGTTGATGGTGACCTTGTCGCTCCCCTGTGCGAGGTTGTCGATCACGCTCTTTGATTCATCGAGTACCGAGCGGTGCTGGTCAAAATAGGCAACTTCAATTTTAGTGCCGAGTTTAATGGTGCCCGACTTCGGTTGCTCTTCGCCCAGCAGCGCTTTTAACAGCGTGGTCTTACCTGCGCCATTGGGGCCGAGAATGCCGATCTTGTCGCCGCGCAGAATCACCGTTGAAAAATCGCGGATGATGGTTCTGTCACCATAGCGTTGTGTGATGTGGTCTGCTTCAACCACCAGCTTGCCGGAGCGTTCGCCCCCCTGCAGCGCCATACGCACGCTGCCCATCTTTCTGCGTCGCTCGTTATGTTGGCGGCGCATCTCCTCAAGCGCACGTACACGCCCTTCGTTACGGGTGCGGCGTGCTTTGATCCCCTGTCGAATCCACACCTCTTCCTGCGCCAGCTTTTTATCGAACAGTGCATGCTCGGTCGCTTCGGCGTCGAGCGCCTCCTGTTTACGCTGCAGGTAGGTCTCATAGTTGCCGGGCCAGCTGGTGAGGCGGCCACGGTCCAGTTCGATGATGCGGGTGGCAAGCTTCCTGAGCAGTGCGCGATCATGTGTCACAAAGAGCAGTGTGCCGTCAAAGTCGAGCAGAAACTCTTCCAGCCAGCGGATCGCTTCGATGTCGAGGTGGTTGGTCGGCTCATCCAGCATCAACAGGTCAGGCTTGTTGACCAGCGCTCGTGCCAGCAGGACGCGCCGCTTAAGTCCGCCGGAGAGCTCACTAAACTCCATTTCCGGGTCTAGCTGCATACGGGTCAGCGTGCTAGTCACTTTCTGGTCCACCTCCCAGCCGCCACTCTCTTCCAGTTTATGCTGTGCCTGTTCGAAGCGTTTCATTATTTTGTCACTGGTGTCATGAGCAAGCTCATGGCTGATGCGGTGGAACTCGGCAAGCAGCTTGCCGACTTCGCCAAGGCCATCGGCGACCACATCAAAGATGGTGCCAGTGAGATCACGTGGCACCTCCTGCGTCAGGCGGGTGATGTTGATACCCTGCCTGTAGACCACCTCACCTTCATCTGCCTTGATCTCAGCGGCGATCAGTTTCATCAGTGTAGACTTGCCAGTACCGTTGCGGCCGACGAGGCAGAGGCGTTCACCGCGCTCAATCTTGAGGTCGATATGTTCGAGTAGTGCCGGGCCGCCAAAGCCGAGGTTAACGGCGCGTAGGGTAATGAGTGCCATGGTTCAGGGTGATTCCATATTCGGTGTTGCGAAATTTGATGCCATTATTAATGACGACGGGATTATCGCACATTGGGTGAGGTAAGCTGTGAGAAAGATCACCCCGGCCTGCAGAGCGAGGCCGAGGTGAGCGGTTGCGGGATTAGCTGTTGGCTTCCGCCAGTTTTTTCTCCAGATAATGAATGTTAGTGCTGCCGCTCTGGAAGTGAGTGTCGTTCATAATATCGCGGTGCAGCGGGGTGTTGGTGGTGATCCCTTCGATCACCAGCTCGCCCAGTGCGGTACGCATGCGGTTGATCGCGGAAGTGCGTGAGTTGCCGTGGGTAATCAGTTTGCCGATCATTGAGTCGTAATAGGGCGGTACGGTGTAGCCGTTATAGAGATGGGTATCGACCCGCACACCGGGGCCGCCGGGCTGGTGGAACTGGGTGATTCTGCCGGGAGAGGGGGTGAACTTTTTTGGGTCTTCCGCATTGATGCGACATTCGATTGCGTGGCCTCGGAGTTTGATGTCGCTCTGCTGATAGGTCAGCTCTTCGCCGGAAGCGATGCGTAGCTGCTCTTTGACCAGGTCGACGCCGGTGACCATCTCCGTGACAGGGTGCTCTACCTGCAGGCGCGTATTCATCTCAATGAAATAGAACTTGCCATCTTCATAGAGGAACTCAAAGGTGCCGGCGCCGAGGTAGCCGATCTCACGGCAGGCGTTGGCGCACACTTCACCGATCTGGTTGCGCAGCTCTTCAGAGATGCCAGGAGCGGGTGCCTCTTCCACGACTTTTTGGTGGCGACGCTGCATGGAGCAGTCTCGCTCGCCGAGATGAATGGCGTTGCCATGAGAATCAGACAGCACCTGAATCTCAATATGGCGCGGGTTCTCCAGAAATTTTTCCATGTAGAGGGTGTCGTTACCAAAGGCGCTACCCGCTTCGGCACGTGTTAGAGAGATGGCGTTATTGAGCGCAGCATCACTGTGTACCACGCGCATACCGCGGCCACCACCGCCACCGGCAGCCTTGATGATCACGGGGTAACCGATCTCGTTCGCAAGCTTGAGATTTGTTTCGGCGTCATCGCCCAGTGGGCCGTCGGAGCCAGGTACACAGGGGACGCCGCTCTTTTTCATCGCCGTGATAGCGGAAATTTTATCGCCCATGGTGCGGATGGTGTCGGGGCGTGGGCCGATAAAGACAAAACCACTCTGCTCAACACGTTCTGCAAAATCTGCATTTTCCGATAAAAAGCCGTAGCCGGGGTGGATCGCAACGGCATCGGTAACTTCGGCCGCACTGATGATAGCCGGCACATTAAGGTAGCTTTCCATCGATGAGGGTGGCCCGATGCAGACAGACTCATCTGCCAGCCGGACATGTTTCAGGTCGCGGTCAGCCGACGAATGGGCGGCAACTGTTTTAATGCCCAGTTCACGGCAGGCACGCAGAATACGCAGTCCGATTTCGCCTCGATTGGCGATGACGATCTTTTCAAACATGGCAGTTATTCCAAATTATTCGACGGTGAAAAGGGTTTCGCCATATTCTACTGGCTGCCCGTTTTCAACCAGCACATCGACGATAACACCCGCTTTGTCAGCCTCTATCTGGTTCAGCATCTTCATCGCTTCGATGATGCAGAGGGTGTCGCCGATATTAACGCGCTGGCCCACCTCAACAAAAGGTTTTGCCCCGGGTGCCGCAGCGCGGTAGAAGGTGCCAACCATTGGCGCTGTAATTGGGTTTCCGTGGATAATGGCAGCTTCAGCTGTCTTGGTGGCAGGCTCAGCGACGACGACTGGGGGAGGCGCTGCCGCAGGAGGTGGCGCAACCATGGCGGGTTGTGAGGCAACCACCTGGCTGGTGCGGCTAATGCGGACCGATTCCTTGTCTTCATGAATCTCGATCTCGGCGAGATCAGACTCTTCCAGCAGTTCGATCAGTTTCTTTATTTTTCGTATATCCATTTGGGCGCTCTATAAAATGTTTGTTTAATAATGATATTTAGTCTGTTTCAAGCTGTTTGATAGCAGCCTGTAGTGCAAGTTCGTAGCCAATTGGTCCCAGCCCGCAGATCACGCCCTCGGCAATATCAGAGAAAAAGGAGTGATGCCTGAACGCTTCGCGCGCGTGGACGTTGGAGAGATGAATCTCAATAAACGGGATGCGGGTGGCGCAAAGCGCATCCCGAATCGCAACACTGGTGTGGGTAAAGGCCGCAGGGTTGATGATGATAAAGGCGACATCCTCTTTTTTAGCAGCATGTAGCCGATCGACCAGCTCATGTTCTGCATTGCTCTGAAAGCTGGAGAGTTGGTGTCCGGCTCCCTGAGCGGCTTTTTCGAGGCGCTGGTTAATTGTGGCCAGCGTGTCGCTGCCGTAGTGGCCAGGTTCCCGTTCACCCAGCAGATTCAGGTTAGGGCCATTTAAAATGAGTAATTTAGCCATCAGCGTGGTTATTATCCGGTTAAATCCTGCTAAATCCCGTTAAGTTGCTTTCAACTGACGGTTATTAAACCTGTCAGCCGCCATGGCTTCTAATTTAGCACCATTTTATAGAATTTGTCTAGATTCGTGGAGATTACAACAAAATCGCAGAAGATCATGGGGGTTTAGCTGAGGGATGGTGTTTATGGCATGAGTGGGCGCAGCGTCAGTACTGCGGCTAGAATCAGTAGCGGAAAGACGAGGTTAAGGCGAAAACCGGCTTTAATCATCTCGCTCATTGAGACCCGTTCAGTACCAAAAACGATCGCATTGGGCGGCGTGGCTACCGGCATCATAAAGGCGCAGGAGGCCGCGAGCGTTGCGGTGAGCAGCAGCTGGGTGACATCGTGATCGCTGGCGATGGCAACCGCGGCCAGGACCGGCAGCATCACCTGGGTGGTGGCGGTGTTGCTCGTCACCTCGGTGAGGAAGACGATCACCAGTGCAATACCGAGCAACATCAGTGGCAGCGGCACAGCGCTAAGAAACTGGAGTTGCTGCCCCACCCAGAATGAGAGGCCCGAGCTTTTCATCCCCATCGCGAGGGCAAAGCCGCCGCCGAGCAGCAGGATGATGTCCCACGGTAGACGGCCGATGGTCGATTTATCCATGATCGGTTTGCCGTTGCGGATCGGCACAAGAAACAGAATGAGTGCCGCGATGATCGCCACGGTGCCGTCATCGACCCCCTGGTAGGGTAGCAGCGAGGCCCAGCCGGGGATGTCGATCCCTTCACCCTGTATCCCCTTGCGTGTCATCCAGGCGACGGCGGTTATCCCTAGCACCCAGGCGACAAAGCGTTCATCACGGCGCATGGTGCCGAGGCTCTGCAGCTCGGCTGAGATCCCCTCAATCGCCGCGTTAGACCAGTTCAGGTTGCGCACGCGTCGCCCCAGATAGAGCACTACGACCGTGATACCTGCGATTACCACCGGAACGCCAACCATCATCCACTGAAGAAAGCTGGGCACATCATCAGGCGCTGCTGCCCGCATGTTTTCGAGGAAGACCAGGTTGGGCACCGTGCCGACTGGTGTCCCCATGCCGCCAATGTTGGCGCTATAGGCGATGGTTAGTAGCAGGGTGCTGGCCATCACCACCATCGTTTTACCATCGAATACCCTGTCGAGGCGGGTCAGTACGGCGATGGCGATGGTGGCCATCAGCATGGTGGTTGCGGTGTTGGAGATCCACATCGACAGAAAAGCGGTTGAGAGGGCAAAGCCCAGGAGTATCTGAAGCGGGCTGCCGTGCAGATGTGACAGAATGACGAGCGCAATGCGTTGATGTAGCCCGGTGCGCTCCATTGCCTGCGCAATCAGAAAGCCGCCGATAAAGAGAAACATGATGCTGCCCATGTAGCGCGGCGCGGTCTCTTTGGCGGTGGCGATGCCCATGATGGGAAAGGCGATCAGTGGGATTAGCGCAGTAACGGCGAGCGGCACGCATTCACTGAGCCACCAGATCGCCATCCAGATAACCACACCCAGCATCGATGCGGCGAGAGGGTGGCCGGGGATCTCGACAAAGACAGCGACCGACAGCCCCAGCAGTGGCCCAAGCAGGAGAGCGATCTGTTTAACGCGTATCATATTGCGCGGAGTCTGAAATTAAGCGGGATTAATCGGTGCCCGCAATGCCTTCGGGAGCCTTCCAGCTATTAACCTTTTTAAATAAAAACTTAAGGTGTGGCCCATCGAATTTCTTATCGGTGTAGTACCAGAACTCGGAGGCACCGCTGCGGATCTTGAGCGGTTCACCAAGCAGATCACGCACATCCTCATAATTCATGCCGACACGGAGGTGAATCCAGTTGGTTGGGTCGCTCCACTCACCGGGATTCGTCGGTGGCGGTAGTGAGCTTTTGGTTTTGATGATGGTGGTGCGGGTCACCGTAGCCGGTTTTTTCTCAATGCTGTTGAGGCGCTGTTCCAGCTCATTGAGGCGCTGGGTGAGTTTATCGATCTGCATCTGCAGTGAACGGTCAGATGATGCCAGAGTGGGAGTGGTGAGCAACACGCTCGCCAGCAAGGCTGTGCCAAAATATGGGAATATTTTCATCTGTCCAGCATAGTGAAATCGTGTTGGGTGGTCAATCGGCATGCGGTGGTTTACAGTGTTCCGATACCCCACCATCGGAATGCTTGATAAACTCACTTCGCTTGCAGCATCACTGAGCTAGGAGTAATCAGTACCGCTGCTCCGGCCTCAGCCAATATGCGTAATACGTTGACTGTCAGGCTGATGGTGTGGTGATGCAAACACAGTACGGCGATGTCAGCAGGTAGTACATGCGCGTCCTCATGATCCTGTCGTGCAATCCTGATGCGGCCCAAATCCACCGACAGGTGGGCGGGGTTTTCGATGAGAAGGATGCGGTTATCAGGCATTAGTCCACCAGTTTGAGGCGGGCAATACTTGTGCCGCCAACCACGCGCCGTCCCTGTTGTTTTTGCGACAGTTTGTGTTGTCTCATGGTTGCATCCATATCCGCGATTTCTCTCGCTTCCGTTATTGGAATGAGAAATATCTGCAGCCCCTGTTCTCTGAAGGATTTCACAATAAAGTGATCCCCGTCTTTTGTATCTTCCATCGTGTCACCCTTAAAAAATCGTCGGGTATTGGGTGGATTCGGTTGATCTTTCTTTTGCAGCGCCTCGGGTTGTGTAACCAGGCGGGGTTTCGGTTTCTCTCCAGGTGTTTCCGTTAATTCAAGATAAGCGTAACCATCGTATTGCAGGTATTTGTAGTGAGGCTTGTCAGGTGTGCTGTGGCGACTATTGAATTCAATTTTCCAGGCGGTGTTTGCTGAGTCGCGCAACATTTTTACCTGCCGAATAACATTGCGATATCGGGGGTGCTGGATATTCGTTAATGCCTCTTTTGCAGTTTTTCCTGCTGCAATGCGTTTATCAAAAACACTTAGCACTAATCGGCGTGTGTCAGGACTGGCGATTTTCTCTAACTTTTTGCGCACAGCATCGGGTTTGCTTTTGTCGTCAGCCAGTGTTTCAAGATTCTGGCGCAGTGTAAGTTGCTGTTTGGGATCAGCATTGGGGTCTTTGTCATTTTCCACCCAGGTGACGCCATAAGCAGTGCCTTTGAACAATGACCCACCTATATGCCGCTCTGGTTTGTGGACGATGTGATGTTCACGTGTCATCTCAAGCGCCTGAGTACGAATATCTTTTAATGGGGGATTGATGGAGAGTTTCAGTTTGATGTGTTGATCCGTTTGCGCACGTTCGCTTAAGGTCTTGTAATTGTGCGCCATCTTTTGATACAGGCCGCGGGAAGTGAGGGCGATGACTAATGCGTCAATGACGTGATGCCGATGGTCGATACGTTTTTCGATCATTTTGTCGGTGCGTTGAACGCCGCTGTGATTATTGTTGTGACCTTCCCAGTAGGGTTTGTATTTTTTAAATTCTTCTTCATTAATCAGGTTTTTTTCGGTATCAAAAACGGGCAGGCCAGACTCGTAACGAATTTCCGGGATAACGGTATTTAGCCCCCATATTTTTCTCAGGTGCGCGGTCATTGCACCGCGGCTGACCGCAACATCGGAACAGACCGTACGCATCCACTGTGCCGCCAGTTTGGAAATCCACGAGGTTTCGTGATACTGACGATTGGTGAAATCGTCGATGATGTCACTGTTGATTTTCTCTGCTTTCCAGTCTTGCAGGGTGAGAAAACGTGCTTTGGCAAAGCGTCGTTTCTTTTCCAGCGCTTTGGCTCGTTCGGTGATAATTTTCCATTTGTTAATGTCATCACCCCCGGCTTGCCAGGGGGTGCGGTTTCCCTTTTCATCATTACAGGAACGGTGTGATAGCATGAGGTGGTCTTGTTGGCGGCCAACGCGGGTGAGGGTACGCGGAATGATATGTTCCAGATTGGTTTCGTTGCCATCCACTGCTGCGCCGAGACTGATCCTTCGTTCACAGTAGGGGCAATTGGTATCCTGTTCCTGCCACAGCCGCCAGCGGAAGATATTAGTGGAGGTTGCGGGATGGCTGTTTTTCTCCAGGTCTTCCCTGGCCTTTTTGCGTTCGCGTTGATTTTTATCTATGCCTTTTTCAATTTCACCGCGGCGTTTTAATCCCAACCCCATGTCACGACTAAGCTCGATGACCACTTCCGCAGGTGGCTCGCCACCCATGGCATCAATAGCATTGTTGACGGCGTAGCGCATTTGGCGCAGGGCAACATCAACCACGATGTTGCCGGTAGGTCAATGGGAATCAAGATGTGTGGATAGTTCAGCTTTTTCTTCAGGTTTTGGATGACAGGCTAAGATGGCGTCGTATTCATCCATGCCTCCGCGCATTTTTTCCGTGAGTTTTTTAATGCCTTGATGGAATAGGCGCTACGTCCACTATCGAATCCCATTTTACTGAGGCGGTCAAATTTGCCGCTGGTAACCATGGCGTTAATGAAGTTCACCATGTCAGGAGAAAATTTACGTAATTCCCCAGGTTTTCCATCTTTGCCTTTACCGCGATACTGGAGATGCCAGTCTTTACGATCCACTTCCTGTGGTGACCCCAGGTCAGCAAGAAAGTTGATGATGCTGATTTGTGTGCCTTCGTTGAGTGCCAGCCATTGTTCGGCAAGCCCTAATTTTCCCACCGCTTTCAGAGTGCTGTTGCCTTTGAGTTCAGGTCGGCTGGGCCGGTCAAAATTAAGTCCGCGTTTGTCTGGATTTGGGCAGCCTGCTTTATTTAGTGCCGTGTTAATTTGCAAGAAAGTTGCTTTCTCTTTTGTCGAGAGCAACTTGCGGATAACGGTTTTTTGCTCTGGTGTAAGTTGTTGGGAACGACGCCCCATGCCCCAACGCAAATCGGCAATCTGTTTTTCAATGCGAAACGCTTGTGCGGCGGGTTGACTCATGGGGGCCCGCGGCAGATTGGGTTCCAATGGACATTGCCCCACCATCGCAGTAACGGATTTCAGTGGCCGCTGGTAAAAGATAACGTCGCGGAAAACCTCTTTGAGTGGATTGTCTTTGTATCGCTCATTCAGGCCTTCGTATAGCCCATTCAGAATTGAATGAGTCACTGACTGCACTTTCCAGATTTGTTCAAACTCGGCTTCCACCATTTCCCGGCTGACGTACAGGCCATGGGGTTTTGCTTCTTTCAGCTTGAGGGTTTCGCCGTTGTTGAAACGGTGCAGCAGGTATTGCCCAAGCCACTCACCATTCGCATCCTGCATTAGTTGTTTGAGCTGAGTGATGCCGCCTTCAACCTGGCCTTCATCGCCTTCTTTACTTAACCTGAAAGCCTCCCGCATAACCACGCCGTTTGGACATTCGAAAAAATACCCTGGCCAGATCATCCAGCGCAATGGGTTTTGTGGTTGCTTGGCTGCGGGCCTCATGAAGACGTCGGCCGTTATCAGGGGTGATAGTCTGAGGGTCAATGTCGAGTAGTTCACAGATGGCCGCAAGATCATGTAAACGGCTGGCGCGGCGGTCGATCAGTCGTCGGGTACGTCGGGCCATGCCCCGGCCAGATGCCTTGGTGCTACCAATACCACCTCCGGTAGCAGCTTCTACCGGCTCCTGAAAGATATGCGCGCTGTGATAGGCGATATTTTCGGGCGTGGATTCGTTGTCCAGTGTGATACAGGCAAGACCAACCGATGCGGTGCCAAAATCAATCCCCAGTCGATAAGGCATTTTTTCTCTCCATGATTTATTGTGCTTGCCATTACACCACATGGTTGCTAGGGTTTTCCTGTATCAAGCATTCCGATGGTGGGGACTATCGGTAACAAGTGTTTATCACACCGATACAGAACGGCTGCTTCGGCAGTCGTTTTTTTATGATTGAATATTGTGTACACCGCTTGCCGAATCAAGTTCTTTCATTGATTTTAGGGAGTCTGATTCTGCGTGCAAATGTGTTTTTCAGCGTTGTGCTGGGTGGAATCTTTAGCTAGAATCCGGTCTGTTTGTTAATAAGTGGATTCAATGCTTTTTACAACATACAAGGCGGCAGATGCTCTCCTGGTGGCAATCAAGCCGACCTGATGACCTTCCCATTCCATGCGGATATATTTTCCTACGAAACACCAGTTGAATTTTGTTGTCTGAGATACCGCTAGGCGGTGAGGGGCATCGATGAGATTATCGACCCTTCTTTGAATAAATACCGGTAAACAGTCGCTAAAAAATGATGGCGTGCCAGGATGGCAGAAGGCAATTTGATGCGGTTATTTTAGGGCTGCCTTATACTGCAATTCATTGGTAGCAGATCTGGTGGTGAAATATGGGCGAGCTATATTGATCTCACCGATTGCTCTGAACCGATTTTGAAATACGAGTATGAACGGCAGTTAAATACCCATCTAAGTTAGTCAATAATAACCATATAAAAAGTAGTTGATTTATAGTGGGTGATCCTCTAGACTCTTTATCGCACGACAGACATTCCATGCATCTCCTCCTCTCTCGGGGTCGAGTGATTCGGCCCCGGGCGGTGCAAGGGATGGTGATTGACCGGCACTCCCGGCTGTGATGAGCATCAGGTTATTGGTTATGGATTATCGATGCCTGGGCTTTACCCCCCCTGCGCAGCCGGGATGTGTCAAATTTCTACGGTTAACTATAAAACACTAATCCCCGCCTGTATTTTTGTTGCCTTCCCTCTTTGTGAGCAATGCGCGATGGACTGGAGCGCCAGGTTCTTCAGGGCGGCAACCTCGACGTGAGATGAATCAATGAGTTAAGTGATGATGTCGCTGCTTCACGCCTCGTCATGAGAATAAATCAGAGGTTGCTTAGTAACGTAGCTGACGCTCAGATGAAAAAAAACGCCACTCTGAAATCAGAGTGGCGTTTGAGCAGATCACATTAAAACACTCGCCTGAAAAGCGGTGGCTATTATGCGCTGCGTTTATTTTCCATCAGTTCATGCACCACTGGATTGAGGATGACCTCCATTGCCAGTCCCATTTTGCCGCCAGGCAGTACGATGGTGTTGGGGCGAGACATCCACGAATCTTTTAGCATCGAGAGGTAGTAGGGGAGGTCGTGTTTCTCTGGGTGTCTGAAGCGGATCACGATCAGGCTCTCATCAGGTGTTGGAATATCACGTGAAATAAAAGGGTTAGAGGTATCCACCACGGGCACGCGCTGGAAGTTAATATCGGTGCGCGAGAACTGAGGGGTGATGGTTTTAACATAGTCAGGCATGCGACGCAGGATTGTATCGGTGACCGCTTCTGCCGAGTAGCCGCGCTGTGCGGTATCACGGTGAATCTTCTGAATCCACTCCAGATTAACAATAGGCACCACGCCGACGAGCAGGTCAACCCACCTGGCGACATCCACCTCTTCGGTGACGACGCCGCCGTGCAGCCCTTCATAAAAAAGGATATCACTACCTTCAGGGACCGGTTCCCACGGGGTGAAGGTGCCTGGCTCCTGTTTGTAAGGGGCGGCTTCGACTTCATCATGCAGGTATTTACGCATCTGACCGGTGCCGGTTTCGCCATAGCTCCTGAAGAGCTCTTCAAGCTTGTCGAGAATATTGGCTTCAGGGCCAAAATGGCTCAGGTCTTTACCCTCTTTCGCCGCTTCAGCAACTTTTGCCTTCATTTCCATGCGATCATAGCGATGGAACGCATCGCCTTCGATTACGGCGGCGTTGATCCCTTCGCGATGGAACATATGCTGGAAGGCGTTTTTTACGGTAGTGGTGCCAGCACCTGATGAGCCGGTCACGACAACGACTGGATGTTTAGCAGACATGTAGGTTCTCCCTTAAAGGTTATAAAGACTTTATAAATCTGTGGCTTAAAGTCACGGGTGCATGTTTGTTTCTAGTTTTTTGCAGGGCACCCGCAAGCGAAATTCTTATCGTTGTACCCGCGTAGCGCTCCTTTAAAGAGCAGATGCTACTGGATGCGTTTTTGTTATCACCGTGCGCGGGTAGCCGTGTATTGAAGCAAACGTGAGTGGATGTGGCAAGTTTTGGGGAGAAACGGGGTGAGATTGACCCCTTGCGCAGTCTCTTCAGGGAGGCTTCAAGCGCTTGTTTTGATACAAAATGAATGAGATGATCTGGCCAGGTGGTGATGTTTTAAATTTGTCGAAGGGGTGTTCCTGAAAATGATGATAAGGATGGGTGTTGCGGCTCTGATGCTGTTGCAGGTTCTGGCGCTTGCTGGATGCACTTCGATCGACTCGAGGCACTCATTGATTCAAAAAGGCTCTGGTAACTACGCCGCTGTCTATTTTATTCGCCCCGATACTGAGCGCTATATGGGGGCTACCGACAACCGCATCACGATAGAACTGAACCGGGAAGAGCTACTGAAGCTGGTCAAATCAGAGTACACACTGGTACATCTGAAGCCAGGAGAGGTGGATTTAACCATTAAATCATTGACGATTGCCGGCCCATTTCGCCAGTTCAAGGATATGGAGCGGACCAAACGTTTCGACTTCAGGGCTGGTGCTACCTATTATATTTCGATTGAGCCGGTGGATGGCGAATTTCGTGGCACCTATTTTCAGCCGCATCTGGTTGGGCTGGCAGCGGCAAAAGAGATGAGTCGTTTTCTGCGTGCAACAGGCCCCGCACGGCAGGCACCACTTCACCCATCGGGCGAGAACCCGCGCGTCCCTTTTCTGCCTTTTATCTAATTCTGTCGTGAAGCAGGCGGTGACGTTATCGGGTGCAGCTGGATGCATCTAGTCATTCTTCTATTGCTCCTTCTCGCGCTGCTGTTTGGTCCGCAGCTCTGGGCGCGATCGGTGCTCTCTCGTCACAGCAAGCCGCAGGATCACTTCCCCGGTAATGGCGAAGCGTTTGCGCGACACCTGCTCAATAGGGCGGGGCTGGAAAAGGTAGCGGTTGAGCAGACGGCGCTCGGTGATCACTACGATCCGGCCGATCGCTGCGTGCGCCTTAGTGAGGCTAACTTCACTGGCAAGTCACTCACCGCCGTTGCGGTTGCGGCCCATGAAGTGGGCCATGCGATTCAGCACCGCGACGACGACCCCAGGCTGGCGCTGCGTGCCAGGCTGGTGAAGGTCGCTCAGGTGACGGAGAAGATGGGGTCAATGGCGATGTTTGCAGTGCCGGTGCTGGTCGGTTTTACGCGTGCACCGTCGGTGGGGGTGTTGATGTTTGTGGTTGGTCTGATTAGCCTTGGTGTTTCTGCGCTGGTGCATCTGGTGACGCTGCCGGTGGAGTGGGATGCCAGCTTCGGCAAGGCGATGCCGATGATTAAGGCAGGGCAGTACCTGACACAGGCCGAAGAGCTGGTAGCGAAAAAGATCCTGCGTGCCTGCGCACTCACCTATCTGGCTGCGTCGTTATCGAGCCTGCTCAATATCTGGCGCTGGATACGTTTCATCCGTCGCTGAACCAGTTGCTGAACAAGGCAGTGTTGATAACTCTTAGAAGACAAAAGGCCCTTTCTGATTTATATTTCCATTTATACGAATAATAATATCGGTTGACGATGAGGCTGGGGGAGATGGGGGAGAATCTTGCTAAGGAGCGGCGCGTGAAAGCGCGACAGACGGTGCTGGTATGAAACATCATCCCTATCGCACGTTACTGCTGTGGGCCATCTGGGCAGCGACAGCGACGGGTGTCTACTTCGGTTTCTACCAGGAGGCTGGCATCTGGGATTTTCTTGCCCAGGATAAAACACGCATTACCTGGATCATCCTGGCTTTTTTTGTTTTTGGTCTCGTTGCCAGCTTTGAACTGAGTGTGGTGCTCACCAAAGAGTCGCTGGCGGCTCGCCGTATTGAGAGTGAAGTCAAAGATAAAGGGCTGATCGGCCTGCAGAGCCGCTCCGAGAAGCGCGCCGTGAACCGTTTTTTTCTATCACTAAAGATGGCGATGGAAGGAAACAGCAAGCCCGATACCGAAGCGCTGTTGCATGTCGAACTCGCCGGATACCAGCGCATGGGGCGCTCAATTGAGGTGGCGGGCAATCTGCTGATCACCCTGGGTCTGATCGGAACCGTGATGGGCTTAACGCTGACACTGACTGGCCTGACCAGTTCGCTTGATGCGCTTGGTCACGACCAGGAACAGCTGTTACAGGGGTTGCGTAAGGCGATGGGTGGGATGGGCACCGCTTTTTACACCACATTGCTGGGTGCCATTCTTGGCGGTGTCCTGTTGCGAGTGTTTGCCCAGATCGCCGAGCAGGGGGTGGAGGCGTTATATGACCGCATCATGCGCATCTGCCTGATTTACTGCTCGGCCGACTTTAAGCCGTCACTGGAGCGCGACATCCGTTTTCTCGATGCTGAAATGGCTTCGCTGGGTGAGCGGGTCAAGTTTCTGCAATCGGCCTTTACTGCATCACGTGGTGCGATGGAAGAGTTTCGTCAGGAAGTTGGTAATTTGCGTAGCCTGTCGCAGGAAGAACGCACCGCGCTGCTAGAGACAATCGAGATGAACCGGCAGGCCTACATGTTGATGCGACAGGAGACGCGCTTGATGAAAAATCTTAATCGCACCTTCTGGCAGCGGTGCAAAGATGTGCTGCGCTTTAAGCCGCGCCGCACTCGCCCCCCTGAAGAGTAACTACGCACTTTTGCTACCGTGAAAGATAGACGTAAGTTTACCTATACCAACGTCCATGAGAGTTTCTCGGATGTTGCGTTGCTGATGCTCGCCACCTTTATTTTTCTGCTGGTCACCATTCTGATCACCTCAAAAGTGGCTGAGGAAGATCAGCTACCCCGGCTAAAAGAGCAGGTGGCAAAGCTTGAAAAGCAGCTTGAATTGTCGGGTGCCGATAAAGCGCGCCTGATAGGCGAGCTTGATGAGATGGCGATTATGGATTCCGAAAGCCAGATGGATAAAATCCTCGAGCCGGCCGGGTTGGCTGAAGGGGAAGGGCGAAAAGATTTTGAGATCTTTATCGAAGGGTTAAAGAAAATTCCCGGCAAAGAGATCCACCTCGTTATCGATGCCACTGGCTCGATGCACGGCGCCTCCCACTTTCTGATTCCAGTGCTGCGTGTGATTGTCACCCGCTCGGGAAAAAACCTGGATGCGGTTACCTGGTTTTCAGATGGCATTGCAAAAACCTATACCGGCTCAATGGGTGAAATGTTCGACATGCTGATGCAGGGGGCACCATTCGTCGGCAACAATGAGACCATTGGTGACGCCTTCCGTCGCGCGGCAAAGAACACCCGCGCACCGGGGGCCTATCTGTTGATTGGTGATGAGCCTTCGGATGACCAGATCTTCTATTCTCGCATTAAAAGCCCTGTCTTTACTCTGCCGCTGGGGCGTTCAAACCCACCGACACTGGCGGAGTATAAGACCTTGTCTGAGAAAACGGGTGGATTGATGTTGCAGATGCGCTTTGAGTAGCGCGCAACGAAACAACTTTGAGCGCCTGCTCGATATTTATCGTAAACGGTGATCGTTACTCACGCTGCCAGCTCACTCAATAACTGCCGTATCATCTGCTGCGCCTGCGATAGATAACCGTTGCCAAACAGGTTGAGGTGGTTGAGTATGTGGTAGAGGTTGTAGAGCGTCCTGCGAGTTTGATAGCCGCTGTCGAGCGGGAGCGCACTTTGATAGGCGCGATAGAACTGTTCATTGAAACCACCAAAGAGTTCTGTCATGGCGATATCGGCTTCACGATCGCCATAGTAACAGGCGGGGTCAAAGATTAGCGGTGTACCGCTCTTATCGAAGCAGTAGTTGCCTGACCATAGATCCCCATGGAGCAGTGATGGCAGCGGAGTGTAGCCATCAAACAGCGCACCGAAACAGTCGAGCAGCCGCTCCCCCTCAGTTTGCAGTGGGCCGTCAAAGCCGTTCTGTCGCGCGAGTTTGAGCTGAAAGCCGAGGCGATGTTCGCGCCAGAAGTCGATCCAGTTTTGAGCGGGTGGATTGGGCTGCGGGGTGGAGCCGATGGTGTTGTCCTGCTGCCAGCCAAAATAGTCACAGCGTTGGTTATGCATCGCGGCCAGCTGCTCACCCAGCTGCGCATGGCTACCGCTGTCGCCAGCAGCGCGATCGATATAACTCATCACCAGAAAGGCGCTCTCACCCGCCGTACCACAGCAGAGTGGCCGGGGTGTCGCGATCGTAGCGCTATCCAGTATTGCCTGTAGCCCGGCAAGCTCAGCAGTAAACATCGCCAGAGCGTCGCGATTATTGAGTTTAATGAAGTAACGTTGGCCACTCCCCTCTAATAAAAAGGCCTGATTGATCGAGCCGCCGCCAATCGAGCTGCGCTGCTGGATTTTGAAGGGGTGATGGCAGTTTTCAGCGATGTGATTTTCGATACGGTTCCACATTAGATCAATATACGCGGAGTCACGCTCGAGTGGTATAGTGGTGTCGTTGTAGTGGCTTGTATCATTACTCTTTCAGGGGGTTTGGCAGGGGTGTTGACGGGTGTTTAGTTTCGCAGGTGGCCGCGTTATGATGCGGCTCTCGAAAAAAATTTTCAGGTGGCATGACAAGCGGAGAGTGACGTGGACAGGATCCTTCTACGGTTTATTGAGATTTGTCGCCTAAAGGCAGGTCCTCAGGACTTACCGGCTTCAACGTTGCTGATGGCGATAGCGCTGCTGGCCTATGGTGCGATCGCGCTGATGCTCACGGTCGGTGAAAAAGGGCCAGGCACTGCCATTCAGGTGGCCCTTGTTGATACCCTGCTACTGGCGGGGCTAACTTATATTGTACTGTGGGTGCTCGATTTAACCATACGTTATGTACAGATGGTGACGGCAATGGCCGGTGCCTGTGCGTTGATGGAGTTGCTGCTGTGGCCACTGTTGATGCTACAGCAGTATGGTGTCGATGGTGGCGGTACTTTTTTTATTGTTATCGCAACGGTGCTGTTGTGGTTGTGGTTGATCTGGGAGGTAGCGATCATCGCCAACATCTTCAAACATGGGCTTGACACCTCTATCTGGATGGCGCTGCTGATCTCATTTTTCTATATCTTTCTCTCATACCGTGTGATGCGTACACTCTTTTTTAGCCCGGAGGTGGCGGAAGTCGCGGCGGCGGTACCTGTTACCTGACGGGAAGTTCCTTGGTGTTGATTTTGTAAATGGGAGTCAGGATGCATATCCATATTCTAGGAATCTGTGGCACCTTTATGGGTGGCATTGCGCTACTGGCTCGTCAGCTTGGTTATGAAGTGAGCGGCTCGGATGCCAATGTCTATCCGCCGATGAGTACGCAGCTGGCGTCGGAGGGGATTGCGCTGTCAGACGGTTACGACCCCGCGCTGCTTGATCCTGCACCGGATCTGGTCGTCATCGGTAATGCAATGTCACGCGGCAACCCGATGGTTGAGTATCTGCTCGACCGCAATCTTCCCTATATTTCCGGTCCCGCCTTTCTGGCGCAATATATCCTGCGTGATCGCTGGGTGCTGGGTGTCGCGGGTACTCATGGCAAAACAACCACTTCAAGTATGCTGGCATGGATGCTTGAATATGCCAAACTAAAGCCCGGCTTTCTGATTGGCGGCATCCCTGAGAATTTTGGCATCTCGGCGCGGCTGGGTGATGCACCATTTTTTGTCGTCGAAGCAGATGAATATGACGCTGCTTTTTTTGATAAACGTTCCAAGTTCATTCACTACTGCTCACGCACATTGATTCTGAACAACCTCGAATTTGATCATGCCGATATCTTTGATGATCTCGATGCGATCAAGCGGCAATTTCATCACCTGGTACGCACCGTGCCGCAGAACGGCTTGATCGTAGCGCCCGGTGATGATGACAATATTAGTGATGTGCTGGAGCAGGGCTGCTGGACACCCGTCGAGAGTTTTTCTGTGCCGTCAGGTTGGCAGGCACAAAATCTCTCTGAGGATGGTAGTAGCTTTGATGTCTATTTAAAGGGTGAAAAACAGGGGCGTGTTGAATGGGCGTTGATGGGACAGCACAATATCAATAACGCCCTCGCCGCGATTGCGGCAGCGCGCCATGCCGGGGTGATGGTTCACCATGCGATCGATGCGCTGGCTGAATTTCAGAGTGTAAAGCGGCGTATGGAGAGGCGTGGTGAGGTGAACGGCGTACAGGTCTATGATGATTTTGCCCACCATCCAACGGCGATTACTATGACGCTGGAGGGGCTTCGTCGGCAGGTCGGCAGTGAGCATATCGTTGCGATACTGGAGCCGAGATCTAATACGATGCAGATGGGGGTGCATCAGGAGACGCTTGCAGCGGCCTTTGCCGAGGCTGATGAGGTGATGTTTTTTCAGCCCGCCAGTAGTGACTGTTCAATGCAGAAAATTGCTGCAGATATCGGGAGTCATGCCCAGGTGTTTGACGCTGTTGATGCCATCGTTGCGCAGGCAGTGAAGGGGGCAAACCCCGGAACCCACCTGCTGGTGATGAGTAACGGCGCCTTCGATGGTATTCATCAGAAATTGATTGATGCACTTGAGCTAAAGAGCGGTGGGGTGAAATGAGCCGCGACTCAATCACTCTGGCGATGACCGGCGCCTCTGGCGCACAATATGGCTTGCGCCTGCTGCAGTGCTTGCTGGAGTCGGGTGAGCAGGTCTACCTGATGGTGTCATCCCCTGCTCAGGTCGTGCTGGCGATGGAAACAGAGTTAAAGGTACCCAGCAGCCCTAAAGCGATGCAGCCCTTTTTTACGGCACTTTATAACGCCGCGCCGGATCAGCTTAAGGTCTATGGCCAGGAGCAGTGGTCATCACCCGTGGCGAGTGGCTCTGGTGCATCGCGTGCGATGGTGGTCTGTCCCTGTACCAGTGCCATGCTATCGGCGGTGGCAACAGGTGCCAGCCGTTCGTTAATGGAGCGCGCTGCAGATGTTGCAATCAAAGAAGCGCGCAAGCTGATTCTGGTGCATCGTGAGACACCGCTATCCGCCATTCATCTGGAGAACATGCTGACGCTGGCGCGTCTCGGGGTGACGATACTGCCGGCGAACCCAGGCTTTTATCAGGAACCTGAAACGATTGATGACCTGGTTGATTTTGTGGTGGCACGCATTCTCGATCATCTAGCGATAGCACACACACTGCTACCGCGTTGGGGGGATGATTAATTAGAAAGCGCCAGCCCTGCAACAGGGCTGGCGTGGTTGGTTGCACTATTTAACTTTTGCCAGATATTTGTTCATTCGTTCGGCGCCCATCGCCATGCCAGCCGTCAGTTTATCTGCAGCCACTTTCGCCTCTGCCAGGTTGCTGGCCTCACCGGCCTGGATCACACCGACCATACCGAGAAACTTGTGCAGGTCGCACTCATAGAGGTAAACACCTTCTTGATCAACGGTCACGGTGACGTCATGGCTCACTTCCCCTTTCCAGTTTTTAGCACCTTCAGGTATAAAGCGGGAAATATTGTTGTGGCCAATGTCAGTTGAAACAAACTTGATGGTGTCGCCTTTGTTCACTTTGATAAAGGCGGGTTCGAAAACCATGATGTTGCCATCTTCACCAGTGTCGAGCATCTTGATAACGTGCTCTGCAGCGTTAGCAGAAGCGGTGAACATCAATGCACTGGTGAGTGCGAGGCCTGAAACGATTTTACGCATGAAACTTCTCCGAGGGGGTTGAAAAGATGGGGTTGATTTTATCGCCTATTAGCCGCTGGCGGCAATGTTGTCGATGATGAATATGGTATTAATTTGCAGATTCAGAGTAGATCAATCAGCTTCCCGCTCGTCTGGCGTAGCCTCAGACTCAGCAACTGGGAAAACTTCCACAGGATCTTGACCCCGAGGCGAGGGTGCTCTTCAGTAACTCTGGTGAAGTTCTCTTTGGTGATCAGGATCAACCTGGAGTCGGTGGCAGCCTTGACCGTGGCTGAATAGGGGAGACCATCAATTACGGACATCTCACCAATGGTCTTGCCGGGGCGCACATCGACCAGCTTTTTACTCTTTTCACCGTCGGCATCTTTAAGGACGCTTAGCCGCCCTTCAACCAGCAGGCAGAGATAATTCGACTGCTCACCTTCAGCAAAGACAGTGGTTCCTTGCGGGGCGCGGTAGGCCTGGCAATAATCGCTAAGTGTTCGCAGCTCCTGACGTTCAAAGTCGGTGAACATGTTATTGGACTCAAGCATCGAGACGATTTCACCTTTGAAATTGCCACTATTATTAATTTGTTCGAGTTTTGGTGTCCTGCCTGTTGCCATAGTTAGCACCCTGTTATCGAAGTCGTTAAAGTTTTAGTCGCCTGACCTGCTGTTGTAACTGTTTGATCTGTTGTTGAGTATGACGTGGGCGATATTTAAGTGCAATATAGAGGTCGCTGATCTGCAGCACTTGCGGTGCGAGATCGGGGCGTGCAGCGATAATCCGCTGTGAAAAGTCAATCGGCCCTTCATGAGGCTGTCGCTGGATACCGATAGCCGCAAATTTCTGGCAGAAATGCTGGTATGTTGATGAGATAAGGTCTTGTTTTTTTCGGCTACGGCGCATGGCCAGCAGTTGCAATATGGTTAATACTGATATGATGGCGATGACCATGATGATCGCCATCTGTTTAATCGAGTCGATCCCGAAACGCGACAGCAGTTGCGACTGTTTCAGGGTGTCATAGCCGATGACCCACTGGTTCCAGCTATTGTTCAGAGTGTCCCAGCCGTAACGCAGCCTGAGCCAGCCAGTAGTTAGAAACATGCTGTCAAACTGCAATGTTGATTGACGATTGAAGCGCTCGGAAAAGAGTGTTTCAGCTCCCTGTTCGATCCGTTCAGGTGCCACTGCTGCAGTGGGATCCACTCGCACCCACCCCTGCCTGGCCAGCCAGACTTCTGTCCATGCGTGGGCATCACGCTGGCGCACAATGAGGTAATTGCCAATCGGATTAAAATCACCTCCCTGATAGCCGGTAACGATGCGGGCAGGGATGCCGGCAGCACGCATTAAAATGGTGAAGCTGGCGGCGTAATGTTCACAGAAGCCCTGTTGTGTATTAAAGAGAAATTCATCGACAGGGTTATCTCCTAGCCGCGGTGGTTTCAGAGTGTAAACAAACGGTTGCTGGTTAAAGTATTGCAGTGCGTGGCTAATAATTTTCTCCGGCTCCTGTAGCCGTTGCTGCCACTGCTGGCCAAGTGCAACGGCACGACTATTTCTGCTGGTGGGAAGTTGCAGTGCGCGCTGCCGCTCATCGCTGGTTAACGGGCCGGTTTCATACTCGCTGTATGAGGACATTTCATATCGCGTTAGCTCTTTTACCTTTGATTGAGTTATTAGCTGAAAGTCCCGGTTTATCGTCGCCTGGGGCGGCACCGTGGCGGGTATATCGAGCCCGTAGAGCCATTTTCGGTTATGTGGCTCAAGGGTGACGGTGTAGTGAACAGGTTCACCTTTAGGGCGGTAGCTTAGCGCGCCGCTGGTGGCGGCAGGACCGGCACGCCAGTTCTTACCATCAGTTTGCCACAGTACTGGGCCTCGCCAGTAGCTAAGAGTGTTATCGATGATCTGCTCATCAAAAGCGACGCGAAAGGCGATCCTGTTTGACTGGCTGAGATTACTGATACTACCCATCGACATTTCATCGCTTATCCCGGTGGTGCCGCTGTGTGCATCGTCGGGCAGTGACCATAGTGGCCCGGGAATGCGTGGGAAAAGAAAAAAGAGGATCAACATGATCGGGACTGCCTGTACAAAAAGTTTTCCGGTGACTTGCAGGCGGGTCTGAACAGACCGCTTTTCCTGTTGAAGATTGAGATCAATCAGCGTGGCGGTCAGCATAAAGGCGACCAGGATCATATAGGCCGCAATTGGCAGGGTCTGGCTATAGAGCACGAGCGTTACGGCGAGAAAATAGCCGAGCAGGATCACCACAATATAGTCACGCACTGTGCGCATTTCCAGTAGCTTGAGTGCCAGCATGGTGGCGAGCAGTGCAATACCGGCTTCACGCCCCAGTAATGTGCCGTAGTGCAGATAGACAATCACCAGTGTTGCGCAGAGGATCATTGTGCGGACAATACGGCGTGGCAATTTTGCCGCTGGGCGACGTTCTATACTAAAACGCCACAGTCCAAATAGCAGACAGAGAGCAGAGATGGTCAGTGGCAGGCGCAAGGTATGCGGTGCAAATGCAAGCAGTAGTGCAGCAAGCAGCCACAGGGTAGTGGTGCGCGAGGTGGTGATGTGGGCGAGATCTCTTTTCATGGCGTAGCTATGTCGATATCGGTTCAAACAGCGCTAACGCCTTAAGGCAGCGGTGTTGCTGGTCGCTGCCCTGGCCTAAAGGGATGGTGCTGTCTGGCATGCGCAGGCCGTAGCGATTACCATG
This sequence comes from Gammaproteobacteria bacterium, assembly GCA_015491865.1. Classification (GTDB taxonomy): domain Bacteria; phylum Pseudomonadota; class Gammaproteobacteria; order SZUA-140; family SZUA-140; genus SZUA-76. The sequence goes on from WFVD01000008.1 coordinate 205,697, forward strand.
CTGTTCCGCATCGATTACCCAGCGACATAGCAGACTAAGGCGCGCTTCAGTATCGAGGTCGGGTCGTGCATCCCACTCAAACCAGTTTTCGCTTGATTCATGATCGGCAAAGCGTTTGGTGAGCAGCTCATCACTGTGCGCAGCCCCCTTCCAGTTGACATGGCGAGGTGAATCACCGGGTTGGTAGCTACGAAAACCGATAAAGTCATCCGTACCACTGAGCGTACTGCTGTTGCCTGTACCGCCACTCCGGCTGGTGGGTGGTGGCGATGGGGGCGCTGGCTGCGGGTAGACCAGACATGATATCGGCAGAGTGCAGTGGGACCAGGCACGGAAGAACCCTAATGGAAAGACACTGTCGATGGTGATCTGTTCAAGTGGCTGCCAGCCGCGTTGTGTGGCAGGGCGTGTCAGTTTCACGGTCGCAATCGTATTGTCATCGATGGTCGTGATGAAGGGAGAGGTGCCTTTGGCGCGAACACAGATGTTATAGCGCACCTGTTTGTCAGTTTTTTTTAGCTGCAGCTGAAAGGTTGCGTCCGACCCACAAAAGACCGCACCCGCTTTGCCCACCTCAATCCTGAGATTAAGCAGGTTGCGGTAGGTGTGAATGATCGACACTAGTGCGATGCTGGCGAGAAGAAAGGTTAAGACGAAACCGAGGCTGTTGTTGTAATTGGTTGAGCCGACCAGCAGTAGCATGAGCAGCATGGCAAAGAGCAGGCCGTAGTAGGTCGGCAGGATATAGATCCGGCGACGTGTGAGTACGATTGATTCACTGCGGCTGTTGCCTCTGCGTCGTTCGATGTTGAACAGGCGTGAGGTGATCTGTTCAATCAATGGCGGCAGGTATTTCATCGGTCAGGTAAGACGAGGCGTACTAGTCGAGTGGTACCGTCAGCAGGTGTGATACAACCTCATCCTGCCCCTGTTCTGCCAGCGCTACGGATGGCTGCAGGCGATGATGGGTGGTGGCGGGCAGGATGGCCTGAATATCTTCGGGTAGCAGATGGTCTCGGTCATCGAGAAGCGCCCATGCCTGCGCGCAGCGTAATATTGCGATGCCCGCACGTGGTGAAAGGCCGTTGCGATAACAGGAGCTGTGGCGGCTAAAGCTGAGAATCTTCTGTAGATAATCGATCAACGCATCGGAGACATGAATCTGCGGCACGACTGATTGAATCTCCAGCAACTGCGCCGGTGTTAGCGTGGCCTCCATCTCTTTTAAGAGTTCGCGGCGGTCGCGCCCTTTGAGTAACGCTTTTTCATCTGCCTGGTTGGGATAGCCGATCTCAAGGCGCATCAAAAAACGGTCGAGTTGTGACTCTGGCAGCGGAAAGGTGCCGATCTGGTTACTGGGGTTTTGGGTCGCAATCACAAAAAAGGGGGATGGCAGTGGATGTGTTTCACCTTCGGTGGTCACCTGGTACTCCTCCATCGCCTCAAGCAGAGCGCTCTGCGCCTTGGGGGTTGCACGGTTGACCTCATCTGCGAGCACCAGCTGCGAAAAAACAGGGCCGGGGTGAAATTTAAAGCTGGCACTATTTTGATCGTAGACTGAAACGCCGAGGATGTCGGCGGGTAACATATCGCTAGTGAACTGGATGCGTTGAAAATCGAGATTAAGAACACGGGCAAGCAGGTGTGAGAGCGTGGTCTTACCGACACCAGGCTGGTCTTCAATCAACAGATGACCGCGTGCGAGCAGGCAGGTTAAGGCGAGCCGTAACGTCTGCTCTTTGCCGAGGATGATCTGATTCATCGAGGCGAGCGTCTGCCTTAACAGCGTGTTGTGCTGACTGGTGTGCGCTGGTGTTGTCAAAAGGCTCGAAGCGGTTTGGCTCATCTTTTTTCCACTGAAATGGCTGAGTTAACGCAACCCAGCAGCTGGTTATGGGTGTAAAAGATTAGCGGCAGAAAAAAGGGATGATTGAATCCCGTTGATCAGTAAAACAGATCGATGTGGGTACTCGTGGCTGTTTAAGTGTGGCGCAGCTTAACGGCGGATGGGATCTGGATCTCGACCGCAAGCGGCAGGTGGTCTGAGAGTGTTTCATTTAGCACCTCGACACTGCGTATCCTGACTGACTGGGTGGTCAGGATGTGGTCGATATTTCGCACCGGACGCCAGCTGGGATAGGTGTTATGAATGGTGCCGGGGCGGGAAAGATTGGTATCACGCAGTAGCATCGTCATCTCTTCGCTGCTCGGCTGGCAGTTGAAATCACCCATCACCACCACATGTTCGAACTGGTTAACCAGCGTGCCAATGAAGTTGAACTGATAGGTGCGTGCCATTTTACTGAGCGCCAGGTGAGCCATCAGGACAATGAGCGGATTTTCAGGGGTGCCGTATCGCGCCTCCATCACCCCGCGGCCGGGCAGCAGGCCGGGCAGCCTGTGTGTCGTCACCTGGTAGGGGCGGTACTTGCTGAGTAAGCCATTGCTATGTTGTGCAAATTTCCCGAGATTGCGGTTGGTCTGTTTATGCCAGTGTGGAAAGTTGGCCTTTTTTGCCAGGTATTCCACCTGATTGATAAAAAAGCTGCGCAGGCTGCCACCATCGGCCTCCTGCAGTGCCACCAGATCAAACTCGCTGATGACATCGGCAATGCGATCCAGGTTATCGAAAGAGCGCGTGTGGGGCAGCAGGTGTTTCCAGCACTGCGTCACATAGTGGTGCAGATGGGTGGATGCGATTCCAACCTGAATATTAAAACTCAGGAGTTTGATGTGGTGAGCATCTATCGCGCGACAAGGTGCGGTCTCAGTGATATTAGCGGTAGGCATTCAGTCTGTTTTTAATCATTTGAGTATGTGATTAGCCTCAGCAGCTATGGTTAAGGGACGCTCGGCACAATGCGGTGCCGAGCGTCATTTACAGTATCGGCACATCGTAATTTCAATAGAGTCTTTTAATCCCCATTGGTTTTGACCATAAAAAGTTTTAAGAGTTGCTTTCGATTTTAATTAAATGGTCGATGGTCTTCATCATGCCACGGAAACCCTGTTTGCCCATGCCGGTATCGATGCGGTATTTACCATCCACAACCACGGTGGGTGTCCCCTGAATCCCATACTTACTGGCAAATTTGTTAGCGCGTCGCACCTTGCTGTTAACGCTGAACGAGTTGAAGGTTTTGCGGAAATCATCATTGCTAATGCCGTGTTCAGCAAAAAACGCCATCAGGCTTCTTTCTGTATTGAGACGACGTTTCTCATTGTGGATCGCTTCAAATAACGGCATATGGATCTCTTCAAGCTTGCCGAGCGCCTGCGCGGTAAAGAAGGCTCTTGCGTGAATGGCCCAGCTTTCGCGCAGAATGACCGGAACGCGGATGAATTCAACATTGTCCGGTTTGCTTTTAAGCCAGCGGTCCAGGTGTGCCTGGAAGCGATGGCAGTGAGGGCAGCCATACCAGAACATCTCGACCACTTCGATTTTACCACTGTCCTTGATGGGTGGTTGCGCCGGCTGTACGAGCTGGTAGTTAACCCCTTCGACCACTTCGCCGGCGGCATGAGTCGCTGGCGTAAAGGCGATAAATAGAAACGGGATCAGGCTTACGAGCACTTTTTTCATCGGTGATACCTCAGTCAATAACGGGAATTTATGTTTGGAATAGTGTGGTTATTATTCTATGAAATGACATCTCAATAGCGAGTAAGACTATTCAAGTTTCGATTCGTTCGCAATATCTGCAGTGATTTTATCGGCCTTTGAGGGTGAATGGGGTATCATGCGTCACACTTTAGTTGAACAATCACGCCGCCTGGCACGGGAATGGTCAGCAGCTTATATTTTTGCAGGAGAGATGTTAATGACAACAAAACCTTTTGATTTGGCACAATTCCTTAATCAACAGCACCTTTGTGAATCGCTAACAATCAAAGAGATTCAGACACTACTCGACTACACCGAGCTGGTCGTATACAACAAAGGTGATGTGATTACCGATATTGGCGAGGTGGGCGATGCGATCTATTTTGTAGTCTCTGGTGAAACGGCGCTGGTTTTCGAAGAGCGCGGCAGCGAAATGGAGATTGGTCGTATGACCGAAGGCGAACTCGTGGGTGAGATGTCCTTTTTTGACCGCCAGCCGCGCCTGTTGCGCATGCGTGTTGCGACCGATGACACCCAGCTATTGAAGCTGTCGCGCGCCATGTATGACCGCCTGCGGGTAGAGCACCCCTATCTGGCGGTGGTTTTCCTTGAGCATGCCATTATCAGCCTGGACCACCTGGTGCGGCGTGTGAGCAGCAACGAGATGAGTCTGAGTCGTTACGTCTATGGGCGTGGTGGCAAGCGCTGAGGCTAATATTGCCTTCAGAGCGGATAAATAATCATGGTTGACCGAGACCACCCATATCGTCGCGCCACCTTTATGTTGAGCGTCGCCTCGCTGTCGCAGTTGCCGCATGACGAAGGTGCCGAGGTGGCGATTGTGGGGCGCTCCAACGCCGGTAAATCGAGTGCGATCAACACCATTACCGGCATCAACTCCCTCGCGCGCACCAGTAAAACACCGGGGCGAACCCAGCAGATTAATTTTTTTGAGATTGCAGATGGGTGTCGCCTGGCAGATCTACCTGGCTATGGTTACGCCAAAGTACCACTCAGTACCAAACAAAAATGGATGAAGTTGATTGAGGACTATTTTCAGACACGGCAATCGCTGAAGGGGTTAATTATCGTAATGGATTGTCGTCGCCCACTACAGGCGCTCGATACTCAACTCCTGTCCTGGTGCTGTGCAGCCAACATGCCGGTGCATCTGTTGCTGACCAAGGCCGATAAACTCAGTCGCGGCGCCGCAGGAAATACGCTGCAGGCAGTACGACGAGATGTCGCCAGGCAGTTTAATCCAGATAACGATCAGGAAATTTCGGTACAGCTTTTTTCATCACTGAAAAAAACGGGCATTGAAGAGGCGCACGCCTCTCTTGATGGGTGGCTGAAGCCCGGGTAGAAAATTGAGGATAAAAAAATCCCCGGTTATTTTAGAGAGAGGGAGGGAATAACCGGGGGTTAAACTCATTACCCAGCTTGGGGTGGCTGAGTAAGAGGGGTCCACTCAGGGAGGCTGAGTGGCGGTGTCCAAAGACACACTTGAAACATAAGACGGCCGTTATCTGGAAAAGTTCAGCTTTTTTTTCACTTTTTTCAAAAAAACGTTAAAAATTTATCGATGCGTCAAAAGTATGCCGTTTTTCGATCAAAAAACAGCCTTAATTTAGCGTTTAATGCGCCTCATCCCAGTTTATGCCACTGCCGATATCGACCACTAACGGCACAGCCAGTGTGGCAGCGCCTGTCATGTTGGTTCGGATCCCCTCTCTTGCAGCGGCCAGCTGATCTTCACCGACCTCAAACACCAGCTCATCATGCACCTGCATCACCATGGTCACATCGATCGGATCGGATTCGAGCCATGCCGTGGTCTTGAGCATCGCCAGCTTGATGATATCGGCAGCACTCCCCTGCATCGGTGCGTTGATCGCGGCGCGTTCGGCGTACTGGCGGCGCTGGGCATTGCGTGCATTGATCTCGGGCAGGTAGAGGCGGCGGCCGAAGAGGGTTTCGACATAGCCATCTGCCTTCGCGATTTCACGCATGCGATCCATGTAGGCGAGCACATCCGGGTAGCGCTCAAAATAGAGGTCGATATATGCCTGCGCCTCTTTGCGCCCAACATCGAGCTGTTTGGCGAGACCAAAAGCAGACATGCCGTAGATCAGGCCGAAGTTGATCGCCTTGGCGCGGCGGCGCTGTTCGCTCGTTACACTGATCGGCATCGTGTTAAATATCTCAGCGGCGGTCGCGCTGTGGATATCGTCGCCGCGCTGAAAGGCGGCGAGCAGCCCGGCATCACCCGACAGATGTGCCATGATGCGCAGCTCAATCTGAGAGTAGTCGGCCGCAACGATCACTTTACCCGGTGGTGCGATAAAGGCCTGGCGGATGCGGCGACCCTCTCTGCTGCGGATCGGGATATTTTGCAGGTTGGGGTTGCTCGACGAGAGCCGCCCGGTGGCGGTGACCGCCTGATGGTAGGAGGTGTGAACGCGCCCGGTTTTTGGGTGAATCTGCTCCGGTAATTTATCGGTATAGGTCGATCTGAGCTTGCTGATGCCGCGATGTTCGAGGATCAACTTCGGCAGCGGGTAGTCGAGAGCCAGCTCCTGCAGCACCTCTTCAGCTGTCGATGGCTGACCTTTGGGTGTCTTTTTAATGATTGGAAGCTGCTGTTTTTCAAACAGGATCTCCTGAATCTGTTTCGGCGAGCTGAGGTTGAATGGCTGGCCGGCGACGCGAAAGGCCGCCTGCTCGATCTGCGTTATTCGCTCACTCAACTCCTCGCTCTGCTGCTGCAGCATCGCGGCATCGACCAGTACACCGTGACGTTCCATGTTGGCAAGGATGGAGAGCAGTGGCAGCTCTATCTCATTAAACAGCTTGCACAGCCTCTCGTCACTTTCGAGCTGAGGCCACAGTTTTTGATGGAGTTGCAGAGTGATGTCTGCATCTTCAGCGGCATAGGGGGCTGCAACCTCAATGTCGACCTGGTTAAAGGGGATCTGTCTGGCCCCTTTACCGGCGACATCTTCATAGTGGATGGTGGCTCTCCCGAGGTGCTTGAGTGCCAGCGAATCCATATCGTGGCGTGATGCGGTGCTGTTGAGTACATACGATTCAAGCATCGTATCGAAGGCGATGCCGCGCAGTTGAATACCGTGGTTGAGCAGCACATTTGAGTCATATTTGAGGTTCTGGCCAACCTTCTGCTTCGTGGCATCTTCAAGCAGTGGCCGTAGCTGCTCGAGTGCGGCGGTTCGGTCGAGTTGCGCGGGAGCGCCGTCATAGTCGTGTGCGAGCGGCAGGTAGGCCGCTTCACCCGGCTCAATGGCAAAGGAGAGGCCGACGATCTCCGCCTCAATATAGTCGAGGCTGGTGGTCTCGGTATCAACGGCGAACAGCTCGGCAGCGTTCAGGCGTTTAAGCCATTTTTCAAGTGAGGGCTGATCGAGAATGGTTTCATAGTGGCTTTCAGCCGCATGCTGGTTTGAGGTTTCACTGTTGTGCGCGCCGTCCGGTGAAGTTGCTGTCGCCTGAGCGGCCGTTCCATCTTGCTGAAGTTCGTCGAGCCAGCGCTTAAATTCCAGCTGCTGGAACAGCTCGCGCAGCGCCCCGTTGTCGGCAGATTGTGGCTGCAGTGTCTCGGGTGTCACTGTTAGTGGCACATCCAGTTTGATGGTGGTGAGCTGGCGTGAGAGCGGCAGCTGCGCCATATTGGCACGGAACTTCTCACCAATCTTACCCTTGATGGAGTCGGCCTGATTGATGATCTCATCAAGTGAGCCATATTGTGTGAACCATTTGAGGGCCGTTTTGGGGCCGACACCAGGGATGCCGGGAATGTTGTCGGAGGTGTCACCAATCAGCGCAAGGTAGTCGATGATCTGTTCCGGCGGCAGGCCAAATTTCTCAATGACCCCCGCACGGTCGAGGGTCTTGTTATTCATGGTATTGATTAATGTGATGTGATCATTGACCAGCTGAGCCATATCTTTATCACCCGTGGAGATTACGGTACGGATACCGCTGGCGGCAGCCTGCTGTGCCAGGGTGCCGATCACATCATCTGCCTCGACTCCCTCTTCGACCAGGCATGGAAGCCCCATCGCTCGCACGATGGCGTGTAGCGGTTCAATCTGTGATCGTAGCTCATCCGGCATCGGCGGGCGGTTGGCCTTATACTGCTCAAACAGCTCGTCACGAAAAGTTTTCCCTTTGGCATCAAAGACAACCGCAATATAGTCTGGCCGGTACTCTTTGATTAAGGTGCGTAGCATGTTGACCACACCGTAGATCGCACCGGTTGCCTGCCCCTGTGAATTGGTTAACGGCGGCATCGCATGGAAAGCGCGGTAAAGGTAAGAGGAGCCGTCTATCAGGATCAATAATTTATCCGCACTATTTTTTGTCATCGATTTTTTGTAAGAATTTGAGTTGAAGTTGAGTGGATAATAGTTAGTTAATGGGCCGGGATGATCTGCTAATATGGGGCGGTTAGCCACCATTATAATGATGTAGCGCTAAAAAGCGTTATGGACGAAGCAGCAAAAATAGATTATTCCATAACCGGCGGGAGCCGTGAGGCCTGTTTGTGTGGTGGATTGTGTTAGCAGCCCCTGGGAAGACTGGTGTTATGAAAAGCGTGTTTCAACTACTGTTATGTCTGTTTATGGCCATTGGCGGTGCCCCGCAGCTGGCGTTGGCGGCGGAACCGGATGATGAGCCTGAGATTACGATTACGCGTAGCCAGACCGAGATCATTGAGGAGTACCGGGCCAACGGCAAACTCTACATGATCAAAATTACGCCAAAAAAGGGTTTTGCCTATTATCTGGTCGATACGGATGGTGATGGCACTCTTGACAGTCGCCACAATGAACTGGATGAAGGAATATTGATTCCGAAATGGACGCTTTTTAGCTGGTAAAAGGGGTGGAATGTTTCACTGCTCATGTTCCATGAATCACGGACTGCTACAAACAAATCATCTAACTGCTTGTCGTGGCTGAGAAATAGAAGTTTTCCACAGATTTTGTGGATAAGTCTGTGGAAAGTATGGGGTCAAAAAGCCGAAATCGTTATGGCTCAAGGGTTGGTGTCAAATTGTTGTGTTTTTAGACGATAGCGATAATTACGATAAAACAACAGCTTAGACGGTTATTGCTATTGTCCCCTGTAACTGAAAGTGTTTGAGTCGCGGGATGACTACAGGTTGTGCATAAGAATTTGTTTTTTAGAAAAAAGCAAGCTAAGTAAGAGGCATTTTTTGATTTGATTGTGGATAAGGGCGCTATTTGTGATGTCGCTAATGGCGATTCCTGTCGCGCTGCCGTTAATAGCGATAGCGCGAGTGGTGTCAATTGAGTGTTAACAGGTTCTGGCGGGGGCATTCATAATTAAATGGCAATGAAATTATCTTTCGACTGGAAGGGGTTGCCGGCTCTTATCGCGAAGGACGGTGGCGCTGTGCCGTTGATTGCCACAGTTAATGTCACGCTGGTGATTCTGTTGGCCTATCATGCGGCGCTCCTGAGCTGGCGTCTGGCGCCGGCGGTGGAAAGTGAACCGCCCCCCGCGGCTCAGATAGTTGCCACCCCATCTCAGCGTGCGGCTGGCGCAGGTGGTGGCTGGAACATTGCGCGTTGGCACCTTTTTGGTGAAGAGCGCAAAAGCGCTGCGCCGACACCTGTGGCGCAGCAGGAGATCCCGAAAACGACATTAAAGCTGACACTGCGGGGCGTGTTTGTTTCTGGTTCCGGTGGCGGGGCAATTATTGCGGAGGCGAATGGTAAAGAGCGCTTTTATGCGGTTAACTCGCGCCTGTCGGGCGGCGTGGTACTCAAAGAGGTGCACGCTACCCATGTGGTGTTGATGCGAAACAATCGGCTTGAGACGCTCGAATTACCCAAGAGATCACTTGCCGCGGGCAAACCATCAACATCTGCGCGCCAGGTGTCATCACGCAGAAGCTCTGACAGGCCTCTTAATCTCCGACAGTACCGTAAAGAGCTACTGCGCGAGCCGCAGCGGCTCACCGACGCGATTAAGATGAGTCCTAAAAGTGAAAAAGGGCGTTTTATTGGTTATGAGGTGAGGCCGGGGCGTGACCGGGCGCTGTTTGACCGGGTGGGGCTGATGGCTGGCGATATTGTGACAGCGGTCAATGGTATTCAGCTCGACACGCCAGCAAAGGGATTGAATGTGCTGCGTAGTCTGCAAACTGCGAATAGTGTCAGACTGGATATAAAAAGAAATGGCCGCTCACAGTCATTTGACGTTAGTATTGAATAAAAATAAGTTGTATTGCTATCAAATGGATAGCGGTTAATTATTAATAGAAGATGCCGCTAGTTTATATATAACACTGTTTTGTAGTGATTCTGCGTAATATTGTGCTCCTGTAAGGGATAGAGAAGAAGTTTGCAACAAATAAAGTATTGTCAGACGGGATATCGTTTCATCCGAAACGGAGTGCTTGGCACGACGTTGTTAATTCTATCTGTCTGTTATTCAACGGTTTCAGTGGCCAGCAGCGTTACTCTGAATCTTAAAGAGGCCGATATTGGTGCGGTGATCAGTACCGTTTCTGAGGCAACCGGTAAAAACTTCATTGTTGATCCGCGCGTCAAGGGCAAGGTAACGGTTGTCTCCTCCCACCCGATGGAAAGCGATGAGTTATATAGCGTCTTCCTCTCGATTTTAGAAGTACACGGATTTTCAGCGGTACCGAGTGGTGATGTGATCAAGATCCTGCCTGATGCCAGCGCCAAGCAGAAGGCGATGCCGCTAGCCGATGATGGCTTTCCGGGAGTCGGTGACCAGGTTGTGACCCGCGTGATTGCACTGAAAAATGTCTCATCATCGCAGCTAGTGCCGATCCTTCGTCCATTGGTGCCGCAGCAGGGGCATCTGGCCGCCTATGTGCCGGCTAATATTTTGATCATCTCTGATCGTGCCGCCAATATCGCCCGCCTGATCAACATCATTAATCGTATCGACACCCCCAGTAATGATGAGATTGAGATCATTCGGCTTGAACACGCTTCGGCAGCAGAAGTGGTGCGTATCATGACCTCACTGGAGCAGAAGGGCAAAGGAAAAGGCGCTGCTGCTGCGGCAGGTGGCGCACCTATTTTGCTGGCCGATGAGCGTACCAATAGCATTCTGGTGGGTGGGGGCAAGTCCGGGCGGTTACGGATTAAGGCCACTATTTCGCATCTCGATACGCCGCTTGAGAGTGGTGGCAACACCCGAGTCGTCTATCTTCGGTATGCAAAGGCAGAAGATCTGGTCAAAGTGCTGACCGGGGTGAGTAAAAGTGTCGAGAAGCAGCGCAAAGGGGCGGCCACTACCAACAAGACGACAATTGATATCCAGGCCGATGAGGCCACTAACGCGCTGGTGATTACTGCTCCCCCAGACCATTTCCGTTCACTGGAGCAGGTCATCAAACAGCTTGATATTCGCCGCGCTCAGGTGCTGATCGAGACGGTCATTGCAGAGGTCTCCGAAGATCTTAGTGCCGAGCTGGGGGTCCAGTGGGTTTTTGATGGTACGCCAGCCGGCGATCGGCCTGTAGGGGTTGTCAATTTTGGCGCCGGTTCTGGCGGGAGCATTGCCGAGATTGGCGCTGCGGCCAAGGCAGGCCTACCGCCCACTATTGGTAATGGTGTGACACTGGGGCTGGGTAAGTTTAACTCCGGGAGTCTCAATTTTGCGGCTGTATTGAGAGTGCTGAAGGGTGATGGTACAACTAATATTTTATCGACACCGACATTGGTGACGCTGGATAACGAAGAGGCCGAGATTGTGATTGGCCAGACTGTGCCCTTTGTCACGGGCGCATTTACCGCGCCTGGTGGCTCATCAACTCCGACTAACCCATTTCAGACCATTCAGCGTGAAGATGTGGGCATTACGCTGAAGGTCACGCCGCAGATCAACGAAGGGAATGCAGTAAAACTGGAGATCGAACAATCAGTCGATAGCCTTAGTTCCAGTGCAACCGGCGCTGTTGACCTGATTACCAATACACGCTCAATCAAGACCAATGTGATAGTCGATGATGGGCAGATGATCGTGCTTGGTGGCCTGATCAATGATGAGGTGCGTGAGTCGGTACAGAAAGTGCCGCTGCTGGGTGATATCCCGTTGCTGGGCTGGCTTTTTACCCATAAGAGCTCTAGCAAGGTTAAACAGAATTTAATGGTTTTTTTACACCCAACCATCATTCGAGACGCAGCATTAACGGCTCGTCTGACCCATGACAAATATAGTCACCAGCGTGCGAGGCAGCTAGAGGTCAGAGAGAAAGGATTACTAATGATGCCAGATAATAGCTCTCCGGTGATGTCAACGATGCAGGAGGCGCTGGCCCTTCCGCCTGCATTTGAAATAACCGAAAGCGAGGGTGGCGACAGGGCAAATTCAGCAGTGCCGGATCGTGACAGTGCCACCGCTAGGTGAACTTAAAGAGCCGTCAGCAGCGCTCGCATCAATAGATGCGGCGGAGGCGATGCCAGAGGTGGTGCTCAGCAGCGATGTTGAAATCGTCGCCGCGCAACGTCCGCCGTTTGCTTTTGCAAAGCGCCACGGGGTAATGGTCAAAGAGATCGGTGCTGAGCAGTCACTATTGGTCTGCCGCGAAAATGTCACCGCGCAGGCGCTGGCCGAGACGCGCCGCTTCCTTGGTATGCCACTCAAGGTTGAAGCGCTGATCGACGCAGAAGAGTTCGACACGCTGATTCAAAAGGCCTATGCCAGTGACGGCTCAAATGCGATGCAGTCGATGGGTGATTTTGGCGATGAGCTGGATCTCTCCACAATCGCACAGGCGATGCCGGAACCAGAAGATCTGCTGGAGACACAGGACGACGCACCGATCATCCGCCTGATCAACGCGCTGCTAACCGAGGCGATCAAGGAGAGCGCCTCCGATATCCATATTGAACCCTATGAAAGCCGCATGGTGGTGCGTTTTCGTGTCGATGGCGTGCTACGTGAAGTGCTGGAGCCGGCACGCGTCATCGCGCCGCTGCTGGTGTCACGAGTCAAGGTGATGGCCAAGCTCGATATCGCCGAAAAACGGCTGCCGCAGGATGGTCGCATCTCGTTAAAAGTGGCAGGGCGGGCAGTTGATGTGCGCGTCTCAACGTTACCGTCTGGCCATGGTGAGCGGGTGGTGTTGCGACTGCTGGATAAACAGGCGGGACGACTAGAGCTCGACCATATCGGCATGGAGCCTGGCGAGCGGGAGATCATGGATGGGATCATCCAGAAGCCGCACGGGATTATTCTGGTGACCGGCCCGACGGGGTCCGGTAAAACCACCACGCTCTATGCGGTGCTGACGCGCCTCAACAATAAAGACCGCAACATCATGACGGTGGAAGACCCGATCGAATATTACCTTGATGGCGTTAGCCAGACACAGGTTCAATCAAAGGTCGAAATGTCCTTTTCACGCGGCCTGCGTGCGATCCTGCGACAGGACCCGGACGTCGTGATGGTGGGCGAGATTCGTGACCTTGAAACGGCAGAGATCGCCGTGCAGGCCAGTCTGACCGGTCATCTGGTGCTCTCGACTCTGCATACCAATACTGCGATTGGATCGGTCACTCGGCTGCGAGACATGGGGGTAGAGCCGTTCCTGCTCGCTTCCAGTCTGATCGGGGTGCTGGCACAACGGCTGGTGCGCAAGCTCTGTCCAGACTGCAGGCATCCACATCTGGCTGGAAAAAAAGATTGCGAGCGCCTTGGCGTTTCCCACCATTCGCCGCCAACGATTTACACCCCGGATGGCTGTAAAAAATGCAACTTCAACGGCTATAAAGGGCGCATGGGGATCTTTGAATTGATCGAAGTTGATGAGGAGATGCGTGCCATGATTCATGACGGTTCAGCTGAGCATCAGCTTGAACAGCATGCACGCACCCGAACACGTAGTATCTTTCAGGATGGGGTTCGCCGCGTCCTCTCCGGTGAGACCTCGCTCGAAGAGGTGCTGCGCGTCACCTATGAAGCGTAACGGCTAGGCGATGGGTGCCTTCGAATATACGGCGCTTGATATTGGCGGACGCCAGCGCAAGGGGGTGCTGGAAGGTGACACTGCTCGCCAGGTGCGCCAGAAATTACGCGACCAGGGGATGGCCCCGCTTGAGGTGGTCGAGGTGGCGCAGCGAGAAAAAGGGACGGCGGGGCGCGCTAGCCTGTTCCAGCGCGGCATCAACGCCACCGATCTTGCGCTGATCACACGCCAGCTGTCGACGCTGGTGAAATCGGGCCTGCCGATTGAAGAGGCGTTGCGAGCCGTCTCGCAGCAGTGTGAAAAGCCGCGCCTTAAAAGTATGCTGGCCGGGGTGCGTTCGAGGGTGATGGAGGGGCATACACTGGCAGCCGCACTGGGTGATTTCCCGCATGTTTTTACCGATCTTTACCGCGCCACCGTTGCAGCGGGAGAGCAGTCGGGTCACCTCGATGTGGTGCTTGATCGCCTTGCCGACTACACCGAAGGGCGACAGGCGATGCGCCAGAAGATGATGCTGGCGCTGATCTATCCGGTACTGGTTGTTGTGGTTTCGATTGCGGTCGTGACGCTGCTGCTCGCCTATGTGGTGCCAGAAGTGGTGAAGGTGTTTGATGATATGGGGCAGGCGCTACCGACGTTGACGGTGGTGATGATCGCAGCCAGTGACTTTATCCGTGAATCGGGTCTGCTGCTGCTCGGTGTGATTGTTGTCTCATTCGTCAGTATTAAGGCGCTGCTGCGTAAGCCGGGGCCAAAGCGCTGGTTTCATCACCTGCAACTGAAAATCCCACTGATCTCCAAACTGGTGCGAGGTCTTAACGCCGCCCGTTTTGCGCGGACGCTCAGTATTTTGAGCCAGAGCGGCGTGCCTGTGCTGGAGGCGCTGCGTATTGCCGGGCAGGTGGTCTCCAATATTCCGATGCGCGGCGCAGTCGAGGCGGCGGCGAAACATGTGAGTGAAGGTGCTAGTATGCATAAGGCGCTTGAACAGAGTGGTTATTTCCCGCCGATGACCATCCATCTGATCGCAAGCGGTGAAAGCAGTGGCAGACTTGATGAGATGCTGGAGCGCGCGGCCGATAGCCAGGAGCAGGAGCTCGATACCGTGATGCAGACAGTGCTGGGGCTGTTCGGTCCTTTTATGATTCTGGTGATGGGTGGCATTGTATTGATGATCATTCTCGCGATCCTCCTGCCGATCTTTAATATGAACCAGCTGATCGCCTGATGAGCGCGTAACATCAAGTTTAATATAGACAGAGAGACAGGAAGAGCCAAATGAAAAGAACAACCTTTAATAGATACAGCAATAGACGCCAGCGTTCGCGCGGTTTCACCCTGATAGAGGTGCTGGTGGTGGTGATCATCCTTGGCATCCTCGCATCGATTGTGGTGCCCAATATTATGGATAAACCGGGGCAGGCGAAAATTACCAAGGCGAAGTCTGATGTACGAGCAATTGAAAGTGCATTGAACATGTATAAACTTGAAAATCATGACTATCCCAGTACCGATGAAGGGCTGGAAGCGCTGGTCGGCAAAGAGCTGCCGCGGCTACCCAAAGATCCGTGGGATAACCCCTATTTCTATCTCTATCCCGGACAAAATGGTGTGTTCGATATCTACTCACTAGGGCGTGATGGCGCGCAGGGTGGTGAAGGTGAAGATGCTGATATTGGCAACTGGAGTCTTGAGGGCGAGTAACCCCTGACATGCAGTCGCGATGAAGTTACCCGCATTCAGCTGCCGCCGCCACTCGGCGGGTTTTACTTTGATCGAACTGATGGTGGTGGCGTTGATCATCGGCATTACATTGACATTCGTGGTGATCGCTTTTGACCGTGATGTCGATCATGAGGTTCAGATCGAGGCGCAACGCTTCAGTGCACTGGTCACGCTGGCGGCACAGGAGTCAGTGCTGCACGGCACTGAACATGCGCTGGAGTTTGGTTTCGATAGTTACAGATTCCTCACCCTGACAGAGAATCAGTGGCAGCAGCCGGCAGATGATGCGTTGTTACGTGAACGTAAACTGCCCAGAGGAATCTTACTGGAGCTCTATCTCGATGGGGCCGAATTTGATTTTGAGCAGCCCCCGGATGAGGCCTCGTCGGAGGGTGAAGCGGAAGAGCAGCCACAGGGGCCGCGCCTCTATCTCTTGTCGAGTGGCGAGATGAGTCCGTTTGAAGTGGTGTTTCGTCATGAAGATGGCGAGGCGCGTTTTGTGGTAAAGGGCGGCATCACGGGCAAGGTTGAGATTGAGCACGAATGATAAGCGGTCGTCGAATAAGCGGTTCACAGGGTTTTACACTGCTGGAGGTGATGGTTGCGCTGGCCGTGGTCGCAATAGGACTCGGCGCGGTGATTACCGAGGCGAGTCGCAATATTAGCAATGCATCGCTGTTAGAAGAGAAGACGCTGGCGCACTGGGTCGCGACCAACAAGGTGGTCGAGATGCAGGTGAGCAACGAGTGGCCGAGTGCCGGAGAGCGGAAGGGTGATGTCGAGATGGCCGGGCGCGACTGGTACTGGCGCATGATTGTGATCGACACCATGGATGAACGGGTCAAGCGAATAGATGTTGAAGTACGCACAGCGGCCGACAGTGAAAGGCCAACCGCACGGGTGATCGCCTATCTTGGACAGCCATCATGACAGCTCAACGCACTGCCGGTTTTACATTGATTGAACTGCTGGTTGCGATGGCGATCTTCGCAGTGGTTGCGGTGATGGCCTATAGCGGACTGGATACTGTATTGCAGGCGCGTAAACAGGGCGATGAACATGCCGCGAGGCTGGCCGCACTCCAGACAGCATTTGCGATCATCGAGCGTGATATTGAGCAGGCGGTTAATCGTTCGATTCGTGATAACTATGGGGATATAAAACCTCCGTTGGTCGGGAGTCGCGAGGCGTTGGAATTTACCCGCAGCGGACGACGCAACCCGGGTGGTTTTAGTCGTAGCAATCTACAGCGCATCGCCTATGGTGTTGAAGATGAGCAGCTGATGCGTTCCAGCTGGGGGGTATTAGATCGTGCACAGGACAGTGATGCCGCCAGCGGACCGCTATTTGATGATGTGGAAGAGATTGAGTTCAGCTACCTTGACGACAAGTTGAAATGGCAGAGTGAATGGCCGGTGCGGAATCTGTCGCAAACTAAGAAGCTGAAACCAGCGCTGCCCCTTGCTGTTGGGCTGACCATCGAAAGTGAGCAGTGGGGTGAGATTAAACGCCTGTTTCGGGTGGCGGGTATCGCACCTGTTGAGGTGAACGCGCAGAGCCCAGGCAGTGCGGTGGATGGCGGGCCATGAACCGTAGTCAGAGGCAACGCGGTGCGGCACTGATCACCGCGATCCTGATCACAACGATTGCAGCGATTACGGCGGTGGCGATGGCGTCACGCCAGCACCTCGATATTCGACGGACCACTAACGTCATCGAATCATCACAGGCCTATCTGTTTGCACTGGGGGCGGAGGAGTGGGGACGACAGATACTGATCCGTGACGGAAAAGAGAATCAGGTGGACCACCTTGAAGAGGACTGGGCGACGACACTGCCACCGAT
>WFVD01000009.1 GCA_015491865.1 Gammaproteobacteria bacterium
AGGTTCATCTTGGCGAGGCGAATGGTGGTCGGGTTTTTCTCCACGCCGTAGAAAGTGGCTACGTCTTGCGGGTTCTTGTGCATCTTCTCGATAAAGTGAGCACTTTGTACAAACATACCACCGGAACCGCAAGCGGGGTCAATCACCGAGCCGTGATCCGGCTCGATAAAGTTCACTATCATCTGCACCAGTGAAACTGGGGTGAAGAACTCACCGCCATCATGGGCGCTTTGATTGGCAAACTGGGTAAGGAAGTATTCATAGATACGCCCGAAAATATCGCCCGTGGCTTTTTTAAGGGCGGGGTCGTTAAAGGTGCGCAGCAAATTACCCAGCACGTCGTTATCCAGTTCCTGGTATTCGCTCTTTGGCAGCACACCCTTTAATGTTTCGTAATCTTCCTCAATCGCCTCCATGGCGTCGATCACCGCCTGGGCACGGTCATCGGCATCAGTGAGATTGACCAGGTAATCAAACTGGGCTTTTTCCTGAAGGAAGATCGCGCCTTTACTGGAGAAGTCTTCCCTGGTGAGTGGTCGGGTAACACCGCCACGAGACGGTAAGGATGCCTCGATATCTGGTTTTACCGCGAGATAGCGGCTATAGGCATGACGTAGGAAGATCAGCCCCATAACGGGCATAAAATATTCATTACTGGCGTAGTTGCTGTTTGCACGCAGGTTATCCGCACTGCCCCAAAGACGTTTTTCAATTGCTTCGATATTTTCTAGCTGTGCCATGCGGCAATTACTCCGTATCTCGTTTCTTTTTTTCTTCTATCCAGCGCTCTATATCCTTTGCCTTAAACCGCCAGCTTCCACCGACTTTAAAACCCGGTAATTTGCCCTCTGCGGCGAGTTTGTAGGCGGTTTTTTCAGCGAGCTTCAGGTAGGTCGCCACCTCTTTCAAGGTCAAAATTTGATCAGTCATAGCATTTATTGCCCTCATAAATATGGAGAGAATAGAGGAAAATATAGGAAACGACAACCGAATATGTGATAAGCAAGCATCTTTTTAATATTGCATTCAAGGGCTTCCCTTGGTCGTCATCCACTGGCGAAACAGTGGTCGTGATTAAACAGCGAAATGTTTACGGCATCCAAACCGCGCAGGGTTGGTCTTGATGAAATCATCGAGGGTTCCAAGGGGCTATGAAATGTCCTTTGGTCATGGGGTGTCGGGGAGCAGGAACGCTCCTTGACTGGTGATTAAACGGCCATCCGTTTACTGGTGCTGGAATGGCTCAACTCCGTAAAAACACCACATCCGCTCTTGCATGAGAATAAAATTCGAAGCTTAGAGCGGCCCAGAGGGTGCACGGGAGAACGGCAGTGATCTCCCTGCCAAGATGGTATGAACGTAGTACATACACATCTTGCCGTCGTCCTTTCTGCACCGAACAAGAGCAAGGCTCCGCGCCTGTTGATGGCGCAGATGCGCAGGACGAACGATTAAAACCGAATGGAGGAATACATGACGACTAACGCACAAAAGGCTGTCATTTATTGCCGTGTATCCAATAAGACCCAAACGATGCGGGGTGATGCACCGCAAAAACCCGCGTGTGGCCATTATTGACGATATATCCAGGCTGGCCCGTGGGCTTGATGCTCACCTCCAGCTTCGAGGTGCTATCGCCAAGGCGGGCGCGACGCTGGAATCGCCCTCGATAGAGTTTGGTGACGACTCAGACAGTGTTCTGGTTGAGAACCTGCTGGCCAGCGTATCCCAGCACCAGCGCCAGAAAAACTCAGAACAAACGCTCAACCGTATGAAATCCCGCCTCAAGAATGGTTATTGGGTGTTTCAGGCTCCTGTGGGCTACCGCTACCAGAAGACCTCCGGCAACGGCAAAATACTGGTAAGGGATGAACCTAACGCCAGCATCATTCAGGAAGCCCTGGAAGGCTATGCGTCTGGCCGCTTCCAATTGCAGGTTGAGGTTAAGCGCTTCCTTGAATCCTTTCCCAACTTCCCGAGAGACCGCAAGGGCGAAGTCCGAAATCAGCGTGTGACCGACCTGCTCAACAAGGTGTTGTATGCCGGATACGTTGAATCTGATGACTGGGAGGTTAGCCTGCGCCCTGGACGGCATGAAGGGCTTATCACCCTGGAGACGTATAAAAAGATACAAGACCGTCTGAAGGGCAATGCCTATGCTCCGGCCCACAAGGATATTAACCTGGACTTTCCTCTGCGGGGATTCGTGTCCTGCGGTGATTGCGGTCATAACCTGACGGCTTGCTGGTCAAAGGGCAGTACGGCCAAGCATCCTTACTAGAAGATGCCTCCACCACGGTGGCAGCACACAATCGCCAAAAAACAGGGCGTAAGAAGCTACCGAATAGCCTGCCCCGCATCGAGGTGATCCACACACTGAGCGACGACGAACGCATCTGTGCAAACAATACGCCTGTGATGGTGGTCAGTGCATCAAGACCGCAGCACGACCACCACAGCCAATCCCGAAAAGCATGGCCTCACCGGGCCTGTTAGCCCATATTACGGTCTCGAAGTACCAAGATGGACTGCCCCTGTATCGGCAAGAGACAATCCTTAATCGCATTGGCATTCAGTTACCTCGCGCAACACTGGCCAACTGGACGATTCAGGCAGGCACCTTGATTCAGCCCGTCATTAACCTGCTACGTGATCGCCTGCTGGCTTATGACATTATTCAGATGGACGAGGCACCAGTACAGGTACTCAAGGAGCCGGGAAAAACCGCGCAATCGAAATCTTACCTGTGGCTGCAACGTGGAGGACCACCTGATCAAGTTGAGAAGCGCGTTCGCCCGTTAATGCCAGATGAGCGTGACCAACAACGCCAGCAAGAGGCTCAGCCGATTCTGGATAGATTACGGGTCTGGTTGGATGATGTCTTACCCCAGGTGCCCCCGGCAAGGGCCACTGGCAAAGCGTTGAACTACCTGCACAACGAATGGGATAAGCTGATTCGCTACCTGGACGATGGTTGCCTGGAGATCGACAATAATGGTGCCGAAAATGCCATTCGGCCGTTTGTGGTTGGGCGTAAAAACTGGTTGTTTAGTGCTTCGGTCAAGGGCGTCAAGGCCAGTGCCAATCTGTACTCACTCATTTGAAGCGCTCTTGCCGGGTACTATCAATAAAGATCAGATGACTCGGTGATGTGCAATGCTGTGGTTTGTTTTTCGCTTACGGCGTTATGTGTAAAAAAGGAACGAAACCTTGAAGTTCTGCTATTGTGATGAAACTGGTACAGGCGAAGAGCCATTCGCTGTGCTTGTAGGGATTGTAGTTGACGCAACAAGAATGGGTGTCACAAAAAAGAATGGGCATCTTTGCTTTCTATTTTATCTGAAATGTCAGGTAAACAGTTTGATGAGTTGCATACTAGGAACTGTTAACAATTACAGCGATTTGACTTAGAATTTCAGTCAAATGTACTGAATTAAAAGAGAACGAAGTTGCCAAGAAAAATTCTACGAGAAGACCAATGGAACCGAATAGAGCTTTTGCTATCAGGAAAAGCCAGCGATTGCGGGGTGACGCCTGTGATTCCGCCGAGAGGCAACCGCAAGGTTCTTCGTGAATATGATAAGCGTTTGTATCAAGGAACGGGACTTGGTTGAGCGTTTGTTCCAGAAACTTAAAAACTTTCGTCGCATAGCGACGCGCTACGAAAAGCTAAAATGAAATTATCAAGCCATGCTCTATCTGGGCGCTTCGATGGTATGGCTCACTTGATGATTGTTAACAGCCCCCTAGGGAGTCTCTGATGTATTCGAGAATTGGTTCATAATAGCGTCAAACGATTTAAGTGGTCAGGAGAGCAACAGAGTGCGCCAACAGAGTCTCGCTGATGAGGGTTTTGAACGTGACCGCAAGCCAACCCGTCGAGATCAGTTTCTTGACGAGATGGATACGGTGATTCCGTGGAAACAGCTGTGCAAGGTTATCAAGCCCTTTTATCCAAAGCCAAAGGGCGCAGGCCGGCCCCCAGTCGGTTTGGAGAGAATGCTGCGAATTCACTTTCTCCAGCACTGGTTTAACCTGTCTGATCCTGCTGTGGAAGAGGCCCTATATGACTCCCGGGCTATGCGCCGTTTCGTAGGCATTGATCTCGGACGTGAACCGGCCCCTGATGAGAGCACGGTCTGCAAATTCCGGCATCGGCTTGAAGCCCATAATTTGGGGGATAGATTGTTTGCATTGATTAACGACTATCTCCAGGAAAACGGTCTTGCCGTCAACACCGGCACGATTGTGGATGCGCCCAGCTCAACCAAGAACTAATAGAAACAGCAGGAATTAAAATAGTGAATGACAAAAAAAATTCTGGCTCATTTAGTGAGTCAACCCTGGCAAGCAGGATGATGTGCGACTGGGATAAATTCAGCTACCATAATCAAGCGCTGCATC
Organism: Gammaproteobacteria bacterium; assembly: GCA_015491865.1. Lineage (GTDB taxonomy): Bacteria > Pseudomonadota > Gammaproteobacteria > SZUA-140 > SZUA-140 > SZUA-76. Next base: position 4,405 of record WFVD01000009.1, read on the forward strand.
AAATGGTCATCAATAATAAACCTGTTGAACCGCGCTATCTTCTGCCCTGGTCTGATGAGCCAGCTATTCAGCTTCAGTGTGCAAAACAGCACACGAAAACAGCTATCTTGCCTGGGGTATCCCCGATCAATGCGGCACCCACATCAACCGATGGACGTATTCGAGTTGGTTATCTCTCAAGTGATTTCCGCAACCATGTCGTTGCTCAGTTTACGGTCGAACTTTTTGAACTACATAACCGAGACAAATTTGAGGTGTTTGGTTTTGCTCTAGGTGCTAAAGATGATAGCGAAACAAGAAAACACCTCATCAATGCATTTGACCACTTTATTGAAGTCGGAGAACTTGAAGAAGCTAATATTGCCACACTGATAGCCGGGTATGGCATCCATATCCTTGTCGATCTTAACGGCTACTCAATAAGCGCCCAGCCTCGCATACTGGCGATGCGCCCCGCCCCTGTTCAGGTTAACTACCTTGGTTATATTGGGACGATGGGGGCAGATTTTATTGATTACACCATTGTTGATGACTTTAGCGTACCTCCCTCATCACAGCCTTTCTATACTGAGCAGCTGGTTCACCTCCCCTGCTATATGGCACATGATAGACGTCGAGCAGTTAATCGAGAAACACCATCACGTGCGGAAGCAGGGCTGCCCGAAGAGGGCTTTGTTTACTGCTGCTTCAATAGCAACTATAAAATCACGCCAGAGATCTTTGACATCTGGATGCGCTGCCTCAACCAGGTACCAGGTAGCGTTTTGTGGTTACTGAAAGAGGATGCTACTGCGGAGAAGAACCTGCGAAAAGAGGCCCAGGCAAGAGGTGTCGACCCTGATCGCCTGGTATTTGCCCCGCGTATGAATGCGGCTAACCATCTGGCCAGGCAACGCCTCGCCGATCTGTTCCTTGACACACTGCCAGTCAACGCGGGTGCCACCGCCTGCGACGCCCTCTGGATTGGTCTACCACTCCTCACCTGCCCCGGGAAGAGCTTTGTGGCACGCATGGCCGGGGGACTGGTACATGCCGCAGGTCTACCGGAACTGGTTGTCGATTCGCTTGAGGCGTATGAGGCGTTAGCCATCAAACTGGCTCGGGAAAAGATGATACTTCATGCGCTACGTGACAGGCTCATTGCAAACCGTTCAACCAGCCTTCTATTTGATAGCGAACAGCTGCGCGACAATATCGAAGCGGCATTTATCAAGATGTGGGAGAACTGGTGCGCAATGCATAATAAACCGATCCCTCACGCTATTCATGGAGAAAAGGATGAGGCGGCATCTTCCAGAAAAGATGAGACCGTGCCGCTCGATGAACAGGTTCAGCAGGCACTTCGGCTCCACCAACAAGGGGATCTCCATGGTGCAGAAAAAGGGTATCAGGCCGTTCTTGAGATCGACCCTCAGCAGTTAGATGCGTTGCAGTTATTAGGCGTCATCAATACCCAGCGAGGTAATATTAATAAGGCGATCACACTCTACAAGCAAGCCCTTGAGGTGAATCCACAGTTCTTTGCCGTCTACAACAATCTCGGTTCAGCTTACTATAGCCAAGGCATGTATCAGGCGGCAGCGGATAGTTTTCTTCACGCTACAACCCTCAAACCCAGTGCTGAATCATATTACAATCTTGGTAATTGCATGTACGAACTACAGCGCTATGAAGAGGCAACCAGACACTATAAACGAGCACTTGATATTGATCCGGCCCATGAAAATGCAGCGAATAACATCAAAGCCAGCCGCGCAAAACTCGCACGCTAATCGCCCTGCTGTAGTTCGGATAACAGTTGATTAAAGGTAGCCTCATCCAGTAGCGTCACCCCCAGATTTTCAGCTTTCTCTCGTTTCGAACCGGGATCAGTCCCCACAACAACATAACTGGTTTTTTTTGAGACACTGCTGGTGACCTTTGCCCCCAGTGCCTGTAGTTTTTTCTTCGCTTCATCACGCGTCATCGTCGTCATGGTGCCCGTCAGCACAAAAGTCTTTCCTGCTAGCGGTTGAGGGAGATCGACAGCTGCCGCTACATCTGACCAATGTACGCCAAGCTGCTGCAATGATGCGATCACCTCTCGATTATGAGGCTCATGAAAAAATGCGAGTAGATTTGCCACCACTACCGGCCCCACATCGGGCACCTGCAGCAGTGCCGCCTCATCCGCCTTCATAATGGCAGGGAGCGACCCAAAGTGATTTGCTAACGCCTGGGCAGTCGCCTCACCGACCTCTCTAATGCCGAGTGAAAAGAGAAAACGCGCCAGTGTCGTCTGCTTGCTCTTTTCGATCGCAGCAATCAGGTTGGAGGCAGATTTGTCGCCCATACGTGCCAGTCCTGCCAGCTTATGATGAGGCAGCACATCACGATCATACAGGTCAGCCACACTATGGAGCCATCCCATCTCAACCAGCTGTTCGACAAGCTTATCTCCCAGCCCTTCGATATCCATCGCACGCCGTGATGCAAAATGTTTGATCGCCTCTTTACGCTGTGCCGGGCAGTAAAGCCCGCCACTGCAACGGCTCACCGCCTCGCCTTCAACACGCCGCGCCTCTGATCCACACACTGGACATTCATGCGGCATCACAAATGGCCGCGCGTTATCAGGGCGTCTCGCAACGACGACGCTCACGACCTCAGGAATGACATCACCCGCACGGCGCACGACGACCGTATCGCCACTGCGCACATCTTTGCGCTGCACTTCATCTTCATTATGCAGGGTCGCATTGGTCACCGTGACCCCTCCAACAAAAACAGGTTCGAGACGTGCCACGGGGGTCAGCGCACCGGTACGGCCAACCTGTACATCGATGTCGATGACCCTTGTCATCGCCTCCTGCGCCGGAAATTTATATGCAATGGCCCAGCGTGGCGCTCGCGCAACAGCTCCCAGGGCCTGTTGCTGTTTAATCGCATCGACCTTGAACACCACGCCATCGATCTCATATGGCAGTGCATCGCGCCGCGCACCAATCTGACGATAATAGTCGAGGCACTCTTCGATACCGTTCACCTGCAGCGTCTCTGGTGAAACGCGAAGCCCCCAGCGCTTCAACCGCACCAGTATCTCACTCTGCAACGGTGGCAGCTCACTTCCCTCCACCTCTCCGACACCATAGCAATAGATCGCCAGCGGGCGCGTTGCGGTCACTCTGGGGTCAAGCTGGCGCAGGCTACCCGCAGCCGCGTTACGTGGATTAACAAACGGCTTGTCACCCTTTTCAAGCTGACGGCGATTCAACGCCTCAAATCCAGCCTTTGGCATATAGACCTCGCCCCGCACCTCCAGTATCCGTGGCCAGCTACTCCCGATCAAGCGCAGTGGGACCGAGCTGATCGTACGTATGTTCTGCGTAATCTCCTCACCCACGCGGCCATCACCGCGTGTTGCTGCGCGAATGAGCCGCCCCTCTTCATAACGCAGACTCACCGCAAGCCCATCGAGCTTGGGCTCTGCACAGTAAGTCACGGCATCAACGGCCAGGCGCTCGCGCAGACGTTTATCAAAGAGGCGCATCTCCTCATCACTAAAGGCGTTGTCTAGTGATAACATCGCAACCGCATGCACCACCTCATCAAATCCGGCCTGCGGTTTTGCACCCACCCGCTGTGTGGGCGAATCCGCTGTGATTAACTCGGGCGCCTCTTTCTCAAGCGCCTCTAATTTACGCATTAGCTGGTCATATTCGGCATCCGGGATTTGTGGCGCATCCAGTACATAGTACTGATAGTTGTGATGATTGATCTCATCACGCAACTGTGCGATCGATTGTTCTATATCGGTAGTCGTTGACATTAAGCGGTGCCTGTTGGATAAAGCGATGTAGCGAAACGTAGCGGCATGGCCCCGCTCATTTTATTTGGTTACGCGTGATGCCTGTTAGCTTTATAGCGCCTGCTGTTGCAGCAGATTGGCCTTGATTTCCATGATATCGAATGACTCCACTTTTTCAAACTCCTTTTCACGCATAATATTATCAAGCGTCATCACTAGCGTATCATCATGTTGCCGAATCACTTTGCCCTGGATCACACGCACCTCGGTGCTTTTTGGTAGATCAAAAGATAATGTGATCACCGACCCCTCACGATAGTTTGACGCGGCCTCTTCATGCTGAACAATTCGAGCCGCCTGATCTGAAAAGTCAACCATCGTGCAGCGCTGTGACTCCTGATTAAGCCGATTCTGAATCTTTCCGGGCACATCGGTCTTCAGACGAACATGGCGACGCTGTTCAAGCAAACGAAACGCGGCGGGATCTACGTCAAGAATAGCAACCCGATGACCAATATAATGCCCCTCCTTCAGCTCTACCTGCTTTCTCACTGTGGTATCGATCACTGGCAGGCGTCCATCACTCTGCACACCTTTTAATGTGATGTTGTTTCCCCTGACAAAACCACCATTTTTTCCCAGTTGCTCTCTACGCACATAGTCGAGTCCCTCTTCACTGCGGCTGGCAGTAGGCATAATAAAGCAGAAGCTCTTTATCTTTTTCAGCGGCTTACCATCCAGGTAAATCTGCGTTTTCTTCGCCTCCTCTTTCCAGCTAATCTCACCATTTGAATAGACCAGCTCATTATTAATCGCATAGGCAATGATCGTGGTGGTCAGCGTCAACTCCTTTTTAAATTCCGGGTAGTAACTAAACTTTTTTCCGATAGGGTAATAAGGGAGCAGTGCGATCAGCGCATCACGGTCCAGCTCGAGTGCTGGCGTCAACCGTTCATCAGCAGCGGGCTGTTTTCTGGCAATCTTATTAAATATTCCCAACATGGTTAAACTCTTCTATATCAGATAAGACGAATGGTCATTCTAACTCAATAGAGAGCATAATTATACGCCACCATAAACAGATAACCATATGATTTTATTAGAGTACCTGAACTAGCGAAAGAATCAGGCAATCTGTCCAACCCCTTCGGGGCGCCACGATGGTGCTATCACACTTGGCATGCTGGAGCGCTTCAACAAGCGCATCGGGGTCAGGGTAAACTCGCCATAGCGCTCATTCACCTGATCCATCACCACATTAACCTCGCGGCCATGCGCCTCAACTTTGGGAGAGAAAAGTTCAATCTGGTGATTAGCGATACGTGGATTTAACGCTGTCACCTGCACTTGGCTCACCGCCTCGCCGTACCAGTGGGTGTTCAACATATCACGACAGAGTCTCATGATCTCCTGACCACCATCTAGCGTAACGTCTGACTGATACTTGCCACCAATCCAGCCACTTTTTGTACGCAGACCAATAAAGAATCGCCCGGCCTGCATCTTATGGCGACGCAGGCGAGTCGCCAGCTTTTCACTCATGTGGAGCAGATAGGTCTCGATCACATCGATATCGGTAGTATTGGGCGGCATTACCTTACCATGCCCCATCGACTTCGGCGGCTGCGTCTCGATACTCACCCTGTCTGGATCGCTGCCCTGACACATGTGCCAGATACGCCGCCCCTGGTTCCCGAAACGGCGCGCCAGAACACTGATAGGTATCTGCCTTATATCGCCACATTTATATACGCCGTATTGCGCCAGGAAATCTCCGATACCTTTAGCGATACCGCATAACGCCGTTACAGGTAGCTCTTTTAGACGCTGCTCCGCCTCCCACGGTGGGATCACGGTAAGACCGTTAGGTTTTTCCAGCTTCGCGGCAAACTTGGCCGTGGTCTTATCACCACTCACACCGATTGAGCAGTGAATGCCCGAGACCTCAAACACCTTCTGCTGCACCATACGGGCAATCCGTAGTGGTGTACCGTGCAGCTTCTGGCAACGGGTCACATCCAGAAAGGCCTCATCCACTGAAAACACCTCAACATCAGGGGTAATGTCATGCAGTGCGCGCATAATCTCCTGAGAGACCCGGGCATAGCGCTTAGGGTCCGCCGGACATTGAATCAGCTCGGGGCAGAGACGCCGCGCCTCACGCAGCCGCATGCCGGTATGAACCCCATAGCCGCGCGCCTCATATGAGCAGGTGATGATGCAGGTGCCCTGCTCACCGTTTGTAATTGCGACTGGCTTACCCTGCCATTGCGGACGGTCTCGCTGTTCAATTGAAGCGAAAAAGGCGTTCATATCGACCAGGATAATGGCGCGCGGCCAGTGCACAGGGCTACGGTCTTGCTGATTTTTTTTGGTGATGATTTCCATTTATCTTTTCCCCGCTTTAGCTTGCTTTAGGAACCGCTGATTAATTGCCTTGCCTCTCATGGCGAGCAAAGCGTGACGGACTGGCAGTCCAGATTTTCCAGGGCGACCATCTCGATGCTCAATGAATCATTAAGTTAAGCGATGACTTCGTCGCTTATTGGTAGCTACGCATCTGCCCAACCAGCACCCCCTGAATACGCACCCGATGCGCTGCATAAACAAAAGGCTGCATGGTGCTATTTTCAGGGATCAATTTAACGCGCCCATCGGGCAGATATTTCAGTCGCTTCAACGTCGCCTCTTCACCATCGATCAGAGCCACTACAATCTCACCGCTATACGCCTGCTGAGCATGACGGATCACCACCATGTCACCATCAAGGATGCCGACATCGATCATCGAATCCCCAACGACTTTCAGAATAAAGCGACCAGGCCCCATAAAGAAGTCCATCAGGTTAAGCTTGTCATGCCCTGGAATCGCTTCGATCGGCAGGCCCGCGGCAATCTGCCCCAATAGCGGCAGACTACCACTCTCCTCCGCCCTCTCTTCTTCGACCAGTTGCAAACCACGCCAGCCGGCATGGTTACGCACGAGGTGCCCTTTATCGATCAACCCCTGCACATAGCGGTGCAGTGTCCCTTTCGATGCCACCCCCACCGCAGCGCCAATTTCAATCAGTGTCGGTGAACACCGCTGCTGTGAGATGTGAAACCTGATCGCATCCAGGATGCGCTGTTCGAGTTCAGTTAACATAAACCGTGCCCTCGCCTTAACTAATCAACTTGAAACAGACTATAGAGAACTTTTAGAGAACTTTCAAGTGGGGCGATAAAAATAACACCTGCGGCAATCAAACCGACGCTTCAACCCTTTCGATTAATCTCTGCAGATAACAGCCAGCTCCATACCAACTCAGTTACAAAGAAAGCATCCGATTGAAGGTATATCAAGAGAGTCGCCTGCATAATCTACTCGCTATCAACCACCATTTTCTGGTTTCACCGTTAATCAGATTTGCTACTGGCTGCCTTCGTCAAGGAAGAGGGCGATGGAAGCATAAGGATCATAAACTCAAATTTTACTGTATTAAATTTATAGCTTAACTGCCTTCAATTAAGGTGATGAATAGCTTATTGCAACGTCAATTCTTTGTCCTTGTGCCCCATTTAATAACTGATTATTCTTGTGCCATTATTTTTATAAGCAGCGATGTCCCAACAAATAGCTGGCATCCAAATTTATAATAATCCCGATAAAAAAGGACTTCTCAATGAAACCGATCTACACCATTGCCGCTGCAGTTATCGCAGGCTCACTGGCCGGTTGTACCTACACCTCTCAGGGGCTGGTTGTCAGTAAAGACCGTTATGCTGAGGCGCTTCAGGAGGATCACTTTGGTGACACTGCTGAAAAAATCGTCTACCTCGACCAGAACTGGGATCGCTGGGATAGCCTGTGGTTTTACAACACCACCCAGGGTTCGAACTTTCTGCCTTACGATATCTTTGTCAATCTGGAGCAGAAGGATAACAAGACGCTCTTCAGAGAGAGCACGAACATGAGCAGGTACCGTTACCTGCCACAGCGTGATAGCTGGGATAACCCCGATGGTCTGCCGGTTGGCCTGGTCAAGGATAGCTATCAGGGCAAGGAGTATGTCGGCTTTACCTGCGCAGCCTGCCATACCACTCAGATCAATTATGAAGGTACTGGCATCCGTATCGATGGCGGCCCGGCACTAGCTGACATGGATAGCATGCTGCTGGCACTTAATGAGGCGCTAATCGCTACCCAGAATGATGAAGAGAAACTGCAGCGCATGGCAACACGAATCGCCAAGGACCGTGAGGCTGTACGGCAGGAGCTAGTCGCAACCACCGAGAAGCTGACACGCTATAATGACATCAACCGCCCGACCAATGGTGAACAGACCGTCCACTACGGCTATGGACGGCTCGACGCTTTTGGCCGCATCTATAACCGAATACTGGGGCACCTGACACCGGGTAATGAAAGCAGTAATTTTAACCCTCCCAACGCCCCGGTGAGCTACCCCTTTCTCTGGGACACACCGCAGCATGATTTTGTTCAGTGGAATGGCGTCGCCGATAATAACGACGGCACGCCTGCCGGTTTCCTTGGCCCGCTAGGGCGCAATACTGGCGAAGTACTCGGTGTGTTTGCCACGTTCAGCCTGGAAAAACAGAAGCACCACCTGGGCTACAAGGCGTCTGTTGATAAACGCAACCTGTTACGACTTGAACGACACCTGACGTCACTGGAATCACCTTTATGGCCCGAAGAGATTCTGCCTGAAATTGATCGCACACTGGCAAAAAAAGGTGAGGAGCTCTTTCAGACCTACCGCTGCCAGCTGTGCCATAGTGATGATGATGAGTTTATCCGTAATAATCCAAAACGCCAGGTCACAGCACAGTTTGCCAGTGTCGATATCATCGGTACCGATAAGCAGATGGCGAGCAACGCCATCTCATACACAGGAAAAAGTGGGCTATTTGAGGGTGAGCCTGTTGCGCTAGACCCCAGAGAGACCATTGCTGCAGAAACACCTGTTGTGGTTGCGCTCACCAAATCTGTTCAAGGGGTTATTATCGCGCGAGACCCCGATAAATCATGGTTACGCGGACGCGCAGAGTGGCTTTACGATATTATCGCCGCACTGTTCAACAACCCAAGACGAGAGGGATCGACACGTTACGTCGACTTTGAAGAGAACGACGCCTTTCCTGAAAGCCTTTACGCCTACAAGGCACGACCACTCAACGGTATCTGGGCAACAGCGCCTTACCTGCATAATGGTTCGGTACCGAGCCTTTATGAAATGCTGTTACCAAGCTGCAGCGATGGAGAGGTTGCAGCAGGTAAAAAATGTCGCCCTAACCGGTTCACGCTAGCCAACCGTGAATTTGACCCCATAAAGGTCGGCTTTAAACAGCATGAGACCAGCGATTACCCGGACCTGTTCGAGTTCGACACATCGCTACCGGCCAACCATAACACCGGGCATGAGTACGCCGTCGGCAAGACACCCGTCATCAAGGTCGATGCCAACGGGGTAGCCATCCGCAATGCGGACGGCTCTTTTGCGATGGAGACCCTGCCACCCATCAGCGACGAAGAGCGCTGGGCACTGGTAGAGTATCTGAAAACGCTGTAACAACAGCCGTTGGTTAACCGCAGTAAAAAAGGCTCTGTGTTACCACAGAGCCTTTTCTTTGTTTCATTAAGCCTGTCCGCTATCGCTATGCTTTCCACTTAAGCAGGTAATGCTCTGGTACTGCACCACCATCTTTATCGATGGAACCCAGCGCCCGAATCTCAGGGCGCAACAGCACCTGTTTTACCATCTCCGGAATCATCACCCGCCCGATCTCTTTCCCCATACATTCATGCAGACCAGAACCGAAATGGAAGCTGTTGCCATAGGGACGCGCAGGGTTAAAGGTCTCGGGATCATCAAACGCAGCGGAGTCAAACATCGCCGACAGCATTAGCGGTAAAACGGTCTCCCCTTTAGTGATTGTCGTTTCGCGCGCTGTTCCCTTCGCGAGGGTGTAATCTTCCGCTGCGGTACGGAACATGTATTTAAAGGCGGGATTGAAGCGCAACGCCTCCCACACAATCGGGTCAAAGGTTTCATTATCACCCTCTTTGGCTGCCGCCTGCGCCAGAGCAAATACCTCAGGCCGACTCAGAATGCCTTCGACCGCCTGGCTCACCGCCATTGAGGTTGTCTCTACAGCACCGATCAACAGACCACCCGCATTGATTCCCTGACGTAATATATTGAACTTTACCCCCTCAGGCGGTTCTACCTGCAAGATGCGATAAACCACATCATCTTTCGATTTACCTAATTTATTCATCACCCACTTACGCGCGATCAGAACGCCAATATAGAGACCGAGCCAACGATTGGAACGCTTTCTATTTTGAATGATCGCCTCAGGGTCAGGCTCGTTATGAAAAAACTGATTATGAAACGTATCGTACTGATTCCAGTAAGACCATTTAATAAGATATTTAGGGTCGATGCCATCCAGCCCAAAGTGTTCCTGCACCATCGCTGTGGGTACGGTACGGCCGTAATTGGGCACCAGGTCGATCTCGCCATTGGCACAATCCAGCGTCTCTTTTGCCCGTGTCGCGACCAGCTCACGAATCTTCGGCAGGTCTTCACGTTTTAGTAGCGACATCATGAGCGCCTTCTCATTATTGTGCATCGGAGTGTCATCTTCAGCCATCAGATAATCACCCATCTTCGGTTTGTAGAGTGCCACGGTAAATGTGTTGGGAATACTCACCGCCTCATTGAAATCATCAAAACGGGCGATTAAGGTGCAAACAGGCGTTCTGAGTATCGGACGGCTCTCCCGCAACTCTTTGAAAAAAGGGATGGGGTAGTTGTTAATCCAGCTACGCACCAGTGGCCACTGCTCCGCTTCAGGTGTGCTATCAAAACGTTCAAGAAAACTACCGCTTTGTAAAGCCTCTCCCTCACTACGGCTCGCCTCTTCGGCTAATGATCCTTGCGTTGCGCTCATGATGCTCTCCTTAAGATTTTTTCTGAAAAGATGCCACCCAGGTTTACCCACAGCCAGGCGCGAATGGAAACAGCCCTCTAATAACCAGAGAGCGATTATCTTTAATATCCCCATTATTGTCTACGCCGACAAATCATTGACGTTACACCCCAATGTAACACTAATAACGGCCTGTATATCAGAGGTCAATGAAATGATTTCAGAAAACGCTAAACTATTGTCACACCCTGCCGCCAACGGTGCTATGAGTGATGCTGAAACAGAGGCGCCCTCACTTCTGCAATGAACATCGAAGTGTCAATCTCCATTCAAAATAACCAGGGACAGGTTTATGGCATCCAGCAATTATAGTCATGCAAAATGTGGTCAATGCGCCTACTGGAAAGTTAGCAGGAATCCGCTAGGAACATGCCGACTCGACCCCGAATACCAGACTACCATCGGTCGATACGGCAAAGCCTGCGGCGCTTTTGAAGCAGAAATTATTCTCCGACACTCCCCGCTAATAACGACATCCCCACCAGCTTACACAGGTTCTGATTCTACAAAACCCTGTTAAAGTGAGCGCCGATCATGGTCAATCTTTGCTCTAAGGTTAATCCCCATTGCCGGTTTATCTATCTCTTCAAATGAGAATTGATTGTAGCTGGAACTATTGTTAAGCAGCTCAGTCAACACAATATACTTTAGTGCCTCCTGGGTGACCACACTTAGCACTGTATTGGTACTATAGACAACGGCAGGTACAATCACACTTGCAGGGTAGTCATCCTCTGCCGGGATCATGAGGGCGCGTAAATATTCACTGTTTTCCCCTGCTCCCTTGATCGATCGGGTCGCAATGGTCTCAGCACAAGCGGAGAGGGTCTGAATACCGCAGCGAATATCGCTGTTTAATGACATCACCAGCCAGCGCACAACCCCGATCTGCCATCGTCCCTCTTTATCATTGCCAGCAACCGCTACCACTTTGCCGACAGCAAGTGATGCGCCGATTTGATCACCACGGCAGACAATGGCCATGCCGCCAGAACTGGTATCAACCTGCACACAGTCGGTCACTATCAATGGAGCTGACTCCCGTTTTAACCGCCCCATCTCCGCCATTTGGTTTGCATAGATCTTTTCCCATGCGTCCTGTTTTTTCTGTTCATCAAACTGAGAGATGCGGCGGCTGCTAAAGTTTGATGCCACACGCGCTTCAATTTCATCCTTTACCCATGGATTTTCATCTTCTGGTACCAGGGATAGTTCGTCCAGTCTCTTTACCGTATCATCAACTCTGTTCCATTCGGGGTCGAGGCGCAGTTCATCGTGTTCAGGGTTAAAATGAGCATCGGCACTTAGCCCACGATGACAGTCATGCAGCCCTGAAATCAACTTCACTGGTTTATTGATTGCGTCGCGTGTCGCCCCCCGTTCGCAACGCGTCCCCCAAGTGAAATGCAGACGAATATACATCGCCTGCTTTGCGCGTGCACTTAGCATGTTGCTACCTCTCTGCCCCTGCTCCGTAAGGAGATCTATCTGTTCATCCATGAACGTGAGCAAACGAGAAATATCAAACAGTCGTCCATTAATAAATTTAAGTGGCTTCTCAGAAAAGAGATGGTTTGCAGGGGCATCAATACCAAGGTCAACCACGATCCCCTCTCGAAAGTTGTCATCAAGGGGAGAGAGCGAGGTCAGTGTTGACCACATTGTCAGCTGCTTATACAGCTTTTCCGCCTCACCACTCATCAGGCGTGAAAAATCAGCTAATGAGAGTAAAAGTATCTTTTTATAGAGCCCACTAATCGTAATAGCGGCTTCACCTTTTACTGCACTACCACTAGTCGCAATATTGAGGATCCCCATCTGTTCCGAGACCGCATAGAGTTTATGAAAATCTTGCCAGGTGCCATCTAACGGCGGACGATAGGACAAAAATCGCTCAACCAGCTCTAGCGACATATAGTGCATCGCTTTGACTATCGATAAAAACAGCGCCTTTTTATGTTTCACCAGTAGCTTCCTGTTTTCCACTAAATCCGCAACAACAATCTTATGGCCGATGGCACATTCTGATAATAATGAGAGTGAGCGTTGCTTTGATTCGAGCTGTTTTTCTGATGGCGGTAGCGAATCATTATCAAAATTTCGTGGTGTTAACTTATGAAGCTTATCCACTCGGTTCGATAACAGTGTCATCGCCTTAAAGCGCGGCACAACATCTATTTGATGGCGATTAATATGACTCAACACCCCCGTTACCTGCTCACAACCATACTCATAATCCATCAACGGCAGCGCCTCAACCCAGCTGTTGAGGGATTTTTCACGCACATCAATTTCAGTTACTCCTGATGCACTTCGTGATGGGATATTAAATAATGGTTTTTTCATTCTGATTCGTGCATTTTCATTGCATATAAAACTCCTTGTCCTCAAACGTAGCGGCATTAAAGTCTGTGACCTGAAGGGGGAGCCCAACCTTAAAAGCGGCCTGCCACAGCCTCGCCGCATCAGGTATAATATCGACCATTCAATTAGATACGCGCTTAAGTGAGGCATTCATGCAACAACATCAGGTTCAGGTAGCGATCGTCATGGGCAGTAATAGCGACTGGCCAGTGATGCGTCAGGCCGCCGAAGCGCTGGCCGAGTTCGGTATTGCCTATGAGGCGCAGGTGGTCTCAGCCCACCGCACACCCGAGTTGATGTTCGAGTTTGCTGACAAAGCCCAGGCACGCGGCATCAAGGTCATCATCGCCGGTGCAGGAGGCGCGGCCCACCTGCCAGGCATGATCGCCGCGAAAACCACCCTGCCGGTGCTCGGTGTACCAGTTCCCTCCCGATATCTCAAAGGGCAGGATTCACTGCTGTCGATTGTCCAGATGCCCAAAGGCGTTCCGGTCGCAACATTTGCTATTGGTGAAGCGGGTGCGGCCAATGCCGGGCTGTTTGCGATCTCAATGCTCGCCATTGAGGCGCCTACGCTAGCGCAGAAACTGGCTGATTTTCGCGAGACGCAGAAAGCACGAGTCTTTGCGATGGCGCTCGACGACAAGCCATGAAACCGTCACCCATCATCCCACCGGCAACACTTGCGCTACTCGGTGGTGGTCAACTCGGCCGTTTTTTTGTACATGCAGCGCATGAACTGGGCTATAAAGTGATAGTGCTCGACCCCGATGCCGATGCCCCCGCAGGCAAGATTGCCGACAGCCATATTATGGCCAGTTATGATGATCAGGATGCGCTGTTACAGCTGAGTCAGCAGTGTGCAGCGGCCACGACCGAATTTGAGAATGTACCCGCCACCGTGCTCGAACAGCTGGCGCAGACGATGCCGGTCTCTCCCACAGCCGACACCGTATCGATTGCGCAGGATCGCATCCGTGAAAAAGAGTTCCTGCGTGATAATGGTTTTAACACCGCGCCATTTATCCCGGTCGAAAATGAGCGTGATCTCGACAACGCGACGGACGATCTATTTCCCGCCATTCTCAAAACCGCACGTTTTGGTTACGATGGTAAAGGCCAGGCCAGAGTCGCTTCAATCGATGAAGCCAAAGCCGCACAGCGTGAGTTTGATATGCCTTGTGTACTCGAAAAAATGTTGCCGCTCGACCTTGAAGTCTCAGTGGTACTTGCACGCAGTGCCACTGGTGAATGCAGCTGTTTTCCACTGGCCGAAAACAGCCACAGCAACGGCATACTTGATGTCACCGTGGTACCGGCGCGCACTACGCCTGAATTGCGCCAGCAAGCAGAACAGATGGCAAGCGAACTCGCCGCCAAACTTGGTTATATCGGCGTGCTGGCAGTTGAATTTTTTATTAGTGGCGGTCAACTGTTGATCAACGAGATCGCACCACGCCCACACAACAGCGGCCATTACACCGTCGATGGCTGCATCACCAGTCAATACGAACAACAACTGCGCGCGCTCTGCGGTCTGCCACTTGGTGCAGCATCGCTACATAGCAACTCGGTGATGGTCAACCTGCTGGGTGAGCTGTGGTTGCAAGGTGAAAACAGCAGTGAACCCAGCTGGCAGTTGCTCCATCAGATTCCGAATCTGAAACTGCACCTTTATGGCAAGGCATCCGCCCGCCCCGCCCGTAAAATGGGCCATTTTACAGTGCTCGACCAGGATCCTGACGCAGCCATTACCACAGCGATGGCTGCACGCAGGGCGATAGGCATTCACTAAACCCTGATGCTGTTTTCCGTCACGATTTACATGCCACAAGCGATCAATATAGTATGTCTTCTGTAAAACCGACTATGACCTGAACAGGACTACAACATGCATCGATTATGCGCGGGAACGATCTTCTGGAAAAATGTGGCTCGGCGGCTACATTACACCACCCTTATCACGGCCCTTGCCGGCAGCATGTCGAGCGCAATTGCCGCCGACCCTCACCCGCTCATTAGCCAGAGTAACGAGCGTGATAACAGCTGCATAGCACCCAACCAGTGGTACAACCCAGCCGACATGGCGCTGCTCGATACGAATAAGTTCCTTAGAAAGGCGGCCCAAAGTCGCGTTGTTTTACTCGGCGAACATCACGCACAGGGGGACCATCAACGCTGGGAGCTGCACACCCTGGTCGCACTGCATACACTCAACCCTGGTATGGCGATCGGCTTCGAGATGTTTCCACGCCAGGTACAACCGATACTGGATAGCTGGATTGCCGGTGAGCTAAGCGAAGCCGCATTTCTGGAACAGACTGGCTGGCAGCAGTACTGGAATTTTGATGCCAAATATTACATGCCACTATTTCACTTCGCTCGCATGAATCAGGTGCCGATCTATGCACTTAATGTGAGCCGAGAACTGGTTAAAAAGGTTCGTGAGCAGGGGTGGCAGAATATCAGTGAAGCGGATCGAGAAGGTGTTACCGACCCTGCACCGCCGGGTGAAGGTTACAAAAACCTGCTGATCTCTATCTATCAACAACACAGTGCCCATAAACCCGGGGCGAAGAAAGGTGAAAAAGATACCGGGGCAGATCTTGAAAGCCCCGGTTTTAAACGCTTTCTGCAAGGGCAGACGCTGTGGGATGCTGCAATGGCACAGGTTATCTTTCGTGAAGTAGAAAAAGACCCTTCTCTACTCTTTGTCGGCGTGATGGGCAGTGGCCATGTGGTCAACGATTACGGAATCCCGGACCAGCTTAAATCGCTTGGCCTGAAGGATATCACCACCATGATTGCGTGGCATGATGACTTCGGCTGCGAAGGGATCGATAGCCAGTTCGCTGATGCGGTGGTCGGCATGACCATGCAGGAGGAGACAGCGCAGCAGAAACCCAAACTCGGCGTCTATCTTGAAGCAGATGCAGACAAAGTCAGCATCGCCAAGGTTGTTAAAGGGAGTATTGCCGAAAGTATTGGCCTGCAGAAGGAGGATATCTTTGTAAAGGCTGGCGGTAAAAAAATCACCCGTATGACTCAGGTGATCGCCATCGTTCAGCGCACCCCGCACGGCACCTGGTTGCCACTCCTGATGAAACGTGGCGGTAAAACGTTTGAGGTTGTCGCTAAATTTAAGGCTATAGAGGATTCAACTCAATAACCCGTCGGATTGCCACTCACTGCTAAACTGTATGCCGTTTACAGCCTCTCAGGGAGGAGCCATTACGCTGGGCGAGAGGCTGTATATTCGCTAAACACACCAAACTGAACGTTCCGTTTCACCTTTTCGAAACCGGCAGCTTCCAGCGCCTCCAGGATCATCTGCGGCGGCACACATTGCTCGATCGTATCCCAGTAATAGGTCATCAATAGCTGGGCATTTTTGTCCCTGACACCGAGGCGAGTAATCAATGGAATAAGATGCTTCATATAAAACTTAATTAACTGATAACCGATGCGCGAGGCTGGCGGTGAAATCTCCAGCAGTAACACCGTGCCACCAGGTTTCAATACGCGATAGTATTCCGAAAACGCTTCACCGAGATCGACCACGTGGCGTAAGGCGTAACCCATACTGATAAAGTCAAACTGCTGATCCTGCAGTGGCAAACATTCTCCGCGCCCCATCGTCACCCGCTCAACGCCACGACCCTGCGCCTGCTGTAACATACCAAAACTGGGATCAACCCCCAGAACAGCGCCATCTGGCCCGACAAGATCGATCTCATGTCGCGCCAGCACACCTGTCCCACAACCGATATCCAGCACAGACTGCCCCTTCCCGAGCCCTGCCCGCTCCAGCGCTTCATAGCGATAGCGTTCCCCGGTACCAAAGCTCATCACCTTGTTTATCCAGTCGTAATGGCTGGCAGTCGAGTCAAACAGCTGCTTTACCATCTTCTTTCTTTCGCCTTCATCCCGATAGTAGTCATTCAGAAGTGGATGAGGGGGAAGCGAATATTTTGACTCAACTTTAGGCATTTTAAACACAGTCCTCTGGAACGCTAATAGTTAGAATTGCCAACATCTCATCTGTGGCTGAAAACCACATAATGTCGTTAATATAATCTAGCACATCCCTGTTTGCTATGTCATTCATGACCAGAATAGAGACGACCTGCCGCATCACCTCTTTTTAGCCGGTTTTTTACGCCGTGCAACCGGTGTATAACCTTTCGGTTTTGAACGTTTCCGGCTCTTTGGCTTCTCACCCAGCTTCGGTTTCGCGCTTATTTTTGTGCGAGCATCACGACGACCCTGTTTCTTTTCAATCGCGGGCATACCAACGGTTCGCAGTAATTTATTGAGGCTCACCATATCCAGGTCAACAAACTTGCCGGCAACCAGCCCACGTGGCAGCACAATATCACCAAAACGGACACGAATCAGACGGCTCACGGTAACCCCCTGCGACTCCCACAGGCGACGCACTTCACGCTTGCGCCCTTCTTTGAGAATCACGTGATACCAGTGGTTGGCGCCCTGTCCTCCGGCATCGCGAATGGAGTCAAAGGCGGCCTTCCCATCGTCAAGCTCCACCCCTTCACGCATGCTTTTAAGCATGTCACGACCAACCTCACCCAGCACACGCACGGCGTACTCTCTTTCGATACCGCTCGATGGATGCATCAGCTTATTGGCCAGCTCACCGCTGGTGGTCAGTAACAGCAGGCCACTGGTATTCACATCAAGACGGCCCACCGCAACCCAGCGCCCACCGCGCAGTTTTGGCAGGTTGTCATAAATCGTGGCGCGTTTTTCCGGGTCGTTACGGGTGCAGATCTCACCCACCGGCTTGTGATAGATGATCACCTTAAGTGGCAGTTCCTGCTTGAATTTCAGGCGCAGCTGTTTGCCATCAAGCAGCACTTTATCGTCTTCAGTAACAGGAACGCCCAGTGTCGCTACTTTACCATTGACGGTGATGCGCCCTTCCTGCACCCACGCCTCAACCTGACGACGTGAACCGTGGCCAGCCTGCGCCAGCGCCTTTTGAATTCGCTCACTCATCGATTATCTCAACCCGCTCTGGCAGCGAGTGGATCTTTACCATCCTCAGTTTCATCGATCACTGATGTGGTTTCGACCGCTGTAGCAGCCGCGTCAGTCCGCTGCTCATCACCGTTAGCAGCACTATCTGGCGCGACAGGCTCGCCCTCTATCTGTTCGCTTTCGGCTTCGGCCGCGCCCTCTTCAGAGAGGTTATCACCCTCGCGATCTGTCACCTTCTCAGCAGCATCACCCTCTTCCCCGGCGCTCGGCTCGCCATCGATCGACTCAGCATTGGCCGCCTCACCCTCAGCACCAATACCCGCTACCTTCAGTTCAAGTTCGTTCTGAATTGAATCCAGACTGCGAATCTCAGCCAGCGGTGGTAATTCACTGAGGCTCTTAAGATTGAAGTAGTCGAGAAACTGGCGCGTAGTGCCATACAGTGCAGGCTTTCCCGGCACATCACGGTGGCCGACAACACGCACCCATTCACGCTCCAGCAGGGTTTTGATAATGGATGAGCTGACGGCGACACCTCGCACATCTTCGATCTCGGCGCGTGTGACCGGCTGACGATAGACAATTAGCGAAAGCGTCTCCAACAGCGCGCGTGAGTAACGTGATGGGCGCTCTACATCAAGGCGTGAAAGCCAGCTGGTTAGTGACTGCTTCGCCTGATAGCGGTAGCCGCTCGCCACCTGCTTCAGCTCAACACCGCGCGTTTCGCACTCCGCTTCCAGCTCAGCTAACACTGCGTTGATCTCTTCGCGGCCGATCTGCTCCTCTTCGGTGAAGATGCGCAGCAGGTAGTCCATTGAGGCGGGGGTATTCGCAGTCATAATTGCCGCCTCAATGATATTTTTAAGCTGTGTGTGATTCATCTGGCTCGTGAACATTTTGTGGTGCCTTTACGTAGATGGGGCCATAGTTTTCAGTTTGTACCAGTTCAAGCAGCGACTCTTTCACCAGCTCCAGAATCGCCAGGAGTGAAACAACCACCCCCATGCGCCCCTCTTCCGGGGTGAACAGCGCTGAAAAATCGGTAAATTTTTCGGTATCGATGAGATCAAGCACTTCAGTCATCCGCTCACGTACCGACAGCGGTTCCATCTTGATCTGGTGATGAGTGTACATATCTGCGCGCGCCATGATCTCCTGAAAGGCGAGCAAGATCTCCGACAGCTCTACCTTCGCCTCCAGCCTCACGACGTTGCTTGCGGGTGCCTTGATCGAAACCGGAAAGATGTCGCGATCGACACGTGGCATCGCCTCAATCTCCTCAGCAGACTGTTTGAAACGTTCGTACTCCTGCAGGCGTCGAATCAGCTCGGCGCGCGGGTCATCCTCTTCCCCCACCTCAACCGGACGTGGCAGCAACATGCGCGACTTGATCTCCGCCAGCATCGCCGCCATCACCAGATATTCCGCCGCCAGCTCAAGCTGTAACTCTTTCATCAACTCGACGTACGCCATGTACTGGCGCGTGATTTCGGCAATCGGAATATTGAGAATATCGAGATTCTGGCGTTTGATCAGATAGAGCAGAAGATCAAGCGGCCCTTCAAAGGCCTCCAGAAAGACTTCCAGCGCATCGGGTGGAATGTAGAGGTCCTGCGGCGGCTCACTGATGCTCTTGCCCTGAACAATGGCAAAGGGCATCTCCTGCTGGGTTGGCAGCTGCACCACCTCCTCAGACTCCTCCGTACCAACATTCGGCTTAAATTCAGAAACCATAATTCACTAAAACCCCTGGCGTACTGATTAATGGTTGTCTGCAAGCCCCATCACCTGCCTCACTTCATCCAGCGTTTCGCGTGCCACTTCACGTGCACGCTCACTGCCCTCGGCAATAATATTGCGTACCAGATTGGGGTTTTCGATATATTCCATCGCCCGCTCATGAATTGGTGCCTGCTCTGCGATTACAGCATCGATCACCGGTTGTTTGCAATCAATACAGCCGATGCCGGCACTGCGACACCCTTCGACCACCCACTTGCGGGTCTCATCGCTGGAGTAGATCTGATGAAACCCCCACACCGGGCAGACCTCGGGATTGCCGGGGTCGGTGCGACGCACACGGGCCGGATCGGTCTGCATGGTGCGCATTTTCTTCTCAACCAGATCCGGTGCTTCGCGCAGACCGATGGTGTTGCCGTATGACTTCGACATTTTCTGCCCATCCAGCCCTGGCATCTTCGAGGTGGGGGTCAATAGCGCCTGCGGCTCCGGCAGGATGATCTTACCTCCCCCTTCGAGATAACCAAAGAGGCGCTCGCGGTCGCCCAGCGTGATATTCTGCTGGCTTTCTAACAGCGCACGCGCCTTCTCCAGCGCCTCATGATCACCCTGCTCCTGATACTCCTTACGCAACCCCTTGTAAAGCTTAGAATTTTTCTTTCCGATCTTTTTGATCGCCTCTTCTGCCCGCTCGACAAAATCTGCTTCACGACCATACTGATGATTAAAACGGCGCGCCACTTCACGGGTCAGCTCGACATGCGCCACCTGGTCTTCACCCACCGGCACCTGCCCCGCTTTGTAGATCAAAATATCGGCGCTTTGCAGGAGTGGGTAACCGAGAAAACCGTAGGTATCGAGCTCCTTCTCTTTCAGCTTCTCCTGCTGATCTTTGTAGGTTGGCACACGTTCCAGCCAGCCCAGCGGTGTGATCATCGAGAGCAGCAGATGTAACTCGGCATGCTCCGGCACACGCGACTGGATAAAAAGGCTTGCCGCACCGGGATTGACGCCAGCCGCTAGCCAGTCGACCACCATCTCCCAGATACTGTCACCAATGGCGGCGGTATTGTCGTAATCCGTGGTCAACGCATGCCAGTCTGCGACGAAGAAAAAGCACTCATATTCATGCTGTAACTTCACCCAGTTTTTCAAAACTCCGTGGTAATGGCCCAGGTGCAGCCTGCCTGTCGGGCGCATTCCCGAGAGCACACGATTCTTTTGAGAAGCCGTAGTAATCAATCAGTTATCCTCTTAACTTAAATAAAGACTTTATCTTTTACAGGCCGAACAATATAAATATCTGGCTCTGTAGATAGTTGATAGGTGGCCACAACACCTTGCCTAATATGCCCATCACCATCAACCCCAGCAGGATCACAAATCCCCAGCGCTCAAGGCGGTTGAACTGCCACGAGAGTTTGTCGGGCAGCAGCGAGGCGACAATCCGCCCACCATCCAGCGGCGGCATCGGCAGCAGGTTCAGCACCATCAATATCAGGTTAATCGTGATCCCGGCGCCCCCCATATAGACAAGTGGTAACGCAACCGTTTCTGCGTTACCTGCAATCGCCAGCAGCAGCCCTATCTTCAATATGGCCGCCCAAATCAGCGCCATCAACAGGTTACTCATCGGCCCCGCTAACGCGACGAGCGCCATATCACGCTTCGGGTTACGTAAATTTTCCCAGGTCACCGGTACCGGCTTCGCCCAGCCAAAGATAAACCCGCCCATCACCAGCAGCAGGCCGGGGACTAACAGGGTACCGATGGGATCGATATGTTTGACCGGGTTCAGCGTCAGCCGCCCCAGCATCTTCGCTGTGCTATCCCCCAGCTTGAGTGCCACCCAGCCGTGCGCCACCTCATGCACCGTAATCGCTAATATCACCGGCATCGCCCAGACAGCAACACGTTGCAGAACGCTCAATTCATCCATCGGGCGATTATAACCTTATTAGTGCAATGATTTTCATCATTTAAAGTGAGATCACCCTTCTACCACAGATGGATCACCAACCCCACGGCGCACCACCCGGGGCAGACTGCCGGTCAGATCAATCACCGTGCTGGGCTCATAGCCACCCCAGCCGCCATCGATCAACAGATCGACCCGCTTGTCAAGCTGCATCGCAATCTCCTCCGGATCGGCCAGCGGCTCTGCTTCTCCCGGCAGGGCCAGTGTGACACTCATCATCGGCCCATCCAGCGCTTCCAGTAACGCCTGTGCAATCGGGTGCTCCAGCACTCGCAGCCCAATACTCTTGCGTTTGGGGTGCTGGAGACGGCGTGGCACTTCTCGCGAAGCCTCAAGAATAAAGGTGTACGGCCCGGGGGTGAGGGATTTCAGGCGACGAAAGACCTGATTATCGACCCTGGCGTAGCTCGATAACTCGGAGAGATCGCGACAAATCAGGGTAAAATTGTGATCATCACCCAGCTCACGAATGCGCCGAATGCGCTCCATCGCGGGTTTATTGCCGATCTCACATCCCAGCGCATAGCAGGAGTCCGTCGGATAGATGACCACCCCACCACCACGGATAATCGCTACCGCCTGATTGATCAATCGCAGCTGTGGGTTTTCAGGGTGAACTCGGAAATGTCTCATTAAAACAAAAACCTGCTAAACAGTTATTAGATAAAATAGAGGATTACCAGCTCTGCCAGATAGGCCGACAACCTTCAGGCAGTGCCTGTACATAGCCCAGCCTGGCCCAGTTATTATGCGGCGAATGGAAATCAGAACCCACCGATGCGAACAGCTCCAGTGCCTCGGCATACTTTGCCATCTGCCGCATCTCTTCACTATTATGGCTGCTGCAGGCCACCTCAATCCCCACCCCGCCCAGCGCCTTGAAATCCTCCAGAAATGCCTGAAACAGCGTGCGACTCATTTTGTAGCGTGCGGGATGGGCCACAACTGCCTGCCCACCAGCGCCATGAATCCACGCCAGGGCATCCTCCAACGAAGCCCATTCACAGCCGACGTAGCAGCGCTTCCCCTTAAGCAGATATTTTTTAAAGGCCTGCTGAACATCTTTCACCACCCCCTGCTCAACAAGGTACATCGCAAAATGGGAGCGGCTGACAACACCCCTTGCCAGCGCACACGCCCCGCCATAGACATCCGGCATCCCGATTTTCTCGAACTTGACCCCGATCGCCTCCGCACGCAGCTGGCGTCTAGCACGCAGCTCCACCAGCCCGGCCTGCATCGCACCATATTCGCCATCCACATGAAGGCCGACGATATGAATCAAACGTTTGCGCCAGCTGACTGAGAGCTCAATCCCGGGAACAAATTGAACGCCAGTCTCTGTGGCCGCAACTGCCGCCTCAGCATGGCCGTCAGTGCAGTCATGATCAGTCAATGCCAGCACATCGACCCCACTTCTGGCGGCAAGCTGCATCAGTTCGGTTGGACTCAACACCCCATCTGAGGCGGTTGAATGGCTGTGGAGATCGTAACAAATAGCGCTCAAAGCGTTGTTTCCCATATTCGCGTGTTATACTCGTCTTCAACAGAATATTATGACACGTCTACCCACAACAGGCCGACTATCATTTTAACTTGCTCACTCAAAATCTGATAAATACCAAATAACGACTATGAAATTTCTCGCCGACTTCTTCCCGGTTTTACTCTTTTTTGTTGCTTACAAGCTCTACGACATCTACATTGCAACGGCTGTTGCAATTGTCGCCTCTTTTCTACAGGTCGGCATTCACTGGTATAAACACCGCCGCTTCGAAAACATGCACCTGGTAACGTTGGCGATCATGGTCTTCTTTGGCGGTGCCACGCTGCTACTGCAGGATGAGATGTTCATCAAATGGAAGCCAACCGTGATCAACTGGATCTTTGGCGCGGTCTTCCTCGGCAGCCACTTTATCGGACAGAAAACCATTATTCAGCGCATGATGGGGCAGGCGATGACACTGCCTGACGCCATCTGGGTAAAGCTCAATATCAGCTGGGTGCTGTTTTTCGTCATTATCGGTTTCGTCAATCTCTATGTTGTCTATAATTTTGATACGGACACCTGGGTTAACTTCAAGCTGTTTGGCCTCATGGGACTCACCTTCGCCTTTGTGATACTTCAGATCCCGTTTCTCACCAGACACATCAAGAGTGACGAGCATGAAAACAGTGGAGAAAAACCGTAATGCTTTATGCCATTATCGCGGAAGATAGTGTCGATTCACTAGAGAAAAGGCTGGCGACCCGCCCGGCGCATATAGAAAGGCTCAATGCGCTCAAAGATGCTGGCCGACTGGTGCTGGCCGGGCCACATCCCGCAATCGATAGTGAGACACCCGGCAGCGCAGGGTTTAGCGGCAGCCTGATTATCGCTGAATTCCCCTCAATGGAGGATGCCCAGAGATGGGCCGACCAGGACCCTTACGTTGCGGCGGCTGTTTACAAAAAAGTAACTGTTAAGCCTTTTAAAAAGGTTTTACCGTAATGAGCGACACTTGAACAGGTAGCCCCATCGGTTGTAGCATCACAAACACCATAAGCAGCACCCAATAAACTAGCGCGGAAGGAAGCGGTTATGAAACCATTCAAATACCTGGCCACCATTTTACTTTCGGTATCGCTGCTGTCGTTCTCGGTAGTGCATGCGGAAGAGGATTCAACCGTCGTCACTATTGACGGAAAATCAATTGATAGTGAGACCTTTAATCGCTACATCGAGATGCGAGCGAGACAGGTTAATCTCAAAGGCCCTGTTAGCGATGAACAGCGCAAGCTACTGCTAGAAGAGTATATCAATAGCGAGCTCCTTTATAACGCAGCGATAAAGGCGGGTGTCGACAAACTTCCTGAGGTCAGGGCTGAGATTGAAGCGCAGACAAGAACAGCCATCATCAATAATGGCCTCAAACAGCACCTCAACAAAGCGCTCACAGAAGCGGCGCTGATGGAGATGTACAAAGCACAGTATGGTGATGGCACAATCGAGTATCACATTCGCCACATACTGGTTGATAATGAAGTCGATGCCAATAATATTCTGGCCGCGCTGAAACGTGGTGAAGATTTCGGGAAACTTGCAGCGATCAGCTCAACTGATCCCTCAAGCAGTGAAGGTGGCGATCTGGGGTGGCTCGATACCGATCAGATGCCAGAAGCGTTTACCAGTGTCGTCACCACCTTAAAACCGGGTGAATACAGCAACATGCCGGTGCAGAGCCGATTTGGCTGGCACATCATCAAGCTTGATGAAAAGCGCACGATTGATCCACCTGCGATTGAGGTCGTTGCTAAAGAGCTGGCCGATGAACTGCAAAGCAAAGTTGTTATAGAGTACATTGATGGCTTGCGAAAAGATGCGGTGATTGAGATCAAATAGCGCGCCACTGGCACTGGCAATTACAGAACAAGCAGCATCGGCTCAGTAACGCTCGCCTGCTCAGAAAGCTGCTGCTTAAATCATCGTCTACGTCGATCGACAATGTAGCCGAGCATAAGCGATAGCGCCGTGCAGACCGCCCCCCTCATCGATAATTAACCTGATCGGTACCCTCCGCAGGTTGCGCTGCATCGCCCCTTTATGGCTAAAACAGGTGGCAAATTCATCCTGCTTAGCGAGCAGAAGGGTCTGTATCTTTGGCGCAATACCACCAGCAAGATAGACGGCATTGACTGGAAAATAGTGCAATGTAATATCGCCAGCCGCAGCGGCATAGATATCAATAAAACAGCTCAGCGTCTGCTCAGATAACAGATCATCACCAGCCACAGCATGCTCACTGATAATTTGTGCGGCATCACCCCGCTGCAGCGCTGCGCGAACCGAGCGGCTCTCAGCCACCCCGACAACATCACGAAAAAAACGGTAAAGCGCGACAATACCACGCCCTGAAACAAGCATTTCGACACTGACGTAGCCATATTGCTGCTGCAACCACTCAAGCAACCGCAGCTGCATCTTGTTCGCCGGTGAAAAGGCGGCATGCCCCGCCTCACTGCTCAAGACGCGCTGCTGCTCTCCAGCTGATACCAGGTGCGCTGCCCCTAGTCCGGTCCCTGCACCAATCACAACGGCACTCGTTATCGGCTCGTGCTCCCCTTTTTTACCGGGCTGGAGAACAAGCAACGCCTCTTCAGGGAGATAAGGAAGAGCATAGCCAACGGCAACAAGGTCGTTAATTAAGTAGCTATTTTCCGTCTGCAGCAGCAGGCGCAGCTCTTTTTCACAAACACGCCACGGTAAATTGGTGAGCGACGCGCAACCAGAAACAACAGGGCCGGCTACCGCCAGACAGACACTATCCAGCGCTCTCTGAATCGCATGATCGACCAGAAAATGTTCGATGATCTCGATGAGAGAGTCATAGTCGGCACTCGCATAGATTTTTTCATGCCGAATGGCAGACTCGCTGTCGTCCTGTAGATAAACAAGCCGCGCATGGGTGCCACCGATATCACCCGCCAAGATACGCATCTTATGCCTTACGACTTTGCGAGCGCCTTAGAGGGCGGGCGGCGCTGTTTATAATAGTTGATTAACCCATTTGTTGAGCTGTCGTGGCTATCAATCAGCGCCCCATCACTCAGCTCATTTTCAATTGTAGCTGCGAGCTGTTTTCCTAGTTCAACCCCCCACTGGTCAAACGAGTTAATATCCCATATCACTCCCTGTACAAACACCTTGTGTTCGTACATCGCAATCAGGGATCCGAGCGTTTCAGGGGTCAGCGTGTCAAATAGAAAGGTGCTGGTAGGTCGATTGCCAGGGAAGGTCTTATAGGGCAGCAGTGCTGCTATCGCCTCTTCATCCAGCCCCTGTTTCTGTAACTCAGCCCTCACCTCATCTTCTCGCTTACCTCGCATCAGCGCTTCTGTCTGTGCAAATACATTCGACATCAGCGCCCGATGATGTCTGGGAATACAGCGAAAACTAAAGATAGGCGCCAGAATATCTGCCGGTACTAACTTGGTACCCTGGTGCAGTAGCTGAAAAAAGGCGTGCTGTCCTGAGATCCCAATCTCACCAAAAAGCACGGGGCCCGTTGAGTAATCAACGGGCTGACCAGTCCGGTCAACGTACTTGCCATTACTCTCCATATCAACCTGCTGCATATATGCAGCGAAACGGTGAAGATGCTGATCATATGGCAACACAGCTATCGACTGCGCATCAAAAAAATTGTTATACCAGATGCCTAGCAACGCCATGATCACTGGAATGTTCTTCTCCAGCGGGGTATTCCTGAAGTGTTGATCCACTTTGTAGGCCCCTGTCAATAACGCCTCAAAGTGCTCTTCACCGATGGCGATCATCGTCGCCAGTCCAATGGAAGACCATAGCGAAAAACGCCCACCCACCCAGTCACTCATGTGAAAAATATTTTCATCCGCAATGCCGAACTCTCTTGCCAGCGCGGTATTTGCGGTCACTGCGGAGAAGTGGCGATGGAGCTTGGTGTCACTACCAATACCATTGAGATACCACTGCCGGGCGGTTTCAGCATTGACCATCGTATCCTGAGTTTTAAAGCTCTTGGAGGCGATGATGAAGAAGGTTGTTTTCGGGTCCAGGTATTCGAGCGTGCCGTTGATGTGATTTTCATCAAGGTTTGAGACAAAATGGACCTTCAGATCATGTAGCGAATAGGGGCGTAAAGCCTCATTCACCATCAGTGGTCCAAGGTTCGAACCACCAATACCGATGTTCACCACATCCGTGATCGCCTGTTCTGTTACTCCGATCCACTCCCGGCTTCGAATCTTTCTGGCAAGCACCTTAACGCGCTCCCTTTCCGCTTTAATCTGAGGCGCGAGATCAACGCCATCCAGCATAACAGGAGCATCACCTCTATCTCGCAGAGCCGTATGTAGCACCGCACGATTTTCTGTGTGGTTGATCTTCTCGCCATTAAAGAGTCGTTCAATCCATGCTGGCAAATCGACCTCATGAGCGAGCGCCAGCAGTAGCGCCATGGTTTCATCAGTGACACGGTTCTTGGAGTAGTCATAAAGAATGTCGTTAAGCTGAAGCGAAAAACGGTCAAACCGCGCCGGGTCTTTATCAAACAGATCTCGCATGTGGAGCTGTTTAGTCGCTTCGTAATGCTGTGTTAGTGCTAGCCACGCCTGCGTCTGTTTTAATCGAGACATATTTAACCACCCTTACTATTCAGTCGATGACATGCCATAAAACGGCACCATCAGAACCAATGCCATCACTCACACCAGACAGTATTGATGGATGATAACGCACATACTTTTAGACTAATCTATACTACTTTTAGTATTCATCTCAAGTAACGATTGACCTTATTATCACAACCATTTTTATGGTGGAAAGAGCGCCGCCTTAACGCCAAAATCCACACCAGTATGCTCGGGTACACAGCAAGCAGTGCACAATGGCGACAATCTCTTCAACGACTTAGTTTGCGCCCAGCGATGGTTCGCCTTAAGTGATGCAAAGTGGTAATCTTCTCTCTCTACTGGAAGCCACGATAAAAGCTATAGCCCATCACTTATGAATATTCAACAGATAGCCTCCACACCTTTTACTGACCAGAAACCTGGCACCTCAGGCCTTCGTAAAAAGGTAACAGTTTTTCAGACCCCTCACTATTTAGAGAATTTTGTGCAGGCGATTTTTAACTGCGCAACAGAGCTGAAGGGCAACATGCTCATATTAGGAGGGGATGGGCGCTACTATAATAGCGATGCAATTCAGACAATCCTGAAAATTGCAGTTGCAAATGGCATTAGCCATATCAAAATAGGACGAGGCGGCCTGTTATCGACACCTGCTGTTTCCCATTTAATACGCAAATACAGGGCAGCGGGAGGCATTATTCTCTCTGCCAGCCACAATCCTGGCGGCCCTGATGGTGACTTCGGCATTAAATACAACGCCACGAATGGTGGCCCCGCTGATACAAAATTCACGGATCAGGTTTTCGCAAACAGCATGACGATCTCTGGATATCGCATCGCTGAAATGGACAACATTTCGCTCGCAACAGCAGGCCAATTTCAGTTTGGCGAGACTCTGGTGGAGATTATCGACCCGGTTAGCGACTACGCCGATTTGATGGAGGAGCTCTTTGACTTTGGGCAGATGAAGAGGCTGCTTGGCTCAGAGGGCTTTAGTATCTGTTTTGATGCCATGCACGCCATTACAGGGCCATACGCGACCGAGATTTTCCAGCAGCGCCTCAACGCCGCAGCAGGTTCAGTTATCAATGCCCAGCCGCTAGAAGATTTTGGCGGCGGCCACCCCGACCCCAATCTCATTTATGCAAAAGAGCTGGTGGCACGACTCAATCAGGGAGATAACTCACCCAACCTCGGTGCTGCCTCTGATGGGGATGGTGACCGCTACATGATCATCGGACCGAATTTCTTCGTCAACCCCAGTGATTGTCTGGCGATCATGACTGCTAACAGCCATCTATTAGCAGGCTACCAAGCTGGGCTTAAAGGGGTCGCACGTTCCCTGCCAACCAGCAGAGCCGTCGATAAAGTTGCTGCGGCACTCGGTATCGAATGTTATGAAACACCTACCGGCTGGAAATATTTTGGCAACCTGCTTGATGATGGGCGGATTACACTGTGCGGGGAAGAGAGCTTTGGCAGCGGCTCTGACCACATCAGGGAAAAGGATGGTGTATGGGCAGTGCTTTTCTGGTTAAACCTGGTGGCGATTAAGGGGCAGTCTATTGAAGAGATCACCCGCGCCCACTGGGCACGCTTCGGCCGCCACTACTATTCGCGCCACGATTATGAGGGACTCGATAGCCACGCAGCAGAGGCCGTAATGGCTGCCCTGCGCATTCGAGTTAAAAACCTGGCCGGCACCCATTTAGCCGGCCATGCCGTTAGTAGTGCAGATGACTTCAGTTATACCGATCCGGTAGATAACAGCATCACTGACCGCCAGGGCATTCGCATTATATTCGAGGATGAATCGCGCATTCTCTTCCGCCTCTCCGGCACTGGCACAGAGGGCGCAACGTTACGGCTCTATCTTGAACGTTACGAACCAGACCCCACAATGCATCAGCTGGAGACACAGGCGGCACTCGCTGCGATGGCCGCTATTGCAGGCGAAGTGGCACAGCTAAAAGAGCACCTGGGACGAGATCAACCAGACATCATCACCTGACACCGGCTAACACCGCCTACGTTAACCGCCAGATATCGCTATTATACTGGCCGATTGTGCGGTCAGTTGAGAAGTGGCCGCTACAGGCGGTGTTATTGATACTCATCTCCAGCCATCTCTCCCGCTCTCGGTAGGCTGCAGAAGCCTGCTCCTGTGCGTCGATATAACTTCTAAAATCGGCCAGCGTCAGCCACGGATCGTTAGGTGACAACAGTGAGCCTATTATTCCATCAAAGATATGTGGTTCAACCGCATTAAAGTGGCCAGACTGCAATAGATGCATCACACGTCTGAGGTCTTCATCCTGCTCAACGAGTGCGTTCGGCTGATAATGGTGACGCATCGCCTCAACTTCCTCGGCACGAAGGCCGAAGAGGAAAAAGTTCTCTTCGCCAACCGCTTCCAGTATTTCGATGTTAGCGCCATCATAGGTACCAATTGTTACAGCACCATTCATCATGAATTTCATATTCCCGGTGCCCGAGGCCTCTTTGCCAGCCGTTGATATCTGCTCTGAGAGATCAGTGCCTGGACAGATTATCTCCATCTTTGACACCCCATAATTCGGAATAAAGGCCAGCTTTAATCGGTCACCCACATCGGGATCATTATTAACCACTTCTGCAACATTATTTACAAGTTTGATGATCATCTTCGCCATGTAATAGCCCGGCGCAGCCTTGCCGCCCATCAACACACAGCGGTTGGTCCACGGGACGCTATCTCCCCGTTTGATTCGATCATAAAGGTGAATAACATGTAGCAGGTTTAGTAGCTGACGCTTGTATTCATGAATGCGCTTTACCTGTACATCAAACATGGCATCAACATTAAAGTCGACATTACACTGTGCTTTGACCAGCTCCGCAAGTTGCTTTTTATTGAAGCGCTTTGCCCTATCCCACTGTTGAGCAAAATCTCTGTCTGTATGGAAATGCTTTAGCTTGCTTATCTGTGAAAAGTCAGAGAGCCATGTATTGCCAATTTTCTGCTCAATTAACCGGCTCATAGCGAGGTTTGCATGTGCAACCCAGCGCCTTGGTGTCACCCCATTCGTCTTATTATTAAAGCGTTCGGGCCACAGCTCATAAAAATCCCTGAACAGCCCATGTACCAACAGCTCTGAATGGAGTGCGGCCACACCGTTAACAGAAAAGCTACCGGCAATCGCCAGGTAAGCCATCCGTACCTGCTTTACAGCGCCCTCTTCAATAATCGACATTCGAATCTGGCGTGCAATATCACCCGGCCACTTCCTTGCAACCAGCTTAAGGAAACGGGCATTGATCTCATAAATAATCTGTAACAGGCGTGGCAGCAAGCTCTCAAAGAGGTGAACCGGCCATTTTTCAAGCGCTTCAGGTAACAGGGTATGGTTAGTGTAGGCCATGGTCTGACTGGTGATCTTCCACGCCTCGTCCCACGACAACTTTTTTTCATCCATAAGAAGGCGCATCAACTCAGCCACTGCGATAGTAGGGTGGGTATCATTCATCTGAAAAACGTTCTGTTCAGCAAACTTGCTGTAATCACAACCTTCATTGATCTCCCACTGGCGTAACACATCCTGCAGACTGGCGGAGGCAAGGAAATACTGCTGTTTGAGGCGCAACACCTTGCCGTTCTCACTGGCATCATTGGGATAGAGCACCATGGTGATATGCTCTGCTTCGTTCTTTGCTTCAACCGCTTCAGGATAACTACCGGCATTAAACTCCTCCAGGCTAAAAACACTGGTGGCGCTGGCAGACCAGAGGCGCAGGGTGTTAACAGTGTCATTTTTATAACCGGAGATAGGTACATCGTATGGAATCGCCAGCACATCGTCGGTATCCTGCCAGCGACAGTGCATAGTGCCGTCACCCTCACGAATAAATTCCACTCGACCGCCAAATTTAATCTGTTGAGTGAATTCCGGGCGCTCTAACTCCCACGGGTTTCCATCACGCAGCCAGTGATCGGGTTTCTCAAGCTGGTAACCATTTTCAATCTCCTGTTTAAACATGCCATATTCATAGCGAATGCCATACCCCACTACGGGTAGTTGTAACGTTGCGCAGCTATCCATAAAACAGGCAGCTAGTCGCCCCAGACCACCATTACCTAAACCTGCATCGATCTCGGCACTGGTAATCTCCTCCATATCAAGCGCAAATTTGTGCATCGCCTCTGTCGTCTCATCATTCAAACCGAGGTTTAAAATATGATTCCCAAGAGAACGACCAATCAGAAATTCAAGTGACATATAGTAGGCCTTTCTACGGCCAGGCGTTTCATGGGCGCGCAAGGTCTTTTGCCAATCGGCCATCACACGATCCCGAATGGTAAAAGAGAGCGCCTCGTAAAGATAATATGGCATACACCCCAGGCAGCGTCCCAGATGGCTAGATAGGTAACGATGAAAATCGCACGCCAACGCCTCACTATCAGATGCGAGCTTTTCGACAGGGGGCATGATCAGGCTACACTTCTTTGTCTTGCTGGAGGCCTCTGAATTTTTTTCAGCCTCTGTTTTTTTTATGTTGGACATAACTTACCTTTGGTACAAATAGATATAATGTTTAACTGTTTCTAGCAGCTCTGGTCTCACCTGCTGCCATTCAAACCGCCATTGCCAGTTATCACCGACAGTACCGGGGGTGTTCATTCTCGCCTCGGTGTCCAGCATCAATAGATCCTGCATCGGTATTACACATAAGAAAGATACTGATGCGATCGCCATGCGTATCAGCGCGATCGCCTTCTCTTCGGGTAACATGCCATCACAGGCGGCATAAGCATTAAAAAAGTCCCGATTATAGCCGTGCTCACTGTTAATCCAGCCCAGCGTTGTATCGTTATCATGCGTTCCAGTATAAAGCAGATCGTGACAGTAACAGTGGTGCGGTAAATGGGGGTTGCTGGTATTGCCATCAAAGGCAAACTGCAACACCTTCATGCCCGGCAGGTGAAATTTGTTTTTAAGTTGCACCACCTCGTCGGTGATTACACCCAGGTCTTCGGCTACTAGCGGCAGGTGAGGAAAAGACTCAAATAGTGCGTTTAACATCGCCTCCCCAGGCACCTTCTGCCAGCGACCATTCATCGCCGTCTCCTCAGTAGCCGGGATCATCCAGCACGCCTCAAGCCCCCGAAAATGGTCGATACGAATCAGGTCAAACAGTGCAAGCTGGGTTGTTATACGCCCCTTCCACCAGTCGAAGCGATCCCCACTCATGTAGGTCCAGTCATAAAGCGGGTTTCCCCAGCGCTGCCCTGTGTCAGAAAATGCATCGGGTGGGACCCCTGCTGTATAAGACATCTCTCCCTGCTCATTGAGCAGAAAGTTGTCACGCCGGGCCCACACATCCGCGCTGTCGTGCGCGACAAAGATCGGCATGTCACCAAAGAGCGCTACATCATGGCGGGTGGCGTATTCACGCACCTCCTGCCACTGAGTAAAAAAAATAAATTGTTCAAAGATCACCTGCGCAACCTCTTCACTTAGCTGTTCACCACACTCAGTGATGGCCTCAGGCAGGCGCTGGGCCAGTTTTTGTGGCCATTCATACCAGGGCTGGCCGTGGTATTTCTGCTTTAATGCGACATAGAGTGCATAGTCATCAAGCCATTCCTGGTGTCTCTCTCTAAATGAATCCAGTCGCGTTAACCACTGTTTGTCGGCCAGCCGGTCAAATCCTTCTTTTGCTTTAACAAGGCCTCTGCTTCGATATTGCGAATCTGTCGGCTCAAGCTCAACATCAGCAAGGTTGAGCCAGCCGTGGTCAACCAGCCAATCAAGACTAATCAGCATCGGGTTACCGGCATGTACTGATAGAGATTGATAGGGGGATCTATCCTCATGCGTTGGCCCCAGCGGTAACATCTGCCACACCTTAATCCCGCAGTGATGCAGTAGCTCGATAAAGCGGTAGGCGCTGTGACCCATGTCACCACTTGAACACGGCCCAGGCAGAGAGGTTGGGTGGAGCAAGATGCCGGCGCTGCGTCGATTAAAGATGGGAGTGGCTTCGGGAGTTTTCACCTTGCCTGTCTACTGCTGCTGGCCGGGCAACATTGCACCACCCATGGCCGGAGTGCCACTGCCAAATGAGAACGCTTTGGCTAGATACTCGGGCGGTGTGACCCCCAGTATCTGGTAGAGATTTCCGAGATGCATGCGGAACTGTTCATCAAAGGATGCGACTGACTCAGCCGAGTTATACTCCCCCATCCACCAGAACCAGTCTGAGCTTTCACAGGTGGCCAGCTGCGTCGTTGCTCGCTGCAATTGCTGCCTGTCGAGCCGCCTCTCGGCAACGGTGCGATCATAGGCCTGTTTTGCGTCGACCAGCATGTCCCAGGCGCGGTTCTTATCCGCTTCACCAATCCAGGTAGAGAGTGTGCCATAAACCCAGCTACCCGCCACAATCTCATCTACTCGCGCCTGCTCCCTGGGTACAGAGAGATATTCGCTATAAGTGGTTAGCTGAATGCCTTCGTGTTGAACCAGCTTTTCATACAGCGCAGAGAGAAAATAGTAGCCATTCTCAGGGTAATATTCCCACGCGTTTTCACCATCAAGAATAATCGAAACCAGCCGGTCAGGCTGACCAGCGCAACTTTCAGAAACATTCTCAAGATGATGGATTAGATTCGCCACCGCATCGTCGGCGTGCCAGTCAGCGTATTTAAACCCGATCAGATCAGAAAGGCCGTCGTCACGAAAGAAACAGGTCACGGCCCTGTCTCGGTATTGATACGCCTTCTGAATGCATTCACCATTTTTATCCTCATCGCCCACTGATTTTTGCAGTGAATTTCGCAGTACTGTCTCTCCGCTGGCCAACCATTTCAGCCCCATCTCATCAATGAGTTCAATAGTCTCGCTGCTGACAGCCCCTTCTGAAGGCCAGCAACCTGCAGGCGTCAAACCAAAGATCTGCTGGAACACCTCAATCCCTTTCTGCATATGCCAGCGGCTCCGCTCAAGACCGTCGGGATAAGCTGGCGATAGTGGCATCTCGACACCCGGCATCGCCTGCTGAGCACTGTTAAAATCGATCAACAAAGGGATAATAGGGTGGGCATAAGGTGTCATCGACAGCTCAATCCTGCCCGCCTCCGCCAGCGCCTTATAGCGACCGAGGACACCACTGATCAACTCATCAATCACCTCAACCAGGCAGTGGCGATCACAGATAGTAAAGCGTGTCTCACGCGCCATCAACGCCTTAATCCGCCCATCACGCTTGCGAACCGTCTCACCAATCCAGCTCAGGTGATACCAGACGAGCAGATCGATAAAAAACTGTTCCGAGTAGTATGGCAGTTTTTCCGGCTGCTCGATTACCAGTTCAGCCATCTCCGCCAGCGTCTTAAAGGGTTCAAAGCGCTCTATCAAACGTTGTCGATTGGCCCGTAAACAGGCCTTTACTAACGTTAGACGCGCATCGCTATCGAGATGCAGAACTGGATCAGCCAGTGCTGCAAGGAGCGGATCACGCAGCGCCTTGCCACCCTTCAAATGCTCTTTAAGTTGCAGTGAATAGTCCTGGATCTGCTCCAGCAAAACAGGGGCAAAATTAACAACAGCCCTGGCACCCGGCTGATTCTCCAGGTGCGCGGCCATATCCACATAATCCTTAATTGTGTGCAGGTAGGTCCAGGGAAGGTGGTAGTGGCCATTACGAAGGTCACGATAATCCGGCTGGTGCATATGCCAGTAGAGCACAACATTCAACGGCTGTTTGCGCTCACCACTATCGGACATGGTGTAGTCCATGCCCCAGCATATCTGATGTTACCAGTACAATACCTTTCGGTGATACATGGTATTTCTCTTTATCCTCCTCCATGTTCTCACCAATAATCGTACCATCTGGAATAACACAGCCTTTATCGATAATCGTTCGGGTAATGCGGCAGTGCTTGCCAATCTTCACATCGGGCAGAACCACCGACGCTTCAACCTCACTATAGTCATCCACCGTCACGTTAGAAAACAGCAGGGTATGACGCACCACGGCACCCGAAATAATACAACCACCCGAAACCATGGAATCAACCGCCATGCCACGCCGATTATCATCATCGAAGATAAATTTTGCCGGTGGCAACTGCTCCTGGTGAGTCCAGATAGGCCAGTCATTATCATACAGATTCAATTCAGGTGTCACGCCGATCAGCTCCTGATTTGCTTCCCACAGAGCATCAACTGTCCCCACATCACGCCAGTAAGACTGCACCCCTGTATCAGAGTTCTTAAATGGATAGGCAAACACTCGATAATTTTTGATCGCATCGGGAATAAGGTCTTTACCAAAATCGTGGCTGGATCTTGGCGTATCGGCATCGCGGATTAACTGTTCGAACAGGAAGTCTTTATTAAAGATATAGATCCCCATTGAACAGAGTGAGTGCGTATCATCACCCGGCATGGGTGCAGGTTCTGCCGGCTTTTCAACGAATGTTTTGATCCGCATACTAGCCTCAACCCCCATCACCCCAAAGGCCGATGCCTGTTTGCGGTCCACCTCAATGCAACCGATGGTGAGATCCGCCTCAGATTCCACATGCTTTGCGAGCATCGCGCCATAATCCATTTTATAGATATGGTCACCGGCCAGAATCAGTACATACTCAGGATTGTGGTCACGAATAATATCAAGGTTCTGATAGATAGAATCAGCCGTCCCAGTATACCAGGAGGTCTCATTAACACGTTGCTGTGCCGGTAGCAGTTCAACAAACTCACCAAACTCACCACGTAAATGGCCCCAGCCGTGCTGAATATGCAAATTCAGTGAATGGGATTTATATTGAGTCAACACACCAATACGGCGTATTCCTGAATTGATACAGTTTGATAGTGGGAAGTCGATAATCCGAAATTTACCACCAAATGGTACCGCAGGTTTGGCACGCCATGCAGTCAGATCCTTGAGACGTGAACCGCGTCCACCCGCCATGATCAAGGCCAGCGTATTCCTGGTCAGGTTACTAATAAAACGTGGTGATTTTTCTGCATTCATCCGACACTTACCCTCTTAATACGTACCTCAGCACTGCCCTGAGAAATCTCTGATTAATCACCTTGTCTCTCATTGCGAACAAAACGTGACGGACTTGAACTCCAGCGCCTACAGGGCGGCAGCCACAACGCGAGCTGAAGCGGCACATTAAGCGATGACTTCGTCGCTTAACTCCTCGTCATGGCACTTAAGTCAGAGGCCACCAGAATTATATACCTTTTTCACAAGACTAAAAACTCACTAAAACGTTAAAGCCTGCCCGTTCACTATAAAAG
The DNA here is from genome assembly GCA_015491865.1 of Gammaproteobacteria bacterium. Lineage (GTDB taxonomy): Bacteria > Pseudomonadota > Gammaproteobacteria > SZUA-140 > SZUA-140 > SZUA-76. Next base: position 41,720 of record WFVD01000009.1, read on the forward strand.
ATAATGCTGTAAAATGCAGTGAAATACTCATAACTGTTTTATAATCAGCACTCAACCCATGTCATGAGACCGCACACTCAAGGTTCGGCTTTCTATCGGAAACAAATGGTGTATGCTTAATCATAGCTAAAGAAGGAAACCCCCTGTCGATGCCCGTAGAACCCGCTAAACAGCATACGCGAGAATCCCTGCTCAAGGCACTTCAGGGTGAGATGGAGAGGATTGCCCAGGCGACACACCACGATCCCGCCTCGATTCTCGGAAGGCGTGCCGGGAGTAGCGCTACATACATCCTGTTTTACGCCCCCGATACCGTCACACTACATCTGAATGATCTCGACACTACAGTTGAGCGCATCCCTGGCTCCGACTTCTTTATCTATGACGGCAGTCTCGATGCGCTGCCAGAACACTATTCGCTACACCGCGTTGATCAGCATAATCAACACCACGACTACTACGACCCCTACAGCTTTGCTGTGCAGATCAGCGATTACGACCTGCACCTGTTTTCAGAAGGGCGTCACTTTCACATCTATAACATTCTCGGTGGCCATATAAGGGAGATCGACGGTATCAGCGGTGTCCATTTCGCTACGTGGGCGCCCAGCGCCGAACGGGTGAGTGTAATCGGAGATTTTAATGGCTGGGACGGCCGCTGCCACCCGATGAACTCGCGCGGAGGTAATGGCGTCTGGGAGCTGTTCATCCCAGGCCTGGTGGAGCGCACGCTCTACAAATTTGAGATTCGTAACCGTGATAGCGGTGAGATTCAGAGTAAAACGGATCCTTATGCACAACAGATGGAGATGCGCCCACGCACCGCATCGGTGATCAGCGCCAGCAGCAGGTATGAGTGGCAAGATGCGCAATGGTTAAGACAACGCAGCGATCACGACTGGCTGCATACACCGATGTCGATCTATGAGTGCCATCTCGGCTCCTGGCAGCGCGATGAGCACAACCAGTTTCTTAACTACCGTGAACTTGCCCACCGTCTGGTCGCCTACCTACAGGAGACCGGTTTTACCCATATTGAACTGATGCCGATCACCGAGCACCCCCTGGATGCCTCCTGGGGTTACCAGACCACCGGCTACTTCGCACCTACCCGCCGTTTTGGTAATGCGGACGATTTCCGTTACTTTGTTGACCACTGCCATCGTCACGGCATCGGTGTACTGCTTGACTGGGTGCCGGCCCACTTTCCAAAAGATGAACATGGCCTCGCCCGCTTTGATGGTAGCGCCCTTTATGAGCATGAGGACCCACGCCGTGGCGAACATCGTGACTGGGGTACATTGATCTATAATTATGGTCGGAACGAGGTTAAAAACTTCCTTATCGCCAATGCGCTGTTCTGGATTGAAGCGTTCCATATTGATGGCCTGCGCGTTGATGCCGTCGCCTCGATGCTCTATCTCGACTACTCCCGTGAAGAAAATGACTGGATACCTAATCAGCATGGTGGCAATGAAAATCTCGAAGCGATCGCCTTTATGCGTGAATTAAATAGCGCCACACATGAGCGCCACCCCGGCACGGTCATCATGGCAGAAGAGTCTACCGCCTGGCCACAGGTGACACGCCCGGTTGATATCGGCGGGCTAGGCTTTAGCATGAAGTGGAATATGGGGTGGATGCATGACACCCTGAGTTATATGAGCAGAGACCCGGTACATCGTCACTACCATCACGACAAACTCACCTTTGGTCTGCTCTATCTCTTTAGCGAGAATTTTATCCTCCCCTTTTCACATGATGAAGTGGTGCATGGCAAAGGCTCCATGCTCAACAAGATGCCCGGCGATGAGTGGCAGCGCTTTGCCAACCTGCGCCTGCTCTACACCTATATGTTTACCTATCCTGGTAAAAAGCTCCTCTTTATGGGGTGTGAGTTCGCTCAGGGGGATGAATGGAACCATGACCAGGGGCTCGCATGGGAGCTGCTACAGTACCCGTTGCATAGCGGTATTAAACAGCTGGTGGGCGACCTGAACCGGCTATACAGAGCCCAGCCTGCGCTCTACCACTATGACTTTGATCACGAAGGCTTTGAGTGGATAAGCTGTAATGACACCGACCAGTCGGTGCTTGCCTATCTGAGAAAAGATGAGCATGAAACGATCATCGTTATCCTGAACTTCACTCCGGTGGTGCGCCACAACTACCGTATCGGCGTTCCTGCGGCGGGTGAATATGAAGTGCTCCTGAATTCCGATTCCTACCACTACGCGGGCAGCAATGCCGGTAGTGACGCCACGCTGATCGCAAACAGCAGCCGCTGGATGGAGCGCCCCGCATCACTCGCCCTTGAGCTGCCACCGCTAGCGGCACTGGTACTTATCAAAAAATGAGTAAGACTTTATTGGTCAGCAGTGAGGCCTACCCACTCATCAAGACCGGCGGACTTGGCGACGTTGCCGGCAGTCTGCCTCTTGCCCTCTCTGCCCTTGGAGAAGAGACCCATCTGCTGCTACCGGCCTACCCACAGGTAAAAAAGCAGGTAACAAACATTAAACAGCTCGCCAGCAGCCGTTATTATGGTCTTGAGGTTTCGCTACTGGAGACTCACCTGCCAGAGAGCAAGGTACCGGTATGGCTGGTTGACTGCCCGGCCGCGTATGATCGCCCCGGTGGCCCATACCTGGATAATAACGGCCAGCCATGGCATGACAACGCGCTGCGTTTCGCCCTGTTCTGCAAAGTGGCTGTCGATATCGCGCTGGCAAAACTTGATCTGCAATGGCAACCCGATGTTGTGCACTGCAACGACTGGCAGACAGGGCTTATCCCTGCACTTCTGCATCCGTTTAAAGAGCGCCCGGCCACCCTCTTTACCATTCATAACCTCGCCTATCAGGGGCTATTTGACCATCAGACCTTTCTCGACCTGGCATTACCACCGGCGCTCTGGCACCCGGACTATCTGGAGTTTTACAACCAGCTCTCATTTATCAAAGGCGGGCTGGCCTTTGCTGATCGCATCAATGCCGTTAGCCCAACTTATGCCAGAGAGATCCTGCAACCGGAGTTTGGCAACGGTATTGACGGCCTGTTACGCCATCGCCAGGAACGGCTCTCCGGCATTCTTAACGGCATTAATCAAACCGTATGGAACCCGGCCACCGACCCACACCTTGCCGCCAACTATGATTCAACCACGCTATCACAGAAGAGAGAGAATAAAACGGCACTGCAACAGCAGCTCGGCCTGCCCGTCAATGCAGAAGTGCCACTCATCGGTATGGTGAGCCGACTGGTAGAACAGAAAGGTCTCGATATTATTCTGGCCGGCATGGCGGAGATGGTTAAGCGACCACTACAGCTCGTCATACTTGGCAGCGGCGATGTGCACTATGAGTTGCAGCTGATCGAATGGGCCAACCGCCATCCCGACAAGCTCCATGTCGTTATCGGTTATAACGAAACGCTCTCTCACCAGATTGAGGCTGGCAGTGACCTCTTCCTGATGCCCTCTACCTTTGAGCCCTGCGGGCTGAACCAGCTCTACAGCCTGCGGTACGCGACATTACCCATCGTCAGAAACGTTGGTGGACTGGCAGATAGTGTGATCGACACCAACAGTAGTACTCTTGCCAATAAAAGTGCCAACGGCTTTGTCATCACAGAACACAATACCCATGCGATGCTCACAACGATAGAAAGAGCATTAAGACTCTACGAAAACAGCAAGGTGTGGCGACAGCTACAGCACACTGCAATGGCTGCCGACTTCTCCTGGCAGCGCAGCGCCGCACAATATATTGCGCTTTATCGACAGGCGCTCAGGGAGCGTGACCAGGATGCAGCCTAATGTTTGCGCCGTTTTTTTGCGGCGGGCAAGCAGTCCTCACGCCACCGGCATTGCAGTTGATCACACTCACCATTGAGAGCCGATGCAAAGCAGTCAAAGTTACCCTCATTCAACTGAATGGTACGGATAAGCGTCATTTTGTTCAAACGACCACTTTTAAGCCCCATGCTCCTGGCTACCTCACGTATTTCCTGCATCTTCATTAGTTCATCTCCTTGTTAGATCAAAATGGCTGTGCTGATATGGTTTTACGCCCAGACCTGAAATAGAGCGCAGCCTTCTGATCACCATCAGACTGGTTCATCGACATTTGAGAGCGCCGCCTCATCAACAAACCAGTGTATGTCGCCTATCAGGTTAACCGGTAACGGCTCGCCCGCGCAAATTCGCGCCATGATCGCCGCCTTTGAAGCACCACCAGCCAGAACCACGCGCGAACGCGCCTCACGTAGCTGAGACAGTGTGAGGCTCACTCGATCGGCTGGCGGCTTGGGGGCGTCATGCACCGCCACAACGGACGCCCTCTCCGCCAGTGCGGGATGACCAGGAAAGAGGCTGGCGGTGTGACCATCCTCCCCCATGCCGACAAAGGCGATATCAAAGGCGTCGATGGCATCGACAACGGTACGATACTTTTTTGCCGCCTGTTCGGCACCAAGCTCGGCAGGGATCGGGTGGAAATGGATCGCGGGCAGGCGCGATAGCAGGTGAGTACGAATCATCACATCGTTTCGCCCACTGTGGCCCGCTTCGTAACAGCGTTCATCGCCAGGATAGCAGTGCAGCTGCTCCCACGGAAGAGAGTTCTCGGCCAGCGCCGCAAAACTGCCCGCCGGGGTGTTACCACCCGGCACGATCATGTGGCAGACACCACGAGCGGCAATACTCGCCTCTATCTGCTTCGCGATGAAATCAGCGGCCCCCTTCGCGGCACTATCGAGAGAGGAGTAAACGGCCCAGTGGTGCATATCAGACGCTTAGTGTGCCGGCTTATGCCAGCCAAGCTCACAGCCAGTAAAAAGCTCATCCATCCCTTCGATATCCCAGCTGCCCGCCTGATAGCGGTGAATAGAGAGCTTGTTTTCCCAGGCCTTTAAGATAGGGTCGATGATCTCCCACGACTCTTCCACCTCATCCGCACGTGAAAAGAGAGTCGCATCGCCATTCAACACATCATGCAACAGCACCTCATAGGCATCCGCAATGTCACCACTCTCATCCGAGTAGGGTGCGCGCATCACACTACGCTGAATGTCGGTGGTCAGCCCCGGCTGTTTTGCATTCATCCGCAGCGATATACCTTCATCCGGATGAACACGAAACACCAGCGCATTGGCCAATGGCGGGTTACCCTCGACATCAAACAGATTAAATGGCGGCTTGCGAAAGCGAATCACAATTTCAGAGACACGCCGCGGCAGGCGCTTTCCGGTCCAGAGCACAAACGGCACCCCCTGCCAGCGCCAATTATCAATATAAAAGCGCGCGGCTACAAAGGTCTCGGTGGCTGACTCGGGTGCAACACCCTCTTCAGCAACGTAAGCCTTAACCGGCTCACCATCAATCTCACCTGCGCCATATTGTGCAGCAACGGTCTGGTTTTTAATATTCTCAGGCTCAAAGGGACGCACTGCGCGGAGTACTTTTATCTTCTCATCACGCACAGCATCAGCAGTAAACTCAACCGGTGGTTCCATCGCTACCAGCGTCATCACCTGCATCAAATGGCTCTGAATCATGTCACGCAACGCACCGGATTTTTCGTAGTAATTGGCGCGATACTCAATCCCGATCGACTCCGCTGCCGAGATCTGAATATGGTCAATAAAATTGCGATTCCACAACGGTTCAAGAATACTGTTAGAGAAGCGGTAGACTAGCAGGTTCTGTACACTCTCTTTACCAAGGTAGTGATCGATGCGATAGATTTGCGACTCATCAAAAGAGAGCTGCAGTTCGTTGTTAAGAACCCTGGCACTCTCGAGATCCATACCAAACGGTTTTTCAATCACCACGCGACGAAAACCGGCGCTCTCATTGGTCAGGCCAACATTACTCAAACCCGCCGCAATCGTCGTGTACCAGTTTGGTGGCACTGCACAATAGAACATCGCATTACAGCGACCTTCAATCGTCTCCAGGGCCTCACTCAACGCAGCGTAGGTGCTCGCCTCTTTTAAGTCACCAGCGACCATCTTGCACATCGCGGTGAAATGGTTCCATTGCGCGTCGCTCATGCCGATATCGGGAGAAAACGAGCGCAACCCCTGATAGAGCGAAGCGAGCCACTCCTCTTCACTGCGCCCCTTCAGAACACCGATGATGCGGCTCTTCGGATGTAACAGACCGCAGCGCAACATCTTCACCAGCGAGGGCAGCAGTTTACGCCTGGTCAGGTCGCCCCCGGCACCAAAAATCACAATATTTGCAGGCTCAGTCGGCTCACCCAGGCAGCGTTTAGTTGTTGTCTCTGGCATGCTTACTTAGCTCCTGTCAGGGATTTAGAGTACTTCCAATTAACTGCGACGGCGTAGACCCAGTGCAACCAGGGCCAGCCCCAGTAGAGACATCACGAAATAGAGCCCTGAAGAGATGCCGTGGAGGCGACCAAAGGTGGCGGCAAGCTCAGAGCCGGGAATGACGGACCCCTGCGATTTAAGGTCGGCCATCATCGGCTGCACCACAAACAGCATCGATACAACAATGGCCAGGATAGCGACCATCGCCCAGCCGCGCCATTGACGCAACCACGCACTACCCTCTGCGACCAGACAGGCGACTGTCAGGGTCACACCAATGACAAGCCCGATCCAACTGATCGCCGAGAACATTTTACCGGCCAGCATCCCGGCCAGCTGGCGATCCTCCAGGGTGGCAAAGAGAATGGGTGCAACCAGGTAGCCCACAATACAGACGCCGCCAATCCAGAGCGCCATCAGTAGCCGTTCGACCATATCGAATCGTGGAGCCGTTAAAATAGCCTTTGTCATGCTGTGATCACTTATATTAATCAGATATACCTGATTGAGAGAATTTCGTACTCTTTAACGCCACCAGGCGCCTGAACCGTCGCAATATCTTCAACCTCTTTACCGATCAAAGCACGTGCGATTGGCGAACTTACAGAGATCTTGTTGAGTTTGATATCGGCCTCATCAACACCGACGATCTGGTAAGTCACCTCTTCGCCATTCTCTTCATTACAGAGTGTCACCGTGGCGCCAAAGACAATTTTTCCGCCCGCATTCAGTTTGGTGACATCGATAATTTCAGCGTTACTCAGCTTCCCATCGATATCATTGATGCGTCCTTCGATAAAACTCTGCTGCTCTTTCGCCGCATGATATTCGGCATTCTCTTTCAGATCACCGTGGGCGCGCGCCTCGGCAATCGCTTCGATCACACGCGGACGGGCAACTGTCTTTAACTCTTCTAATTCCTTTCGCAGGCTTTCGGCACCCGCCAGCGTCAAAGGGACTTTATTCATCCGTTTAGCTCCTTGTGGAGGTCTTGTAAATTATTAACACTATCCTGGTCGATCTGTTGCAGTGCCATCGCTGTAACATGGGCACCCGCAATCGTCGTCGTATAGGTCAGCTTATGTTGCAGTGCTGCACGGCGTATCTGGCTGGAGTCAGAAACAGCTCGTTTTCCAGAGGTGGTGTTGATAATAAAATTCACCTCGCCGTTTTTAATCATATCGACAATGTGAGGCCGCCCTTCAGCCACCTTATTAACCGCCTCACACGCAATGCCCGCCTGCTTCAGTGTCTCTTTAGTGCCGCGCGTGGCAACGATCTCAAAACCCATCTCGCTCAACATCCGCGCCACTTCAATTGCGCGCGGCTTGTCGCTATCGCGCACGCTGATAAAGACGCGCCCACCCCGAGGCAGTATAACACCAGCACCCAGTTGCGCTTTGGCAAAGGCCTCTGCGAAGGTGCGGCCTACACCCATCACTTCACCGGTCGACTTCATCTCTGGTCCCAGCAGGGTATCGACACCGGGAAACTTTGCAAACGGGAAGACCGCCTCTTTAACAGCGTAGTAGTCCGGTACGATCTCGCGGCTCACTCCCTGCTCAGCAAGTGAGGTGCCCGCCATACAGCGCGCGCCGATCTGTGCCAGCGAAATACCGCACGCCTTGGAGACAAACGGCACGGTACGAGAGGCGCGTGGGTTGACCTCAATCACATAAATATCGTTACCCTTCACCGCGAACTGCACATTCATCAACCCTTTAACCTTAAGGCCAAGGGCTAGCTGCTTCGTCTGTTCACGCACACGCTCGACAATCGCAGGATCAAGACTATAGGTTGGCAGAGAGCATGCGGAATCACCCGAGTGAATCCCCGCCTGTTCGATATGCTCCATGATGCCGCCAATCACCACCTCGCTGCCGTCACAGACCGCATCGACATCAAGCTCAATCGCATCACTCAGGAAATGGTCCAGTAACACCGGGGAGTCATTTGAGACACGCACCGCTTCCGTCATGTACCGTTTCAGGTCATCCTCATGATGGACAATCTCCATCGCTCGACCACCCAGCACATAGGAAGGGCGTACCACCAGCGGAAAACCGATCGCCTGTGCCAGCTCAAGCGCCTGTGCCTGGGTACGCGCGGTGGCATTCGGTGGCTGCTTAAGATTCAGTTCCTGAATCAGTTGCTGAAAGCGTTCGCGATCTTCGGCAAGGTCGATCGCATCGGGCGATGTCCCGATGATTGGCGTGCCGGCCGCTTCCAGCGCACGCGCCAGTTTCAGTGGCGTCTGCCCACCGTAGTGAACAATCACCCCCTTCGGTTTTTCAACGGCGATAATTTCCAGCACATCTTCCAGCGTCAATGGTTCAAAATAGAGGCGATCAGAGGTGTCGTAATCGGTTGAGACCGTTTCAGGGTTACAGTTCACCATGATGGTCTCATAACCGTCGGCACGCATCGCAAAGGCCGCCTGCACACAGCAGTAGTCAAATTCAATCCCCTGCCCGATCCGGTTCGGGCCGCCGCCCAACACCATGATTTTATCGCGTGTCGAAGGGGCGGATTCACACGCCGCTTCATAGGTTGAATAGAGATAGGCGGTGGTGGAGGCAAACTCTGCCGCACAGGAGTCAACCCGTTTATAAACCGGGTGAACATCGAGCTTATGGCGCAGTGCCCGCAGCTGCGCTTCGTGAACGCCGAGCAGTGTTGCCATGCGACGATCAGAAAAACCTTTACGCTTAAGGGCGTAGAGTTCATCTCGCGTAAAGCTCTCCAGCTCACGCCCCTTGATCCCCTTCTCCAGCTCAACAAGGTTCTCTACCTGCACCAGAAACCAGGGGTCAACCATACAGAGTTCAAAGACCTCTTCAACCGACAGCCCATAACGGAAGGCATCGGCGATATACCAGATACGATCCGGCCCGGGTGATCTCAGCTCCTGCTGAATAATCTCAAACGCCTCTTCAGACTCAGGGTTGATCATCTCATTGAGACCATCCATCCCGGTCTCCAGTCCGCGCAGCGCTTTCTGTAACGACTCCTGAAAGGTGCGCCCGATCGCCATCACTTCACCGACCGATTTCATCTGCGTGGTCAGGCGAGAGTCTGCCTTCGGGAATTTCTCAAAGGTAAAGCGCGGCACCTTTGTCACGATGTAGTCGATGGTTGGTTCAAATGATGCGGGGGTTTTACCACCGGTAATCTCATTGCTCAGCTCATCAAGGGTGTAGCCGATCGCCAGTTTTGCCGCCACCCGCGCAATCGGAAAACCGGTCGCTTTTGAAGCCAGCGCCGATGAGCGTGAGACACGCGGGTTCATCTCAATGATAATGAGACGGCCATCTTTGGGGTTAAGACCAAACTGTACGTTAGAGCCGCCGGTCTCAACGCCGACCTTGCGCAGTACCGCCAGTGAGGCGTTACGCAGCACCTGATACTCTTTATCGGTCAGTGTTAGCGCCGGTGCAATGGTGATCGAGTCACCCGTGTGCACCCCCATCGGATCAAAATTTTCAATCGAACAGATGATGATGCAGTTGTCGTTACGATCGCGCACCACTTCCATCTCATACTCTTTCCACCCCACCAGCGACTCTTCGATCAGCAGCTCATTGGTTGGTGAAAGGTCGAGCCCACGTTCACAGATCTCGACAAACTCTTCACGGTTATAAGCGATACCACCACCGCTGCCACCGAGAGTAAACGATGGGCGAATCACGGTTGGAAAGCCGACCTTCTTCTGCACCTGAAACGCCTCTTCCATGCTATGTGCAATGCTTGAACGTGGTGACTCAAGGCCGATCTCATCCATCGCCTTGCGAAAGCGGTCACGATCTTCCGCCATGTCGATCGCATCGTTGGAGGCACCGATCATCTGTACACCAAATTTCTCCAGCACCCCTTCACGCGCAAGATCGAGCGCGCAGTTCAGCGCCGTCTGCCCACCCATGGTCGGCAGCAGCGCATCAGGGCGCTCTTTTTCGATGATTTTGGCAACCGTCTGCCAGCAGACCGGTTCAATGTAGGTGGCGTCCGCCATCTCGGGATCGGTCATGATCGTGGCGGGATTGGAATTCACCAGCACCACACGATACCCCTCTTCGCGCAGCGCTTTACACGCCTGCGCACCAGAATAGTCAAACTCACACGCCTGGCCGATGATAATCGGGCCTGCGCCAATCACTAGAACACTGTTTATATCTGTACGTTTTGGCATTTTTTAGTTCTGAAGAAGGTCGCAATAAAGGTTCACGTAATATTTAATCACTCAGGCTGAGCAGCGCTGCTGCATCAGGTCGATAAAGTGATCAAACAGAAAGGCGGCATCCTGTGGCCCCGGACTCGCCTCAGGGTGCCCCTGAAAACCGAACGCCGGTTTTTCGGTGTGATGTATCCCCTGTAGCGACTGGTCAAAGAGCGAGCGGTGTGTTGCCCGTAGCGTCGCGGGCAGGCTCGCCTCAGCCACGGCAAAACCGTGGTTCTGGCTGGTGATCATCACTGCGCCACTCGTAAGGTCCTGCACCGGATGGTTGGCACCATGGTGGCCAAACTTCATCTTCTCGGTCTCGGCACCACAGGCAAGTGCCAGTAGCTGATGGCCAAGGCAGATGCCAAACATCGGAATCTCTGTGCTCTCCAGAATCGCCCTGATCGCATCGATGGCGTAATCACACGGCGCGGGATCACCCGGCCCGTTGGATAGAAAGATCCCATCAGGTTGCATCGCAAGCACTTCGCTCGCCGCAGTCTGCGCTGGAACAACGGTCACGTTACAGCCACGCTCAACCAGAATACGAAGGATATTTCTTTTGACACCAAAGTCGTAGGCCACCACATTAAAACGGTGGCCATCTGCTGCGTGTTTGATTGGTGACGTTGACCAGCGACCCACCCCCTGCGCCCACGGATAGGTCTGATGCGTGCTGACCTCTTTTGCCAGATCCATCCCCTTTAACCCTGGAAAGGCTTTTGCGGCTTCAATGGCTACCGCTTCATCGATGATACCCATCCCTGTTACGATACAGCCGTTCTGCGCCCCTTTATCGCGCAGAATACGGGTGAGGCGACGTGTGTCGATATCGGCAATGCCGATCACGTTGTGGCGTTCGAGATAAGTTGCCAACGACTCTTCTGCGCGCCAGTTGCTATGGGTCAGCGGTAGATCACGAATCACCAGGCCGCTGGCGGCAACCCCGCCTGACTCTTCATCTTCGCTATTGACACCAACGTTGCCGATATGCGGCTGGGTCAGGGTGACGATCTGTTTTGAATAGGAGGGGTCGGTAAGAATTTCTTGGTAACCAGTAATGGAGGTGTTGAAGACCACCTCGCCTGTCGTCTCACCTGCTGCACCAATGGCCGTCCCCCAAAACAAGCTTCCATCTTCAAGGGCTAACAAGGCAGGTTGTGACACATTCTTCTCCGGCAGATAGACAAAACGGGAGGAGCGATGTACTCATCCCGCCAATAGATAGATACTCGGTTATTATTTTGGGTGTCTTGCCAGCCAGGATCGTGCTGTTCAGACGACAGGATTCTACCCTATCTGGCCACAGGGTGTCCATCCAGCATCACTGTAGAATAAAGAAATAGAAGCGCATTGAGCGCTATTTCAGCCCCAGCACATCCTGCATGTCATACAGTCCATTTTTGCGATCTTTCAGCCACAGCGCGGCTCGCACTGCACCCGTGGCGAAGGTCATGCGGCTTGAGGCCTTGTGGGTGATCTCGATGCGCTCACCCATTGCGGCAAAGAGTACCGTGTGGTCGCCCACAATATCACCGGCACGAATAGTCTCAAAGCCGATGCTTTTGCGATCACGTTCGCCGGTCTCACCTTCACGGCCGTAAACTGCACATTCGCTGAGATCACGTCCCAGCGTCTCGGCGATCACTTCACCCATGCGCAGTGCTGTACCGGAGGGGGCATCGATTTTATGGCGATGGTGCGCCTCGATCACTTCAATATCGACCTCGTCACCCATCACCCTGGCAGTCATCTCCAGCAACTTAAAACAGAGGTTGACGCCAACACTCATATTGGGTGCAAAGAGAATTGGAATAACATTAGCGGCATCACTAATCATCCGTTTCTCTTCATCGGAAAACCCGGTGGTACCGATCACCATCGCCCTGCCCACCCTGCGACAGACGGCGAGGTTGGCCATCGTCACATCGGGGCGTGTAAAGTCGATCAGCACATCAAAATCATCACGCACTGCATTGATGCTGGCGCTGATCTTCACCTCAGAGCGGCCCAGTCCGGCAACCTCCACGGCATCGGCACCCACCAGCGAACTCTCGGGGTGCTCAATCGCGGCACTAAACTGAACCTCATCCGCGCGCTGCTGGCACGCCTCGATCAGACAGCGCCCCATACGGCCCGCCGCACCTGTAATCCCGATCCGAATCATTACCCGCTCTCCCAGAATGCTATTCGACTAAATCTTCAGGTCTTCAAAAAACTTCTTCACCCCACCAAACCATGTGTGAGATTTAGGGCTATGTTTGCTGCCCGCATCGGTGAGCGTATCTTCAAAGTTTTCCAGAATCTCTTTCTGCTGCGCACTCAGATTAACCGGGGTTTCAACGATCACTTTGCAGAGCAGGTCTCCAGTCGCACCACCATGCACCGACTTCACCCCTTTTTCACGCAGACGGAAGACACGTCCTGTTTGCGTTTCCGGCGGGATCTTCAATTTCACACGACCAGTGAGTGTCGGCACATCAAGCTCCCCACCTAATGCAGCAGTGACAAAGCTGATCGGCATCTCACAGTAGAGATTGCTCCCATCGCGTGAAAAAATCGAGTGCGAACGTACCCGCACCTGTACATAAAGATCACCCGCAGGGCCTCCACTTTCACCCGCTTCACCTTCACCCGAAAGACGAATTCGATCACCACTATCCACACCTGCCGGGATCTTCACCGACAGTGTCTTCTGTTCCAGCTTGCGTCCTTCACCATGGCAATCGCCACAGGGAGAAGAGATCGTCTTACCCTTGCCCTTACACTTCGGACACGCCTGCTGGATTGAGAAAAACCCCTGCTGCATCCGCACCTGACCCTGACCATTACAGGTAGCACAGACCTTTGGTGTGCTCCCCTTCTTTGCACCGCTACCACTACATGTTTCACACTTGACCTTCGTTGGCAGACGGATCTTAACGGTCGTCCCCTGCACGGCATCTTCGAGACTCAGATCAAGATCGTAACGTAGATCAGCGCCACGATAGGCCTGATTCGGCCCGCCACCGCCACCACGTGCGCCACCAAAGATGTCGCCAAAGACATCATCGAAGATATCACTAAAGTTACCACTGCCACCTCGGCTACCACCAAAACCACCTGCAGAGGGGTCAACACCTGCGTGACCAAATTGATCGTACGCCGCTCGCTTCTGTGGATCGGCCAGTGTCTCGTAGGCCTCTTTGGCCTCCTTAAACTGCTCTTCAGAACCCTGGTTACCAGGATTGCGATCTGGATGATGCTTCATTGCCAGGCGTCGGTAAGCCTTTTTCAACTCAGCATCCGAGGCGTTCTTCGCCACCCCAAGCACTTCGTAGTAATCCCTCTTCGCCATATTCTTTGCCTAACTCTCTCAATTCTTAGTTAAAAAACGACCAACATACCAAACATAAAGACGCGGGGCATAAACCCCGCGCCTTTAACAACCTGCCTGTTCAAGTGAGCCAACCATACATCACCTTACTCGCTACCATATGCAAAACGAGTGACCACTGTATGAAGCCCATTTCATCATAAGCGGACTACTTTTTATCGTCCTTAACTTCTTCAAACTCGGCGTCGACAACGTTGTCATTGCCAGCACCACTCTCTGTTGAAGCCTTATCTTGCGCGGCATCTGCAGCAGTATCGGCGGCTGTTGCTCCCGCACTATCTGCACCACCAGACTGCTGTGCATAGGCCTTTTCAGCAATCTTTGCAGAAGCCTCGGTCAGCACTTTAGTCTTCTCTTCGATAGCCGCCAGATCATCGCCCTTCAATGCGCCCTTAAGGTCTTCGATCGCTGCTTCGATTTTACGCTTCTCATCAGCATCAACCTGATCACCCAGTTCTTCGATAGACTTGTTTACCGCGTGAATCATGTTGTCGCCCTGGTTACGTGCGGCGACCAGCTCATGGAACTTACGATCTTCTTCCGCATGCGTCTCGGCATCCTTGACCATCTTTTCAACTTCTTCGTCCGACAGGCCGCTTGAGGCTTTGATCACAATCGACTGCTCTTTTCCAGTTGCCTTATCTTTGGCCGAGACATTCAGGATACCGTTGGCATCAATGTCGAAGCTCACTTCAATCTGTGGCACTCCACGCTGTGCTGGTGGAATATCAGTCAGATCAAACCGCCCCAGTGATTTATTCGCGGAGGCCATTTCTCGTTCGCCCTGCAGGACATGAACAGTAACGGCCGTCTGATTATCATCAGCGGTTGAGAACACCTGGCTCGCCTTGGTTGGGATGGTGGTATTTTTCTCGATCAGCTTGGTCATAACACCACCCATGGTTTCGATACCGAGCGAGAGTGGAGTAACATCAAGCAGCAGTACGTCTTTAACATCACCGCCCAGCACACCGCCCTGAATTGCAGCGCCAACAGCAACCGCTTCATCCGGGTTAACGTCTCTGCGTGGTTCGCGACCGAAGAACTCTTCAACCGCTTTCTGCACCATCGGCATACGGGTCTGGCCACCAACCAGAATCACATCATTAATCTCAGAAGCGCTCAGCCCTGCATCTTTCAGTGCAAGCTTGCACGGTTCAATCGTACGCTTCACCAGATCTTCTACTAGCGACTCCAGTTTGGCACGGGTCATCTTGATATTGAGGTGCTTCGGCCCACTCGCATCAGCCGTGATGTACGGCAGGTTAATATCTGTCTGCTGACTTGATGAGAGTTCGATCTTCGCCTTCTCAGCCGCCTCTTTCAGGCGCTGCAATGCGAGCGGATCATTGTGAAGATCAACACCCGAGTCTTTTTTGAACTCTTCTGTAAGATAGTCGATCAGGCGGGTATCAAAATCTTCACCACCGAGAAAGGTATCACCATTGGTTGATAACACCTCAAACTGATGCTCGCCTTCTATCTCGGCAATCTCAATAATCGAGATATCGAAGGTACCACCACCGAGATCATACACGGCAACTTTGGAATCACCACGACTCTTGTCCATACCGTAAGCGAGTGCTGCCGCTGTCGGCTCATTAATGATGCGCTTAACATCCAGGCCAGCGATCTTACCCGCATCCTTGGTCGCCTGGCGCTGCGAATCATTAAAGTAGGCCGGAACGGTGATCACAGCTTCTGTCACCTCTTCACCGAGAAAATCTTCGGCTGTTTTTTTCATCTTCATCAGTACACGAGCGGATACCTCGGGCGCTGCCATTTTATTACCATTGGCTTCAACCCATGCATCACCGTTATCTGCCTTAACAATTTTATAAGGGACCAGTTTAATATCGCGCTGCACCACCTCTTCATCAAAACGGCGGCCGATCAGGCGCTTGATTGCAAACAGCGTATTGGTTGGATTGGTGACTGCCTGGCGCTTGGCAGACATACCTACCAGGATTTCATTATCTTCAGTGTAGGCAACAACAGATGGCGTAGTACGGTTGCCTTCACTGTTCTCCAGTACGCGAGGCTTGTCACCATCCATGACTGCCACACATGAGTTTGTGGTACCCAGGTCAATACCAATAATTTTTCCCATTTCCAGAATCTCCGTAGTTTGTTACTTATTTTATTTTTAATGCTTAGCTTGTATCTCTACATAGAGGCCGTTATTCGACTTTTCAAGCCATCTCTATCAATATTATTCTGCGGGTGATGGTGACTTTGAAACCACTACCATAGCCGGCCTAATCAAGCGCTCATTTAACACATACCCCTTTTGAAATACGGTAATTACCGTATTCGGAGCGAGTTCAGTAGACTCCTGCATCGACATCGCCTGATGAAAGTCAGGATCAAATTTCTCCCCCTGAGGGTCGATCTCTTTAATGCCAAATTTCTCCAGTACACCAGTGAACATCTGCAGTGTCAGTACCATTCCTTCACGCACTTTATCTAGTGATTCCCCCTCATCCACTGCTGCCAGCCCCATCTCCATGCTATCTTTAACCGGGATCAGCTCCAGCACCAGCTTCTCAATACCAAACTTATGGGCATTCGCCAGATCTCGTTCAGCGCGTCGCTGTGCATTGGAAAGGTCTGCGCGCGCCATCAACAGCTGATTCCAGTATTCATCCGCCTTTGCCTGTGCATCCTGCAGTGTCAGCAATAGCTCTTCATGCGGCATCGCTTCTGCGTTAGAAGTTGGGGCTCCAGTCTCCTCAATTTGAGATTCCGCAGTGTTATTTTCTGCGCCTGCTTCCTTTTCTTCATTACTCATCATCGACCTCTCTCCAGCAATATCGTAAAAATAATTCTGTTATATATAGGGGCTATTTTGACTGAGCCAAGGCGGCACTCACCATTTTTGCCGTAATATCGACAATAGGGATCACTCGCTCATAGGCCATTCTTGTTGGGCCGATCACACCCAGAATACCCAGTACCTCGCCATCAACCTGATAGCTCGAGGTTACCATGCTACATTCATCCAGCACGCCATATCCTGACTCTTCGCCGATAAAGATCTGAACTCCATCACCGTCAAGACAGCGATCCAGCAGCTGCAATATCTGCTGCTTTTCGTTGAAGGCCTCAAAAAGGCCGCGTAATTTCTCTATATTTGAGAGCTCATCAAAGCCCATCAAACGGGTCTGCCCACTCAATACAAAATCATCACTATCCGCTTCCGACTCCGGTTTTACAAACAGCTGTTCCGCCATGCTGATCGCCTGATGCATCATCTGCTCCATGCCATCTTTCGTCTCACGCAGCTCCTTTAAAATACGGTGGCGTACATCAAATAGCTCATGACCCGCCAGCTCGTTATTCAGAAAATTGGCGGCCTGTTGTAACTCGGCCGACGTATACTGACGATCAACCTTGATCACCGTGTTCTGCACATCCTTTTCGTTAATGACCAGAATCGCCAGAATGCGGCGACCAGAAAGCGGCATAAACTCAATATGTCGCAGCGACGAACGCTTGGCGGTACGCGGAATCATCACCATCCCCGCCATCTCCGTCATCCCGGCGAGATAATCCGACACCGATGTTGCCAGCTCCTGGTTCGAACCATCCACCCCCAGCTGGCCACTCAGGGTGATAATTTCTCGTTCACTGAGCGGCTTAACCGTCAGCAGCGAATCAACAAACATGCGGTAGCCTCTATTTGTCGGCACGCGCCCCGCCGAGGTGTGCGGTGAACTCACCATGCCGAGCTCTTCCAGATCTGCCATCGCATTCCGCACCGTCGCCGCGCTCACATCCAGTCCCGAGTCGCGCGCCAATGCACGCGAACCAACCGGTTGCCCGCTGCGAATATAGCTCTCTACCAACACCTTAAGCAGATGCTGAGCGCGATCTCCAATTTCTTCTGCCACTGCGTCTCTCGAACGTTAAAAGAACTGTGTTAATTTAATGGTGACGGGGATGGCAAGATGCAAGCAGCTCCTCTGTCAATTTAGCACTCGCAATCTTAGAGTGCTAAACCGGAATTTGCAAGTCATTGATAAAATGAAGTTATTGGCGATTTGCACTCGCCGTGTTACTTTCGCAACAGAGTCACGTGGAAACACCTGAGAAGCAGAAAAAACAATGACACAACAGACATTTAAAACCATCGGCCTGATCGGTAAACAGAATGATCCTCGGGTTGGCGAGGCGCTTGAAACCCTGAGCGGCTATTTACTGGAGAAAGGGTTCGCTGTCTACCTCGATGAGGTCAATACCGATGCTGTTTCAAATAGTTCGCTGGATATCTGTAGTCGCAATGCGATTGGGGAGCGTTGCGACCTGGCAATCGTCATCGGTGGCGATGGTACCCTGCTGAACGCTGCGCGCGCACTGGCCGATCACAACGTGCCGTTAGCGGGGGTCAACTTGGGACGCCTCGGCTTTCTGACCGACATCTCGCACGACAATATGCTCGAATATCTTGGCGATATTCTGGCTGGCCACTACATCACCGAAGAGCGCTTTCTACTGAACAGCCGCATTATTCGGCAAGGCGAGACGCTGAATGAAGCGAGCGCCTTCAACGATGTGGTGATCCACAAATGGAACATCGCCCGTATGATTGAGCTGGAGACCTACATCAACGGTAAGCTGGTCAATCAGCAGCGCTCAGACGGCCTGATCATCGCGACCCCAACCGGCTCTACCGCCTACGCCCTCTCCGCCGGGGGGCCGATTATCGATCCAGCACTCAATGCACTGCTTCTGGTACCGGTCTGCCCTCACACCATGAGCAATCGCCCCATCGTGGTGAGCGGTGACAATGAGGTGGAGGTGGTGATCTGCGAGCGTAACCACGACAACGCGCAGGTCACCTGCGATGGTCAGATCAGCTTCGGGCTCTCTTCCGGTGACCGTATCCGGATCAAAAAGAAGGAGCAGCTGATCCACCTGATCCACCCGTCACAACATGACCACTACGAAGTTCTCAGGGCCAAACTGCACTGGGCTGAAACCTCCTAAACCACTCGCGCACCATGTTAAGTCATCTTCATATCCGCAACTTTGCCATCGTCGATCAACTCAATCTCGATTTTAATACTGGCCTTTCTGTGCTCACTGGTGAAACCGGCACCGGCAAATCGATCCTGATCGATGCGCTGGGACTGGTGCTTGGTGACCGCGCCGATAGCGACATGGTGCGCCACGGCAGTGCGCGCGCTGAGATCTGCGCCACCTTTGAGCTCGGTGATGCCACGCAGGCGGCTAACTGGCTACAGACCCACGAACTGGATGATGAACATAACCGCGACGAATGCCAGCTGCGCCGTACTATTACCAGAGAGGGGCGCTCAAAAGCCTATATCAATGGTCGCCCCACTACACTGCAGATGCTGCGCGAACTCGGCGAGCAGCTGGTCGATATTCACGGCCAGCACGAACATCAGTCGCTGGTAAAGCGTGATGAACAGCGCCGCCTGCTCGACCATTTCGCCGACCATAAAACGCTGATCAGCGAAGTGGCCGCCACTTTTCGGCAGTGGCAGAAGCTCAGCCATGAATTGACCACCCTCAATGAGGCGGCTCGTTCACGCGATCAGCAGATGGCACTGCTCCGCCATCAGGCCGAGGAGCTACAGGCGCTCAACCTGACCACCCGCGGTTTACAGAAACTGGAAGATGAACATAAACGCCTCGTCAACGCAGAGCAGCTGATCAACACCTATCAAGAGGCGCTGACTACATTAGATGCGGATGACCATGCAATTGCACCAAAGCTCCACCACGTCACCGCGCAGCTAGAGCCACTGGTCGAGAGTGACCAGCAGCTCGCCGCCGTGGTGGCGATGATCAATGATGCCACTATCCAGATTAGTGAAGCGACCGATGAGCTGCGGCGGCAGCTCGATTCACTCGACCTCGACCCGCAACGGCTCAGTGAAGTGGATCAACGGCTCAGTGATATCCATGATGCAGCGCGCAGACATCGCGTGCGCCCGGATGAACTGCCCGACCACTATCAATTACTGTGCGATGAGCTCGCCTCGCTCGACAACGCCGACGCGACAATCGAACAACTCGAGAAAGCGATCGAAGCAAAAACCGTGCAGTACCAGAAGCTCGCCAGTCAACTGCACAACAGACGTTGCGCCGCTGCCAGTAAATTGAGCCAGCGGGTCAGTGACAATATGCAGAGGCTCGGTATGCCGGGTGGCGAATTCGAGGTCACCATCACACCACATGAGGGTGGTAAATTCACCACACACGGGACAGAGAAGATCGAATTCCGGGTCAAAACCAACCCCAGTCAAAACGCTAAATTACTCGGCAAGATCGCCTCCGGTGGCGAGCTATCGCGCATCAGCCTTGCCATTCAGGAGATCACATCACAGCAGGGGGGTACCCCTACCCTCATATTCGATGAGGTCGATGTCGGCATTGGTGGTCGTGTCGCCGAAATCGTGGGTCAGAAGCTGCGCGACCTGGGCCGATCACGCCAGGTGTTATGCGTAACCCACCTGCCCCAGGTAGCGGCCCAGGGCCACCATCACCTGGAGGTTAAAAAAGCTCTCTCCGACCAGCATGTCGAGACACAGGTGCGATCGCTGAATGGGGATGAGCGCAATGAAGAGATCGCCCGGATGCTCGGCGGAATCGATATCACAGCACAGACCCGTGCCCATGCAGATGAAATGATCAACAAAGCGCAACAACGGCCGTAATAGAGAAAAACCGGGCAACTTTCACTCAACACCACAGGAGAGAATAGAGATGGATACCGAACAGCGCCGTTTTCCACGTACCCCCATCAACGAAGAGACCCTCTATTTTTCACATCTTGATAAAGAGAATAAAAGCGAGCGCACCTACTCCCCTGCCGTCATTACCGATATCAGCAGGGGTGGAGTTGGTATGCAGGTAGGCATTCCACATGAGATCGATGATGAGCTCTGGCTGGAAGGGCTGGAAGGCTTTACCGTCGCACAGCCGGCCCGTGTTAAGTGGGTTAAAGAGAGTAGCGGCCGTGATGATACCTTCTCAATTGGCGTCGAATTTGGAAGCGTATAACTCAATCGCTCTTTAGCGGTAA
Source organism: Gammaproteobacteria bacterium (assembly GCA_015491865.1). GTDB lineage: Bacteria > Pseudomonadota > Gammaproteobacteria > SZUA-140 > SZUA-140 > SZUA-76. Next base: position 62,705 of record WFVD01000009.1, read on the forward strand.
ACACTCATCAGCAGCAAACTAAGATTTTTATATGGGATTTCCATCAACAATCCCGATCCCAGTTAAAACAAGCGATACTCAGCATCGGTAAAATCATGATATTATAGGACAAATATAAACAATAACGTGCCCTTCAGCCAAGTGACTAAAACCCCATGCTGCTAGAAAATTTTTATAGTGAAGCCTCCAACAAAATTCACTTCACTCGTAAACAGGCCAGTGATTTCGCTAAACAGATCGCCGGTGATTTCAATCCGATTCATGATGAAGCGTCCAAACGTTTTTGCGTCCCTGGCGACCTGCTGTTTGCGCTGCTGCTCGATAAATATGGCGTCAGTCAGAAGATGCGTGTCACCTTTTCCGGTATGGTCTCGGATGGTGTGGCACTCCACTTTAACGATTCGACTGGCGACAATATCGCCATTGTTGATGACAAAGATAAAGAGTATCTCCGCCTGACTCGCAGCGGCCAAACCGTGAATAACACAGTGTTGATCGACAATCTCACTCGCCGTTATGTCGAGTTCTCAGGGCAGACATTCCCCCACATTCTGGTACCCCTGATGAAGGCTCACCAGGTGATGATCAATCCCGTTCGTCCGCTAGTCATTTATGAAAGCATGGTGATCGATATTGATGATCTCGATATCGAAGAACCGCAGCTTGAACTCAGTAACTCATCACTGGTTGCAGAGGGGAAGCGCGGTGCTGTCTGCCTGAAATTCAACCTGCTGTCGAACGGCAAGGTGATCGGTAAAGGGGAGAAAAACATGGTGCTGAGTGGGCTGCGCCCATACGATGAAGAACAGATACAGCAACTCGTCAACGGCTATGATGCGCAAAAATCTGCAGCAACGGCTTAAGCTCTGTTAACAGTCATAACAGCATCGCAAAGGTACCCTTCGGGTTGCATTATGATGAGCAGCTAAGCTGTATTCCCTGCGCCCATTCAGGAGATGGCCTTGCGTACGCATCCATCTCCACCTGCTCACTAAACGGATCGTGTAGCAGCGCCAACAAGCGATCAATTTCACTATAATCACCCTCCTCTTCTGCCTTTCGAATGGCAGATTCCGCCATCGCATTACGTAGAATATATTTTGGATTGACCCCATTCATCGCATCTCGACGTACCTCATCACTGCGCCCTTCACGTCCTAGCCGCTGGCGATATTCATAGATCCAGAGATCAAAGCTCTGTAAATCAGAAAATGCCTCTCGCTGCGGATGATGCGCTAACTGAGATAACGGAATCGTACCCAGTTCACGTAGAAAAATGGTGTAGTCAACCTGCCCTTCCATTAGCTGTAACAACCCCTGCCAAAGCTCAAGGTCACCCGCCTCCTCCGTTACCAGCCCCAGTTTGGCGCGTGCAATGGACAGGTAGGCGGCATTAAAACGCGGCCAGTAACTGGCCAGCACCTCACGCAACTGGGCAATGGCAACTGCTTTATCATCATGAACCAAAGGCAGCAGTGCGGTTGCCAGGCAGAGCAGATTGAAATGTGCCATTTCAGGCTGCCGGCTAAAGGCATAGCGTCCCTGATAATCGGAATGGTTACAGATGTAACCCTTTTCAAAGGTCTCAATAAAGGCAAAGGGGCCGTAATCAAGCGTTAGCCCAAGCATCGACATATTGTCGCTATTCATCACCCCATGACAAAAACCGACTCCCTGCCACTGTGCGATCAGTCTGGCTGTACTGCTAACCACCTCATCAAACATTGCGAGGAAGGGGCTGGTTTCATCGCGCAGATGGACAAACTCCTCTTCCAGCAGATAGTCTCCCAGCTGGCGCAGGTGATCATATTCACCCCGGTGATAAAAATACTCGAAACTACCAAAACGCACATGACTCGGCGACATCCTGACCAGCATCGCCCCCGGCTCGACCCGTTCACGCACGACTCGCTCACGGCTCGCAATCAAACAGAGCGCTCGTGTGGTGGGAATGCCGAGGCCGAACATCGCCTCACTACAGAGGTATTCACGTATTGATGAGCGCAGCACTGCACGCCCATCTGAGCCACGTGAAAAGCGCGTTGGGCCGCTCCCTTTCAGATGCAGGTCCCAGAGGCGCTGCTGCTCGTCTCGCACCTGTCCCAGCAACACCGCCCGACCATCGCCTAGTTGTGGTACAAAATGGCCAAACTGATGCCCCGCGTAGACCATCGCCAACGGCGCTGCACCAGGCATTTCACGCCCACCGGTAAAATAGTCGATAAAACCGTGCTGAGCGCTATCAGCAACCGTCACCCCCAGCACGCGACCCAATCGGGCATTGAAGCTGGCCAGATGGGCACCTTTCAGCGGGCCAGGTGAAGTGGCGTAATAAAATGCCGCGGGCAGCGCTGCGTAACGATTATCGAAAACCAGGGATTCCAGCGCCATGACGCGGCTGTGATCTGTTTTTAGAATTGCGCTCATATTATTAGATTGTCCCAACCGTAGCTGATCCCACCATACCACCTCGCAATAGCTGACTATTTTACTCGGAAATAATTTCGCAGCATTCTACTCGGACTTTATGATGAAGCACAAGCACAATATAACCAGCCGACTAACTCGTCGAATAAGCAGAGAGATTACCCCCTGTTAAGTGGGTGGTTATTAGCGCTATAAAGAAAAAGCTGCATTTTCCGTTAATTAACAGGTCAGGATTCATTGAGCAGACCTCTCCTGTCGCTCAGTCAGGTGCTGAACGACCCAGAGATAACCAGACAAGGAGCAGTGATATGAGCGAAAAAGTAGACATTGAAAAGATCGGCACCTCAACACTTGGCAATGAATTAAGCCTGAAAGAGTGTGAAGTGGTCGCCTCCATTATGGAGGTTCGCACCCTTCAGGATGGAGAGCACCTGATCAATGAACGTGGGCACGAGCACACACTTTTTCTACTGGTAGAGGGCAAGCTTGATGTGATCAGCTCATCGGCCCACAAAACTGAACCCGTTTATGCGATGGCGCCGGGCGAGGTTGCTGGCACAAGGGCCTTTATTGAACAGACACCGCGCCGGGCTACGCTCCGAGCTGTTGGCAACACGACCATCTATACACTCGAACCTGCGCCATTTGAAGCGCTGTTAAAGAGCCGCCCCGATATCGTTTACAAGGTGATGCGGGCGCTGTTCCGGATTACGCATGAAAATTTACGCCGCATGAACCGTGAAACGGAGCAGCTTACTAACTACATTAATAAATCCAATGGGCGCTACTAAACTCATCAACACCGATCGAAGTCGTACTGACTACCCCTTTTCACCCCCCATGCATGGGGGCGATAATGGTGCCGCACCCTCTTTTTCACGCCACTCTGCAGGCGTATAAAGGTGCATAGCCAGCGCATGCACGCCTGACTTCAGCTCCTCCGCCAACACCTGATAGAGCCGTTGATGACGCTTCACCAGGCTGTCCCCTTCAAAGACATCTGCAACCAGAGTGACCTTAAAGTGAGACTCCGACCCAGCCGGAACGTTGTGGTTACCGCTCTCATTAACAACCTCAAGATGTACCGGTGTTAACGCATTGCTGAGCTTGTGTATGATCTGATTTTGTAGCTGCATGCTTTGAAGTGTCCCTGATACTTATCCCGTCTTCTGCTTTTTGCCGCCTCGTCCGGGGCGAAAATAGTGCCGATTATCGTAATAGCTTTCGTTACCGTTGTCTGCATCCCAGCCCGGCATGCCTAGCACAGGAAATGGTGAGAGGTCTTTCGGCACACTCAACTGTTCACGATCTGAGAGCGCTGCGAGCAGCGTATCATCGGCCCATGCCAGCCGTTGGCTGTTGCTTAACTGAAAAAAGTCGTCGCTACAGTGAAATAAAATTGTATTTGCGGTCATACCGATATAAGGCGCTAACCCTTTTTCATACATGGCGTGACCAAAGACCATGCAGGTTAGCTTCTCCTGTAGCGCCTCTCGCTGTTGCCAGAATAGTGGTTTCCACTGAAAATCCCGCACCATCTGTAATAGTTTTTTATCCGATGAGATGATCAACGCTCCCCCTTCATCAAATAGTGAGAGCATATTTTCCAGCGCTGAACGCCGCCCCAGTTCAACACCCGACTCAATCCTCGCCTGCGCCAGCGGAATATGGCTCTCATTAATCATCGCCTTGGTGCGAGGAAACATGATCCAGGTGAGCAGCTGAAAAAAATCGTGCCAGTTTTCGGTTCGGGTCTGGATCTCACCACTCAGATAGATACGTGGTGCATAGTGCTGTTCGAAACGACCCGGTTTATCGGCCTGCGGCACGACGCGCAGCGGGTGCCCATTACGCGTCGTCACCGGTGACTCCTGCTGCGCCAGTAGTAACTGGTAATCATCCAGCGTCGGCCATTCGCTAACAAAAGCGCGGTACCAGGGGCTGAACCCGTCCAGTGTGCGGAACATCGGTGAGCGCGTTGAAAACAGTGGATCCCACTGGGACGGAACGTCTAAACGAGCCATAACAAAACGTCTAACAACAATACATTCAGTGCTGTCGATTACGCCAGAAGTTGTAAAGCCCGACAACGGAGCCCGGCAACATCTCAATCCAGGCATCATACTCTTCGTCATCCATTTCAGTTGCCTCTTCATCATCATGCAGCAGCGCTAATTTTGCAATCGGTGCCAACAGTGTCTGCTCCGCTTTCGGTAGCTGCTCCCAGTGATGGGTCTGACTCGCGACAGCCAGCATAAAACCGAAACACCACCCTTCGTATGATTCCACTACTTCATCGCCATCAATCTCTTCCAGCACCATCGGTTCAAAAGCCGCATCGCTCGTAAGCGCCGTGGCGATCTCCTGCTGCATGCGAATAAGATAGCTGCGCATGCGCGCTTCACTCTCGGCATCCGCAAATTGCGGCCTACCCCATACTGCTTCAAGCCACTCATCACTCGTCGTCATCTCTGGGCCAACCGTCAGTGCCGTTAAATAGCCATGCGCTTCATCAAGCGTGAGGCAATCCTCCCCCTCAGCCGCAGCCAGCAGAAAACTGTCCAGCTCTGAAAACTCTTCATCGGTCAATTGTGCTTCGATCTGGGATGGCATTAATATAAAATCCTGTGAATGGACACTGCTCATCAAACAGTAAATTGATGAGAAAGTAAGAGGGGCAAAAAAGCAGCTGCTTCTGGGCCTCCCAGCAATGGGATGATCTTAGTCGATCTACCGCCAACATCAAAGCAAACAGTGATATAAAAGATGAAATTAGCGCGTGAAATGCCATCGCTCATGCCAGACCCTGAGATCATGCAGAGGCTGATCACCACCCGCATGCCTTTTGGTCGATACAGCGGCCGGTTGCTGATTGATCTACCTGAACCCTATGTGGTGTGGTTTGCCGGAAAAGGCTTCCCGACGGGCGAGCTTGGCGAACTGCTCTGTATTGTTCATGAGGTGAAGATTAATGGCCTTGAACCACTCTTCGCACCGCTCAGAGGTGGTGCTGGTTGATGGCCTATTGCTGTTCGTAGAGCGCTCGAATCCCCTCAAGACGACGACGATTGGCACCAAAGTCGTAATACCCACTACGAGATGCCGAGCGCATCTGAATCAGCTCATTCTCGTCATCAAAAAAGAAGGTCACATCATCGACAAAGCGCAGCACCGCGCTCGTCACTGCAACCCGTAAATAGCGCGGGGTATCCTCCAGGATCTCTGCATTATCGAGCTGAGAAAGTGCTGAGAGCAGCCGCAGGCGCGCAGTGGCACGGTCACCGCCATAGCGCATCGGAGCGATACGCTGCTCATCCTTCTTTGCCAGCGACGAAACACAATTGGGACTATCAGGACAAGGTTTAAGTCTATCTTCTGCCATACCCTTCGTAGCGGCACATAATAATAAAAATATCAGGCAGTAGCGCGAGAAAGATAGAATCATTCGCGCCACGGCATTATCGGGATTGTGGAAATACTATTTTTTGGTGAACCGTCAACCAGCTTATCGCTATAGCTGAGATAGATAAGCGTATTTCGTTTCTGATCATAAAAACGAACCACCTGTAATGATTTAAACAGAATCGAGGTGCTCTTTTTAAACACCTCCTGCCCATCCAGTTTGCCAGATCTGACCTTGTTCGGCAGGCTGATGGGGCCGGTCTGTCGGCAGGCGATCGAGGCGTCAGAGGTATCCTCCGCAAGCCCCAGCGAACCACTCATACCACCTGTTTTAGCGCGACTCAGGTGACAGGTTGCACCGGGAATAACAGGATCATCAAACGCCTCAACAACAATCTTGTCATTAGCCCCCAGCAGCTTTATCTTTGTACTGACACTTCCAATCACCTCCGCATAAATCGACGGCGGTAACAGTAACATCATCGCGATAGCCGTTGTCGTACAAATTCTGCTATTCATCTTTCCCCTGCCTTATTTTTAGTCGATCACAATCTGACCCGCCAATTCTATCCCACAACGCACCAGAAAAGCGATAACAGGTCCGCTGGGGTGCCATCACCACTGTGCAATCATCGAGAGAGACCTAAAGTGAAGGGATTCACCTGCCGCTCAAACAGGTAGAGGCGAGTCAGAACAGGCAGTTGGAGGCCTCAGCAATGATAAAACGATTAAATGATATTCCAGTCTATTCTAGCAATCAAACCACTATTGAGGCAGCGGTGTTCAATACGATTCGTCTTGCGACACAGCGCCTGGCGCTGCCGATTCGCATGACCCTGCCACGCTTTCAGTATCTTGATATCATCATTGACCACGACTCATGGGCCTGTGTCGACAGGAGTCTCAATGATCTGCCTGTCGTCGCGTGGACTGAATTTGAGACTGCCAGCCGTACTACACTGCATCTACCCATCACCTGCAAGGTTTCAAACTACCATGTTCAGTCACCACAGATTATTGATGGCGCACTGGCATTCACCCAGATGGCGCTGGAAAGAAAGCTATCGGCAGCCGCCTCTGCCACCCCGATTCAATCCCCACCGGCCGACATCAGCCAACTCTACTGCCGATTGCCTGGCACCACTTCTCAACGCCGCTAAGCTGACATAGATAGAGGCGCGCCTTATTCGCGGCAATTTTGTAATGAGGTATACTGCCAGCCCCAACCAATGCTGGAGAAAACCATTGAGTTACTACGCCCTGATCATCAGCGCCTTTATTGTTGTCGGTTTAATGCTCACTGCCTTTGGCTGGCGCGCCTTCCAGAAAGCGAAGTCCACCAATGAATGGCCATCGGTCACAGGTAACATCAGCGAAACGCGCATGGCATCTGATGAGAATGATCTGCTGCCCGACATCCGTTTTAGCTATACCGTTGATAACAGGCGCTTCGAGGGGCGACTGGAATTTCCTCCTGGCACCATGCCGATGCCCGGCTTTGCGGCCAATCAGATAGAGAAATATCCGCTGGGCAGTGATGTCATGGTCTACTACAACCCGCAACAGCCCGATCAGGCAACACTTGAACCCGGACGAGCCAGAGATGATTGGCTCCTGCTTGCTGTCGGCATTGGCTTTACCGCCATCGGCCTGTGCGCACTCTTTTTTAGCGGTTAATTGATTGTAAGGAAGTTACCATGAAGTTTTCTCTATTTATTGTCACCCTGCTGCTGCTCAGCGCCTGTGATATCGATGGTTCCATGCGCGCTAATTCAAAAGATGGTAGCGCTGTCGATGCACGTGTAATCGCTGCAAAATCGGGCTGCATGGGGTGTCATGCTGTCTCAAATAGCGTCTATGGCCCCGCCTGGCAGCTTGTTAGTCAGCGCTACCTGGACGTGCCCGACGCGAAAGCGCAACTCATTTACCATATCAGAACAGGCAGTGCAGGACGCTGGGACCAGGTGACAGGAGGCAGGCGGATGCCGCCACAGAAAGGCGCTATCAGCGATGCCGAGCTAGAGATCGTCGTCGATTACATTTTAGCACTTGCTGCACCAAAACCTGCTCAGGCTGCAGCGACTGTGGAATCGGAGCTACCCGTCGGAACCCATTAACGCCTCTGCAGAAACGTGACGTAATGCTACTACTGGAGCAGCGGATGATCCGCAGGCAGCTGTTTTGAATACCAGATAGCCAGCTTATGTTTTACCGATTTCTGAGAGACCTGGTCTTCAGGCATCGCCTGAATCAGCTTGTCGTGCACCAGTAATCGATAAATATAGAGCGCCTTGTCATTCACTGAATCAGCATTGTCAAATTGCGCCGCACCGCGCGCTTCCGCATAGCGTACCCCGGCAGCAATTGCCCCCTTTATCAATTCAACTTCATTTTTGAGTTTCTTCATTCGCACCCTCAATATTGCTGGCCAGACTGGCAGGCCGAATAGATCGCGGCAGATCACCCGTTATCTCATACACCGCTATCGCACAGGCAGCCGCAACATTCATCGATGAGTTCTGACCCAACATCGGAATATGAACTGTCTGATCGGCAATTTCAAGCAATGGCTGGCTTACCCCCTGCTGCTCTGCCCCCAGAATCAGGCAGATCTTCCCCGCCCTGCTGAAATCGACATCTTTCAGATCCACACTCTGCGCGGTCAACTCCAGAGCCACAAAGCAGTAACCCTGTTCACGCAGGTGCAGGAGCGTTGCATTAAGATCATCACAGCGCTCATAAAGAACCACTTTATCTGCTGAACGGGCCGTGCGTGTCAGGCGTCGATTGGGCGGTGAAACGGTGTTACCACAAAGAAGCAGCCGCTCAACCCCCAGCGCATCGGCAAGACGGAAGATAGCCCCCACATTCGCCGCATCGCAAATACCATCCAGCAGTAATGTGAGCGGAAAGCGCTCTCTTCCAACCTGGTGATCCTTATGTATCAACTGCCGATTACGCTCTGCCATGGCGAACAGACCCTTATATAATGGATGCGCTAACAGAGAGCCCATTCCAGGATAGATTCAAGATAACACCCATTTATCCCGATAAATATAGCGATAAGACCACACTGAGATAACAGCAAGTAATGAGCACCCCTCCTGAGGCACTACCAAATTTTAAACATATCAAACGCTACTGGGACTTCTCGCGTAAAAACTTCATCGCGAAGATCTTGCCGGGCGAGATCTATGTTACCAAGAATCATGAGCTGGTCTCGACACTGCTTGGCTCCTGCATTGCGGTCTGCATGCGTGACAGGATCAACCACATCGGCGGGATGAATCATTTCAAGCTGCCCACTGCAGATGGCAGTGCCGGCAATAGTGCCAACTATGGTCTCTATGCGATGGAGCTGCTCATCAATGAGATCATGAAAAATGGCGGCAAGCGCGCCAATCTTGAATGCCATGTGTTCGGGGGCGGCCGCGTCATCTCATCAATCAAAAGCAATATTGGTGATAAAAATATCACCTTTGTCATGCGCTTTCTTAAAGAGGAGCGGATCAAAATTGTCCAGCAAAAGACTGGGGGCACCTGTGCGCTACAGGTCTATTATCACCCCGTCACCGGCCACGCTTTCTCCGTCACACTTGATGAAAGCCGATCTCGGAAAGTAAAAGAAGAAGAGCAGCGCTACGTTACCAGGGTCAATCAGGAAATTGAAGACGCCGGTATCACCTATTTTTAGGGCGACGACATCTGCAGCAGGACTCTTAGAACAACTCATGATAGATTAACCGTTCATTAACATAGCAACTCATGAGACGCAGATGAAACAGGCGCAACAACTTCTGGAATTTATCGATAATAGCCCGACACCGTGGCATGCAGTCGCGACCACTGTTGCGATGTTAGAGGCCCACGGTTTCAGGGCGCTCTGTGAAAAGCAGGTGTGGCAATTAACCAGCGGTGAACGCTATTACGCTATCCGCGACCAGTCGTCGATCATCGCCTTTGTGACAGGCAAGCGGGCACCTAGCGAGAGTGGCTATCGCATCATCGGCGCTCACACCGACTCACCCGGCCTGCGCCTCAAACCCAATCCTGAACAGAGACGAGGAAGTTATCTACGCCTCGGCGTCGAAGTGTACGGCAGCCCAGTTCTCGCCACCTTTGCTGACCGTGATCTTTCGCTCGCAGGTCGCGTTAGCGTCAGAACCGACAACGGCGAACAGCCGTTTGAGTCGCGTCTGCTGCGCTTTGATGATTCGATTGTTCGTCTGCCCAATCTCGCCATCCATCTCAACCGGGGGGTGAATAAAGAGGGGTTAAAATTTAACGCGCAGGAGGAGCTACCACTGATATTTTCCCAGCCAGGCCCGGAAGGGGGCGGCTTCAAAGCGCTGGTTGCAGAACAGCTACAGATTGATGAAGCTGATATTCTTGCGTGGGAACTCGCCACATACGACACACAGCCCGGAATATTCTTTGGTGTCGATCAGGCATTCATCAGCAACAGCCAGCTTGATAATCTCGCCTCATGCCATGCTGCGCTCCTGGCGCTCATCGAAACAGTCGACAGGCCGGCAGATGTAACGCAGATGATCGCCTTTTTTGATCACGAAGAGGTCGGCAGCTGTAGTGCCAAAGGGGCAGACAGCAGCTTTCTTAACGATGTATTAAAACGCCTCAGCAGCGCCTTTGAAAACAACCATCAGGCACATCACCAGGCTGTTGCCAACAGTTATATGCTAAGTGCAGACATGGCCCACGCCTGGCACCCTAACTTCAGTAGCCAACATGAACCAGAACACCAACCCATCATCAATAGTGGGCCGGTAATCAAAATCAACACCAGCCAACGCTATACGACCGATGCGCACACCGAGGCACTTTTTGTTGCGATCTGTGAAGATGAACAAATACCCTTCCAGAAGTTTGTTAACCGGAGCGATCTCGCCTGCGGCAGCACCATCGGACCGATCTCTGCCGCAAGAACCGGGATACGTTCACTCGATGTGGGCAATCCGATGTGGGCGATGCACAGTATTCGTGAAAGTGCCGGCGCAGTCGATCACGACCATATGATCCGCGCAATGAGCGCTTTTCTGCGCTGCTAATCAGCCGCCTCTCCACCAGCTTCATTCGGTCAAAGTTGATTCAGACACCGCTCGCTAAACATCGATGTTGCGTACGCCGTTACAAACGCCGCCATGCTAAATACTGATTCTGTTGGGCCAGTAAAATAAAGTCACACCACCATATTCGCAATGCCGAACAATTATCACTTCTGACTCATGCCAGCCACTCTTTTGAGAATAGGCCGAATCCGGCTAAATCTTACTTATCGAGATGACAGAAAGCTGTCGCAACAAAGAACAGGGAGGGTAACTTACTGTTATTAATAATTATTTTTATTTTTGACGCCCTGAAAAGAGAGGTAAAATAATGTAAAATCGTATTGAGATTTATTTAAGGATCCTCAAACTATGAACGGCATAGAGAACGGGCAGACAGCCCACACAAGCAGGGGTAGCCAGCGAAACAGCAAATCAGAATGCGCGACCAGCTATCAGGAGCAGGCGAGTGACTGGGCACAGCTTGCCCAACAGGACCCTGATGCCTTCGAAGCGATGCGCGCTGAGCTACTTGATGAGTTCATCAAAAACTCACCGGCTCATATGCAAAGGCGTCTTGAAGGAATACAGTGGAAAGTTGACCTGATTCGCGAGCGCGCCAAAAGCCCTGCTGAGGTACTTGCCGGGATCTCAGAAATGATGTGGGAGTCTGCAGAACATCTAAGGCAGAAACACCTGGAGCTGGTCGACCTATGTTCAGGTAAAAAGTCCGATACCAGCGCAGTGCAGAAGAGTGCTCAAATCCTGGATTTCAGCCAGGCGAACAGGGGACATTAAGCCAACGACATCAACCCTCTTTAAGTGGTGGCAACATACTTAGAAAATGATCCGCGGGTAGACCGTTAAGATACAGATGTCCCTCGCGATAGCGTAGCATGACCTGAAAAGAACGGTTCACGTGCCGTAAAATTTTCTGGATTTCGAACTGCGTCAACATCTGCTCTGCTGCACGTTCCGTCTGCTGGGATAACAGTTCAGGAGTCATCGTCTGCGCTGTCTCCTGTAGTCGCTCAACAATTTTCTCCCGTACTGCTTTGCGCGCCTGCTGTACGATCATCGATTCAGGAAGGGTTATATCAAATTCTATCTCAATATAAGGCAGTAATGCGGCCCATCCAGCGGGAAATGCCGTTAACTCAGGCGTGGGCGTATCATGACGAATTGCCACTTTCAGGCGCGCACTTACTGCCCCTGTACCGGTTGTCACCTCGGCCTTGCTGATATGGATAACCGGACCCTGTACCAGCAGTGCAGGCAACACCTGCTGCGCCTCCTGTAACCACACTTGCCGGAGTAACACTGGATCTGCCAGCTCCATTTTCGTCATCTGCTCATAACGCCGCTGAAGTGACTGCAGCACCTCTGCATCCAGGCTACTCAACTCAATATGTAAGGAGCCGTTGTTAAACTGCTCTCCATTGAGCTGCAGCAGACGAAAATCAAACTGCTGCTGCAGATCAACCACCTGCTTCCGCTGCGATGTATGGTGTGCGACAGCAATGTCGCGTAGCAGAACCCGCTGCGGCGACCCATTACGGCGCTCAGCGCGGATCTTGAAGGTGTTCAGCATAAGCTTGCCATCACCCAGTGATAATCCAGACGGGGCAATAAGACGGCTAAACTCCCCCGATAAACCACCGATTGTCACCCCATGTGATGCATTCGATAGTTCAAAGCGGGGGCTATTAAAACGACCATGACCTCGCAATGCGACCCAGTTACCATCAAACTCAAAATGCAGACCACCCCACTGCACATCATACTGCCCACTGTGGTCTCGCCCACTATAAGCCGGTATACCACCATGGCTATTGACAGCACCTGACCACTCAAGCCAGGTTGTGCTGCTAAACGCTGGCTGATCAGGAAAATAGAAATCTAACGCCGCCTGCTGTTCATTGCTCGCCACAAGCGTGGTTTCAACTTTACTCATTATCTTCTGTGAAAATGTCTTATCAATCCACGGCCCGTAGCTAATTTGATGCCTTAGCATCATGGTCACGGGTTCTGTTGTCTGTGATGATAAAGTTGGTAGCAGTGCCACAGCCTGAGGACCAAAGGTGAACTGCGTGTCGGCGACCGCAGTAAGGTAACCACGCCGATATCGTAAAATCTCCAGCATAACCCCATGCTGTCTAAATAATTGCTGTTGAAGATTTTTAGTCTGAAGCAGAAAACGATCTTCCACTTCCACCCCTATCCAGTAAGGCACTGAGGCTACAGCGGCCACAATCAGCAGTGGCAATGAAATGCATAACACTCTCTTTTTCATCGCTCCTCCCCAGCTCAGAACTTATGGGGTGCCATCTCCACAAAGTGTAAACGCCTGCCAAGAAACTCCATTTCACCGTGATAACGTTCATCGCCCCGGCTCGCAAACTCAAAACAGAAATGGCATAACAGCACCACTCGCCCCTCATCATTGCGATGAAGGCGTACCTTTGATAACACCACACTATCATCCAGAAACTGTACATCATGCTCATCACAGCGCTGTTTTGCGATCTGATATGCAACCTGCTTTAACTCATTCGTACGCCACCAGAAAGCCACCGCAAGTGCGACGCCACAAAGCAGCAGAAACTCAAACATTGAGGACATGACAGGTTGTGGCTAACGCACAATTTCATCGGCAAGAATGCCGACAGAGATTGCAAATTTATGTGAACGGTTCCAGTCCAGAATGGCATTATAGTTGGCAGGATAGGTGATGAAGGCGCGCGTACCCGGGCCATCAGGCTGCACCACTGTAGCCACCAGGTTGCGCCCGGGAAGATCCTGGCCATACAGCTTACGTACTCCCAGTGCCTGCCATTCAGCCAGGCTCTTTTTTACTTTCCCTTTAATTAAAGCCTGATCAAAACTGGCGGGCAACGTCACCTCGCGTCCCCAGGTCTGGTCATAGCGCCAGCCGATACTGGAAAGGTAGTTGGCCGCAGAGGCAAAGGCATCAGCCCTGGAGCCCCAGATATCGATCTTGCCGTCGCCATCTCCATCCATCGCATAGGCGCGAAAAGTAGAGGGCATAAACTGCGTCTGCCCCATCGCTCCCGCCCACGACCCCTTCATCTTATCTACAGTAATATGCCCCTCCTCCAAAATAATCAACGCATCCATCAACTGCTTACGAAAGAATTTTGCGCGGCGCGGATCATAGGCCAGCGTCGTTAATGCAGCAATGACGTAGTGGCCACCACTAAAGCGTCCATAACTTGTCTCCATCCCCCAGAAGGCCGCAATAAAACGCCCCTGAACCCCGAAGCGAGATTCTATCTTCTGTAACAGCTGGCGGTTTTCTCGATATTTCTTGCGCCCCAGATTAATCCGGTAAGGGGTAACCCGTTTTTCGAAATAGTCCTGGAAGGTCTGAACCGTTTCGGGTTGTGAACGGTCCAGTTTAACCACGCGAGGACTTGGTCTGACCCCTTTAAAAGCCTTTGTCAGGGTCTTATCAGAGACCCCTTTTTCACGCGCTTCCTGTTTAAATTCGTCCAGCCAGCGAGCAAAGTCGTCATCTTCATCGGCCATCGCAGCCGCTGGTAGTAATAATGAAAACAACATCATGGCCAGTAGCAGAAAGGGTGATTTATCAGTCATCATCAAAACCCAGCAGTTAAGTCATTGTGATCTATATTAACCAATGCCACCACTAGATTGCACCTCTTGATTACGACTGTCTGGCCCTGCGCCACGCTCACCACTACGCTTAACCTGCTCCGCTTACACTTTTAAACCTGTAGAGCTATACTGTAACAATGAAACGCTCGCTATATGAAGCTGTTGGTGGCCACGCAACACTGATCAGGGTTCATAAGATTTTTTATGACACAGTCTATGCCCATCCCTGGCTAGGGAAATTTTTTGAGGGGCATAGTCAGGCAGCGATAGAGGCGCGCCAGACCTCATTTATGGCTGATAAGATGGGTGGTCCAGACTATATTGGCAAGCCACTTAAACAGGCCCATGAGAATATGTACATCACTGAAGAGCTTGCAATCCTGCGCCATCAACTATTAGCAGATGCGCTTAGGGAGGCTGAAATCGATGCGGCACTCGCAGGGCGCTGGTTGCGTATCGACATCGCCTTTATGAAGCAGATGGTCAAACCCTCTATACAGGCCTTTTATGGGGAGTACCACTTCCGTTTTAAACGCCGCATTATCATCCCCCGTCCTGCTAACAGTTAGGGGCTATTACGACTGAACAGGAATACGGCGGCCTGTTTATTAGCACCTGGCTAAAAAAGAGTTAAGTGCATCGGCTCGTAGCCCTTCACTAAAATAGAACCCCTGCGCAGCATCACAACGCTGACTCTTTAGAAAGGAGAGCTGAGCTTCTGTCTCAACCCCTTCGGCAACGATCCTCAGTTTAAGGCTATGCGCCATCGCAATAATGGCGGTCACAATCGCTTTATCATCGGCATCGCTACAGATATCCCGCACGAATGAGCGATCAATCTTTAACGAATCGATCGGAAAACGTTTAAGGTAGCTTAATGATGAGTAACCGGTACCAAAATCATCCAGCGAAAGTTGCATCCCCATTTCACTAAGGCGGTTCAGCATGTCATGCACTAACTGGTGCTGCTCCATCAGCAGCGTCTCCGTTATCTCCAGCTCCAGCATCGCTGGGTCGAGTGACCAGTCATTCACTGTCTGCTCAATCTTGCGATCGAGATCTGCCTCTTTAAACTGGCAGCCTGATAAATTGACGGACATGCGTAGTGGTGATGTTGTCAGCTGCTGCATCTTTTTAAGCTGTTCACATGCACTATTGAAGACCCACTCACCCACATCAAGAATCAGCCCCGTCTCTTCCAGAATCGGTACAAACTGTTCTGGAGGGATTTCATCCACCACCTCGTCGTCTGGTTCTGGAAACCAGCGCAGTAACGCTTCAACGCCAACAATCTGGCCACTTGCCACATCAAACTGGGGCTGATAATAGAGCTCAAATTCCTCGCGCTTCACCGCGCTGCGTACTTTAGTTTCAAATGTTAGCCGCTCATAGGCGCGCGCCCCCATCTCTGAAGAGTAAAATTCATAGCGATTACGCCCACGCTCTTTGGCACGGTACATCGCAATATCGGCATGCTTTAGCAAGGTATTCACATCATCGCCATCATCAGGACAGAGCGTGACACCAATGCTCGCAGACATAAACAGCTCCTGCCCCTGCATATGGATCGGCGCACTCAACGCCAGCTGCACCTTATTAACCAGCTGCGCTACCTCTTCCTGCGTATGAATCTCCTCCAACAGCACCACAAACTCATCACCACCAAAACGAACCACTGTGTCTGAAGCGCGCAAGCAGCTCAGTAGTTGACGTGCGGCCTCTTTGATCGCACGATCACCCACATCATGCCCTAGCGTGTCGTTGATCATCTTAAAGTGGTCAAGATCAATAAACAGTATTGCGACTCGCGTATTATCACGCCTGGCACGCACAATCGCCCGCTCCAGTCGATCCATCATCATAGATCGGTTGGGCAGTTGCGTTAACGCATCGTGATGCGCCATATAACGAAGTCGCTCCTGGGTTTCAATGCGGTCCGTGATATCACGCCCGGTTGAGATGAAGTGTGTTATCTCACCATCAACATTCTTAAGTGGCGTGATGGTCTTCTCTTCATAAAAGAGCATCCCATCTTTACGGCGGTTAATTAAGGTGTCACTAAAGACATTGCCTGCATTAATCGTCTTCCATAGTTCATCATAATAGTGGCCTTCGTTGGCACCTGCGCCGAGAAAGTCGGGCTTGTGACCTATAATCTCCGCACAGCTGTAGCCTGTCAGCCTTTCATAAGCAGCATTGGCATATTCTACAATTCCGTCTCGATTGGTAATCACAACGGCATCAGCCGTCTGCTGTAGCGCCATTGAAAGTTTATGCATTCTGGCTTCATTCGCCTTGCGCTCACTGATGTCGGTCACACTGCCGCGCAATAAAACACCCTCATCTGATGGCAACCGTACCAGTCGAACTTCACACATTACGCTATTTTTCGCCGCATCATAAAAAGGCCACTCAAAATGCAACACCTCACCGGCAACAGCCCGTTGAATATACTGTGAGCTCATCGCAGAGGCAGATGAAGCATCATTGAATAGACCAGGGCTTAACGCTGCGAAGTTGCTCCCAATCAATTTTTCGCGCGGACAACCAAACAGCCGTTCTGCATTTATATTGGTATCGATAAACTGGTTAGACTCAACATCAAACACCAGTATCGCTTCTGGTGCATGTTCAACCAGCGTGCGCACACGCTCTTCACTACGGCGTGCATTTTGCAACGCAAGCATGCCATTTAAGGATTCCGCCAGGCGGTTGGCCAGCTCATTAAATATGATGATTTCATCATTACTAAAATCATGGTAATGCGAACAGTGGTGCAACCCCAGCAACCAGGGTTTACCCATGCGTGTTTTGATCACAACCGAAAGTTGTGTTTTTATCGAGAACGCTTCCATCGCCTCGCGCTCAAAAGTGGGTTCTCGTGTATCACTAACCGTTGGGGCTGGAGAGCTCAGAAACTTCTCAAGACAGAGCTTATGCGCTGGTGTCATCTCAACAGAGGTTCCCGCAGCACAAGCACCTGGCCACTGTGGCAGTGTCTTTTCCATTTTGACTTCGAAATGTGTAGCCTCTGCATCACACGGATACAGCAGCCATGCGCGATCGCATTTAAAGATAGCGAGAATCTCATTCAGTGAGTTATCCAGCATCTGCTCAAGACTGGAAGCGTTAATACTCACATCATTAAGACGTTGTAGTGAGTCGATCAAATCGATATTGATCAACTGATGATGTTTAAGGACTTTATTGTTGATACTTTTGTTCATGAATATCTACACCTACAGCCACATCGTTATTATCCTGCCGATCCTTAAACAATCAACTATAACGACTATATATGACCTGCGAAGTTATCATGAAAACAGCCTCAGGGGCCAACAATAAATATTATTAATACACCTACTACTGCTTGCGTGTAAAAACCCACTCATTGCCTGCACTCATTGCAGGATTAAAACTGTAGCCTGCCTGACTAAACTGCTTAATTAGTTGCGGATCAGTAATACGGTTGTTAATAATATAGCGGCTCAACATACCGCGCGCCTTCTTGGCATAAACACCCAACACCTTGTATTTGCCATTTTTATACTCTTTAAAATGGGGCGTAATAACTTCTCCCTGAAGCACTTTTGGCTTCACTGCTTTAAAGTATTCAGTCGAGGCAAGGTTGATCAAATATTGTGAACCTGACTGCTGAAGTTGTGCATTCAAACTCTGAGTAATACGATCTCCCCAAAACTCATACAACGTTCTGCCGCGGTCGGTATCGATCTTGCGCCCCATCTCCAGGCGGTAAGGCAAGATCAAGTCAAGTGGTCGCAATTGCCCATAAAGGCCTGAGAGAATACGCAGGTGCTGCTGTGCGAAGGCGAGCGCTTCCTCATCTAAAGTGAAGGCATCCAGACCCACATAGAGATCCCCCTTAAACGCCAGCAGAGCCTGCCGGGCGTGCTTTGGGGTAAAGGGTTGCCGCCATTTTTTGAAACGTTCAACGTTAACGGCGGCTATCTTTTCACTGACCGCCATTAATGACATCACCTCTTCTACTGAGTATTGAGATAGACGCTTCACCAGCAGTGCCGCATCATCAAGATGATCGGGCTGCGTGTGCAGCGTCGTGCTCACTGGCGTGTCGTAATCGAGGGTCTTGGCCGGGGAAATCACTAACAACATCATCACTCACTCATCTGAAAACAAGGGGTGTGGTGATTATAACAGTGCGGAGAGCGCAGCAAGCGAATAGATATCTGCAGCGCCTGCCCATCAGGCAGACAGCAGCGAGGAGCTGGAACAAAAAGCCAGCGATTAAGCTGGCTTTCCGGGATTACGCTATATCAGGCGCAGGTTGCAGCGGCACCTCACGCAGTTTCTTTTCAAGATAGAAACAGACAAAAGGGGTCACGCCCGCCATCATAATCAGCGCCGTGGTACTATCCGGTAGTTTATAGCGTTGGGTCACCATGACGGCGCTGCCGACATAAAGCATAAAGAGCAACCCATGTGCCCACCCCATTACCGTGACCGCCTCTGGAACCCCAAGGTAGTATTTGGCCGGCATGGCTGCAAAAAGAAGCAACAGAAATGAGATCCCCTCAACCATGCTGATAATTCTAAATGTTCTGAGTATATTTATATTAGGCATATTAATATTTCATCTTACTGGTTATCACTATCCGGCGCAGTTGCGTTGACTTCCCAGTTCAACATTGCGCCCCCTCACCCTCCAGTGAAATACCATCGTAAAGCCTTGCCCCACTAATATCAAATCGACCGCTCATGTCCGCGATAACTCGCCGATTAAGTCAGGTTTTACCGTACTATTATTTAAGAAGCATCTGGAATACGAAGGCCCGCAATTACGGGCCTTCGTCATCTACGCGAGTGTGTGGTCTGTTACGCGCCAGCCAGCACCTGCTCAGCGGCATTCACCGCTACGCCACATTCGTATTTTGCCCCCATGCGACCCAGCACATCTTCCAGTGCAGCAAGGCAAAAAAGAACATTACGTGTGTTACAGGCGTGCCCCATCAGGCCAATGCGCCACACTTTTCCAGCCATCACACCAAGGCCGGCACCAATCTCCAGGCTGTAGTCGCGTAGCAGTACGCCGCGCACGCCGACATCATCCACCCCATCTGGAATGGCGATCGCATTCAACTGCGGCAGACGATGAGCCTCATCGACCACAAAACGCAGCCCCATCGACTCCAGTCCAGCACGTAACGCCAGGTGGTGTCGCTGGTGACGCGCCCACGCACTTTCCAGCCCTTCATCCTGCAAAATCACCAGCGATTCATGCAGCCCATAAAGTGCATTGATCGGTGCAGTGTGGTGGTAGGCTCGTTTGCCCTCACCGCCCCAGTACCCCATTACCAGATTGAGGTCGAGGAACCAGCTCTGCACTTTACGCTGACGATTTCGGATCTTCTCCAAAGCCGCATCACTAAAGCTGACCGGTGACAGGCCAGGCGTGCAGGAGAGACATTTCTGCGTGCCGGAATAGATCGCATCGATCTTCCACTCATCCACTTTGACGGGCGTGCCGGCCAGTGACGTCACCGCATCAACAATCGTTAGACAACCATACTGATGAGCGATTTCAACCAGTGTTCTGGCATCGGACTGTGCTCCAGTTGAAGTTTCAGCGTGAACAAAGGCGACGAGCTTCGCATCAGGATTTTCCTTCAGCGCATCTTCCAGCTTCTGCGGATCAACCGCATCGCCCCACTTATCCTCCACCATCACCGCGGTGCCACCACAGCGCTCGACGTTCTCTTTCATCCGCCCACCAAAGACGCCATTCTGGCAGATCACCACCTGATCACCCGGCTCGACCAGATTGACGAAGCAGCTCTCCATCCCCGCTGAGCCGGGTGCCGAGACCGGCATTGTCAACTCATTTTCTGTCTGAAAAGCGTATTTCAGAAGCCCCTTCACTTCATCCATCATGCCGACAAAGGCAGGATCAAGGTGACCAATTGTCGGGCGTGACATCGCCTCAAGGATGCGAGGGTTTACATCCGAGGGACCCGGCCCCATCAAGGTACGTTGAGGCGGGTGAAATGAGCTAACTGTCATAATTCTTCCTTACGATGAATAAATTTAAATGTAATCCCGAGGCAATCGGTCAGGTTTTATAACGCAAAGCGATAGAAAGTACAA
The DNA here is from genome assembly GCA_015491865.1 of Gammaproteobacteria bacterium. Taxonomy (GTDB): domain Bacteria; phylum Pseudomonadota; class Gammaproteobacteria; order SZUA-140; family SZUA-140; genus SZUA-76. Next base: position 83,359 of record WFVD01000009.1, read on the forward strand.
ATCACGCGCCTGATTCTGTCCCATTAACAGCGCACAGATAAAAGCCCCCCCCGCGCTTCTCAGGCTTGCTCTTCTTCGAGCAGGTTGTGCAGATATTGATAGAGTAGACGCGCTGATTTTAGTGGTTTCTGTTGCGCCTGCTCTTTATTGGCATTGCGTGCCAACTGACGCAGGTGCTGGCGCTCAGCCATCGGAAAGCGCGCTACCACCATTTCCATCACCGTATGATCACCCGCAATCAATGCATCGCGCCACTGTTCTGCCTCATGCAGTCGACGCACCTCATCGCGGTGCGGCTGGTAGAGGTTCTCCAGTGCTTTTCGAATCTCGGCCTCGTCATCAAACTCACTCATCAGCCTGGCAATACGGGTTAGCTGACGTTTGAGTGCTCGCCGGGTGAAGCGCTGTCCATCCCGAACGGCATCGAGCGTTGCAGCGCTCAGCGGGATCTTTGCCAGACGAGCAGCACTGAGCCCGACCAGCGCCTCGCCGAGATCACGCCGCGCCAGCATCTCCCGCTTCTGTTGCGAGCGGCTCTTTTCACTATCGTGGGGAGCGTCATCGACACGATCCTGGCCATCCATCTCAATCGCATCAAAGAGGGGGTCATCATCACCAGAATCACGCTTTTTTCTTGCCATAATGTTAAGTTTCAACTGGATAGAGCGATCTGGCTCTGCGGTTAAACATAAGCGCCGAGGCCTGCACAGGTAGCGAGTTCAATAAAGGGCTGGCACCGCCATATACTCAATCAGCACTGGAACTTAATCTGCTGAACTGAGCTAAACTGAATTGGCACGACCTGGCAGCGATCAGGCAACCTGGGCAGGAATGCTGTTGCGGCAGTGAGTGATATTATTTTCACTATCAAAGTAGAGCAGTGTCGGCTTAAAATTAACCAGCTCCTGCTGAGTCAGCACAACGTATGAGCAGATAATCACCCGATGACCGGGTGCTGCCTTGTGTGCTGCTGCGCCGTTCACAGAGATAATCTTCGAGCCCGCCTCAGCACGAATCGCATAGGTAACAAAGCGCTCACCGTTATCAATATTATAGATCTGGATCTGCTCATACTCGCGAATACCAGCGCGATCCAGCAGGTCACTATCTATTGCGCATGAACCTTCATACTCGAGCTCTGCGTGCGTAACACAGGCGCGGTGAAGTTTTGCATTTAGCATCGTTTGCTGCATTGTCCTAACTTATCCTCACTAAAACAGGTCTATAGTTTTCTAAAACAGTCATCGAAAAAGCAGGCGCCGAAGACGGAATTAGCGCCCATTTTAACATATAAATGGGCGCTAACTACCCCAGATTCAAGCAAATATTATCAATCAGGCGCGCCTTCCCTAACCACGCAGCGGCAACGATCACCAGATCTTGAGTCTTCGCCGTCGCTGCCGAGAGATCTCCGGCATTGCGCACGCTAAAATATTCAGGGCGAAAACCACCCGCTTCCAGAGCCCGTGTCGCCTGCGCTTCAACCGAGGCTATCTTTACGTTGCCAGCCAATAACTGTGATCTTGCCTCTTTCAGCAGCCGGTATAGTAGCGCAGCCCGCTGGCGCTCATCTGCATTCAGATAACCGTTACGTGAGCTCATCGCCAGACCATCGCGCTCCCGCTCCGTCGGTACACCGACAATTTCAACTGGAAAACAGAGTTCACCCACCATGCGCCGTATCACCATCAACTGCTGAAAGTCCTTCTCACCAAATAGCGCAACATTCGGCAGGATGATATTAAAGAGCTTGGCGACCACCGTCGCCACCCCTGTAAAATGGCCAGGGCGATAGGCGCCACATAGGATATCGGAGAGCCCCGGCACTACAACCTGGCTATTTTTCTGATAGCCATCCGGATAGATCACCGCTACCGAAGGGAGAAACAGCGCATCCACACCGGCCTCGACCAGCTTTTCACAGTCCTGCGTTAATGTAGTGGGATAGGCGGCGTAATCATCTTGATCGTTAAACTGCATCGGGTTAACAAAGATACTGACAACGATGCGCTGACCATGCTGACGGGCCTGCTCAACCAGACGTAGGTGGCCGCGATGCAGGTTGCCCATCGTAGGCACAAAGGCGATGCTTTCACCACTCATGCGCCACTCATCTATCTGCTGACGAATCTCACCAACCCTCTCAAAGCGCCGCATCAGATAAAGCCCGGGCTAAGCAATGATCTGTTCAGCAGCCGGGAATTCACCCGACTTTACCTGCCGCACATACTCTGCAACCGCAGCTTCGACTGAGCCAGCTTCATCAAGAAAGTTTTTCGAAAAACGGGGTCGCTTGCCCGGCGTAATGCCTAACAGATCATAAAGCACCAGCACCTGGCTATCAGTGTCAACACCGGCACCGATGCCGATCACCGGGATCGCCAACGCTTCACGCGCCTCCTTTGCCAGCACAGCGGGCACACATTCCAGCACTAAAAGCTCGGCACCGGCAGCCTCCAGCAGGGCTGCCTCCTGCAGCAGACGCTCTGCCGACGCCTCGTCACGCCCCTGCACTCGATAACCTCCCAGCTTGTTAATCGACTGCGGCAGCAGCCCTAAATGGCAGCATACCGGGATGCCGCGCTCACTCAACAGGCGAACGGTATCAACCACAACAGCACCACCCTCAAGTTTCACCACCTGTGCACCGCCCTCTTTCATCAGACGTGCGGCATTCGCCAGCGCAAGTTCAGGCGTCGCATCCGACATAAATGGCATGTCAGCAACCAGCAATGTATGACGACTCCCCTGCCTCACACAGCGTGTATGGTAGATGGTTTCATCGATGGTCACCGGCACTGTAGTGGTGTTGCCCTGGATCACCATGCCCAGTGAGTCTCCGACAAGAATAACCTCAACACCCGCCCGCTCAAGGATCGATGCAAAACTCGCATCATAAGCGGTAAGCGTTGCAAACTTCTCACACCGTTTTTTCATCGCACGTAACGTAGAAAGGGTGATAGCTGTTGTCATGACTCTCCTCGCTTGGCTCTTAAAGTAACAGCCGGTTAAAACGTCAACGGCAATGGATTAAAATAGTGGCGTCCGCTGGTGATAGTACAGATGCGTGACAGCAGCGCTTCATAATCATCCTCGTTAGTGACCGGGTCAAACTCTGCTGCATTCACAATCAACAGTGGTGACGCACTGTAATAATGAAACAAACGCGCATAGGACTCTACCACTTTCCTGAGGTATTCCGGCTGAATGAGGCGCTCCGACGCGAGTCCACGCTTAAGGATACGCATCATCAAAACATCAATCGGTGCCTGCAGATAGATCACAAGATCGGGACAGGGGGCATCCAGCACCATCTGACTATAGATCTGATCGTAGAGGCGCAGTTCGTCATCATCGAGTGTAATCTGTGCAAACAGACGATCTTTCTCTATCAGAAAATCAGCCACCCGCACGGAACGAAAGATATCGCCCTGACGCAGCGCCTCCATCTGGCGCACCCGCTGAAACAGGAAGAAGAGCTGCGTCTGCAGTGCGGCGCTTTTCGGGTCCTGGTAAAAGCGCTCCAGAAACGGATTCTGATCCGCCCCCTCCAGTAGCAGCTCAGTATTAAAGGTGGATGCCAGTTTCTTTGCCAGCGTTGTTTTGCCAACACCGATCGGCCCTTCAACGACAATATAATCAGGAGACGCGCTCAACATAGCTCCCACTGTTATCCTGCTGCAGTAATTTCAAACCACGCCTTGGGCAGCGTTTAACCAGTTGCTTTAACGGGCCAAGCAGCGGGACCTCTAAATCAGGTGAGATTTCATACAGTGGGTAAAGCACAAACTCACGCAGTCGAATCGCGACATGCGGCACTGTTAATGTGGGGGTATCGATCTGTCGCTCGCCATAAAGCAATATATCCAGATCAAGTGTGCGGGGCGACCAGCGCGGCGTTGCCGCATCGCGCACCCGGCCCTGCAATGTCTCGATAGCCTGTAGCTGCAGTAACAGCTCATGCGGAGCCAGTGTTGTCCGCAGCCGGGCCACTGCATTGACATAATCGGGCTGCTGGCCGCTATCATCATCCGCCCGTTCAGCCACCAGCGCCTTACTCAGGTAAAAAGAGGAGCAACAGAGCGAGTCCTCCATCGCTAACTGCTGCAACACTGCCAGCGCTAGCTCAAGCTGGTGCGCCGGTTCATTAAGGTTACTACCGAGACCTATCCACACTTCAACACCGCGTGAAGCCATCTCTTCCACTCTACCCATCGGCCCGGCTACACCGACTCGCCTGAGCCAGCACCATCCGATGTTGCAGCCGCTGTTTTTTTACGTGAGCGACGCCGCGGCCGTTTTCTCGGTGCTGCACGACTCGCCGCCTGCGCAATGACATCTGGATTCTCCAGCTGAAACGCTGTCCACCAGTCACATAGCTCCTGATGGGTTTCACCCGCCTCGGCACGCAACAGCAGGAAGTCATACGCCGCTCGAAAACGGGGGTGCGCCAGCAGGCGCAGAGGCCCTTTGCCGGTGGTGCGCTTGAGACGGGGCTGTAACTGCCAGATCTCTCGTGTCTGCAGACTAAAGCGTTTGGGGCAGGCGACGCAGCGGCTCTGCTCTGCGAGCACCTCACCACCAGCCTCACAGATCGACTGCACTTCCGTCATCCCTTCGCGGCGCAGCGCTTTTGCACGCCGCTGCATCGGCATCCACATCAGAACTGCATACAGAAAGGCGGGGGTGACCGGCTTACCTGCGGCGATACGTGCATCGGTATTCTCCATCGCACGTAGAATTAACGCATGAAAAATGCCGTTCTGGTCCTGCGCTAGCGCTTCAGCCGTCTGCGGGAAAAGATACTGCAGCAGATTATAGTGAGAGAGCAGTTCATAGCTCTGTACCGCACTGCCACCCATAAAGAGCTTCAACACCTCTTCAAACAGGCGCGCGGCCGCAATATCCTGCAGCAGATGGCCCAGCTCAAAAATCGGTTCTTCTGCCTCCGGCTGGATACGGAAACCGAGCTTCGCCGCAAAGCGTACCGCGCGCAACATCCGTACCGCATCTTCACGATAACGTACATCGGGATCACCAATCAAGCGCAGCACACCCGCCTCGAGATCTTCTACACCGCCCGCGTAATCCACCACCGAAAAGTCTTTGATGTTGTAATAGAGGGCGTTGACTGTAAAATCGCGCCGCACCGCATCATCCTCAACCGTGCCGTAGACGTTATCTCGCACGATGCGCCCCTCTTCGGTCACACCGCCCGCCTCATCGCCACTATGTTGCGCACGAAAGGTCGCAACCTCTATGATCTCGCGCCCGAAGTGGACATGGGCGAGGCGAAAGCGTCGTCCAATCAGACGACAGTTGCGAAACACCTCTTTAATCTGTTCCGGGTGGGCATCCGTAGCCACATCAAAATCTTTTGGCTCGCGCCCCAGCAGCAAGTCACGCACACCGCCACCAACAAGATAAGCCTCGTAACCAGCCTCTTTTAGGCGATAAAGCACTTTCAGTGCGTTGTCGGAGATGCCCGAGCGCGATAATGCGTGCTCGGGGCGAGGGATAATCCTGGCTTTGATAACGGTCAGTCCTAGTCTTTATTATTTAAATGCCGTCTAGCGTTGCGGCTTGTACATCGCTTAATGGTGCGTATAATACCGCAAAACCGCTGTCTATCTTATTAATTTTATTGGATTCAGCCAAAATCACCAACGGTTAATATCACGCTCCCTTCGTCTAGCGGTCCAGGACACCGCCCTCTCACGGCGGGAACAGGGGTTCGAGTCCCCTAGGGAGCACCATTTTAACCGCCTGATAAACCAGCGCTTGATCATGGCCTGTATTCCCGCTAGCGGCCAGGAAAGCACTACCAGCTGCAGCGAATCACCTTAAGCCAGCAATTTTCCAGTCAATTCCAACAACCACCTGCTATCCCCCTCGTTGGCGCACAGCCTCGAACAGGCAGACCCCGCACGCCACCGACACATTGAGGCTGGCGACCGATCCCGCCATCGGCACAGAGATCAACAGATCGCACTGCTCGCGCGTGAGGCGTCGTAATCCCCGCCCTTCCGCGCCCAGTACTAATGCCAGCGGCCCTTTGAGATCCGCATCAAACAGAGAGGTCTCACCCCGCTCGTCCGCCCCCAGCAGCCATACCCCCTCGCTCTGCAGCTGACGTAGTGCGCGCGCAAGGTTGGCCACCTGAATCAACGGCACATGCTCTGCCGCGCCACATGCAACCTTACTCACCACTGGGGTAATGCCCACCGCGCGATCTTTCGGTACGATCACCGCATGCACACCGGCCGCATCGGCACTGCGCAGGCAGGCCCCCAGATTATGGGGGTCCTGCACACCGTCGAGCACCAGTAAAAATGGCGCTTCATCAAGGCCCGAGAGCAGTTCGGAAATATTCAGCGCCAGTTGAGGCGACGGCGCAGTGCTACATTCGGCGACAACCCCCTGATGGCGTTCACCACCCACCATCAGGTCGAGCTTTGCATGGCTCGATGCCTGTAGTGAAACCCCTCTTTTATCCGCCAGACTTTGCAGGCGCTTGATGCGCTGATTCTTCTGCGCTTCACGCGCAATCCACAGGGTGCGAACGCGCGAGGCATCTTTTTCCATCATGGAGGTGACGGCATGAATGCCAAATAGATAATCGTTATCGGAGGCTTTATTCATCACACGCCAAAGAGCTGGTTAACTGAGTCGCGGCGCGTATCAACGACGACGAGAGCGCTTTTTCGCAGCAGTACCGGGCTTGTCACCAGAGTCTGTATCACGTTTTTCCGCTGGCTTTTTCCCCTTGCGACGCGTCCCTCTTTTAGCAGAACGTTTTTTAGCCGGGCGCCCCTTTTTCTGCGGCTTATTGTCATCATCGTCTGATGACCCTAGCAGGGCAAAGTCGATCTTGCTCTCATCAAGATCAACCCTCGCAACACGCACATTAATCCAGTCTCCGAGGCGATAGGTCATGCCACTGCGCTCACCCTTCATCTCATGGCGTTTGGCATCAAAATGGTAGTAGTCATTATCGAGCGAGGTGATATGCACCAGCCCCTCAACAAAGATCTCATCCAGTTCCACAAACAGCCCAAAGCCTGTCACCGAGGTGATAATGCCGGAAAATTCCTGGCCTACACGGCTCATCATAAATTCACACTTGAGCCAGTCGATGGCATCACGCGTGGCATCATCTGCGCGACGCTCTGTCATTGAGCAGTGGTCACCCGCCTGCGCCATATTGGCGTGGTCGTACCTGAACGTGTCAGCGCTACCGCCCGCAATCAGGTGGCGAATACCACGATGAACCAGCAGATCCGGGTAGCGTCGAATCGGCGAGGTAAAATGGGTATAGGCCTCTAACGCCAGTCCAAAGTGACCGATGTTTTCCGGGCTATAAACCGCTTGGCTCATGCTGCGTAACAGCACTGTTTCAATCAGGTGGCGGTCATCGCGCATCTGAATTTCATCCAGTAATCTGGCGTAATCCTTTGCCGAAGGTTCCGAACCGCCCCCCAGCTTCAACCCCATCTCAGCCAGAAAGGCCTTCAGATCGGTCAGCTTCTCTTCGGTCGGGTTTTGATGGATTCGGTAGACCATCGGAAATTCATGCTCTTCAAAGAATCGTGCCGCCGCCACATTGGCACAGATCATAAACTCTTCGATCAGGCGATGCGCATCGTTGCGAACCGTCGGAATGATCTGCTCAATCTTACGCCCTTCGCCAAAAACGATGCGTGTTTCGGCACGGTCAAACTCGATTGCGCCACGTTTGCTACGCGCCTTACACATCGCATGGTAAAGGTTGTAGAGTTCGTTCAGATGCGGCATCAACGGTGCGTATTCACGACAGAGGTCGGCATCCTGATCCACCAGCATCGCGGCCACTTTGCTATAGGTAAGGCGCGCGTGAGAACGCATCACCCCTTCAAAAAAGCGGTAACTACGCAACTTGCCACCGGGTGTGATCGACATTTCACACACCATGCAGAGACGATCCACATCCGGGTTCAGCGAACAGAGATGGTTGGAGAGTATCTCCGGTAACATCGGGATCACATTCTCGGGAAAGTAGACCGAATTACCACGCAGCCAGGCCTCCTGATCCAGCACGGTATCCGGCTTCACATAGGCCGACACATCGGCAATCGCCACCAGCAGCTTCCACCCATTGCTAACCTTTTTGCAGTAGACTGCATCGTCAAAATCACGCGAGTCATCCCCATCGATCGTCACCAGTGGCAGCTCACGAATATCCTCACGCGTACCACCCTTGGCCGACTCGGGCACTTCACTGCCAAACGCTGCCGCCTCCTCTTCCGCCTCACGAGACCAGAGGTGTGGCAGCTCATGGGTGCGCAGTGCAATCTCCATCTCCATTCCCGGCGCCATGTGGTCACCGAGCACTTCCGTGATCTGGCCTACCGGCTGCGAGCGACGTGTCGGCTGTTCAAGAATGGTTGCCACCACAATTTGCCCGGCCTCTGCATCGCCCTGTTTTTCAGCGGGAATAACGATCTCGTGGGTGATCCGTTTGTTGCTCGATTCAACAAAGCCAACGCCACCCTCTTTAAAGAAGCGGCCGACAATTTCGTGATGGGCGTGCTCCAGCACCTCGACCAGCGCCCCTTCACGACGGCCGCGGCGATCCACACCCACCACCCGTACCAGCACACGGTCGCCATGCATCACCGCATGCATCTGCCGTGCAGAGAGGAAGATGTCATCCCCTCCCTCATCAGAGACCACAAAACCGAAGCCATCGGGATGGCCAATCACACGCCCACGAATCAGATCCATGCGGCTCGCAGCAGCGTAGCCGTCACGACGATTCCGCACGAGCTGTCCATCACGCTCCATCGCTCGCAGGCGGCGGCGCAACGCCTCCAGATCCTGATCTTCAACCAGCCCCAGCGCCTCGCTTATCGCACGTAAATTCTGTGGCCGATCACACCCCTCAAGGAGCGCTAAAATCCCTTCTCGACTGGTGATGGGGTTCGCGTATTTCTGTGCCTCGCGTTCGGCAAACTTATCTTTTTCGGGTGATTTTTTACTCATGGGGCGTAGTATAACGCAGAACCACTGCTATCAAGTAATTTCAATGGTTTAACAATTGCCAAGGGCAAATGAATCAAACAACCTCACCCGCGCGTGTAGTGATTCTCACCAAGGTCATCCGCTTCGTAGGTACGCCAAACCACCCAACCACGCCGCTTTGATTGACAATGCAAGCCTCAATCGGTACAGTGCGCCACTTAGTTTCAACGCCATGAAAACGCAACCGCGAATTCAACGCGCCGAGGTGGTGAAATTGGTAGACACGCTAGCTTCAGGTGCTAGTGGGGGCAACCCCGTGGAGGTTCAAGTCCTCTCCTCGGCACCATTTTTATAGACCACCCCAGACCATCCGAAACCACGTTATAGATTGTTTTTAAAAGTATTTTACTTTTTTAATTCGATGTCCGTATTGTCTGCCATGGTCTCCGATTGTCCCTTTTGTGGAACGCAGATTGATGTCTTTTGTTGTAGGCGTGCACCCATTCACTGTTTACCATTGGCTCTCCATCACACTCCTTCATTCGATGAATGACGCGCCCACATATAACGCTGCAATGACTGTCGAACAAACAACGTTGACGCACTTTCATTCGACTCAATAAGCTGCCGTATCTTATCCGTTACATCGTCAACTTTGTTCAGCCTTGCGGCAGCAGCCATCGCCCGGCCATACGCCTCCACAACATCGGCACTGGTTACCTCGTAACCCCACCCCTCACTCAACCAGCGAAGTGCAGCCATTGCACAACCGAGTGCAAAGTCCGGTTCCGACTCGAGGAAATCCCTTGCCGCTCGGGTCAGCGTTTTCGGATCACAGGGAGTGCAGTTGGCCAGTTCCAGCGCCAGGTCAAAAAGCCTGATCTCCTTGGCCGTGGCAAACCACTTACCCTCTTCTCCCGGTGTGGTGGCAATGAGATCGGCCAGAATCTGTGACTTGTCTTTTTCGGGATAGCGCTTCGCGACCGCGCGAAACCGGGCAATATAGGAATTGCCCACTGCGGCACTTAATCCATAGCGCTGGTAGGCCTCCTCATGCAAACCGGAAGCGATCAGAATTTCCTCACGGGCCTGGTCGACTACGGAGTCCGGCTGGTTCAGCCCGCGCGAGGCCTCGGCGTACTGAACAGCTTCCGCCTTTCTGCCCAGAGCCAGCAGCGCCTCGACGCCATAGCGCCGGTAATGCCACATGGAAGGCCGATTCAATTCCAACAGCTCGAGCAATTCCTGATACCGCCCCGCCACCAGCAGGCAGGACAAACAGGCCGTGATACCGTGGAAATAGGCACCTGGATTCGAATCCGTCCAACAGGACCGCACCGTAGGCACCAACTCATCGGTCCATCGTCCGGCAACTTCCGCCGAGCCACAGATCTCACCCTGGACAAATGCTTGCACTACTCCCCGTCTTCTGGTCAAGCTCCAGCTTGCCGACCATCCAGGCAACTTCTAACCTCAAATCCCGGCCGTAGAGATCAATGTCCCGCATTCCTTCCCCTTCCTTATCTCTGCTCTGCTCTGCTCTGCTCTGCTCGCCTCAACCCCTTATACTACTTTTTTACTCGGCAAAAAACCCGGAAGGGTCGACCAAAAATATTGACCCAATTTGCCGGAAAAGTAACAATCAAAAGAACCCACTGAACCAGACCAGCACATTGACTCAGATCGACTTTCCTCAGTATCAATCTCACGTAAGAACTGTTTCCATAGGGAAACAATTGCCAGATGCTGTCTACATTCACAAAAGTGCCATCGGGCAGGTTCCTAAAGAACTTACCGTACTCACCCTACAGATGGCGAAAACATTCAAAATCCCAGCAAACAAGTGGAACATAGCCAAATTCTCCAAGCGAAGCTTCAAAATAACCTTTTTAAACTATCCTCGTTTTGAGGAATATGACGTGGTCCAATAGATTTGGACAGCCCGGTTAAGGATAATGATCTTAACTGATGGATGAGGAAAATGAGGATAAGAAAGAAATATCCAAAGGAATTCAAACTGGATGCGGTGAGCCTGGTACTTGAGCAAGGCTATACTCGATCTCCTTTTTCATCTGCTCGAAAGTTTCCTGGTCAATATCACCTTTGGCATAACGTTTTTTCAGAATATCCAGCGCTGATTCTTCGCTGATTCCAGAGCCGTTTTTATTCCGGTCGCACTCCAGGAACCACTTTCCGGTCGCGCTCCAGGAACCACTTAGTAATAAAGACCACCCCGGCAATAATCAAAACCCAGAACAGAATTGAAAAAAACCACATGCCACCCACCATCGGTGCAGCGATGCGCTTCATCACATCCGCGCCGGTGCCGTCGCTCCAGAGGATGGGGATCAACCCTAACAATAACGCCAGGCCCGTCATGAGCATGGGGCGGATGCGCCGTCCTGCACCTTCGGTGATCACTTCCAGCAGGTCTTGTTGTGTCTGTAAGCGCCCATCGGCCTGCCGTTGGCGGTAGACCATGCCGAGATAGAGCATCATCAACACGCCCATCGCGGTGTCTACTCCCGCCAGCGCGAGCATGCCGACCCACACCGCGACACTGAGGTTGTAGTCCAACCACGCGAGCAGCCACACCGCACCAATTAGCGAGAAAGGCACGGCCAGCAAAATGATCAGCGACTCTACGACTGATTTGCGGTTGATGAATAGCATGAAAAAAATGCGGATA
>WFVD01000010.1 GCA_015491865.1 Gammaproteobacteria bacterium
CACGTGTCTGAGGCATCGGGCCGTCAGCTGCTGAGCAGACCAGGATCGCGCCATCCATCTGTGCCGCGCCGGTGATCATGTTTTTAACGTAATCCGCATGGCCCGGGCAATCAACGTGAGCGTAGTGACGAGTCTCTGACTCGTACTCAACGTGCGCAGTCGCAATCGTGATGCCGCGTGCACGCTCTTCCGGGGCGCTATCGATCTGGTCGTAACCCTTAGAGTCACCGCCAAATTTCTTCGCCTGCGTCACGGTCAATGCTGCCGTCAGCGTGGTTTTACCATGATCAACGTGACCAATTGTACCCACATTCACATGTGGCTTATTACGTTCAAACTTTTCCTTGGACACTGCTTTACACCTCTTTCTATCAAATCGTTAACGCTAAAACCTTACGATGCCTGCTTAACTACACCATCTACAACACGACCAGCGGATTCACTATATCTGGAAAACACCATCGCATAGGTTGCTCGACCCTGCGTGGCTGAACGCAAATCGGTAGCGTAACCAAACATTGCTGCCAACGGCACTTCTGCCTTAATAATCTTACCGGCAGGGGCATCTTCCATCCCCTGCACCACACCATGACGACGATTAAGGTCTCCCATTACGTCGCCCATATAATCCTCTGGTGTTACCACTTCCACCTGCATGACCGGCTCCAGCAAGACAGGGTCAGCATTTAATGCACCTTCTCTAAAGCCTGTCGAAGCGGCAATTTTAAACGCCACTTCATTTGAATCAACTTCGTGATACGAACCATCAAACAGTGTGACCTTGACATCAACCATCGGATATCCGGCGAGCACACCACTCTGCATCTGCTCCTGAACACCTTTATCAACCGCCGCGATAAATTCCTTTGGAACTACGCCGCCAGTAATCGCATCCTCAAACTCATAACCTGCGCCAGTCTCAAGTGGTTCAATTCGCAACCAGACATGGCCATACTGACCTCGCCCACCTGATTGACGAATAAACTTACCTTCCTGCTCAACAACCTTTCGGATTGCTTCCCGATAAGCCACCTGCGGCGCGCCGACATTGGCCTCGACGCTAAATTCTCGCTTTAACCTATCGATAATAATTTCAAGATGGAGCTCCCCCATCCCTGAAATAATTATCTGCCCGGTCTCCTCATCTGTATGGACACGAAAAGAGGGGTCTTCAGCTGCCAGCTTACCTAGCGCAACTCCCATTTTCTCCTGGTCTGCCGTAGTTCTCGGCTCAACTGCCACCGATATAACAGGCTCAGGAAACTCCATACGTTCAAGGGTTATTACGCTGTTCACATCACACAACGTATCACCAGTGGTGACATCTTTCAGCCCGATGACTGCGGCGATATCACCCGCCCTTACCTCTTTAATCTCTTCGCGACTATTGGCATGCATCTGTACGATGCGGCCAATGCGCTCTTTTTTACCTTTAACCGGATTGTAGACACTGTCACCAGTGCGAATCACTCCAGAGTAGACCCTAAAAAAAGCCAGCGTTCCAACAAATGAGTCGGTTGCTATCTTAAATACCAATGCAGCAAACGGCTCATCATCCTGTGGGTTCCTCGCCGCTACGGTCTCATCAGCGTCGTCCAGAACTCCTTTAATAGCAGGCACTTCGGTTGGTGATGGCAAATACTCAACCACAGCATCAAGCATTGCCTGCACGCCCTTATTCTTAAAGGCCGAACCGCACATCACCAGCACAATTTCATTCGCAATAGTACGTTTGCGCAATCCCTGTTTTATCTCGTCAATCGAAAGCTCGCCATGCTCAAGGTATTTATCCATCACCTCTTCATTCGCTTCGGCAGCAGCCTCAACGAGCTTCTCACGCCACAGCTCACACTCGGAGCGCATCTCTGCCGGGATTTCGCGCTCTTCGAACGACATCCCCATCGACGCTTCGTCCCAGTAGATCGCTTTCATTTTGATGAGGTCTACAACCCCTTCAAAGCTCTCTTCCTGACCTATTGGCAGTTGAATGGGCACAGGGTTTGCACCTAAACGCTCTTTCAACTGCCCCACCACACGCAAAAATTCTGCGCCGGATCGATCCATCTTGTTGACAAACGCAAGCCTCGGCACGGAGTACTTGTTCGCCTGTCGCCACACCGTTTCTGATTGCGGCTCGACACCTCCTACCGCACAAAATACCGCACATGCTGCATCCAGCACACGTAGCGATCGTTCCACCTCGATCGTAAAATCAACATGGCCTGGTGTATCAATAATATTAATACGGTGGAGAGGAAACTGCTTTTCCATCCCCGCCCAAAAACAGGTCGTTGCCGCTGAGGTAATCGTGATGCCTCGTTCCTGCTCCTGCTCCATCCAGTCCATGGTGGCAGCACCATCATGCACCTCACCAATCTTATGCGAAATACCGGTATAGTATAAAATTCGCTCGGTTGTCGTGGTCTTCCCCGCATCAATATGAGCCATGATGCCTATATTGCGGTATCGCTCTATTGGGGTTTTTCTAGCCACAACTGCTGCACCCTTATGTTTTCAGGTGCTACCAACGGTAGTGTGAAAATGCCTTATTCGCCTCTGCCATTCGGTGAACATCTTCACGCTTCTTAACCGCGGTGCCACGACTCTCACAAGCATCCATAATTTCGCCAGCAAGTCGTAACCCCATCGATTTCTCACCACGCGCACGCGCTGCATCCACCAACCAGCGCATTGCAAGTGTGACACTACGATTAGCTCTCACTTCGATCGGCACCTGGTATGTCGCTCCACCCACACGGCGAGACTTCACTTCAACCAATGGACGGATATTTTCCAGCGCCTTATTGAATGATTCTACAGGCTCAGCATGGCCTTTTTCAGTAATCTGATCCAGTGCACCATAGACAATCTTCTCAGCGACTGACTTCTTGCCGCTTTCCATCAGAATATTTACAAATTTGGCCAGCGTCACATTCCCGAACTTAGGATCAGGAAGGATCTCTCTTTTGGCGACAACTCTTCTTCTAGGCATTGCTTACAGTCTCGTATAAATTAGGTTTAAGATTTTGGACGCTTGGTACCGTACTTAGAACGACCCTGACGACGCCCATCTACACCCGAGGTATCCAGACTACCGCGTACTGTGTGGTAGCGAACACCAGGAAGATCTTTCACACGGCCGCCACGAATCAATACAACCGAGTGCTCCTGAAGGTTATGGCCTTCACCACCGATGTAGGTGGAGACCTCCATGCTATTGGTCAAACGAACACGCGCCACTTTTCTCAGTGCTGAATTAGGCTTTTTCGGTGTTGTTGTGTAGACGCGAGTACATACGCCACGTTTTTGCGGGCACCCTTCCAGCGCTGGCACGGTGCTTTTTGCTTTTTTGCGACCGCGTGGTTTGCGTACCAATTGATTCGTTGTTGCCATGCCTTACCTGTCTCCAGCCAAAATACTTTAGGTGTTCAGCCTGTCGCGCCCCACAGAACCAGCGGGGCATCAATCAAACCAAACACTTAACATTAAAATTCTCTTAGCAGAGCTGAATTTATCTCTCTGCGAAGCCGCGAAATTTTATGGATATTACACCTCGCTGTCAAGCTCGGATGCAATAAAACACAGATTAATTACATAAAAAAACTGGAGGGTCATCTACGCTGCGCGAGATACCATAGCTGGCATCACTCACTCCCCAGCAGATAAATGGCGAGCACCTGGTGCTCGCCGCCTATTTATTCTGATATTACCTGCACGATAAGAGATATTAACTACTTTATCCCCAAACATGCAGTTTGCAGTGATCAGGACTCCGTCAACGCCTGGCGCAACGCCTCTTCCACTTCACTACTGGTTGGCCCCTTATCGGCCGCCACTTTCTGCTGCGCCTCCTCTTCCTTACGACGACGCTCGTTGTGGTATGCCATTCCGGTCCCTGCAGGGATCAGGCGCCCAACGATCACATTCTCTTTCAGGCCACGCAGGTCATCACGCTTACCACAGACAGCCGCTTCAGTAAGCACACGCGTTGTCTCCTGGAAAGATGCCGCAGAGACAAATGATTCTGTTGCCAGCGATGCCTTGGTAATCCCCAACAGGAGATTCACATAGGTTGCCGGCGTCTTTCCAGCACTCAGAATGGCATCATTCTCCTCCAGCAAGCGTGCACGCTCAACCTGCTCGCCCTTGATAAACGGGGTATCACCCGGCTCGACAACCTCCACCTTGCGCAACATCTGACGGACAATCACTTCGATGTGTTTATCATTAATTTTCACACCCTGTAGTCGATAGACATCCTGCACTTCGTTAACGATATAGTTTGCCAACGTCTCGATCCCTAGCAGGCGCAGGATGTCATGGGGAGCAGGGGCACCATCAGCCACCATTTCACCCTTCTCAACGTGCTCACCCTCAAACACCGTGATATGACGCCATTTCGGGATGAGCGTTTCATAGCGCTCGCCATCCTGACCGACAATAACAAGACGCTGCTTACCTTTGGTCTCTTTACCAAAACCAACCGTTCCACTGATTTCCGCCAGAATCGCCGGATCCTTCGGCTTGCGCGCCTCGAACAGATCCGCAACGCGCGGCAGACCACCAGTAATATCGCGCGTCTTCGATGATTCCTGCGGGATACGCGCAATCACGTCGCCCACATTGACATCGCTATTATCTGCCATGTTAATAATCGCGCCCGCAGGTAGAAAGTAGACCGCTGGGATATCGGTGCCAGCAAAGAAGATATCGCCGCCGTCAGCATCTGTGATTTTCACCATTGGGCGCAGATCTTTAGCGTTCGCACCGCGAGCTTTAGGGTCAGTCACCACCATGCTCGAAAGACCAGTGACATCATCCGTTTCACTTTGCACGGTCACGCCATCGATGAAGTCACTAAATTTCAGGTGACCCGCCACCTCCGTTACGATCGGGTGGGTGTGCGGATCCCAGTTAGCGAGTGTTTGACCACTCTCAACCACATCACCATCATTCACGCTAATTAACGCGCCGTATGGTACTTTATAGCGCTCACGCTCACGCCCTGTTTCATCCATGACCACCAGCTCACCCGAGCGCGAAACTGCAATATTGATGCCATCACTATTCTGGATCAGTTTAATGTTATGCAGGCGCACATGACCCCTGGATTTAATTTGAACACTGTTGATCGCAACCGCACGAGATGCCGCGCCACCAATATGGAAGGTACGCATTGTTAACTGCGTACCTGGCTCACCAATCGATTGCGCCGCGATAACGCCGGTCGCTTCACCAATGTTAACCTTATGGCCACGCGCAAGGTCACGTCCATAGCAGGCGGCACAGATACCGTAGCGGTTATCACAGGTGATGGCAGAACGTACCATCACCTGATCCACACCAAACTCTTCGAGACGATCAACGCCCGCTTCATCGAGCAGGGTACCCGCTTTGACATAAACTTCAGCGCCATCCGCCGAGAGCACGTCACTCGCAGTAATACGACCCAGAATACGCTCTCGCAGCGGCTCTACGACATCACCACCCTCTATCAGCGGAGTCATCAAGAGACCGTTTTCAGTGCCGCAATCTTCTTCCGTGATTACCATATCCTGCGCAACATCAACCAGACGACGCGTCAGATAACCGGAGTTAGCCGTTTTCAATGCGGTATCAGCAAGTCCTTTACGCGCACCATGCGTCGAAATAAAGTACTGGAGTACATTTAATCCTTCGCGAAAGTTCGCCGTAATGGGCGTTTCGATAATCGAACCATCAGGCTTCGCCATCAAACCACGCATACCTGCCAGCTGGCGAATCTGCGCCGCACTACCACGAGCGCCAGAGTCAGCCATGATATAGATCGAGTTAAATGATGGTTGTTTAACCTCTTCACCCCTGGCGTTGGTTACCGTTTCGGTACCCAGCTTATCCATCATCGCCTTCGCGACCTGGTCATTTGTGTGAGACCAGATATCGACCACTTTATTATAGCGCTCACCATTGGTCACAAGACCGGAGGCATACTGGCTCTCGATATCTTTCACTTCGTTTTCTGCTGCGGCGATGATCTCTCCTTTCGATTCTGGAATCACCATGTCATTCACACCCACCGACACACCCGACAGCATCGCATGCTTAAAACCGGTATACATCAGTTGATCGGCAAAGATCACCGTCTCTTTTAAACCAACATTGCGATAGCAGATGTTGATCAGATTTGAGATCGCCTTCTTGTTCATATCCTGATTAACCAGCTCAAACGCCATTCCATCAGGGAGGATTTCAGAGAGCAGTGCGCGACCAGCAGTGGTTTCATAACGACGGAAGGTCTCTTTTTTCTCACCATTCTCGTCGCTCAACACTTCACGAATACGCACAGAAACTTTGGCACTCAGCTCAACCAGCTTGTTTTCATAGGCACGATGCACTTCAAGGACATCGCTAAACAGCATTCCCTCACCTCGTGCATTAATCTTTTCGCGTGTCATACAGTAGAGTCCCAGCACCACGTCCTGCGAAGGCACGATGATCGGCTCACCATTGGCTGGCGACAGAATGTTATTAGTCGACATCATGAGTGAACGCGCTTCAAGCTGCGCTTCTATCGAGAGGGGTACGTGAACCGCCATCTGATCACCATCAAAGTCAGCATTGAATGCAGTACAGACGAGCGGATGAAGCTGAATCGCTTTACCTTCAATCAGCACAGGCTCAAATGCCTGGATGCCGAGACGATGAAGCGTTGGCGCACGATTTAACATCACCGGATGTTCGCGAATCACCTCTTCGAGAATATCCCAGATTTCCGGTCCTTCACGTTCAACCAGCTTCTTGGCCGCTTTAATGGTAGTGGCCAGACCGCGGCGCTCCACCTTACCAAAGATAAATGGTTTGAATAGCTCAAGCGCCATCTTCTTGGGTAGGCCGCACTGGTGCAGTTTTAATGTTGGTCCCACCACGATCACAGAACGACCAGAGTAATCAACACGCTTACCGAGCAGGTTCTGACGAAAACGCCCCTGCTTGCCTTTAATCATATCGGCAAGTGATTTCAGTGGGCGCTTGCTGGTACCAGTAATCGCTTTCCCGCGACGACCGTTATCAAGCAGCGCATCTACAGACTCCTGCAACATCCGTTTTTCATTGCGCACAATGATGTCGGGAGCGCTCAAATCAAGCAGACGCTTCAGTCGATTATTACGGTTGATCACGCGGCGATAGAGGTCATTCAGATCAGAGGTCGCGAAACGGCCGCCATCCAGCGGTACCAGTGGACGTAGCTCAGGCGGCAGCACCGGCAGAACCGTCATCACCATCCACTCAGGTTTGTTACCGGAACCCATTAGCGCTTCCATCAACTTCAGGCGCTTGCTTAGTTTTTTGATCTTGGTTTCAGAGCCCGCTTCTGCAATCTCTTCACGCAATACCGCCACTTCAGCAGGGACGTCGATTGATTTCAGTAGCTCGTAAACCGCCTCGGCACCCATGCGCGCATCGAATTCATCGCCATACTCCTCTATCGCATCAAGGTATGTTTCATCGGTGAGTAGCTGACCACGTTCCAGCTCGGTCATCCCGGGATCGATCACAACAAACGCTTCAAAATAGAGCACGCGTTCGATATCACGCAGCGTCATATCCAGTAGCAGCCCCATGCGAGAAGGGAGTGACTTCAGAAACCAGATGTGCGCCACCGGGCTTGCAAGATCGATGTGCCCCATGCGCTCGCGGCGCACTTTGGTCACGGTCACTTCGACGCCACACTTCTCACAGATCACACCGCGGTGTTTAAGGCGTTTGTATTTTCCACAAAGACATTCAAAATCCTTTACCGGGCCAAAAATCTTGGCACAGAAAAGACCATCACGCTCTGGCTTGAAAGTTCTGTAGTTGATCGTCTCTGGTTTTTTGACTTCGCCAAAAGACCAGGAACGTATTTTCTCCGGGGACGCCAGTCCGATGCGAATCGCATCAAACTCTTCGACCTGCCCTTGCTGCTTCAACAAGTTAAGTAAGTCTTTCACTGCGCTGTCTCCTGCTCAAATTTGTTCATATTCAGTTCTGCAAAATGCTGATTCGACACTAGCGTCATCATCAATCTAGCTCGATATCCAGGCAGAGCGCCCTGATCTCTTTCGTCAGTACATTGAATGACTCTGGCATGCCGGCATCAATTGTGTGATCGCCATCCACGATGCTCTTATACATTTTGGTACGACCAGCGACATCATCCGACTTCACTGTTAGCATCTCCTGCAATGTGTACGCCGCGCCGTAAGCTTCAAGCGCCCACACTTCCATCTCACCAAAACGCTGCCCACCGAACTGTGCTTTACCACCCAGCGGCTGCTGCGTGACCAGGCTGTATGGTCCCGTTGAGCGCGCATGCATCTTGTCATCAACCAGATGGTTAAGCTTAAGCATGTACATGTAGCCGACGGTTACCGGGCGATCAAATGGATCACCAGTACGGCCATCATAAAGTGTTGTCTGACCTGAGGCTGGCAGACCTGCCAGCTCCAGCATCGCCTTAATTTCAGACTCTGCTGCACCGTCAAACACCGGCGTTGCCATCGGCACGCCTTTGCGCATGTTATGTGCGAGTTTAAGCACCTCATCATCCGTCAATGAATCAAGGTCTTCTTTTTTACCGCTCTGGTTATAGATCCTGTCCATATAGCTGCGAACGTCAGCCACTTCACGTTTTTCATCAAGCATTTCTGCAAGGCGTTTACCAACACCCTTTGCAGCCCACCCCAGATGAGTCTCAAGAATCTGCCCAACGTTCATTCGCGAGGGTACACCCAGCGGGTTCAGTACCACATCAACCGGGGTGCCATCTTTGGTGTAAGGCATATCTTCAGCTGGCACAATCATCGAGATCACACCTTTATTACCGTGACGACCCGCCATTTTGTCACCAGGCTGGGTGCGGCGTTTAACCGCGAGGTAAACCTTAACCATCTTCAATACGCCTGGTGCAAGGTCATCACCCGCCGTTAGCTTGGCACGCTTCTCTTCAAACTTCGCTTCAAACGCTTTCTTTAGCTGTTTAAACTGGCCATGTAACGCTTCCAGCTGTTTGTTTGCCTCTTCGTTCTGCAGCAGAACAGAGAACCATTGCTCCTGAGGAAGGTCGGCAAGATAGCCTTTGGTCACTTTAGCGCCTGCCGCCAACCCTTCTGGGCCACCGTCAGAAACCTTACCGGTTAAGATTTTCTCAACACGAAGCAGGATGTCGCTCTCCATAATTCGGCGTTCATCATGCAGATCTTTTCTAACCTTATCCAGCTCAGCTTTTTCTATCTCGAGCGCACGAGAATCTTTCTCAACGCCATCACGGGTAAAGACGCGCACATCGATCACCGTACCGTTCATCCCTGATGGCACTCGAGATGAGGTATCTTTGACATCGGACGCCTTCTCACCAAAGATCGCACGCAGCAGCTTCTCTTCCGGTGTTAACTGGGTCTCACCTTTTGGCGTCACCTTACCCACAAGAATATCGCCCGGCCCCACTTCAGCACCGATATGGACTATGCCAGACTCATCCAGGCGGGAAAGTGCGCCTTCACCTACATTCGGAATATCGCAGGTGATCTCTTCAGAGCCCAGCTTGGTATCACGCGCCACACAGGTCTGCTCTTCAATATGAATCGAGGTGTAACGGTCTTCCTCAACGACACGCTCAGAGATGAGAATCGAATCCTCAAAGTTATAGCCATTCCACGGCATAAACGCCACCAGCATATTCTGCCCCAGCGCCAGTTCACCGGTTTCGGTTGAAGAGCCATCCGCCAGCACATCACCGCGCGCAATCACATCACCGGGGCTTACCAGCGGTTTCTGATTAATACAGGTGTTCTGATTTGAGCGGGTATATTTAATCATGTTGTAGATATCAACACCCGGCTCACCACTGGCGGTCTCGTTGTCATTGACACGAACCACGATACGGCTAGCATCAACCAGATCGACCACACCACCACGTGTTGCAACAACGGCAACACCCGAGTCAACCGCGACTGCGCGCTCCATCCCGGTACCTACCAGCGGCTTATCAGCACGCAGCGCGGGAACAGCCTGGCGCTGCATGTTCGACCCCATCAAGGCGCGGTTAGCATCATCATGCTCCAGAAACGGAATCAGTGATGCCGCAACAGATACGATCTGTTTTGGTGAGACATCCATAAATTCAACGCGATCTGGACTAGACAGGGTAAATTCATTTTCATGACGGCACGAGATCAGCTCATCGATCAGCTCACCATCGCTGTTAAGCGCTGTATTCGCCTGCGCGATGATGTAGCGCCCCTCTTCAATCGCAGAGAGGTATTCAATCTGATCTGTCACCTTGCCATCTTCCACCTTGCGATAAGGTGTTTCGAGAAAGCCATACTCGTTAGTACGCGCGTAAACAGCGAGCGAGTTAATCAGGCCGATATTAGGCCCTTCTGGCGTCTCAATCGGACAGACACGGCCGTAGTGGGTAGGGTGTACGTCACGCACTTCAAAACCAGCACGTTCGCGCGTCAAACCACCCGGCCCCAGGGCAGAAACACGGCGCTTGTGGGTGACCTCTGAGAGTGGATTATTTTGATCCATAAACTGAGACAACTGACTTGAACCAAAGAACTCTTTGATCACAGCGGTGACAGGCTTGGCGTTGATCATCTCCTGCGGCATCAATCCTTCCGACTCCGCCAGCGCAAGGCGCTCACGTACAGCACGCTCAACACGCACCAGACCAACGCGAAACTGATTCTCAACCATTTCACCCACGCAGCGAATGCGGCGATTACCCAGGTGGTCGATATCATCCACTGTGCCACGACCATTTTTAATATCGATCAGTACTTTCAGTGCATCAATAATGTCATCATTAGAGAGTACACCTTCACCAACAATCTCAGTACGCCCAACACGACGGTTGAACTTCATGCGGCCAACGGCAGAAAGATCGTAGCGGTCCGGGTTAAAAAAGAGATTCTGGAAAAGCGCTTCAGCAGACTCTTTTGTTGGTGGCTCGCCTGGGCGCATCATGCGGTAGATCTCAACCTGCGCCTCAAGCTGGGTGCGGGTGTGATCAAGGCGCAGTGTGTCAGAGATAAATGGCCCCTGACCGAGGTCATTCGTGTAGAGCGTTGTGAGCTCATCCAGCCCAAGTGACATCAACTTCTCGAGCAGCTCTTCGGTGATCTCACTATTGGCGTCCGCGACGACTTCACCGCTCTCCTGGTCAACGATATCACGAGAGATGGTTTTGCCAAGCAGGTAATCGTCGGGCACCAGAATGCTCTTGATACCAGCCTTATCCATTTCGCGGATGTGGCGCGCGGTGATGCGGCGACCCGCTTCAACGATCACTTTGTTTTTCGCCTTGATGTCAAATGACAGCGTTTCACCACGCATACGTTCCGCTACCAGCTCCAGACGAATACCATCTTTGGTAAATTCGAAATGGTCAGTCTCAAAAAACATGTCGAGAATCTGTTCGTTAGTGTAGCCCAGGCAGTGGAGCAGTACCGTCACTGGCAATTTTCGACGACGATCGATACGGACAAAAACGCAGTCCATCGGATCGAACTCATAATCCAGCCATGAACCGCGATACGGGATGACTCGAGCGGAAAAGAGCAGCTTACCTGATGAGTGCGTCTTCCCTTTATCGTGATCGAAAAAGACACCCGGCGAGCGATGCAGCTGAGAAACCACAACACGTTCCGTGCCGTTTATAACGAACGTGCCGTTATTGGTCATCAGCGGGATCTCGCCCATGTAAACTTCCTGTTCTTTAATATCCTTCACCACCTTGCGGCTGGCGGGCGCATCCTTGTCATAAATAACAAGGCGTACCTTGACTCGCAGAGGAGCTGAGTAAGTAACACCTCTCAGCTGACACTCTTTCACATCAAACACCGGGGTACCCAGATCATAACTGACATACTCTAATGCAGCGTTACCGGAGTAACTTGTAATTGGGAATACTGATTTGAATGCGGCCTGTAGTCCCTGATCAATCCTATCCTCAGGCCCTGCAGCAGTTGACTGCAAAAAGGACTGATAGGACTCGATCTGGGTCGCCAGAAGATATGGAACGTCCAGAATGCTTGGGCTCTTTCCAAAGTCCTTACGAATACATTTCTTCTCAGTAAATGAGTATGCCATTTGGGATCCTCAACTTTTAGTTGAAATCTGAACCGGTGATGGTGTGATCACAGGTCACTGGGTACAAAATCTGCCGTCATTAAAACGGCAAAAATAAATAAGCAGAAACAGGCCCGCAACCTCTGGCTGCAAGCCCGCTTCTTTTGTCGGCCTGCCTGATGGCAGGCCAGGCATCACATCGGATTTATTTAATCTCGACTGCAGCGCCAGCTTCCTCAAGCTGCTTCTTAACCTCTTCAGCTTCTTCTTTACTTGCCCCTTCCTTGATCGGTGACGGTGCACCTTCAACAAGTGTCTTGGCTTCCTTCAGACCCAGCCCGGTGATACCACGAACAGCCTTAATCACAGAAACCTTGTTGGCTCCAAAGCTGGTCATAATTACGTCGAACTCTGTCTGCTCAGCTGCTGCTGCGCCAGTATCTCCAGCGGCAGGCGCAGCTACAGCAACTGCCGCTGCAGCTGAAACGCCAAATTTCTCTTCCATTGCAGAGATAAGGTCTACCACCTCAACTACTGTCATGTTAGAAATTGCATCTAAAATCTCTTCTGATGAAACGGCCATGAAAATCTACTCCTAAAAATTAAATATTAAACTAATGATATTGCGTTTACGCTGCATCTTTCTGGTTACGTACTGCATCCAAGGTGCGCGCCAGTTTATTATTTGGCTCCGCAAGTGTGCGAACCAATTTCTCAACCGGTGCTTTCATCACCGACATCAACATTGATATCGCTTCATCCTTAGTTGGCATTGTCGCGAGCTTCTGCAGATCCGACGGATCAAGTAATTTACCGCGGAGCGCGACCACTTTAACTACAAGCTTGTCGTTTTCCTTGGAAAAATCATTGATAATACGTGCGGCTGCCGATGGCTCTTCATTTGAAAATGCCAGGACCAGAGGACCAACCAGCGAGTCTTTTATACATTCGAACTCGGTATTTTCTACCGCGCGTTTCGCCAATGTGTTTTTTACAACACGTAGAGAAACACCAGATTCGCGTGCCTTAACCCGCAATGCTGTCATGTCACCAACTGAGATTCCGCGGTATTCCGCAGCTACAGCAGAGTGCGCGCTGGCAGCAGTGTTAGCCACTTCAGCAACGATCGCTTGTTTTTCAGCAAAAGTTAACAATCGTCTACCTCCTGAGTTATAAACATTCAACTAGCAATGTTTATTGATCACATAGGGTGTTTAGCTAAACACCCCACCTTAAAACGGCGACCGTTATCAGGGAAAATCCTGTACGGAACCACCGTCTGCGCTGGCAAAAAATAATTACTATTCTCAATTATGAGATGGGCAATGACTGACACACCTCACCAACGGTCTTCGACGTCTGCCGAGCACCAGGCTCGACAGGGTCCAAAGTTCTTTATTTGCGCGATGTCGCGCAGCAACAGCTACCCAGCTGCAGAAACAGTCGACTGGTCAAGGAGTATCCCCGGTCCCATCGTGCTTGATAGCGATATCTTCTTTAAGTAGACACCCTTTGCAGAGCTTGGCTTGGCCTTCACCAGATCAGCCAGTAGCGCCTGAAGATTCCCTTTCAGCGCATCGGCTTCAAAATCAACTTTACCAATGGTGCAGTGAATAATTCCGGCTTTATCGGTACGGTAGCGCACCTGACCCGCCTTTGCATTTTTAACAGCAGTCGCCACATCCGGGGTCACGGTACCAACTTTAGGGTTAGGCATCAGGCCGCGCGGCCCTAGCACCTGCCCCAGCTGACCCACAACGCGCATCGCATCAGGGCTCGCAATCACGACATCAAAATCCATGTTGCCATCTTTAATTGAGGCAGCGAGATCATCAAAGCCAACGATATCAGCACCAGCTGCCTGTGCAGCCTCCGCATTGGCACCCTGAGCAAACACAGCAACACGAACTGTTTTGCCTGTGCCGTTTGGCAGTACTGTGGCGCTGCGAACAACCTGGTCGGACTTGCGTGCATCTACGCCCAGATTGATACTCACATCAACTGATTCGTTGAATTTCACGGTTGAGAGCTCTTTCAAAATAGCGACAGCATCTTCGAAGCCATAAGGCTTTCCAGCCTCTACTTTCTCACGAATCGCGCGTGTACGCTTTGTCAGTTTAGCCATCTTATACACCCTCCGTCTCAAGGCCCATACTGCGTGCAGTACCGGATAATGTACGAACGGCCGCATCCATATCAGCGGCGGTTAGATCAGGCATTTTAGTCGTCGCAATCTCTTCTAGCTGTGCGCGAGAAACCTTACCTACTTTTTTGGTATTAGGTGTGCCACTACCACTTTTAATGCCGGCTGCTTTCTTTAACAGGATAGCTGCTGGTGGTGTTTTGGTAATAAAGGTAAAGCTACGATCTGAATAGACTGAAATAACAACAGGCACAGGAAGCCCGGCTTCCATCCCCTGAGTCTTGGCGTTAAACGCCTTGCAGAACTCCATGATGTTGACACCATGCTGACCAAGCGCCGGGCCGACTGGTGGACTAGGGTTCGCTTTGCCCGCAGGCACCTGCAGCTTGATATAAGCTTCTATCTTCTTTGCCATCTTTCTCTTACTCCCGGGTACAAACGCCTCTCGGCTCCCCATTGATTTACGGTACAAACCTGCCCAGAAGGACAGGCCTAAAACTAACTCTTCTCAACCTCGCCAAAGCCGAGGTCTACTGGTGTGGAGCGCCCAAAAATTAATACCGCGACACGTACGCGGCTCTTTTCATAATTGACCTCTTCAACCACACCATTGAAGTCTGCAAACGGCCCTTCGGTCACCCGCACCACTTCGCCTGGTTCAAACAGCACCTTAGGACGAGGTTTCTCAACGCCTTCCTGAATACGATCGATAATACGTTGCGCTTCTTTATCAGAAATAGGGGCGGGACGATCACTTGTGCCACCAATAAAGCCCATCACCTTGGGAACATCTTTAACCAGGTGCCAGGTCACATCATCCAGCTCCATCTGAACCAGCACGTAACCGGGGAAAAATTTACGATCACTCTTGCGCTTCTGCCCGCCGCGCATCTCGATCACCTCTTCAGTCGGCACTAAAATCTCGCCAAACTTATCTTCCATACCGCCGAAGACAATTCGGTCTTTCAATGAACGCACAGCCTGCTGCTCAAAACCAGAATAGACATGCACAACGTACCAACGCATTGCCATGTTAGCCTCCCACGCCTGTCAGATAACTAACAGCCCACGCTAAAAAAGTGTCAAATAGCCAGAGCAAAATAGCACACAGGATAGCCATTGCCAGCACCATCAACGTTGTCTGCACTGTCTCCTTACGGTTAGGCCAGACGACTTTACGCGCTTCTGTGCGTGCATCCCCCAGAAAACCCCAGGCCTGCTGACCAGCCGCTGTCTGCAACATAATCGCGGTCGCGATTCCCACAGCCACCAACATGCCAATCACACGGAACAGTAGCGACTCTTCACCGAAGTGATAAAAGCCAAAAATTGCGCCGCCGAGCACTAGTACAGCTAACAGAAACTTTACCTTATCCACTGTGTTTTCGCCTAAGCCTCTTAAATGTCTAAATAATGTTAGACCCACCAACTTTTTTAAAAGTGGCAGGCCAGGAGGGAATCGAACCCCCAACCTGCGGTTTTGGAGACCGCCGCTCTGCCAATTGAGCTACTGGCCTATTAAACAATTTTACTGATAATAACTGCGATTAAAACGAAAGCACAGGCATCTTACGACACCTATGCTTCCGAATAAACTACAATTTTTTACCCGTATTCTATATTTCTTTACTGATTACTCAATAATTTTAGAAACAACACCGGCACCTACGGTGCGGCCACCTT
>WFVD01000011.1 GCA_015491865.1 Gammaproteobacteria bacterium
GCAAGGGTCGTGACCGTCGCTTGCAGTCGGGGGAGCAAGAGCGCCTGCTAAAGGAGGCCAAAGAATATGGTGGTTATATTGAAGATCTTATCCATCTAGCGCTAGAGACCGGGGCGCGTCGCGGCGAGCTGGTCAATCTGCAATGGGCGAGCATCAATATGCTCAAGCGCACTGCGATTTTAAGTGACACTAAAAATGGCGATGGACAATTCAAAGCGGCGCTTATTTTGCGATAAAAATCACGCAAAAACGTGCAACTTTGAATTGCCGGTGAGCAAGGCGTTGAGCCGAATATATCGTGTGGCGCTGGCGGTAGTGATGGAATGTGTGGAGGCAGCCTGATCACCGCGCCGGTGCGGGTCACCTCAAGCGATGTCATCGTCAATGTGAACAAGATCACAGCTGTCGGAAACTAGACGGTTTTACAACCGGATTGGTAGTCCAACATGTAGTGGGGGTGGCTTTACGGCCACCCTCGCTGTTTACACTTTCTTGATAGGGGCTCAGGCACAAATGAAGATGAGTTGATAGCAGAAAAGAGTATTAATTTTTAAATAGCATTTAAGGTTTAGCATTTCTTGCCGAAAGCTAGAACAACAATATGTAGTTTCCTAACGTCACAGATATAACTATATATGGTGTTTATAGGGTAACGGGAGAGGTGCATGGAATGACAAATCGTGATTTGAATCTAATGGTGGGTGTGGGGCTGCAGTTAGAGAAGAATAACAACGGTATGCGCTATCTTGTTGAGTTACTGGGGTACAGTGTTGGTGATGGGGTGATCATCTCTGCGCCGTTAGAGCGTGATAATCGACTTGCGCTTTCACCTGGGGATGGGGTGACGATTCGCTATCTGGGTGGCGTGAGTCAATATGCGTTCCGCAGTCAGGTCACGCATATCGCAACAGAGCCCTATCTGCATGTTCACCTTGAGTATCCGGGTGGTATTGAGGCGACGATGACGCGGCGGGCGGTTCGTATGCCGATCAAAGAGTCGGTGATTCACCTGGCGATGGACGATGGTGGCCGGCAGCTTTCTGTTGCAATGAAAAATATCAGCTTCGGTGGTGCCAGCCTGGTCGCGCCAGTGAAACTGGGGGCGCAGGGCGAGCGCTTCTGTATTGATATGCCTACCCTGTCGCCTGATCGTGAAAAGGTGGTCACCTTCCCCTGCGTGGTGCGCCATGTCTCAACACAGCGCGAAGGTGAGTCCGCCGCCTATCACCACGGTGTTGAGTTTATCGATGTAGATCGTCTCGCAAGAGATTTTATTGGGCGCTACATGGAGCATCGATCAGCCAGCAGTCTGGGTCGTTTATAAACGAATTATTTCATGCCCTGATTTATGGGAATTACTTGATGGCTGAAACCTGTTGCTATCAATCGCTGATGTTTATTAGCGATTCTGTTCACTCCTGTTGCCTCATCAATGGCGGTGCCGATCTCTATTTCCTGTTCTCAGTCACCAGAATTTAAAACTTGTAAGATCATCACTGCCGGTAAATTGATTAATCGCTTTTTCAGTTCCATTTCAGCTTGCCTGTTTAATGTAGCAGTCAGGATAAGAAAACGGTTCTGTGGAGAGGCGATGATAGCGCGAAAAAAAGTGAGGGTGTGGGATCTGCCAACGCGACTGTTTCATTGGCTGTTAGTGATGGCTTTTGTGCTGGCGTGGGTAACGCATGGTGAAAGCCGTCATCTCGATGTTCATGTTATTTCAGGATACACATTTTTTGCGCTGCTAATTTTTCGTCTGGTATGGGGTGTTGTCGGCAGCCATTATGCTCGCTTTAGTGAGTTTAGTTACACGCCAAAAGAGCTGTTTTCATACCTTCGTTCGCTGTCTGGTAATGGTGTTAAGCATTATATTGGACACAATCCTGCTGGTGCCTGGGCGATCTTTGTATTACTCACGCTCGGCCTGTTATTAGCCATTTCGGGGGTCATCGTGCTGGGTGGCGAAGAGCAGCAGGGGATACTGGCCGGCTATGTCAGCTTTGATCAGAGTGCTCCATTTAGCGCGCTGCATGAAACGGTTGCGTGGGCAATGGTAGTGCTGATCGTCATACACATCTGTGGCGTTATTGTAGAAAGTGTTCTGCATCGTGAAAATCTTGTGGGCGCGATGTTTCGTGGTAGCAAGTGGGTGGCGGGCTCTTCTGCACAAATACCTGCGCATCAGCTGGTGGCGAGTGTGATATTTATCTCAGTGATCGCTTGGGGTGGTCTGTCACTGAATACTTATCTTGCTGCGACAGATGAACACCCTTACCAGCCCTTTAAAGGACCAGCATTAGCGATGAATGAGCTATGGAATGAAGAGTGCGGTGCCTGCCATCTCGCTTTCCACCCGAGTTTGCTGCCGGCACGTTCATGGCAATATCTTTTTGAACAGCAGGATCACCATTTTCAGGAAGAGCTGATGCTCGATGATGAGACGTTAAATGAATTGCTGCAGTATGCGCTGAATAATTCAGCAGAACAGAAAAAGACAGAAGCAGCGTGGAAGATTAATCGTGCTATTGGACGTGATGAACGGCCATTACGGATTACTGCTGTTAGCTACTGGAAAGATAAACACAGCACAATTCCTGATATTACCTGGCAGCAAGAGTCGGTTCAGAGTAAGGCTAATTGCGGGGCTTGTCATTACGATGCCGAGCAAGGGACTTTTCAGGATGCTGCAATGAGAATCCCCAATGAGTGAAACAGTGTCACTAGTTGAATGGAGGTTGAAGTGAACAAGATCATTTTAATAATTATCGTTTCTGTGTCGAGTTCTTTAATAAACGGACAAGTGAATGCAGGGGGTGTAGAGACCCTTCAGTCCACCTATCTGGAGCAAGGTGCAGGTCCATTTAGTGCCAGCGCTGGGGAGACGATGTGGCGTAAGCAGTACCTAGATAAAAAGAGTGGCAAGCAGCGTAGTTGTCAGACATGTCACGGCAGAGATCTCACAAAAGCCGGCAAGCACGTCCGCACTGGAAAAGTTATCGAGCCGCTTGCCCCCTCTGCAAATAGCGAGCGATTAACGAAGGTAAAGTTTATCAAAAAGTGGTTAAAGCGAAACTGTAAATGGACAATTGGACGCGAATGTAGTGCGCAGGAGAAAGGCAATTTTCTTGCGTATTTAAAAGGACTGTAGTTTTTTTAATTAAAAGGGCGACAGCCCATGATGGAGGCGTAAGATGAAAATTAGATTGCTAAGTAATGTTGTACTGGGCGGCGTGCTGTTGGCCGGAAGCGTAATGGTAAACGCAGCGCCGGGTGTTGAACCTGTTAAAAATGAGCGCTATGCAGAGGAGTGCGGCAGCTGTCATTTTGCCTATCAACCCGGTCTGTTACCTGAGCGTTCATGGCGCAAGATAATGGCTGGACTGGAAGATCACTTTGGTGAAAACGCAGAGCTGGAAGAGAGCGACCGTGTGAAGCTCGAAGCCTATCTTACGAGTAACGCTGGCGATCACTCTAACTATAAGCGCGCTAAAAAATTGATGCGTTCAATACGCAGTGGTGATACGCCACTGAGGATTACAAAGATCCCTTACCTGGTAAAAGAACATCGTGAAGTGCCGAAGGGTGCAGTGAAGCATGAAAAGATTGGCAGCATGAGTAACTGTGATGCGTGCCACCGCACGGCTGCAGAAGGACGTTTTGGTGAGCGTGGAATTGATATCCCCGGTTATGGTAAATGGGATGACTAGGTAAAACTGGCGGGACGATTATTTCGTTCCGCAAAATTTCATCATATCTCATTGCGAGCAACACAACCGCTAATCTGCCAGTACCATCATGTCAGGGAATTTCTGGATAAGCATCATTACAGGGAGTGTGTTGCTGTTTTATGTTCCCTGACAGTTATTGCGTAGTATTGCGGCTAGTTTCTGCGTGGCTGGTCCCGCCCTTTCCGCCTGGCCAAAGACCATAAACAGTTGCACTTTCCTGCGCTGGCCTTCACACAGTGGCAGTGGCAGCAGCTCACCGGAGTCGATGAATCTTTTTGCATGATGGTGAGGAATCCAGCCAAAACCCAGTCCGCCGACCAGCGCATCGGTCGCTTTTTCGATACTGGTGACTGTCCAGCGATGTGATGAGCCAAGCCACCCAACGTCGCGCTTTAGTTGTACTCCGGAGTCACGAATTACGACCTGTATTTCGCGTCGTAGATCCTTATTCGACAATTTACGTTGCAGTTGATGTAGTAGGTGGGCTCGATGGGCGACGGCAATAAACTCAATCTCGACCAATTGGTCACCGAGAAATCCCTGCGGCACATGACCGCAGATCACCAGATCGGCACTGCCTTCAAGCAGCGCTTCATCGGCACCGGAAAGTACCACTTCATTGAGCTGCACACGGGTACCCCGACTAAGCGGGATAAATTCTTTGAGCGCTGCCATCAGGCATGTGCTGGGAAAGGCGGCATCGACCACCACGCGAATCTCCGGCTCCCACCCCTGATTGAGATGATGGGCGACCGCCTCCAGCTCAGAGGCATCATCGACCAACTGGCGTGAGCGGCGTAGCAGCACCTCTCCGGCCGGGGTCAGTACCGCCTTGCGCCCTTCGATACGCAGCAGAGGCACACCCAATTGCTGTTGCAACCTGGCAACGGTATAGCTCAGTGATGACTGGCTGCGATGCAGTTTTTCAGCCGCCTGGGCGTAGCCGCCAAAATCGATGACCGCCTGGAGCGTACGCCACTGCTCAAGAGTGACCCGTGGATGGTTCATCACTCCATTATCAAATAATTCGATAGTTATTAGCAAATATTTGCGCTTTTTAATCGAATTTCTATGGCGATAATAGCTTGTGTCGAACAACGGAGCAGATCACTGCTTCATCCCAGCTACAACAAACAGGAGCAAACTCATGGAAAAGGCCGCAACATTAACTGGACGAATTCTGCTAGGGCATATCTTTCTACTAGCCGGTATCAGCAAGATCGGCGGCTACGAGGCAACGGCAGGCTGGATGGAGGCGATGGGCGTACCGGGTGGATTGCTACCGCTGGTGATTGCGTTGGAGGTTGGCGGTGGCCTGGCTTTGATTCTGGGCTTTCAGGCGCGTCTGGCGGCAGTGGGGTTGGCCATTTTCAGTACTGTATCTGCGGTGATATTTCACGCTGACTTCAGTGATCAGATGCAGTCGATTCTGTTTATGAAAAACTTTGCGATGGCGGGTGGCCTGCTTTATGTGGTGGCATTTGGCGCGGGTGCATGGAGTATTGATGCAAAGATCCAGCGGTCACGAAGTGATCTATCAGACAGAGCAACAGCGGTATAGTCTGCAATAAAAGAGTGGAGAGTGAGCCATGGGATTATTGGTAAGGGGTGAGTGGCGTGATGAGTGGTATGACACCTCAAAGAGTGGCGGGGAGTTTATTCGCAACGATGCACAGTTCCGCAACTGGGTAACGCCTGATGGCCGTGCCGGTCCGAGTGGTAACGGCGGCTTTGTTGCAGAAGCGGGGCGCTACCATCTCTACGTTTCACTCGCCTGCCCATGGGCGCACCGTACCTTGATCTTTCGCAAGTTAAAGCAACTCGAGGAGGTGATTAGCGTATCGATTGTTGACCCTCATATGCTGCAGCATGGGTGGGCCTTTACCGGAAACCTTGAGAGTACCGTTGATGAAGTTAACGGGCATCAATATCTATATCAGCTCTATTCTCAGGCTAGTCGTTGTGATTATAGTGGGCGTGTCACAGTGCCGGTGTTATGGGATAAAGAGCAGCGAGTGATCGTGAACAATGAGTCATCTGAGATCATCCGCATGTTTAATAGTGCATTCAATGCATTTACTGGCATTAAGGAGGACTACTATCCCGAAACGTTGCGTGAAGAGATAGATGAGATCAACGCATTTATCTATGACAATATTAATAACGGCGTCTACCGCTGTGGTTTTGCAACGACACAGGGGGCTTATGAAAAGGGATTCGATCGCTTGTTTCGTGCGCTTGATGAGGTGGAACGAAGACTGGGTCAGCAGCGCTATCTGCTTGGGTCGAAAATCACAGAGGCTGATTGGCGGCTCTTTACCACGTTGATAAGATTTGATGCGGTCTATGTCGGGCACTTTAAATGTAATCGGCAACGCATCGCAGACTACCCGAATCTCAGCCATTACCTGAGAGATCTGTACCAACAAACGGGGATTGCAGAAACAGTGAACATGATTCACATTAAACAGCACTACTACTATAGTCACGATACGATTAACCCAACACGTATTGTGCCTAAGGGGCCGCTTCAGGATTTTAATGCCCCTCATGACCGTGATCGTTTTTGATCTCTAGAAAAGGAGTTTAACAATGAGTATGTATGAAAAAGGTTTTCCATATATGGTGAAGGTGAAAGCGGGAGAGACGATCCATCTCTGTCAATGTGGCCATAGTAAAAACCCACCCTATTGTGATGGTTCACACGGTGCCTACCCTAGTGGTGAACCGCTGGCGTATACGGCGCAGAAGAGTGAAACACTGCGTGTTTGTGGTTGCGGTAAAACAGGCAATATGCCGATGTGTGACGGAAGCCATAACCGCCGCTAGTGATATTTTATAAGGAGGACAAGATGATTAAGCGGCATAAGGCACTGGAGATGCAGGAAGGTGATGGAGTAAACGTGCGTCGTTTAATGCCGATAGCTGGCTTTCGTCATTATGATCCATTTGTGTTGTGGGATGATTTTACGATTACACCCGGCAGCGGTTTTCCAGACCATCCGCACCGAGGGTTTGAGGCGATCACCTATCTCTATAGCGGCTCGATCAAGCATGCCGACAACCTTGGCAACAGCTCTACCGTCACCGCTGGTGGCGCACAACGTTTTACAGCTGGCAAGGGGATTGTCCATTCGGAGATGCCGAATGAGGCAGCGCAGACGCGTGGCATTCAGTTCTGGGTCAACCTTGCCGGACGCTTAAAGCAGGTTGAGCCGGAATACCAGCAGGTGAATGATGATGAGTTTCCTGTGGTAGAAAAAGGTGGTGTTCGTATTAAGTCGCTGGTGGGTGATAGATCACCACTGAAAATAAAAACAGCAATCCGCTATCTGGATATCACGCTTGATGGTGATAGCCACCACAGCGAGCAGATACCGGCCGGGATGCGCGGTTTTGTCTATGTTGCAGATGGAACTGTGATGGTTAACCAGCAGCCATATCGTTCAGCAGAGAGCCTGTTTTTTGAAGCTGAAAGCGGTATTGAACTCTATGCGGAGCAGCCTGCACGTGTGATGGTCGCTTATGGAAAGCCGCATGGTGAGCCGATCATTCAGTACGGCCCGTATGTCGATTAGGGCAGAAGGCTCAACCACCAGCGTTTAAGTAGTGGTTGAGCTGTGTCTACTTCGGTTGCGTTAGTTGATGCTATTCACATAACTCCAAAGGTCCACCCCTTCTATCCCCAGCAGTACGGCAAGCACCGCGCAGCCTGCTACTGGCAGTGCCAGTTTGAGGTTAAATCCTTGCTGCTTCATGAGCAGATTTCCACCACTGATCACACCAATGACCGTAACAATCACGCCGAACTCTGTCATTAATAATAGTGTTAGCAGTGGTATGGCTGGTTGCTCGCCGGCTGTGATCGTGACCTTTAAAATTATCTGGATAAAAGCCCCGATAACAAGGGCAATAACGGGAAAGGCGGCCTTATTCATAATGCAGAATCCATTAACAGGTTATGTTTGAAGTGTAAGGGCATACGGTGTAGTGGACAAGTTATCGACCGCTATTATTGAACCTTTGCCCACTGTTTTTTGAGACGCTTTACCGAGACCGGAATCTTTGTTTTTAGCTCCTGCGAAAAGAGTGAGACACGTAGCTCCTCTATCATCCAGCGATAGGTGATGAGTTCCGGGTCAACGATGCCCTGTTGCTGCTGTTTATCAAGGCGTGCAAGGTAGTCGTTCCATAATGGTTTGATCTCCAGCATCAGTGCGCGGTCACGACTGATACCCCCGCTTAGTTTATCGAGGCGACAGTTGATCGACTTAAAGTAACGCGGGTATTCACGCAGCCATTCGATAGGTGTCTGATTAATAAACCCTGCATAGATCAGGTAGTCAAACTGCTCTTTAATATCGCCTGCGGCATAAAGCCACGCGGGAGGTAGCGAGCCCTTGAGCTTCTTGCTGAGTTGATGGTGCTGCTTTAAGGTCTCAAGTACTAGAGCGCATATCTCTTCACTGACCAATAGCAGGCTCTTTTTTCCAGCGGCAATGCATGCAGTAAATGCCGCTTCTGTTCGGGGTAGTTCACCACTAAAAAAAGCCTGATCGATGATGGTGTTGATCAGTTCCTGTTGTAGCGCTTTGCACTGACCAAGCGGTGCGTAATAGAGGCTGATCTCTTTTTTATGTGGTAAATGGCGTGACAGGTATTTGAGTTTATCTGGCAATTCAAAACCAACCATGCGGCGCAGGGCGATACGTGTTTCCTCTTCAGCCTGCCGGATGTTGTCGCGCAGCGCTATCGCGATGCTCTCCTTTTTATCAATCAGCGCCGGATATCCGCACATTAAAACCCCATTACATTTGAACTCAACTTCGGTCGCCAGTTCGCCAAAGTCCCATGTGGTGATCCCCTGGCGCTCGCCGTCCCATGATGGAATCTCAGCAAAGCGCTGTTGAGCCTGCTCTTTTAGTTGCTGCTGTAGCTGGCGCAGGTCGCGCCCCATTGCGATCGTCATTTCATCATCATCGATGACATTAAAATTAACAAACATGTGTGGTGACAGTTTATCTAACTGCCAATCCTCCAGTGTCACCTTGATACCTGTCATGCGCAGCAGTTGCTGCTGGAGAGCCGGTAGTAGAGGCTCATCGCTGGCGGAAAGGGCTTGCAGACAGGCGGCCGCATAGTTGGGCATCGGTACAAAGTTTTTACGCAGGCTTTTGGGGAGCGACTTCAGAAGCTGGCGGATCTTTTCGTGCAGCAGGCCAGGTACCAGCCATTCAAATCGTGGCGGGCTTAGCAGGTTTAATGCCGCTAATGGTACAGTAACCGTAACGCCATCCTGATGATGGGTGGGGTCAAAGTGGTAGCTTAGTTTAAGCGCCATACCTGCAATATTAATGGTCTCCGGGAATTGTGCATCAGTGACCGCATCTGCCCCATGATGCATCAGCTCATCACGGTTTAGATAAAGTAACTTCGGCTCTTTTTTCTCGGCCTTCTTGCGCCATGACTCAAAGCGCCGCCCATCATAAATCTCTTGCGGCAAGCGTTGATCATAAAACTGGTAGAGCACCTCATCATCAACGAGCAGATCACGGCGGCGTGATTTTGCCTCCAGTGATTCAATTTCATCGATGAGTTCGATGTTGTGTTTGAAAAATGGGGCATCTGTCCTGAACGCTTTTTCAACCAGTGCACCGCGAATAAAAATCTCGCGTGCCTCAGTGGGATTGATTCCGCCGTAATGTACCTTACGGCGTGGATTGATAATCAGCCCATATAATGAGAGCCGTTCAAATGCCATCACTGCCGCAGGGCGCTTCTCCCAGTGCGGCTCGAAAACGGTGCGTTTACAGCGCTCACCAGCCACCCGTTCTATCCATTCCGGTT
Source organism: Gammaproteobacteria bacterium (assembly GCA_015491865.1). Classification (GTDB taxonomy): domain Bacteria; phylum Pseudomonadota; class Gammaproteobacteria; order SZUA-140; family SZUA-140; genus SZUA-76. The sequence goes on from WFVD01000011.1 coordinate 9,576, forward strand.
CGATACGTGCACAGCTGCGTGCGTACATGCGAGTGGTTTCAACCAGCTCAGCAGCCATGATCCATTTGGGTGGTTTCTTAAAAAGGGCGGAACCGGGAAAGATATGCAGCTTGATACCGCGCGCGCCGGTAAACGCCTGTTTATCGTCCTTGAAGGCGACATTACCCAGTAGCCCGGTTAGTAACGCCTGATGAATCGCCGCATAGCTGTCGGCCTCAATCTCGACCGCGTCGCCGTTTTTACTGTTAAGCAGTGGTGAGTCGTTAAGCATCCAGCCGAGTTCACGCACCAGGCTTTTCAGTTGCACATAAACATCGTGCCACTCACGCATACGCAGGTACGAAATAAAATGATCACGGCACCAGCGGCGCAGCTTATTGTTGGTGAGTCTGTCGGCCTGTCGATGATATTCCCGCCACAGTTTAAGGTAGGCGAGAAAGTCGGAGCGCTCATCGCTAAAGGCTTTATGTCGTTCGTCTGCCGCCTGCTGTTTTTCATGTGGCCGTTCGCGCGGCTCCTGCACGCTAAGGGCGCTGGCGATCACCAGCAGTTCGGCCAGGCTACCGAGTTGATGCGCGGCCAGCACCATGCGCCCGACCTTAGGGTCGATCGGCAGTCGCGCTAGCTGCCGGCCTGTCCCTGTTAGCTGTTTCTGTTGATCGATCGCTCCCAGCTCTTCGAGTAGCTTGTAGCCGTCACTGATCATTTTTGGCTGGGGTGATTCCACAAATGGAAAGCTTTCGATATCACCGAGGCGTAACGCCTTCATCTGCAGGATCACCGCTGCCAGGTTACTACGCCTGATTTCAGGCTCACTAAAGGCAGGGCGCAATAGATAATCTTCTTCGCTATAGAGGCGAATACAGATGCCGGGCGCGATTCGTCCACAGCGCCCCGCGCGTTGATTAGCAGAGGCCTGCGACACTTTTTCAATCGGTAGTCGCTGCACCTTGGTGCGGTGGCTGTAGCGGCTAAGACGCACAACGCCGGGGTCGATCACATAACGTACCCCTGGCACCGTAAGTGAGGTCTCGGCAACGTTGGTGGCGAGTACGATACGCCGCCCTTTATGTGGCTGGAAGATTCGGTTCTGGTCACTGGCTGATAGTCGCGCATAGAGTGGCACTATTTCCGTGTGTAGTGGGTGGTGTTTACGCAGGCTTTCGGCGGCTTCACGAATCTCCCGTTCACCGGGTAGAAAGATCAACAGATCCCCCGGCCCTTCCTGCGTCAGCTCATCTACCGCCTCTCGGATCCCCTGCAGGATATCGCGATCATCTTCACCATCACGATCACTTTGCAGTGGGCGGTAGCGTGTTTCGACCGGATAGTTACGGCCGCTGACTTCAATCACGGGGGCGTTATCAAAATGTTTTGCAAAGCGAGCGGTATCGATGGTGGCTGAGGTGATAATCAGCTTCAGATCGGGACGTTTCGGTAGCAGCTGTTTGAGATAGCCCAGCAGAAAATCGATATTAAGGCTCCGTTCGTGCGCCTCATCGATGATCAATGTGTCGTACTGATTGAGAAATCGATCTTTCTGGCTTTCGGCTAAAAGAATACCGTCGGTCATGAGCTTGATATAACTCTCCGGACGGATGCGATCACTAAAGCGTACCTTATAGCCGACGGTATGCCCGACTTCTGATTTCAGCTCCTCAGCAATGCGCGTTGCCACGCTGCGTGCCGCGACACGGCGTGGCTGGGTGTGGCCGATCATGCCGCTTACGCCGCGCCCAATCTCCAGGCAGATCTTGGGTAGTTGAGTCGTTTTGCCTGAGCCGGTCTCACCGGCGACAATAACCACCTGATGCTGTTTGATCGCAGTTGCAATTTCAGCGCGTCGCTCACTAACGGGTAGTTCATCGGGATAGCTGGGCAGCGGCAGGTCTGCCTGTCGCTGTTCTCGCTGCTGGCGTGATTTTTCAATGCGTCTGCAGAGTTCCTTTAATGCACGCTCATCCGGACTGTTTATTAGCCGCCGCAATTTCTGGCGCAGCGGATGGCGGTCAACCACCATACAGCGATTGATCGCACTCTGAATATCTGCCGGGATTTTACACATGCGACGGGTCGTTCACAGCTCAAAATTATTTTAGCCGACCATTATAGCACTCTGCTGCTTGTCTTAAGCGATATCATCGCCCCGATTTTTCCGATCCCTATGGTAGTACGATGGTGCAGCACGCACCGCCATCGACACCTTCATTACTATTTTCCAGATAACCGCACGCGTTACGGTTTTGGTGCAGCTGAGCGATGGTAGTAGAGAAATAGAGGCCCAGCCCGGTGCCGTCTGATCTGGTGCTACCTTCACCCAGCAAAACTTCGTCAGCGGCATCACCGCGTTTTAACATCGAGTGAGGGAATCCAGGGCCATTATCACTCACTGAAAGCCGTAGTTTTTTTTCGTGAACAGCAGCGCTTAGGGCGACCCTGTTTCTGGTGTGCTGTTGTGCATTGGTGATTAAGTTATTGACAACACCCTTGAGCAGCTCTCGATCAAAAAACCACACGAGCCCTTCTTCACATCTAACGGTCAGTTCGATACCGCGCAGCGAAAGTAGCGGGTGGTTTTCACTATTAATCTCTTCGAGGAACTCATCAACACAGTGCTCATCGATTTGCAGGCAGTGCTGCGTATTGCCCATTTTATAGAGGGTGAGTAGCTGTATCAGCTGGTCGTTGATGCGCCTCCCTTCAGCTTCTGCACGTAAAACTCTTGCGCGTGATTTTTCATCGGCAGGGAGTTCATCGATCACTTCATCCAGTGTGCCTAGCAGCAGCTGGATCGAGTTTTTCATATCATGCACTGAACTGGCGATGATGGTTGAGAAGTCGAGCCCGGAGTCGCTACCTTTACTGCTCATCAGATTTGCTTATAGCCCCGCCTGTTGTGCAACTTCACGGCAGCTCTTCATGAGTGAGTTATATCGCTTCCGAGCGGAGTCGATATCTTTAACGGCATCAAGATAGCGCATCGCCTCATTAACGTGCTGTCTGTTGGCACCATTTTTTTTCATCAAAAGAATATAGGAGTGTGCAGCATTAAGGCTGATGATATGGTTTCGAGGCAGTGCCCTGGCGGCTTCCTTAAACAGTTCAATCGACTCTAGAATTTTACCTTCATTAATGAGTCTCACACCTTCGTTATTGATTTCAGCAATTTCATCGATTGCAGCTGTAATCGCCTCCTCGGCTTTCCCAGCAAATCCTGCATCTTCATAGATCTGGCTGATCTCCTCTAATACCGCTTTATTTTCATGATTGTTTTTGGCGATATCTTTGATGATGGTATCAGCCTCTTTTTCTCTGCCATATTTTAAGCAGTTTCTGGCGAGCGCCATGCCCGCACGACTCGAGCTGAGTACACCACTTTTCTGGTAGAGCTCAAGGGCGCTGTTCATCGCCACCTCCGCTTTGGCGTCATTGCCCAGCGCCTGATGGACGCTACTTTTACAGATCTCCGCCTGCAGCCGGGCACCGTTATCACCTTTAAAGGCGTGCTTGATGTTCTCGGCAATCCTGAGAGCCTCTTTCCCCTTATGGTTTCTCACGAGTGAACTGGAGTAGTTCACATAGTCTTCAGGAGTTCTTAAAACAGAATGTTTACCAATCAACATCGCATCCCGGCAGGCGCGCTCGGCGAGGGTGTGGTTGTCATTGATGACAGCCAGTTCGCTTAGTTCTCGTTGCCGCTGCAGGGATTTGGGTGATCTCTCAACTGCCTGTGTGAGCGCTTCTTCTGCTGCAGAGGTATTGCCAAGTTTCTTATGCACCTTGCTAAGCCAGTCATAAGCGGCAACAAAGTCACCATTACTAGCGATAATCCCATCTAACAGCTCTTTTGCCTCATAGTATTTCTGCTGGGAGAAATAGACCTTTACAAGCCCTAACTGGGCCCAGGGGATATCACGCTCATCGAGCACCTGGTTGCAGAGAGTTTCAGCTGCTTCGTAATCCCCGGTAGTTGTCAGCAGGTTGAACTTCAGGTTTTGCAGCTCCTGGCGTGGAGCAGAGGGGTCAGCCATCATTTCATCACATCGCTTGCTCGCTTTGCTGTACTCTTTTTTATCGAAGGCGATGGCGACCTGTTTCGTGTAATTTTTTTTATCTAAAATCTTTTTCAGGCGCGCTTGAAGTGTCGTTTTTGTGATCGGCTTGGAGAGGTAGGCGTCGGGTTGATGGTCGATCGCCCCCATCACCATCGTTGAGGTGTTTTCTGCGGTGACCATAATGAAGGTGGTGGTTAGCGGTAGTATTGCGCGATACCTGGCCTCTTCCAGTACCTGCTGGCCATCTTTACCATCACCAAGATTGTAGTCACACAGAATGATATCAAACTTGTTGTTTTCGATCTTCTCGATCGCATCCTCACCATTGGAGGCTTGTTTGATATCTTCTGCTCCATAGGCACGCAGCATGCTGCGTAACATGGAGCGCATCTCTGCAAAGTCATCGACGACCAGGATTTTAGTGTTTTTAAGCGTCCACAGTGCCATTTTTTCGCGATATCCTTTGCTACTCTGGGGGTGTTACCCGCTACTTATATCGTGGGCGGAGCGGTTGGGGGAAGCGGTTGCTCGGTGTTCATGCCCCGGTGAATAGTCTCCATAGTAAATAACGCTCATTCTGTTGAATTCTTTAGGCGTTACGAATGATTACAGGGGGTCCTGTTGGTGATGGTCAGAATCAAACGGCAACAGGCCATTCAGCGCTTGCCTAGTGTACAATAAGCCGCGAAATAACTTAAAAATAAGGTTTTTATGAAGCTGTGGTTTAAGAATGGTGGCTGGGCAAGCGGACGAGGTCGGCGTGTGGCTGCATCGATCGATCCTGCTGCGATTAAAAAAATTGCGGTGATCCGCCATGCCGCTCTGGGTGACATGGTGCTGACGCGCCCTTTTTTGATCGAGCTGCGCGGAGTTTTTCCCAATGCCGAGATTACGTTGAGTCTCTGCAGTAACTATACGCGCGGTGCTCCTGAAGATCTGGTTGACCGTCTGCATGTGGTTTACGGCAGTGACCGTAAAGAGGTGCCATTAAAAGAGCAGATTGCGCGCGTGCGTGAACTGGGTGAGCAGGATCTGATTTTTGATTTGGCAGTGACGCCACGAAGTTTTTATACCTGCCTGTTAACGCGGGCTAAGCTTAAGATCAGCTTTCCATATAAGGCGATTCAACGTCGTCTGTTTTATGATGTTGCTGTGCAACGTTCTGATTTTCAGTTCGAAGCAGACAATATTTTAGATATGTTACGAATTTTTGGCTACCGTGTTGCCTACCCGCCACAATTTCAAATACCGGTCGAGCCCTTTCAGCACCCACGCCCCTATGTGGTCTATTTTCCGAGTGCATCGACACCCACAAGGTGCTGGCCAAAAGGGCACTTTTCCCAGCTGGTTGGTGCACTTTCTGAAAAATTCCCACAGTATGATCATATCGTTTTGAAGGGGATTGGCGAGTGGGAGACGATTGACGAAATTGTTGACCCACTGGCGGGGCGAGATAATGTGAGCGCTATGCAGCTAAATGATTTCGATGAGACATTGTCTTTTGTAAAGGGTGCTTCGCTGCTGGTTGGGAACGACACCGGTATTCGGCATGTTGCAATCGCCTGTGAAACGTCAACCATCGGTATCTTTTTTGACTCTGAACCCTATCGCTACTGGCCGCGCTACGATTTTCACGATGCCGTCTTTTGTGGTGATGCGACTGTCCCGAGCGTCTCTGCAGTGCAGTTATCAGCAGAAGCGCTACTGGCGCGACTAGCGCGTTCAGCATGAGTGCCAGGCATCATACCTCTCAAACCGTAGCGGGAGAGCCGCCGCTGTTTATGTGCCAGTTATGTCGCTCATGAATCAAACATACCACGTCAGCGATGCGGCAGGGGAGTTAGCCTCTGTCAGGCGTATCGTCATCCTCGGCTGGGGGTTGATCGGTGATCTCTTTATCCGGGTACCGCTTATCGAGGCGATAAAGACGCGTTTTCCTGAGGCCGAGATCACGGTCGTGGTTGACCCGGTCGGCGTGGTGGTCGTAGAAAACCATCCCGCCTGTGATCGAGTGGTTGCTTTTAACCGCAGCAAGCAGCGGAAAATTGAATATGCAAAAACCTACCTGAAGCAGATTATGGCACTGCGTAGCAGGCGGTTTGATCTCTGTGTGAACTTTTACTGTGGCGGTGGCAGCCCGTTGGTCACAAGATTAATCAACGCACGATGGCGGGTCAGTTTTGATCACACCCCGGCGTTGCGGCGAGCTAACAACCTGCTGGTGCCGCGCCCCTCTTTTTGTGACAACTGGACCCAGGATCTTGGTCGTATGTTACGCCCTCTGGGGATCAGCGCCGACAGGATTCGACGCGGTACCAGCTTTTATTGTCACCACGAGGCCCGGCAATTTGCTGAGCAGTTTCTTGCGGACAGCGACTCTCCGCTGGTAGCGATCAATCTCGGTGCGGGTGCCGATGAGAAACGCTGGCCTGTAAAGCGCTTTGTTGAGCTGGCGGTCAGAATTAACCGTGACTACGGGCTGAAGCCGCTGGTCTTCACGAACCCGGGAATGGAGCAGCTGGCAGATGAGTTTGTTGGCCAGTACCGCCACTATGGCCAGCCACTGCATGTGCCGCTGGTATCGATCGATCAGGTTGCAGCACTGATGCAATGTTGTGATTATGTAGTGACGGGCGATACCGCTTTGATGCATCTCGCCTTCGGTCTCAAGCGGCCGACATTGGCGCTCTTTACCTACACCCGCCCGGAGACTGTGATGCCAGAGGATACGCCGCATCTCTGCTGTTTCGTCGCAGGCAGTGGTGAGCGTGACGCCTGCGGCAATCCGATGGGAAGGGTCGATATCCCGCTCGATGAGGCGTATCGCCAGTTCGGCAATCTGGTAACATTGGTCTCAAGCCGCACGGCTGCGAATGATAATGAAAGGCCCGATGATGAATGAACTATATAAGAAGATTCGCTACAACCTCTTTGCCGCGATGCCGAAGTCGAGAGAGTCTGATCAGAAGATAAAGGATTACATCCGTAAAGTTCGTTACAACCTGTTTGGCAGGATTCCTGTTTTAGGGCGGCGCTTATCCCGGGGCGAGACAGCCAAGTCGCATGAGCGGCGTGCGCGCGAAGGCTTTTTTGATCAATATTGTCAGGGTAGCGGTATCGACATCGGTTATGCGGGGGATTCCGTGGTGCCCGATGTCAAGGGGTGGGACTTTGAACATGGCGATGCTCAGTATATGAATGGAGTTGATGATGAAAGTTTTGATTTTGTCTACTCCAGCCATCTGCTGGAACACCTGCCCGACATGGAGGCTGCACTGACAAACTGGGACCGGATACTCAAGCCGGGTGGCTACCTGATACTCTACTTGCCGCACCGTGACCTCTATGAGAAAAAGAAGAGGCTGCCATCTCTATTTAATACTGACCACGTCCGTTTTTTTATGCCAAAGGAAGATGAGGCCCCTGATACGGTGGGCGTCGAGGCGCTGGTAAAAAGAAAATTTCCTGAGCATGAACTGATCTATTGTCGCACCTGCGATGAAGGCTATGTGAACCCTGGAGATAAACTGCCGAGTGAAGGCGAGTTCTCAATAGAAGTGGTACTGAAAAAACCGCTTCATGCTTAAATAACAAGTCTATATAAACAGTGAAAATATTAGCAATAAGAGTTGGGCGTGTGGGTGATATTGTGATGATCACCCCGGCATTACAGGCGATTATCGACGCCTATCCCGAAGCAGAGGTACAGCTGCTGACGAGTCCCGACGGTAGACGTGTACTGAAAAACTTTTCACCGCAGGTGACAAAGCTAATCGTGCACGACCGCAAGTCACTGCTTGCCTTTTATCATCTGCGCGAGATAGAAACGGCGTTACATGAAGAGCAGTATGACAAAGTCTTCTGCTTTGAGTTGAATCCACGCTTTAGTGAGCTATCAAAACGGCTAACTGAGCACCATTTCTGTATTGACCACCGCAATGAGACGGCACATTATTCGCGTCGCTGTCTCGATGTGGTTGAGCGCTCTGTGGATGGTGAGCTAAAAGATTACTGGATCACGCTACCGGTGAGCGATGAGGCGCGTGTAAAGGCTCGCAATATGCTCGCAGCGGAAGGGATTTCGGATGAGACTTTTGTCGTAGGCCTTCATCCAACCTATAGCGGCTTAAAGAAAGTGGCGTGGCGTCGTTCCAAAGATGCCGGTCGCCTATGGCCTGCCGCAGCGTTTGCAGAGCTGGCTACATTGATCACCGCTTATGGTACAGCACATGGTCTTGATATACGTATCATCATGGATTTGATGCCGGATGAGGCGGATGTCGGGGAAGCGATCGTACGTCTGAGTGATGGCGCGGCTACCATGCTGCTGCCACCACTCGACTTTGAGCGTTATAAAGCGACACTGGAGCGGATGGATATTCTCGTGATTTCAAACACCGGCCCGATGCATATCGCCGGGGCGGTTGGTACCCATGTGGTCGCTTTTTTTGGTGATGTACCGCCCACCGATAGTGCTGCCTATGTGGCTGAAGGGCAAAACGTCAATTTGATGCCCCCATCGAAAGCGATTGCAGATATTACGCCAGCGCAGGCGTTTGAGGCGTGCAGGCGTTTCTTTCCTCCGCAATAGCCATCAGCATACCGCCTGGTTTTACCGTGTTTGCGCCATAATAGCCGTTCAACTGGGCATCACTGCCCCTGAAAAATGACGGCCAGACTGCTTTTGCTGGCTGTTCATCACTGCCTCAATCGCTCACCGAAGAAAACTTTAGCTATTATTTTTATATGTTTCGTATGAGACGTTAACCCATTGAAATATAGTGGTAAATTCTGTGACGGAGAACGCGTATTTTCGTCCGGTCATCGCTATAATGGGCGCTTGTTTTTCGGGGGAATGTAATGGTTTTCATATATAGCGGAGAGGTGCCAGCACTTGATCGCCGGCTACGCTATGAGCTAGGCGCAAATCATTGCCTGCTCACGATCCCTTATGCGCCTGAAGCGTATTGGGCGGCGCGAGAAGCGAGAGATTATTTCAAATCCTGTGGGCTCAATGCCCATGCACTCAGCAGGCAAGCCTACGAAAACCGGCAGTCACTGCGCAATGAGATTTTCACCTCTGATGCAGTCTATCTAACTGGTGGCAACACCTACCGGTTTCTCGCCTATGCAAGGGCGACCGGGCTGTTTTCAATGCTGGAGACCTTTGAGTCCCTTGGTGGAATCATCGTGGCTGAATCTGCAGGGGCGATGATTCTCTCATCTGATATTTCAACGGCGGCGATCCCGACAACCTCGCAGGATGAGAACAGTGTTGGTATCACTGCATTTGATGCGATGGGTCGCCTCCCTTTTCATGTGAGTCCCCACTTTGAGCCTGAGGCTGCTTCAGCAGCCAATGAGATGGTGGAGCTGCAGCAGCTGGCAAACCTGTCGAACAGGCCTGTTCTGATATTGACCGATGGCGCAGGTGTGGTTATTGAGGAGGATGAGATTATTTTCTCGGTAGGGCTGCCGGCCTGGGTTGAGGCCGTCGCCAGCCAGCCACTCCGTGATAATCAGGCCGCTTTGGCAGTGGCTCGACCGGCCTGATGGCTAAACAGGTTAACGCGCCAGCTTCTCTAGCGTCTCTAATTCATTGCGACTAAAACCCGCCTGCTGGCGCAGTTCATAATCAAATGGTCCGCGTAGCTCCCCGATGAAGTAGGCGTTAATCAGTTCTCGAAAGGTCTTCTCTGTATCGAGCTTGCGCGCATCGCAGAAGTACTTAAACCAGCGAGAACCGATTTCAACGTGGCCAATCTCATCGCGCAGGATAATCTTTAAAATCTCGACCGTCTCATCATCACCCACTTTTTTCAGGCGCTTCATCATCCCGGGTGTCACATCAAGCCCGCGCGCCTCTAGCACACGCGGCACAAGGGCCATTCGTACCATAGGATCATCCGCAGTCTTCTGCGCCATGGCCCATAAGCCGTTATGGGCGGGAAAGTCACCATATTGATACCCAAGGCTCTGTAGTCGTGTTGAGAGCAGTTCAAAGTGATACGCCTCCTCATCGGCAACACGAATCCAGTCATCGTAATATTGTCGGGGCAGGCCACGAAAGCGGTAGACCGCATCCCATGCAAGATTAATTGCATTAAACTCGATATGGGTAATGGCGTGAATCAAGGCGGCACGTCCGGCATCACTGCCGAGGCCGCGTCGAGGAACATTAGCCGGTGCCACAAGCACAGGCTTTAGTGGCTGCCCCACTTTACCAATCGGGGTGGGTGGCGCGTCCAGCAGCAGTTGATAGCCACCCTCTTGCCACTGCTGTGCGGTCTGCCTGGTGAGGAGAAGTTTTTCTGTAACGCTGCTGGCGTCCAGGCAGCGCTGAGCCGCACTGAAAATGTTGGGAGCTGTGGTCACGTTATTATGGTATCTAGAGTGGTTTTGCGTTGTCGCCTGCAACAGATTAACACGATATCGTTATGCTGAGCAGCAGCCACAGCACAACCACAACGCCATTTCAGGTTGATATTGCGGCAGCTCTGTCGATATTCAATAAAAGGATCACATTGCAATAACGGATGTGATGAACTCATTGAATAGATAGGCGGGTTTTATGCAGTGTCCCAAATGTCAGTATGTACGACGAGCGGTTGAAGATACGCCAGCGTGGCAGTGCCCCCGATGCGGCATTGCGTACCAGAAATTCAGGCCAGCCGCCGCCAGCAAAAAAGTAGCGAAAAAAGATAGCACCACCTTTAAAGATCTTCGCGTCGCAATTCTCTTGTTGATCCTCTTGTTTGTCGCGCTCGACCAGTTTTTTATGAAGGTAAATACTTCCGACTGGGATCAACCACTACGCGTCGTTATCTATCCCATCAATGGCGATCAAAGCAGTGCCTCATCTTCACACATCGCAACATTGAAAGAGCGTGGTTTTTCAGTCGTTAATCAATTTATGCGGCGTGAAGCGGCACGTTACGGCCTTGCGATCAATGAGCCGCTCGATATTCGTATCGGGCCACTCATTGCCGAAATCCCACCACTGCCACCGGAAGAGCGAAACATACTCAAAACAGTTCTATGGAGTCTTCATCTCCGTTACTGGGCCTTTATTGTCGATAGATATGATGGCCCCAGGCCCGATATCAGAATCTTTACACTCTACTACGACCCCGCAGCCTATCAGCAATTACCGCACTCAACCGGCATCGAGCAAGGGATGTTAAGTGTCGTACACGCTTTTGCAAATCAAACAATGACGAAGCAGAATAATTTTGTGATCACACATGAAATGTTGCATACACTGGGCGCTACCGACAAATATAACCTCTCAAATAATCAGCCCCTATACCCCGACGGCTATGCAGAGCCAGCAAAAGAGCCACGCTACCCGCAGCGCTTTGCAGAAGTAATGGGTGGGCGAATACCACTATCCCTGGAACACACTAAAATTCCGGCCGGACTGGATGAAGTGATTGTGGGAGAAAAAACCGCATGGGAAATTGGCTGGTTTAAAAAGGAGTGATCCAGTTAGCCGTGGGTGCGATATTGTCACATGAGAAGATAATGAGTACGAGGATCTCAAAATCAAAGAGAGTAAGTCGTCGAAGCTTCATTTCTAAGCTGCCTGCGCGGCAGTGAACAGCGAGGCAGAAGGGCGAGACGAGTTCTTACATTTCTAAGCTGCCTGTGCGGCAGTGAACTGCTGTTTTTGATTCAACGGGCTAATGCTGCCTTTCTAAGCTGCCTGTGCGGCAGTGAACTATTCACTGCGTCGTTTAAACATATGGGCACCTTTCTAAGCTGCCTGTGCGGCAGTGAACAAATATGTTTTGAACCAGACTCTTTGCAGACATTTCTAAGCTGCCTGTGCGGCAGTGAACGCTCCTTGAACTCGATCATCTGAGCCTTAAACTTTCTAAGCTGCCTGTGCGGCAGTGAACGATATTCGGAATTGGACTCGCAATCAAATCATTTTCTAAGCTGCCTGTGCGGCAGTGAACGGCTAGTCACACAGCGGCCAGAACGACATACTTTTCTAAGCTGCCTGTGCGGCAGTGAACTACGTGCCAACTAAGTACTGCATGAATTTAGCTTTCTAAGCTGCCTGTGCGGCAGTGAAC
>WFVD01000012.1 GCA_015491865.1 Gammaproteobacteria bacterium
GTGGGGACTGGGGGCGGGCGCTTCAGCTTCTGTTCTTTTTTGGCTCCATCTTATTACTGGTAATTATTCTGCTTTCAGGGCAGTTCCGTTCCCGTCTGCGGGTGTTCGTTAATAAACACTTTTTTAATTACAAATATGACTACCGGGAAGAGTGGCTGGGGTTTACCAGAACCCTCTCCGCACCAGTGACAACGGAAGATGGTTTTTATTCGTTGATGCTGCGGGCGCTGTTGAACATTATCGATAGCCCCGAAGGGATGTTATGGGTTGCTTCACCGGCAGGTTATCAGCCGCAGGCGCGTATCGGTATGAAACCCTTTTCAGGTCAGGTGATTGCACTGGATGACCCGCTGGTGCTGTTTCTTGAAGAGACAGAGTGGGTGATTAATATCGATGAGTATCGGGAGAAGCCAGAACTCTACCAGGGGCTTGAGTTACCGGAATGGCTGCTTGAAAGCCAACTGGGTTGGCTGGTGGTTCCACTACTTGAAGGCGAGCGTCTGATCGCGGTAGCCTTTTTCTCACACCCGCTGGCCAGAAGAACATTTAACTGGGAAGATAGTGACCTGTTGAAAACGGCAGGCAGGCAGGCGGCTGTTTCGTTGTCACAGTATCAGATGAATCAGCGTTTGACAGATTCTCGCCAGTTTGAGGCTTATAACAGCTTTTCGACCTTTGTTATCCATGATATCAAAAACATGGTGGCACAGCTTTCACTCATGGTGCGTAATGCAGATAAGCATAAGCGCAACCCGGAGTTTGTCGACGATATGATCGACACCACGCGGAACTCAGTAGAAAAAATGGAGCGTCTGATTGCTCAGCTGCGAACAGGTAAAGAGAGCTACTTCCAGTCAGCCGTGTCACGCATCAATCTCCAACATTTTTTGCCCTCTATTATTGAAGAGAAAAGCAGGGGAGAACCTGTACCCACACTCACCACGCCCGGTATCGGAGAGCTGTTTGTAGAGATGGAAAAAGGGCGGTTGGCAGCCATTATTGGGCATCTGATTCAGAATGCTCAAGATGCAACAGCCGCTGATGGAGAGGTGGCAGTCAGCTGTGTTGTGGCGGGGGAATCTGTGCGCATCACTGTCAGCGATACGGGGGGTGGCATGAGTGAAGCGTTCATTCAGCAGCGATTATTCCGCCCTTTTGACTCGACCAAAGGGAGTGCCGGCATGGGTATTGGCGCATATGAAAGCCGTGAATATATTCTGCGGGCGGGCGGGCGGCTGGAGGTTGAAAGCGATGTCGGGGTCGGGTCATCGTTTCATGTTACTCTGCCGTTAAGTACAAGAGCGAGTGATTGTGACGGGTGAGTAACTGTTGATGAACAAACTATTGATTATTGAGGATGACCCAGGCCTTCAAAAACAGCTGAAATGGGCGTTAGCGGATGATTTTAAGGTCCACATCGCCAGTAATCGCCTTGAGGCAGTAAAGAAGCTCAAAGCGCATGCGCCCGGGGTGGTGACACTTGACCTAGGGTTGCCGCCGGATGCCTCTGGTGTGACGGAAGGTTTTGAGACGCTGAAGGCGATTCGCGAGATGGCGCCTAACGCCAAAATTATCATGCTCACCAGCAATGATGATAAGGAGAATGCGCTCAGGGCAATTGAACTGGGCGCGTATGACTATTGCCAGAAACCATTTGATGAAGATGCGCTGAAACTTATTATCCAGCGTGCGATCAACCTTTATGAGCTGGAAGAGGAGAACCGCTCGCTTTCCAGAAAAAATCGTGTCTCTCTATTGGATGGCGTTATCGCAACAAGTACCGAGATGATGGATATCTGCAATATGGTGGAGCGTGTCGCACCGACAGACGTTACCACGCTGGTGCTGGGGGAGAGTGGCACCGGCAAAGAGCTGATCGCCAGAGCGCTGCACCATCTGAGTGACAGGGCTGATGAACCTTTTGTGGCGATAAACTGTGCGGCCATTCCAGAAAACCTGCTGGAAAGTGAGCTGTTTGGTTATGAAAAAGGTGCATTTACGGGGGCATCAAAGCAGACTATCGGAAAAATCGAGCATGCGAATCAGGGGACACTTTTTCTGGATGAGATTGGTGACCTGCCTCAGCCACTGCAGGCAAAGTTACTACGCTTTTTACAGGAGAGAACGGTGGAACGACTGGGAGGGCGTAAAGAAATCCCCGTCGATATTCGCGTTATCTGTGCGACCCACCAGGATCTTAGCCGAAAAATGGCAGATGGCACTTTTCGTGAAGATCTGTATTACCGAATTAGTGAAGTGGTTATCGATATTCCCCCGCTCAGGCAACGACCTGGTGATGCGGTCGTCATTGCCAGGGTTTTTCTTGACCGGTACGCAAAAAAGATGAAAAGAGAGGTGAAAGGGTTTACCCCGGAAGGGCTAGCGGCAATCGAAAGCTACGCATGGCCCGGCAATATTCGAGAACTGGAAAATAAAATAAAACGGGCGGTTATTCTTGAGGATGGCGATATGGTATCGGCTAAAACCCTCGAATTAGAGGTGGGGAGTGCGATGGCTGGTTTTGAGTCTGTTAATCTCCGGCAGGCAAAAGAGACATTAGAGAAGCAGTTGCTATCAAAAGTGTTAACGCAGTTTGGTGGTAATATTAGCCAGGCGGCGGAAGCGCTCGGCGTTAGCCGGCCGACACTCTACACGATGATGAAAAAATATGGTTTTGATACAGGCTGAAGCAGAGCCAGGCATGGTGTTATCACTTTAAAGAGCTGCATCTTGAGTCAGCTCACGGTCAGAGAAATAGCATTAGCAACTATAAAGCGTTGTCTGAAGGGGATTAATGGTATGAGCTTGCGTAAATGTGCAGTTATTTTGGTGGTGTTCGCTTTTGTTGCGGGGTGTGATACGGCACCTGATGAGGCGGCCCTGGAGCAGAGCGCCAGGCAGAGCCTGAAAGAGAACGATGACCGCACTGCGATGATTGAGCTGAAATCGATCCTGCAGGCGAATCCAGAAAACAGTCAGGCAAGGCGACTGCTGGGAGAACTTTATCTCAGGCAGGGAGATGGTCTGGCTGCTGAAAAGGAGCTAACACGTGCGCAGCAGTTAGGCGTAGCGGATGCGGACCTTCTCTTACTGTTGTCTCAGGCATTTATTCTTAATAGCGAGCTAGATAAAGCGCTAGAGACGCTCTCCTTGCCTGACAGCGCTAGCGCGGAGCAGCAAGCAGAGGCGGGGCTGATGCGTGGTGACATCTATCTGGCTCAGGGCGAGCCACAGAAGGCGCGATCGGCATACGATGCTGCAGCCAGTGTCCAGCCTGATAGTGAGTGGTCGCAGCTCGCCGGTGTAAAGCTGTTACTTCTGGATCGCAACCCTGGAAGTGCTGTCACCAGGATTGTTGAGGTGATGGAACGTTATCCTGACAGTGTTGAGGGATGGCTGTTACAGGGAAATATATATTATGATCTGGCCGATTTTCCGGCTGCTGAGAAGAGTTATCAAGCGGCCTTGAATGCTACCGGTACACAGCAGCATACTCGATATGGTTTTCAGGCTCGGCTGGGCATCATAAAAAGCTCATTGGCACAGTCGGATTCCGCTACTGCTTCAACGCAGATTAAGGTTTTAGTAAAGCAGCTGCCTAACCACCCGCTCCCAAAATATTTTGATGCCCTGCTCGCCTATCAGCAGCAGGATTATGACAAGGCCAGTGAGCGTCTGTCAGAGGTGCTTGCGGTGATGGAGAAGTACCTGCCAGGCCAGCTCCTGATGGGGGCGACTCAGTTTGCGCTCGGCCAATATGAGCAGGCGAACCAGTATCTGACCTATGTCATCAACGTTGCGCCAGGCCACCAGCAGGCGAGAAAAATGTTGGCCGCAGTTCATATGAAATTGCAGTCGCCTCAGGATGCAGTCAAGGTGCTAGAGCCCGTCATCAGCGATAAAAGTACCAATGTTGAGCTGCTCAGAATGGTTGGGCTTGCCGCGCTTTCTGCTGGCGAGATGGACGACAGTGAGCGTTACCTGAATCGTGCGCTGGCGCAGGGCGAGAGCGGGGAGATCCGTACCGATCTGGCAAAAATCCACCTGGCCAAAGGTGAGTATGATGAGGCCATTAAAGCGCTGGAGCAGGTTTCAGGTAGTGCGGCGCTTCAGGCAAACATGATGATCGCGCTGACCCATCTGAAAAAAGGAGAGGTTGACAGGGCAGAGGCGGCCGCGAGCCAGCTTGCAGTCGATTATCCTGAAGAGGCTGCAGTCTATGCGCTGATGGGTGGGATTCAGCAGGCGCAGGGTGATCGCGCTGGCGCAATTGCCAGCTACCAGCAGGCTTTAGCCAAGAACGGGCAGTTTGTCCCGGCACTGCTTGAGCTGGCAAAGCTGGCGATGGCGGATGACCGTCTGAGCGATGCCGAAGAGTATCTCAAACAAGTGATCGCGGCTGAGCAGGGGAATCTGCGGGCCTATTTTGGGCTGGCCCATCTTGCCGAGCGTAGAAAAGATCTGAAGCAGGCTCTTGGCTGGATGGAGCGTGCGCGCAAAAATAATCCAGAATCAGTCGAGCCTGTCGCCGCGCTTGTCCGTTACTATCTGGCTGAGAAACAGTTCGATAAGGCTGCTGAAATTGTGGCTGAGGGGATCAGGAAAAATCCGAATAACGCATTACTGATGCGAATGGATGCGCAGATTAAATATAATCGCGGGCAGAAACTGGAAGCGATAGATGCCTTAAAAGAGGCGGTTCAGAAAAAGCCTGAAGATGCTGATCTCGTGATTTTGCTCGCCTCAATGCAGCGTCAATCGGGCAGTCAGGAGCAGGCCCGGCAGAGCCTGTTGAAAGGGTTACGCAGCGTCTCTGACGGGGCGAAGCTTGAAATAGAGCTGATAGAGCTGGAGATTGCTGCTGAGCAGTATGATGCGGCTAAAGCGCGCATCGATAAACTCAAAGCAGGCGATCCGAACAGCGTCGCAGCCTATGCACTGGCGGGTCATTTGAATATGGTGTTAAAAAAATATTCAGAGGCGGCGAAGGCCTATCAGCAGGCATTCAATTTAAACCCCTCTTTTCGATTGCTGGCAAAGCTAATGCAGTCTAAACACAAGTCAGGTAAGCGAGAAGAGATTGATCGTGATGTCGCTAAGTGGCTCTCGCTATCCACTAATTCAGCGAGTGAAGGGAGGGTTGCAACGCTTTACATGCAGCTGGGCGAGAATGAGCGTGCCATTCACCATTATGAGGCAGCAGTGAAGCGTGGTGGTGATAATGTGCCGGCACTCAACAATTTAGCCTGGCTCTACTCCCTGAAAAGTGATCCACGTTCAGTCGCCACCGCACGCAAAGCCTATGAGCTGGCTCCGAAATCCAGTGATGTTGTGGATACGTTAGGTTGGGTGCTGGTGAAAAATGGAGATTACCAGGAGGGGGTTGAGCGGCTACGTGACGCGTACCGTATGGATAGCCGCAATGTTGATATTGCGATGCACCTGGTTGAGGCGCTCTACCTATCGGGCCGCGGAGAGGATGAGGCCAGACAGCTGCTACGCACGATTTTAAAAGATTATCCAGAGGTGCAGAACAGGGTGGATGTTCTGCGCCTATCCAGCCAGCTGCAATTGTAATGATGATTTTCGAGCAGGCAGCTGCCAGGTTTGAATGTATGACCCTGAAAAACATGTGGGGGTTTATAATGCGTTATGTTAATATCCGGCTCCGTAAATGAGTTTGCCCGCTTTAAGGCCTGCGATTTATCCACTTTCGTGGAAAGTTCTTAAAATCGTTAAAGAAATTATGCATTAATGCCAATAACAGCTACGGCGAATGTCAGGAACTCATATGCGTATTGGCATCCAGATATATTAAAGAATTCGATCGTGAAATAAGGGAATTCTTCGGAATGAAGTTTTTAGTTAATATCGGCAGTTATGGCGTTCTATGTCTTTTTTTGTCGGCTTGTGGGGGCGTTCCTCCTGCCGAGCGGCCTGTTAATATGGGTGCTGTTTCTGAGCAAAAAGAGCAGAGTAGTGATTATGTCATCGGCGCTGGGGATGAGTTACAGGTCTTCGTCTGGGGGAACCCTGAGCTATCTGTCTCTGTGCCGGTAAAGCCGGATGGCACCATCACTACGCCGCTGGTTGAGGATGTTGTTGCCAGTGGCAAAACATCGACAATGCTAGCCCGAGAGATTGAAAAAAGATTGCAGCAGTATGTGAAATCCCCGGTTGTGACCGTGACCGTCATGGAGTTTGTCGGGCGTTACAGTGAGCAGATTCGGGTGATTGGTGCCGCTGCCCAGCCCGTGGCGCTGCCATACCGCCAGAATATGACCCTGCTGGATGTTTTGATCGCAGTGGGTGGTATTTCTGAGTTTGCTTCAGGTAATCGTGCCAGTGTTGTCCGCGAGCATGAGACTGGTGTCGATAAGATCCGTGTGCGACTCGATGATATGCTTAATGGCGGCGATATGAGCCAAAATATGTTGATGCAGCCGGGTGACATCCTTGTCATTCCTGAAAGCCTGTTCTAGAGGGGTAGCGTGTTGGAAGCGATGCTTCGAGAAATCCTGCCCCATCTCCGTGCGATTGTGCGCTATCGCTGGCAGGGGTTGGCGGTTGCCTGGCTGGTCGCTGTTATCGGCTGGCCGGCGGTGATGATGTTGCCAGACAGATACGAGGCGACCGCTCGAGTCTATGTCGATACCGACTCTATTCTTTTGCCACTTCTAGAGGGATTAACTGTTCAGCCTGATGTCGAGCAGCGCCTGCTGATTATGACTAAGACACTTCTCAGTCGGCCAAACCTGGAAAAGGTGGTGAGTGAGGTCGACCTGGATTTAGCGATCACGACACCAAAAGAGAGAGAGGCGTTGATCGAGCGGCTTGCAAAAGAGATCAGGCTTATCAGTGCTGGTGGCAGACGGAGCGGGCAGAATAACCTCTATACATTGAGCTATACCCACAACAACCCTGAGACCGCAAAGCAGGTTATTCAGGTGATATTGAATATTCTGGTAGAGACGACACTGGGTGACTCGCGCCAGGATTCAGATAGCGCCCAGCTCTTCCTGGAGCAGCAAATCAGGGAGTATGATGCGCGCCTGGTTAAGGCGGAAGATCGCCTGATGGCGTTTAAGCGGGAAAACTTCAATGTGTTGCCTAGCCAGGAGGGCGGTTTTTTCCAGGATCTAAGGCAGGCCGAACAGAATCTTGAAGCCGCTAAGCTAGAGATGCGCGAGGCTGAGTTTTCGCGCCGGGAGCTCAAAAACCGTTTGCTCGAATTTGTTGCTAGTTTTGAGGGTGGCGAAATCAGCATTGAAGGCCGTTATGACGAGCGTCTGAAAGCGATGCAAGCGCAGCTGGATGAGAAGAAGTTACGCTTTACAGATGTTCACCCCGATATTGTAGAACTAGAGCGGGTAATAAAAGAGCTAGAGCAGCTCAGGCTGGAAGAGCAGCAGGGTAGAGGCGAGGCGAGTGGCGCGCGGAAGCCAGAGGACTCTCGGCTGCACCAGGAGCTGACACTTGCACTGGCCCAGGCAAATGCGAGAATCGCATCGCTTGGTGTTCGGATGAGCGAGTACGAGAAGCGCGCCAGGATACTTAAGGAGCGGATATCGACGTTACCTGAGGTTGAGGCAGAGCTGGTTAGTCTGTCGCGTGATTACGAAATCACAAAAATGAAATATGAGCAGCTGGTCGAACGGCTTGAGTCTGCCCGCTTATCAGAATCGGCAGGCGAGACGGGTGATAACGTGAAGTTTCGGATTATTGATCCTCCCTGGGTTCCGGCAACGCCATCCAGTCCCAATCGCATATTATTACTAAGCGGTGTATTGGCAGGGGCGATAGGTGCAGGGTTAGGGTTTGCTGTGTTAATTGGTTTTCTACGCCCGGTGGTTTCAGATATGTATGGGCTGGCAAAGATCACCGATCTCTCTATTTACGGAGCCGTGACTCGCATTGATGCTGATGCTGGAAGCATCAGCGCCGTGCTTAAGAGACACACACTCTTTTTTACCTTATCGCTAATGTTGGTTGCTACCTATGGCGCGGTCTTATGGATGAGTATCGCCGGGTATCGCCTGCCGGATGTGATGAGCGTAATAGGAAAACTGCTATGAGTAGCATCGAAAAAATAATGGCGCGCCTGGAGCAGAATAATCGCGGAAAAACAGAGGGCGATGGGGCGACAAAAGTAGCTGAGAGCGTACCATTACCACTAACAGGCAGGAATAATCCGGATCACGGTCTAAAAGCAGCGACCGGTGAAGCTGAGGTCGCTGAGCATAAACCACATGCCGGCAGGCAAACGGAAAAGAAGCCTCTGGCTCTTCAGCTGGACCGGTTGGAGGCGGCGGGCTACCTTGCGCAAGATTATGAGGGCTCACGCCAGTTTAGCGAATTCAGAAGGATTAAACGGCCAATCCTGAAGAGGGCGTTCTCAGGTGAGCAGGGAGCAGATAAATTACCTGGAAATCTTGTGATGATTAGTAGTGCGGTTCCGGGGGAGGGGAAGACGTTCTGCGCTATTAACCTCACCTTGAACATGATTCTTGAGCGCGATATCACCGTGATGCTGATGGATGTAGACTGTATGCGGCGCTCGTTGAGCAAGTTATTTGATGTGGATGGGCAGCCGGGGCTGGTTGATGTGCTGGAGGGGGAGTGTTCCATTGAAGATGTGATCGTCAATACCGCCATTCCTCAGTTAAAAGTTTTTCCTGCAGGGAGAGCGCATAAGCATTCGGCAGAGTTGCTGGCGGGGGGTCGGATGAAGCGGTTGACAGCAGAAATCGCCGAGCGCTATTCAGATCGAATTATACTAATGGATGCGCCGCCACTGCTTGCGGCTAATGATGCTGAAATCCTCACGCACTATGCAGGGCAGGCGGTCATTGTTGTTGAAGCGGATAAAACACCGCAGTCACTCATCCAGCAGGCACTGATGAGCATAGAGAGAGAAAAAATATCGGTCGGCCTGGTGCTGAATAAACGTCAGGGTGGCAGGCTGGCTGAAAATGATGGCTACGGCTACTATTATACGAGCGATGGTGAGTCCAGAGCAGGCTGAAGATGGTGATTTCGATGCGGCGTGCTGCTTATCTATTTGTCTGGACGCCGCTGTTGGTGGGGGTCACACCTGCCGCTGCCAGTATCGAAATTATCCCATCTGTGCTGGTCTCTCAGTACTGGAGTGACAACCTCTCATTAGCAGCAGACGAACTACGTGAAGGCGGTGCGATTACTGACGTGAGCCCCGGGGTTGCCGTGACAATGAGATCGCGTCGCCATCGCGGGGTGCTAGATGCGCGCTATCAGCACCTTAGCTATCGTCGTTCGGGAGAGACGCGCGGTTTTCAACAATTTAGCGCATCGACAAATTCAGAGCTTGCAGCTGATTTTCTCTTTTTAGACCTTGCCGCAAATAGAACGCAGAGTGCAATCTCGGATCAGCAGGCCGTTGCTGCAAATAACCTCTCACTGACCAGTAACCGTACTGATGTTAGCACTTACAGCATCAACCCTTATTTATTGAAACAGTGGAGTTCGCACTGGCGAACCCGAGTCGATTATGCCTACCGAGACACCCGCTTTAATGCCGTCAGCGCAAATGATAGTCAGACCGAGTCGTTTACTGCGCTGGCAAGTTATGCAGAGAGCGGCGACATCCTCTCTTTTGATCTTTCATTTAATGCTGTCAGGACAGAGAGCCAGCTCAGTAGCAGACCTGCCGAATTTGATGAGGTACGGCTTAATAGCCGCTACCAGATGAACCCAAACTGGGCGTGGCTGTTGAATGTGGGGTATGAAGAAGACCGTTATGATCGGGCAACGGTAGAGACGACCCGGGGTGGGTTTGGTGAGATAGGGTTTGAGGCAATGCCGACGCGAAAGATCTCGATTAATGCTTTAATTGGAGAGCGTTATTTTGGTGATACAGCAGCACTGCGGTTGCTATACCGATATAATTTACGTACGGGGTTTGAGGCGGGTTATCGCACCGATATTACTCAAAGTGCGATCGAGGTGAATCGTGCTAACGCCCCCGCTACGGTTATTTCCCTGTTCGATAATTTAGGGGATAACTTTCTGCTAAACGAGGTGTTTGAGATCAGGCGAAGCGATGTCCGGGCCTACTACCAGTGGGCGAGAAGCCGTGGTGAGATATTGGCCTATCATGAGATTCGTAATTTCCAGTTGAGCTTGAACCGAGAGGTTATTGATTCTGTAGCCGCAAACTGGAACTGGTCGATGACCGCGAAGAGTACATTAGAGGTTGCCCTCTCTGTTCGAGATCGCACGCCCAATACCCAGCCAGAGAGTGATCGCCTGACTTACGCACTAGTGAGAATTGAGAGCCAACCGAGAAGAATGATCTCTGTCGGTGGTGAATATTCAGTCACAAGTCGTTCGGGCAGTGCGATACAGGAATATCGCCAGCAACTCATAGGGCTGTTTGTGAACGTGGTGTTTTAAGGGACTTTATACCCTGTGATGGTGGTCATGGTTGGTGCTCTCGGGGAAAGTGGTAGAGGGTAATAAGAGCAAAAGAGTTATCCTCCCTTTAAGTGACCAGAGGTTAGTAACGGTGAATTTTGTGAATAAGAGAAATGGTGGCTCATAATAAAATCATAAATGCGATGAGTGTCGACGTGGAAGATTATTTCCAGGTCTCTGCTTTTGAATCGATTATCGACAGAGCCGATTGGGATCGATTGGAGTGTCGAGTGGAGCATAACACCCGCAAGGCGCTGGCGCTTTTTGCCGCGGCAGATGTGAAAGCAACTTTTTTTGTACTGGGGTGGGTCGCTGACCGTTACCCTGACCTTGTGCGTGAAATTGTTGGAAATGGTCATGAGCTGGCGAGCCATGGCTACAGCCATAGTCGTATTACGATGCTGGATAGCGCTCAGTTCAGGGAAGAGATCAGAACATCCAAAAGAATTCTTGAAGAGATCGGTGGTGTTGAGGTGAAAGGGTACCGCGCGCCAAGTTACTCAATCGTAAATTCAACGCTATGGGCGCATGAGCTATTAGCCGAAGAGGGGTATCGATACAGCTCCAGCGTCTACCCAATCAAGCATGACCTGTATGGTATACCCGATGCACCACGCTTTAAATACGACGTTCCTGAATCGAGCATGGTGGAGATTCCTGTCTCAACCATTTCCATCTATGGGCGCAACATTCCCTGTGGTGGCGGTGGTTACTTTAGACTGTTCCCTTACCCGTTATCAAAATGGGGGATACAGCGCGTGAATGGTAAAGAAGAGCAGCCATGTAACTTCTATTTTCACCCATGGGAGCTAGACCCGGATCAGCCACGCCAGCACAACATCCCCCTTAAAACCCGGATCAGGCACTACCTCAATTTGAGTCGTATGGAGTCGCGCCTCCAGCGCCTGCTAAGTGATTTTAGCTGGGGCACGATGGAGGAGGTTTATTTAGGAACGCCTGAATAATATGAAAGTTTCCACCATCGAAGAGATCGGCGAACCCCAGTGGGATGACTATGTAAATGGCCACCAGCAGGCGAGTGTTTATCACTTAAGTGTGTGGAGAACAGTGCTGGCTAATGTGTTTAATAGCCGTTGCCACTATTTAGCAGCCATCTCTGAGGCAGGTGAGGTTTGTGGTGTATTGCCCCTGGTTCACTTCAAAAACCGGTTGTTCGGCCATTTTCTGGTATCGATGCCATATTTCAATCAGGGTGGTGTGTTGTCAAGCAGCCCCCAGGCTGAAGCGGCGCTATTAGATCGAGCCATTGGCTTAAGTGAATCACTCGGTGTTACTCATATGGAATTAAGGGAGTTTCAGCCGCGTGAGAATGGTTGGCAGCATAAAGATGAAAAGGTGCTGATGTTGCTTGATTTGCCTGATGACCCTGAGCATTTGTCGAAATCGATCGGAGCAAAGCGTCGTTCGCAAATTAGACGCCCAGAACGTGAGGGCGCATCGACAAAGGTAGGAGGAGAGGATCTGCTGGATGATTTTTATGCCGTGTTTTCCCGTAATATGCGCGATTTAGGGACGCCTGTTTACACAAAAAAACTATTTGAACGTATCCTGGCAGCCCGCCCGTCAGAGACGTTTATTGTCGTCATATACCTAAATGAGTTGCCTGTGGCCGCTGCATTTTTAATCGGCTATAAACAAGTTATTGAGATACCCTGGGCATCGTCTCTGCGTGAATATAATCGCCTCGGAACCAATATGAAGCTCTATTGGGAAGTGCTGAGGCATTCAATTCTAAAAGGCTATAAGATTTTTGATTTTGGCCGTTCGACGCTGGATGGCCCAACATATAAATTCAAAAAACAGTGGGGAGCCAGGCCGAAGCAGTGTTATTGGAATTACTGGTTGGCAGAGGGAAATGAGTTACCACAATTAAA
>WFVD01000013.1 GCA_015491865.1 Gammaproteobacteria bacterium
CCAAAAGTAGAGCAATCCCGCCTCCCTTACCCACCTGGTATCTCGCGAATATACCGCTGCGAATTCAGCATGGCTGATGATGCGATTTAACTATTCACCACCGGAAAACCAAGCGCAGCAAGCTTCGGAACCAGCAGCTCACGATCGAGCATATCGCCCTGAACCTTTACCTCCCCACTGCCAACATCGACCGAGACCTGGGTCACCCCCTGCATCCCCTCCAGACCGTTTTTAATATTTTCAGCACAGCCACCACACTTGATGTTGCTCACCGCGAGTATCATCTCCTGCATCTTCTTCTCCTGCGCACAGCGCAATTTATAGCGCCGCCTGATAAAGCCAGTACATGTAGCCACAATAGGCTGCCAGCAGCAACCCGCCTTCGACACGATTAATCTTACCCTCTCGCCCGCGAAAACCGTAGGCCATCAGCAGCAGCGCAATGGTCA
The DNA here is from genome assembly GCA_015491865.1 of Gammaproteobacteria bacterium. Classification (GTDB taxonomy): domain Bacteria; phylum Pseudomonadota; class Gammaproteobacteria; order SZUA-140; family SZUA-140; genus SZUA-76. The sequence continues at coordinate 450 of WFVD01000013.1, forward strand.
GAGCGATCATCACCGGATAGTCACGTGATAGTACACCCTCAGGCACCACCGACGGGTAGATCAACCCCGGTAACGCCATCACCCCTAATATGTTAAACATATTGGAACCGATGATGTTCCCTATTGCCAGTTCATGTTCGTTCTTTAGCGCACTCATTACCGACGCCGCCAGCTCGGGCAGACTGGTACCGATGGCGATAATCGTTAACCCGATAATGAGATCACTCACGCCAAAGGCCCGGGCGATGTTGACCGCACCCCACACCAGAATATGTGAACTGGCAAAGAGCACCACCATCCCAGTCACCAGCCAGAACATCGCTCGCGGGGTCGGCATCCCTTCCGGTATTTCAGCATCAAATTCGCTTGACATCAGGTCTCCACTGTCGCGCTCGCGCAGCCCCAGCCGGACGACCCAGAAGATCATCAGAAACATGCCCAGCAGAAGAAACAGACCATCACCCTGACCAAGCTCGCCATCAACTATCAATAACAGTGCCAGCACCATCACCAGCAGCAGGATTGGCAGCTCTCGTCTGATAATGCCGGAATGCACTGTCAAAGGCACTACCAGCGCCGTCACACCCAGCACCAATGCAATATTGGTGATATTGGAACCCAGTGCATTTCCGATCGAGATACCCGGGCTGCCCTGATAAGCGGCCATGCCCGACACCAGCATTTCAGGCGCCGAGGTGCCGAAGCCGACAATGGTCAAACCCACGATTAATGGTGACACCCCAAAATTTCGCGCCGTGGCCGAAGCCCCCAGCACAAAGCGGTCCGCCCCCCATACCAACAAGATAAACCCGGCAACAACAGCAACAGATGAAAGCAGCATACAATTAATTATTCTATAATTAAGTCAATTCAAAAAGGCAGCAAACACTACCACTCAAGCGCCATTCGACACTGCATAATGCAGGGCGATGCCAATAAAGATGACTGCGCCAAAAACATTATTATTCAGGAAGGCGCGAAAACAGAGCAGGACATCCCTGTCACGCAGCAGGTACTGCTGATAACCGGCAAACAGCGCGGCCACAACCAGGCCGCCATAATAATACGCCCCCATTCCAAGATGCTGCCCCACAATGAGGAGCACCAGAAAAAAGAGCGCCTGTATTATACCAATAATTACCCGGTCACCGTCACCAAACAGAATGGCGGTCGATTTTACCCCGATACGCAGATCATCACGCCGATCGACCATCGCATACATCGTGTCATAAGCGGTCGCCCACAACACCGTCGCGATAAACAGCAACCACGCCTCCTTCGGTACGGTACCGGTCTGCGCCGCGAACACCATCGGCACGGCCCAGCCAAAGGCCGCCCCAAGGTAGACCTGAGGCAGATAGGTGTAGCGCTTCATAAAGGGGTAGGTGGCGGCCAGAAAGGCGGCGACAAACGACATCATGATCGTCAGTTTGTTCATCGTCAGCACCAGCGCAAAGGCGGCCAGACAGAGCACAACAAACAGTATCAGCGCCGCTTTAGGGGCGATCTTACCCGATGTGATGGGGCGGTCACGGGTGCGGCGCACTTTTGAGTCGATCTCCCGGTCGGCATAGTCATTGATCACGCAGCCTGCGGCGCGCATCAATACCACCCCGGCAACAAAGACGATCAGCACATCACTATCCGGCACCCCTTCGGCCGCAATCCACAGCGCCCACAGCGTTGGCCACAGCAGCAAAAAGGTACCGACCGGCTTATCGAAACGCATCAGAACCAGATATTGTCTGAGGTTCGCCATCAACAGCGCAACCCGACTATGTTTCTACTAACCAGCACCGCGCATCTCTCCAATACCTGCTTTAGAATCTGTTAACACTCAATTTATCGTGCCGGAATAGTGGGCAAAAAAAACTCACTCACCAGCAGCGGCTTCTGCTCAAGACGAAATACCGAGCGCCGCCCCCACACCGCCTGCCGCTTAGCACCCGCCCCAGCTGTCGCATCATCATAAATCATCTCGTTGGGATGCACGCAGGCGATCTCCATCGGCTCGCGCACCACCCCATTTCTGGCAAACAGAAAGGCACCCAGTGGACGACTGCCGAGCTTCGACAACTGCCGCCCTGCGCCACTCATGGTGCGTGCCGGGATCACGCTACGCGCATAGACCCACGGCTGTCCCTTACAGATCAGCTGCACCTGACGCACCATTGCATATTCGTGATGCCCCATCGCCATCGCCAGGCGCTCATTCAGCAGCGGCCGCTGCCACCGCTGCGACAGCAGCCGCACCCGGAAGTCACCGCCACTCACCTGCTGCAGGCGCAGTGTCAGCGAGGCGCTGTCATAGAGCCAGGTTCGTAGTTGCCGCGGCAGCGTGGCGCGCAATACATTATCCGCAGGACGCCACACCGGCTCCCGCCAAACCCCATGCCGCTTAACTTCCAATTTTCATCTATCCCGCTGTTAAATTAAATCAAATTAATCGCGCATCACACTTCGCCATAACGCGCGGCGTCGCCCAACCAGCGGCGAATAATCGGGGCCACTCGCTGCGGATAGCGCTCCATCAGCAGGCGCGCGGTGCGGTTCACATCAGGGAGCATCGCCTGATCACGCGCGATATCGGCAATACGAAACTGCAACTCACCGGTTTGACGGGTGCCGAGAATCTCACCCGGGCCGCGTAGTGCCAGATCGCGACGGGCGATCTCAAAACCGTCGCTCGTCTCCCGCATCGCCGCCAGGCGCGCCTTGCCCTGTGCCGACAGGGGGGCATGATACAGCAAAACGCAGTGACTTTTTTCACTGCCGCGCCCCACCCGGCCACGCAACTGATGAAGCTGCGCCAGCCCCAGTCGTTCAGCATTTTCAATCACCATCAGGCTCGCGCTGGGGACATCGACGCCCACCTCGATCACCGTGGTCGCCACCAGCAGGTCGATCTCACCCGCTTTAAAGGCGGCCATCACCGCGGCTTTTTCCTGCGCCTTGAGCCGGCCATGCACCAGCGCGACGCGTAGATCCGGCAGCGCCTCGGCCAGCTGTGCGACGCTCTCTTCCGCCGCTTGGCACTGCAATGTCTCTGACTCCTCTATCAGGGTGCAGACCCAGTAGGCCTGGCATCCGCTGCGGCACGCCTGACGGACACGCTGCACCACCTCATCGCGCCGTCCATCCGGTAGTACCACCGTCTCGATCGGCTTACGTCCCGGCGGCAGTTCATCGATCAAAGAGAGATCAAGATCGGCGTAGGCGGTCATCGCCAGGGTGCGCGGAATCGGTGTCGCAGTCATGATCAACTGGTGCGGGAAACAGTGCTGCTGTCGCCCCTTTTCACGCAGCGCCAGCCGCTGGTGAACACCAAAACGGTGCTGCTCATCGACCACCACAAAACCGAGTCGATCAAACACCACCTCCTCCTGAAACAGCGCGTGTGTCCCGACCACCAGCTGCGCCTCGCCACTGCGAATCTGTGCCAGCGCCGCGCTGCGCACCTTCCCCTTCGACCTGCCCGAGAGCCACGCCATCTCAATACTGAGCGGCAACAGCCACTGTGCAAAATTCTGCCGATGCTGCTCGGCCAGCAACTCGGTTGGCGCCATCACCACCGCCTGATACCCCGCCTCCACCGCCTGCAACACCGCCAGCGCCGCCACCACTGTTTTGCCGCAGCCGACATCCCCCTGTACCAGACGCTGCATCGGGGAGGGCTGCTGCATATCGTGGGTCACCTCATCGATCACCCGCTGCTGTGCGCCGGTCAATTGAAACGGCAACTGTGCTAGCAGCTGTTGACGCAACACCCCCTTTACCGCCAGTGAGGGGGCACGCTGCGCGCGATTCTTCTGCCGCAACTGCTGCATGCTCAGCTGCTGCGCCAGCAGCTCTTCAAAGGCGAGCCGCTGCTGCGCGGGGTGGAAACCACTCGCAAGATCACGCTGTGACGCCGCCGCCGGAGGGCGGTGCACATAGTGGATCGCCTGCGCCAGTGGCGGCAGGCCCAGCTCTGCCAGCAGCTCATCTGGCAGCAGCTCCTGCAGATGCTCTTCTCCGTCCGTGGTTGATGCGGTGCTCGCCAGCAGGCGCGACAGCGCCTGATCTGTCAACGCCCGTATCGTCGCCTGCCGCACCCCTTCGGTGGTCGGGTAGATCGGCGTCAGCCGGGCATCAGCCGGCAGCGGTTCGTTGGGTTCAATCTCATGGTATTCGGGGTGTGTCAGCTCCAGCGTAACCTGACCGTGGCGCACTTCGCCGTAGCAGCGCAGCCAGATACCCGGCTTCAGTGCCGCCTGCTGACGCGCGCTGAAATGGAAAAAACGTAACGTGAGGGAGCCGGTGCCGTCACTGATGCGGGCCAGTAACATGCGGCGACGGCCAAAGCGCAGATCCGACGCCTGCACCTCGCCCTGCACCAGCGCCTCTTCACCCGCCACCAGCGCACCAATCGGCACAATCCGGGTGCGGTCCTGATAGCGTAGCGGCAGGTGAAAGAGGAGATCCCACACCTGCTGAATACCCAGTCTCGCCAGCTTTTCGGCCGTTTGTGGCCCCACCCCTTTTAGATAGCGAATCGGTGCAGAGCGCGCGCTGGCGGTAGCGTCCGTTTGCGCCCCCTTTTTCACGGAAGGTAGCTCATTGGTGATCACACCAGCGAGTAACGATAGGCGCTACGGCAGAGCGGTCAACTGCGTGCACTGAGATGCATCACCGCATCCATTTCAACCGCGGCACCACGCGGCAACGCGGCCACCTGCACCGCTGCACGTGCCGGGAACGGCACCTCAAAGTAGCGCGCCATCACCTCATTTACGGTCGCAAAACAGCCGAGGTCAGTGAGAAAGATGTTGAGTTTAACGATATCGACCATATCGCCACCCGCCGCCTGCGCTACCGCACGCAGGTTTTCAAAGACCTGCACGATCTGCGCCTCGGTATCGCCATCGACCATCTCCATCGTCTCCGCCACCAGTGGAATCTGCCCCGAAAGATAGACCGCATCCCCCACTTTGACCGCCTGTGAATAGGTACCGATGGCACTCGGCGCCCGCTCGCTACTGATAATTTCGCGCGTCATCTTCCCCTCTCCTCTAACCGTTAGCCTTTAACGCGTACTATTTTTGACACCATATCAAGACTCTTCACATGGCGCATCACCCGCGCCAGGTGTACACGCCCCTGCACCGAGATTGAAAAGGTCATCGCGCTGTATTTGCCGTCACGACCATCAATCGCGACATTATTAATGTTACTGTCCATTTCAGAAATCGCTGAGGCGATGATCGCCAGCACCCCGCGACGATTGATCGCATCGACCCTGATATCTACCGGAAAGTCGTTTTCAATATTCGATTCCCAGCGCACATCCACCCACTTCTCCGGGCTGTTGCGAAAGTCCGCTACATTTTTACACGATTCGGTATGGACGACGATTCCGCGGCCAGCAGAGACAAAACCCTGAATTGAGTCGCCCGGAATCGGATGACAACAGCGCGCAAAGTTCACCACCATCCCTTCGGTACCGGAGATCGCGAGCGGCCGCATCTTGTTCCCTCCCAGCCAGGCAGGCATATAGCGGCTAAAGGCGTGCCTTAATGTTTGCGAACGCGACTGTGCATCCCCTTTGAACACCGGCGCTTCAGCGATACGCCGCGCCACCAGTGGCGCCGGGCGGTTACCCAGACCAATGTCTTCAAAAATATCCTCTAGTTTTTCACCACGAAACTCATCGACAATCATCTGCAGGTAACCTGGCGACAACCCGCTGAGCGACAGTGAATACCCTTTCAGTGCCTGCTCCAGCATGCGCCGCCCCAACTCTATCGACTCATCACGCCGCAGATTTTTCAGGTAATGGCGAATGTTAGTGCGCGCCTTGCCGGTCACCACAAAGTTGAGCCAGGTTGGGTTCGGCTGTGCAGCCGGAGCGGTGATGATGCGTACCGTCTGGCCATTCATTAACGGCGTACTGAGCGGCGCGAGGCGGCGCTCGATCTTCACCGCAACACAACGATTGCCGATATCGGTATGAACCGCATAGGCAAAATCCACTGCGGTGGCACCACGCGGCAGCTCCATGATTGTCCCTTTCGGGGTGAAGACATAAACCTCTTCGGGAAAGAGGTCGATCTTGACGTTTTCCAGGAATTCAAGGGAATCACCCGCACTCTTCTGCATCTCCAGCAGGCTGCGCATCCACTCACGCACCCGGCGATGAGAGCGCCCTTCAGCAAAACTGTCCTGCTCATCGTGCTGTTTATAGAGCCAGTGTGCGGCCACTCCCGCTTCAGCAAGGCGGTCCATCTCACGGGTGCGAATCTGAACCTCAATCGGCACTCCGTATGGGCCAAATAGAATGGTGTGGAGTGACTGATAGCCGTTCGCCTTGGGAATCGCAATATAGTCCTTAAACTTGCCGGGCAGCGGTTTATAGAGATTATGTACCGCACCCAGCACGCGATAACAGCTATCGACCGAATCAACCGTGATGCGAAAAGCATAGACATCAAACACCTCTGAAAAAGAGAGCTGCTTTTTCTGCATCTTCATATAAATGCTATAGAGCAGCTTCTCACGCCCTTCAACATGACCTTCCAGCGCCTCCTCTTTCAGCCGCTCTTCAATCGCATCCTGCACTTTGGTGACGATCTCCTTACGATTGCCGCGCGCCTTGCGCACCGACTCTGCGATCACCCGGTGGCGCATCGGATAGTATTCAGAAAAACCGAGTTCCTGAAGCTCCGTCCGCATCCCGTTCATCCCGAGACGATTGGCGATCGGCGCGTAAATTTCGAGTGTTTCGCGTGCAATACGGCGGCGTTTGTCGCTGCGCATCGCCCCGAGGGTGCGCATGTTGTGCAGCCTGTCCGCCAGTTTGATGATGATGACGCGGATATCCTGCACCATCGCCAGCAACATTTTGCGAAAATTTTCCGCCTGCGCCTCGACCTTGCTCTCAAACTCGATCTGGGTCAGCTTGCTGACACCATCAACCAGCTGCGCCACATCGTCACCAAACAGTTCGGCAACCTGCTCTTTTTCGGTCGGGGTATCTTCAATGACATCGTGCAGGATTGCCGCGATGATGCTGTCTACGTCCATCCGCATCTCTGCGAGAATGGTGGCCACCGCTAGCGGATGGCTAATATAGGGGTCGCCAGACTTACGCATCTGCCCCTGATGAGCCTGGGCACCAAAAAGATAGGCGTGGTAGATAGTGGTTAACTGCACCTCATCGAGATAACTGCCCAGCGCAGCACACAGCATCTCATACGCGCCGTCCGCGCGCGCCTCATCAGGAATGGTTATCTCGGGAAATTCGGCCGGAGCAGCGTTGCTCAAGGTTTAGCTCGTAGCTGGAGACCAGTCACCCTGAGGTTCTAATGATGAAGCTGCATCCTGATCACCCAACAGCGCCTCTTCATCGACGATGCTCGCAGGTTTTTCTACCAGAATAGAGGCATCGACATTCCCTTCTGCAATCTCACGCAGCGCCACGACGGTCGGTTTGTCGTTTTCCCACTCCAGCGTCGCTTCGCCGCCATTTGCCAGTTGACGCGCGCGCTTGCTGGCGACCAGCACCAGTTCAAAACGGTTATCTACATTTTCCAGGCAATCTTCTACTGTCACGCGCGCCATCGTTCTACTCCTAAACTGAAACTCTGAATTTTCTCATCGGGGAAACAATCGCGAAGTATAGCGCCATTTTGCCCGTTCGCATATCCCCAGCCACTATTGCTCCATTCGAGCGAGCCCCTGCTACTGCAGTAAACGAGCAAGCTGCCCCGCCAGTGTCTGGCTCTGCACCGCCACTTCCAGTCGTCGAGCACGAAAAATCGCCTTCAGGTCTGCCAGGGCGGTCTCAAAATCGTCATTCACAACCAGATAGTCGAACTCACTGTAGTGAGACATCTCCTCTACTGCTTCGGCGGTTCGACGCGCAATCACCGCCTCGCTATCCTGTCCGCGCCCTCGCAAGCGGCGCTCCAGCTCCTCTCGTGACGGTGGTACGATAAAAATCGAGCGACATTCCGGCATCAATCTACGCACCTGCTGCGCCCCCTGCCAGTCGATCTCCAGAATCACATCGACCTCGTCACTCAACTGCGATTCGACAGTCGCCTGCGCGGTGCCGTAATAACAGCCGAAGACCTCGGCATATTCAAGAAAGGCCCCTTCCTGCACCATCTGATGAAAACGCGCCTCGTCGATAAAATGGTAATTGACCCCATCCTCCTCACCCGGCCGCGGCGGACGCGTGGTGTATGAGATCGACAGCTTGATGCCGCTATCAGCCTGTAACAGCGCGCTGACCAGGCTGGTTTTCCCCCCACCGGATGGCGCGGCTACGATATAAAGCATTCCTGACACAATCGCTCCTCTACTAAATGGTCACGCCACCTGGCGCGACCTATTCGATATTCTGTACCTGCTCGCGCATCTGCTCGATCAGCACCTTCATCTCCACCGCCACTGAGCTGCTTTCGGTTGAGATCGACTTGGAGCCCAGCGTGTTCGCTTCACGGTTCAGCTCCTGCATCAGAAAATCGAGACGCCGCCCTACCGGCTCGTTTTGCTCCAGCACCCGCCGCACCTCTTGCAGGTGAACCTCGATGCGGTCCAGCTCTTCGGCTACATCACTCTTCTGTGTGATGATTGCAATCTCCTGTGCAAGGCGCTCCGCTTCCAGCCCTACCTGCAATTCCGCCACCCGTGCAACAATCCTGTCGCGCTGTGCGGTGAGGATAGCGGGCATCGCTGCGCGAACCTTAACCACTTCGGCCGCCATCGCATCGCAACGCTGCTCGATAACCGCCTTCATCCCCGCCCCCTCACGCTCGCGGGTTTCGACCAGCTCATCCAGCGCACGGTCCAGTAGTGCCAGCGTCTCTTTTTTAAGCTCGCCAGGATCCACCTCAGCACGCTGCAACACCCCCGGCCAGCGCAGGAGATCAAACGGCTGGGTGCGCGCCGGATTTTCCATCAACCCCTCAATTGTTTCGTTGGCCTGCACCAGCGAAGCGATCAGTTCGTGGTTGAGCTGCAGGCCGCTGTCGGCCACATCAACCGGCTGAAAACGTAAAAATGCCTCCACCTTGCCACGCTTGAGCCGCTTTGAAATTCGCTCCCGTGCCACCATCTCCAGCGCACGCAGCTCTTCCGGCATACGCAGTGATGCCTCCAGATAGCGGTGGTTAACCGAACGCAACTCCCAGCTCATCCCCCCCCATTCAGCCTCGCGGGTCTGGCGGGTAAAGGCCGTCATACTTCGAATCATCGTTATTCCACCACCTACATATTGTGTGAAGGGGCACATCATAATGCATCACGACTCACGACAACAGGAGAACCCCGCCATGGCGCAATCCGGGGTATAATCTGCACCGAATCTAATAAAAACCAGAAGGATCCATCTTTATGCGCCCCAGCGGTCGAGCCCCCGATGAACTCAGAACCATCAACATCACTCGCAACTACACCAGGCACGCCGAAGGGTCGGTGCTGGTCGAGTTCGGCGACACGAAAGTGCTCTGCACCGCGTCGGTCGAAAATCGTCTCCCCGGCTTTCTGCGCGGCAAAGGGCAAGGGTGGGTTACGGCCGAATATGGCATGCTGCCACGCTCCACCGGCTCACGCATGGGGCGCGAGGCAGCACGCGGCAAGCAGGGGGGGCGCACGCTGGAGATTCAGCGCCTGATCGGGCGCTCGCTACGCGCGGTGATCGACCTTGAGGCGCTGGGCGAAAATAGCATCACCATCGACTGCGATGTCATCCAGGCCGACGGCGGCACCCGCACCGCCGCCATCACCGGCGGCTATGTGGCGCTGGTCGATGCGGTGAATCAGATGCTGGAAAGCAAGCTCATCAAAAAGAACCCCCTGCACGGCCAGCTCGCCTCTGTTTCGGTCGGCATCTACCAGGGCACCCCGGTGCTGGACCTCGACTACCCGGAAGATTCCAATGCCGAGACCGACATGAATGTGGTGATGAACGATGCCGGTGCCTTTATTGAAGTTCAGGGGACAGCCGAAGGGCACGCCTTTCGTGAAGATGAGCTTAACGCAATGTTAGCCCTGGCAAAAAAGGGGATCGCCGAACTCGTTGCCAAACAGAATGCGGCACTTAATGGCTAGCAAGGTTGTACTTGCCAGCGGCAACCGGGGCAAGGTGCGCGAAATCGGCGCGCTGCTGGCCGGGCTTGATTTCGAGGTTGTACCGCAGTCCGATTTCGACCTGGCGGAGGCGGATGAGAGCGGCCTCACCTTTGTGGAAAATGCGATCATCAAGGCGCGCCATGCAGCAGATCAGACCGGGCTGGCGGCGATTGCCGATGACTCTGGACTGGCGGTCGATGCGCTTAACGGCGCACCGGGGATCTACTCATCGCGCTTTGCCGGGGTCGATGCGAGTGACCAGCAGAATCTCGACAAACTACTTTTTGAGCTAAGCGGCCTGCCCGATACTCAACGTACCGCCCGTTTTCAATGTGCGATCGTCTATATGACACACGCGGCCGACCCCACACCGATCATCTGCCAGGGGAGCTGGGAGGGGCGCATTCTATCAGAATCGCGCGGCGCTAACGGCTTTGGATATGATCCGGTATTCTATCTGCCGGATCACCACTGCACCTCAGCGGAGCTTGCACCGGCAGTCAAAAATAGCCTGAGCCACCGCGGGCAGGCGCTCAGAAAACTGCTGGCAGCACTCCAGTCCCATTAAAGCGGCTCATACACCCACGGATCGGGGGTTTTCTTTCAGCAAAAAAAACACCAATATATCTAAGAGAAGCCAAAACGAATCAGCAGCGATGACGGTGTTGAGACAAGATGAAGGAGATCGACCATGACGACCCCAAAAACCGCGACACTTTCAGGACTTGCCCTCGCCACACTACTTGCCAGTGGAGCCGCACTCGCCTGTAGTGCAATGGGACCGAAGACACATGTCGGTAACATCACTGAAATCGATCGAGAACAGCACACGCTGACCATCATGGATGCAGAGACACAAAAGCCGATCACTTTTTCAGTCGATAACAAACAACTGCTGGCAATCAACAGTAGCGCTGGTCAGGTGGTGGTGCGTTATCGCGATGGCGACAATGGCGAGCTGGTGGCGACCAGCATTCAGTAACGCAGCGCTACACACCAGCCCCCTGCCGTGACGGTGGGAGGTTTTTTATAACCGTGAACAGAGGCAATCGTACCATTTTTAACTTCAGCGCCCTCCCCCCGCTTGCGCTCTATATTCATATTCCGTGGTGCGTACATAAATGCCCCTACTGCGACTTCAATTCGCACGCAGTAAAAGAGACCATTCCCGAGCGGGACTACATCACGGCATTGATCAACGATCTCGACCAATGCCTGCCGAGCGTCTGGGGGCGCACGGTTGACACTATTTTTATTGGCGGTGGCACACCGAGCCTCTTCTCAAGCGAGGGGATGGATCGCCTGCTCTCCGAGGTGCGGGCGCGCCTGCCACTCGCGCCCGGCATTGAGATCACGATGGAAGCCAACCCCGGTGCAATCGAACAGGCGAAGTTTGCCGAGTTTCGCAGCGCCGGCATTAACCGCCTCTCAATCGGTATACAGAGCCTCAATGATGATCTATTACAACGGATTGGGCGTGTTCATCATGCGCGCGAGGCCTATCACGCAGTCGAGCATGCACACAGCGCAGGCTTTGAACAGATCAATCTTGACCTGATGTACGCCCTGCCAGGGCAGACATTGCCACAGGCGCTGCAGGACCTGAATAACGCACTGGCGCTCGAGCCGACCCATCTGTCGCACTACCAGCTGACCATTGAGCCCAACACCTGGTTTCATAAACACCCGCCAGTAACACCTGACGATGAGCTTAGCTGGGCGATGCAGTCGGACTGTCAGAGCGCCCTGCGCGAGGCGGGCTTTGAACATTATGAGGTCTCTGCCTACGCTCGGCCAGACAAACAGTGCCGCCACAACATCAACTACTGGCAGTACGGTGACTACCTCGGCATCGGTGCCGGGGCGCACGCCAAAATCACCGATGCGGCGCAGCAGAATATCACCCGCACCGCTGTGGTCAAACACCCAAGTGACTATCTGCAACTGGCCGCAACCGAACAGCGCCATGCGACCAGAACAGTATTATCGCGTCGTGAAGTCCCGTTTGAATTTATGATGAACGCACTGCGCCTCACGAAAGGGTTTCCTAGCAGCCTCTTCTTTGAACGCACGGGCCTGCCGCTCAGCACCATCGACCGCGCCCTGCAACGCGCAGAAGAGCAGGGGTTACTGGAATACGGCGTGCAGGCAATACGCCCTACCGCCCACGGAGAGCGCTTTCTGAATACGCTGCTGGAGCAGTTTCTACCGACGGATAGCTAACCAGTCAATCGGTTATCATAAGGCGTTAACTTTTAGTCTACTTAATTTCATTCCAACATTAACTTAAAGACCAGACCAACCATGACCACCATCATTCTGCAGGGGCCCCAACTTAACCGTGACAAGGCTCACGCGATCGTCCAGCGTACCGGCGGCTCACTGACAAAGCGCACCCACCATTACCGGATCAGTGGCGCCAACAACCTGAGCACCGCACAACTTGCCGCGCTACGCGAAGCCGCCGATTTCGACATCAATCGACTACCCGCCCGGTTTGATCCCAGACAGGTAAAGCTACTGATCACCGATATGGACTCCACCTTTATCGGCATCGAATGTATCGATGAGATCGCCGACTTTGCAAACCTCAAACCACAGGTCGCTGCCATCACTGAGTCTGCCATGCGTGGGGAGATCGACTTTGAGACCTCGCTCAACAGACGCGTCACCCTGCTTGAAGGGCTCGATACCAGCGCCTTTCAAAAGGTCTACGATGAAAGACTCAACCTCAACCCCGGCGCGGATCTTATGCTTGCGGCCCTTAAAGAGAAAGGGATAAAAATCGCACTGGTCTCGGGTGGCTTTACCTTCTTCACCAGCCGTTTAAAAGCACGCTGCGGCCTCGATTACACTCACGCCAATGTACTTGAAGAGATCGATGGGAAATTAACCGGCAAGGTTAAAGGGCGCATTGTTGGCGCTGAGGCAAAAGAACAATTCCTGCGCAAGCTATGCGGTGAACTTAACATCGAACTCAACCAGGCAATCGCCATGGGCGACGGTGCTAATGACCTGAAAATGATGGCAGCCGCCGGGCTCAGCATCGCCTACCACGCCAAGCCCACCGTGCAGGCCCAGGCCGATGCCGCCTTTAACTATTGCGGGCTGGATGGCCTGCTCGGCCTGCTCGATTGCGAGTAACAGCGCATGGCATACCTGGTATTAATTGAACTGACCCTTTTTGCCATTGCAGCCGGCATCGCCTACTGGGTAGTACGTCATCTCAAACAAGATTAACAATGTCACGCTATCGCCCACCTCAACCACCATCATCACTTTACATCACACCCGAAGGTTACACCGCGCTAGATGATGAACTAAAGGCGCTATGGAAACGCCGGCACGATGTAGTGGCGGCGCTCTCTGCTGCAGCGGCAGAGGGTGATCGCTCTGAAAATGCAGAATATATCTACCGCAAAAAAGAGCTGCGCGGTATCGACCGCCGTATTCGCTATCTACAGAAACGGCTGCCTGACTTCAAGGTCGTGCATAACAAACCTGCAACAAGGGATCGCATCTTTTTTGGCGCGTGGGTCACGCTTGAGAACGGTGATGGCTCTGAGGTGACCTACCGTATCGTCGGTGCCGATGAGACCAACCCGCAACGGGGTTTTATCAGCATCGATTCACCAGTGGCCAGGACGCTGTTAAAAAAAGCGATCAATGATGAGGTGCGGGTCAAAACACCCAGCGGTGAACAGTGTTTTATTGTGAGTGCAATACGCTATTAAGCAGGCTTATTTGATAACCGTTTCGTTGAACCAGGCTAAGAAAAGGCATGAGGTTTGTGAGCAGTTTAATCAATAAAACAGCTTGATACTATTGACCATCTTCCCTTAACAACGGGTTAACAACAGCATTCTCGAATAAAACAACAATATCCTCAAAAAAACCTTTATTTAAGCGTGATTGAACATATCTACAGTCACATATTCCAGCTGTATTAATACCTGAAAAATGGGCGAAAGAACTATTTGACAATAGAAGCAATTGCTAACAGAGTGCCGTTAACTGCCGATAATTAAGAAGCACCATAAATACCCCATTGCCTGTAAAGAGTCAGTCATCTATATCAATCATTTATTGGCGGCGCAACCACTAAGGAAAACCATGATTTATAGCAATACCACTATCAACAGAAAGCCTGCGCTGCCGTTACAATGCAGAGAATGCTAAGCCCGTTTTTTTCACTATGAAATTGCGTTTCAAACTATTATTACCGATCATCGCTTCACTGGGTGCCTTTGCAATATTCCTGTTCGGCTACTGGGAGCCTATCCTGATCGAGAAAGAGCGCTCGCTTGTTATCAATGGTGAGAAACATGTGCTCGCTTCTCTTGAGGCGGGCCTCGCCCGCTCACTACTGGCGGGTGACCTCGCTGAGATTCAGGCAACGCTAAACCATCAAATGCAGCTACACAGCTATGACTGGATCTCACTAACATTAACAGACAGTGAAAACCGGCAACTTTACAAAAACAGTAATCAGGAAAAGAGTGCGACTGAAGAGGGGATGTATATATTTTTTGAGCAGCCGGTGCGCTGGGATAGTACCGAGCTGGCAAGGTTGCAGCTAACTATCAATATAGAGGCCGAGATGGGCGCTATTGATAAACATATCGATAGTCTTAATCATAGTCTAGCACTCTTTTTTCTGTTGATGATGTCATCCATCTACCTGCTGCTGGATACTATTTTCAGGAAACCGTTAACCAGACTACAGTGTGCCATCACAAGCCTTGAAAAAGGCAACTTTGACTGCGAACTACCTGTTCGTGAAAGTGCTGATGAGATAGGGGCACTAACAGATGCATTTAAAAATATGCATTCTGCATTAATGCTCTCAAAGAGGGAGCAGGAAGAGGCGTTGCTGACGGCTCGGGAGAGTGAAGCCCGCTATAAGTCAGTGATTGAAAATGTTATCGACGGCATTGTTCTAATCGACACAAAAGGCACCATTATCTCCTGTAATTCCGAACTCCAGAAGATTTTTGGTTTCCATGAAGAGGAACTCATCGGCCATAAAGTAAACCTGCTCATGCCACCGGATGAAAGTTCGGAGCATGACCATCACCTAAGTCGCTACATAGAAACGGGCAAAGCAAAAATCATTGGCGTTGGGAGAGAGCTAAAAGGGCGGCGTAAAGATGGCACTATATTTCCTGTTGACCTTGGCATCAGTGAAATCCATGAGCATGGAAAACAGCAGTTCGTTGGTGTGATAAGGGATATCACCGAACGCAAAAAAATAGAGCTAACGCTGATTGAGTCGCGCGAACAGGCGGAAGCCGCTCTGAAAGCCAAGAGCGAATTCTTAGCCATGATGAGCCATGAGCTGCGCACACCACTCAACGGTGTCATCGGCATGGTACAGCTCATGCGCGATAGCGGGCTGAATGAAGAGCAGCTTGAACAGCTCAGCGTCATTAATGACTCCAGCCACGCACTGCTGACCATTATTGATGAGATTCTTGACCTCACAAAAATAGAGGGTGGTCGTCTTACGATTAAATCAGAGCCTTTTAATGTTGAGGCACTGATTGATGCCATTCAAACTTTACTCGCGCCACAGGCCGCTGAAAAAGGGCTCAAATTCTCTGCGACACTGGAGAGCGACTGCTCCGGAGCGGTGGTTGGTGATGCTGGCCGAGTGCGTCAGGTGCTGTTAAATCTAATCGGTAACGCCATCAAATTCACTGAGAAAGGGAACGTCTCACTGGAAGCTACCTGCCGGCCGGTTAACGCTAACAAAATAGCGCTGCACATCTCAATTATTGATAGCGGTATCGGCATTAGCGATGAAGATCAGGCGATGTTATTTCAGGTGTTTTCACAGATCGACAGCTCAAGCACCCGCCGCTATAGCGGCACCGGCCTTGGTCTTGCGATCAGCAAGCAGTTAATCGATCTGATGGGAGGGGAGATTGGTATGCAGAGTAATCAGGATGGTGGTTCCACGTTCTGGATCAGATTAACCTTGCCACTCGCTGAGCAGGGATCAGACAGCAACGGCTAAGCAGTTCGTTCAAATAGCAAGTCCCACACCCCGTGGCCTAGCCGGTGGCCACGCTTCTCAAATTTTGTAAGTGGGCGGAACTCAGGGCGTGGTGCATATTCGCCATGTGCGATAGCGTTCTTATAACCCGGCGCACTGCTCATCACTGCCATCATATGTTCTGCGTAAGGGTACCAGTCTGTCGCCATATGAATCACTCCGCCGCGTTTTAGCTTTTCACCGATCAGTGCCACAAAACCGGGCTGTATAA
Organism: Gammaproteobacteria bacterium; assembly: GCA_015491865.1. Lineage (GTDB taxonomy): Bacteria > Pseudomonadota > Gammaproteobacteria > SZUA-140 > SZUA-140 > SZUA-76. The sequence goes on from WFVD01000013.1 coordinate 16,835, forward strand.
TGCGTCGCTTATGGTGGCGTTTTTTATGCCAGGGATCAGGGAAGAAAAGCTGCAGGCGGTCGAGGCTGTTGTCTGGAATCATCTGCTCGAGGACCACCACAGCATCTTCGTTGATCACCCGCACGTTACTCAATTGATGTTCACCAACCTGACGCAACAGGCTGCCGACACCGGGGCGGTAGACTTCTATGCCGAGGTAATCATTTTCAGGGTGCGCGGCCGCCATCGCGATCAGTGACTCACCCATGCCAAAACCGATTTCAAGGATACGCGCCGCGCCGCGCCCAAACTCAGCGTCGAGATCGAGCATCTCGCTACTCGCTTCAATACCACAACTCGGCCACTGCGCTTCTAACCCACGCCGCTGCCCCTCCGTCAGGCGACCTTCACGCCGCATAAAGCTACGCACCTTGCGCAGGGTAGTATTGCCCGGCCTGGTTATTTTACTGTTCACAACTGCCGTCGAGGTAGATAACTCATGGTGCTGGTAAAAGGTGTCGTCGTGCCTTAAAAGAATGTTCCATCAAGCGGCGATGAGGCGCTGGCAAAACGTTTACGGGGAATGCGCCCGGCAAGGTAGGCCTCACGCCCCGCTTCAACCGCCTTCTTCATTGCTGCGGCCATCAGCACCGGGTGATCAGCGGCGGCAATTGCGGTATTCATCAACACACCATCGCAGCCCAGCTCCATCGCAATCGCCGCATCAGAGGCCGTACCGACACCAGCGTCGACCAGAATTGGCACACTGGCATTTTCAACGATGGTACGGATGTTATAAGGGTTGCGGATACCCAGCCCTGAACCGATCGGTGCCGCCAGCGGCATTACGGCAACCGCCCCCATCTCTTCAAGCTGCCGGGCCGCAATCGGATCGTCGTTGGTATAGACCATCACCTTGAACCCCTCTTTTACCAATGTCTCAAGCGCAATGTAGGTCTGTTGCAGATCAGGGTAGAGTGTTTTTTCATCGCCCAGTACTTCGAGCTTTACTAAATTATGGCCATCAAGCAGTTCACGCGCCAGGCGACAGGTTCTAATCGCATCATCTGCGGTGTAACACATGGCGGTGTTGGGCAGAAGGGTGTAGTTCTCCGGTGAGATCACATCCAGCAGATTCGGCTCATCCTGGTGCTGCCCAATGTTGGTACGCCGTACCGCAACGGTCACAATCTGCGCACCACTCGCCTCTGTTGCAAGCCGGGTCTCTTCGAGATCTCTGTATTTGCCGCTACCTGTCAGCAGTCGTGCGTGGTATTCAACGCCGTCGATTACCAGAGAATCATTGCCTGATTGCGTAGCGGCGCCCTGCGCGCCGGCGGTCGCTCTGCTCATACCCGGACCCCGAATAAATTGTTAAAACTAAACTAAAGTAGATGGTGGCTATGGGTGGACTTGAACCACCGACTTCAGCATTATGAATGCTGCGCTCTAACCAGCTGAGCTACATAGCCAGAATTCAGATAAAAGGGCAAAGGGTACAGATCAAACCCCATCGCCCGAAGAAGCGGGATTATACGATAAAAACCAGCTTGATTGGAACCTCCTTTTCCCTGCATTTTTATACATTGAAACGAAAATGGATCACATCTCCATCCTGCACAATGTAATCCTTCCCTTCAAGGCGCCACTTACCGGCCTCTTTTGCTCCTTGCTCGCCGCGGTTCGTAATGTAATCATCATAGGCGACCACCTCGGCACGAATAAAGCCGCGTTCAAAGTCGGTATGAATCACACCCGCCGCCTGAGGGGCCGTTGCGCCGACCTTTACCGTCCAGGCGCGCACCTCTTTCTCTCCCGCGGTAAAATAGGTTTGCAGGCCAAGCAGTTCATAACCGGCTCGAATAACGCGATCTAACCCCGGCTCTTCCAACCCCAGATCAGCCATAAATTCGCCTTTCTCTTCATCAGAAAGCTCTGCAATCTCCGCCTCAATCGCAGCACAGACCGGCACGACAACTGCTCCCTCACTTGCGGCGCGCTCACGCACCAGATCCAGCCATGGGTTATCGGTAAAACCATCATCGGCAACATTGGCGATATACATTGTCGGCTTTATCGTGAGCAGGTGAAGATCATAGAGTGCCGCACGTTGATCGGCATCTAGCCCCATCGAGCGAACTGGTGCGCTGGTATCCAGATGGTCACGCACCTTCTCTAGCAGCCCCTTTTTTGCGATCGCCTCTTTGTCGCCGCTCTTGGTCTGCTTAGCAACACGCAGGATCGCTTTTTCGACAGAATCCATATCGGCCAGCGCCAGCTCGGTATCGATGGTCTCGATATCACGCAACGGATCAATACTCCCTTCCACATGGGTAATATCATCATCTTCAAAGCAGCGCACTACATGGCCAATCGCATGGGTCTCACGGATATTGGCAAGAAACTTGTTTCCCAGCCCTTCTCCTTTGGAGGCGCCTGCGACCAGGCCGGCAATGTCGACAAATTCCATTGTCGTCGGCAACACCTGCTGTGGGTTCACAATCTCAGCTAGCGCTTCCAGACGAGGGTCTGGCATCGGCACCACCCCCACATTGGGTTCAATGGTACAGAAAGGGTAGTTGGCCGATTCAATACCTGCCTGTGTCAACGCATTAAAGAGCGTTGATTTACCAACGTTTGGAAGGCCAACTATGCCGCACTTAAATCCCATGGAGTATTCCCGTTATCTACACTCGCAGACTTATGTCGCGGGTTTTTTGCTATGCAGGCGATTCATCGCCTTTTCAAATTCACCATCCAGAAACTGCGGTAGCACATCCATCGCTTCATCAATCGCATCGAGGATCAGCTCTCGCTCACGCCGCGAGGGATCATCCAGCACAAAGTCGGCAACCTGATCACTCTGTCCCGGGTGACCAATGCCGATGCGCAGGCGCATAAACGCGTTATTACCACCAAAGGCCTTAATGATGTCACGCAGGCCGTTATGTCCACCATGGCCACCGCCCTTTTTAAAACGGGCCACACCAGGCGGTAGATCAAGCTCATCATGTACCACCAGGATTCTTTCAATGGGAATCCTGTAATACTTTGCCAGTGAGGTCACCGACTGGCCACAACGGTTCATATAGGTTGCAGGCTTCAATAACCAGCCGCGGTGGCCATCAAGCAGCGTCTTGCAGGTCTCCCCCAGAAAACGTGGCGCAGGCTTAAAAAGCCCCTGACAGCGCTGCGCGTAGGTGTCAACCAGCCAGAAGCCAGCATTATGCCTTGTCTTTTCATAAGCGGGGCCTGGATTACCCAGACCCACGATGAGATCAATCTGTGTTGCCACGGCTGTCAGTCCTTTTCCAGCTGTAGTAAAGCGGTGGGGCCAGATCGGGCTTAGGCCTCTTCGCCTTCCGCATCACCTGCATCAGGTGCGACAGGGGCACCGCTTTCAACTTCCGCTACCACCTTGGGCATATGGATCGCCGCCACAGAAAGGTCATGGTCAGAACCATGAGTCAGTGCAACCAGCTCCACGCCTGCGGGTAGCTTAAGGTCAGACAGGTGCAGCGTTTCATCAAGGTTCACGCCCGAAAGGTCGGCTTCGATAAATTCTGGCAGATCCTTTGGTAGACAGAGGATCTCAACATCGTTTGCCAGATGAGAAACAACGCCACCCGCTTTAACACCAACGGAGATATCTTCACCAATAAAGTGAATCGGCACATTCATGCGGAGCTTTTCATTTTCATTAATGCGTAACAGGTCAACATGAATAATACTGGGTTTGTATGGGTGGCGTTGCAGATCTTTTAATACTGCCTTTTCAGCCTTTCCATCAACGTTGACAGTTAAAATGTGCGAATAGAACGCCTCATTTTCCAGGCTCTGTAACAGCTTGTTGTGCTGTAGCGTCAGTGAGACCGCATCCTTACCAGCACCGTACAGTACTGCTGGCACTTTGTTGTCACGACGTAGGCGGCGGCTCGCACCCTTCCCCTTGTCCTGACGGGTTTCTGCATTTAGCTCAAAACTTGAAGCCATTTTATTTCTCCAAAAATTAACAGGCGTCTTTAAATAGTATTGCCTGTACACCGCCCCCGCGACCTGGTTTGGTGTTACCACAAAAAAATCAGCGGCAGTTGCCACTGATCACAAATTCAAATTGCTACCACGCTACTGCCGTTACTGGCGATTTCTTAATCCATATACATAGAGCTGACAGACTCTTCGGCGCTGATACGGCGCATCGTTTCGGCCAGCATATCGGCAACACTTAACTGGCGAATGCGCCCACACTCATACGCATCCTGGCGCAACGGGATGGTATCTGTTACCACCAGCTCGTCCAGCTCTGAGGCTGAAATTCGCTCGACTGCACTCCCCGATAAGATGGGGTGAGTGCAGTAGGCAACCACTTTTGAGGCGCCATGCTCTTTCAGCACTCGTGCCGCTTCGCAGAGGGTGCCAGCGGTATCGACCATGTCATCGACCAGGATGCAGGTGCGCCCGGTGACATCACCGATAATGTTCATCACCTTTGCTTCATTCGGCCCCGGACGTCGTTTATCGACAATCGCCAGATCCGCGCCATCAAGCCGTTTTGCCAGTGCGCGCGCACGAACCACACCGCCTACATCCGGTGATACCACCATCATATCCGGGTGTTTCTGACGCCAGATGTCGCTCAGCAATACCGGCGACGCATAGACGTTATCCACCGGCATCGTAAAGAAACCCTGGATCTGATCCGCATGCAGGTCGATGGTTAATACCCGATCGACACCAACCGAGGTGATCATATCGGCCACGACGCGCGCACTTATCGGCACTCGGGCTGCGCGCGGTCGTCGATCCTGACGAGAGTAGCCAAAATAGGGTATCACCGCAGTGATACGATCTGCTGATGAGCGGCGCAACGCATCCACCATCACCAGCAGTTCCATCAGGTTATCATTGGTGGGCGCACAGGTGGGCTGTACAATAAAAACATCCTTGCCCCGGACATTCTCCATCACCTCAACGGCCACCTCGCCATCGCTAAAACGGTTAACATTCGCCTTGCCTAACGGCAGGTGCAGGTAACGTGCGATCGACTGAGCTAACTGCGGGTGAGCATTACCACCGAAGACCATCATACGGCTATCAGAAGCATCATACCCGCCTGTTATTCCGAGCAAGCCGAAACGTGATTTGGAATAGCCCAAGGTGTTTACCTATTTGTTGCTGATGCGCCGTGTCACACAGACACAACAACATTATAAAATGGCTGGGGCGCCAGGATTCGAACCTGGGTATGCTAGGATCAAAACCTAGTGCCTAGCCTCTTGGCGACGCCCCATTTGTGGCCTGTTCAGACCGTACAACACTTCACTTCCCCGCTACAGAGTGGAGAGCGATTCATCCCTTTCGCGACAAACCCCTGCCATCCAGCTGAAATGGCGTCGTGTAGCGCCCGCTGCGCCTGAGCCTGCTCATTAAACGGCGCAAACACGCAGGCACCCGTGCCGCTCATCCTCGCGGGCGCATATTTTAACAGGAAATCCAGCGCGTTAGCTACTGGTGGGAAGCGTTTTTTCACAACCGCTTCACACACGTTGATCCCCTGCCCTGCAAGAAAGTGCGATATTGTGAGGGGATGGCAATCGCGTGTCAAATCGGGCGCAGTAAAAACCTGTGCCGTCGCCACCGAGCAGGCGGGCGTAATCACCAGGTACCACGGCTCTGCCGGAGCCAGATCACCCTCCAGCGGGGTTATCAGTTCACCCACCCCCTCCGCCCACGCCGCCCTGCCGCGCACAAAGACAGGCACATCTGCCCCTAGCTGCAGCCCGAGCGCTGCCAGCTGATCGACTGTCACGCCAAGCTCACACAGCTCATTGAGTGCGACCAGTGTGGTGGCGGCATTTGAACTGCCGCCACCCAGCCCCCCGCCCATCGGCAAACGTTTATCGACCTCAATATCAACACCTCGCCTGCAATCGGCGTATTCCAGCAATAATCTGGCCGCACGCACCACCAGATCCTGCTCCGATGGTACGCCGGGCAGATCGCTGGTGCGTCGCACCTCGCCATCGTCACGTAGGGTAAACATGAGTTCGTCGCCGTAGTCGAGAAACTGAAACACCGTCTGCAGCTGGTGGTAACCGTCTGTGCGACGGCCAGTGATATGTAAAAAGAGGTTCAGCTTGGCCGGTGCAGGCCAACGTTTAGTCGTAGATTCTATCTTCATACACTCGGCTCTATGATCTGAGGCCTTTGCAGGATACAGGTACGAAAGGAAAATGAGCGACTATTTTTCTGATGATGGCAGAAAACGCGGTTATTACCTTTATTTACTCCTGATTGTATCGTGCAAAGCGCTCAATCTATCTCTATTTCAGGCTCGGTAGCGAGAGACGTGCAGCCGCATCAACCATCGTCCGTGGCGCAACAGCGGCCTGCCAGCGGTCGATAACCAGTCGCACTCGCAGATCATCACGGGTCAGCACCATCTTTTGAGGCAGCTCTAACGTGTTGGTCGATTTGTAACGCTGATAGTCGATACGCCAACCAGACTGCTCTAGCCACTGTAACCGCCCCTGCTCATCAAGCCCTTTAGTGAAGGGAGGCGTCGCCTGCGCTGCAATTACCGGCGCAGGAAGCCCCACCAGCCAGTAACGTAACCCTGCCACTGGCACCGACCAGCCGAGTTCTTCATCGAGCAGCGCTGAGAGATTGGCCGCCGATAGCACGCGGTTATCCGGCAGATAGAGCGAAGCGGACAACGCATCTCCCTTAAGCTGTGCAATGCGCAGCCCCAGCAGCGATGAAAAACGGACATCAAATGCCGCTGCCCGCTGCTGCCAATGAAGGCTGGCACTCCAGGAGTCCTGCGCGCGCTTCACCGCAATGCGCCCCCCCAGCTCCCAGCCAGAGAGTTTACTTAGCTGCGCATGATGTGCCGCCCAGCGCTGATCGATCACTTCAGGGGTCACCACCGGCGCAACGGGGCGGCTGGCACAGCCTGTAACCAGTGCCGCCAACAGGAGCACAAACAGTCCGCAACTCAGGCGGCCCAACTCTCTACTGCTAATGAGTGAGAATAAAGGCATCACAACCACTGGAAATAGCTCATTTCGAATCGAGGCCATTGAGACCTCTGCACGGTTCCTGTCGTTCGCTCGCGTCACGATACCGCACAGCTAGTTTTTTAGAAAACGCTGCATGATATTCAGCAAACGTTTATCGCCCGGCGCAATCTCCAGCGCCTGTTTCCAGATCTCACGGGCATCCTCCTGCTCACCATTCACCCACAGCACCTCACCCAGATGCGCCGCCACTTCAGGGTCCAGACTGATTTCAAGTGATCTACGCAGCATTTTAATCGCCTCATTGTATCGACCCAGCCGATAGAGTACCCACCCCATGCTATCGAGGATTGCATTATCATTCGGGCGCAGCTCCAACGCGCGCTTCACATAAGCGTACGCCTCCTGATAACGGTCAGTGCGATCGGCCAGGGTGTAACCCAGCGCATTGAGCGCGTCCGCATTGTTGGCATCCAGTTCGAGAATCTGTTTCAGATCTCGCTCTGCAAGGTCTATGAAATCGAGTCGTTCAGCCGCCAGTGCTCTCGCATAAAGCAGCGGCACACTCTTCGGCATCTCAATCAGGGCATGCTCATAAAGCCTCAGCGCCTCCTGATGCTGCTCTGCACCACGCAGGATCTCCCCCTCCACCAGAAAGAGGCGCTGCCGCTGTGCCGGCGCGCTCACATGCAGTGAGTGCAGGTACTGACGCGCCTTATCAATATCGCCAAGCTGCGATGAGATCATCGCCTGTCGCACCCGCGCCTCGACCAGATTATCACCACGCGTCACAAAGCTGTAATGCGCTAATGCAGCCTCTCGGCTCCCTCTCAGCTCCTCTAACTGGCCCAGATAGAAGCGTGCGTCATCGACACGCTGACCGCTCTCCCGCGCCTGGTTGAGGTAATCATAGGCCTCATCCTGCCGCTCCAGCTGCAGTGCCAGCAACCCCAGTGCAAACAGTACATCGACATCCCCTGGTGCCTGTTTTATGACGACCTTGTACTGCTTAAAGGCTTCATCATAATCACGAACGTCAACCAATTGGCGAGCATAGGTCAGGCGCAGTACCGTTTCGTCTGGCAAAAACCTGACCTGCTTTTCGAGATAGGCAACCGCGCCATCTTTATCACCGCCAAGCTGTATAATCCGTGCCTGCAGCAGAATAGCACTGGCATTCCTGGGGTTCAGGTGCAGGCTGCGTTTGATGCCCGCATCCGCCTTATCAAGTATATTGGCGCGCAGTGCCAGGTGTGCGTAAGCGTGCCACGCCGCATAACGCTCCTGATGAGACTGAACCAGTCGCTCCATCACCAGTAGCGCACTTTGCACATCCTGCTCACGACTAAGCAGTGAGGCAACCAGCATAAAGCCGCGTTCAGTGCCATCATTTTCCTGCGCCAGCACATATTCAAGGTGCTCTAACGCCTTTTCTGGCTGACCAATACGGATATATGCTGCCGAAACCGCCTGTCGCGCCATCAGATTAGCGGGATCGATCGAGACCCATAGCTGCGCCGCCTGCAGCGCCGCCTGCTTGTCGCGCACAAAGATCGCGATGCGTGTCGCTTTTGCTGCCAGCCGTGGATCACCCGTCTGTTTTGCAAGGCGATAATATTGCGTCAAGCCAACCGCATAGTGGCCGCGCTGCAGTGCAGTCTCGGCCACCAGTAGCTGGTATAAGATATCGGGGGTCATCTCAACCGCAGGTAACTCAACGCGATATTCGGCATCGACCGGCCGCTCAGCTGGCGCGCTATCGGTCAATTTCTGTGGAGCCACCTGGCCTGGGGTCACTGCACAGCCTGCCAGCGTCAGCAATAAGGTGGTTGAGCAGAGACCCAGCCAGCGATTTCTAATCGACAGATTCATTCCTTAGTTATAGCCCCGCTTAAAATCATATTTTGTGAAAAATCATACAATTTGCATACCATATGAACAATTAATGGGGACAACCACACCATTTTTCCATAAAATCGGTCAACTTTGATAGCGTAACAGGTTAGTATTACTTCTCCATCACATAACTTGGTGGTTTAATAATTTTTATTGTGGCAACAGTTAGGTAAACATGGCACTTCTTGCCGTCGGACTCAATCATAAAACAGCACCGGTTCAGATTCGCGAACGGGTGGCGTTCGCCCCTGACCAGCTCCCAGATACGTTACGTAACCTGGCGGCGCAGACCAACATCAGTGAGGCGGCCATTCTCTCGACCTGCAATCGCACCGAGATGCTCTGCTGTGCAGAGACGGCCGACAGCGAAATCATCATCGAGTGGCTGCGCGAGCACCGTCAATTTGCAGCGGATGAGCTGAACCCTTATATGTACACCCATCCGGAACAGATGGCCGTGCGCCACATGTTACGGGTAGCGAGCGGCCTCGACTCACTGGTACTCGGAGAGCCTCAGATCCTTGGTCAGCTGAAGGACGCCTACACGACCGCCAAAGATGCCGGCACGGTTGGCACCCAGCTTAGCAAACTATTTGAATACACATTTTCAGTAGCCAAACAGGTGCGCACCGACACCGCGATTGGCGCCAGTCCGGTTTCAGTAGCCTTTTCAGCCGTCAGCCTCTCAAAGCAGATCTTTAGTGATCTTAAAGAGCACACCGCGCTACTGATCGGCGCGGGGGAGACAATAGAGCTTGCCGCTCGCCACCTAAAGGAGAGCGGCATTAAACGACTGATCATCGCCAATCGGACCCTTGCCCGGGCCGAGGCGCTGGTCAAGGAGCTGGAGGGGTTTGCAATCACGCTGAGTGAAATCCCGGCCCACCTAGCCGAGGCTGACATCGTCATCTCATCTACCGCCAGCCCGCTGCCGATCCTCGGCAAAGGAGCAGTGGAACGTGCGATCAAGGCGCGCAAGCATCAACCAATCCTGATGGTCGATATTGCGGTACCGCGCGACATTGAAGAGGAGGTGGGCGAGCTGGATGATATCTACCTCTACACCGTTGATGATCTTCAGGAGATCATTGATGAAGGGCTGCGTTCTCGCCAGGAGGCAGCGCTACAGGCGGAAGAGATTATCGACACCCAGGTAACCCACTTTATGGGCTGGCTACGCTCACTCGATGCCGTCTCCACCATTCGCTGCTATCGCAGTAAGATCGATCTTATTCGCGAGGCCGAGCTAACAAAAGCCAGGCGGATGCTGGCACAGGGTAACGACCCTGAAAAGGTGCTCACGCAGCTGGCGCGAGGATTAACTAATAAAATCATCCACACGCCCAGCGCACAGATGAAACAGGCCGGCTTCGATGGGCGTTCAGATCTGCTGGATGCGGCGCGCGAACTGCTCGACCTCGACATCCCTTAAACCAGGTCAATTGAAACCCGATGAAAGAGTCTATCGTTTTTAAACTGGAGTCGATCTCCGACCGCCTGCAGGAGCTTGATGCACTGCTGGCAGACCCCGATACCATTAATAACCAGAATAAATTTCGTGAATTGTCGATGGAGTACGCACAGATCACACCGATCGTCAACAGCTTTCGCCAGTACCAGTCACTTCTTGAAGATATCGAAGCAGCCCAGGAGATGATGCAGGAAGAGGATACCGAGATGCGCGCCATGGCTGAAGATGAGGTCAACGATGCTCAGGCCCAACTGGCCACAATCGAAAAAGAGATTCAGACCCTGCTGCTGCCGGTTGATCCGCACGACAGCGCTAATGTCTTTCTCGAAATTCGCGCCGGTACTGGTGGCGATGAGGCTGCGATCTTTGCCGGCGATCTGTTTCGCATGTATTCACAATATGCAGAGGCTAACCGCTGGGAGATCGAAATCATCAGTTGCAGCGAAGGAGAGCATGGCGGCTATCGTGAAGTGATCTCGCGCATCAGTGGCAAGGGTGTCTACTCAAAACTCAAATTTGAATCGGGCGCACACCGAGTACAGCGCGTACCCGCTACCGAGTCACAAGGGCGCATCCACACCTCAGCCTGTACCGTTGCGGTCTTACCTGAGCCTGATGAGATCGAACAGACCGACATCAAACCCAGTGATCTTAAGGTAGACACCTTTCGCGCCTCAGGCGCCGGTGGACAACATGTCAATAAGACCGACTCTGCCATTCGCATCACCCACATCCCATCCGGGATCATCATCGAATGTCAGGATGAACGCTCGCAACATAAAAACCGTGCCCGTGCGATGTCGCTGCTGCAGGCGAAGCTGCTGGCAGGCGCACAGGAGAAACAGGCGGCGGAGACTGCCGAGGCGCGGAAATCACTGGTCGGCAGTGGCGACCGCTCTGAGCGCATCCGCACCTACAATTTTCCGCAAGGCCGCATGACCGATCACCGCATCAATCTCACCCTCTATAAGTTAGATGAGATCATGGCCGGCAACCTGGCGCAGGTAATCAACCCGTTGATCAATGAATACCAGGCAGAACAGCTTGCCGCGCTGGCTGATTAGATTAGCGCCGCACTACGGCTCGCGACCACGCCATGACCTCAATCCGCAACGCGCTCAATAATGCTGCAACTACCTTGGTCAGTTTTGATGGTGCCATGTTCGAAAGTGAGCTGCTGCTCGCGCACCTGTTAAAAAAATCACGCACCTGGCTGCACACCTGGCCGGAGCGGGAGTTAAGCAAGGCAGAGCTACACGCCTTTAAAGTGTTAGTCGAACGACGTTTAAAGGGGGAGCCATCTGCCTACATCACTGGCGAACGTGAGTTCTGGTCACTGTCGCTGCACGTCACCGCAGATACATTGATTCCACGCCCCGAGAGTGAGCTATTAGTCGAACTTGCGCTGGCACACATCCCGCACGATCAACCGTGCAACATTGCAGACCTCGGCACTGGCAGCGGGGCGATTGCACTCGCGATCGCCAGTGAGCGCCCACAAAGTCACATCGTTGCTGTCGACTTATCGGCAGCGGCATTGACCGTTGCAGAGGGCAACCGTAACAGGCATGCACTCAGTAACGTCACGCTCATCCAGGGTGACTGGCTCACGCCGTTAAACCGAGACTCTTTCCGCGTGATCGTCTCAAATCCGCCCTACATCTGTGAAGATGACCGCCATCTCAACCAGGGCGACCTCCCTTTTGAACCGCGCAGTGCGCTGGTCGCAATGGAGAATGGCCTGCGGGACATTCGCAGGATCATTACCAGCAGCAGGGAGCGGCTGGATATTGATGGCTGGCTACTCATCGAGCATGGCTATGACCAGTCCCTCGATGTTATGCAACTATTTAAGGCCCACGGTTACCACAATATCACCACCCACCAGGATCTCAGCGGACAACCTCGCGTTGTCGCCGGGCAACACCACCCAACAGACAGTTAAATAGCCACGACATGTCCAGCAATACCATCGAAAAGCTCGTGCTACCACGCACCCTCATCAACCAGTTATTGACCCATGCCCAGCGTGGCGATGAAAAAGAGGTCTGCGGTTTTATCGCTAGCCGGGGCGGTAAGCCAACCAGAACATACGCCATTAAAAATGTCGCGAAGCAGGCAACGCATCGTTTTGAAATGGAACCTGCGGCACAGATTCAGGCTATAAAAGAGATGCGGGAGCAGGGGGAAGCGCTCTTTGCGATCTACCACTCGCACCCCACATCACCCGCCGCGCCATCACAGATCGATATCGATGAGTTCAGTTACCCCGACGCATTGAGCCTGATTATCTCTCTAAGCACGCGGGGTGTATTAGAGATACGTGCCTATCGAATGGTGAAGGAGTACGCCGCCGAAGTGGCCATTGAAACTGGCTCGTCATAACAGAACCAACACCAGCCTGTTCAGGAACGCTGAAACAACTCAACAAAGGGCGGAAAAATTTTATTCTTACCCCGTCAGGCCCGCCAGCTTTTATCCAGACCTATGAGGGTAGAAACTCAATCGGATAGGTGACCGTTACCTCTTCAACATCTTTTTCGCCAAAATCAAACTGCTTGATACGGGAGAGAATACGACGCTCAAGCTTCGAATTCTTGAGTTCACTTGAAAGTATTTTAACCCCCACCACCTTACCCGATGGTGCGATCACAATCTCAAGCATGATCATCCCTTTTAAGCCGGGATCTTTGCGGCGCTCACGATTGTAAATCGAAAACAACTTGCTTTTGTTACGATCAAAGACCATCGTAATCTCTTCTTCACTACGCATATTCGCCCTCGATTTGAGGTGATCTGCCTGCGCAGTTTCAAGTGAAGATTCAACCTTGGCATGCTGCAGGGCATCCAGTTCGGTCTGTGTTAACCCCACATCACTCTTAAATTTCGCTTCATTAACACCACCACTGCTCTTGCTCACCTTTGCCGTCAATAGTGACTTGCTCACAGAGGCCGTTTTGTTATGCCCACCACTGGCCAGCTTTTTACCCCTACTTTTCACAACAACGCTCTGCAGGTCGGAAGTATCCATCAAGTCTGCCAGCCCTTTACTCAGCTCAAGCAGGCCACTCTTCTGCGCCTTCTCGCGTGCCGCTTTCTGTTTGTTCGTGAGAGGCTTTTTCCTGGGCTCGGCCTTCTTCTTAAGCGATTTCTTTAAACTCTTTTTGGGCTTCTCAACCTTCTTTTCAACCTTTTTCTTAGGCTTTGGTTTTGGCCTGGGTTTTGGTTTCGGCCTGGGTTTGATGGCCTCTATCTTTTTAGGCTTTGGTTTCTGCCCAACAAATTTAGCAATACGATCAGGTACCACATGCGCCTTTCGCTCTACCTTTGGTACTTTGATTGTCTGCATGTAAAAAACAGCACTAAACATCAATATTAATAAGACAACCGCCATAATTTTAAACTTGCGGTCATCATCACGGCTGGATCTCCAGGAGAGGGCGAGCTCTTTGTATGAGATAGTCGTCATACTATCCCCTAATTTTTCGACCTGGCTTTCTGCACTGCGGCAAAGGAGATCCTGGTATAGTTTGCCTCACGGCAGGAACTAAGGATCTTACTGAGCACTGCGTATGGTGTCTTCTGGTCACCAATAATAGTGACATTGCGCGCCCTCTTTTCCACCTGGGAAAACTGCGCTTTACCTGCCTCAAAATTCAGCTCATCCATAAGCGGCTGAATCAGTGGCTCTTCACTTGCAGCAACATCAAGCGTCGATGCAACCCTGCGGCCCTGCACCAGGATATCCTGACCACTGACCGAGATCACTAATGTCTCTTTTGGGATAGCAGTAGAAATGGAGGTGGGCAGACGAATCTCTTTACTGGTGTGCAACTGCTGCACATTGGAAGAACTCACCAGCAGAAAAAAGACCAGAATTGTAAAGATGTCCATTAACGACACCAGGTTTAAGCCGGGCTGTTTTTTACGCTGATGGTGGCGCTCCATCCGCTTTGCACGCCGTGAGAGCTCTTTCATTTTTTCGCTCCCACTTCAGCTGCCGAAAGCGGCAGCGCATCACCAATCGCAATATCGGGAAACAGCTCGACCGTTTCAAGCGTTGTAATGTTAACAACATCGGCACTTCTCACGCGGTCCATCACCTGCACCAGCGTCTGGTATTCAATATCGGGCTCTAACAGCAGGGTGATATTCACCTCATCAGGAAAGCGGCTTTTAATCTCAACCAGGAGTTCGCTAAAGGCGTTCCAGTCGGTGGCCGCTTCGCTACGTTTAAAGCGTTTAATCAGCCCCAGTCGACGATCCTGTACATCAAAACTGTCCTGGCGAATAACCAGCTCAAGCTCGAGTTTAACCTTCTCTTCTTTCTGGGCCTGCGCATCTTTTGGTGGGAGATTCAACTCTATTACTGTCATCCGCGAGAAGACAGCCGTCACTAACAGGAACGGCACCAGAATCACCATCAGATTCATAAATGCGGTGATATTGAGTTCTGCAGCTTCTTTTTTGTGATGTCTACGTCTTATACGCATATCGATTCCACATCTCTATTCCGATTCTGCCCCGGCTGCTATGCAATCCTGTTACGGCTGGCGTTAACAACAGAACGACTCGCTTACAACCATACCAGCTGACTACTGTCTGTAATCCTGTTCACTCACAATATTCAGGCATTTAACTGCCACCATCTCTAGCTCATCCACCAGATGAGCTGTCTTAGTCGCTAGATAAGAGTGTAAAAACAACATCGGAATCGCTGCGATCAGGCCAAATGCTGTGGTGTTCATCGCAACGGAAATACTGGCGGAAAGGAGATCCGCTTTTTCAGCCGGGTCGGCAGCAGCGACCGCTGTAAATGCTTCGATCAAACCAATAATGGTGCCCAGCAGCCCTAGCAATGTTGCGATGTTGGCATACGTTGCCAGGTAATGGGTGCGCTGTTCCAGGTCGGGAATCACCTCCATCATCCCCTCCTCCATCGCGGTTTCGAGGTCGCTGCGTCGTCGGGTCTGCCCCAGACGTGAAAAACCGTAACTCAGCATGTGAGCCATGGGCGTCTTATTGTTAGCTGTGATCTCTACCGCTTTATCAAACTCGTTTTTCTTCAGCAACGGTACCAGCTCTGCCCAGACCTTATTGGAGTTACGCTGAGTTGAGCTAAGATATAGATAGCGCTCCAGTGCAATTGCCATACCCAGCGCCAGTACGGCGAGGATGGGGTACATGAACGGCCCACCTGTCTGAAAGAAACTTACTACCTCCATGACTCACTCCTTAAAAATACACATGAATATCTTGAAAAAGTTACCGGGCAGACATTATTCGACCCTGAATCCCGACATAAATAGCCGTCACATAAAGCGCTCACCTTATGCAGCTGCTCACATTCTAATTCGAGTATTCTGAATCGAGAAGCGGTTGCACCCATCGCCACTTCACTATCATCAACACTGCACAGGGATGGCTCCCTCGTCTGCCAATATCGCGCTCTTATTGTTATATCGACCGTTCAGAAAGTGGCTAAAATAAAATTCCATGCGAACAGCTAACGCAACGATACGCCCTCATCATTCATATCAGGCATAACAGGCTTTATACGCCGTTCACTTAAGCTGTATAACATAATATCCTGCTCCTGAACGCGGCGTATTGTTTCAACCTCCTGCCATGGAACGATATAAAGGATCTGTGGCAGCTCTTTATTGCCGCGAATCTGAACCCCATCCAGATTAATCACATCATCTGCTATCACTGCCCTGATATCGGCCTGAGCGGCTGTCTCACTGCGCTCTTCAGCATAGGCGCTATTCGCTAACAGCAGCGCCATCCCGGCAAATAACCCGCCCATGTAACGATTAACTTTCATCACTACCCTCATCCGGTGCAAGTTGCCCTTCAAGTTCTCTCACCCAGGAACGCGTCGCTTCATCTTCACCATCAATCAGCTCAAGGTAGCGATTATAATGGAACACCGCCTTCTCAAGGTTCTGATAATAAGTGTCGAACAGCAATGCAAGATTGTAATGAGAATTAGCGTGCTGCCGATCTTTCGCCAGCGACGCCTGGTAATGTTTGAGCGCCAGCGGAGCATCGCGCCTTTGATGTGCGATTAACCCCAGCAGGTAATCAGCCACATTAATCTCTGGCTGTAGCACCAGCGCCTTCTCTGCCGCCTGTTGTGCGCGATCCCACTCACCACGACGAAAATGGATCAGGCCGATATTGACCCACGGCATACCCGCCTGCGGATGGCGCTGCGCCAGCCCCCGTAGCAGCGCTTCGGCGATGACAGGCTTACCCTCATTAAGCGCTGTAATCGCAGCACTCATGTCCACTTCTGTTTCACTTTCGGCCTGCTGTTGCGAAGCCTCCTGCACAACATGCTCTGGTGTACCGGCGCAGCCAGCCAGTAGCAGTAGCGCTATCATTAGCGATAAATAATTACTCCGCATACGCATCCACCTTTAGCGCTCTTGCGTATCGCGCGGGGAAGATGTTTCTTAAACGGCTGTAACTCTTCTGGCTCCAGCCATTAAAAATACCCTGATTAATATGCGCCAGCGTAGACTCATGAATCTCAATCGCTTTCTCTTCTACAGGAAAGGCAAGATCCTCCAGCCCAATTTCATACTGCTCCATCTCATCCTCGTTCAACCCTTCTGGGCGTGCGGAGTCGAGTACCGCGCGGCTAAAACCGTAATACATTTCGGCAATCGAAAAGAGTGATTCTGTCATAATCTCCGGGCTATGATGTTCATAGGCTGAGGTATAAAGCGATCGCGCCCAGTCCATCGCCTCCTTTTTCTTTTTCAGGTGAATCTTTAGCGGCTGGCGTATTTTAAGTTTATTAAACGCAACCATCTTCTCACGCGCCAGACGCACTTTAGCCGTCGCGGTAATATGGTTCGTTCGGTCGCTCTTCACCTGCGCATCAGCCGCTGCGTCTGCCTTACGTATCTTTGATGCCCAGATATCGCCGCGACGCGTATCACCCATCGCATCATTCATCACCATAAGTTTATGGAGTGCCTCTAAATACTGAGGGAACGGCTCCTGATAGGACTCGACATAGCGCTGGTAGGTTCTAATCGCAGCCGGGATATCTTTTAATGACTCATACAGTTCAGCAGACTGCCAGAGCGCGGCCATCTTCACCTCTGGATCCTTTTCAATATCATAGAGCTCTTCAAGGATTTGTGCCGCATTCGCATGCTGCCCGGCATTAATATAGGCCACCGAGAGGATCCTGGTCACATCATCGCGATGTTGATGCTGTGGGTACTGACTTCTAAAGCGGTTTCCATAATTGATCACCTCCAGCCATGATTCACTACTCATCGCCAACGTAAGCGCATCGTAAAGCCCTTTAGGAGCAATCTCCGATTCGCCGGCAAGGGATGCTATTCGCTCAAACTTCTTCCTCGCCGCCTCATCATTTCCTGCTGCGCGTTCCAGCTCAGCCTGCTTGTAGATTGTCAACGCCAGGCGATCTTCTATCTTCTTCTTTCTTGCGTCGCCAGGGGGTAAGGCACGTATCAAATAGAGAAACGTCGCCTCCGCTTTCGCAAATTTCGAGAGATTAAAATAGGACTCCGCCTTGATCTGGTTAATCTCATAACGCACATCGCGTGCACTGACATTTTCTAGCAGGCTAGTGATGTTGACCGCCTGGTGATACCTGGCACCTGCAAATGCCATCTCTGCCGCTCGCAACACAATTCGCTCAGAACGCAGATCATCTGGATAGGTACGCTTAAAGAGCAGCGCATGTTTAATGTAGCGCGTACGCCACACCACCTGCTGGGGGCCGCTATACTTTGAATAGAGGCGCTCAGACAGAACAACCGTTGCATACGCGGCCCGTTGATCAACAATGGTGCCGTTGCGATAGGCGACCCGCTCATAATGACCAATCGCCTTCTCATACTGCTCCTCTTCTGCCAACAGATCGGCATATGCATAGTTCACATTATCTTCCAGCGCGGTTTCTGCATAATGTGCCAGATAGCGCTCATACCACATGCTGGCCAGTTTGAATGAATCTTTCCGGGGGGCAGACTGATATTGATTATGAAAATAACTCGCCAGTGAATGAATATTACTTCGCAGGTGTGGTGATATCGCCGCTAACAGGCGTTTGTCTTTACCTTTCCAGTAGGGTGCTGCCGGATTATAACGCTGGTAAAAATGGTCCGCCGCCTGATAAAAGTTATCAAAGAAACCACTTCGCTCCCAGGTGCTTACCACGCGGAACTCCATCTGCGGTAGATATCGCGAAGTCGGGTGGCGCGCAGCGAACTGCTTTAATACGGCAACAACATCCGAGTAACGCTTCTGTGCCAGATAGATATCTGCTAACTGCGTATAAATATGGTAAGAAAACTTTGCTGAGCGTGTTTGATTAAAATAATCAGCCAGCGCCTGATGATCTTCCATATATGAGAAGTTCAGCGCCATCGCATAAAAATAGGCGTTGAAGTGCTCGTCCTTCTTTCTTTTCTCAGCATTGGTAGCATCGCGATAGGCTGCGGCGACCATCAGGTCATCTACCGCCGCCCGATACTCCTGCAACTTGAATCTTGACCAACCGCGCTTAAAATAGGCCTTTTCAAAGAAGACCATATTATCCGACGCCTCTATCACCCTGGTGTAGCGAATCGCTGCATCTTCATAATCACCAATTACAAAGGCATCTTCCGCCAGGCGAAACTGTGCCTCAAGATAAAAACGCGAACCAGGATGTCTCGTCACCAGATGGTCAAGTGCTTCCGCTGACTTCTCATGCCTGCCTAACTGATTTGAGATCATCGCCAGGCGATACAGTACTTCATCATTGTTGCCAATGTCCGGGTAATCACGCAGCGAAGTTTCCAGTAGCTCCATCGTTCGCTCCAGCTTTATTCGATTTTGCTCTTCCTTCCTGGCCGCGAGCTGCTCATCGCTCAACGGCTCCTGACTGTCATCTATTTTGAGCTCTTCTAACTCAGCCTCAAGCTCCAGGTCGGCAAGGCGGCTAAGTGCAATCGAACGAAAACGATCCCCCTTTTCAGCTTGCTGCACATAGGCAGTATAGGCTTGATAGATATCAACCTCTACCGCCGCTTCCGTCCCCTTTTCATCAAGCGGGAGCGCTTCAATACGGCTCTCACGGTCAAGATCTGCCACGGTCAGTTCACGCTCTTTCATCGCACAGCCAGCAAACATAACACCGCATAGTGTGAGTAAAATAACTTTCACAGTATTAGTCGTCACGTTTCAGCCCCGTATCAAACATCTGAACTAATCCAAAACGAGACTGGCTAAGGTAACTGGCCAGACGTTCACGGCGCGCTAACATATAAGCTCTCACCATCGCCTCTACAACGGCTGTGTACTCGTTATAGAGCGTTCTGATCTGCTGGTAGTAGTAGCGATCCTGCGCGAACATCTCGCTACGCACCAGGAAAATACCCAGATTTTTCATATTATCAAACAGTGAACGCGCCTCAGGAAACTCACGTATCAGATTAATATCACTGGCGAGATCAAATACGGATTCACTATCAAGCGTCTGGTTAAGAAAGCTATCAACATCTTTGATTCGCTCCGTATAATAATCCACAGCGCTACTGTATGCCGTAGACGCTGCGCGCAGGTGGCGACTCCGGGCTAATATATAAGCGTTTAGCAGGTGCGCTTCATCGACGGCCAGATCTGTCGACCCCTTCTCTTGCAGTATCGCTGTATAGCTAAGCGCCCTTGTATAATCTCCCTGCCTGGCAGCTGCAAAGGCGACGCCGAGTAACGCGCGATTAAAATAGCGGCTCTTCGTCGAGACCCGTCCAAACGCCTCGCGAGCAGCCGCGTACTCTTTATTCTCCAGAAAATGATAGCCCGACATCAGGGTGAGATAATCTCGCATCTCGTTCGGCACCTGTAACAGTTCGCTGGACAGGTGCGCCTGCAGCTGTTTTGTCTGCTCTAATGTTCCATCACGATTCAACTGCGCTGAGACCTTGTTCAAGGTTGCATACAGTTGATACTCGGAGCCTGGCGTGACCAGGCGGTAGTATGAAATTGCTTCTGTATAACGCCCCTCGTGCTGCAGCGACACGCCGTACATTAGATTGTAAAGATCCAGATGTGCAGCGGAGATTTTTCCCTTTGAGATCTGGCGTAGCGCCTTCAGGCATTGCGCCCATTCATTACGTCGAAAATGAAATTTGGCAAACATATAAGCGGTGTTGGTCGCCTGAAACTCAAGCCCTGTTTTTTTGATGTGGTCAAAAAGCTCATTCGCCATCTGCCACTCATTATGATCCAGCATCAGCTGAATAAACCCCATGATGGTGCCTCGTCTCACCTGCTTTAGCACCAGCTCCTTGTTTTGGTAGATCGTAGCAATCGCCCGAATCGGCTCTTCATCCGCCAGGTATTTGCGCACCTTCATCTCCAGCTGCATCGGCCCCACCAGGGTCTCAAGACGCATCGGTCCACTCACGGCCTGAGCACCATCGGGATCAACATAGTTGTCGTAGAGTTCGGCTGACAGCGCACGGTAACGCTGATCAAGCTCTTTAAGCTGTTTGGCGAGCGCGGGCGAGGTCTCTGCCTGCAATGCCGCGGCGGGCAATAGAGAGACCAGTATGAAGCAGACTGTGGTTGCTATTTTCGTAATCATTCAATTCGTTGTACTTTACACATACGACACCACCAGGCGGCGCTTTAGCTGGCTAGTGAGACCGCCCTCAACCAGAACAACGAGAGATTCAATCCTGAAAACGGGCCATGCCATCTATCTGAAAACCATTCATAAAGTGATTAATGGCGACACCTTACAAAAGCATTAACGGCAAATTAAATAAAAAAATAAGCCGTTAGCGGTGCAAGCACCACCATTAATCAGATCACAAAGCGGCTAAATTGATCCAGGCGCACCACACTTCGGGCGAGGCGAATAGACAGAAGCCCTCCCTATCCAGCCAGTTTCTGCTTCAGCAACTCATTTACCTGTGCCGGGTTAGCCTTACCCTGTGTCGCTTTCATCACCTGCCCCACAAAAAAACCAAACAGTTTCTCCTTTCCGGCGCGGTACTGCTCCACCTGCCCGGGATTACTGGCGATAATCTCGTCGATTATCTTCTCAATCGCACCACTGTCGGTCACCTGTTTGAGTCCTTTCTGCTCAATGATGGTGTCGGCATCGCCCTCACCATTCCACATGCATTCAAACACCTGCTTGGCGATCTTACCGGAGATGGTGTTGTCGTTGATGCGTCGCAACATCCCTCCCAGCAATTCGGCCGACACCGGACTTTCAGCAATCTCTTTGCCCACCCTGTTCAGCGCACCCAGCAGATCCCCCATCACCCAGTTCGCGGTGCGTCTGGCATCATCACCGGCTACCTTTACAGCCTCTTCAAAATAATCTGCCAGTTCACGGCTTGCCGTTAAAACCCCCGCTTCATATTCACCCAGACCAAGCTCAGCGATAAAGCGCCCTTTTCTGGCATCGGGTAGCTCTGGCAGTGATTGCCGCACAGCCTCTATATACGCCTCATCAATTTCCAGCGGCAACAGATCGGGGTCGGGAAAATAGCGGTAATCAAACGCCTCTTCTTTGGAGCGCATCGAACGTGTTTCATCTTTATCGGAATCATAAAGCCGGGTCTCCTGCACCACCTTGCCGCCCCCTTCGATCAGGTCGATCTGGCGCTCGACCTCAATATTGATGGCGCGTTCAACAAAACGGAAAGAGTTGAGGTTTTTGATCTCGGAGCGCGTCCCCAGCGCCGCCTGCCCCATTGGGCGTACCGAGACATTGGCATCGCAGCGGAATGAACCCTCCTGCATATTGCCGTCGCAGATCTCCAGGTACTGCACCAGCGAGTGGACCTTTTTCATATAGGCGACCGCCTCTTTGGCGCTGCGCAGATCCGGCTCGGAGACGATCTCCAGCAGCGGCGTACCGGCGCGGTTAAGATCGATCCCGGTCGAGCCGTGAAAATCTTCGTGCAACGACTTGCCTGCATCCTCTTCGAGATGGGCACGCGTCACCCCGATCACCCGCGGCGCTTTACCTTCAACCTGAATCTCCAGCTGGCCCACACCCACCACCGGCAGCTCAAACTGGCTGATCTGATACCCTTTGGGCAGGTCCGGATAGAAATAATTTTTGCGCGCAAAGACCGAGCGTGGCGTGATCTGTGCATCGATCGCCAGCCCAAACTTGACCGCCATGCGCACCGCCTCCCTGTTTAACACTGGCAGAACCCCCGGCAGGCCGAGATCGACCGCGCACGCCTGCGTATTGGGGGCGGCGCCGTAAGCGGTCGAGGCACCTGAAAATATTTTTGATCTGGTCGCAAGCTGGGCGTGAATCTCCAGCCCGATGACAACTTCCCATTCCATCTAATACGCCCCTTACTGAAATTCTGCTGGCACCTGCAGATGCCAGTCGGTCGCCTGCTGATATTGATGCGCCACATTAAGCAGGCGTGACTCTTCAAAATAGTTACCGATCACCTGTAGCCCCACCGGCAGCCCATCAACAAACCCAGCCGGGATTGAAGCGGCAGGCAGACCCGCCATATTGACCGCAATGGTGTAGATATCGGAAAGGTACATCGTCACCGGGTCATCCGCCTTTTCACCCAGCTTGAAGGCGGTGCTCGGTGCCGTCGGCCCCATGATCACATCGACCGTTTCAAATGCGGCGCGGAAATCCTCGCTGATCAGGCGACGAATCTTCTGCGCCTTCAGATAGTAGGCGTCGTAATATCCGGCTGAAAGAACATAAGTGCCGATCATGATGCGACGTTTCACCTCAGCACCAAACCCTTCACCACGCGAGCGTGTGTAAAGATCGAACAGATCTTTGGGATCATCGCAGCGGTGACCAAAACGGACCCCGTCAAAACGTGAAAGATTGGTCGAACACTCCGCCGGCGCCACCACATAGTAGGTTGGCACAGCCAGTGCAGTGTTGGGCAGAGATATCTCTTTCACTACCGCGCCCAACGCCTCGTACGCCTGGATCGCACTCTCGATCACGCGCGCAATGCTGTCATCCAGCCCGCCGTCAAAATACTCTTTCGGCAGGCCAATCTTTAACCCTTCGATGCTGTTAGTGAGTTCGGCTGTGTAGTCCGGCACCTCTCGCTCAACACTGGTCGAGTCACGCTCATCAAAACCGGCCATCACATTCATCAGCAGCGCAGCATCTTCGGCGCTATAGGTGACAGGCCCCGCCTGATCGAGGCTTGAAGCAAAGGCGATCATGCCGTATCGCGACACCCGTCCGTAGGTTGGCTTCAACCCGGTCAGACCACACAACGCTGCGGGCTGGCGAATTGAACCGCCGGTGTCAGTGCCGGTGGCTGCCGGCGCAAGCCTCGCGGCTACCGCCGCAACAGAGCCGCCGGACGAACCGCCCGGCACTCGCCCCTGGTCCCACGGATTTTTCACCGCACCGTAATAGCTGGTCTCGTTTGACGAGCCCATCGCAAACTCATCCATATTGCTCTTACCCAGCATCACCGCTCCCGCCGCAGCAAACTTTGCGGTGCAGGTCGATTCATACGGGGCGATAAAATTATCGAGCATCTTTGATCCGCAGGTGGTCTTCACCCCCTCGGTACAGAAAATATCTTTGTGGGCGATCGGAATCCCGGTGAGCGGTGTGGCATCCCCCTCTTTTAACCGCCGGTCAGCCGTCGCCGCCGCTTCAAGCGCCTGCGCCTCAGTAATCGAGATATAGCAGTTCAACGCAGGGTTGTGCTGTTTGATGCGCGCCAGAAATAGCGTGGTCAACTCCACGCTGGAGATCTCACCACTGCGTAGCGCAGCACTCAATTGAGCAATAGTTTTAGTATGCATAACGATAATATAAAGGCCGTGTCGTGGATGGTTAACGCTGAACAGACGAGGTAGACATGGTCACTCGATCACTTTGGGAACAAGATAGAGGCCCGCCTCCACCTGCGGAGCCAGCGCCTGAAACCTGTCGCGCTGATCGACCTCCGTCACCTCATCGGGGCGCAGGCGCTGTGCCGCATCGAGTGGATGCGCCATCGGCACCACGCGATCGGTATCGACCTCGTTCATCTGCTCAACCAGTGCGAGAATATTCGACAGGTTGTCCACATACTGCGGCACATCTGCCTCATCAATCTCCAGCCGCGCAAGCAGCGCAACTTTTGTGATATCGGTCTGATCCACTGACATAACTTACCCCTCTCACCGGAACCCATATTCCGAACAACGATTCAATAAAGATCAAGGGCAGCGAATTTACCATATTCGGGCTGTTTGCTGAAAAATATTCGTGCTGCGATCGCTGTTAAACAGATAAAATATCCACAGAATTAAATTATCAATCAGCTCCGCCGAATAACGTAGGGAGTGTTCTCGGCCGATATCACCAGCGCTTAACCTTGACTAAGCAGGCGCGCCCTAACACGCTTGCTCTAATAGCCCCTCGCTGCTAGAGTATTTCCGATTACTTAGCACAGGATTAAATCCCCCATGTTCTTCAAACGGTTTCGCGGAATGTTCTCTAATGACCTTTCCATCGACCTGGGTACCGCCAACACCCTGATTTACGTCCGTGGCCAGGGTATCGTTCTCGATGAGCCCTCGGTTGTTGCCATCCGTCAGGAGAGTGGTTCGGGCAGCCCCCGTTCGATTGCCGCCGTTGGGGCAGAGGCGAAATTAATGATCGGGCGTACGCCGGGTAATATTGTTGCGATTCGTCCGCTGAAAGATGGCGTGATCGCCGATTTCACCGTGACCGAAAAGATGTTGCAGCACTTCATTCGTAAAGTGCATGAAAACCGATTCCTGCGCCCCAGTCCCAGGGTACTGATCTGTGTTCCCTGCGGCTCGACCCAGGTTGAGCGCCGCGCTATTAAGGAGTCCGCCGCCGGAGCGGGTGCGCGCGAGGTCTACCTGATTGAAGAGCCGATGGCGGCCGCTATTGGTGCCGGCATGCCGGTGGGTGAAGCGAGCGGCACCATGGTGCTCGATATCGGCGGCGGCACCACTGAAGTGGCCGTGATTTCGCTCAACGGCATCGTCTATTCCGCCTCTGTGCGTATTGGTGGCGACCGCTTTGATGACGCCATCATCAACTACGTGCGCCGTAACTACGGCAGCCTGATTGGCGAATCGACTGCCGAAAAGATTAAAAAAGAGATCGGTGCCGCCTATCCCGGCATGGAGGTCAAAGAGATCGAGGTGCGTGGCCGTAACCTCGCCGAAGGGGTGCCACGTACCTTCAGCCTTAACAGCAATGAGATACTCGAAGCACTACAGGAGCCACTTTCAGGTATCGTCGGCGCAGTTAAAGCGGCGCTGGAACAGACCCCGCCCGAGCTGGGTGCTGATATTGCTGAACGCGGCATGGTGCTAACTGGCGGCGGCGCGCTGTTGCGTGATCTTGATCGCCTGCTGGCAGAAGAGACCGGCCTGCCGGTGATCATCGCCGAAGACCCCCTGACCTGTGTGGCACGCGGCGGTGGCAAGGCGCTGGAGATGATTGAAGAACACAACGGTGACATCTTTGCGGTAGAATAGCGGCAACGCTATTAAATCGTACCAGCGCCCATTGAGCGGCGCGTATCATAGCAAGGAGAGGGCGCAATTCCAGGGCGATGGATGCGTCCTCAGGCAACCGGAGCAGTGCAGCCGGCTTAAAGTGATTGAGTATCGTCTGAGAGGTTCCCTATAAAACCCCTATTTGTCCAAGGGCCATCCACCACGCTGCGCCTGATCATCCTGATATCGCTATCCATCACCATGATGGTAATGGATCACCGCCAGCAGCATATGGAAAACGTCCGCAGCGTCCTTACAACTGCGATCTATCCGATTCAGTACGTGATTAATCTGCCTGCCGGCATCGGTGAGTGGCTTACGGACTCACTCTCGTCGCGCCAGACCCTGCTCGATCAGAATAACAGCCTGCGCTCACAGCAGTTTCTCTACGACACTCAACTACAGAAACTCGACGCACTGGCAGCTGAAAATATGCGCCTGCGCGCACTGCTCGACTCATCCATCAAAGTGAACGACCGCGTACTGATCGCAGAGCTGCTATCGGTCGATATGAGACCCTTCTCGCAGCAGGTGGTGATCAGCAAGGGTTCACGCAACGGGGTTTATCGTGGCCAACCGATCCTCGACGCCAGCGGCATCCTCGGGCAGGTGGTGCATGTTTCACCATTTAATAGCACCGCGATGCTCATCACCGACCCCAGCCATGCGCTCCCTGTACAGGTCAACCGCAGCGGCCAGCGTGCAATCGCTGTGGGTACCGGTGAGTCTAATCGCCTCGAACTGCCACATCTGCCCAACAACGCCGATATCGAGGTGGGGGATCTGCTGGTCACCTCTGGCCTGGGCGGGCGCTTCCCTCCGGGTTACCCCGCTGCGCGCGTGACTGTTGTCACCCGTAATCCAGGTCAGCCGTTTGCTGAGGTGCAGGCAGAGCCGACCGGAAAACTGGAGAGTGCGCGCGAGGTGCTTCTTGTGTGGAACAACCCACCCGAGGCCGCTGACCAAAAACGTGCTGCGATCACTGATGAGAACAACGAGGAAACAGCCCCGTGATCCAGAAAAAGGCGCGTGGCAGCGAGATTATCGCCTTCAGTTTTATCGCTGCGCTCGCACTGACCGTCTTTCCGCTGCCGGAGTGGCTATCGGTCGCCCGCCCGGAGTGGGTGACGCTTGTCTTAATCTACTGGTGCATGGCGCTACCCAACCGGGTCGGGGTCGGCATTGCGTGGGGAGTCGGCCTGATCCTTGATGTCCTACGGGTCGGCCTGCTCGGTCAGAATGCGCTCATCCTCTGTATCATCGCCTACATCACACTCAAGCTATATCAGCGTCTGCGCGTCTTTCCGCTCTGGCAACAGGCGCTGAGTGTCTTTGCGCTGGTATCACTTAGCCAGATGCTGATCCTGTGGGTTAAAGGCATCACAGGGCAGTCGATCGATATCTGGACCTACTGGCTCCCCTCAATCAGCAGCATGATTGCGTGGCCACTGGTCTTTATCACGATGCGTGCGTTACGCAGAAAATTTAAGGTTTCATAGGTGCTGGCGATGCGGCAATCGACCCCCCCATCCCAGAATACCCGGTGCGCTGACTAATCAGTCATGGTACGCCAGCGCATTAAGGATCACATCCGTGAGAGCCGCATCTTCAATGAACGTGCGGCGATTGCACTTGCGATTGTGATCATCATGATCTTTGTGATTCTCGCGCGCCTTGTCTATCTACAGATCATCAGCCACGAGCATTTCACGACCCTGGCAGAGGATAATCGCGTCAGCATCGTGCCGATACCGCCCACCCGCGGTCTGATTTATGATCGCAACGGCACCATCCTCGCACAGAATGTACCCGCCTTCAGTCTTGAGATTGTGCCGGAACGGGTCGCCGATATGGATCAGACGATCCAGGCGTTAAGTGAAATTATTGAGATTAGTGACGACCATATCAAGCGTTTTAAAAAACAGCAGCGGCAAAAAAGCGCTTTCCGCAGTATCCCGCTACGCACCCACCTTAATGAGGTTGAAGTGGCACGTTTCGCTGCCAGTCGCCACCTCTTTCCCGGTGTCGAGATCGAAGCACGACTGGTGCGGGACTACCCCTACAGCCATCTCACCGCCCATGTCATCGGCTATGTCGGGCGCATAAATGTTAACGAGCTCAAAAAAGTAGACGCCTCAAACTATAGTGCAACCCACCACATCGGTAAGCTCGGCATTGAGAAGTTCTATGAAGATCAGCTGCACGGCACCGTGGGATTCAAAAATATCGAAACCAATGTGATGGGACGCACCATTCGAACACTGGAGCAGAGACTGCCGGTACCAGGTGATGACCTCTACCTGACTATCGACATCGAGCTGCAGCAGGCTGCCAGCAAGGCGCTTGGCGATCATCGCGGAGCGGCAATTGCGATCGATCCGCGCAACGGTGATGTGCTGGCGATGGTCAGCCAACCCAGTTACGACCCAAATCCGTTTGTTGTCGGCATCGACTCAAAAAGTTACCGCGCATTGCAAAATGATATCGACAATCCGCTGTTTGACCGCGCGCTGCGGGGACAGTACCCCCCCGGCTCCACCATTAAACCCCTGGTGGGGCTGGCGGGACTTGAGAATGGCAAGGCAAGCATCAATGAGAGCGTCTTCTGTCCCGGCTGGTTTTCACTTAAAGGGGACGACCACCGATACCGTGACTGGAAGAAGGAGGGGCATGGCGTCACCTCGCTGGAAAAGGCGATTGTGCAGTCATGCGATGTCTATTTTTATGACCTGTCGCTTAAGCTGGGGATCGATGCGATGAGTGACTACCTTGCTCAGTTCGGCCTGGGGCAGAAGACAAACATCGACCTCCCTGGCGAGCTGGCAGGCATCCTCCCTTCGAGCCACTGGAAGCGTCAGAAGAAGGGACTGCCGTGGTATACCGGTGAAACATTGATCAGCGGCATCGGCCAGGGTTACAACCTGACCACCCCGCTACAGCTCGCCTCGGCCACCGCCACCCTCGCCAGTCGCGGCCTCCACTCGCAACCGCGTATCGTTAAGGCGATTGCTAACAGCCGTAATAACGAGCCACAACCCGTGCCGCTGGTACAGCAGGAACGCCACCACATCGCCTCCGATGAGAATTGGGAATACACGGTAAACACGATGGTCAGGGCGGTCCACAGCCCACGCGGTACGGCGCGCACCATCAGCCATAACATTCCATTTAAGATTGCTGGTAAAACGGGCACTGCGCAGGTTTTTGGTATCAAACAGGATGAAGAGTATGTAAAAGAGGATGTTGCGGAGCGGCTGCGTGACCACGCCCTGTTTATCGCCTTTGCACCGTCAGATAAACCTGAAATCGCCATTGCGGTGGTTGTTGAAAATGGCGGCAGTGGCGGTACGGTGGCGGCACCGGTCGCACGCAAAATCATCGATCAATTTTTCCTCTCTAAATCGAAATAGCACTTATGATCAAGGCAAAAAACAACGACTATACGCAGTGGGGTGAGCGCCGCCAGTCACGCATGTTCACCCGCGGACTCCATCTGGATATTCCGCTACTGCTTGCCATCATCATTCTTTCTACTGTTGGGCTGGCGATTCTCTATAGCGCCAGCGGCCAGAGTGAGGCGATCATCATGCGCCAGCTCATGCGCCTGGGGCTGGCCTTTGCCGTGATGATTGTTGTCGCACAGATCCCACCGCACCATATTCAGCTGTGGGCACCGTGGGCCTTTGGGCTGGGGCTGGGACTGCTGGCCGCGGTGCTGTTGATTGGCGATGAAGGCAAGGGGGCGCAGCGCTGGCTCGACCTCGGCTTCTTCCGTTTTCAACCGTCGGAGATCATGAAACTTGCCGTGCCAGTGATGGTGGCGTGGTACCTCGCCGACAACCCGACCCCACCATCGCTCAAAAATATCTTTATCGCCTGCCTGCTGATCATCGTACCGGTGCTGTTGATCGCCAAGCAGCCGGACCTTGGCACCTCGATACTGATCGCAAGCTCCGGTTGTTTTGTACTACTGCTATCGGGGGTTCGCTGGAAACATGTCTGCATCTTTATGGCGCTGATCGCTACCAGCGCACCGCTACTCTGGTTCAACCTGCACGCCTATCAAAAGGCGCGCGTGATGACATTCCTTAACCCGGAAAACGACCCCCTCGGCACAGGCTACCATATCATTCAGTCAAAGATCGCCATCGGTTCTGGCGGCCTTTACGGCAAGGGGTGGTTAAACGGCTCCCAGTCTCACCTCGAGTTTCTCCCCGAACGGACCACCGACTTTATCTTCTCGGTCTTCAGTGAAGAGTTTGGTTTTATCGGCATTATCTGCCTACTGGCCCTCTATCTCTTTATTGTGATCCGCGGCCTCTATATCGCTACCCAGGCACAGGGCACCTTCACCCGCCTGCTCGGTGGCAGTCTGATTCTGACCTTCTTCGTCTATACGTTTGTTAATATAGGGATGGTCTCGGGGCTGCTGCCGGTAGTGGGGCTACCGCTTCCACTCATCAGTTATGGCGGCACCTCGATGGTGACGATGATGGCCGGCTTTGGTCTCCTGATGTCGATCCACACCCACCGCCGTCTGCTATCAAATTAACAGACCAATCACTTTAGAGAACACATTTGATGACTGCTTCACGACCAGCCCTGATGATGTCACTTAACGTGCTGCTGATACTCGCCCTCCCCTTCTCTGTCGCAGCCATTGCCGCAGACAACCCCTTTGCTCAACGCGCTGATGTGCAGCAATTTATCGATAAGATGGTGCACAAGCATCAGTTTGATCGCGCGGCTGTGACACAGCTACTGAGCGAGGCGACGCTAAAAACAGAGATCATCAAGGCGATCACCCGCCCTTACGAAAGCAAACCGTGGTACCAGTATCGCCCGATCTTTGTGACTGAAAAACGGATCGCACGTGGCCTTCAGTTCTGGCAGGAAAATAGCGCGACACTGCTGCGCGCAGAAGAGCAGTATGGCGTACCGCCAGAGATCATCACGGCGATCATCGGTATTGAATCCTTTTACGGCCGGTACAAAGGGCGCTATCGTGTGCTCGATTCACTGGTCACACTCGGCTTTGACTACCCCAGACGCGGCAAATTTTTTCGCTCAGAGCTGGAACATTATCTCCTGATGACGCGCGATGAAAAGATCGACCCGCGCAGCATGAAGGGCTCTTATGCCGGTGCGATGGGGCAACCACAATTTATCGCCAGCAGCTATCGTGAATATGCGGTTGACTTCAATAACGATGGCCGGCGTGATCTGTGGTATAACACCGATGATGCCATCGGCAGTGTTGCCAATTATTTTCGACGCCACGCCTGGCAGCCTGGTGCACCGGTCGCCAGCAGGGCGAGCGTCAGCGGCCGCGCCTTTAAAAAGCTGATCAGAAAGCGCCTCAAACCAGAGATCACCCTGGATCAGCTTATCGCAGGCGGCGTGACAATCGATGAGATGCCCGATGACATCGTCCCTGCATCGACAAAGGCGACCCTGTTTGAACTAAAAACCCGCTCAGGCCATGAATACTGGGTTGGCTACCGTAATTTCTATGTTATTTCGCGCTACAATCACAGTGCGCTTTACTCAATGGCAGTCTTTCAGCTCGCCACGGAGCTACGTAAACAGCACGATGCGGCCGTTGTAAAATTGAACTAAGCGACGTTATCCACCACTAAACAGTAAGCAGCACCTTATTTCAGCTCATGACCGTTAATCGATATTGCCAGATCATCGCCCTCACATTTCCGCTACTACTCAGCGGCTGTGGCACGCTGCCAGGTGGCGGGTCGAGCTTTTTTACCCGCCAGGATAGCGCGCCATCACAGCCGGTCGATCTCTCCCACGTCACCAATGCAGTGCCTCGGGTGGAGCCACTCAGTCGCTACGGCAACCCAGACTCCTACGTTGTCTTTGGCAAGCGCTACTATGTGAAGAAGAGTGGCCTCAACCATGTCGAGCGCGGTGTCGCTTCATGGTACGGCACCAAATTTCACGGCAAGCGAACCTCCAGCGGTGAACCCTACGACATGCTGGCAATGACCGCCGCACATAAAAGCCTGCCACTGCCCACCTATGCAGAGGTCACCAACCTGACCAATGGGCGCACGATCATCGTTAAAATCAATGACCGCGGCCCATTCAAAAAGAATCGCATCATCGATCTCTCTTACGCGGCAGCGGTAAAGCTGGGGATCGACAAGGCCGGTACAGGGCTGGTGGAGGTTCGCACAATCGACCCATCCGCACCAGCCTCACCCACCGCGCAGAGCGCTGCACAGGGTGATGAAAGTCTGAAACTGCCACCCCAAACTCAACCTGCCATCGCAAAAAGTAGGCTGCCATCACAGGCGAACAAGCTGAAGCGCATTCTCCCAGGGCAGTCTGTCGGTATCTATCTACAGGTAGGGGCCTTTGGTGATCGCCTGAATGCCGAGAACCTGCGCGCCCGCATTCGTGATATTGAAACCCTGCCTGCCGCTAAAGTGAACGTCACTAAAGGGGTTAAGGCTGAGGTGTCGATTTTTCGTGTCCGCATCGGCCCCATTGATAATGTCCACGAGGCCGATCAACTCATCAAGCGCCTTGCCAAATTCGGCATCGAAAACCCTCACGTCATCATCAATTAACGCGCTTGAAATCGATCGAACTGAACGCTATTTCAAATCAGGGTGAACAGCCGCAGCAGCGCTAGAATTTGTTAGACTATGAGCTGTTGTTTAAAGTCAGATCCTGGAGAGCTCACTTCGTGAACCAAACTATTTCCCCTACCCTCAGCAATGCGATGCGCCTGCATGGTCGTGCGCGCCTCTTTTTTTCGATCACCCGCCGCACAACGGGGGTTGTCGTGATGCTACTGGCCGGCCTGCTGACGTTCTCCGTTGCAAGCGCAGCGATGCCGACACCCAATGTACCTGAAGTCTCTGCACGCGGTTACCTGTTGCAGGATTTTAATAGCGGCCAGATCATCGCCGAAAAAAACGCACATGAACAGATGGAGCCCGCCAGCCTGACCAAGCTGATGACAGCCCACATCGTCTTCCATGAGCTACGTTCAGGCAACCTGCAACTGACCAGTGAGGTGCTGATTAGTGAAAAGGCGTGGCGGATGAAAGGCTCCAAAATGTTTATTGAGGTTAACAAACGTGTTTCAGTAGAAGATTTATTAAAAGGGATGATCATCCAGTCCGGCAATGATGCCAGTGTTGCGCTTGCTGAACATATCGCCGGTAGTGAAGAGGCCTTTGCCTCATTGATGAATCACCACGCAGAAAAACTGGGCATGAAAAATACACATTTTGTTAACAGCACCGGCATGCCCGCTAATGACCACTACACAACCGCTTTCGACCTTGCACTACTCACCAGGGCGCTGATCGCTGAGTTCCCCGAGTACTACAGGTGGTACTCAATCAAAGAGTTTACCTATAACGATATTCGCCAGCATAATCGCAACACCTTGCTTTGGCGCGACAAATATGTCGATGGCGTAAAAACCGGCCATACCGACTCAGCGGGTTACTGCCTTATCTCATCGGCACTACGTGATGATATGCGCCTGATTTCAGTCGTGCTCGGCACAAAAAGCAAAGAGGCCCGCGCCAAAGAGAGTCAGAAACTACTCAATTACGGCTTCCGTTTTTTCGAGACCCGCAAGCTCTACAGTGCCAACAGCCAGCTCACCACAACGCGCATCTGGAAAGGGGCAACAGAACAGCTGCCGCTGGGGCTTGTGGAAGATCTCTATATTACGATCCCACGCGGCCGTTATGATAACCTCAACGCCTCAATGAAGATCGATACTCAGATCATGGCCCCTGTCACCAAAGGGAGCCAGCATGGGGTTGTCGATATCTCACTCGACGGCAACGCCGTCGTTGAACGCCCACTGGTTGCGTTGCAGGCCGTTGAGGAGGGCAGCCTGCTGCAGCGACTCTCCGATGAATTCTCACTATTATTTGAATAGATGGCCATGGGCTCAATCTGCTACTTAAACGGCACATACCAGGTGACAGACGAGGCGCGCATCTCGCCGCTTGATCGCGGCTTCATCTTTGGTGACGGTATCTATGAGGTCATTCCCGTTTATGGTGGCCGCTTATTTCGCCTCGATGAACATCTGCAGCGGCTCGATGACAACCTTGCTGAGGTTCGTATCAAACAGCCATTGAAGCGAGAGCAGTGGAAAGAGGTCTTAAACGAGATTGTCACTCGTAACCAGAAGGCCCATGGCACAGAGCAGTCGGTCTATCTGCAGGTGACGCGGGGCGTGGCGGAACGTGACCACGGTTTTCCCAACAGCCACGTTGAAGCGACGCTGTTCATCATGAGTTCACCATTAAAACCCCTACCCGCTGATGTTGCAGAGAAGGGGGTCGCGGCGATCACCCATGAAGATATTCGCTGGAAAAACTGTCACATTAAAAGTACCTCGCTGCTCGGTAATATCCTGTTACGGCAGTACGCCTATGATGCGCACGCTGCTGAAGCGATCCTGATTCGCGATGGTGAGGTGACAGAAGGGGCGGCGAGCAACCTCTTTGCCATCATCGATGGCGTATTGATCACGCCACCGAAAGGGCCGTTACTGCTGCCCGGTATTACTCGCGACCTGATTCTGGAACTGGCGCAACAGCATCAGGTCGCAGCCTGTGAGGCCTTCATCGCCCCGGCGCAGCTAAAGGGTGCCGAGGAGATCTGGCTCACCAGTTCAACCAAAGAGATTCTGCCGGTCACAACCCTCAACGGCAATGCGGTGAATGATGGCAAACCCGGCAGGCGGTGGCGAGAGATGAATCACCATTATCAGGCCTATAAACAGCAGTTACGAGACAGCCCATGAGCGATGAAAAGAGAGAGACGTTACTCGAGTTCCCCTGTGAGTTCCCGATCAAGGCGATTGGCAAACAGCGCGATGATCTGGATGAGATTGTTTTTGCCCTCGTCAACAAACATGTTGACGACCTGGGTGAAGGCGCCGTTCGCGCTCGCCCCAGCAGCAAAGGGAATTACTGTGCGATCACGATCACCTTTACCGCAACTAGTCAGGCCCAGCTTGATGCCATCTACTGCGATCTCAGCAGCTGTGAGCAGATCACGATGGTGCTGTAACAGCGCAGCATGAGCACACTGAAGCTGCGCCAGCTCGGCCATCAGCCATACGAGATCACCTGGCATGCGATGCAGGCGTTTACCGAACAGCGCAACCGGACGACTGTCGATGAGATCTGGTGCGTCGAGCACCCGCCTGTTTTCACCCTTGGCCGTGCAGGCAGAGGTGAACATATTCATCATGCCGGCGAGGTGCCCGTCATCCATGTTGACCGTGGCGGCCAGGTTACCTACCACGGCCCCGGTCAGGTGGTAATCTACCTGCTGATTGATCTACGTCGCCGCAGCTGGGGGATTCGCCAGCTGGTTTCGCTGATCGAAGAGGCGATCATCGAGATGCTCGCCAGCCATCAGATAGTCGCCGAGACTCAGGCGGGCGCACCCGGTGTCTATGTCAATGGTGAGAAGATCGCCGCGCTCGGCATGCGGGTTCGTAAAGGGTGCACCTTCCACGGGCTCAGCCTGAACGTCGCGATGGCGCTAGCCCCTTTTTCACAGATTGACCCCTGCGGATACCCCGGACTCGCCGTCACCCAGAGCTCTGCGTTAAGCGACCTGAATGATCCCGCACAGGCAGAGCGGGATCTACTCACCCATCTGACACGCCTGCTGGAGTACGATACAATCGAGACCTTTCAGGCCTTACCCGATAAGTAGTGGTGCGCCATCATTTCCAGCAGATTAACGCATAGCGGGATCTGAGCCGCTGAACAGCAGACAACAACGCTATGAGCAATCAAAAAAAAGCCCCCTCAACCCGCAACCCGCTAAAAGGGGAGTCTAAGGTTTCACGCATCCCGATCAAGGTTGAACCGACCATTAACCCACTGCGCAAACCCAGATGGATCCGTGCAACAGCGGGTAGCACCCCGCGGGTCGCTGAGTTAAAGGCGATCCTCAAAAATAATAACCTCCATACCGTCTGTGAAGAGGCTGCCTGCCCCAACCTTGGAGAATGTTTCAGCCACGGCACCGCCACCTTCATGATTATGGGTGATATCTGCACCCGACGCTGCCCCTTTTGCGACGTTGCCCACGGTAAACCGAAACCGCTCGATGAGCATGAACCCCTCAACCTCGCCAGAACCATCGAGGCGATGGCACTCTCCTATGTTGTCATCACATCGGTAGACCGGGATGACCTGCGTGACGGCGGCTCTGCCCACTTTGTTGCCTGCATTGAAGCCGTTAGAGCGCACTCCCCTGCCACCCGCATTGAGGTACTGGTACCCGACTTTCGTGGCCGTATGACACGCGCACTGGAGATCATGGCGCAGGCTCCCCCTGATGTCTTTAATCACAACCTTGAAACCGTACCTCGCCTTTACAAACAGGCGCGTCCCGGTGCCGATTACCTCTGGTCACTCGACCTGCTACAGCAGTTCAAGGAGCAGCACCCCACGGTTCCCACTAAATCGGGCCTGATGCTCGGCCTCGGCGAGACCATCGAAGAGATCCACCAGGTAATGCATGACCTGCGCGCACACGGTTGCAATATGCTCACCCTTGGTCAGTATCTGCAACCTAGTAAGTTTCATCTTCCGGTTGTGCGCTATGTTGAGCCAGACGAGTTCGATGATCTGGCATTAGAGGCGCGCGAGATGGGGTTCGATAACGTTGCCAGCGGCCCGATGGTGCGCTCCTCCTATCATGCCGACCTGCAGGCCGCAGGCGAAGCGGTAAAATAAAAGCCCCCTTCCACCGCGCCTTTTCAGCACGAAAAATGGCTCAGCATCACCCCCACTCAGGCAATTGAGCATAATCCCTAAAGTATAATCTGCGCCGTAGGTTGATATAAACCGAACAGTATTGCATGAACTAAAGGGTTTTTTATTTTTACACGCTCATGCATAATATCGAATATATCATTTTGACTTATTCTGGTTTCCATGGAGGATCAAACCATGCACCGCACCTATCGCGCGCTGCCCTGTAAAAAATTTACACCCGGTACGACACTACGTCGTCCGACATTGGCAAAAGAGGTGAGCGTTACCCTTAATGATCCTGCCAGATTAGTGATGACAGATTTTGCAGATGTCATCCCCATCACAGAGCTGCCCACATTATCGCTGCCTGAAGCCAATGACAGAATGATCGCCTACGGTGTACGTCTACTCTTTGTTACAAAAAATGATGACACCATATTAGGCCTGGTGACTGCCAACGATATTCTGGGCGAACGCCCAATCAAATATATCCAGAAGTATGGTGGCTGTTTTAATGAAATCACCGTTAACGATGTGATGACAAAACGATCTGAGATTGAAGCGATCTCATTCGATGATCTATGCAACGCATCCGTTGGCCAGATCATTGAGACCATGAAGATCTTTAACCGCCAGCATGCGCTTGTGCTAGAGGGTGACGGCGACGCCTCTGTCGTCCGGGGACTTCTATCCACCACCCGGATTAGCCAGCAACTCGGGATCCAGATTGAACCCTCCAATCAGGCGCGTACTTTTCAGGAACTGGAGTCTGTTCTCATCTCAGCGGCGTAGCACACGGCCGATAAACCCCGCTTTATCTAAAACGGAACAGGTGGGCTATACAACGACACAGGCTACAGCCGCCCGCGCGCATCCAGCATCGAAAAACCGATCAATCCTGGTTCAATATCTCTGCTCAGCGCGATCACTTTGAACAGCTCCCCCATCTCATGCGGCATCGTCAGCCTCTTTACCGCCTGCGCCTCTATCACCTGCTCTTCACGGGTGGTTTTCTTGGCGGACTCAGCCAGCAATGCCATTAACCCGCTACCCAGCAGGAAATGTGCCTGCGAGGTGTAGCCGGCCACATCAAGTCCGGCTGCAACTGCGCGCTCTGCAATCGCGGTAAAATCGACATGCGCGGTAACATCTTGCAGCCCTGGCAAAATCAGTGGGTCACTATGCGCCTGATGGCGGTAGTGGCACATCACGGTGCCTTCCTTGCGCTCAGGGATATAGTACTCATGCCGTGGAAACCCGTAATCGATTAACAGTACCGCCCCTTGCTCAAGTATCGCGGCAATCGTGCCCACCCAGTCGGCAGCGGCTAAATTAATCTCAGAAATATAGTCGGCATCGAACAGTTCAGCACCGCACTCATTGATAATATGAGCGGTGGCAGCGGTGAGGCGCGCTTCACTCATTTCCCCATCACACCAGATGAAACGTTCACCATCCCAGCCAACATAACGTTCAACAGGGTTCTCGGGGTCAAAGCGCACCAGATGTACCGGCATCGCATCGAGTAGCTCATTGGCCAGCACAACACCTTTAAAACCACTCGCCGGCAGCGTATCTAGCCATTGAATACGCGCCATCAGATGTGGCACCTCCCGCTGCAGATGGTCGCGCTGCCGCTGCCGCAGATCGGCACTCAGATCAAGAATGTAGTAGCGTTCAGGCAGGCAGTCCAGGCGCTCCAGTTCGCGCAACACCTCACACGCCATCGCCCCGGAGCCGGCGCCCACTTCCAGGATCTCACCACCACCGATCCCCTGCAGCACCTGCTGGCATTGACGTGCGATACATTGTGAAAAGAGCGGGGAAATCTCTGGTGCGGTGATGAAATCCCCCACCGCACCGATCTTATGCGCGCCGGCGCTGTAGTAGCCAAGAGCTGGCGCGTGCAGAATCAACGCCATGTAACGAACAAAAGGGATTTTGCCACCCTGCTGTTTGATCTCGTCGATTATCAATTCAGCAAGCTGCCTGCTATGGGCGATGGTCTGTTCGTCCAGCTCGCCCAGCTTTAACCTGCCGGCTTCAGAATTTGGCCTGTTTCGATTCACTTTGCTTTATACTCATTAATGGTCGCCGCCTTGAATACTCAAGGCCGATGACGCAGTTTAACAGAGTTACAAACAGGGGATGCAGTGAGCGACAATCGAGATGACCTTTCCGGTAAGGTGGCACTGATCACAGGCGCGGCAAGGCGTGTGGGTGCTGTCATTGCACGCGCACTACACCGTGAGGGGATGAACCTGGCGCTCCATTATCACACCTCACATAAAGAGGCGCGCGCACTGCAGCGTGAACTCAATGAGAGACGTGAAGCCTCTGTGGTACTGATTCAGGCCGATCTATTACAGACCACAAAACTCGCGGCGGTTGTCAAGGAGGCCACCTCACGCTGGAAGCGGCTCGATGTACTGATCAACAACGCCTCAACGTTCTATCCCACCCCCATTGGCAGCGTAACCGAAGCGCAGTGGGATAATCTGCTGGGGACCAATCTTAAGGCACCTTTTTTTCTATCACAGGCGGCGGCAAGGCACCTCAAACAGCAGCGCGGCTCTATCATCAACATTGTGGATATCCACGGCGAGCGGCCGCTCAAGGAACACCCGGTCTACTGTACCGCCAAAGCGGGGCTAGTCATGCTCTCCAAAGCGCTGGCGCGTGAACTGGGGCCTGAGGTACGGGTCAATGCGATCGCCCCCGGTGCCATTCTGTGGCCTGAAAAAGGGATCGATGATGTCACCAAAAAGCGTATCCTTTCGCGCACCACGCTGAAGCGCCAGGGTTCGCCAGATGATATTGCGCGTGCAGCGCTGTTTCTGATTCGTGATGCCGGTTATGTGAGTGGGCAGACGATTGCGGTGGATGGTGGGCGTTCGCTGAGCGATTAACAGGCGCTGAGACCTTACCAGTCGAAAGTAACCGCCGTTAGCGGCTGCAGGGAGTGATCAAACTGCTGCCACATTGCTGCCAGACTCTGCTCTCTTAGTGGGTGGATGAGTTCACCGGAAAGCTCCGCCAGCGGTCTCAATACAAAGGCCTGCGTTTCAATCTCGTCGCGCGGCAGTTGCAGCTTGCCCTGGTGCAGCACCACGTCATCATATAGTAGCAGATCAATATCGAGGGTGCGTGGGCCAAAGCTCGATAGTGAGCGGTCACGCTGATGCATATCCTCAAACTGTCGCAGCGTGACCCCGAGTGCATCAATGCTCAGCTCCGTTTCAAAGCGCACCACCAGGTTATAAAAGGGCTCGCCATCAAACCCAACCGCAGCACTCTCATAAACGGACGACATCACCACGTTTCTAAAGCGTTCACACAGCGCGTTTACCCCGGAGCGGATATTATATTCGCGCTCAATATTACTCCCAACCCCCACATGGACCAGATGCCCTCGGATCGTTGGTACCATCTCAGCTCTTCTCTCCCCGCTCAATGATCACCCCGACCCCACTGGCGCCACGGATTGCACCGACTTTATCAAGCCGTACCCGTACCCAGCAGACACCGAACTCTTCAAGAATGATCGCGGCGACCCGTTCGGCCAGGGTCTCGACCAGCTGAAAGCTGCTCCCTTCAACAAAGCTGATGATCCGTTTGGAGAGCCGTTTGTAGTCGAGGGTGTCATCGATCAGATCGCTCGCTGCTGCCCTGCGGATATCTGTTGCCATATCGAGATCAAAACTAATGGTCTGTTTGATTTCACGCTCCCAGTCAAAGATGCCGATGACGGTTTCGATCTTAAGGTCTCGCAGGTAGATTATATCCATAACAAAAGGTCAGTATTAATAAGTGAATCCGGGGTGGTATCATACAAGTTCTTCTAGCAATAGATTCAGTTTAGCAGCATATAAACGAGCGCCACAATGATCACTGCCTCAATCACCATCGTTCTCGCCTACCTGGTGGGCTCGCTTTCTACCGCCATCATCACCTGTAAACTCACCGGCCTGCCAGACCCTCGCGGTCAGGGCTCGGGTAACCCTGGGGCGACCAATGTACTGCGCTTCGGCGGTAAAAAGATCGCCATCATCGTGTTACTCGGCGACATGATAAAAGGCCTATTGCCTGTGGCGGTGGTCAGCCTGATGGGCGCTTCGCCACTGCTGGTTGCATTAACAGGTGCTGCTGCGTTTCTGGGGCACCTCTATCCTGTTTTCTTTAGCTTCAAAGGAGGCAAGGGGGTCGCAACGGCGCTCGGGGTGATCCTGGCTATCTCATGGCCAGCAGGGTTCACCGTGCTCGCTGTCTGGCTGCTGGTGGCGTTTACGCTGCGCTATTCATCACTCGCGGCGCTCTGCGCTTCCGTTTCTGCGCCACTGATCGTCTGGCTCTATCGCCCCGATATTGAACTGCTGGTGATGATGATCGGCATGAGTCTGCTGCTGGTGTGGCGCCATCGTTCCAATATACAGAACCTGAAACGGGGCAGAGAATCCAGAATTGGGCAGAAGAAAGAAAACGCTTCAACAGACTCAGACAACAGCGAATCAAAAGAGGGTTAATCCACTCTGCGCTGCAGTTATAGCGCTGTCACTGTATCCATTGGCCAGCGCGCGCGCGCCTCAAACGCAGGCGGCTCCCTCTCACCCGCCTGCAATCTCAGACAGCCCGCATAGGCGATCATCGCCCCGTTATCGGTACAGAATTTCAACCGCGGGTAGGCGACCTGCGCCCGCTCTTTCAACGCCAGTCTATCCAGCCGCTCACGTAGCGCGCGATTGGCACTGACACCACCGGCCACGACCAGCTGTTTAATTCCCGTTTCGCGGATTGCGCGCTGGCACTTGATCGCCAGCGTTTCAACTGCCGCCGTCTGAAAGGCGAGCGCGATGTCAGCACGTGTCTGCTCTGTTATCTCATTGGCGTGCAGGGTGTTCATCGCAAAGGTCTTTAGCCCGCTAAAACTAAAATCAAGGCCGGGGCGACCGGTCATCGGGCGTGGGAACCTAAACCGCGTACCATCTCCTTTGGTTGCGATCTGCTCCAATGCCGGGCCGCCGGGATATCCAAGATCGAGCAGCTTGGCAGTTTTATCAAACGCCTCGCCGACAGCATCATCAAGGGACTCGCCGATAATCTGATACCGGCCAACGCCTTCGACCGTAATCAACATCGTATGACCGCCCGAGACCAGTAGCGCAATAAATGGAAAAGGAGGTGGATTCTCCTCCAGCATCGGCGCAAGAAGATGCCCTTCGAGATGATGCACACCAACGGCGGGTAGATTCCACCCCCATGCAAGGCTACGCCCGATGGCGGCACCAACCAACAGCGCGCCGACCAGCCCAGGGCCTGCGGTATAGGCGATGCCATCGATCTGTTCACGCGTGGTGTCGGCCTGTTGCATCGCTTCACGAATCAGTGGCAACAGTTTACGCACGTGGTCACGCGAGGCCAGTTCAGGCACCACTCCACCGTATTCTGCATGCATCGCCACCTGACTGTAGAGCAGATCAGAAAGCAGCCCGCGCTCACTGTCATAGATCGCCACGCCCGTCTCATCGCAGGAGGTCTCAATCCCAAGCACTCTCATCAAACTATTACACCTCTCTTTGCTATCGTCACCGTGTGACATTATAGCGATGCTATCCTTCAGCTGCTTTATGATTTGCCGAAAAAGAGAGATATACTACGCGCTCTGCAAAAATTCACTGACTAAATGGCTGAATAGATAACGATGACAAACCTTGCGATCCAGATTAAAGGGCTGACCAAGATATATCCGCCCGATAACAGAGCCGTTGATACGCTCGACCTCGAAATCAAGGCGGGCGAGATCATGGCGTTACTCGGCCCAAATGGCGCGGGTAAAAGTACAACCATTCGTGCCGCCTCAACCCTGTGCGGCTTTGATGAAGGAAAAGTGGTGGTTGCTGGTTTTGATGTTGATACCCACTCGCTTGAAGTTCGACAGGCGATCGGCGTGGTGGCACAGCAGACGGGAATCGATTATTTTCTCACCGGACGAGAAAACATGGTACTGCAAGGGCATCTCTACCGGATGAAAAGGAGCGATATCAACAGCCGTATCGAAGAACTCGCCCGCTATTTTGAACTCGATAGCAGTATCGACAATCTCGTCAGCACCTACTCTGGTGGCATGCGTAGAAAACTCGATATCGCCTGCGCGTTGATTCATCGCCCTGAAATCCTCTTTCTTGATGAACCAACACTGGGACTCGATATCAAGAACCGAAAAATTCTGTGGAAACATATCGACAAACTCAATAAAGAGTTTGGTCTGACAATTTTGCTCACCACTCACTATCTGGAGGAGGCCGATAATCTCTCTCATCAAGTGGCCATCATCAACAACGGCCAAGTGCAGGTCGTTGATACACCCGATGCGCTAAAGAACAGTATCCATGGTGATTCCATTACTGTCAGCTTTGATGATGTTGGCAAAAATGAGCAGGCTTTCTTTCACTATGCGCAACAGCAATCCTATATTAAAGGCTCCACCTGGGAAGATAACAAATTACACCTCTATGTTGAGAATGGGGGGGCCAACGTTGCAGCACTGATGGCAATCGCCACTGAAAACCAGGCGCAGATCACCAACCTTTCACTCT
Organism: Gammaproteobacteria bacterium; assembly: GCA_015491865.1. GTDB lineage: Bacteria > Pseudomonadota > Gammaproteobacteria > SZUA-140 > SZUA-140 > SZUA-76. The sequence continues at coordinate 60,111 of WFVD01000013.1, forward strand.
CCCGCCCCACACTCGATGATGTCTTCCTTAAATATACCGGCACCAGCATCCTTGAAACCAAAGAAGAGGAGGGTGATGAGTGGTGGAAACAGTGGGCCGGTAAAGGTGGCAACACCGGCAAATGGAAAAGTCAGTGGGGCGCTGGCGACTCAGCAGAAGATGGTGAAGAGCAGTCATGGAAAAACAGCGACTGGCTAAAAGAGAGTGAAGACGGCAAAAACATCGGCACTCAGAAACGAGAGGAGGCGCAGTGGCAACAGGATAGCTGGTCGGGGCAACAGCAAGGTGCCAATAAAAATGACGGCAGCAACACGACTGATGAGCAAGGCTCACAACAGTGGGATCCATCACAACAGGGCAACTGGCAAAATAACGAGTGGAATAAAAACAAAGACGGCGGAGAGAAATAATCCATGCTTGCAGATACATGGCACCTGTTTAATAAATATATGCGCATCACCATGCGTATGCCGATGTGGACACTGTTCACACTGATCCAGCCACTCATCTGGCTACTGATTTTTGGGCAACTGTTTAAAGACTTTGTACAGCTTGGCGATGAAGACTATATGGCTTTCATGGTGCCGGGCATTCTGGTAATGACGGTACTGTTTGGCTCCTCATGGTCCGGAGTAAGCCTGTTGCGAGAGATTACGGCAGGCACCGTAGATAAGATGCTGGTCTCTCCAGTGTCGCGCATCGCGATAGTGCTGAGCCGCGTACTACACTCATCGGCACAGGTGATTGCACAGGCATTCATTATGTTGCTGGTGGCGTGGATACTGGGGGCAACACTCAATATGAGTCCGCTCTACTTACTGATGGCAATGGTGATTGTACTGCTACTGGGCATCGGTTTTGCCGCCCTCTCAAATGGTTTTGCGATTGCGCTACAGCGCGAAGAACCACTGGTCATGATCGGCAACCTGATGACGTTACCCCTGATCTTCTTTTCATCCGCACTGGTTCCTGAACAGTTTATGCCAGACTGGATTCAGCTGATCTCCGCAGTCAACCCGATCAGTTATGCGGTAGATGCCATCCGTGCCGTACTGAGCACCACACCGGATATGGCGATCTTTGGAAAAGGACTAGTGGTATTAACCATCTTTGCAGGTGCCTCCCTTGCCTGGGCGGTAACAGCGTTTAATGCACTAAGGGATTAGTGCCCGTAAGCTATGCAACACTAAAACCCATCAGGCGAGCAGGCACCAGAAAGGGCGTATTACGCATATCATTCGACTAGAATAGTAGATTAAAACCAACTGTTAGCGCATTCCGCTTTGAACCAGTGAGCGAGGTGCTTTGTAACAAAAAGCCATCATCAAACTCTGCCTGGGTTAATGTTGTCCTGATCCCTAGATTAGAAACGGTTCTCACATAGGCATAACTAGTAAAAATCCTGATTTTACGGCTCATCCAGTAAGCAAGCCCGGCAGAGAAATTGTGAGTACTGTTTTTGCGATAACCAAGAAAGTTGGTATATGAGTCTCGATTAACATAGCGGGTAAGCGTATAGCCATACCCAATATTGCCCGTCATTCCACTCTTGAAACGGTGCTCAAGCCTCAGATTCAGTTGATGACTACGATAAGCGTAATCACTGGCTTCAATCTCAGTATTATCATTTCGATTATAACTGTAGCCGAGTTTAACATTCATCCGGTCACTAATATTCTGACTGATATCACCACCCAGGCGTAATGATTCTGAACTAAAAAGGTTATTCGTATCCGAGACAAAATCTGTCTGTGACAATGAGAGAGTAAACCCTGTCATCACCTTATCGCCAGAAAACAGGTCATATAATTTCCTAAACTTGGCCCTGGTCATGATCTCTGAAAAGAAAATACTCGTTGAACTACTACGCAGCTCTGTTAGCAACCCCTTCGAACTTCTCTTGGTGTAGCCACCGATCATGGTATAACGTCCAGGTGTCATGGTTGCCGACAGGCTATTACTCGTATTTAAGAAATCAAACTGCCCTTTATGATAAACTGAATATGTTGGCGATGAGCTCAGGCGCAAACGCAATCCATTTTTCATCTTATACTGGTATGAGAGATTAAATGACATATCAGACCTTAGCTCAGCACCGCTGTTGGCAATGGTATCATCCGCTATCGTATTATCATCTGAAGTGATAGAGTAGCCCATACTGGCAGTCATCCCTTTTATCTTCTTTTCTGCGGCGAACAGGCGCGCCTTCACATCATTTGCCATCTCCTCACTCGGATTGTCCTGCAATATCTTTCGGTATTCACTAATGGCATCTTCTTCCTGATTTAGCCTTTCCAGTGTTCCAGCCAGGCTCAGCCGCGCACCAAAATTACCAGGTGAAAGCCTCACCACGTTCTCATAGGAGTCCACCGCTTTTAAAAAAGCTTCCTCACGCGAATAAATTAAACCAAGGTAATAATAAGCCAGCACATTATCTGGCCGTTCAGCAATCATCTCTTTAAATTCTCGCTCGGCAATCCCTAACGCACCTTCATTAAAACTCTTCTTTGCGACAGCAAGACGAAGAGATCTGACCATTGATGCTGTCTGCTCAGGTTCAGTACTAAGCATTACTCCTTTTGCGTAAGCTGATATTGCATCATCAAACTTCCCGATCTCACTTGCGATTGCTGCCTTTATAGCAATAATTCTCAGATCATCAGGACTCAGCTCTGCTGCCGTTGATATTGACTCATACGCCTCCTCCTTGCGCTTAGCCTGCATATAAAACTGTGCCAACTTGAAATATGCATCAATATCTTTGGGATTATTTTCAATCCTTTCCAGCAGAAAAGCCTCGATCACTTCCGCCTTTTCTGTTTCCGACATTTTCTCGAAAACCTCATCGCCACTCATAGCCTCACCACTGATATCCATCAATGTTTTTTCCGCTTCAGCGGCATACCTTGTACCCTTACCCTCCTTGATAATTTCCTCCAGCAGATCAACTGCAAGCCCCGTCTGTTTAGAGAGTAAATAGAGTCCTGCAAGCTGAGACTTTGCCTCAAGGTGATTAGGTACTATTGATAATATTTTCTGGTAATTCTCTTCAGCAAGTTTATATCGGCCCAGCTGTGTATTTGATCTTGCCATTAACATCAGCGCGGGCAGGCTGTTAGGGTTGATTGCAATAACAGCTTTTAGAATATCGAGTGCATCCTGATGATTACCACTTGAGGCGATTAGATTCGCCTCGATAATGCCGAGTCGCTCCTGCGCCCTTTTTCCAACTGCACTACTGGCACCCAGGTTAACAGCTGTTTCAAGGTTTTCAATTGCCTTAGAGATTTCACCCTTACGCTCGTAGATGCTTGCTAAATTCAAGTATGCGTTTGCGTACCTGGGGTTAATTTCAATAACCTTCTCAAACTCAACCTGAGCCTCATCCATTTTCCGTAGAAAAAAATAACCAAGCCCCAGACTATATCTAATCAAATAATCATCTGGATATTTCTGAATAAGCCGGGAAAATATAGGCAGTGCCTTGTCAATCTGCCCACCTCTTGCCAGTTTTGTTGCGGTCAGAAATTCAATTTTCTTTACCGCCTCCTGGTGATCTTTTGAGCCGGGCAGCGAAAGCCCACCAATCTGCTGAAAAATACGTATTGCATCATCATATTGAAGCCTGAATTCATATGAATATGCCAGTGACTTATAGTATTCGATATTGTCAGGTGCAAGCGCTATCGACCTCTTTAAATGCTCAACACCTTCATGAAAGCGCCCCATCCGAACAAGAATGACACCGGCCTTGGCATGCGCCTCAGCATTATCTTTATCTACGGATAGAATCGTATTTAGCAAGCTCAATGCACCCGAAAGATTACCACTCTCAAATGCTTTCTGGACCTCCCCAAGCCGTGAGGCACTCTGATTTTTGAGTTCAGTCATCCCCTCTTCAGCTCGCACCAGGCTACCCGCCAGGAGTAGTAATGAGATCGATAATATAGAAACTAGAGGGCGTCGCATTAAAAGGCCGTTAGTAGTAGACATTAATCTTAAACAGAGCTCGCCATCCATTCATATCAAGCTCCATTTTTTCATAAGTTCTATCCCCCACATCACTCAGATAACCAAGCTTGCGACTATTTTCAGGAGATGGACCGGTTGGGTAAGCTAAAGAAACCGAGTCCTGCCCCTGAAAATCACTATTATCAATGGCATTGCCTAGCTCGAATTTGTTCAAGCTATAGGAATAACCAAAATCAAAACCGATCGACAACCACTCCCGCATAAACAATTCACCACCTATCGCTGGCTGAAGCATTAAAAGCCCTGTCGCTTGCGTCTCCAGCCTCCTGATACGTTTAAATGTTGTCCCTCCATTTGCTGGATCAGTAAACTCAAACACAAAGCTCTCACGAAAATCGATATCGAACACTTCGCTCAACATAAGGCGGCTATAGATAGTATATTTCTTATGACGCTTAAATAGGTCTCTGCGCCATCCAAGGTAATACTGAAGAGATGAGATGCTTGCACGACGTTCATAGACTGTGTCTTTAAGCTTTCCCTGAAAGGGTAGCGTTGTTTTAACCAGCGAGGTGCTTACCCCCTCCCATGAAGTTATTCCAATCACAAAATAGTTTCTGGGGTTTAATTCCATCTGGAACTCAATCCCGGCCTCGGTTCCATAACGAATTTTAGGCAGAGGATTGTCAATATTATATTTAACCTGACGCGGCCCTTCGCCATCACTAAATAACAGTTCGCCTGACAGTCCCAGGCTTGACCCGAGGACCTTGTCATTAAGAAGCCCTAGATCTGGGCTATTGACCCCTAACAATGGGGAAACGCTCCATTTAACTTCAGCTATTGCTACATTAGCCACCGCCATGCCTGCCGTAGTTATAAAAATCAATATACTTTTGAGCTCTATTTTAGCCAACCGGTACAACCTTACTTTGACGGCGATTAACCAAAGTGAGCAGCATTGGCAACAACACTAGCGCAGCAAGGCAACTAACAACCATATATGCACTAACAAAAGCACCAAGTTTTATATGAGGCGGGAATTGTGAAGCAAGCAAAACCATAAAACCTGCTGTTACAACGGCTGCATTGTAAACAACGGTTTTACCGACAGTACGCATTGATTCCACAATGGCATTCTCGTGCGATATAGCGTTCTTTCTTTCATATCGGTATTTGAATAGATAATGAACGGCGTAATCCACACCAACACCGATAGCGACACCGGCCGCCAGTGCTGTAGAAACATCTAGCGGAATGCCTAGCATTCCAATACCACCTGCAATAACCAGCGTAGTGACCGTAACTGGCACTACAGTAAGCAGCCCTAGAATAAATGAGCGAAACATCAAAATTGCCATAATCAATATGCCGAGCTTTGATAACAGTACTGCCATCACCTGGCTCTCTATTAGTAATTCAGCCCATATATATGAGTTATTTGCCGAGCCAGCCAGATTCACTTCGACATCAAGACCTTTCATTTCGCTGGCAACATAGGCATTCACTTCAGCAATAATCGCTTTCAGGTACTGAGTCTCATCACTCTTGATCAAGAACTGGACATTCGCCTGGCGGTAGTCATAATCGATCACTTCATCTAGCTCATCCGGGCGACCAGATATCGATAACAAAAAGAGAAACTCATTAACTTCTGCTGCGCTCTCGGGCAGGCGATCATAGCGACTATCACCCGCATGTAGATTCTTATTCACGCTTTTGAGGTAATCAACGATTGAGATTGAGTCACCTACCAGTGGATGCGCCTCAATGCGCTGTTGTAGCTGCTCTATTTTTCGTAGCAATTGTGGTGATTTCAGTGCGCCTGCTGACTTACCTTCTACAATAACATTCAGAAAGATTGAACCATCAAGCCTGCTATTAATCAGCTCATTCGCAATGGAGACTTCACTCTCTTTACTAAAGTCACTCATCCAGCTCGAATTAACATACATTTTACTCGCGCCATATATAGATACGATTAAAACAAGTAGCACGCCAACCAGCACCGTTCCGCTGTTTTTCACTGAGTACCCACCCCATGAAACGAGAACTCGGCTAATTCTACTATCTTCATCGTAAACTCGAAGAGAGCGCTTCTTCTTCAGATAATCACCCACCCTGGGCTTGAGCAGGGTCAATATTGCTGGTGCCAGCACAACAGACAATAACCAGCAATAAAAAATCCCCAGCACTGTAAATAACCCGAAAATCTTGAACGGTGGCATTTCAGAAAAAAATAGCGCCAGAAATCCGATCATGGTTGTGACTGTTGTTGTGATTAATGGTGCAGCAAGCTGCACCATTACACCTGTAACAATTTTTCCCGCCTTGCCATATGGCTCTTTTAGTACATGTTCATAATATCGACTCATTACATGCATAGAGTCACCAATACCAACCGCAACGAGGATCACTGGTAACATTGTCGAGATGGTGTACATCGGAACATTTAAAAATGCCATGGTACCCATCGTCCAGATAACCGCACATGTGATCACCAGCATAGGGATAAAAACGCCACGCCATGTACGATAAAAGAGAAACAACATAATCGCGAGAATAATGCAAAGCAGGGGTATCATCACCTGTATATCTTTCAGTGCATTCAACCCTGAACTCACTTCTATTACCGGACGCCCTGCCATGTAGAGCTCGTCACCATTTTCATCCGCACTAATAACTTTCTCAAGGTTATCGGGTTCCATTCCAACAGGCCAGGAGTCATTTTCGCTGCTACTTAGTGATTCTTGACGGCTATCCCACTCGCCATTATTCCATTCTGATGAGTCACTCCAGTCACCACTCCATTTGCTATCAAGCCCTCGCTCGTTATCCAGCATGGTCTTAATCGCCCAGTATGTGCTGTATCTGTTTGCAATGCCTTCTTTGAGTTTTGCCCTGATAATGGCAACCTTTCCATCTTCAGAAACAATATTCCCAATGAAAAGATCTGCATTGCGATCGATCGCTTCACGTATTTGATCAATCTCTTCCTCTGTTTCAGGCATGCTAGCCATTACCCGCGCAGAACCTAATGATTCATCATCACCAACAAAGGCACTTGCCGTTGAAATAGAGATCACATCTATTGATCGGCTTGCTGAAACACCCGGTAGCTTTGCGACCTGCTCTGTAATACGGGCAATCCGCTGTAAAGTCTCTCTGTTGTAGATTCCTTTTTTTTCGTTAACCACTGCAATTAAAATTGAATTCTTTACACCGAATGTGTCTGCAACAATTTCATCATAAATAATGGCGTGGTGCCCTTTAGGAAGGTAAACACGAGCATCTGTCTCCCACTGCAACTTATCAAGCTGCATTGCACAGAAAATCGTGAATGCAAGTAGCGATATAATGATTAGCTTAGGGTAGCTAACAATGTATTTAAATAATCCGTTCCACATAAACAATCCTTAACCGGGGTTACTCAGTCGCATTCACTAGAATGTGTATTTAAACTCCATAAACAGCCGCGAGTTATTATTAAAATTACCTAGGAACTGGGCATTCTGAATAGATGTATCAGCAGCTACACCCAGAACACGCCCCTGTTGAGCTTCAACACCAAGTTTTGATGAGGTTCCATAGAAGATATCTAATCCAACCGAAAGCTGGAAGTGATCTGTCACATCAAAAATAATTTTTGGCTTGATATAACTCTCTTTGGCATTTAAAAGATTGATGTACAGCAGCTGAAATACAGCTGATTTTTCAGGCATCGGCTTACGGATAAAAAGGGCCAACGAGGTGTCGTATTCATCCTGAAAAAGTACTGGATCGTAATCAAGGATTATCCATTGAGAAATAGCTGGCGAGATGTCCATACCCCATTCATTAAAATCGAACCCTAACCCCCAGCGAATATGTTTTTTCTGCAATATTCCATCTGAGTCTAGATAACCATCACCATCTATATCTGTATCGTTTTCCAGGCCAAAATATTTATCAGGCACATAAACAAACTCCCCTTTTAAAATATTTCCGCCAACAGGCTTCACAAAGGTTAATCCATACATGTTCATTCTTGTATATGTCGGAAAAAACGTGGGCTCTGCGGTGCTTGCAATTTTTGATGTTCGAAAAACAACGGGGAAATCATCCCATGTATAAAAATAACTTAACCCTACTTCTGCTCCCAGAAGCTCTTTGGTGTAGCGAATACCGATTTCTGTATTTCTTAACTTACTTGAATCTGGCTTTGTTGTACCCGGTACATCTTGCAGTAGCTCCCACTCGGAGCCACGCGGTGCTGGTTTATGAAATCTTAAATCAGGGATCCATAAGAACTGCCATGTCGCCTCTTCACTATAGTAATCTACTTTTGCAGTCCATAGCGGGATTCGATAATCAAGGAGGTCCAGTAGGATAAGCTCACGAAAATCCATAGGGTTAATTTCATCAGTCAGCCGCATACCTTCCAGTACACCCCAAACAACAAATTGTTTTCCTAGTCTGATATCCATATTGTCTGTATAGATATCAAAATATAACTCCCTGATATCAGCTGCTGGAGAGTCTTTCTCCTGATCAAGATTATCGACAAAAACTAGTGGCTGTGACTCTTCACGTACATATCTTGCTGTAATAGTGTCATAATCGAATAGATCATAGGCTAGATCGTAGTATGCCCAACCTGAAACGGTCAGTGATGTATCTTCGCTAATCGCATACTGGCCACCCAGGGATAGGATATTTCTGATTTTGGTTATCGATCTAGGTTCTCGAAATCGGTAGGCTGTCTCATTTTTTATATATCCATTAAATGACCAGTCAGCTATAAAATCATCAAAAGCGCTATCCTCATTAGCTGCAATACTTGTTGAAGCAGCCATCCCAACCATGATCATCACCAGAGTTATAACTCTGGTTTGTTGCAAGGCTACTAACCAATGCTGTCTAGTGACTTGCATCGTTCACATAAAATAACATGGCTCTTACCCGGGGTAATTCCGTATACAACTTCATTGCCTTTATTAAGCTGTCTTGCACAGCTGTTACAGACCATCTCTTTATTGAGTGTCAACCTTTCCCAGCCAATTACATCGCTAAATACGTCTGCATTAGATTTAGCCACACCAGTGCTATATGCCGCTCCACTTTCCGTGTTATCGGCATCGTTCTCTATGTATTCAGTCAGAATATTTCTTATTAAGATAGATACAGGAATGCCAAGCGCAGAGGCCTTCTGTATGATTTTTTCACGCAACTCCTTTGGAACACGCGCACCAAGATATTCCTGCTTTCTCTTGGCTGCCACTGACATCGCTTGCTGGCGCATGGTTGAACCTAGTTTTTCTGCAGCCACCCTCATTTCGTCTCGCCTATTTTCCATCACTACCTCCAAGCTTCTTGAACACCCACATACAGATGTATAACCGTATAACAAACGTTATACAATGTCAATCAAGAAGCAGAGGAAAAGGTTAATATAAAACAATGGCCTACAAAGTGAGAGGCGCAGAATTAACTAACGTCGCCGACTGTCAATACCAGATTTCATCACTCTCTTTGAGAATTGTCGATCTTTCAGCCCAATATCGACCATCACATTAGACATTTCAAACACCGACTCATGGCGTTCCTGCACGTCAGTCACAACCACTCGATCCCACATCCAGGCCCCAGCCACTTGCTGCCACTTAAGCAACTGTTCTTTTAACAGAACCCCTTTACCGTCATAGTAGGCAATCTTTCTCACCACACACTGATCCCAGCCAGCAGGGCTATCATCCTTTTTTATCCAGAAAAGGCGTTTTGAATACAAGTCACCTTTTACACGCGGTGTGCTTTCTACCTTATACAGATTCTCGCCAGCCATCGCTTCCATACCGATATAGACATGCTCATCTTCATCTAAAGAGCGATAGCTAACATCTTGGTATGTTAAATCTGAATTTAGAAACCGATCACCAGGGTCCCGTATCGTCACGCGGCGAATCTTCCTCAGGACAGGAAGATATATCCACTGATCTGCAGCCTTGCCTGATTCAGGTGTAAAGGTGATCCGCATAAATGCGCCGCCTTTTGAGTCGGGTGGATACTCTGTGAAAAGCATCATTTTCTCTTGAACCTGATCCTCCCCCTTAAAGTCCTTCCAGTAGCGTCTGTAGGTGCTCTTTTTTTCATTCCCCCCAGAATCTCTCAATGTCACTGTAAAGGTAGATACCTGGTCATTACCCGCATATTTATACCCACAGCGCTCTATCAGCTCCTTACCAGTTAGTACTGCAGTGGTCTCGGCCATCACTTCTTTTAATGGAATTGCAAAACAAAGGCTTGCAATCAGAACGAAATAACATCGAATATTCTTCTTCATAATCAAAGCACCCAATTCAAAACCGAATAGATCAGCCCTATATCTACTTTCCCTATCAACTCAACGCTCTGGAATTCACTCCCTTGGCCCCATTCGTAATGTTCTTGCAGAAAAAAATGAATCGCTCAAACCCACATCAACCTCGACATCACTAACAACAAAGATAGAAACCCCTCCAGTAATCGCATTCCTTACAAGCACTCGATCCCATACCCATGCACCAGAAACCTGCTGCCACTTATTAAACTGAACCTTTGCTAGTGAGCCATCTTTTGTATAGTAATCAATCCTGGAGCTGACACAATCCTCCCAGCTATCACCTTTCAGGTACCATTGAATACGCCGACTATAAATATCCTCACCAACAGGAATGCTTTCAACTTGGTAAAAGTCCATCCCCTGCAGTGATTTCACCCCAAGGAATCGATGCCTATCCATATCAAGCGGCCGCTTGACCACGTCAGCATAAGATAGATCTGAATTCAGAAAACTATCAGCAGGATCTCGAATTGTGACTCTTCGTATCTTCTTTAGCAGCGGTAAATATATCCATTGATCCGCCTCCTTACCAGAAGAGGTTAGATAGGTAACGCGCATAAAAGATGATCCAACAGCGTCAGGCGGATACTCTGTGAAGAGCAGCATCTTATCAACAACATCATCCTCACCCGCATAGCTCTTCCAGTATCGACTATATATACTGCGCTTTTCTGTTCCCTGTCGCGGATTCTGTAGTATTACAGTTAAACGTGATCGCTGATCACTTCCCGCATTCTTTATCCCACAATTTTTGACTATCTCCTTTCCATCTAGCTTACCTGGTGCAGCAAGCGCATGAGCGCTAATTAAGATAGGCAAGAGCAGCAGTAGCCCCAATGATTGAGAAAATATTTTTTTTATAACTCCATCCCTCAACATATTAGCAACCCATTCTGTTTAATATATAACCCTACATACCACCAACTACATGACTAACTAATGATTATAGAACAAAAAAAGGGGCCGTAGGCCCCTTTCCTTAAGTCAGTCTGTATTTACTACGAAAGCAGCTACAGTGTAGGTGCAGTTCCAAAAGTGGCGGCATCCCAATCAAACGGACCATTCGTGTCTGTCACATCGGTAATGCTCGTTGAGAAAGTACTTCTCACAATTGGAGCCGCAGGATCAGTCAGATTAGTTGCACTTTCAAACCCAAAGTTTGAAACACCCAAACCACCTAGACCAACTCTTTGCCCCAACCATGCTACCATCATGTCATCATTAGCTGCCCAGGAGACAGTACCGCCAGTACCCGGCGAGGTTGCAACAGGCAATAAGACAATACTACCAGTCGTCGATAATAAATCACCGCTTCTCTGTCTGATGACAAACCGCTGAAAATCATTACCCGGTGTTGTTACAGTAGGGTCGCTCATACCAACATCCTGAACCATATCCATGGTCTTGCCAGTCACCGCACCATCAGAAGCCAAGTTAACACCCATCGTAAAAGTGTTTACAAAGTCATCCTCAGTCAGGGTGGCACCAGTAGCACCAATTGCCACACCTGTTCCACCATTGTCTCTAAAATCCTGAACTACATTAAGATTAGCCTTACCAACTTCTGCCGCCCAGGTACCAATCAATAGCTCAGTAGAACCAGAAAACAGATTACCGGTTCCGTTGTTAGGGTCATCTCTTAACGTCTGCAGCCCTTTAATACCATTACTTACCCCAGCCATCTGGATAAATGTGATATCAGAAAAAGCCAAGGTCCCAATATCGGTATTAGCGGTAGTGTTTACTGCAGCCATCGGATCAATGATAACGGTCTGAATATAGACATCACCACCAAAGGTCACTTCCTGCTGCAAAAAGCCCTCTCCTGTAATTAAAGGAGTACATTTAGTCGCCCCAGTAGGACAACCACTGAGGTCACCGGTTGAGTTCATATCAACAACGATACTGTCAAAACCTGGCCCTCCAGCCATAGCACCACCAAGTGGCAACAATGCGGCAGTCGCCCCGACCAACGCCAACCTCTTAATTGCATTACGAATTTTCATAAAAAACCCCCTGTTGTTTGGAAGCAATTGCCTCTAGCAAATATCAGCCTGTTTTCCTTAGACACAATATATTGCAGGTTCACGGACAAAAGCTCCCTTCTACATCCGCACATTTAAAATTCATCTCAAAGTTGCGTAATTTATAGCAGCGGGCAAGCCACCTGTCAAGCCCGAATCTTCCTGTTGATTACCCACATACCCTCTAATCCCATTGATTTATCAACATAATAAACCAAAAAGAATCAACATAAAAAAACTAAAACCCTGATATCTCATACATCTAATTATATCGACTTTATCACATAAAAACTTTAGATTGCAGAATGTGACTTCGGTCACGTAACCAGGATTGGCCTTCAAACTCTATTTATATATACAATATTATTCTGGTGACCACCAAAATCAATCGCAGATTGGGAGGCATAATCAATCCTAAGCTGCCTATAACCCACCAACGGCATTTTCATTGCATCGGCCAACATGACTCGTATCGGCCCTACATGCGCTACGATGACAACAGTCCCGCCCGCATGCGTAGATAAAACACCATCAACCCCCGCCTTTACTCTTGCTAGCAAACCAGCAATCGTCTCTCCACCTTCTGGGGAAAAATTAAGGGGGTCTACTTTCCAGGCCAGGTAGTCTTCTGGGTACTTCTTTTCGACTTCATCAAAATATAACCCATCCCACTCACCAAAACGCCGCTCTAAAAAGGCATCACAAGTAACCACATCAACCCCATTTTTCTCGGCAATCGCCTCTGCTGTCATCTGGGTGCGCTGAGCAGGACTCGCATAAATCGCATCAATTTTAACTCCAGACAGGGATACCGCTGCCGCCTCAGCCTGTGCCAACCCTGCCAGATTCAAAGGTGGGGACTCAATTGCATCGTCGCAATATAACCTGTCCAGGGGGAACTCTGTCTCTCCGTGTCTCACAAAGATGACCCGCGTACTTTTCTCTTTTTCTCTCATTGGTGGTGTTATTAACCTCTAGTTCATGTCATAGGGCGACTATGCAGATGAGGTGCCACCTGACCTTCATCACCCTCCTCTGATATCTCCACAGGAATCATCCCGAGCTTACCATGACGTACACCTCGCTCGGCCATAATCGTGCTAGCGAATTCACGCACCGCTTTAACCGGCCCTCTCATCACTGCGATCTCCAGGCAGTTATCATGATCAAGGTGAATGTGCATATTGGAGATATTCAGCTCATGACTGTGGTGGTGCGTCCGTGTAATACGACTCGACAGCTCCCACTCGTGATGATTAAAGACATAACTCAGGGTTGCAACGCACTGACCATCTTCCCATTTCTTCAGACGCTCGCTCTCAAGTCGTTCGCGTATCAGATCGCGCATCGCCTCAGAGCGATTAGTGTAACCGTGGCCATTAATGAAATTATCAAATTGTTCAGCAAGCCCGGACTCCAGCGACATCGTAATTCTTTCCATCGTTCAACCCTCCATGGTTGGCGTTACTCATTACAAATAGCGACAGACAGCGTACGATCATTAGCCAGAAATTCTTATTCACAACCTCTCAAGCAACTATCATACAAAGTAGAAAACAAAAAGGCCTGAGTAGAACATCACTCAGGCCTTCACAAATCAAGGCGATCATCGTATCGATAATAAACTACACTGCTTTTTCTCGACTCTCGGCAACCCCCGGATCTTTGGAATTATGCTCTACCCAATGTTTTTTACCCGCTTTAGTCACTTCACACTTCCAGAAAGGGGCGCGCTCTTTTAGGTAGTTAATCACATAACGACAGGCATCAAATGCCGAGGCACGGTGAGCAGACCAGACCGCCACCAGCACAATCGGATCCGACGGATACATATCGCCAACACGATGAACCACCAGCACATCCATCACATCCCAGCCATCCATCGCCTCCTGACAGACCTGCTCGATATGTTTTTCGGTCATCCCAGGGTAATGATCCAGATTCATCGCCGAGACATCTTCCCCATCATTAAAGTCTCGCATTGTGCCAACAAAACTGACTACACCACCGTGCTTGCCAGACTCAAGCACCGTCTCTTCATGGTGTTCAATCTCTTTATAAGGGTCTAGCACCTCTTCCTGAACAACGACTCTCATACCGCTTAGCCCCCGGTCACAGGAGGGAAAAAGGCCACCTCATCGCCACTTTTCAGCTCCTGCGTCAGGTCGGTGTATTCTTTATTCACCGCCACCAGAATATTGTTCGGGATCGGCTCAGAGGAGAGCTGGCTCCAGACATCGGAGACAGTAGCGGTATCGCCATCCAGCGTCACTTTATCACTGGTACGCCCCATACGCTCACGCAAACTGGCAAAAAACTTTACGTCGATTTCCATAAATTCCTCTTAAAACGAATTAGCTATATCTGCATCCAGACAAGTTAAAATCCTTATGTGCGACGCCAGGAACCAGACTTACCGCCAGACTTCGACAGCAGACCTACATCAGTAATCATCATGCCGCGGTCGACCGCCTTGCACATATCGTAAATGGTCAATAGAGCCACCTGCACAGCGGTCAGTGTCTCCATCTCAACACCCGTGTTGCCTTTGCAGCGCACAACCGCTTTACAGTAGACACTGTTGTTATCAGGCTCTGCGGTCAACTCAACATCCACAGCAGTAATCATAATAGGATGACACAACGGCACAAGATCAGGCGTTTTTTTGGCGCCCATAATACCCGCAACACGCGCAATACCCAGCACATCACCCTTTTTATGGTCACCCGCCATGATTTTCTCAAGCGTAGCAGGCTCCATAAAAATACGCCCTTCAGCCACACCTTCACGCACCGTAATATCCTTATCGCCCACATCAACCATATGCGCCTCACCAGCCGCATTAAAATGTGTTAATACATCACCCATAATGAATTCTCTCTGAAGTTTTAATTAATATATTGAAAGACAGCGCACAATATTAGCCGCCGATCTGCGTCATACTGGTACGGCCTTTGCCGATATCAGCAACATTGATCTTCTTCTCGGTAGACTTCTTCTTTGCCTCAAAGCCGTCACGATGCTTTTCATCAAACGCCTTGCGAAAAATACCCACCACATCCTCTTCGGTGCAGCCATCTTTACGTAACAGCGCCTTCAAATCAAACTCATCATCAGAGTAGAGACAGTTGCGAATTTTTCCGTCAGAGGTCACGCGAATGCGAGAGCAATTGCCACACAGGCTTCGTGTAAAGGCAGGGATCACCGCAATCTTGCCCGCGTAACCCGGTGCCTGAAAAATATGGTGTTCGGTGCGCGTCCCGGAGGCGGTCTTGATGCCAGGATAAAATGTTTCAATCTGCTCGACCAGGTTTGCAGCACTGGCAAAATGCTCGCCCGTCTCCCACATCTGGTGCGCATCAAACGGCATAAACTCGATAAAGCGGACTGTCACGCGCTGATCTTTGGTCATTTCACAAAAATCATGCAGCTCATCTTCATTAAAACCGCGCATCAAAACCACATTGACCTTGACTGTTTTAAAGCCAACATCCAGCGCACACTGAATACTCTCCAGCACCTTATCCAGCCCGGTGCGACGCGTAATGCGCTCAAATTTCTCACTGTCCAGCGAATCCAGACTGATGTTAACGCCCGTCAAACCCGCCTTTAGCAGATCTTTGGCATATTTGGGGAACAGCAGCCCGTTTGTGGTCAGATGCACCGCCTTCACCCCCGGCGTATTGGCAGTATTGGTCACAATTTCAATAATATCTTTTCGCACCAGCGGCTCACCACCGGTGAAGCGAACCTTTCGAACGCCCATTTTAGCGAGCGTCTCAACAGAGCGCTGAATTTCAGCGGCCGTCAACACGGCGGTTGGATCGGGGAAGTCTACTCCTTCCTCAGGCATGCAATAGGTACAGCGCAGGTTGCATTTTTCTGTTACCGCGATTCTGACGTAATCAAAAGCACGGCCAAAGCGATCTTGTAGCGGCGGTAAAACAGTAGCGGCAGAAGCCGTTGTAGCGCCAGACAACGACTCGCCTGACGAATTTTTGCGATGCAACGATTTATCCAACACGTCAATATTCTCCCCAGATGCTACAACGGCTGTCAGCCACACAGTTCAAATTAACCAACCATTCTAGTCGGATATACGCCGCTTTTCCACTATCAGTCAATAGCAATTCTAACCCGCACCAAAAAGAAACGGCCATTTAGTGCACACTTTACAAAGATCTAGCACAAAACCTCTAAACTGAATGTAAAGAAGAGAAAATCCATTTGGCTTCTTGCATTTACGAAAAAGAGAACAGCCGCAATAATGCTAAGCGTTGATCACCATCCCGCTACTTCAGGGTCATCCCAGGAACCCACACACAGCTCGAAATTTTAGCACGAAAAACCCACCGCATTCCAAATCTATTATCGTCCTTTTACAGGCAAAGCTTTAATTAGTATACAAAAAGAGAGCTTTCACTCCACGCGCATAACACTCGCCATTCGCAAGCATTTTCATAGAGTTAATCACCCTGAAGCTGTACGATTACCAATTTTATTATTGAAAGCTGAGGCCACAACACTGCAATCAGGCAACTTTCCATGCTATCTTCCTGAAAATAAAACCCCTGATAATCAACGGATAGATAGCTCGAAACTTATGAAAAATATCAAATATCACCAGGGCGAGTGGGGCTCCAGGTCCGCGATGGAAGTCGCCCGGTCACACGGCCCAACAGCCGCCTATAACGGAAAAATTTATGTCTTTGGCGGCGGTGGGCCCGATTTTAAAAGCCTTAACTCCACCGCCATATATGATCCAGCAACAAACAGCTGGACGGCTGGCAGCGAAATGCCGACGCTCCGTTCCGGCGCGATTGCGACAACTGTTGGTGACGCCATCTACATCATTGGCGGTGGCTTCAAAAAACCCGATGGCAACTTCCAGTTCCTGCGTACGACTGAAATCTACCACCCTGAAACTGATAGCTGGGAAACGGGGCCAGAGATGCTCCAACCACACGACTACCCTGCCGGCGCACCGTTCGACAATCACATCTATATCCTCGGCGGACACCACCCAGACGCCACGCTCTCCGGCCCCAAGACAGACCCCGGCTTCGACTTCTGCGAGCGCCTCAATCTAGCCACCGGAAAATGGGAGGAGATCAATCCACTACCAACCCCACGCTTCGCCCTTGATGCCGTTGTGATGGATCAGAAGATCCTGACCATGGGCGGTGTCGCCTTCACCCCCAAAGGCTTCAATAACTTTGACCACATCGAGACATTCAACCCAGCAGATGGAAAATGGACGCTGGATAGCCTCAAACTACCGTGGACCGCAGCAGGCCTTGGCGCCATCATGATTGACGACACGCCATTTATCTTTGGTGGTTACAGCGGCGACGGCATCTGCGACCACGCCGCCTGCTACGATAAGACCACAAGCACCTGGCACCTGCTACCACCCATGCCGGCACCGCTGGCTGCAATGGGCGTTGCCCACATCGATCGTACCATCTATTTAGTTGGCGGCTGGGCGGACGATGGGCGTACCCCGCTCAACAGCCTGATCGCCTACACCTACTAAATAGATGGATGACCAACAACTTGAACGCTACAGCCGCCACCTCCTGCTACCCGAGATTGATACGGCAGGGCAGGCGCGGCTACTTCAGTCGAAGGCGCTGATTATCGGTGCGGGCGGGCTTGGCTCGCCCGCCGCGATCTACCTCGCCAGCAGTGGCGTCGGCCAGATCACTATCTGCGATGATGATGTCGTCGACCTCAGCAACCTGCAGCGCCAGATCGCACACCATAACGAGCGCATTGGGCAAAACAAGGCGACATCGGCACTGATCACCATTCACTCACTCAACCCTGAGATTTCAGTGACTGCGATTCAACGCCGCCTGTCCGGCGACGCACTACTGACAGCAGTCACCCATGCCGATGTTGTGCTCGATGCCAGTGACAATTTCGCCACCCGCTTTATGCTCAATAGCGCCTGCGTTAAAAGCCGTACGCCGCTGGTCTCTGGCGCAGCGATTCGGCTTTCAGGGCAGATCTGCCTGTTCCGCAACGATGGTAACAACACCCCCTGCTACCGCTGCCTGTTTGACGAATCCACCGCCGCAGATGAAGAAAACTGCGCACAGAGCGGCATCTTCGCCCCACTCGCAGGGATCATTGGCAGCATGATGGCCGCTGAAGCGCTCAAATTACTGGTACCATTCGGCAATGCGCTCGACACCCGCCTGCTCACCCTGAATGCCAGTACGATGGAATGGCGTAGCCTGCAACTGCACCAGGACCCCACCTGCCCTGTCTGCTCTACCAGCACTTAACTGGCAGCTATATACAGGCTAAAGAACCCCATCGTTTAGTCCGAAAACCTGCTGCCGGCCGCGGTCGTGCTTTACAAGCCACCAGCCCGGGGGTAGAATTCGCGGTTCGCTGTTTTAGGCTAAACCATTCATATAAAGAGGAAAGTAAATGCCAGCTGTTCGTTTAAGAGAAAATGAGCCTTTCGAAGTCGCTGTACGCCGCTTCAAGCGCATCTGTGAAAAAACCGGAATCATCTCAGAAGTACGTCGCCGTGAATTCTATGAAAAGCCTACCGCTGTGCGCAAACGCAAAGCCGCCGCCGCTGTTAAGCGACAACAGAAAAAGACTTATAGCGAAAAAATGCGCACCGTACGCGCCCCTTACTAAAATAATAGTAAGATAACGCCAGCAATGGATAGCACGCTAAAACAGCGCCTTACCGATGACATGAAAACAGCGATGCGCAGCAAAGATACGCATCGGCTTGGCGTCATTCGTCTGGTACTCGCCGCGATAAAGCAGCGCGAAGTCGATGAGCGCACCGAACTGGACGACAGTCAGGTGATCGCTATTCTGGACAAGATGACGAAGCAGCGCCGCGACTCCATCGAGCAGTACATCAAAGGGGATCGCCCTGAACTTGCCGACAAAGAGCGTGCGGAGATCGAGATCATCGCCGACTACCTCCCCCCCGCACTGAGTGATGCTGAACTAGAGAGCATGATTAACGATGCCATCGCCACCAGTGGCGCCAGCTCCCCGAAAGAGATGGGAAAAGTGATCGGCCTGTTAAAAGGCAAGCTCCAGGGGCGAGCGGATATGGGTGCGGTCAGCGCACAGATCAAAGCCAGACTTGGCGCATAAACACCACATTGCCCTGCCACATCAGCAACGCAAAATGGCCGCGCTGACAATCCCAGCAACTTAGCCCGTCAAGCGCCCGATGGCTGGCAAAATCCCGCAGCAATTCATTGACGAACTACTTGCACGTGTCGATATCGTCGACCTGATCGACGCCTCCGTACCGCTCAAAAAAGCGGGGCGCAACCACACCGCCTGCTGCCCATTCCACGACGAAAAAACCCCATCGTTCACCGTCAGCCAGGAGAAGCAGTTCTACCACTGCTTCGGCTGCGGCGCACACGGTACTGCCATCGGCTTTTTAATGGAGTATGAACGGCTCGATTTTCTCGATGCAGTCCGTGACCTCGCCGCCCACGTCGGGATGGAAATCCCACAGGGTAGCTACTCCGCCAGCAGCACGCAGAATGACAGCAAACCGCTCTATGAGCTGATGCAGCAAGTCGCCAGCTTCTATCGACAACAACTCAAAGAGCACCCCAAAGGCAACCAGGCGATCGACTACCTCAAGGCACGTCACCTGAGTGGCGAGACAGCAGCCGAGTTTGGCGTCGGCTACGCCCCACCCGGCTGGGAGACATTGCAAACACGTTTTGGCAATGACAACACCCATGCGCTCGCCACCACCGGCATGCTGATCAAAAAAGAGAACGGCGGCCACTACGACCGCTTTCGCGAACGGATCATGTTTCCGATCCGCGACACACGCGGGCGCGTCATCGGCTTCGGCGGGCGGGTGCTGGGTGACGACACCCCCAAGTACCTTAACTCCCCCGAAACCCCAATCTTTCACAAAGGACGGGCTCTTTACGGACTGTTCGAGGCGCGCCAGGCCAATCGAAACATCCAGCGCCTGCTGATCGTCGAAGGCTACATGGATGTGGTGATGCTGGCACAACACGGCATTCGCTACGCCGTCGCAACACTCGGCACCGCTACCACCGTTGAACATCTGGAGCTGATGTTCCGCACCACCAGCGAAGTGGTCTTCTGTTTCGATGGTGATCGCGCCGGACGCGACGCGGCCAATCGCGCCCTGGAAAACACACTCCCCGTGATGCAGGCGGGGCGGCAGGCCCGTTTTCTATTCCTACCCGATGGCGAAGACCCCGACTCACTAGTGCAAAAAGAGGGCAAGAGAACATTTGAAGCGCACATCGATGAGGCCGCGCCACTCTCGGCCTACCTCTTTGCTCACCTCTCACAACAGGTCGATATGGGCAGCATCGACGGCCAGGCACGCCTCATCGAGCTGGCACGACCACATCTCAAAAAACTCCCCGCAGGCGTATTCAAACATATGATGGTGACCCGCCTGGCCGAGCTCACCCGCATGGAGCCGCGCACCCTCAACCGCCTGCTCGGCAACAGCGAAGCAGCCACCACAACGGCGCCGCCGCGAAGAAACAGAGGCCAGCACAACAATCAACCATCATTAATACGCCAGGCCATTACCCTGCTACTCAACAACCCCGCCCTGGGGCAACTGGAAACAGAACCCCAGCGGTTCGCCACGCTCAACGCTCCCGGCGTCGCGCTCTTGATCGAATTGCTTGAAATGTTGAGAACCAGCCCATATCTCACCACCGGAGCAGTGCTGGAACGCTGGCGAGATCGCGAAGAAGGCCGCTATCTAGCCAAATTAGTGCAACAGGAAAAGCTGGTCGATAACGATCTCCAGCAACAGGAATTCAGCGATCTGCTACAGCAACTCTACCGCCAGCACTGCACGCAACGGATAGCATATCTCTGCAACAAACCGGCATCAGAACATAGCGATGCTGAGAAAATGGAGTTACAACAATTGCTTAAACAAAAGTCAGGGGTTTGACAAATAATTAGCCTGTCAGCGCCAAAGACCATTTTTCGGGGTTCTCATACCCTACTGAAATGTTATAGAATAGCGGGCTATTTTTTGCTCACGCATCACTGTATGAAGGAAGGGCTCACGCCACATGAATCAAGCACAGCAGCAATCTCAGCTTAAGATACTGATAGCAAAAGGCAAAGAACAGGGTTTCCTCACTTACCGCGAAGTAAACGATCATCTTCCAAGCGACATCGTCGATCCAGACCAGATCGAAGACATCGTTAGCATGATCAACGACATGGGTATCACGGTGCATGAAGTCGCGCCCGACACCGATACCCTTGCGATCTCAGACTCGTCTGCTGCCAGCACCGATGAGGATGCCGCCGAAGAGGCCGCCGCTGCACTGGCCAGTGTTGATAGTGAATTTGGCCGCACCACTGACCCCGTCCGTATGTATATGCGCGAAATGGGGACGGTGGAGCTGCTGACACGCGAAGGCGAGATCAAGATCGCCAAACGTATCGAAGCGGGCCAGCGCCAGATGCTCCAGGCACTTGCCACCTATCCTCAGACCATCAGCAGACTGCTTGAAACCTACGCCAGAGTCGAAAATGAAGAGGCCCGCCTGAGCGACTTACTGACGGGCTTTATTGACCCCAATGCAGAAGATGTCATTCCGCCCCCTGCACCGCCCAAATCCAGCAGTGATAGTAGCGATGATGACGAAGAGGTCGTTGATACCGGCCCAGACCCTGAAGAAGTGCGCGAGCGTTTTGCTGAGATCAGAAAACGTTACAACGATACCATTGCGGCGATCACCAAAGACAGTGGCGACCTGATCATTACCCAGCAGCTTCGTAGCGAAATGGCCGACCCGATCATGGAGCTTAAGCTCACGCCCAAGATTACTGAAGCGCTGATCACAAATCTTCGCGAGATGATTAGCCGGATTCGCGAACAGGAAAAGATCATCATGGACATCTGCGTCAGCAAGGCGCACATGCCCCGTAAAGAGTTCATCACCTCTTTTCCGGATAACGAAACCGATCTGAGCTGGCTACCCAAACAGATCGAAGGTGGCCACAGCTACTCACCCGTACTCAAGACGTATGAAGATGAGATTCTGCGCGCACAGAGCAAACTGGTCGCAATACAAAATGAGTCGCACCTCTTCATTCACGAGATCAAAGATATCAACCGCAAGATCTCGATCGGTGAAGCAAAGGCACGCCGCGCCAAAAAAGAGATGGTCGAGGCCAACCTGCGACTGGTGATCTCGATTGCGAAGAAATATACCAACCGCGGCCTGCAGTTCCTCGACCTGATTCAGGAAGGCAACATCGGCCTGATGAAAGCGGTCGACAAGTTCGAATACCGCCGTGGTTACAAATTCTCAACCTACGCCACCTGGTGGATTCGCCAGGCGATCACCCGTTCGATTGCCGATCAGGCGCGTACCATTCGTATTCCGGTACATATGATTGAGACCATCAACAAACTCAACCGTATCTCGCGCCAGATGTTGCAGGAGATGGGGCGCGAAGCGACCCCGGAAGAGTTATCGATCCGCATGGAGATGCCGGAAGATAAAGTTCGCAAGGTACTGAAGATCGCCAAAGAGCCGATCTCAATGGAGACCCCAATTGGTGATGATGAAGATTCGCACCTCGGTGATTTTATCGAAGATCCAAACGTGATGGCACCACCCGATGCCGCCACCGTTGAAGGGCTGCGCGAAGCGACCAACTCAGTACTCGAAAGCCTCACCGCACGTGAAGCCAAAGTACTGCGGATGCGTTTTGGCATCGGCATGAACACCGATCACACCCTTGAAGAGGTCGGCAAACAGTTTGATGTCACGCGCGAGCGTATTCGTCAGATCGAAGCAAAGGCGCTGCGAAAACTGCGCCATCCAAGCCGCTCCGATCCACTGCGCAGCTTCAGCGACTAGCCTCGCGCTCAATAGAAAAAGAAAGGGTGAAGTGCATCACTTCGCCCTTTTTATTGGCGCGATATCTCCTTTACAAAAATCAGGTGACGCAGCTTTTAGCAAAACGTTATACTGCACCCCCTTATATAGGGCCTGTAGCTCAGTTGGTTAGAGCAGGGGACTCATAATCCCTTGGTCCACGGTTCGAGTCCGTGCGGGCCCACCATAAAATCAATAGGTTAGCGTGACTCGTTGACCGTCACCACCTCCTTCGGTACATTTTCGGCACACTGCTGAGTACCAGGATGTAGCGATGGCGACCATAGTCAGCCCCCCCTCGAATACCTGGAAGGCCGTCGCCCGGGCTTCGGCAGAGCGCACCACCCTGAAAGATGCGTTGGAACGCTACCTTGCCGAAGTCACGTCCACCAAGAAACCCTCCACCCAGGCCGCCGAACGGCAGAAGACCAAAACGCTCAACCAGCGACTGGGTCAGTACGGACTTGCTCAACTCACCCCCGAACGCGTTGCCGAATACCACGATGAATGCCTGGCCGAGCCGAGGGCAAGAGCTCCAGCACCGTGTGTCTGGAGATGGCCCTGCTTGGTCATCTATACAGCACCGCCACCCGCGAATGGGGTCTGGGCATCGTGTGCAATCCGGTCGCAATGTTCGGCGGCCTGATATTGCGGGCTGGCACGGGGTTCGCTAGGATTGAATTCACTCTGCACAAAGAACATTCCGGAGATGTGGCGGGCCGGAATGTGTGCACAAGTCATCTCTTCGAGATCCGGTCACCAGACCGACCATAACCCAAGGGGTCAAATCTCATCTCCGCTACCACTGAAATGAGGAATGACCTATGGGAAGCAATGATCTGTTGTGGGCGGAAAACTCCCCCTTCAATGAATCATCGCTCGCCAATATGAGCGATATCACCAAAAGTACCGAGAGGCAGCTTGTCAAGAGATTTGGCCATCTCCTCGTTGCAGCAGACTGCAGAGCTGTTTCACCGCACGCCGGATGGCCTGCGGGTCTCTCTGAGCCGGAACACGGTATTCTCCAGCGCGTTGAATGCCGCCAAACGAAGAATTGGCCGGCGAATCTATTTCCGCGCATCCGTGTTGGCATGGTTGATCAAGGAGGGCACCGTATGAGTGTGATCCGTGTCGAGAAGAGCGACAACTTCACCATCCTCATCAACGACACTCTGCGGGATGAACGCCTGAGTTTGGAGGCTACGGGCCTGCTGGTCCGATTACTGTCCCGTCCGAGTGACTGGATGGTGTGCTTCGAGGCGCTACGAAGGGAGAACCGGGTGGGGAGGGACAAGCTCCGGCGAATCTTGCGGGAACTGTCGAGTACGGGATACCTAGTTCGGCGGCGTGTTCGTCGCCACAGCAGAAAATTCTTCTGGCTAACGGAGGTTCACGAGGCGCCACAGACCAGTGACTCGAAAACCGTCGACGGCAAACAAGTCGACATATAAATACAGAAGAAACAAATAAACACTACTACGTCGGACAGTCGTGGTGGTCATTTGGGTAAACTGGTGTTGCCGCACGGCATGGGCATGACAGAGGTCAGAGAGGCCAGGAGGTCACGCATTGCCTACCTCAAGGCTTTGGTGGCTCGCTACCGCGCGGGGGAGTTCGACCCTACGCCCGGCCTGCCTGTTGCCAAGGCGCGAGAGCGAAAGCGCCGACGACCAAGGAGTGATGAAAAGCCAACGACAGAGGCCGTCCTGCGCGAGCATTCACGTCTACTCCTGCAAGATGAGAAGCAGCTACCTGAGGCACTGCAAGGCAGCTTCAGCGAAGCTGATGTACAGCGTATGCAGACTTCGTGAATAAATATAGAAAAGGGCAGTTTTCTTGCTATGATGGGGCCGACATGTATAGAAACTCTGTAATTTATATACAAGTGCGGACAGGAGCGTGGTCGAGATGACGACGCCAGCGATCCCCTTCTTGCCGCCCGAAACGGAACTGGAAAGCCGCGCTGTATTGAAAAAGCTTGCCCCGGCGCATCGCTACCTGGCCGAACTGAAAGGCATGGCAGCGACCATCCCCAATGAGCACATTCTCATCAACACCCTGGCCCTGCAGGAGGCCAAGGACAGCTCCGAGATCGAGAATGTCATTACCACGCAAGACGACCTGTACAAGGCCAATTTGTTTGCGGACTACATCAAGAATCCCGCCGCCAAGGAAGTGAACCGCTATGCCTCGGCGCTGAAGCTGGGTTTTGAGCAGGTCCGGCGAGACCGCCTGATTAGCGTCAATCGAATTATCGAAACCCACCGTATTCTGGAACAGAACGACGCCGGCATCCGCACCCAGGGCGGTACCGTACTCATGAACGAGACCACTGGCGAGACGGTATACACCCCGCCACAGACTCATGAGGAAATCGTGCGTCTGATGGGCAACCTGGAGCAGTACATCAACGATGACGCGCTCAGCGACGCCGACCCGCTGGTGAAAATGGCGGTGATTCATCACCAGTTCGAGAGCATCCACCCTTTCTACGACGGCAACGGCCGAACCGGCCGCATCATCAATATTCTGTACCTGGTGGCCAAGGGCTTGCTCGATATTCCCGTACTCTATTTGAGCCGCTACATCATCCGCACCAAGGATGACTACTACCGCCTGCTGCAGGAAGTGCGCGATAAGGGAGACTGGGAGTCCTGGCTCATCTACCTGCTCGAAGGTGTGGAGCAGACCGCCCGCCAGACCA
The DNA here is from genome assembly GCA_015491865.1 of Gammaproteobacteria bacterium. Taxonomy (GTDB): domain Bacteria; phylum Pseudomonadota; class Gammaproteobacteria; order SZUA-140; family SZUA-140; genus SZUA-76. The sequence continues at coordinate 86,085 of WFVD01000013.1, forward strand.
TCTGGATCATCGCTCGCATCAAGGAAATCATGCAGGACTACAAGCACCGCATTCGTGCGGAGCTGCCGAAGATCTACAGCCAGGACCTGCTCAACAACCTGTTTCGTCACCCCTACACCAGGATCGAGTGGCTACAACAGGATTTGAGCGTCTCACGCCTCACGGCCACCAAATACCTCGAGCGACTGAGGGAAAGGGGCTTTATCGAGAAACATAAAATCGGGCGCTACAACTATTACGTGAATCGCCCCTTGATGGATACTTTTGCAAACATCCCTGAAATACCGAACAGCTAAGGAAGTAAACATTGCCACAACTCGAACACCCGGCCATTGACCAAGGAAGACTTCTCCCAGCAAGGCGCCATCTTCCTGCAACCCAAGGCCCAGTTCGACACCCTGGTCGCGCTCACCGACAGCGACGACCGCGCCCGCGCCATCATCGAAGCCATGGAGTCCATCGAGGCCGACTATGACTCCTTGCGCGGCGTGCTGCCCAAGAGTGAATACCAGGAACTGGACAACGCCGCACTCGGCCAGTTGCTGCGCACCCTCAACCCGGACGAACTGAAAAAAGTCTCCGGCGATGTGTTCGGCCGCATCTACGAATACTTCCTCACCCAGTTCGCCGACCAGAAGGCCCATGACGGCGGCGAGTTCTTCACCCCCGTCTCGCTGGTCTCGCTCATCGCCCACGTACTGGAGCCGGAAAGCGGCACCGTGCTGGACCCGGCCTGCGGCTCCGGCGGCATGTTCGTGCAAAGCGCCCGCGTGGTCGAGCAGCATCACGAAAACCCGGCCGAGAAGCTCACCTTCTACGGGCTGGAGAAGAACGCCACCACCATCCGCCTGGTGAAAATGAACCTCGCGGTGCACGGCCTCGAAGGCGGCCAACGAGAATGACGAGACCCGCAAACGGTTTGAAGTGATGTGCCGCGAGGTGTTCAAGAAGTTCAAGGCTTGCCTCAACGTCCAGGGGGGCAACGCGCACCGGGCTGACTATGACGCGATCAACGTGGTTTACAAGAGCCTCCAGCAGGACCGGGAACAGGCGGACATCAGCGACATCATTCGGCAGTTGCACCAGGTAGTTGACGAGGCCATCGAGACACAGGGCGACCAGGTCGGTGAGGAATCGGAAGCCTATGACATCAGCAAGATCGATTTTGATCGCCTGCGCCAGGAATTCGAGCGCAGTCCATCAGAGCGCACAACAGTGCAAAACCTGAAACAGGCCATTGAAACGCGGTTGCAGCGCCTGCTGGCGCAGAATCCCCTGCGCACCGATTTCCAGCAACACTACGAAAAGATCGTGGCCGAGTACAACCGCGAGAAGGACCGCGTCACCATCGAGCAGACCTTTGAGGCGCTGCTGACTTTCGAGCAGTCGCTGGAAGATGAGGAACGGCGATCACTGCGCGAAGGGCTCGACGAGGAATCACTGGCGATCTTCGATCTGCTCCGAAAGCCGGATCTGGACGCCGCGGATATCAGGAAGATCAAGGCCGTCGCGGTCGAGCTACTGGCCCGTCTGAAAGCAGAGAAGTTGAAAATCGACCACTGGCGCGACAAGGAGATGACCCGTGATGCCGTGCGCCTGACAATTCGGGATTACCTGTGGAGCGATGATACTGGTCTGCCTGTCGAGGCCTACACGGAAGAGGATGTGAACAACAAAGCCGAGGAAGTATTTCGGCATGTCTACCGGGTCTATCCGACCGCGCCATCACCGTACTATGCGGCTACAGCACTCTAGCTGGCGGGTTGAAGATCAAGGTTTTGGTCCGGTAGATCACGTAGCCGGGAGAGCTGGAAGATATCCTGACAGACCAAGGACAGGAGTGCTTCTTATCAGGGGATGTGGGTGATGCTGTTTTCGGTACACCAGCGGTACACCCACCCGTTTTCGGGGTGTTCGCCAAAGTGCGCTAAGTTATTGATGTAAAATTTATTACTGTTTCGGGCGGTTTCGCGGCGATTTGCTGGATACTCAATAACTTATTGATTTATGTGCGAACTCATAATCCCTTGGTCGTAGGTTCGAGTCCTGCCAGGCCCACCATCTCATTCGCCGTTTTTTTCACTGCCACCGCCCCTGCCCTCTTCATCAGAAACCTCTGACTCCTCCGAAATACGACGCACTCCAAAAATCATTTTAGGCGGCACGCCCATTTCGAGGTCGACACCTGCCACGCGGTAATTTGAACCGCGCTGCTTGAGTATTGCATTCACCTTTTCCTGTTTTTTCATCGATAGAATAATGGTGTCTGCGATCAACTCATCGCTACTGAACTCCACTGTTTTATCCATGACCCTGCCGGATAGTTCCTTTGCTTTATCGAAGAGCGCCATAATACAAAACCTCCTGCCTGATTCAGAATAGCCATTGATTGACCAAGTATGGACCCAACCATCACCACTGGCCAGTTCAAAACATAACAGGTAGCGGATGGGCTTGCGGAATACACAACGTATTGCGCGAGAAGCGCTCAGATGCGAATAACTCTCATCTATCCACCTCGAATAAAACAGAGCAAAAACATACAAGTTAGTGTATAATTTGCCGCCTTGCCGGAATCATCCCGCAAGTTCGCGCTCCCTCCCTCTGCTAGATGTTGAGGAGCACGACCCTCGAACACTATAGGTATTTACAGATGTCATCACCCTCTGAGAGCTTTGCGCAGCTAGCGCTGTCGGCCCCGATTCTTCGTGCGCTGGAGGATGTTGGCTACGAGTCACCCTCTCCTATTCAGGCGGAATGTATCCCGCACCTGCTGGAGGGGCATGACCTGATCGGCCAGGCACAGACCGGCACCGGCAAAACGGCCGCGTTCGCACTGCCACTTTTAAACAACATCGACCTCTCTCAAAAAACGCCCCAGCTATTAGTACTGGCGCCAACGCGTGAGCTGGCGATCCAGGTTGCAGAGGCGTTCCAGAGCTATGCACGTCACATGAAAGGCTTTCACGTATTACCCGTTTACGGTGGCCAGGGGATGGACTCACAGCTTCGTCAGCTAAAACGGGGCGTGCACGTGGTGGTCGGCACACCCGGCAGGGTGATGGACCATCTGCGTCGCAAAACGATGTCGCTTGCCAACCTGAAAGCACTGGTACTGGATGAAGCTGATGAGATGCTGAAGATGGGCTTTATCGATGATGTTGAGTGGATTCTGGAACAGACACCAGACAACCGTCAGATTGCGCTCTTCTCAGCCACGATGCCGGATGTGATCCGCAAGGTTGCGAACCGTTATCTGATAAACCCAAAAACCGTCAAGATCAAATCGGAATCGACCACCGTTGACACCATCGATCAGAAATACTGGCAGGTGAGTGGCCTACATAAACTCGACGCATTGACCCGTATCCTCGAGGTAGAAGAGTTTGATGCCGCGATCATCTTTGTACGCACCAAAAATGCTACCGCTGAACTGGCGCAAAAGCTGGAAGCGCGCGGCTACGCCAGCGCTGCATTAAGTGGCGATGTCACCCAGGCACTGCGTGAGCGCACCATCACTCAACTGAAAAAGAAAGTGATCGATATCATTGTCGCCACTGACGTTGCGGCACGCGGCCTCGATGTGCCGCGTATCAGCCACGTGATCAACTACGACATCCCTTACGACACAGAGGCGTATGTCCACCGCATCGGCCGCACTGGTCGCGCCGGACGAAAAGGCACCGCGATTCTGTTTGCCGCACCACGCGAGACCCGCATGCTGCGCGCCATTGAACGGGCCACCAATAAAAAGATTGAACGGATGCAACTGCCGTCGATTGAAGCGGTCAGCAACAAGCGTGTCACGGAGTTTAAACAGCAGATCATCGACACCATCGAATCTGAAGATCTGACCTTTTTTAATGAGGTGTTGATGCAGATCGAAACAGAACAGAACATCAGTCCCAACGATGTCGCTGCCGCACTCACCTTTCTGTTACAGAAAGAACGCCCGCTGATGCCAAAGGCGCAAGCCGTTCCAAAGGCTCGTAAAGAGCGGGATCGCGCGGCAAATAGCGCAGACCGTCCGCGTGAAAAACGCCCGGCACCGGGTTCACTCGGCAAGGCGCGCCGCCTGAAGAGACACCCGGAAGTTGAGATGGCTCGTTACCGCATCGAAGTCGGTAAGATGCATGAGGCGTCGCCGGGCGACATCGTCGGTGCCATCGCCAATGAGGCAGAGATCGACAGCCAGTACATTGGGGATATTAAACTCTACGATGAGTTCAGCACCGTGGATCTACCGGCAGACATGCCGGCGGATATCTTTCAGCTGCTAAAAAAGGCTCGCGTACGCCAGCAGGCGCTGGCAATCTCGATCACTAAAGATGGCGCCTTTGGTAGTAAAGGCGGCCCGCGCGGCGGCGACAAAAAACGTAAGTTTGCCGATAAAAAAGCGGGCGGGCGTTCAAAAAGTCTCAGCAAAGAGAAGTTTATTAATAAACGTGCCAGTAGCAAAGCCAGAAAGCCGAAGAGCAAGGGCAGGATCTCGCTCTCTAAATAGCGAGGCAGCGCCATGCGGCTATCGCATCACTCCATAAAATTCACCTGCCGGGGTGATAGGGTTTTGTACACTACCCCTGCAGCACCTTCTCGATCGCTTCGATATCGGTCTGCGCTGCCTCCAGTACACGCAGTGTCATTTTCGGTCCCAGTCGCCCCAGTGAAAATTTGGTAAAGGCAGGCACGGCATCAATCGCCGGGTGACGCTCCATCGATGGGGTATCGATAAAACTATAGAGCTGTGCCAGCAGTACCACATCACAATAATCGGGCTTTGGTCCGCTGTCGCGATACCAGTCGTGCGCGCCACGCACAACATCAATCATATCGAGGTCAAATTCCCAACGACGCAGCACCTGTACCCCAACTTCACCACTCAGCTGCTGGATAACCGTTGTCAGCATCGTCTCATTTCGCACAAGCTCGGGATATTTTTCTGCGTAGTGGATGATCGGTAGCGCGCCGATATTATGCACAAGCCCCGCTAACATTGCGCGATCTTCATCGACGCCGCGCCCATGACGGGAGATCACAGCGCAGAGCGCTGCAACATGCGTACTGTGCCGCCACTCGTTACGCATAGCACGCTGTAGCAGCACTGACTCGCTATCGAACAGCTGCTGCAACGAGCAACCAATCACCAGATCCCTTGTCACATGCAACCCCATGCGAGAAATGGCTGCCTGACAGGTGGTGATGGGGGCCCGCCCTCGGTACATCGGGCTATTGGCCACCTGCAGTAGGCGCCCCACCAGCGGCGGATCGGCCATTACGATGCGCGCCACCTCTGACACATCGGTCCCTTTATCCTTAACCGCCTTCTGCACCTGTAGCGCGATATCTGGCAGGCTTGGAATCTTTAGTTGATTGATCCGCGAGTCACGCTCGATATCGGCCATCAGCTTTTTAATCAGCACCGCCTCATCCAGCGGAGCGCTGTCATCAATTTTATCCGGCGCAGGGGCATCGCCCAGAGCCCACTTAACGGTTGCATCACTAAGCCGAAACAGCACCACACTCGCGCTGGCGCGGATCATCCACTGGCACGGCTTGGTATAGTTCAGCGGTATTCTGGCTCGAGCACTGCCCGCCACGACACGCTCATCTTCTCGCCCTGGAGCCGCCATTAAGACCTCGCCAGAAACCAGAAAATAGCTCCAGGGTTCACTCGAGCCATGGCGCGCTATGGTTTCCCCCGCCACCAGGGTCTCAAAAAAAGTATCCTGAGAAAGCTGTAAAAGCACTTCCGGATCAAGCCCATCAAGCGGCGTAAATGTCGCCATAACGGCAGGGTTGACACTCTTATCACTCTTCATTGTTCCGTTACCACTGCAATGGTTGCTGGTGAGATTGCACCCACCCTAAAAAACCCATGGATTAAGTAGCGCGCCCCTCGCCGCGTACTTTACTGGTAACGGCTCATCACCATAGTTTCATTATATTTTTTGTAGGCGGTCTCAATCAAATCATACCCATAACAGGTTTAAGCCGATCCCTGCGCTGCGAAAATAGAGGCGAACCCAGACACGATAATCAGCCTGCCACCGATACCGAGCAAGCCTGTCAATACACCGAGCAGCAAATATATAGAACACGGCTTCGATCATCGATTACCCCAACCCCTCATTGAGTGCTAAAATCCCATGGTTCAGTCATAGCGCCTTTGCTAAAGGGTGTGATTTGAGCGGCATAAATAGTTTATTTTCTGGGTAATGGGGAGAGGCAGATGTATCCGAAGATTGCAGTCACACACAACAAGACCATTGCTGTTCTGGGAGGCACCGGTTTTGTCGGCCAGCACCTCGTTCACGCACTCGTTGAGTCGGGTTACCAGGTGCGGGTGTTAACGCGTCGTCGGGAACGTCACCGTGAGCTGCTGGTGCTGCCGCGTGTCACGTTAATCGAAACCGATATCACATGCCTCTCCAGTCTTCACCAGCATCTCGCCGGCTGCCATGCGGTGGTCAACCTGGTAGCGGTACTCAATGAAAAGCGGAAGGGCGATTTTCAGCGCCTGCATGTTGAGCTGCCGCGAATGATCATCGACGCCTGTGTTGCCAACAAGATCGACCGCATCATCCACATGAGCGCGCTCAACGCCTATGCCGGCAAGGCGCCGAGCCGTTATCTCACCAGCAAGGGTGAAGGTGAAGATACCATCCATATGGGAGCAGATGAGGGAATTAACGTCACCAGCCTGCGCCCATCCGTGATCTTTGGACCGGGTGACCAGCTCTTCAACCGCTTTGCCGGGCTGCTCAAGTTTGTCATCTGCCTGCCACTGGCCTGCCCAAATGCGCGCTTTGCACCCGTCTATGTCCACGATGTCGTCGATGTCATCGTCAAATCGCTCAATAACAGAGCAACCTTTGGCCAGCGCTATGATCTCTGCGGCCCTCGCATCTACACCCTGCAACAGCTGGTTGAATTTACTATTAAGACCCTTGGCATTAAACGCAGTGTGGTCCCGCTGGGCGATGGGATGTCAAAATTGATGGCACGCATTCTGAGCATTGCGCCGGGTAAACCGTTAACCTATGACAACTACCTCTCGATGCAAGTCGATAGCGTCAGTAACAAACCGTTTCCAGAACTCTTTGGCATCACGCCACAGCCGCTTGAAGCCATCGTACCGCGCTACCTGCTAAACCAGACGCAACGCGGCCAGTTTGACCGCTTTCGTCTCTACGCAGGGCGTGACGACTAAGCGCAATATAGTTAAGCGACCGGTTCCGATTCCGATGAAGGTCTACATGGTGGGCGGGGCTGTGCGCGACAAATTACTGGGACTGCCTGTTAAGGATCGCGACTGGGTGGTGGTCGGTGCAACCCCTGAAGAGATGCTGGCTCAGGGCTACACACAGGTGGGGCAGGACTTCCCGGTTTTTCTACATCCAGAGAGCAAAGAGGAGTATGCGCTCGCTCGTACTGAACGTAAAACCACTGCTGGCTATACTGGCTTTGAGGTTCACGCTGCGCCCGATGTCACCTTGGAACAGGATCTCAGACGACGCGATCTTACCATCAATGCAATGGCGCTCTCGCCTGAAGGGCACCTGATCGATCCACTCAATGGCATTCACGATCTACAACAGAAGCGACTAAGACATGTCTCCCCTGCTTTTATTGAAGACCCGGTGCGTGTACTGCGAGTGGCGCGCTTTGCAACTCGGCTGGCACCGCTGGGTTTCAAGGTGGCAGATGAGACACAGGCACTGCTACGGCAGATGGTTGATGCAGGCGAAGTCGATGCACTGGTCCCCGAACGTCTCTGGGCTGAAATCGAGCGGGCACTCAATGAACCACGCCCCTCTATCTTTTTCACTACGCTACGCGAATGTGGGGCGCTTGCGCGCATCCTGCCTGAAGTTGATGCACTATTTGGCGTACCACAGCCAGCACATTATCACCCAGAGATCGACTGCGGCATTCACACCATGATGGTGCTCGATAGCGCGGCATCACTAAGCAGTGAGCCAGTGGTGCGCTTCGCCGCCCTCTGCCACGACCTTGGCAAGGGCAACACACCACGCGATCAATGGCCCCGCCACCGCGGCCACGAAGAGCGCGGGGTAAAGCTATTACAGCAGTTATGCCAGCGGATGCCTATTCCAAAGGCTTACCGTGAACTGGCCCATCTAGTCGCACGTTACCACACTCACTGCCACCGCGCAGCTGAACTTCGCCCGGAGAGACTACTCAAAACACTTGAGGCGGTCGATGCGTTTCGCCGCCCGCAGCGCTTAACACAGTTTCTACTCGTATGCGAAGCAGACTCACGCGGACGCCTCGGTTATGAAGCGAGCGACTACCCACAGGCCCTTCTGTTCCAGCACGCTTATCAGGCTGCCACCACGATCAACATTCGAAGTCTGGTCGAACAGGGCTTTAACGGCAAGGCGCTGGCAGATGAAATCCACGCAGCGCGTGTACGTGCCATTAAGCACGCCGTTCGATCGCTGCGCCATTAAACTTTATCAATTCAGGTGCGATACAGGTATAATCGCCGCAAGCGACACACCACCCAATGAGATCAACAAATAACTGTCGCAGCGCAAGAGAAAATGATGTCGCATAACTCCGGTAACAATCAGATTATCATTGAAGGTATCTGCAAAGACGGCCAGAAGTTCCGCCCTTCGGACTGGGTTGAACGCATCTCGTCTGCCCTGGCCAGCTTCGGTCCCGATCACAAATTGCGTTACTCTGAACATGTGCAACCCTGTATCATCAACGGCGCACGCTGCCTGATTGTGGCGCGCGGCCTCAGTATTAATGACCCAGAGGCATTCGACTTTATTCTCCAGTTTGCGCGTAAAAACAAACTGCGCATCCAGGAAAAGCACCTCATCAAAGAGTGGGGTTATGATCTCCCTGAAGATAACGATAGTGATGAATTGCTCGCCAACGCCTGAGCCATTTTGGCTCTTTTCGCACCGCGCCAATCCGGCATAGCAAGTTATAGACCACTCCTGGCAACCAGTTGAATCGCTTCAATATCCGTTAAAAGCAGGACCATCTGCCCGAAATATCGCGATCATAAATATTGACCCACCCTGTGATACCGTGACAAGCTGATCATCCGGCTCGCGGTTTTCGCATGGAATGAGGCGGGGAGGACGACGTTTTAAACCACACATATGGAGGCAAAAGTATGTACGGAGAACGACACCAACTGACTCATGAGTTCCCTGAGTTTCAGAACACTATTCATCATCTCAAAATCCGGGACCGTGAATTTGCTGATCGACTCAAAGAGTATGAGCATACTGACAAGACAATTTACACGCTGGAAAAACAGCAACAACCGACAACAGATGAACGTATGCTAGATCTCAAAGTGAAGCGCCTTAACCTCAAGGATCGGCTTTACAGCGAGTTAAAACAGCACCAGGCATAAGCAAATAGACTGAAATCGAACACAGCCAGCCATTCATGCTGAGTCATCGCCCCACTGCTACGCTATTGTAGTGGCGGGGCAACTCCTCCGTTCTACCCTGCCTGCCACCCCGTTTTGGCACGCTTAAACTGACCTTAACGGCGGCCAGATAACTGCCTCTCTAACACTTCCAGCCGCTCTGGCGTACCGACATCCATCCAGCCACCGCGATAATGCTCGCCGCTCACCTCACCCCTGGCCATCGCTGCTCGTAGCAGCGGTGCTAAGGGTGCGCGACCATCAGGCAGATCATCAAACAGCTCAGGACGATAGAGACCAATACCACTAAAGGTCAGCATCGACTCACCATCACACTGCACCCCATTATCCTGTAGCGCAAAGTCACCCGCAGGATGAAACAACGGGTTATCAACCAAAACAAGATGCGCAGCCCCTGCTGGCTCAGCAGGCAAAGTATCAAACGGGTAATCACTCCAGATATCGCCGTTCACCACCAGGAAGGGCGCTACCCCCAATAAGGGAAGCGCGCGCTTTATGCCGCCCGCGGTCTCCAGCCCCACATCACCTTCAGCTGAGTAGTGAATCTGCGCACCATATCGGCGGCCATCACCCAGCGCCTGCTCGATCTGCTTACCTAGCCACGCATGATTAATCACTATCTCCGAAATCCCTGCAGCAACAAGAGCGTGAAGATGGTGAGCAATCAGGTAGTCACCACCCACTTTTAGTAGCGGTTTCGGAATGGTGTCAGTCAAAGGGCGCATACGCTCACCGCGTCCAGCAGCCAGAATCATCGCCTTCATCCAGGGGCGACCTCAACTAAAATAGAAAGACAGAGGCTAAATAAAGACACTGATGGATCACTACTATTAACAGTCAAATAGCAGCTAGCAGCTCAACAGATAAGGGGGATCAGGGAAGCACCTGATAACCAACATTCTGATCATCACGACGGAAGAGATTATGGTCCGCTAAATATTCAACATAGGCGCCATCCCAGTAGGTGTATTCACCATCACTCCCTCCGTTACCATTACCTGGGGTATAGGTATATTGGCCGGCATTTACAGTCTGTTTGACAAGTGATTTAGCGCTAAAGAAAGCTGGAATAACTGTATTGTCATAGTTACCACTACCCTGATATTCATTGGTTAATAGCTCCAGTCTATTCGCAATATTACCAACAACATCAATCGTGCCGTAGCCGATGGCGCTCATATCGATCTCAAAATCCATCCGGATATCTGCATTGACCACTGTCTGGCTAATCAACGGCTTAAAGGCCAGGGAATCTTTGATAAAGCGCTGCGTGAACTCTTCATCTCGAATCATATTGGTCATCACGACGCGAGTTGGATTACCACCACCAAAGGGGGACTCACTAGATGACAGCGGATAGTTATTTGAGTAACAGCAGCCGCCGATCATGATATAGACCTCCTGGGCAAAATTACTTGCGGGGTCCCCAACAACCGAGTGGTAATAGGTCTGTCCATCAATCATGACAAGCTCCTGAAGAAAGGGGGTTGGGTCGGTATAAGCGCTATCGTCACCACCTATCGCACACCGAGCCGCTGGGCCGCCGCGATTACAGTCAATGGTAAAACCATCAAAAACTGTGGCTTCGTTGGCATAACCAAACTGAAAATCGGTCTGCGCCCAGGCAGAGAACGACACCGCCCATGCGCCAGCCAAAATCAACAGCGCATCGCTAAAGGCCCTCTTAAACATGTCACCACCCTCAAAAACTCAAAGCATCAATTAAGTGTTTATTATTGTTATTAACAGGGATTCTAAACACAAACCCCTTTCATTTGTCAATTTAAAATGGGAATATAAAAAGTAAAATGATAAATCTTATCAATAATTTACCGAGCCTTCGGCCATGATCGTCAAAACAACGGCAGTGATATGCTTAATCACTAGATGAAAGTACTCGGGCGCCCGGGGGGGGCAAAATGCAAAATGATGAAGGTGTTAACAGACCCGGTAGGGTGTAACGCTATTCTGATTTTTGCGCGCGCCCAAACAGTGCTGCCACCGCATCCCGGGGGGTACGCTCTTCATACAGAACTCCGTAGACCTGCTCTGCGATAGGCATTTCGATCCGATGACGGTGCGCCAGCTGCCTCACCTCGCGCGCCGTCTGCACCCCTTCAACCGCCTGACCGATTGACTGCATTGCAGCCGCCGGTGGTGTCCCTCCGGCAAGCGCCAGCCCCATGCGACGATTTCGTGACTGGTTGTCTGTACAGGTCAACACCAGATCTCCCAGACCGGCCAGACCAGTAAAGGTCTCCGCCTGACCACCAAGTGCAACACCCAGACGGGTAATCTCAGCCAGACCCCGAGTAATTAACGCGGCACGTGCGTTGGCACCAAACCCCAGACCATCGGAAATCCCTGCTGCAATCGCCAGTACATTTTTGACTGCGCCACCCACCTCAACACCGACCATATCCTGAGAGTGATAGGCCCGAAAATTATCACTATGGAGCGCAAGCGAGAGATCACTCGCAAACGCTCTACTGGTCGCCGCCACGGTTAACGCCGTTGGCAGGCCCGCTGCCACCTCATGGGCAAAACTAGGGCCCGAGATCACCGCCAATGGAACGTTATCCCCACAGACCTCGGCCGCCACCTGATGTAGCAGCTTACCACTTCCCGGATCGAACCCCTTAGTCGCCCAGCTGAGGCGAACATCACCTCGCATCATCGGCTGACAGGTTTCAACCACACCACGAAAAGCTTCGCTTGGTACCACAACCACCACGTCACGACATGCTGATAGCACCTGTTTCAGACTGGCATTGAGTGATAATCGCGGCGGAAATTCAATCTCAGGGAGAAAATCGAGATTGCGGCGCGCTGCCTGCATCACCTCAATCTGCGTCGCATCATGACTCCACAGGAGCACATCACGCCCATTACGAGCCACCAAAATAGCTAGCGCACTTCCCCAGGAGCCTGCGCCCAGTATAGCCATCGGCTGCTGCGAATGACTCACAGCACTACCGTCTTGCATCGATCTTCTCTCCGGCATCCAAACCCACACCTCGACAGAAATTCAGTCCATTCGGGATCAATGCTGAACCGCGCCCTCTTCGCCATTTTGCTGCTTCTGCTGCTGCGCCGCATATTCTGCAAACAGCGCATCAAAATTGACCGGCGATAATAATAGCTGCGGAAAACCACCGCGGGTCACCAGATCTGCGATGGCCTCACGTGCAAATGGAAAAAGAATATTTGGGCAAAGACTCCCCATAATTGGCGGCAATTCACTCTGGTCATAGCCAGAAACATTGAAAATCCCACACTGCTGAACTTCAGCCAGGTACGCCGTTTTATCGCCAAGCTTTGCCGTAACAGTCACCGAAAGTATGACCTCATGAACACCTTCTGCCAGCACTGTTGCCTTATTTCCCAGCTGCATGTTGGTTTCTGGCTCCCACTTTTCCTGAAACACAAGCGGCGTGTTTGGGGTTTCAAATGAGATGTCTCGCACATAGATTTTCTGTATCGAGAACTGTTTTCCACCCGCCACAGCCTGCTTTTTTTCTTCTTCCGACATTTTTACACCACCGATTTGGAGTTAATTATATTTTAGATATAGCTTGAGACACGCAGACCAGAGTACAGATACTAATCTCCGGTACTCAGTGGAAAGTTAGCATTCTTCCAGGCCAGCAAACCACCCGAAAGCTTATAAACTGACGCAAAACCCTGCTTCTGCAAGATAGCGCAGGCACGCGCGGACTGCTGTCCCGTCTCACAGTAGACGATAACGGGAGCGGCTTTTAAGCTGTCCAGTTCATGTAACCGCTCTTCAAATAACCCAAAAGGTATATTGCGAGCATTAAGTATATGCCCTTTCTCAAACTCACCACTATCACGCACATCCACGACGGCGGCGTCTTCATGATTAATCAGACTCACCACCTCATTCGGTTTCGCCTCTTTAAAACCCAGTAATTTAGGTCTGATCATATTCATACCCAGCAGGGTCAATACAATAATCAGTGCCAGAAACAGAAACCAGTTGTTAACTATAAACTCTAAAAGCTGTTGCATATTATCACCACTCAACCACCCCCCAGCGCAACACTGGGCGGCATAAACAATTTAAGGATTATGAACTAAAGGCAGGCAGTCTAGCTCATCTGCATCAGAATTTCAGTGGGGAAAGAGAATCAAAATGTTAAATATCAAAACGATGAATATTGCATTCACATTTAAAATGTACCGGGGAGCCTCTGATAAATTGCCGTATCAATTACGCGCTGGGCCATCATCACAGAACATGCTAATTATCGCAGAACACCTCTCGCATCATATAGAAAAGGTCTACCATCCGGTTATCTGTAACCCGATATAGCACTCGGTTGCCATCCTTCCGCGCCTTAATGATTCCCTTGCCGCGCATAATGGAAAGGTGCTGAGAAATGTTACTCTGTGATGCGCCGGTCTCTGTCACAATCTCCTGAACAGCTACTTCAGCCGCACCCCCGCCTAACATACAGAGAATTTTCAACCTTAACGGATGCGACAACGCTTTAAGCGCCATTGATGCCTGCTCCAGCTCTTGCTCAGAGACCATACGCGCTTCTTTTACCCTCCCCATGGTGATTCGACCCTTAACCGGTTATAATTTTTGTCTATTTTTCGAATCAAAAAATTCGCTAATTTGTTACCGCTTGCGCAACGACGATGGGTCTCTGTTATGAATTATAAATACCGATTCACTAACAACTTTTTTAATAAATTAATCCCCAGCGCGCTATCCTCAACACTCAAGTAACCTTGACGGCAAGCGACATATGAAATGCAACTGCCACTTTCAAAACCAGGCAAGCCCCGGCATCAAGGTGGTGCTTTTATTTGCAACTTATATTATATCGAATAAGCAATTGGTTTTATGTAGGGTTTTTCTTACAAAATTAATCAACAAGGACTTCCCCTTTAAAAATGAATTCTCAAGAAAAAACAATAAGATGCAAGCCAGTAGTGCTAATTATTATGGATGGCTGGGGCGTCAGCGAAAAAACTGATAGTAACGCGATATACCACGCAAAAAAGCCCTGCTGGGATAAATTGTGGGGCAGCCACCCACACACGCTAATTCACGGCTCTGGCAATAAAGTCGGCCTGCCAGCCAATCAGATGGGAAACTCAGAGGTTGGCCACCTGAACCTCGGCGCGGGTCGTATCGTCCATCAGGAACTCACCCGCATTGATCAGGCTATTAAAGACGGCAGTTTTTTCGAAAACAGTGTGCTTACTGAAGCGATCGATCAGGCGATCACGAATAACAGATCCGTTCATATAATGGGCCTACTCTCCACCGGTGGGGTTCATAGCCATAAATCCCAGATCAAAGCCGCCCTCACGATGGCCATAAAGCGCGGCGCAAAAAAAGTCTATCTGCACGCCTTTCTCGACGGGCGTGATTCACCTCCGAAAAGTGCGTCGCCATGGCTTGCTGAAATTGACGCACTGTTTGCTGAGCACAATCACCCCGGACGCACCGCCACCATCATCGGTCGATTTTTTGCGCTAGATCGTGACCACCGCTGGGAACGCACTCAGGCCGCCTACGAATTAATGACAGAGGGAAAATCAACCTTCTGTAGTGCCACAGCACTTGAAGGGTTAGAAGCCGCCTATCAGCGGGGTGAAACCGACGAATTTGTACAGCCGACCACCATTATCCCTGCGGGTGAAAGTGCCGCCTGTGTCGAATCAGGCGACACCATGATATTTATGAACTTCCGTGCGGACAGGGCACGCCAGATCTCCCAGGCCTTTGCTGAAAATGAATTTGCCGGTTTTGCTATCAAAAACAGGCCTAAGCTGGGTGCCTACATTAGCCTCACTGAATACAAAAAAAGCCTTGAAACCCGGATCGCCTTCCCGCCGACACGGATGAAAAATGTTTTTGGCGAATATATATCAAAACTTGGGTTGCAGCAGTTGCGCATCTCTGAAACTGAGAAATATGCACACGTAACCTTTTTCTTTAACGGCGGTGAAGAGCGCGCTTTCGAGGGTGAAGAGCGAGTGCTCATCGAATCCCCAAAGGTGAAAACCTACGACCTGCAACCGGAAATGAGCGCCGCTGAACTGACCGAAAAACTGGTCGAAGCAATCGCCAGCGGAAAATTCGATGCCATCATCTGCAACTACGCCAACCCCGATATGGTAGGACATACGGGCAATCTAGCGGCGTGCATTAAGGCAATTGAGACTATCGATGGCTGCCTAGCTCGGGTCACCACCGCTATTGTCGAGGCTGGCGGCGAACTCCTTATTACAGCAGATCACGGCAACGCTGAAAAAATGAGAGATGAAACCACCGGTCAGGCCCACACCGCCCACACCTCAAATCCAGTGCCGCTGCTCTATATTGGGCGCGATGCTGAAATACGGGATGGTGGCAGCCTCGCCGATATCGCGCCCACCATGCTCTATCTGATGGGACTGGAGCAGCCGGACGAGATGACAGGACACACGCTGCTGCAGCTGAAGTAACGCGTGCAGTATCCTGCAGACTGAACTCTTTCTGAAAGTGATCCAGGTGGTGCAAGCGTTACGACCCAGAAGAACAATATATCTCGCAGCTACTCTTCTCTCAGCTGCGCTTATATTGTTTACCGCCAGCCAGACGCTATCTGCTGCTGAAACAGCCTCCAAAGAGGCCAAACTAGCCGCGCTAAAAAAACAGATTCGCGATGCGCGCGCGACCCTGACTGACACCACTAGCAAAAAAAACAGGCTCCAGCTCCAGCTCCAGGAGACTGAAATAGCGATTGGTAAATTAAGTCGTTCGCTCGCTAAACTCGCCATTCAGCTTAAGCAGCAGCAGCGCGAGCTCCACAAACGCCAGCAGGAAAAGGAAAACCAGTCACAGCAGCTAAAACAGCAGCAGCAACGACTGGCACAACAGATCCGCGCCAGCTATGCGATGGGAAACCAGGGTTACGCAAAACTCTTTCTCAACCAGGAAGAGCCATCCGCCATTGGCCGTACCCTGGTCTATTACGATTATCTTAACCAGTCGCGAATGCGCAGCATACAGTCTATCGAGCAGCGCATCACTGCGCTCGCCCGTATCGAAAAAGAGATCAAAAACAAACAACAACAGATTACCCATGCTCAGCAACAGCGTCAAAAAGAGAAACGCGCGCTCGAAGAGAAACGGCAGACACGCCAGCAGGTATTAGCCAGGATTCAGAAAGATATAAAAAACCAGGCGCAACGATTAGTGCAGCTCGAACAGGCTCGTAAAGCGCTAGAGAGCCTTATCGCCTCGCTGAGTAAGGCTCTCGCCGATATTCCGCCTGATGCCGGCGACATCAAACAGTTTCGCCAGCTCAAAGGCAAACTGCTTCGCCCTGTTAAAGGGCGCACCCAGAACCGCTTTGGCAAACAGCGCAAAGGAGGCAATCTGAAATGGCAAGGGATCACTATCGATGCCAGGGCTGGCGCACCGGTCAGGGCCATACACCACGGCCGCATCGCCTTTTCAGACTGGCTGCGTGGCTTTGGAATGCTGGTTATCATTGATCATGGCGACGGTTACATGAGTCTTTATGGCCACAATGAAAGCCTTTATAAAGATGTTGGCGAATGGGTTGAAAGCGGCGAGATTGTTGCCACCGTCGGAGAAAGTGGCGGGCAGAGCCGTTCCGGTCTCTATTTTGAGATTCGTAAAAATGGCAAGCCGCTGAACCCTCGACGGTGGCTGGCACGAAAATAATCTTTTAATTCATGCAAATGACAATCAAATAGCAAAGAGCAAAGCATGGCGAAAATGGTGGTTTCTGATAAAGTTAGCGCTGCTGATGCCGAAACCAGACCTAACGGAGTGGAATATATCAATGCTATCTAAAACGCGTAACACCCTGATCTTATTAACAGGGCTGGTATTGGGTGTTTCGCTCACCATCGGCCAGAGTGTTTTTGCAGATCGCAACCCCAACGCTCTGCCACTTGAAGAGCTACGCAGCTTTACGGAAGTCTTCGCCAACATTAAAAACAGTTATGTTGAAGATGTTACCGATAAAGAGCTTTTAGAAAATGCGATTCGCGGCATGCTTTCCGGGCTTGATCCACATTCCGCCTACCTTGATAGCGATGCGTACAAGGAGCTTCAGGTTGGCACCTCTGGTGAATTTGGTGGTCTTGGCATTGAAGTCAGCCTCGAAGATGGCTTTGTTAAAGTGGTCGCGCCGATCGACGACACACCGGCAGAGCGGGCCGGCGTTAAAGCCGGCGATCTGATTATCCGCCTTGATGACACACCGGTAAAAGGACTCACCCTGCGCGAGGCTGTCAACATCATGCGCGGCAAGCCTGGTAGCGACATCCTGCTAACCATCGTTCGCGACGGTGTTGATCGACCACTCAAGATCACCATCACTCGAGCAATCATCCAGGTGAAGAGCGTCAAATCCAGAACACTGGAGCCTGGCTTTGGCTACGTCCGTATCACGCAGTTTCAGTCACACACTGGCCCCAACCTGAAAGAGGCGATCAGTAACCTGAAAAAAGAAAATGGCGGGAAACTAAACGGGATGATTCTTGATCTACGCAACAATCCTGGTGGTGTATTACAGGCGGCCGTTGAAGTGTCGGATACCTTTCTGGAAAAAGGGCTGATCGTCTATACCGAAGGACGCATCGATGACTCAGCGCTTAAGTTTAAGGCTACCCCTAATGACATGCTGAAGAGCGCGCCTCTGATTGTGCTTATTAATAGCGGCTCGGCCTCTGCCTCCGAAATTGTTGCCGGTGCGCTACAGGATCACAAACGTGCCGTCATCATGGGCAGCAAGTCATTCGGAAAAGGCTCCGTACAGACCATCCTGCCGATGAACAACGGCGCAGCGCTTAAACTCACCACCGCGCGATACTACACACCAGCAGGGCGCTCCATTCAGGCAGAAGGGATCGTACCCGACATTCCGCTTGACCGCATCAACCTCACTGCAGCCAATGAGCCAGAGTTTGAGCCTGTTAGTGAAGCTGACCTCGCCGGCCACCTGGATAACGGACAGGGCAATACAGAAAATAGACCTGAGCAAACTGAAGGTAAAGTGGAACAACACTCTGTCGATAATGACTATCAACTCTATGAAGCACTTAACCTGTTAAAGGGGCTGTACATTCTCACCCAGTAAGGGGCGAGAATAAATACAGTTCGCTGAATAACGAATGATGACAAAACGCCTCTTATTGCTACTGCTATTTATTTTGAACACCACCCTGGCTGCAGTAGCGAGCGAGGCAAATTTTGGTTTTAATCGTACCGCCCCACTCAATATCCAGCAACCGCTGCCGGCCATCAGCATCATTATTGATGACCTTGGAGAACAGCTGAACAGCGGCAGGCGCGCCATTGCGCTACCGGGAGCAATCACCTACGCATTTCTTCCTTACACCAGTCATGCGGTTCAACTGGCACAGATGGCACACCAGCAAGATAAAGAGGTGATGCTTCATATGCCGATGCAACCGCTCGGGAATAACACACTGGGAGAAGGTGGGCTAACCCTGACGATGTCGCGGCAAAACTTCATCACCACCTTAAAAGAAAACCTGAATGCCATCCCACACATCAGCGGCATCAACAACCACATGGGCAGCCTGCTCACCCAGCATTCAGACCAGATGACCTGGTTAATGGAGGCGCTCAGTGAACGTGACAACCTCTACTTTGTGGACAGCCGCACCACCGAACACACCGTCGCCTATAATATTGCAGCAGAGCACAACATCCCAACCATCAATCGTAACGTATTCCTTGATAATATCCGCAGTGAAAGTGAGATCGGCAGACAGTTTGAGCGCCTGCTCAAGCTTGCCAAACAGAACGGCACTGCCGTCGCAATTGGCCACCCCTACCCTGAAACGATCGCCTTTCTCGAACAGATGCTTCCGACCCTCAAACAGCAGGGCGTTGAGCTAATCCGAACTTCAAAGATGATCAAACGAAAAGAGCTCATTGAGTTCACCATCCCACAGGCAATGTTTGCCGCAAAAGCGCTCCGCGATTCAACCGATCAAACGGTAACAGGCGGCTCACCACAACCCTCTCTCATTCAATAAGAACCCTTTGTACAAAAAATAGCTTTCATTTCAGTAAAACAAGAACGGGCGGAAAGCCGGTGTTTGCGACTGCAAATGGTGACGTTGAGATTATTTTTAACGCCACTGGTGCGGAAAGTATGCACCGTACCGCGGTCTCAATAAGTTAGTTGCGCAGTTCATTACGTGGCCATGCAAACATCAGCACCAGAAAACCGATACCTCCCAGTAACCAGGTCATCCAGGGTGCATCACCGATCATCGCGGGAGCGTAGCCATCCAGCCCCAGCAGGATTGCAGCGCTAATAATCAACGCGCCGCCGACGATCGCCGCATAGGTACGGCGATTTGAATCAAGCAGGGTGCGCTCAATCTTACGCAGCTCCTGCGACTGCCATTCCACTTTTAACTCACCATCACGCGCCTGCTGCAGCACCTCATGCAGCAGCAGTGGCATTTCGGGCAGCCTGTCCAGCCATAGCGGCGCGTTGCGTTTCATTGAGCTCACAAAGGCGCGGCCGCCAAGGTTTTCACTCATCCAGCGCTCAAGAAAGGGTTTGGCTGTCTGCCATAGATCAAGATCGGGATAGAGCTGCCGCCCCAGCCCTTCGATATTCAACAACGTCTTCTGCAGCAGCACCAGCTGCGGCTGCACTTCCATATTGAAGCGGCGCGCGGTTTGAAAAAGACGCAGCAGCAGTCGCCCAAACGAGATATCTTTTAATGGGCGTTCAAAGATGGGTTCACACACACTCCGAATGGCGGCCTCAAACTCATCAACACGCGTCCCCTTCGGTACCCATTCCGACTGCACATGCAGCTCGGCCACGCGACGATAGTCACGATTAAAAAAGGCGAGAAAGTTCTCGGCAAGATAGTGCTGATCTTCTGGGCTCAGTGTTCCCATGATGCCGAAGTCGATCGCGATATACTGCCCCTGCGGCGAAACAAAAATATTACCGGGGTGCATATCTGCATGAAAAAAATTGTGTTTGAAGACCTGAGTGAAAAATATCTCGACACCTGTTTCAGATAGTTTTTTAAGATCGATACCCTGCCGTCGCAGCTCATCGACATCACTAATCGGTGTACCAAAAATACGCTCCATCACCATCACGTTGCGACGCGTCTGCGGCCAGTAGACCTCCGGTACATAGAGAAGATCGCTCGTGGAAAAATTACGCCGCAGCTGCGATGCACTGGCAGCCTCTTTCATCAGATCCAGCTCGTCATAAATCGTCTTCTCATACTCCTGCACCACCTCAAGCGGACGCAGGCGCCGCCCTTCAGACCAGTAACGCTCAACCATTTCAGCCATAATATAGAGCAGGCCAAGGTCACGCTTGATGGTTTTTTTAATCCCCGGACGAACCACTTTCACAATCACTTCCTTGCCATCCAGCAGCGTCGCGACATGCACCTGCGCAATCGATGCCGACGCCAGCGGCACTTCATCAAATGACAGAAAGATCTTGTTCAGCGGCTCTCCGTAAGCCTCTTCAATAATCTGGCCAGCCTCACTGCCGGGGAATGGCGGTACATTATCCTGAAGCTTCGCCAGCTCGTCGGCGATCTCATCAGGGAGTAGATCTTTACGGGTTGAAAGGATCTGGCCAAACTTGACAAAGATCGGCCCTAGCTCTTCAAGGGTACGACGGATGCGCACGGCCTGCGGCTCACGCGTACCCCCGCGGAACCAGTTCCACGGCAGCAGATGCAGCATAAAACGAAACGGGCGAAACAGGTGCATCTGTAACACCACCTCATCGAGTCCATGCTTAACCAGGATTCGATTGATATGCAGCAGGCGAAAAATCTGACTGGGTTTAATGATCACTCAGCCTCTCCTCGGCTTTGCAGCAGGCGTTGTACACGCGCTTCAAGACGGTCAATATCGGCTCGCAGGGTATCTACAGCCTCAAGAAATGGGCCGATCTCTTCACGATGCGGCAGCAGCCGACTCTCCTCCTGCAGATATTCACCCACATCCTGCGCTAACGTCGTGCGCGTCTGCGCCGCCCAGTCGGCCACGCCACGCACCACATTCCCGATCTTGTGCCCCACCACATCACCCACCAGTTTTGATAGCTGCTCTTCCCAGTCAAGGTCAAGCTCATTCATGATGTCGCGCATGCGCTGACCCGTTTCGGTATCCCCCTCGATCTCAACGTCGCCAGAGAACAGTGCCTGCTGCTGGTCACCATCCAGCCCCATGCGCATCATCGACAGCGGCGCGCCGCGCAGCCATACATCCACCTCGCCATCAAATTCAGTGTGCAGTTGCAGGCCGCTGCTCTCCGGCAGCAGGTAAAACTTCAGGTTTAAACCCAGCAGTTCAATGCCAACCACCTTGCCCGATAGCGCACGTAGCCGCTGCAATGCGTCAGGGTCAAACTGCAGGCAGTGGTTAATTGCCGCTTCAAGCACCGCCAACGATGCCGTTTTAATCGATGTTGTGATAGCCATTATTTACCAAACCCCAAATCGATCACGTCAGAATTTATAACCCTTATGCAGCGCGACAATACCGCCACTCATATTCATGAACTCGCAGCGCTCAAACCCCGCCTCTGCCATCATTCCCTTCAGCGTCTCCTGATCGGGATGCATACGAATGGACTCTGCAAGGTAGCGATAGCTATCTTCATCATTGGCAATCAGCCTGCCCATCAACGGTAACAACTTGAAAGAGTATGTGTCATAGATCGGTTTGAGCGCTTCCAGCGGTTTTGAAAACTCCAGCACCATCAAACGGCCACCCGGTTTCAACACACGATAAAGCGATGCCAGCGCCGCCTCTTTATGGGTCACATTACGCAGTCCAAATGAGATGCTGGCAAAATTGAAATAGTTATCAGGGAAGGGGAGCGCCTCGGCATCCGCCTGTACATATTCGATGTTCCCTACAATGCCGCGATCGGTCAGCCGCTCACGCCCCACTTTTAACATGTTGGAATTGATATCTGAGGCAACCACCTTTCCCTGCGAGCCAACCATCACTGAAAAACGCGCGGCAAGATCACCGGTGCCCGATGCCAGATCCAGCACCCTGTGGCCAGCACGCACACCACTGGTATCCAGTGCCACCTTTTTCCAGATACGGTGGAGACCCATCGACATCACATCATTCATAATGTCGTAATTTTTTGCGACCGAATCAAAGACGCCGGCAACACGATGCACCTTCTCTTTTACATCGACCTCTTCATAGCCGAAATGTGTCGTCCCCTCTGACGCTGTGGACTGTTTATCGCTCATGCTTCACCTTCTGGCGCGAGACGTTGATGCCCTGCCTCGTCAAGACGTTGCAGGTATGCCTGCCACATCGCCTCCTGGTTCTGCCCAATGCGGTAGAGATACTCCCATGAAAAAAGCCCGGTGTTATGGCCATCATCAAAATGCAACTTCACCGCATAGGCGCCCACCGGTTCGATCTCTTTTATGTTCACCCGCTCTTTACCCACCTGTAGCGTCTCCTGCCCAGGCCCATGCCCCTGTACTTCAGCAGAGGGTGAATGGACTCGCAGAAATTCACACGGTAGACGAAATTCTGCACCGTTATCAAAGATCACCTCCAGTATGCGTGACTTCTGATGCAGACGAATATCAGTCGGACGATGTTTCTGTGCTGTTGCAATCATCTAAAAATACTCTTTAGTTAAAGGATATATCGGCTCAGATCTTCATCCTCAACCAGCTTGCCGAGATGCAGTTCAACATAGTCCACATCGATCGTCACCTCACTACCTGAAAGGTCGGACGCCTCGTATGATAACTTCTCAAGCAGACGCTCCAGCACTGTGTGGAGGCGACGCGCACCGATATTTTCGGTACGTTCATTCACCTCCCACGCCACCTCGGCAACACGTGCAATACCCTCTTCAGTAAAAGTGACTGTCAACCCTTCCGCCTTTAGCAGGGCGTTGTACTGCTCCGTTAAGGAGGCGCTGGGCTCAGTCAGGATACGTACAAAATCGCCCACGGACAGTGCACTCAGTTCAACGCGAATCGGTAGTCGCCCCTGTAACTCCGGCACCAGGTCAGAGGGCTTCGCGAGGTGAAACGCGCCCGATGCGATAAATAGAATATGGTCGGTTTTGATCATGCCGAACTTGGTTGAAACCGTACACCCCTCCACCAGCGGTAGCAGATCACGCTGCACCCCTTCACGCGATACATCACCACCGCTACTGCCCGCGCCATCATTTCGCCTGGTGATCTTGTCAATCTCATCGATAAAGACAATGCCGTGCTGCTCGGCACGCTCCAGTGCTGCCGCTTTAATCCCCTCTTCATCCAGCAGCTTGGCCGCCTCTTCTTCGCGCAACACTTTAAACGCTTCACGGATCGGCAGGCGCTGTTTTTTTGTGCGCTGACTTCCCATATTCTGAAACAGTCCCTGCAGCTGGCTGCTCATATCCTCCATCCCTGGCGGCGCCATAATTTCAACCCCGGCCGCTGCCATGTTCACTTCGATCTCAACCTCTTTCTCATCAAGGTCACCTTCACGCAGTTTTTTACGGAACTTCTGGCGGGTGGCCGAGTTCTCTTTGGTGCGATCGATTGAGCCATCTGCCCCACGGGCCGGTGGTAACAGGATATCAAGGATGCGCTCTTCTGCTGCATCCTCGGCACGATGTTTCATCTTTTTCATCTCGTTTTCGCGCGTTAGCTTGATCGACACCTCGACCAGGTCACGAATAATCGATTCAACATCACGCCCAACATAACCGACCTCTGTAAACTTGGTCGCTTCAACCTTGATGAACGGTGCATTGGCGAGCTTGGCCAGACGGCGCGCAATCTCGGTTTTACCGACACCGGTTGGGCCGATCATCAAAATATTTTTCGGGGTTACTTCGTTACGCAGCTCTTCACTACTGATCTGCGCTCGACGCCAGCGATTTCGCAATGCGATCGCCACCGCTCGCTTTGCGTCGTTCTGACCAATGATATGTTTATCCAGCTCCTGGACGATCTCTCTGGGTGTCATTTCAGACATCTATTTCTATTCCTGCTAGTAATTTAATGGTGATCTGGCCGGTTGAACGGCTAGTCAGCATCCAGCTCTTCGATGGTGAGGTTGCTGTTGGTAAAGACACAGATGTCTGCCGCTATCCCCAGCCCTTTTTCAACAATGGTACGCGCATCGTGCTCACTGTTTTCCAGCAGGGCGCGCGCCGCCGCCTGCGCAAACGGCCCGCCGGAACCGATTGCCATCAGGCTATTCTCTGGCTCGATCACATCACCATTGCCGGTGATGATCAACGAACTCTCTCTGTCCGCAACCACCAGCAGCGCCTCAAGCCGGCGCAACATACGATCTGTGCGCCAGTCCTTTGCCAGCTCGACCGCCGAACGGGTCAGGTTACCTGAGTGTTTTTCCAGCTTCGCTTCAAAGCGTTCAAACAGGGTAAAGGCGTCGGCTGTACCCCCGGCAAAACCGGCGATCACACGCCCGTCATAGAGTCGCCGCACCTTACGCGCGTTGCCTTTCATCACCGTATTGCCCATCGACACCTGACCGTCGCCACCAACAACAACCTTGCCGTTGCGACGCACCGATAAAATAGTGGTTCCGCGAAATTGCTCCAAAACTAAAAACTCCTGAAATTACGCTACCCGCAGCCAGCCACGGTAAAAATTGAATCTGCGATTGTACACCATCCCTCACCCTGCGAGAAAAACTGCCGGCACTGGTGGAATACCCCGGCTTTTGAACGGTTACGACCGTTTCTTCGCCCGCGGGTGGGCTTTATCATAAACTCTGGCGAGATGCTGAAAGTCGAGATGGGTGTAGATCTGTGTGGTGCTGATGTCAGCGTGCCCCAGTAGCTCCTGCACTGCACGCAAGTCTCCGCTCGACTCCAGCAGATGGCTGGCAAAGCTGTGGCGCAACATGTGCGGGTGTAGCGACTCAGGCAGGCCACGCGCTACTGCCCATGCGCGCAGTCGCAACTGAATTGCACGGTGCCCCAGGCGACGCCCACCCTTACCCACAAACAGCGCCGAATTGCCGGAGCTTACCCATTCAGCGCGACACAGCAGCCATCTTTCCAGCGCTGCCAGCGCATGGCTGCCGACCGGCACCACACGGGTCTTGCTCCCTTTTCCGGTCACCCGCACCACGGCGTCATGTCGGTCGATATCGCACAGATCAAGCCCGGCGAGCTCGGCCAGGCGCAGTCCAGAGGAGTAGATCAGCTCCATCATGGCGCGGTCGCGCAGCGCCAGCGGGTCATTGTCATCCAGACCCAGCAGCTGACTCACCTGATCGACATCCAGCGTCTTCGGCAGCTGGCGCGGACGTTTCGGCGCACTCACCCCCAGCACCGGGTTATTTTTCACGACCCCTTCGCGCAATAGATAGTTAAAGAGTGTGCGCAGCGCCGATAACAGCCGCTGCAGACTGCGCCCACCCAGCCCGCGGCGATGGAGCTGCGCCACCACTGCACGCACATGGTGCACATCGAGCCGCTGCCAGCGATCAATATTCTGCTCACGACAGTAGCTCATCACCTTTTGCAGATCGCGACGGTAGTTTTCGACCGTCAGTGGCGCAAGGCGACGTTCGTTTTGCAGATAATCAAAAAATGCCTCACCCCCATCAAACAGAAGGTGGGCCTTTTGAGGATCCATCTTGCTGCTCATCGAGGCAGTTAAACATCCTCGCCAGCAATGAGATGTGGACGCAGTTTACGCGTAATCAATGCGCCGAGATATTTGAGAAAGACAGTGCCGACACCGGCACAGAAACGCCCGGCATCTCGGCTACCGATCGCCAGCACACCCAGCGAAAGCCCCGGCTTGCCAGTTTTTTTATCATTCATCATCAACGGTAGCTGCGCTACAGAGCGTATCTCACCCGCCTGGTGCGCAAATAGCGTGGCCGCTTCCGCTTCGCTCAACACACCGCAGGCAGGCTCATCACCATGAGTAATATCTGCCAGCTCGACAAACGGCTCATCATCGCGTGAGACAAACATCACACGTAGATCACCAATCTGATCTGATGCCAGTGAAACCGTTTCAGGATCAGCAAAGAGACAAAGTGTGACGCCATCTGCATTAAAGTCTTCTTTCAGGCTCTGCTGAATAAGCGTGAGCAGCGTTGTCAGCTCATCACTCTCCAGAAGGGCAAGGGTTAGTTTCTGCATCTTCAGCATCAGCCTGTCGTTGACCCGCGCCACTTCGACCAGTTCGGTTAACTGCTGTTTATAGCTGCTATTCTGTTCACGCAGGATGGCTACCTGCCGTTCGATCAATGATACCGAGGCGCCGGTGGTGTGGACCACTGTCATTTGCGATAACAGATCATCCCGCTCATTAAAAAACCCGGGGTTCGCGGCAAGATACTCCTCGACCGCCTTATCATCGATAGCTGAAACCTCACCATTCTGGGTCTGCTGCACACTCATAATTCGATTGTTCCTTCATAGACATGGGTGGCGGGACCTCTCATCCGCACCGAACTTTCATCATCTGGCCATCTTACCCAAAGTGAGCCGCCAGGCAAATCGACCTGTACCTCGTCCGCCAGCACCCCCCAACGGTGACCAACGGCAACAGCGGCGCAGGCGCCGGTACCGCAGGCGAGTGTCTCACCCACACCGCGCTCAAACACGCGCAGGCGGATATGGTGCACATCAACCACCTCCATAAAGCCGACATTAACGCGGGCAGGGAAGTGCGCATCTGCTTCGATCAACGGCCCCAGCCGCGCCACGGGGGCCTTATCAATCGACGCCACCTGCACCACAGCGTGCGGGTTACCCATCGACACCGCGCCGATCTCATAGACGGCATCGCCGATATCAATGGTATAGCGCGCGGCTTCGGCATCGGCAACAAAAGGGATCTTAGCGGGCTCAAATTGCGGCCGCCCCATGTCAACCGTCACGTCGCCATTCTCCTCCATACTCAAATGGATGATGCCACCCGCCACCTCTACCGGAATCACCCGTCTGGTGGTCAACCCTTTGTCATGGACAAACCGACCAAAACAGCGTGCACCGTTGCCGCACTGCCCCACCTCACCACCATCGGCGTTGAAAATACGATAGCGAAAATCTGCATCAGCAGAGACCGCCTCATCAACCAGCAGTAGCTGGTCACAACCGATGCCGAAGTGACGATCCGCAATAAAGCGGATCTGCGCCGTGGTCAGCACAATATCCTGGCTGATCGCATCGATCACCACGAAGTCGTTCCCCAGCCCATGCATTTTACTAAACTTGATCACCGCGCTCTTCCGTACACCTAAAAAATACTTTTGATGAGTATACCCTTATTGATCAGTCTGTTTGTATCGTTAACCGCCACTTACTCTCAATCGTAAAACCTTCACCCTGTTTCCACTAACCGTCTATAATTCCCTCATGACCCACACCATCGATCCGATCGGCACCATTCACTCCTGCTTCAAAGAGCTGTTTGGCATTCCACGCCAGCCGGGCCTCGTGACCGCCGCTCGCGGCTGGATTGAATTTTATCCCCCCTATAACCGCGCTGAAGCGTTCAATGGACTGGGGGATATTTCGCACATCTGGGTCACTTTTCTGTTTCACAAAAGTTTTGATAATGAAATCAGCCTTACGGTTCGCCCACCACGTCAAGAGGGAAAGCGGATGGGGGTGTTTGCGACACGCGCACCGAATCGACCCAATCAAATTGGGCAGTCCGTGGTTGTGCTTGAGCGGATTGAAGAACGAGATAGCATAATTTCACTCCATATTAAAGGGCTGGATCTGGTCGAAGGTACTCCTGTCATCGATATCAAACCCTACCTTCCTTATGTCGATTCGATTCCTGAGGCCAACGGTGGCTTCGCACATCTCGCCCCTGAACAGCGACTACTGGTCCGTTTTAGCCCTACAGCAGAGCAGCAGATTAACGCATTTGAGCAGCGCTACCCTGAACTACACCTCCTCATTCACGATATGTTGCAATATGACCCACGCCCGGTTTACGTGCGTAAACTTGCCAACAGAAAACACTTTGGTTTTTTTCTTTATGATCTGGATGTGCGAGTTCAGATGCTAAACAGTGGCGAGGTGGTTGTTAGCGATGTGATTAAAATCGGTTAGTGCTGGTTGCCCAGCCGCTTGTTCATTACTGTTGCTATATAAAACGGTGCCCCACCCACGTTGGCCATGCCTGGGGGAGAGCATGTGACGGCCTCAAAATGAGGAGGGAGAAGGCCGCTAAAAGTGGGGCACCGGAAACTCTAACCAGCTTATCGCGCCTGTAGCTGCCGAACAGGCAGGTAGACAACATTTCCTGTCGTCATATTCTCCTCCCGCGCTGACTTTTTCGAACCCTGTTGCAGTGTCAACGCACTCAGTGGTTTTCTGCGTTGCCTGTTAACCTTCGCAATCCGCTCACCTCTATCTGGTGGAGTCCGCTGTGCAGATGACAGTAGTACCAGCTGCTTAAATAACATACGCCACGCCATCAGGTGGACTGCGTCATTCTTCACAGCCGGCTGCCGCCATTGCAGTCGCGCCTCACCACTGTGCTCATCCAGCAGGCGTATCACTGGAATGCCCCGCTCTACATATGCATCAATCTGGTAACTCACAATACACCTCCTGCGGTCTATTCATCTAGAATGAGATTTGGAGAGGTTATCAACCGCCTTGCGCAGCAGGCTGGCGACCATCTCCAATGAGGAGCACTTTAATGCGAATGATTATCATTTGCAAGCTTGTTTTCCAGGTTATTGGCATAAAGATGGAAAATAGATCAACTATCACCACAACTAATCGATATCACCTATTAATAGGTGAGATTTAATTCGTTAGACCTGTTTATGATGATCTCCTATCATAGCGCCAGCTTTCCCCTCAACCAATCAACAAAATAAGGAGATCACAATGAAACAGCAGATTGCCGCCATCGCAATAATGGCATCGATAGCAACCCCTGCTCTGGCACTTGAAGCCATTCCGGACAGGGTTCCAACGCCGTCAGACAATCCAATGAGCAGCGCAAAGATAGCACTGGGCAAACAGCTATTTTTTGACCCACGCCTTTCGATCGATGGAACCGTTTCCTGTAACTCATGCCATAACGTGATGGCGAGTGGCACCGACAACCGCCCGACCTCTGTCGGCGTTAATGGTCAGCGCGGCGGACGCAACGCACCAACCGTGTGGAATGCGGCATTTCTTAGCACTCAATTCTGGGATGGCCGTGCAGCCACACTGGAAGATCAGGCAAAGGGACCACCTTTAAACCCAATTGAAATGGGAATGCCGAATGAGCAGGCCGTGGTTGATCGCCTTGAAAGCATTCCTGGCTACAGGCGACAGTTCGAGGCGATCTTCGGCTCGGTCTCATACGACAACATGGCCAAAGCGATTGCAAGCTATGAACGCACACTGATCACTGAGAACAGCCCATTTGATCGTCATATGAAAGGCGATAAAAGTGCGATGTCTGATAAGGCGATCGCAGGGATGAAGCGCTTTAATCAGATCGGGTGCTCGGGCTGTCATAGCGGGGTTAATTTCGCAGGGCCCGCACTTGAGACAGGCACGGGCTTTTTTCAAAAGTTCCCGGTATATAACAACCCGCTCATCGCCAAATACAAGCTGACGGATGACAAGGGTCGTTATGAGGTGACCAGAGATAAGGCTGACATCAACAGCTGGCGTGTACCATCATTACGCAACATCGCCACCACCGCACCTTACTTTCATAACGGTTCGGTTAAAACGCTTAACGAGG
Source organism: Gammaproteobacteria bacterium (assembly GCA_015491865.1). Lineage (GTDB taxonomy): Bacteria > Pseudomonadota > Gammaproteobacteria > SZUA-140 > SZUA-140 > SZUA-76. The sequence goes on from WFVD01000013.1 coordinate 116,305, forward strand.
CGGTCCGTGTGATGGCGGCAAGCCAGCTTAACAAACAGTTAAGTGACAGCGAAATCGATGAGATCGTCGCCTTCCTTGAATCACTCACGGGTGAATTCCCTGAGCAGACCATGCCAAGACTACCGGATATTGCCGGCAGCAGCCTGGTTGGCTCAATCAAGTAATATAAAAGCCGGCCCCCAGGGGCAGGGGGCCGGCTTCCTGATTACTGTTTTCTACTCCCGGCAGCAGGAACCACCATCATCAACTGCGCTACGAACCTTATCTTTCATGGGTCAGGTCCGAATGAGATTAAGTTAAGCCTCCTTAGCACAGTATCTTCCACTGTATAGAACCCCTTTTAAATATCTCGGCTCATCGACCCACCTTGACCTCCATCAGGTCACCAACCTTTTTCAGCAGCTTGATACATTTCGGGCTGAGGTGGCTCACCCCGCATAAGGGAAAATAGCACAGCGTTTTGTACAAAATGACTTACCACGGTGAACATCTAGCAGGTTATAGCCACGCCCCATATGTTGTCAGATTTCTTTACACCATTTAAAAGCCATCACAATGAGCAAATAAAAACCCTTAAAAATCAACTAATAAAAAACACGGCCTGAATTTTGCATTCCACCTTGAGCTAAGTAAACCTAATAGCAGCAATTAATAATATACGTCCTCAATTGTGTTAACTGAGGGCAACCAGGGAGAGCAAAGAATATGAAAATAAAACTCTTTTCAAGCAGCCTGTTAGCAGTTGGGCTATTGATTTCCAGCAATGCTAGTGCCACCGTCCTAGATTTTGAGGGCCTTGGACTCAGTATTTATCAACCCATTCCTCAAACCTATGGGGATAACACAGGTACCACCCCAAATGTCGAAGTATCTTATAGTGTCGTAGATGGCTCAGGAATTCCCCACCTAACCGAGTCAATCGAATACTGGGGTACATCGTATGGTGACCTCTCTGGTGTGGCATTTTCTGGCGCCAATGGCTGGTACGCAAAGATAACGCTGACTCCAGACTCTGGATACGATGTCATTTTGAATAGCTTCGATATGGCTGGCTACCCCCAAACAGATCTTGCTTTAGATTCCCTTGAGGTAGTTTCTGGTAGTGGAGTTCAGCTGTGGGATTCCGGTGTTACTACGATACTTGGTAGCGGCCCAACACATAGCAGCTTTTCTCCAAATATCACCTCATCGAGCCCTATCAGTATTGTATGGGGAACCAATTGGAACATAGGCATCGATAACATTAATTTTAGCCAGAGACCGACACAGGGAGGAGTCTCTGTACCTGAACCCACAACCCTTGCATTATTGGGCCTTGGTCTGGCCGGACTTGGTTTCCGGGGAAAGAGACGATATTGACAAAGCCAGAACTGTAACGTGGTAAGCAGCCCCACTTCGGTGGGGTTTTTTGCCTAAGATTCAAAGATACTGGCCCCAGCAGATTACGGCTATCACTTCCCCTACTACCCTATACTGCCTTGCGTGTTCGACCTGTGTGTGCACGCACACTGCCCTCAGGCTAGCTTGTTGACGTCAGCGACGAAAACAGGGCACTGGCCCAAAAGCCACCAGGTCAAGACACCTTAGCACGAGATAAAAGAGACTCCACACAGAGAAAGATTCCCTACCTGGTAGGCTGAACTTAGTGCCATCAGGCCAGACCTTTATCTGGTGCAGTACAAAGCTCTCCCGCCCACACACTCCCGACATTACAGGTGAACAGAGCAGCCTGACCACAACACTTTAGTAACCCACTAAACTATTCCATGTCACTGTTTATCCAAAGCATTTACATAATTCTTAAAGTTACCGCGAGAACAAGCGATAACATGATGGCGGCAGAATAAAACCCATGCAAAAATTAATGAAAAGTACCTGTGGTTTTCAGCTCATAGAAAAAACTAACAAAAAAGAACATGCAGTCAAACAAGGCCAGTACAGTCAGGGCGGCACCCCTCCATAATGAGATCACTGATTTTATTGAACCGTCCTTTCTTGACAAAAACGACTGGATCAAATCCCCACCAGTACATTATGCGCAAAAAACATCGGCCTATTTATCACATCAAATTGCAAGAGAACCGCGCGACTTAACAAGCCATACTCAGCGTATCTGCCTTTACCGTGACCTTGGTGATGCTGATGGTATCTATGGTGCTCTTTTAGATCTATTCATCACCCTGGGTGATAAAGGGGCGGCACTACGGCAACGCCTGTTACAGCAGTCAGCATTCATCCTGACAGCTGAAAACTATGAGGTGCTCTCTAATATCCTGAATGGGACGCTTTCTGTATCGGCACAGACACTATCATCACACCACTCCATGCTCAGCTTTAACAGCACGAGCAACCAGGAGGTGATCCGAAAAATAGAGAACCCTTCACACAGGCAGGAAGAGTCACCACTGCTTGTCGCCAGAGACCTGCTAAATTCCGGGCTGATCGAACAAGCCCAGTCACTGCTGGAAACCTCACTGCTTGCAACACCTGAGAATGAGGAGATCAGTGAAGAGCTCATGCAGATCTATCGTCACACCAACAATCGTGATGGCTGCGTCCAGCTACTCAAAAAACTGGCGTCATCCCAGTTGGCATTGCGGGAGCAGTGGGTTGACCTGATTCTCAGGCTAGATCAAACCAACCATAAGGAATCAATCAGTGCCTAAACAAAAAACAGCTGATCCGATTCGCGTTACTACGACAGGGCTGGATAAGCGCTCACAGGAGGTGCTGCGCATGGCCTTCTCCAGCGCGGGAAAAGGGGGCTGCATACTGGTCGATGAGGCGAGCGCCGAGGTGGGCATCTGTAACATGGATGCAAGTAACGCACGCACATTATGGCAGCAGAATTCGACACGTTACCCCGAACGTCCGATGGTAGTGATTTCTGTCAATGACCCTCTGCTCGAAAACACCATTTATGTATCAAAGCCTATCAATATTGTATTGCTACTGAACGCAATCAAACAGGCTCATGCGGTTGGCTGCATCAACCAGGCAGAGGCAATCGCAACTGGCACAACAAAGCCAGCCAGTACACAACAAAGCAGACCATCAGGCAACAGTAAACCATCACACAGGCGAGCAGGCAGCCCACCCAGCGGTACGGACGGGTTTAAAATACCCGATATTAAATTAAGTGAAATCAAGGAAGAGGTCGTGAGCTATTACTCCCCTGGAGAGTTCCTGCAGGGAAAACTGCATGATGCATTTAATTTCGCTCATGAAAAAGAGGTTGCAACACAGTTCTCAATAAAAACTGATGGTGAATGGAAAAATATTACGGCCGACCCTGTTCATAAAAAGGTTTTTTCTGAAATCGGCGATGATGAACTTAAAAAATTATGCACAACCCCTATTTTCTGCATCGAGACAAAATCAAGTTTTCTTAATAAAAAAGAGACCCGGTACGAGCTTTACAGAAACGACAAACCGCATAGTGAAAGCTCTATCGATCAATTTTTATGGAAAGTTGCATTGTGGACCTCGTCGGGGCGCATGCAAAAGGGTATTAACCCATCAAGTCCGATACAACTCAAACACTGGCCAAACCTGACCCGATTACAACAGTCACCCAATGATATCCGAATCGCAGCACTGTTATCAGAACAACCTAGCGCACCCGCGCTCGTTGCAAAGGTACTTGGCATCCCCCTGGGTGAGGTGTTTAGTTTCTATGCCGCGTCGCACACGCTAGGGCTAGTGAAGTCTGCTACAAAGAATAGAGTGCGGCCACCATCATTTAACCTCCCACAAAAAAGCAGGCATCACTCTCTCTTTGGAAAGATACTTCAAAAGATCAGTGGCGCAAACTAAAGCCCATTAACGATAGCAAACCAACTGACATGTCTGGCAATAATCATAAAATAATCTTTACCGGCCCGGTTGGTGCAGGTAAGACCACCGCGATCAGCGCGATTAGTGATATCCCTGTATTGAAGACCGATGAAAATGCCCAGGATATGACAAAGAAACGCAAGCAGACAACCACGGTTGCGATGGACTACGGGCTGCTTAACCTCGGTGACGGTGAACGCATTCACCTCTACGGCACACCGGGTCAGGAGCGCTTTGACTTTATGTGGGAGATATTAACGCAGGGAGGGCTGGGGCTTATTCTACTGCTGGATAACTCGCGACCTGACCCTTTCAAAGATATGCAGTTTTTTGTTAACTCTTTTAGTGATTTTATTAGTGACAAAAAAATGGTAGTCGGGATAACCCACATGGAGAATAACCCTGCGCCGACCATAGAGACCTACCATCACCATTTGAAAAAACATGATATTAAAGCGCCTGTACTTGAGGTGGATGCGCGCAAAAAAGAGGACATTGAAACACTGCTCAAAGTCCTCCTCTACTCTCTTGACCCATGGCTGGGAAAATAAATGAGCCAATATGAACTAGACAATGAAAAGTTTGTGTTACCTTCACCAGCCGGTGTTTACTACGCAACCGCCAGTAACCAGTCCGATCTTTCCCGCGGGCTACTGCTCGCATTAATGACTCAGGTCGATAGCCAGCCACTGACAAAAGAGAAACTGATTAACTGGTTAAACATCGACTGTATTGAAACAACATTTGAATTACTGCACAAGATTCAACAACTGGGGTGGTTAGCATCATCCCAGGAAAAACAGTCTGCCCCCGCCGGGGCGCTTGAAGAGATCATTCCACCACTGTTGGCTGTGCTATCCAGCTCCAGTAAGGCACTGCTTGCTGACCAGCAAGGATTTAACCTTGCATCCAGCGGCTTTACCCACGAAGCCGCCGAAGAGCTATCCGCACTCAGTGCAGATTTTGTCTCGCTGCGTATGCGCCACGGTACTCTGCTATTCAACAACCTCAATATCAAAACGCAGGCGATGGGGCTGATCGATGCAGCAGGTAATAGCCAACTGGGGTTCTGGCCTTTATATATTGGCAAACACTGTTTCACACTGGTGATGAGCGGTGTCCCGCAGTTTAATCAGCCAGCGTTCACCAACCTGGTCTGGCTACTTACCAACCGTTATGCCGCCAATGACTTTACTGCCACATCATCCGTCTACAAACTATTTTCACAACCAGGGCCTGATGAAGGTACCAATACGGACAAATAGATCATTTTACATAAGGAGCTAACACCATGCGTGAAGACATTTTAAATTCAATTCTAAGCGAATTGAACGGTACCTCTGCAGAAATTGAGGCATCAGCCATTCTCTCAACTGACGGCCTGATGATGGCCTCAATGCTCCCCGCAGGGATGGATGAGGACCGTGTAGGTGCGATGGCTGCTGCGATGCTCTCGCTCGGTGATAGAACATCTGAAGAGCTCTCCCGTGGTGGACTTGAGCAGGTACTCATTAAAGGTGAAAAGGGGTATGTTCTGATGACACATGCAGGCGATGAATCAGTGCTCTCTGTGCTGGCAAAACCGAGTGCCCGCCTTGGGCTGATATTTTTAGATGTCAAACGTGCAGCCGAGTCAATTGAAAAATTAATTTAATTGATCATCCGAAAATGGCACAGATAACAGACGTCGAAAAAGCGAGGCTAACATGAAAGATATGAATCCAGATGATATCTCGGGAGAATATCGCGAACACACACTGACGTATCAGGATGGTACTCAGCGAAAGGTACTTGTCACAGAGAATGAAACGCCACTGCCTGATGGACGACTCATCGTCTCAAGAACTGATCTCAACGGAATCATTACAGAGGTTAACCAGTCATTCGTAGAAATGTCTGCTTATCATAAAGATGAACTTATCGGTATGCCTCACTACATACTACGCCACCCCGACATGCCGGCTGCTGCTTTTAAGGGGTTATGGGAAACCGTTCAGAAAAGAGAAAAATGGCACGGCTATGTTAAGAATCTTCGCAAGGATGGTGGCTTCTACTGGGTCTATGCCACCGTGATTGCCAATATACGGAACAATGAAATTGTCGGTTTTACATCAGTCAGGCGAAAACCCTCTCGCATTAAAGTCACTGAAGCCGAAGCGTTATATCAAACACTATAAACAGGAATATCGACCATGACTCATAACTTTAGTGTCAGCCCGGACTTTAATCCGAGCCATATCTCAGGCTGGTATATCTTCAACACCTGGCTTCAACGTGCTATCAGTGAAAACATCCACCTCGAACTCTACAACGATTTTGAGTCCCATCGAAATGCCATTGCGACTGATCAGCTTGATCTAATCTATGCCAACCCCTATGATGCCGCGCTTTTAGTGAGGGACAAGGGTTTCGTTCCTGTAGCCTGTCCTGAAAACAGGTCTGATGAAGCGATCATTGCTGTCAATAAAGAGAGCCCACTCGTTAATATTGAAGCACTCAGTGAAGGCACTAGAATCTCAAGCACCGACGATCCTGACGTTCGCATGATGTGTATGATCATGCTTGAGCCTGCCGGTTTAGATAAAAATAACACCGCCCTAAACCAGCGAGACACTTATGTTCTCGTTGCAAAAGACCTTCTGAAAAATGATGCGGATATCGGTTTTTTTCTGGAAGAGACCTACAACGACCTTTCGGAAATCATCCGCGGTCAACTACGCCCGCTAGTACAAAGTGAGATTCATGTCATTCATCACCTGCTACTTGCAGGCCCTAAACTCGCCAGTAAGAGAGATGAGATACAGCAATCACTGCTTTCAATGTCCGATGATGAAAAGGGGAAAGGTGTGCTTAAAAGTCTTAACTTTCAGGGCTGGTCCGCTGTTGAACAGGAGGATACCGAGTTTATGATCGACTTAATGGATACATTAACGGAATAGATCAGAGACCCGCAACAGCAGCGCCTTATTCCTGATTTTTATTATCGCGCAGGCGCTGCAACTTCTCGAGAATACGCTCAGCGCGCGCGATATGTTCCAACGCCTGTCTATTTTCGGGCTCCAGCAGCAGCACTTTCTTCCATGAGGCGATAGCCTGTTCATACTGAGCAAGCCCATAATACTCAACCCCCTCATCGATACCCGCTTCAACCTGCTGCTTGATCAACAGTTCAAGCTGGCGCTCAAGCTGGCGCTCATCGTCATTCAGTTCACCCAGTAATTTCAGACGAGTGACAAAACCAGATGCCTGACTAAGCTGGCGATCGGCTAACGCCTCACGAAAAGAGGTTAGTAAGATCTCTCGCATATGCCGCCGGCTTGCCAGAATAGCCTGACGCTGTCGCTCTGCTTCCGCTGCTTTCGATTGCTGCGCTATATTCATGATCATTTTCTGCTTCGTAGCCAGCGCCTGCAACCCCTCTTCTGCTGCGGGAGAGGGGTCTAACTGCCAGGCTAAATTAAGCACTCGCTCCGCAAGCGATAACTCATTCTGTTCAAGTGCAAGTTCACCACGCTCTCGTAGCGCCGCTGCTGTTTTCAATGCCTCTTTCACCATTTCTTCACGTTGCTTCTCTTTAAACCAGTTGTTTGAGGTAAGCAGTGAGCGTTCATTCTGAATCACAAGGTTCTGTTTCAACCACTCGCCCTGAGCAATGAGCAACGCTAGCTCCAGGGCTGCGATCCGGCTACTCTGTTTAACCTGCAGGGCTTGAAGCGTTGATCTGATCGGCTCGCTATCTGGCAGTCTGCTTAACCCTTTCTGGTAATGCTGCATCGCCAGGTACCACTTTCCTGCCAGCTCAAGCTCACCTCCTTGCTGCAACACCTGCTGCTCAAACGATAACGCCTGTTTATTGACCTCATCAAGTAAAGCCTGCGCTTTCAAATAGTCAACGTGGGATGGTGGAACGCTGGAAAGCACCTTCCGAGCCTGACCATATTGCTGTGCCGCAATCATCTGATCGACCTTCTCAAGCATCTGAGAAGAGCGTGCAGTCATGTACGCACAACCCTGAACCAGGGTAATAACCATTATGATTACGACTAGTTTAACGCAACTCATCACGGTTTGGATTTAGCTCTCGGCGTTAGAATAATATTCAAATTGAGACCACTGCACGGTGCAGGTGCAAAAGAAGAGTGCGGTAATATTTTTATGATTGAGACAGAAAGCCTGCCACTACCCATAACAAAGAACAGGGCAATATTAGCCATTTTTACTCGTGATTGTCCCGTGCAAAAGCCTCAGGTTACTATCGTGTGCCAGTTGATGCGTCTCGTCAACCCCAGTCACATGATAGGTAACCACAGGCTCCGCCTTACCTTTTAGCCTGAATTTTTTGAAGCGAGAACAGATTAGCCCCTGTGGTTTCAACTGCTGGTTCAGCGCCTCACTGATCAAAATCTCACCCGCACCGGCCACGGCAGCCAGTCGCGAAGCGGTGTTGACGACATCACCAACTACTGTATAGTCCATCCGCTCTGTCGTCCCCATATTACCAGCCAGCATCATGCCGCTATTAATCCCAATCCTGAACTGAACCTGGGTTAACCCCTGCTGTTCTCGCTCTCGATTAAGTACCTTAATCAGCTCCTGAATCGTAATCGCACACAGAGCAGCCTGCAAACTGTGTTTAGGGTCATGCTCTGGCACGCCAAAAACCAGCATGGCGCAGTCACCGATATATTTATCAACATGCCCACCATATCCGTGTGCAGCCTGTGCGATGATACTAAAATACTCATTCAATAAACTGTTTACCTCTTCTGGGTGCAGCTGCTCTGAGAGGCGGGTAAAGCCAACAATATCTGCGAACAGCACACTCGCCTCAACATGCTGCCCGCCCAGCTCAACCTGATGCATATTGGAGAGCAGAGCCTTTGCAACATTCGGAGAGACATAGCGAGAAAAAGTCTGCTCTACTTTCTCTTTATGCAGCAACCCTTCGGTCATTTCATTCATCGAATGCATCAGAGAACCCAGTTCATCCTTGCGCTGCACATTGAGGCGGACGTGGTAATCTCCCGCCGTAATTGCGCGTCCCGCATTAATCAGCTGATGGATTGGGCGCGTCAAACGCCGCCCCAGTATAAAGGAAGCGATAAAACCGAGCACGACCAGCAGCAGGGTTGCCCCAACGACAGCGCGAATTGTCTCCTGTTGCGCCTGCGCTCTTAAACGACGGTCAAAAGTGATGAGCGCATACCCGGCCGTCACATCCTTAAAGGCAATGGGTCTAAAAAAAGAGATCACCTTATCCTGCTCACCAGCAGCCGACGGAGTCTGCCACTCCAGTTTCACCACACGCCCCAGCGCAGCGGCCATACGGGTATCGCCCGGCACCACCCCTTTTTTTGCAATCGCCACTCTGTTTTCATTATAAAGCGCGGCACCAAGAATGCTCTCTTCCACCGCCAGGTTATTCACAATAATTTCCAGACTAAGATGATCATTCGCCAACAGCGGCTCTCGGGAAAACTCAGCCATCTGCCTTAGCAGGGTATTCCCGGACTCACTCGCCTGCTGTTCAAGAAGGTTGCTCTGATTATGCACAATAAAGAGGCCCAGCAGTGCCATGCCGCTGCTAATCAACAGCGTAAACACCAGTGCCAACTTATAAGCAATAGGGAAATAGGCTGGCAGAAGCGCTGACAGTTTATGGCGAGGTTTTTTCATTATTTACAGAGAGTGTCATAACACCCGATTGTGAATTCACTACTAATCATTGTATGCAGCTCGGCTCAACACTATTAATGCCGGGCTATCATTACATACCGACAACAATAACATGCGGTTATTATCTCTCTTTTATCTTGTCATGCCCTCGAAAGGTGCTGCTAGATCTTACCGGCAATGGTCACTACAAACCAATCGATCGACCCATTTTATCAAACAAGATAACAGGATCTACCCATCATTCATCCATATATATGAGTCTCTATTGAAAATAACCACGCACATTCACAGCCTCTACCAATCACAATAGAAATGTGTTGTGATCATTAAACACCCACCACAGCCAGAACCAGGAGTGAAGCTCATGAACGATACAACTGATCTGCTAGATGAACTCAACATCCTGCTGCAGTTTAATCTGGAAACTACCCGAGCGGGAATCAAGATACACAAAACGGCCACCCCGGATGTGATTGCAGCGACTGCCCGCCTGCACGAAAAAGGCCTTATTACTCAGATAGATGGCGGCTATTTAAGCGACCTCGGGCTGATTGCTGCGGAGCATGCACAGGCAGCACTCACCATTCTCACCACTCACCACGAAGCATCATTAAAGCCTGCCAGCGGCCAAACGATATAGTATCTGACGCATTCAACACCACCCATGCGTTTCGTGGCCACTGCCACACCAGCCGCTGCTGAGCTGATAACAGATAAGGATGAAACGATGGAAATTGAAGCGCTGACCAGAAAGCTTCATGAACTAAAAGAGAAACAGAAACAGATTGAAACGGCATGGCGCAAGACTGGCAATCGTGAATTTCTTGAATTTATGGTCGAGCTGCTGCCCAGGGCACTTCAGGCAGAACGTTGCAGCATCTTCATCAATAATCCAGAAGATAACAACGTCTGGATTCAATGCGGTACCGGTCTGCAGGAGAAGCAGATCTCTGTCCCCAAAGATAGTTCTATTGTCGGCAAGGTTATCGCCAGCGGAGAAATTATCATCGAAAATAATCTGGCAAATCAGGTGGGAGCACACGACACCATAGCGTTCAAGACCGGCTTCACGGCTAAAAGTACAATCTGTGTCCCCGTGGTGGGTAAGAAGAGCCAACAGGTCTCAGGGGCGATCCAGGTGCTGAATAAACTCAATTCTGAATCTGCATTTTCACAGACAGATGTTGATGTGGTAATAAAACTGGCTCACCACCTACAGGTCAATATTGAAAACATCTGCCAGCGGCAGGAGATGGCCAACATCGCCGACGAGATTGGTAAAAAGGTAGCGCTAATCGAAGCCAAACTGCAGAGTCTGACACGCTCGACACCACCCTGAAATTACCTCCCCCTTACCACCACATGGAGATCGCAAAACTCATCATTAAACTCAGCCAGCTCAAAACGGAGCAGGCACGCCTTGATGAGCGCTGGCAAAAAACCGGTAACCGCGCATTTCTTGAGTTTATGATAGAGCTGCTGCCGATGGCGTTAGCCGCGGAACGTTGCAGTATCTTTATTAGTAATCCAGACAATGACAGCGTCTGGATTCAATGTGGAACCGGTATCAAGGAGAAACAGATCACGGTACCCGGCAAAGATTCAATCGTTGGCAAAGTAATCGCCAGCGGTAAAAAGGTGATCGATAACAATCTTAAAAAGCGCATCGGTATTCACGACCTCATTGCACTCAAGACTGGCTATACAGCACACAATGTCCTCTGCGTGCCCGTACTGGACAGGCAGCAGCGCGTTGTTGCCGGGGCCATTCAACTGCTCAATAAGTGCTCCGCTAAGGAGGGCTTTACCGAAAAGGACTGTTTGCTCGTTGAGAAACTGGCCCACCACATGCACACCAATATCGGCAATCTGTTTTTAAGCCAGGAACTGGCCCATGTCACCCTTGAGATCGGGGAAAAAATTGAGCTGATCGAAGATAACCTGCTAAAACAGGGCATCGCGCTTTAAGAGCCCTCTTATTGATAAAACAGTCCCGACCCCACACACTACCACTCATCTAACCAGCGATGATTTCTGCGCTAAAGATTTGTATACTAAGCAAACTTTTTGCCACGCCGATAAGCATTCACAGGTATCACCTGATCAATCCTGATCGTGTGCGGATAACCAGGTAGCGAATAACACAACACAGGCCATGTGCTGCCCGTTAGCAGGCAACTGCCAGGCGCCATCGCCGGAGGAACAGAATGAAGGCCAAAGACCGCCGACTGCAAGAGCTGCGTGACACCATTACCGAACTTTCGCCCACTGATGCGTATGAACTACAGCAAAACGGTGCCATCTTGATCGACGTACGCGATAACGATGAAGTGGCGCAGGGCAGCCCGATCGGTGCGCTACGCCTTGGGCGCAGTTTCCTGGAACTCAAGATTGAAGAGCAGATCCCGGACACAGACCAGACCCTGTTGGTTATGTGTGCTGGCGGCATGCGCTCGCTCTTCGCTGCCGACGGCCTGCAACGCATGGGCTACAGCGATGTGCGCTCTGTTGCTGGTGGCTTCAGCCGCTGGAAGACAGAGGCGCAACCCTTCGAAGTGCCACGCATGCTGGATGCCACTGCGCGCGAACGTTATGCCCGCCACCTCTCCATGCCCGATGTCGGTGAAAAAGGGCAACTTAAATTGATGGATAGCAAAGTACTGCTGATTGGTGCCGGTGGCCTCGGTTCACCGAGTGCCTATTACCTCGCCGCAGCGGGTGTTGGCACACTGGGTATCATTGACGACGATGTAGTTGACCGCAGCAACCTGCAACGCCAGATCTTGCACACCGAAGCGCGCATCGGCATGCCCAAAGTGGAGTCGGCACGCATCGCACTTGAGGAACTAAACCCTGATGTAACGATTGTCGCGCACCAGACCCGCATCGACAGCAGCAACGTGGAAGCGCTGTTTTCTGATTATGATGTCATCGTCGACGGCTCAGATAACCTGCCAACCCGCTACCTGATCAACGACGCCTGCGTAAAGCTGAAAAAGCCCAACGTCCACGCCGCCGTCTACCGCTTTGAGGGGCAGATCACCGTCTTCTGGCCCGACCACCAGGGTGATGTGCGCGGCTCCTGCTACCGCTGCATGTTCCCCGAACCACCACCACCAGAACTCGCACCATCATGCGCCGAAGCGGGTGTTCTGGGTGTGATGCCGGGCATCTTCGGGCTGCTACAGGCGGTCGAAACCATCAAGATTCTGCTAGGGATTGGCACCCCACTGGTGGGGCGTATGCTACATTACGATGCGCTCAGTGGTGAGTTTATGGAGATGCGTGCCAGGGCGAATCCAGACTGCCGCCACTGCAGCGACGGTGCTACATTCCCCGGCTATGAAGACTACGCCCAGGTCTGTTCATCATCACCGCCAGCGGCTGGTAAATAGCAGTCGCCGACACCACCCCATTGAGCGGTGGTGCGGCGACTTAATCACTGCTCGTCTCTAATCGCCTCCACCCCAAACGACAGCGCCATCTCATCGCCAATGGCAGGCAAGGCGTAACTCATATCAAAATCGGAGCGTTTAATACTGGCAGTGGCATCAAAACCGCACACATACTTCTTCTTTTTAGGGTCCATCGGATGGATGCCACAGTTGATACTCGCCACCTCCAATACCACCGGGCGAGTGACCCCTTTGATCGTTAACTCACCCTGTACCGTTGCCATCCTGCCATCGTGATGAAACGCTATCCTGTTCGATTGATAGGTGATCTCTGGAAACTCGACCACATTCAGAAAATCCGGCGAGCGCAGGTGGTCATCACGTTTTTGCATACCGGTATAGACTGAAGCGGCATCAATCACAATATCAACAGAACCTTTACCCCCTTTCAGATCCATCGAAAGCTTGCCGCTGGTTTTGCCAAAGTGACCCTGCAGGGTAGAGAAACCGAGGTGGTTAATCTTAAAATGAGGATAAGTGTGGTATGGGTCAATCGTAAAATGCTCTTCGGCGGCGGATGCCACCATCGGTACTGCCAACATCAATAAAGCGGCCAGACTCAATCTTTTCATCGTTACGACTCCTTCGTCAGGTTGATAAAACTAACATCTGTTTAAGGGTCATTGCGGGGAGCGAAGCAATGACATGCTGGGCATTCAAATAGAGACCCCGTGCCTCTATCTTTATAACTAACAGCTTATCGATTAAAAAAGCGGATCGCCACTCTCAAGCCAGGCGAGATAGATCGCACCACCCGCGACAGGGGTTAAACAAAAGAGCAATAACACAACCTTCAACCACTGTGGGCGCTCTTCCGGCAGCGGCACGCGCGCCACCAGCGGGATCGTCGCAAGAATCAGCAGCGTATACCACGGCAACTTCGCATAAACCTGAGCCGCCACACCGAGCAGACCGCATAGCAGCGCAATCGGCACCACCAGCAAAGCGCCCGCATTCAGCCGCGATGAAAACAGCCCTGCCAGCAGGTAAGCGGCCATCGCCGCCGCTATCGCAGAAGCGAGCTGCCCCAGCAGTGCAGAGGCGCCCAGCAATGCTGAAATGCCAGTGCCGCCCGCCAGTGCCAGCAACCCCGTCATCGCACGATCGCTTTTATCACGCAGCGTAATAAAAGAGGTCAACAGCCAGCCAACGTAACTGCCACCGGCCACTACCATCAACCATGTCTGCCACTCGTCACTCCTGCGCATCAGCACCGGCCACACAACCCACACCAGCGCACTAAAACCAGCCGCAAAAAACAACAGCAGCAACCAACGCGGCGCCTTCCGATAGAGATCAAACACCATCCCAACCGCAAGCGCTGCCAGCCCGAGTATTAAAATCTTACGGGTACTGGTAAGGGGGGAAAACCTGAGATCAGTCACTAACCATGCGGCGAGATAAAAACCGGCCATTACCGAAATGCCCGCCCAGAATCCGACGGTGCGATAGAGCACCAGCCCCAGCAACAGCGACACCATAAAGGGTGCAATGGCACTCTGAAACAGCGGGTTTAAAAGTAGTTCGTTCACCGCTTAAGAGTGTAACGGGTTGGTTTTATTAGGCAACTATCTTTTGAAGAGGCGGCCGGCGAATGCTCACTATACTGCGGGCTCAGATAAAGTATAAGCCTGCCTGTTCTGAAACTGGGAAAAGGCATCTTAGCCCTTAAAGGTAATCTCCGCCATCTGCCCTTCAATCCAGGCCTCAACCTCGCTGTTAATCTCACTCGCACTTTTACCACGGCTTTCAATCACCGGGCCGATGCGCACCTGTATCGTTCCCGGGCGCTTAATGAACTGTCGGCGCGGCCAGAATTCCCCCGCATTATGTGCCATCGGCACGACAGGGTAACCACTGCTTGCGGCAAGCAGCGCCCCGCCCAGTGCATAACGCCCTTTTTCACCCGGTGGGATACGCGTCCCTTCGGGAAAAATCACCACCCAGCGACCCTTCTTCAGCCGCTCAGTACCCTGCTCAATCAACTGCTGGCGCGCCCTGCCGCGCGCTTTGCGGTCAATCGCAATCGGCTCCAGCATCGCCAGCCCCCAACCAAAAAAGGGCACCTTTAGCAGTTCACGTTTCATCACCCACACCTGCGGAGGGAAGATCACCTGAAGTGCCAATGTCTCCCAGGTCGACTGGTGCTTCGACATCACGATCGCATTGCCCTCTGGAATATTTTCGCACCCCTCAATCTGGTAACGCACCCCACAGGTCACGCGCAACCACCACAGATTCAGCCGCGCCCACTGAGATAGAAAGCCGTAACGAACAGAAAATGGGAATGGCGCGGTAAACAGGCATAGAATCGCAAACACCACGATCGTAACCCACATACCAACAGCAAATAACAGCGATCTTGCAAACAGCACCTGATTACACCTCAACTTTCACTTGATTCATCGATCTCTAATGATTCGCTTAACAACCCATCCACTGCCGCAGCGAGATCATCAAACAGCTCCACCGCTTCAGCAAGCGGGCTTTCGGCCAGCTGCTTTTCCGTTAACACCCCCTTACCACTCCTCACCAGGATGGCACGCGCACCCACCGCCTGTGCGGCCTGCAGATCACGCAGCGAGTCGCCAATCGCGGGGAGACCATTTAACTTCGTCTGTAGACGCCTTTCAATATCCCGGAACATACCGGGCTTCGGCTTGCGACATTCACAACCATCATCCGGCCCGTGCGGGCAGAAAAAGATCGCATCGATGCGCCCGCCAGCAAGGCTCACCTCACGCTGCATCTTTTCATGAATGCGATTAAGTACACCGAGATCAAAATATCCGCGCGCCACGCCCGACTGATTGGTGGCGACCACAACCTGATAACGCGCCTGGGTCAGCCGTGCAATCGCCTCTGCGCTACCAGGCAACAGCTGCCACTCTTCGGGGGATTTAATAAAATCATCCGAGTCTCTATTAATGACACCATCACGATCGAGCACTATCAGCTTCATAATAAATCGCTACGCGACTTGCAGACGGGAAAGGTCGGCCGCCCGCATAAACAGACCGTGCAGACCGTGCAGCAGCGCAATGCGATTGTTGCGAATCGCCTCGTCGCCAGCCATCACCATCACATCATCAAAGAACTGATCAACTGCTGCCTGCAGGCTCGCGAGCTCGGTTAACGCAGCCGTGTAATCACCCGCTTCAAATAGCGGCGTTACCACATCGGTCAGTTCAGTCAGCGCTTTAAATAGTGACAGCTCACCCACCTCACTCAACAGCGCCTGATCAATGGCAACTGGAATATCACCCTCGACCTTCTTCAGGATATTGCCAATCCGTTTGTTGGCCGCCGCCAGGCTCCCGGCCTGCGGCAGCTGGCGGAAGGCCGCCACCGCACGCAGACGCTGATCAAAGTCACGCGGCGCTGTTGGACGACGCGATAGCACTGCTTCAAACAGGTCACGGCTGATCCCCTTGTCAGCATAGTAACTGCGCAGGCGATCCATCATAAAATTAAACGCCTGCTCGATAGTCTCACCGCTAACGGCAACCTTATCTTGCAAACGGTATTGTGCCGCACCATTTTCCAGTAACGCTTCCAGATCCAGCGGCAGCGCTTTTTCGATAATGATGCGTAGCACGCCGAGCGCGGCACGACGTAGCGCAAACGGATCTTTATCGCCTGTCGGCGGCTGGCCAATCGCAAAAATACCGATTAGCGTATCGAGCTTATCGGCAATCGCAAGTGACTGGGCGGTCACATTCTGTGGCAACTCATCACCAGCAAAGCGCGGCATGTACTGTTGATCAAGTGCGCTGGCAACCTCTGTCGGCACTCCATCCAGTGTGGCGTAGTAACGTCCCATGATACCCTGCAGCTCAGGGAACTCACCAACCATCTCGGTCATCAAATCACATTTTGAAAGTTCACCCGCCTGCCGTGCCAGTGTATGGTCCCCCCCCAGTAGTTCTGCGATCTCGGCACTCAGTGCGGCGACGCGCATCGATTTCTCTTTTAGTGTGCCGAGTTTCTTCTGAAACACCACCCGTTCAAGACGTGAAGAGAGCGCCGAGAGCGGCTGCTTGCGATCTTGCTGCCAGAAGAAAACTGCATCTGACAGACGTGGACGAATCACACGCTCGTTACCTTCACGCACCACATCCATATTGGAGCTGGCGATATTACTCACGGTGATAAAGTGCGGCATCAACTCACCCGCATCGTTCACCACATGAAAATATTTCTGGTGCCCTTTCATCGCAGAAATCAACGCCTCCTGCGGCACCTCAAGAAAACGCTGATCAAAGTTACCCGCCAGTGCGACAGGCCACTCAACCATACCGGTCACCTCATCCAGCAGCGCCTCGTCGATCACCGCTTTACCACCGAGACCTACGGCCACTGCCATCACCTGCGCGCGCACCGCTTCACGACGCGCCGTGAAGTCTGCCATCACTCGCCCTTCACTCTCCAGCAGCGGCACATAAGCGGCAGGCTCCGCGAGATAGAGCGTACCGGGGTGATGAAAACGGTGGCCGCGCGTGGTCTGGCCACTCTTGATGCCAAACAGGGTGGCATCCACCAGCGTCTCTCCCAGCAACATCACCAGCCAGTGAACCGGGCGCACAAACTCTGCGTTTGAACTACCCCAGCGCATGCGCCTGGGAATCGGTAGCTGCTTTAACGCCTCTTCCACAATCGCGGGCATCAGTTCACTGCTCTGCCTCCCCTTCTTTGCGCTGCGAAAGACCAGCCATGCACCCTTTTTTGTCTCGATTGTTTCAAGCGCCTCGACTTCAACACCGCATGATTTTGCAAAACCCTGCACCGCGCGTGTCGGCAACCCATCCTCATCAAAAGCGGCGGTGACTGCGGGGCCGCGGCGCTCATCCGTGGTGTCGGCCTGCGCCTTCATCAGATCGGTAATATGCACCGCAAGACGACGCGGTGCCGCGTACCAACGCACCTCATTGTAGTCGAGCGCAGCCTTTTTCAGCCCGTTACGGACAGCGCTGGCGAGTGCCTCGCCCAGTTTACGCAGCGCTTTTGGTGGCAGCTCTTCGGTACCCAGTTCAAAAAGAAAATCACATCTATCCGACACGGCTTACCATCCCCAACTCATACTGATTCATGATTATCACGACCCCTTTTTCATGTCGCGCCCATCTATACACATGGGGAAACCCAGCGCCTCACGTGCGGCGTAATAGGCCTCGGCCACCGCGCGTGACAGGCTGCGCACACGGCCAATAAAACGGGCGCGCTCGGTCACGCTAATCGCATGACGTGCATCCAGCAGATTAAACAGATGCGACGCTTTCAGCACCATCTCATAGGCAGGGAGCGGCAGACCCGCTTCGATCAATTTCTGACTCTCGCGCTCACAGTTATCGAAAGCGGCAAAAAGCGCATCGACATCGGCGTGTTCAAAATTGTAGGTGGACATCTCTACCTCATTTTGATGAAACACGTCGCCATAGGTCACCCGGCCCAACGGGCCATCGGCCCATACCAGATCAAAGACACTCTCGACCCCTTGCAGGTACATCGCGATGCGTTCAAGGCCATAGGTGATCTCGCCGCTGACCGGCGCACAGCTCAGCCCACCCACCTGCTGAAAATAGGTAAACTGCGTCACCTCCATGCCGTTGAGCCACACCTCCCAGCCAAGCCCCCATGCACCCAGCGTCGGTGATTCCCAGTTATCTTCGACAAAACGAACATCGTGCTCCAGCAGATCCAGCCCCATGGCGCGCAGTGAACCGAGATAGAGCGCCTGAATCTCCGGCGGCGACGGTTTAATCACCACCTGAAACTGGTAATAATGTTGCAATCGATTGGGGTTTTCGCCGTAACGACCATCGGTGGGACGGCGTGACGGCTGCACATAGGCCGCGGCCCACGGCTCAGGGCCAATCGCGCGTAAAAAGGTGGCGGGGTGAAAGGTGCCTGCACCCATCTCCATATCATACGGCTGTAACAACACGCAGCCGTGCCCTGCCCAATACTGCTGCAGCCCCAGGATCAACCCCTGAAAGGTTGAGCTATCTATCGTCTGACTATCTTTCACGTCTAATTTTTACTATCTGAGAGGATTAAATGGCTTGATTTTTGTGCGGCCAAGTATACCCCGCCACCGCGCTATTTTGTATCGCTTTAGCCACCGACTGCCCACTCGCCGACTCAAGAAGCCCCTTTTTTATGCCGATAGCCTTGTTAACGGAGGAGAGAACTGCATGAGCGAACTTGTCATTCAACCCACCACCACCGCCCAGTGGCATGCACTGGTGAGTGACGCCGAGTATGCCGCCGGTTATAGCCTCGGGGAAGAGCTGGAGAGTTATCTGGTCTTTTTACTGATGCGCTACACCCGCAAACCGCAGATGCTATCACGCGTGATGGCGCTCGATTATCTCAAACAGACCCACGGTTCACGTGCCGAACGCGGCCAGAAACTCAAGGATGTAGGGGATCACTGCCTGCTTTTCTCCGGGCTATTCCCCAAACACGCCGAGAAACGGATGATAAAAGTGAGTTACTTCGTCAAATTAGGCCGTAGCGCCTACCAGCAGGTATTTGAAAACCTCAACAGCCGGGACTCACTCTACTCACATCTGAGCAACGACTTTGTCACCCTGATGGATATTCTGCAAACCATGCGCGATCTACAGCATGATGAGACCCACACCACCCACCTCAGCGCTATACACGCCTTTGACCTGTGGCACGACACCGGTAGCCAGCACGCCTATAAGACCATTAAATCGATGACTAGCGACGGCAATCCGACAAAACCCGCCTTTATCGACCTGCCTGAAGATGGCTCACCGCTGAACCGGCACTAAGTTCGCGCCTAAGAAAAAGGGATTATCCCTGTGCATCAGCCATACCCTGGCTTTATTTGATCTCAACCTTATCAGCGAGCATCAACGGCGGCCTGTCATATCGCCCAGCCTGCCCTGTGTTACCAGGCGCAACATACAAAAGTTTACTGGGGCATCATACGTGCCATCGACAATTCCATACTGGCCATGATTATCAGTTGTTGAGTCTGACTCACCACGTGACAACCATGAAAAATAGATGGGCCTTTACAGAGTGAATTTAGGAACAATTGCCCTCTGACCCGGGTTTTCCCTATAATCACACCCCACTCGCTACCAACCAGAGTCATTCATGAACAAACAACCAAAGGCCGTCGCCCTTATTTCAGGCGGGCTCGACTCCATGCTTGCTGTAAAAGTTTTACAGGAGCAGGGCATTTACGTCGAGGGGATCAATTTTTACACCGGCTTTTGCGTTGAGGGACACACTCACGCCATCCGCAAAACCGATCAGAAAAAAGAAAAACGTAATAACGCGCTGTGGGTGGCGGAGCAGCTCGGTATTAAGCTCCATATTATCGATGTGATCGAAGAGTACAAAGAGGTGCTGACCAATCCGCAACACGGCTACGGCGCAAACCTCAATCCGTGCCTCGACTGCAAATCATTTATGGTTAAAAAGGCGCGTGAATGGATGGATGAAAACGGGTTTGACTTCATCTTCACCGGCGAAGTAGTTGGCCAGCGCCCGATGTCGCAACGCAAAGAGACCATGCCGATTGTCGCCAAACAGTGCGGGGATGATGCGCGCCTGTTGCGCCCACTCTGTGCCAAACTGCTGCCCGAGACACTCCCGGAACGCGAAGGGTGGGTCGATCGTGAAAAGCTCTACGGTTTCAACGGCCGTTCACGCAAACCACAGATCGCGCTTGCCGCCCGGTTCGGCTTCGATGAATATGCCCAGCCAGCAGGCGGCTGCTGCTTTCTCACCGACCAGGCTTACTCCATAAAACTTGGCGACCTGTGGAAACAGCGCGGCAACAAAAATTACGACCTTGATGACATCATGCTACTCAAAGTTGGTCGCCACATCCGCCCACGCGAACACTTTAAAGTGATCATTGGGCGTGAAGAGGGGGAAAATAACTTCATGAACGGCTATCGCAAACAGTTCACTCACATGCACGCCATCAGCCATAACGGGCCGCTGGCACTGGTCGATGGCAAAGTCAGCCGTGATGACCTGAAGCTGGCGGCGCAGATTGTGGCGCGCTTCACTCAGGGACGAGACGCGAGCTGTGTGCAGATCGAAGTCAGCGAAAAAGGTAATGAAACGCCTTTTACGCTTGACGTTACTCCGCTACACAACGATGATATCCCCAAGGAGTGGTACCTCTAGTGGCAACTTATATAGTAGATGCTCGACGAATGTTATGCCCAATGCCTGTGATCCGTGCGCAAAACCGCATTAAAACAGTCGCGGAGGGGGACATTCTGGAGGTCATCTGTACAGACCCTGGCGCGAAAAATGACGTGCCAGCCTGGTGTCGCATCAATGGGCACGAGGTGGTGAGTATAGAGACTCAGGACGATGAGATAATCATTAAAATTGCTGTTGGCGGGGAACCGTAAAAACGCACCAGAAAGAGTTGCGACGCACCAATTAAGGGCCCCCTGACGGCAAAGCAGTGCACCAGAACATCTATCTTATTAATAAGATTAGACTTTTCCAAATGGCATAATTAATGCTATTAATGGAAACAGATTTTAGCTTTACCGTAAGTAAGTAACATAATTTAATTAGGCACACCGGAGGAACCAAATGTCTGCAAAAGTTTTGAAAATGATCAAGAGTAACGATGTCAAGTTCGTCGATCTCCGCTTTACCGACACGAAAGGCAAAGAGCAGCACGTCACCATCCCAGCAAGTGCTGCAGACGCTGGCTTCTTTAAAGAGGGGCAGATGTTTGATGGCTCTTCAATCGCAGGCTGGAAAGGCATTAACGAGTCAGACATGATCATGATGCCGGATGCCAGCACCGCTGTGCTTGATCTATTCACCGAAGAACCCACCCTGAATGTCCGCTGCAACATCATCGAGCCAAACACAATGAAGGGCTACGAACGTGATCCACGCTCTCTTGCCATCCGTGCAGAGGCCTACCTGAAATCAACCAAGATTGCCGACACAGCCTATTTTGGGCCAGAGCCTGAGTTTTTTATCCTTGATGATGTTCGCTGGGGCGTTGACATGAGCGGTGCCTTCTACAAGGTCGACTCTGAGGAGGCATCCTGGAACTCAGAGCGCGCTTTCGACAGCGGCAACATCGGCCATCGTCCAAGCGTAAAAGGCGGTTATTTCCCAGTCCCACCCGTTGATTCACTGCACGATATGCGTGCCGCGATGTGCCTTGCGTTAGAAGAGATGGGCGTTGTGACTGAAGTACACCACCACGAAGTAGCCACCGCCGGGCAGTGCGAAATCGGCACCAAATTTAACACCCTGGTGCGTAAGGCTGACGAAGTTCAGATCCTTAAGTATGTGGTACAGAACATCGCACACGCCTACGGCAAAACAGCCACCTTTATGCCCAAGCCGCTTGTTGGCGATAACGGCAGCGGCATGCATGTTCATCAGTCGCTTTCGAAGAAAGGTAAAAATATCTTCTCCGGTAACAAGTACGGCGGTCTCTCTCAGGATGCGCTCTACTACATCGGCGGTATCTTCAAACATGCTCGCGCAGTCAACGCCTTCACCAACGCAGGCACCAACAGCTACAAGCGCCTGGTTCCCGGCTTCGAAGCCCCGGTGATGCTGGCCTATTCTGCACGCAACCGTTCTGCATCGGTACGTATCCCATACGTCAGCAACCCTAAAGGTCGTCGTGTTGAAGTACGCTTTCCTGACTCAAGCGGTAACCCTTACTTCACTTTCGCAGCACTGATGATGGCGGGTCTTGACGGTATTAAAAACAAGATCGACCCAGGCGAAGCGATGGACAAGGATCTGTACGACCTGCCAGCAGAGGAAGAGAAGCAGATCGCCACCGTGAGCTCTTCACTGGAGATGTCTCTGGATGCACTCGACAGTGATCGTGGCTTCCTGACCGCGGGTGACGTTTTCACTGACAGCATGATCGACGGCTACATCGACCTCAAGATGGAAGAGGTCACCACCCTGCGGATGACCACCCATCCAGCAGAGTACGACATGTACTACAGCCTCTAAGGAGCGATAAGGACCCGCAGGGCCGAAAAGCTTCCTGAGATGGATGAAAAGCCCTCTTCAAGAGGGCTTTTTTTTGCGCGTCATCCTGGTGAACATGCCATAATCTCAGCGAGTAAAAACAGACCGGGAGCGAACAATGCACTTTAAACGATTACTAATACTCGCCCTTCTCTTCTCAATGCCTGCCAGCGCGGCGTACAAATGGACGATGCCCGACGGCTCGGTCATCTTCTCAGATCAGCCGCCACATCCCGATGCTGAAAAGATCACCCTCACCCCGACACAAACATTCACCGCCCCTCCCATTACCGCTAAAGCCAGCGATCAAAAAGCTGACACCGAGGCCAAACCTGCGCCCAGCTACAGCAGCCTGCTCATTACTCAACCTGCTAACGATGAATCAATTTTCGATAACACTGGCAACATCGCCGTGGCCTTCTCAAGCGACCCCCCCTTGTTGAGCAGCGAAGGGCACCAGATCAGCGTCAAGCTCGACGGTACTATTGTCGCCACCACCACCGCCGCACAAGTGCTTCTTCCCAATGTTGACCGAGGCAGCCACACCCTGCGCGTTGCCATTGTCGATAAAGCGGGTGCCGAACTGATCACCAGTGATGAAAGCATCTTCCATCTCCGCCGCACCTCCATACTCCACCCGAAACCTGGCGCACCAAATTAGTGCTATCATCATCTTGATTTAGGGCGCGATTAACATATACGGCTACACCTGACTCAACAGCCCCCAGATGTAAGCGCAATAAAAAACATAACCCATTGTTCTACATTGAATCTTAACAACGCCCTTATTCCAGAAATCAATCTACTGCGCGCATCAAAGCTGGAGTAGTTCTTGCTAAGGTGTAACTATTAACTCATCTCGAACTAAAATATATGGTAAGTGGGCAATACATTCTGGAGAACCTCAGCACGGCAATATTGCTGTTTGATGAGGCACTTCGCTTGCAGCAACTCAATCCTGCCGGTGAAGTGATGCTGGCCGTCAGCGCTAAGCAGACAATCGGCAATAGTGTGCGTGAACTCATCCCTGCCGACGACGCCTTCATCGCCACCCTGAAAAAAGCGCTCGATGCCGAACAACCGCGCACCGAACGAGAGGTTCAACTTCACCTGAGCCATATGCACACTATTGTGGTGGACTGCACCATCACCCCCATTCGTGATGGCAATCAGCGTGTTGAGCTTCTGGTCGAACTCTTTCAACGTGACCGCCACCTGCGCATCGCACGCGAGGAACAGCTACTCGCGCAGTACCATACAAGCCGCACCCTGCTGCGCGGTATCGCCCACGAGATCAACAACCCACTGGGTGGCTTGAGAGGTGCAGCACAACTACTAGAACAGGAACTCGAAAACGAGGCGCTGCGCGAATACACCAACGTTATCATTGGCGAAGCGGATCGGCTGCAAAACCTGCTGCGCCGTATGCTCGGCCCCAACACGCTGCCGCATAAAAAAGAGATCAATATCCATGAGGTGCTGGAGCGTGTCTACGCCTTGTCACAGGCGGAATCGCCCGATGGTATTCAGATTGTGCGCAACTACGACCCCAGCATTCCTGAACTGTATGCCGACCCTGAACAGTTGATCCAGGCTGTGCTCAACATTGTGCGCAATGCAATGCAGGCACTGGATGGCCACGGCACGATCACCCTGCGAACCCGCACCCAGCGACAGTTTACGATCGGCAATCAGCGTCACAAACTCGTGGTACGCATCGATATTATCGATAACGGGCCGGGTATTCCACCGGCCCTGCGGGACGAACTATTTTATCCGATGGTTACTGGCCGTGCCGACGGCACCGGCCTCGGACTCTCCATCTCACAATCACTGGTCAACCAGCACGGCGGCCTGATTGAATGCACAAGCCAAACGGGTGAAACGGTCTTCACCCTGCTACTTCCTCTGGAGACAACGCATGAGTAGTAAAGAACATATCTGGGTCATCGATGATGACCACTCCATCCGCTGGGTGCTCGAAAAAGCGTTAACCAAGGCCGGCATGGAGATCACCTGCTTTACCAGCGCCGCCGGGGTGCTGGAAAAACTCGCCAGCGGCCAGCCGGACGCCATCATTACCGACATCCGTATGCCCGGTATGGATGGACTGGCGCTGCTTGAGTCGATAAAAAGCAATTACCCAACGCTCCCTACGATTATCATGACCGGCCATTCCGATCTCGACAGCGCCGTCGCCGCCTATGAAGGTGGCGCATTCGAGTACCTTCCGAAGCCGTTTGATATCAGCGAAGCGACTGAACTTGTCAAACGCGCCATCAAACAGAGCCGTCGCACGAGCAGCAACAGCAGCGCCAGAGCGGAGCAGCCAGCAGTGACCGAGATCGTCGGTGAAGCGCCAGCCATGCAGGAGGTCTTTCGCGCTATCGGGCGTCTCTCGCGCTCAAACATGACGGTGCTCATCACCGGCCAGTCGGGTACCGGCAAAGAGCTGGTTGCACAGGCACTCCATCGCCACAGCCCCCGCGCTAACGGCCCGTTCATTGCGATCAATACCGCAGCCATCCCCAAAGAGCTGCTTGAATCAGAGCTATTTGGCCACGAACGGGGCGCCTTCACCGGCGCGCAGAGCCTGCGTGCCGGGCGCTTTGAGCAGGCCAGTGGTGGTACGCTATTCCTTGATGAGATTGGCGACATGCCGGTTGAACTGCAGACACGCCTGTTGCGCGTACTGTCGGATGGTGAGTTCTATCGCGTCGGCGGGCATGCATCGGTCAGGAGCGATGTGCGCATCATTGCCGCGACCCACCAGAATCTTGAACAGCGTGTCAGCGACGGGCTATTCCGCGAAGATCTCTACCACCGCCTCAACGTGATCCGTATCCATATCCCTGCGCTCAGTGAACGCAGCGAGGACATTAAAATGATGGCGGATCACTTTCTTCATCGCGCCGCCAGCGAGCTTGCAGTCGAGCCCAAGGTGCTCGATGATGAAACCACCCAGTTTCTCTCTCACTACAGCTGGCCAGGCAACGTACGCCAGCTTGAAAACACCTGTCGCTGGCTAACCGTTATGTCACCCGGCCAGACCATCCATCTCGAGGATCTACCACCCGAGCTTAGAAATGACAGTGCCAGCAGCACAAGCGGTGAGGACTGGGAGTCTGCGCTCAAACAGTGGGCCGACTCACAACTCTACCAGGGAAACAAAGAGATCCTCAACATAGCAGTACCCGCCTTTGAGCGCATCATGATCGAGTCAGCACTAAAATATACCGCTGGACGCAGGCAGGAAGCGGCCAAGGTACTCGGCTGGGGACGCAACACCCTGACACGTAAAATCAAAGAGCTTGAAATGGAGAATGGTGACAACGAAACAGCTAATTAACCGACCTACTGCGGCACTCAGCCAACACAACCCGCCCTCCGAACCCGCTGTCACCACCACCTCTATCGCTGCTGAGGAGCGCGACCTGGAAAAGAAACTTGGCAATGAGTACCGAGCCTATAAAAAACGGGATCAACACTGGATATAGCGGATAACCAGTCACCTACAAAAAAGCCTGCATTAGCAGGCTTTTTTTAATGGGGATTTCTGCTGACCACTCGTCTGCGCCACAGCGCGAGAAACAGTAAACTCACTAACCAGCCAGGGCCTGAAATACCACCGCCACCGCTCTCATCAGCGGTAGGCGCTGGAGAGGAGGTAGCCTCACTACCCGATGTCGCCACTGGCGCTGTTGTGGTTGAGACACCCAACGCAAGCGGATCACTGATCACCCCATTCGCAGAGTTAAGATCGAAGATATCATTATCACGCAGAACCAGTGTCACTGTTCTGGCAGCCGCATCAAACACCGCGGAAGACTCCGTTGAACTAGGGACAGTACTCAACGTCGACCAGATACCAAACTGATTCATCTTGCGTACCACGGCATCTGGCGCAATAACCATGGTGGCTGGCAGATGCAGTGTGACGGTGATCGTATCAACACCTGCATCCGGTACAACATCAGTCACATCAAAAAACATCGCCCCCAGTGGGTAAGCAAAATCCGGGTCAGACATCGTCGCCAACAGGTCGGACTCAGAAATGACCGTCACAGGGCTCACTGCACTTGTGTTATTTGGCTCTAGTGTCGCGATAACGCGCGATTCCACGGAGGGTTCGTTGATGACGACATTAACCGTAGCCTGACTACAGATCCCGTCACCAGCCACTTCGCAAGCACTAAAACCAAAGCTATCAACCCCGCTTTCCCCTGCATTGGCAGCATAGGTAAAGGTGCCATCATTCGACGCACTCCAGCTCACCACTCCCTTTGCTGGCTGTTTCTGAACAAAAGTTAGATATTCCAGATCATTATCTGGGTCAATCGCCGTCACTTCAGCATCCACCGCGCCTTCGTACGGTACAACAATCAACAGGTCAAACGCCTGAGGCAAAGCATTCGTTGGTGTTGTGGGCGGTGTCGATGGCGGGGGTGGCGTGGTGCCGCCACTGTAAGGCAGCGCAGGTGTGACAAGGGGCTCACCAAAATCGGTTGCACCATATTCAAAAGCGCCGCTGTCGCAACTCGAAATGCCACGAGGCCCATATTTCCGTTGGTCGTGATTAGGACAAAATTCACCATCGGCAGCATCAATTGCAATACTCCCAGCCAGTAATGCGTGCGTCTGAGTAGCGCCGCCATTATCTCCCAACAGCGGCCACATACCAATCGTGCCAGCATCTAATATTACCGTGGGTGCTGCTTCACCGGCATTGAGACAGGTAGCATCGCCTACCACCGTACCCATTTTTTCCAGAAAAGCTGGGGGTGAGTTCAGATCATTAAAACAGTCACCACCCTCACCGTTCAGCACAACAAGGCTGTTATAGAGCTGTATAAAACCTCCTCCACCTGCCTGACTACGATTATAGAGCCCCCCCCCTTTTGGATCCGTCGGCTCAAAAATCTGTGAGATCTCACGAACATTGCCCCAGGCATCATTATCAGCAATCGTCACATGCTGCAGCTGAACTGCATATAGAGGGGTGGTATTAGCATTAAATAATCCACCACCCCAACGCCCAGCCTCATTGCCACTAATCGTTGAGTTAGTAATCAACAGCCCACCTATCTGATGATAGATGCCGCCACCATCACGAAAAGCACTATTTTCAGCGATCGTTGTGCGGTTGATCTCCAGGCTGTTTACATCGCCAGAATTAAAGATGCCGCCACCAAAAATTAGATCTGGACTACTGCTGTTTCGGTTGCGGGTAATCGAGCTGTCATTAATAAGCAGCCGACCATTCATATTGCTGATACCACCACCAAAACCGGCAACACGATTATCGCTAATCAGACTAGCATTTATCGTCACGTTGGATGAGCGACTATCGATACCACCACCCAGGCCACCCGCCGCATTACCGGTCAGGTTCACACGATTAAGCACCAGCGCACCCTCAACCACTTTAATACCACCGCCGCCATCTAATTGACTAATTTCAGTTACTGCGATCAGATCCTGGTTAACCACCGGCACAATATTATGGCCGTTGCGAATCGTGACATCGTTTACAGTCAGGTTCGCAGCTGGCTTAACATCAAAAATGCGATCCGCTAACTGGCCATCAATTGCAACGAGATCAGACCCGGCACCATTAATAACAACCCGGCGCTTTACATCCAGATCACCGGTAAGGGCATCATCTTCCCCATCACCCAGCTGACCACCAAGGTAATAGATACCGCTATTTGGGATTTCGATTGTCGTCGTCGTGGCCGCATCACGGAGGTTCGCTTCCTGAATCGCGGCCCGCAGGCTACAGGTGCTGGAGGCTGTCAGGCAGAGGCCGTCAGAGAGATTCGCATCAACCTCGTCGGAAAACGTTGTGACGGTAAATGTGATATTCGCATACGCAAACGGAGATCCTCCCAGCGCAAGCATCAACGCTAAACCTGTTTTGATCCCCTTCATCATCCCCTAACCCCTGTTTTTATTAGGCAATATACCCGCTCAAGCGATCTGTAATCATATACTGGTTTGGGGTAAAAACTAAAGTTTCTGGCAAAATAACCGCTATCGCGAAGCTCAGGAGCCTGTCGGTGGAAACGGTAGCGCACCGTAGCGGTTATTTTTCCAGCCACAGTCAGTTCAGCACCAGTGTCCCTGTTAACTGGGCAATCTCACTCATCCCGTGGCGCTCCATATATTCCACCAGCCCCGCGTTGATCTTCGGGCAGATCAGCGGGTCATAAAAAAGCGCTGTGCCGATGCCGACTGCCGAGGCTCCCGCAATCATAAACTCGATCGCATCTTCGGCACTCGTAATGCCGCCCTGCCCAATAATCGGTATGTTGTGCCCTTTACAGACCTGGTAGACCTGATGTGTTTTCAGCAGTGCCACCGGCTTGATCGCCGGGCCAGAAAGCCCCCCCTGATTATTGCCGATAATCGGCGTGCGCTGCTCGATATCAATCGCCATGCCCATCAACGTATTGATCACTGCAAAGGCGTCCGTGCCGGCATCGATACAGCGCCGTGCATTTTCAGCGATGTCGGTCTGATTGGGGGAGAGCTTGGTGATCAGCGGTTTGCTGGTCGCCGCACGACACGCCTCAACCACCCGCGCCGACATTTCAGGATCATTCCCAAAGGCGACACCGCCCTCTTTGACGTTGGGGCAGGAGATGTTGATCTCGATCGCGTCGATCGGTGAAGCGTCAAACAGACGCGTCACTTCAATATACTCTTCAACGGTTGAGCCGGAGACGTTGGCAATAAAGCGGGTCTCTTCAAAATCGAGCGTCGGCAGGATTTTATCCACCACATACGGCGCACCGGGATTCTGAAGGCCGATGGCGTTGATCATCCCCGCCGGGGTTTCGGTAACACGGTGCGGCGCATTTCCGGGGCGCGCCGTGCCGGTGGTCCCCTTGAGGCAGATCGCACCGACATCACGATTTGAAAAACCTTCGATGCGGGTGTACTCCTCACCAAAACCGACGCACCCCGACAGCAACACCTGCGGGGTTGAAAACTTCATGCCGCAAAACTCAACCGCTAACCGCTCATCTTGATTGCTCAAATCGCTACCCTTTATCATAAACCGTTCATCCGCTCAGGCTATGGTATATTCCCGCCATGTTTCACATCGTACTCTACCAGCCGGAGATTCCGCCCAACACCGGCAACATTATACGCCTTTGTGCCAACAGTGGGGCACAGCTGCATGTGATTCACCCCTGCGGGTTTGAATTTGATGATAAACGCCTGCGCCGCGCCGGCCTAGACTACCACGAGTTTGCATCGATCAAAGAGTATGACGACCTCGACAGTTTCATCAGAAAAGTAGCGCCGACCCGCCTGATCGCCTGCTCCACCAAAGGGTCACGTCACCACACCGAGATCGAATACGGTCAGAATGACGCACTGCTGTTCGGCCCCGAGTCTCGCGGCCTCCCCGCTGAGATACTGGCCTCACTACCGGCCGAACAGATCCTGCGCATCCCGATGCTGGCCGACAGCCGCAGTCTTAATCTCTCCAACGCTGTTGCAATCTTTCTCTATGAGGCGTGGCGGCAACATGGATTTGATGCTAGCACCCAGCCATCGCCGATACTTTCAACCCCAGGTGACCAAATATAAAAGCCGCCCGGAGGCGGCTTTTTCAGAGGCCCACGACCCAAGGTCCTGTCACACCTTTTTATAAATCTCCACGCCATCTTTAACAAACTGCAGCGCTTTCTCTTCCATCCCTCTCTGTAACGCCTCCAGCTCTGTCACCCCCTGTTTCGCTGCGTAGTCACGCACATCCTGTGTAATCTTCATCGAACAGAAATTAGGGCCACACATGGAACAGAAGTGGGCCACTTTTCCGGAATCTTTTGGCATGGTTTCGTCGTGGTATTCACGTGCGCGGTCCGGATCTAACCCAAGGTTAAACTGATCTTCCCAGCGGAACTCAAAACGCGCCTTTGATAGCGCGTTATCACGCACCTGTGCGCCCGGGTGCCCTTTGGCGAGATCGGCGGCGTGCGCAGCAATTTTATAAGTGATAATCCCCTCTTTGACATCATCGCGATCGGGCAGGCCGAGATGCTCTTTGGGGGTGACGTAACAGAGCATGGCGCAGCCATACCAGCCGATCATCGCGGCACCGATGCCGGAGGTGATGTGGTCATACCCCGGCGCGATATCTGTGGTCAGTGGGCCGAGGGTGTAGAACGGCGCTTCGTCACAGCACTCAAGCTGCTTCTCCATATTCTCTTTAATCAGGTGCATCGGTACATGGCCCGGCCCTTCGATAATGGTCTGCACATCATGTTTCCATGCGATTTTGGTCAATTCACCGAGCGCTTCGAGTTCACCAAACTGCGCTTCATCATTGGCATCGGCAATCGATCCCGGGCGTAAGCCGTCACCAAGTGAAAACGAAACATCATACGCCTTCATGATTTCGCAGATCTCTTCGAAATGGGTGTAGAGGAAATTCTCTTTGTGATGCGCAAGACACCACTTCGCCATAATCGAACCACCACGTGAGACGATGCCGGTCAGGCGCTTCGCGGTCAGCGGTACATGGCGCAGCAACACGCCGGCGTGAATGGTAAAGTAATCGACCCCCTGTTCAGCCTGTTCGATCAACGTGTCGCGGAAGATCTCCCATGTCAGCTCTTCGGCTTTACCGTTAACTTTTTCCAGCGCCTGATAGATCGGTACCGTGCCGATCGGCACGGGACTGTTACGCACGATCCACTCACGCGTTTCGTGAATGTTTTTGCCGGTAGAGAGATCCATAATGGTGTCTGAACCCCAGCGGATTCCCCACACCATCTTGTCGACCTCCTGCTCAATATCAGAGGTGACCGCCGAGTTACCGAGATTGCCGTTGATCTTCACCAGGAAGTTGCGCCCAATGATCATCGGCTCCAGCTCTGGATGGTTGATGTTGGCCGGAATGATGGCGCGACCACGTGCGATCTCATCACGAACAAATTCCGGGGTGATCACCTGCGGCACACTGGCACCAAATGACTGGCCCGGGTGCTGCTGCGTCAACAGAGAGATATCGATATCACCGCGCTCTGCCCCCTGGCTATTGAGACGCATCTCTTCCAGCTTCATGTTTTCACGGATTGCGACATATTCCATCTCAGGGGTGATGATCCCCTTGCGCGCGTAGTGCATCTGCGACACATTGCGACCACTTTTTGCCTTTCGCGGTGTGCGGATGTGGTCAAAACGCAGGTGATCCAGCGACGCATCGGCAGCACGTTGGCGGCCATACTCAGAACTGAGTCCACTCAATAATTCAGTATCATTGCGCTCTTCGATCCATGCGCTACGCACATCGGGCACCCCCTTGCGTGGATCGATTGAGATAGCGGGATCGGTATATGGGCCGGAGGTGTCATAGACACGAACCGCCGCATTGGGTTCACTGCGGCTGGCTCCGCCTCTGTCCCCCGCATGAATAAGGGTATCCCCAACCGAAATTTCACGCATCGGCACACGGATATCGGCGCGGCTTCCCTCAACGTAGATCTTTTTTGAATTCGGGAACGGCGAAACCGTATCCTTTTCCAGGTGGGCCGTTTGACTCAAAAACTCTTCAGGGATCGCACTCATAAAATCTTTCCTTAATATACAACGGAACGCCGCTCACTCATGCGCCAAACCCGATCAGAGCAAAAAACAGCAGGTTTAATCGCGGCGGGAAGCCGCAAATCTAAACGATGCTCACTATAGATGCAAGCGAACATACCACGCCAAGCCCTCATATTTCCATATAAAACATAATGTTACACAACCATAGAGAGCGTAACAAACAATATTAGACTAGCGCGATCACTTGCCATGGCCCAGTAAAACGAATAATCTTGGCCGTTCCGTCCACCACCGCGGTGGTGGGGCTAACGAATACAGATAAACCAAACTGACTTTGAGGGTAGCGGGCCATGAATACGGCATTTGAAGAAAAAGCGCGTTTCAACATGATCGAACAGCAGATACGCCCATGGGATGTGCTCGACCCGGCGACCCTTGAGCTGCTCGAAAACACCCCGCGCGAAGCGTTTGTACCCGAAGCGTATCGCACCCTGGCCTATGCCGATATCGGTATCCCGCTGGCTCATGATCAGGTGATGATGCACCCCATCGTTGAGGCGAGGATGCTACAGGCGTTAGGGCTCACCAAAAGCGACAACGTGCTGGAGATCGGCACCGGCAGCGGCTATGTGACCTCAATGCTGGCCGCTGCGAGCAGCCATGTCACATCGGTCGATATCTTTCCTGACTTCATCGAGGAGGCGGGCAAGCGACTCAAAGCACACAACATCACCAATATCACCTTAGCGTGCGGTGATGCCTCACAGGGCTGGCAAAGCGATGAAACGTTCGATGCGATTGTCATCACCGGCTCACTCCCGTCTCTACCTGACAGTTTTGCAAAGCTGCTTAACCGCGGCGGCCGTATTTTCGCCATTCTCGGCCTGGCACCTGTGATGCATGCCACACTGCTGCGCCGTACCGATAATGGTGGCCTCGTCAGTGAACAGCTGTTTGAAACAGAGCTACCCGAACTGATTAACGCCACCAGGCCGACCCCCTTTGTCTTTTAACCGGCACCCTGGATTCAAGTTCAGTAACCGCTCTCGCCACGACAGACAGCAGACACAGGCGATGGCAGATCGGCTAAGATAGAGGCTATGGTGAGAACATCTGCAATATACCTGGTCGTTCTGATCCTGATGGGTAGCGCGCCCGCCATTAGCGCCAACACCGGGCCAGCCTCCCTGTATGAGATCTATCAACTCGCGCTCGAAAACGATCCACAATACCGCGCTGTTGAAGCGGCCTACCACGCCAGCCTTGAGACAAAAAACCAGAGCCGAGCACTGCTCTTTCCATTGATCAATTTCAGTGCAAACAAGGCCGATAACAGACAGAAAACCCTTGCCTCTGGCTTTTTTTCGCTTGGCACAAAAAAGTTTGACAGCAGCGGTTACACCCTCTCCCTGACCCAGCCTCTGTTTAACTATGATTACTTTATCCAGCTGCGCCAGAGTGATGCCTCGATTGGCGAAGCCAGAGCGAAACTCTCAGCTGCACAACAGGCGTTAATGGTGCGTATTTCAGAGCGCTATTTCGATGCGCTTGCGGCGCTCGATGCGCTTGAATTTGCGCGCGCTGAGAAACGCGCTATTGAACGCCAGCTGGAACAGACACGACAGCGCTTTGAAGTAGGGCTGATTGCCATCACTGATGTCCACGAGGCTCATGCCGCCTATGATCTCATCACGGCACAGGAGATTCTCGCCGAAAACCTGCTCGCCAGTCAGTACGAAGCACTGACCGAAATCACGGGTCATGACTATAAAGCGCTGGCTGTACTGTCGAGCGACACCCCGTTGATCACCCCGCAGCCGGCCGACATCAATAAATGGGGCGATACGGCTCTTAACCAGAACTTCCAGCTAATCGCCGCTGAATTCGTTTATAGCAGAGCGCTCGAAGAGATCAAACGCCAGCGAGCAGGCCACCTCCCTACATTTGAACTCAACGCTAGCCACATCTACAGCAATTCGAAAGGCGGTAACTTTGGGAATAATGAATCTGAAAACCAGGCGATTGAGCTGCGGCTCAATATGCCGCTTTTTCAGGGCGGGGGCACCAGCGCTCGCGTCCGTCAGGCACACCACCTCGCCGAGCAGTCGCGCGAGAACTTTGAGCAGCAACGCCGCGCAACATTGCGCCAGGCGCGCGATGCTTACCTGAGCGTGCTGGCTGAAATTAACCGCGTCAAAGCGCTGGGGCAAGCGGTCGTCTCGGCACAAAGCGCGCTCGACGCAACCGAAGCGGGGCTTGAGGTCGGTACTCGCACCACCGTCGATGTGCTCGATGCCCGCCGTGATCTCTACCGAGCACAGCGCGACCACGCCCGGTCACGCTACGACTACATCCTCCACACACTACGCCTGAAACAGGCCGCAGGCATCCTGAGCAGTGAAGATCTGAAACAGGTGAATAGCTGGCTGCAACCACCAGTGGCAGCCACTGGAGCGAGCCGCGAAACCCCATCACCCATCGACACCCCAGTGGACATTGAGCAGGTTCAACCACCCCGGTAAATCGCGGCACCCACCACGCTGACCATGTTAACATCAGCGCTGCTAAACAGATACCAACACCATGACCCGTCAATTCGCCGATTTTCAGCTTAAACGTTACCTCGCCCCACGCTTCTGGCCCACCTGGCTCGGTCTCGGCGCAATGTGGCTCGCAGCACAACTCCCCTATTCCGCCCAGTTATGGCTCGGCAGACAGCTCGGCACGGCGACGTTTTATCTGCTTAAAAAAAAGCGCCGCGTGGCTGAGATCAACATCGCACTCTGCTTTCCCGAGCGCTCAAAGGCGGAGCAGGCGCAGCTGGTTAGAGAGACCTTTCATTCGGTCGGCTGCGGCATTATCGAGGCGGGCTTCTCGTGGTGGGGCAGTGACCGTCGCCTGCGTGCGCTGGCACATATCGAAGGGGTCGAGCATGTTAACGACGCCTTTGCTCAGGGGAAAGGGGTGCTCCTGCTCGGCGCTCACTACACCTCGCTACTGATGTGCGGACGTTTAATGGCGTTCGAAGTGCCGTTCTATGCGGTTGCCAAACGGGCGCACAATCCGCTGTTTGATTCGGTATTGAACCACTACCGCCGCAAACATTTTGCCGGGCTGATCAACCACACCAACATGCGCGCGATGTTAAAGGCGCTAAAAAGCAACAAGGCGTGCTGGTACGCGCCAGACCAGGATCTCGGTTATGAAAGCACCATCTTTGCCCCTTTTATGGGGGTGACTGCCGCAACCTTAACCGCCACCGCACGCATTGCACGCGTCACCCACTGTGCGGTTATCCCGATCGATTTTGAGCGCCTGCCGGGCGGGCAGGGCTACCGCGTCCGTTTCCGTCCGCCGATTGAAGCGTTCCCGAGCGGCGACGAAGTGCGTGATGCCACCACCATCAATGCTGCGATTGAAGAACAGGTGCGGCGTGCGCCCAGCCAGTACCTGTGGATTCATCGCCGCTTTAAATCACAGCCTGACCGCAGGAGCCCTTACGAATAAGCCATGTGGCGCTACCATCTGCTATTAACCCTCTTTTCTGTTCCTGCCATCCTCTTCACCGCATGGCAGGCGTGGCAGCAGCGCGACTGGCGCTTTCTGCGCGAGCGCCTCAGCTTCATCCGCACCTATCATAAAGGCAGCATCTGGGTTCACGCCGCCTCGGTGGGCGAGGTCAACGCTGTGATGCCGCTGATTGATGCACTGCTCAGGTGCTACCCCGAGCGGCAGATCACCCTCACCACCAGCACCCCGACGGGCGGTGAGGTGGCGCTAAAACAGCTCCCTACTGGTGCAACACACTGCTACCTGCCGATCGATTTTAACTGGATGAGCCGCCGTTTCATCGCCTCCCTGCAGCCCTGCTGCGCGCTCATCATGGAGACCGAGCTGTGGCCTCATGTGTACCGCCACTGTGTGAATAGCGGTGCTGCGCTACTTATCATCAACGGTCGCCTCTCTGAAAAAACTGTTGATGCGCCCGACTGGCTACGCGCCCTCTACCCCCATCTGCTGTCGCACGTCACCGCCATCCTCACCCGCTCAGAGGCTGACCGCGAGCGCTACATCGCACTCGGTGCCGCCGCCGACAAAGTGAAAACGGTCGGTAATCTCAAACTGGTCACACCGACGCACACTCGCGTGGCCACGGTCTCACTCGGCCGCCCTTTTGTGCTCGCCGCCTCCACCCACGACGCTGAAGAGCTGCGCATTGCGCGCCTGTGGCTATCGATAGCGACGCACCACGGGCGACTGCTGGTGATCGTGCCGCGCCATCCCAGACGCAGCGCGGTCATTCTGCAACAGCTGACAGCGCTGAATGGCAACCTTGCGGTGCGTAGCCGAGATGATCTGATTGATGAGACGACCGATATCTACCTCGCTGATACACTAGGTGAACTGCCTGGGTTTATCGCCGCTGCCGACTTTGTCTTTATCGGCGGCAGCCTGGTGCCGGTCGGCGGGCATAATATTCTAGAGGTGGCCCAACAAGGGAAGGCGGCGCTGTTTGGGCCACATATGGAGACCTTTAGCGATGAAGCGGCGCTATTGATTGCGGCCCGTGCGGCGATTCAGGTAGATGGTGACGAGATGCTAAAAAAACAGATCGAAACGTTGTTGGCCAACCCGGCGGAGGCGCAACGGCTCGGGGAGAACGGGCAGAGAGTGATCGCCGAATGCGGGCATATTCTGCCGGGCTATCTCAACGAAATTGAGCGCTACCTCTAATTCGCCTGCCAGGCCCCTGGTCGCCTGCTAAGCCGCGTTATAAATCCGCACCAGCAATGACCAGTCCGCATCAGTAAACGCAAAATCGTCACCTTCAAGCTGCTTTAGTTTATTGAGTGAACGCAGCAGCCGCGCCAGATTCTGTTGCTGCCAGCCGCTCGCCGGCCTGCGCACCGCCCCTTTATCAAAGTCGATCAGATAGACCTCATCCTGCACATCGAGCAGGATGTTGTGTGCATTAAGATCTGAATGATAGACACCCAATGTATGAAAACGGTAGAGTGTGTAGGCGACCTTCGACCAGACCATCTCGTCGAGCGGCCCCTGACGCAGACGCTGCGCCAGTGAGACGCTATTGGGGATGCACTGCGTCACCAGATCGGCACGGTAACAGAGTCCCCGCCGCACCACTCGCGCCGCCACCGGCAGCGGTACCGGTAACCCCATCGCATGCAGCTTTTCCAAAAGGTGCCACTCACGCCACGCCCGGGTGCGCTGCAGGCCGCTCCAGAAATAGCAGTCTTTCGCCAGCGCAGCGATCTTTCCGCCACGGCGAAAATGGCGCAGCACCAGCAGCTCCCCTTCGTGCTGGAAAAAAAAGGTGTTGCCCCGCCCCTGCGCTGTACCGCGCAACACCCCACGCGCCTGTAACTGGTCGGGATCAAAGCTAAACGCCTCAATGTTTGCGATACGCTCAACATCGTATAGGATGTGCTGATTATCAACTGTGGTTTCACAAGGTTTCATTACATGTCGCTGCCATTCAGTTCGGCACCCGCTAATATCTGTCTGCTACGTCTCTCGGCTGTGGGCGATGTCTGCCACGCACTGCCACTGGTGCGCACGATTCAGGCCGCGTGGCCGGAAACAAAAATCACCTGGATCATCGGCCGCCTTGAAGCGAGCCTGATCGGCGACATCCCCGGTATCGAGTTTATCATCTTTGACAAGTCACGCGGCGTTGCTGCCTTCCGCTCATTCAGCGCGACCATGAAGGGGCGCCATTTCGATCTGTTACTGCACCTGCAGATGTCACTGCGCGCCAGCCTCCTCAGCCTGCTGGTGCCGACCCGAGTTCGCCTCGGCTTTGACCGCAAACGGGCCAAGGACCTGCAGTGGCTCTTCACCAACCATAAGATTGCACACCAGCCGCGGCAACATGTGGTCGATAGTTTTTTCTGTTTTGCCGAAGCCATGGGCATTAAAGAGAGAGTGCTTGCGTGGGACATCCCAGTCCCACCTGAAGCGCAACAATTCTGCGCACAATATCTCACCAATGACGGCCGCAAGCTGTTGGTGATTAGCCCCTGCTCCAGCATGAGCTACCGCAACTGGAACGCGGCGGGCTATGCCGCCGTCGCCGATTATGCGGCCGAAAAACATCACATGCAGGTGGTGATCAGCGGCGGCCCGACGCCAATCGAACGGCAATATGGTGAAGAGATTTCGCAACGCTGCCAGCACAGGCCTCTCAATCTGGTCGGTAAAACGGATCTGAAACAGCTGCTGGCACTGCTTGATCGCGCTACAGTCGTCGTCGCCCCTGATTCCGGCCCGGCACACATGGCAACAGCGGTTAATACCCCTGTCATTGGCCTCTACGCCACCACCAATCCGGATCGTGCACGCCCCTACCTGAGCGCTGAATATGTCGCCAGCCGATACCCTGAGGCGATCAAGAAGAAGTACCAGAAACAGATCGATGAGCTCCCATGGGGTAGGCGCGTACGTGATGAAGGGACGATGGATCTGATCACCAGCGATGAGGTGTGTGCACTGCTCGACAAGGTCGTCAGCCGATGATTAAGCACCCACCACGTAAGCTGCTGGTCGTACGCAACGACAAACTCGGTGACTTTATGCTGGCGCTGCCGTGCCTGAACCTGCTGCGTGCTGCGCTACCGGCGTGTGAAATTCAGGTGCTGGTACCGAAATATACTGAGTCGATAGCGCTGACGCTGCCCGCAGTCGATGGCGCCCTGATCGACCCCGGTGAAGCGGCCTCTTTCGCCGAACAGCGTGCGCTGTTTCACCAGATCAGACAGCAAAAGTACGACGCCCTGCTGACACTCTACTCCACCCCGCGTATCGGGTTGACCACCGCTCGCGCAGGGATCCCGTACCGCATCGCCCCCGCCACCGGTGTGGCGCAGTTTCTCTATAATCACCGCCTGACGCAGCGCCGTTCGCGTTCGGAAAAGCCTGAATATATCTATAATCTGGATCTCGGCTTTCAGCTGCTCGCCGACCACGGCATTCATAGCGCAACTCTACCGACAGCGCCACACCTCACCTTCGACCGTGACGAAATCGCAACCCTTCACACTACGTTCTGCGATGAGCACAATATTGACGCCAGCCATCGGCTCATCTTCATTCACGCGGGTAGTGGCGGTTCGGCCAACAACCTCAGCATCGAACAGTTTGCCGCGCTGGCGAAACGGCTGCGTACAGCGAACGGCCACACCATCGTGCTCAGTGCGGGGCCTGGCGAAGTGACAGAGGCGGCGCAGCTCGCCTCACAGCTAGGTAGTGAGGTGGCGCATACGCTCTATATCTCTCGCGATGGGCTCCCCGCCTTCGCCCGGCATATCGCCTTTGCCGACCTTTTTATCAGCGGCTCGACCGGGCCGCTGCATATTGCCGGCGCGCTCAACTGCCATACAGCGGCCTTTTACACCCGTCGCCGCTCCGCCACCGCACTACGCTGGCAAACCTGTAACAGTGGAGACCGCCGCCTGGCCTTCTCTGCAGCGCTGGATGCCGAAGCAGAAGATATGTCGAGCATCGACATCGCGGCTGCGGCCGATCAGATCAACCGCCAATTTTTGGGCTAACTGATTCGAGCTAAGATCAAATAACCGCAATTAGTCACACATCCGGGCAGAAAAACGTTAAAATTGCCCCGTTTGTCAACATGAGGCCAGCGCCTCAATACCATTATTTATAGATAGAACTGAGCAATGACCCAAAAAAAACATGTACAAGTCGGTAACGTAGATTGTGGCGGCGATGATCTTTTTCTGATCTCCGGCCCCTGTGTAATCGAAGACGAATCGCTGATGATGCGGACAGCGGAGAGACTTAAACTCCTCTGTGAAAAGCTTAACATGCCGTTGATTTACAAATCATCGTTTATGAAGGATAACCGCAGCTCGATTGAATTTCCGATGGGCCCCGGCCCTGAAGAGGGGCTCAAAATCCTTGAGCGGGTGAAAAAAGAATTCGATCTGCCACTGCTCACCGATGTCCATTACCCGGAGCAGATCGGCATGGCAGCCGAAGTGGTCGATGTCATCCAGATCCCGGCCTATCTCTGCATGCAGACCACGCTGGTCACCGAGGCTGCCAGGAGTGGCAAGGTGGTCAATCTGAAACATGGCCAGTTCCTTGCGCCTGAGAACATGGCGAAGCCCGCGCAGAAGGTTGTTGATTCTGGTTCAGAAAAAATTCTGCTCACTGAGCGCGGCTACACCTTCGGTTACAATGACCTGATTGTTGACCCACGCAGCTTCTATCTGATGCGTCAGATCGGTTATCCCGTGATCTTTGACATCACCCACAGCATTCGCAAATACGGCATCCCCAGCAAAGATCCGAAAGGGAGCACCCGTGAGTTTCTGCCAACACTCTCACGCGCAGGTGTTGCCGCGGGTGTTGATGGGATCTTTGTTGAGACCCACCCCAATCCACCTGAGGCGCACTGCGATGCGGCTAGTCAATACTATCTGGATGAGATGGAAGCGTTCCTGAAGCCGCTGCTTGAGATTCACGCCATCGCCAGAGAGTACCAGGATTAAGCGCCATACCCATTTTCAGCTTTAAATTCTAAATTATTGAGGACCCCCCAACATGGATCTATATCTTGACTCGGTTGACCTGAAAGAGATTGAAGAAGCGTTTCAGCTAGGCTTCTTAAAAGGACTGACCACCACCCCGACCTTCATGCATCGTCACGGCATTACCGATATTGACGGCGCCATCGTTAAACTTTCAGGCATGGTACCTGAGATCCAGGTTGAGGCGCTGGGTGAGACCCACGATGAGATCATTGCTGAAGCACACCGCCTGCTGGAGTTGCCGTTAAAGAGCAAGCCGGTCTTCAAGATCCCCGTCTCTACCATTGGCCTGCAGGCGTGCAACACGCTGGCGAAAGAGGGACACAAGGTGAATGTCCACCTGATTTACACCTTGAACCAGGCCTATATGGCGATGGCAGCGGGTGCGGCTTACGTCTGCCCGCTGGCAGGTCGTCTGCAGGATCAGGGGCACGATGCCATTACGCTTTATGAGCAGGCCGCCAGTATCGTCTCAAAATATAACTACGACACCAAGATCATGTTTTCATCTGTACGTTACCCTGAACATGTGCGTCAGGCGATGCTCGCTGGTGTTCATGTCTGCACCGCACCGTGGGGAGTGATCAAGCGTCTTTGTGACAATGAACTCACCGCAGTCGGCTCAAGCCAGTTCTTTGAACATACACGCCTGATGACGCTGAAGGTCAAAGATGTGCTGGGCGATGCAAACCCCACCTGCGAACTTTCAGAGACCGTTTCCCAGGCGATGATCAAGATGACCGAGTCAAAACTCGGCTCCGTTACCATCATCGATGGTTCAGGCAATATCGCCGGCATCTTTACCGATGGTGACATTCGCCGCATGCTCCAGGATTCGGGTAGCGCACTGCTGGACAAGAAGCTTTCTGAACTGGACTTCACCACGACACCGATCACGGTCAACGCGGAAAGCCTGCTGGTTGAGGCGGTTAACACCTTTAATGAACGCAAAGTCGATAACATTATCGTGGTCGAAAACAACACCCCGGTTGGCATCCTTGATATTCAGGATCTGGTTAAAATGGGGCTGCTGGGCTAAACCCAGCCACACCGTTGCAAACTGAAACGCTCAATCCTCAAAGGCTCACCGAGATCTTTACCGCGCTCGGTGGCGCCTTTGTGACCCCGCCTGCCTCTATCGCAGCAAAGTTAAAAAATATCAAAGCGATTGTCTTCGACTGGGATGGTGTCTTCAACGACGGCTTCAAAGGGGACGGGCAGCCCAGTATTTTTAGTGAAGCGGACTCCATGGGCACCAATATGCTGCGCTACGGTTTATGGCGACAGAATGATGAACTCCCTGTTGCCGCGATTATCAGTGGTGAACAGAACCTGACCGCTCAGCACTTCGCAACGCGTGAACATTTTCATCACGTCTACCTGGGTATCCCAGATAAACGTGAAGCGCTGAAACACCTCTGTGCAACTCAGGGCATCAATCCTGAGAACGTCGCTTTTGTGTTTGATGATGTTAACGACCTCGGCATGGCGGCGCAGTGTGGCTTGCGCCTGATGGTCAAGCGCAAGGCGGGAGCGCTGCTACACAACTATGCCATTAGCCATGACTGCTGTGACTATATCATGGCCAACTGTGGATCGAATCACGCCGTGCGTGAGGCGATGGAGTTGATGCTGGGGTTTATCGGTAATTTTGATGCCGTCATCGATTCACGCACGCGCTATGATGAGATGTATAGAAGCTACTTTGAGCTGCGCCAGTCAACCCGGACAAAAAACTTCCGTACCAGTGGCGATAAGATTATGATGGCGGTTTAACCGCTTTAGCGGCGGGTGCAGCAGGTTGCGCGCGAGACCACAGATCCGCATACTTCACAAAGGTTGAATGGGCCGACAGCAGCGCCAGCAGAAAGCCCTGCGGACCATCAAGGAAACCGCGCTTCACCAGGTACATCTTGATGAAACAGCCCACGCCGTGAGTGAGTGCCTGAAGTAACGTCCCCCTGCGACCTTCTTGCTGCCGCTCCTGCGCCCACTCATCGGCATAATTTGCAGACTTCACCAGATAGTGTTTCATGTCACGGTAAGTGAAATGAAGCAGATCGCCCTTGAGGTAGTGCTTCTGTACCCCGTCATCGAGGATTAGTTTTTCATGCACGCGGTGATCACCATAGCGCGCCTTGCAGCGAGGGTAGAGACGAATTTTATGTTCAGGGTACCAGCCACTGTGGC
This sequence comes from Gammaproteobacteria bacterium, assembly GCA_015491865.1. Classification (GTDB taxonomy): domain Bacteria; phylum Pseudomonadota; class Gammaproteobacteria; order SZUA-140; family SZUA-140; genus SZUA-76. The sequence continues at coordinate 159,629 of WFVD01000013.1, forward strand.
GAATAAAACGCCCAAAACACCACGGCAAGATGGGTACCAGGTAGACATTCTGCTGCTGGTTAGCCGCAACCGTCGCTTCAATCGACTGACGCAATTCAGGTGTCACATGCTCATCGGCATCAATCATAAAGATCCAGTCACCAGTTGCATGTTGCTGCGCGCGCTGACGCTGCACCCCGAACCCCTGCCAGTCAGCTTCAACAAAAACCTTATCGGTGTAACGCCGCGCTATGACCACACTATCATCTTCGCTGCCACCATCCAGCACCACAATCTCATCGACCCACGCGAGCAGTGAGAGGCATTCGGCTAATATTAACGCCTCGTTTTTGACAATCAGAACGGCTGAAAGAGTCGCCATCAGCGCTTCGCCTCATGTACTTTTCTCACATGCCAGGAAAAGAAGACGACCAGATAGAGCAGAAAGATCGATGAAAAATTCCCTTTCAAAAAGGTTGAGGCATCTGTCACGGAAAAAGCCATAAAACCCGCTAGAAAGATAACCCCCAACATCGCGCTAGCTGGCGAGAGCATTCGCGTGCTAAAAAAGAGGTAGAGCGGGTATAACAGCATTGCCATAAAGACCACGAAACCGACAACCCCTCTAGAGGCCAACACATCTAAATAAGCACTATGAGCATGGCCTGCCTTCACGCCTGTCGCATGCACCAGCCCTTTATCTGCATAGTCATCTGCGACCTGTTCAAAATTTCCTCGGCCAACCCCAACAAATGGTGCCTGCTTGAATATCAGAATTGCCGTTCGCCAGATCTCAAGACGCTGAACATTACCAAGCAGGTCACCCTCATAGGAGGCCATGTCTTCAATCGACAGATAGGTTTCGACATCAGTCACAACACGATCTACCCTCTTTTGCACACTATCAACACTGTTATAAACAACCGTTACCCCTAGCCCTACAGCAACAAAAGCGATAAGGAGGTGCTGGCGACGAAGTGACATCGACAACCAGACAACCACCATCACCATTAACCCGACATAGGCACCACGCGAACCGGAGAGCGCAACTGCAAATAGTGCAGAGAGAGAGAGCAGCGGTAGAACCCACCTGGCCCACCCCCCTCGCTTGTCGCCTGTTTGCCACATAGCTAATACCAATACGGCAATCATTGCAGCAAAAGGTCCAAATAAATTCGGGCTATAAACCCCCTCAGCTCGATAGAGATTCAGTACATAAATATCACAGTAAGCCTGCAGACCAAGCAGCAGTGTCGCCAGAACACACCCCTTCAGTAACCAGCGCGCTGCATCAGGTAACTGGCGCAATAGTAGATAGACTGGGACTGCGGCCAGGTAACGAATCTCAACGCCCAGATAGCGTGTCTGTAATTCCGTCCAGCCATTCACTAGCGCAGATAATATAAACGTCGCAAAGTAGGCCGCCAGCAGATAGAGCATCATTCGCTCTTCCGGATAGAGCTGGTAGTTCATCTTATTAAAGAGGCAGGGCAGCGAGATCAGAAAGATGATGATAAAAATCCCGCTGAACCAGTGATCAAGACTAACACCCAGAAGAGGGAATAAAAACAGCAGTGCGTAAATCGTACGCTCGCGCCAGATGGCGATGCTGGCCATCACTGAGAAGTTTTCTGATGCTGCTACCACCTCACACTCCGGCAATACTCAAAGACGCTCTCCACCGAGATATCATACAGACATTGCAGCGTTTTCTTGGGACATTCGCGCTCAAAACAGGGGCTACAGTCAAGCCTCGCATAACAGATGTCAGCAGATGCAGTCAGTGGTGGGGTGTAGTCAGGTGTCGATGAACCGTAGAGTGCGATCACATGACACCCGGTTGCAGCCGCAACATGCATCAACCCGGAATCATTGCAGACCACCAGTTTGCACAGCGCAAGCAGATCAACCACATCGACCAGTTTCGTTTTTCCGGCTAGGTCAACTACCCCAGGTGCAGCCGCTTCAATCGCTGCACAACTCGTGTGATCTTTCTGTGAACCAAACAGCCACACCTGGTAGCCAGCGGCCAGCAGCCGCCTGGCAAGTTCGCCATAGTATTCAATCGGCCAGCATTTAGCCGGGCCATACTCAGCCCCCGGCATAAAACCGACCACCGGCCGTTCGGTATTCAGTGCCAGGCGCGTGAGCAGCTCCGACTGGTTTGCCGGCTCGACCCTCAACTGTGGCTGCGGGATCTCAGCCGGTGGCAGCGGGGTATCTTCACTCAAACCCAGTGTGACATGGCGCTGTACGGTCTGTGTCAGGCGTGATTTATCAAGCTGCCGAATATCGTTCAACAGGCCGTAGCGCATTTCACCGCGATAGCCGATGCGCTGCGGAATCTTTGCAGCGGCAGGTACCACTGCCGATTTCCATGATCGCGGGATAACGATCGCCTGATCGTAGCAGCGCGGCCGTAGCGAGCAACCCAGACGGTAGCGCACCCCTAATTCAAACTGCCCCTGACCCAGCGGCATCTCGATATAGTCGTTGACCTCTGCCATCCGCCCCAGCAACTCACCCGACCATCGCGGAGCGACCACATCGATGACGACGCCGGGGTATCGCTGCTGTAGCGTCATAAAGAGGCTCTGCGCCATCACCATGTCGCCAACCCATGACGGACCAACTACCAGGATACGCTGCGCCACTGCTGACCCCATCATTAAGCGTTTAGTGTAGGTGTAGCGTAAGCGTTCAACGATTCAACCACGCTAAATAGGCATGAACCCCCTCTTCAACTGTCTTGAAGTCGGCACAGTACCCCGCAGTGCGTAGCGCACTCATGTCGGCCTCGGTAAAACTCTGGTAGCGCCCTTTGAGGTGGTCGGGAAAAGGAATATATTCAAGTCTGCCTTTATTGTGATAACTGATCACCGCATTGGCAACATCATTAAAACTCTGGCTGCGCCCGGTACCCAGATTGAAGATTCCGGAGCAGCCCGGATTATCGAAACACCACAGATTCACATCAACCACATCACTAACATAGATGAAGTCGCGGCGCTGCTCGCCGTCGCCATAACCATCACTCCCTTCAAATAACTTTACTACACCATCACCCGCCAGTAGCTGATTATTCAGATGAAAGGCGACGCTCGCCATGCTCCCCTTATGCTGTTCACGTGGGCCGTAGACATTAAAATAGCGAAAACCGACCACCTGGCTCTCGGCGCTGGGCAAAATACGGCGTACATACTGATCAAACAGAAACTTGGAGTAACCATAGACATTCAACGGCTCTTCAAACTGTCGCGCTTCTTTAAAGTTAGGGCCAGCACCATAAACAGAGGCAGATGAGGCGTAGAGATAGGGTATTTTCTGCTCCAGACAGTAGTGCAGTAGCCTCTTCGAATATTCGAAGTTGTTGCGCATCATATATTTGCCATCCCACTCTGTCGTCGCGGAGCAGGCACCTTCGTGAAAGATCGCATCCACCTCAAGCGGGAAACTTTTACCGCTCTCGATAAAAGCAAGAAAGTCATCTTTATCCCAGTAATCGGCAATTTCACAGTCGGCGATATTGCGGAACTTAACTCCGTCTTTGAGATCATCCACTACCAGAATATCTTCACGCCCGCGCTCATTCAGCGCCTTTACGATATTGCTGCCAATAAAACCCGCGCCGCCGGTCACAATGATCATCTATATAGCCCTCAAACCTGTTCTTTGTGCGCTGATTCAACACCATGCCGAATCGCATCAATTACATTCGTGGTTGAGCAGCCTTCAATGAAACTCAACACCTCAACGGTCCCGCCATTGTCGATGACACATTGACCACCCGCGATCGCTTCCGGGCGGTAGTCGCCCCCTTTCACCAGCACATTGGGGATCACATCACAGATCAGCCGCTCTGGTGTCTCTTCAGAGAAGGGGACGACCCAGTCGACGCTCTCAAGCCCCGCCAGTACCGCCATCCGCTGAGAGAGGCTATTGACCGGGCGTTCAGGGCCTTTCAGCCGTTTAACTGACGCGTCATCATTCACCGCAACGATCAAACGGTCGCCCAGCTTGCGCGCCTCCGCCAGATAGGCGACATGCCCTGCATGCAGGATATCAAAGCAGCCGTTGGTCATCACCACTGTCTCACCATGTGACTGAGCATCTCTGACAAATGCTTCAAGACGTCGCTCATCCACCACGCCACGTTCAACCTCATCCTGCGCCCGCATCGCCAGCTGCAACTCCGCCACGGTGACGCTGGCAGTCCCGAGCTTGCCAACCACGACCCCGGCACCCAGGTTCGCCAGCGTGGTGGCGTCGGCCAGCGACTGCCCGGCAGCAACGGCGGCGGCCAGCACCGAAATCACGGTATCACCGGCTCCGGTCACATCATAAACCTCCTGTGCACGTGTCGGCAGATGCATCGCCGGTTTGCCTTCACTCAGCAACGTCATCCCTTTTTCACCACGCGTAATCAGCAGCGCCTCCAGCTCCAGCTCGGCGCGTAACCTCTCCCCTTTCTCAACCACGGTTTCATCGTTCGGACAGCCCCCGACCACCGCTTCAAATTCGGAGAGGTTTGGGGTGATCAATGTCGCACCTCGATATTTGCTGAAATCTGACCCTTTTGGATCGACCATCACTGCTTTGTCCGCTGTGCGGGCGGCACAAATCAGAGCGCCCACCTCACTTAACGTCCCCTTGCCATAATCAGAGAGGACAACAACATCCACCTCAGTAAGGTGTGACTCATAGCGCCGCTGCATCGCCGCATAATCATGCCCGCTAAAAGAGTCCTCAAAATCGAGGCGGATCAGCTGTTGGTGACGACTCATGATACGCAGCTTGGTCACCGTGGTGTAGGCCGAATCCTGCTCAAAGGCACAGCGCACCCCGGCAGATTCCAGCCGCACCTGAAGCGCACTGGCCACCTCGTCGCAACCGGTCAGACCGATCACCATCGGGCTGCCTCCCAGTGTCGCGATGTTGAGGGCTACATTACCTGCGCCACCAGGGCGCTCTTCCGCATCACCAATCCGCACCACCGGCACCGGTGCCTCGGGTGAAATACGCGAGGTGTCGCCATACCAGTAACGGTCCAGCATCAGGTCGCCAACCACGAGAACCCTGGCGGTATCAAAGGAGGGGATATTAACTTTCATAGTGCGTTACGCAATGGCGCTCTCTTTAATCTACATAGAGCGGTATATGATACCAACCCACAGACGAGATTGCAGGCGTATCTATCTGTACAGAACAGGATAGGGGTATATAATTAACACTTCGTCTAAATCTAATTCAGGAAGCACATGGATATCCGCGTATCAGTCTCCGCAGGCGAATGCCTCGACAAAATCACCATTCTCGAAATCAAGGCGGCACAGATCAAGGATGCCGCCAAGCTGGTCAACATCAACCACGAACTGAAAATCCTGCACGATATCTGTGCTGAGACACTGCCAAAAGAGATCGACATCAGCAATGAGATGGCGGAGCTAAAGTCAGTCAACGAAGCGCTGTGGAAGATCGAAGATGATATTCGTGACAAGGAGTTCGCCGGCGAGTTTGATCAACGTTTCATTGAGCTTGCCCGCTCTGTCTATATCACCAATGATAAACGCGCGGCCATCAAACGCGTGCTCAATGAGAAACTGGGGTCAGAGCTGATCGAAGAGAAGTCTTACGCCGACTACCAGCAGAAATAACCTACCTCTTTAGCACATACTCTGCCCCGCAGTAGGGGCAGGTCGCTTCGCCTTTCTCTTCGATCTGCAGAAAAACCCGCGGGTGTGAATTCCACAGCGTCATGCCGTCCATTGGGCAGTGCAGCGGCAGATCGGCCTCTGTCACTTCGTAGCGATTTTGCGCATTGGCTTCGATGGTTCCTTCAACTGCATTACTCACTGTGCATCTCCTCTATTCTATCAGTCTGTTGATGTTAACAGCCCCTAAACCAGCGTCAGCCATTCTGGGTGATCATCACGGCGGCCATGCACATAATCAAAATAGAGCGACTGCAGCTTCTCTGTGATCGGACCACGGCTGCCGCTGCCAATATCGCGCCCATCCACGACTCGGATCGGGGTGACCTCTGCGGCGGTGCCGGTAAAAAAGGCCTCGTCGGCAACATAAACCTCATCGCGCGTGATCTGTTTTTCACGCACTTCAATCCCCTGCTCATTCGCGATCTGCATGATCGTTGCGCGGGTGATGCCATCGAGTGCGGCCGTTAATGTGGGCGTATAGAGGATTCCGTCACGCACCAGAAAGATGTTTTCGCCACTCCCTTCGGCCACGTAGCCTTCAGTATCAAGCAGCATCGCCTCATCGCAGCCACACTCCAGCGCCTCATTGAGCGCCAGAATAGAGTTGATGTAGGCACCGTTGGACTTCGCCTTACACATGGTGACATTAACATGGTGGCGGTTATATGAAGAGGTGCGGACCTTAATCCCATGCTTCATATTCTCTTCACCCATATAAGAACCCCACGACCACGCCGCCACCATCACATGGGTGTTCAGATTATCGGCACGCAGCCCCATCCCTTCGGCACCATAAAAGCACATCGGGCGGATATAACCTGATTCCAGGTTATTGTCGCGCACCGCAGCACAGGTGGCAGCGTTGATGGTCTCTTTATCAAACGGCATCGGCATCTTTAGAATATGGGCCGAACGGAAAAGGCGATCAGTGTGCTCTTTGAGACGAAAAATCGCAGCCCCTTTGTCGGTCCTGTAGGCGCGCACCCCCTCGAAAACGCCCAGGCCATAGTGCAGTGTGTGGGTTAACACATGCACCTTCGCCTCGCGCCACGGGATCATCTCCCCGTCGAGCCAGATTACACCATCACGATCGTCCATATTTGCCATGCTCATAAACTACTGCCCATCACTCGATATATTCAAAGGGTGCCAATTGTAGCCAAATCGCTAGCGCTTTTCACGAACTGAAACCAGTTTATTCACTGCGAGACCTTTGCACGAGCAGGAATTTTCTCCTCTGGCCAGGAAAAAGCGCGCGGCGTGAGGGCGTTTATCGCTATCAATGACCGGTTGAGTACGCTTTTAACACCGCCAGAAGGGAAAAATCAGTCGAACAAAGGTTTCGCTGTTTTTCTTTCATGTGACAGCCGTACCAACTCTATTTTTCCATCCACTGACGCCATAGTCCCATCACGCCATCGCGAAAATCACTAAACGCCTCGCCAGAAACAAGCGCCTTTTCCTCCTGAAGCGCACAACGGTGAATGCGACAGCGGTAGGCACGGTAGGCATCACTCAGCAACTGACGCTCTTTCTCTGACATCAACCCACAGCGTTCAAACAGCGCCAGCAGACGAATATTGTCTGTAAACTCAATCAGCTCAGGGTATTCGTGCGCCCAGCGCAACACTCCATACTGAACCATAAACTCAATATCGGTGATGCCACCGGCACCCTGTTTGATATCGAACTGCTCTGCGCCACCGCGCACCAGCTCCTGGCGCATCCTTTCGCGCATTTCGCAGACCTGCTGGCGAAGCGTCGCCCCATCACGTCGCTGCATCAGTACGCCGCGGCGCACCGCCTCAAACTGGGCCGCCAGTTCCGGGTCGCCCGCAACCACCCGTGCACGGGTTAAGGCCTGATGCTCCCAGGTCCAGGCCTCTTCACGCTGGTACTCTTCAAAGGCGGCAATGTCACTCACCAGCAACCCCGAAGCGCCACTGGGTCGCAGGCGCATATCGACCTCATACAGCACCCCGGCCGGAGTGAATGTGTTTAACATATGAATCAGGCGCTGCCCGAGACGGGTGTAAAAAGTACCATTTTGATCACTCTGCGATGTGGCGTGAATAAAGACCAGGTCAAGATCCGAGCCGTAGCCCAGTTCGATACCCCCCAGTTTTCCGTAAGCGACCACGATAAAGCCTGACGGCACCCCTCTGTGTCTGGAGCGCCCCCCTTTTTTTCTAGTCCTGGCCCGCTGATGTTCGGCTGCCAGCAGCAGTGCCTCCTTTAACAGCACTTCAGCCAGCCAGGTGAGATGGTCGCTCACCTCCATCAACGGCAACACACCCATCAGATCTGCCGCCGCCACACGCAGCACATTCGTCTGTTTGAAATCCCGCATCACATCCATCTGCCGCTCCAGATCATCTGCAGCCAGCGGCGCTAGCTCGGCGTTTAACTGCTGCGCCATCTGCGCCTGGGAGGGCGGTTCATAAAGGGTTCGCGGATCGAGCAGTTCATCCATCAGGATCGGGTGATGTGTTAGCAGCTCCGCAATCCACGGACTCGCCGAAAAGAGGCGCACCAGTTGCGACAGCGCCATCGGATTCTCAACCAGCAACGCCAGATAGGCGGTGCGTCGTACCACCACCTCTATCAGGTTCAGCACCCGCACCAGCGTCTCGTCGGGATTCACAACCTTTGCCACCGAATCCAGCAGCAGCGGCATTAGCTGATCCAGTCGCGCCTGCCCCTGCGGCCCGGACATCCGGCAGGCCAGCCCCCCGCGTAGCTGCACAATACGACGCAGCGCCTCGCGGCCATCTTCATAGCCGTGCGCCCCCAGGACCGCCACCGCCCGCTCATCATCAATGCGCTCAAGCCAGACAGCGGCAAGCGTCTCATCCTCACGGCTCACAGCCGCTTCCGTCTGCGGCGCGGCAAACACCTGCTCAAAGTGCGTCTCCACCAGGCGGCGCTTTTTGCTGAGCGCGGTTGAGAATCGTGCCCAGTCAGGGAAATTCATCGATAACGCCAGGCGCTGTTGCGCCCCGTCGTCGGCCGGTAACAGGTGGGTCTGTCTGTCCTCAAATGCCTGTAGCCGATTTTCGACATCGCGCAGAAAACAGTAGGCGTCGATCAGGCCATCCACCACATATTCAGGCAGGTAGCCGCTAAGAGCGAGCTGGCGCAGGATGGTCAGGATCGGGCGCTGCTGCAGCGCCGGCTCGCGCCCGCCGCGAATGAGCTGAAATGCCTGCCCGATAAACTCTACCTCGCGAATGCCACCCGGCCCCAGCTTCACATTATCGCTCACCCCCTTGCGTGCCAGTTCGCGACGTATCATCAACTTCATTTCACGCAGCTCGGCAAAAGCCCCAAAATCGAGATAGCGGCGATAGATAAACGGGCGCAGCATCGTCATCACACGCGCCCCCTGCTCAATGTCCCCTGCCACCGGACGTGCCTTGATCATCGCGTAACGCTCCCATTCACGCCCCTGAGACTGGTAGTACTCTTCGAATGCGTCAAAACTCATCACCAGCGGGCCGCTCTCTCCATACGGGCGCAGGCGCATATCGACCCGAAAGACAAAGCCCTCTTCGGTGCTCTCATCGATCACGCCGATCAGGCGGCGACCCAGCCGGGTAAAGTACTCCTCATTACTGATGCCACCACGTTTTCGCCCTTTCAAGCGAGTCTCGCCCGCCTCGGGAAAGACAAAAATCAGATCAACATCGGATGAAAAGTTAAGCTCGCCGGCACCCAGTTTTCCCATCCCCAGCACCACCAGTGACTGCGGCTGCTGCGTCAATGCGCCAACCGGCACCCCCAACGCTTTTGATTGCCACCCATGCAAAGTTGTGAGTGCGCCGTCGAGACAGCTATCCGCCAGCGCCGACAGATCGCGCAGTGTCTCATCGAGTGACGCCCAGCCAGCCAGGTCGCGCCACGCAATGCGTACCATCTCATAGCGACGGAAAAGACGCAGCATGCGCCCCAGCTCGGCATCGGTTTTTACCTCAGCCAGCGAGAGCGCCAACTTTCGTGAATATTCATCGGCGCGATAATCGACCAGCAGATCACCGCTACGGCGAAGTTCATCAAACAGCCCAGGATGGCTAATACTACTCGTGGTGACAAACTCACTATAGGCCCAGACCCGGCAGAGCACTTTTAGGAAATCCTGATTCAGGGGAGCTGCCAACCCCTCCTCTTCAACGCGTTCGAGATAGCTTGCCCAGCGAGCGTTCACCTGGCGCTGCAGGTCGGCAGGAAACTCTTCAGGAAAAAGTCCGTCAAGGTGAGAACGTAGATCAGTTGCTTTAGAAGTAACCATAATTTAGCCGTATTCACAAAGAATTAAAGGTGCCGCCAGCAGACCACTTACCCGCATTATCATACACGACATGAGGCCCGCCCAAACAAGCCAGGACAGACAAAAAATAGACATCAATGAAACACTTTCCACCTCAAGTTAACGCTGTGTCTGGTCGATAAAATTTTGCGTTTGATGAGATTACAGAGAGCTATTTTCAGGAAAAAAGAATGGAACTTAATGACTACCTAAAGCTGATGGTCGCAAAAGATGCCTCAGACATCTACATCGCCGTCGGCGCGCCCGTTAGCGCCAAAATACAGGGCGTTCTGACTCCGCTTGAAAAGACGAAGGTCAATCCGCTGCGCGCCAAAGAGCTCGCCTATCAGATCATGAACCCGGAACAGCAGGTAGAGTTTGAGAAAACGCTTGAGATGAATCTGGCAATCTCCGAGTCGGGTGTCGGTCGTTTTCGTATCAATCTCTTTCAGCAGCGCAATCAGATTAGCGTCGTCATCCGTAACATTAAAACAGAGATCCCACAGACCGAAGATCTGGGACTTCCTCCTGTCCTCAGCAAACTGATCATGCAGAAACGCGGATTAATTCTCTTTGTGGGGGCGACCGGGTCTGGTAAGTCAACCTCTCTGGCTGCGCTTATCGACTACCGCAACACCAACAGTGCCGGCCATATTATTACTATCGAAGACCCTATTGAATATCTGCATAGCCATAAAAAATCGATCATTAATCAGCGTGAAGTTGGTGTTGATACCCTGACCTACGAAGAGGCGCTGAAAAACACCCTGCGCCAGGCACCGGATGTGATTCTTATTGGTGAGATTCGAGATCGAGAGACGATGGAGCACGCTATCGCCTTTGCCGAAACAGGCCATCTTGCGATCTCTACCCTCCACGCCAACAACGCCAACCAGGCATTTGACCGCATCATCAACTTTTTTCCCGAAGAGCGGCGTAATCAGTTACTGATGGATCTTTCACTCAATGTGCGCGGCTTTGTTTCACAACGACTGATCCCGACACTGGATGGTAAGCGCGCCGCCGCCATCGAGGTTCTGCTGGGTACGCCGCTGGTCAATGACCTTATTCTTAAGGGCAAGATTCATGCGATCAAGGAGATTATGAAAAAGTCTGAGAATATCGGCATGCAGACCTTTGACTCCGCGCTCTACAAACTCTACAAAGAGGGGCGGATCTCACTTGAAGAGGCGCTGCGTAACGCTGACTCACAAAATAATCTACGCTTACGCATCAGCCTGGAAGAGAAAGACCTTGGCAGCAGAGATGATCTGCCCAATAAACCAGGAGGACTAAGCATTGAAGAGGCTGAAGAGGATGGGAAAAGTACAAGCCTGAGATAAGCCCCCCTTCGCCTGAGGGAGTCCAACAAAAACTGGAAACTATGAAGCCAGCTGGCGGGCCATGGTGTCCAGCCCTTCACACCCTTCCATCACACGATTAACCACCATACGTGCCTGATAATCACCCAGCTCTAGCGACTGCAACAGCGACTGGGGAATACTACTGTTTGGTGCATCACCAATATTGTACTCTTTAAGCAGGCGATCTGATAAGGCGACCAAATGAGGGTAAACCGCATGTTCGCCCTGATAGTTCAGGTTGTTGTGCTCTCTTGTTGCGATAATCAGCTCTTCGGGCAGATTCCACACATCCATCAACCATGCGCCAATCTGCCCATGTTCATAGCCAAAGACCTGTTTTTCGATATCCACCAGATTCTTTTCGGGCTCTGCAATGATAAATTTATTAAGTATTAGAAACTCCTTGCGAAATAGATGCCCGACGAGCACATGGCCAAAGTTGTGCAGTAGGCCGGCAAGATAGGCGAGTCCCGCCGGCGGGCGAATCTCATCGACCAGCTCACCACTCAACGCCTGGGTCAATGCCGCGCTATAAATAGCGTGACGCCAGAAGGCATCCATATTGAGTGGCACGTTCTTTGGCAGTTTGAATGGGCGGGCTGTCGTCACACCTAGCGCCAGATTCATCACCATGCTGAAACCGAGCACACGTGATACGGCCGTCTGCACGGAGTCAACCTTGCCGCGATAACTGAAAAAAGGCGAGCTGGCATAGCGCATGATCTGCGCCGCCAGGCTGGGGTCCATCTCTACGATCTTTACCAGGTCACTTACTGATGCTTCAGGGTTTGAACTCAACTGAATCACCTGCTGCGCCATCGCTGGCATTGCGGGCAGGCGCTCAAGCTTCGCAATGCGAGCCTTGATATTCAGCAGCGGTTCAACCGTTTTGTCACCATTCATAACAGCACATCCTTCAAACTCAACACAGACCAGAGCCCCGGCAATCAAACTGTATTCGCCAGAGAAAGAGATTCACACATCGTGGGTAATTACTCTTATTTACCGGTATCGGCTTCGCCGTGATAATCACAATAGCGTTATGATAAATTCTTGACCGCATTCAACGGTTATAAGCGACGCAGCTCACAGTTTGCCGCAAAGGCGATTCAAACACCGGATAAGTTATTGAAGATCTGGTGCTTTATACAAGTAACACGCTCTGTGCTGAACGCTCAACTAGCTGGAAGCGTGGTGTTCCGTGGGCAGTTCAGCTACTATTTTTGCCCCCCTGCGTTCACCGAGCCGCAGCAGGCTTGGCAACAGAATCAGGGTAAAAACTGTACTGAGCATCATCCCGCCTACAATCACTCCCGCCAGTCCGCGGTAGAGCTCAGTACCAGCACCCGGAATCAGCAGTAGCGGCAACATGCCAAAGATACTGGTCAGAGTGCTCATCAAGATCGGCCGCAGGCGTAGCTGTACCGCCTGCTCTACCGCATCTCGTCGCGGTAGCCCTTCACGCTCCGCTCCACGTGTCTGGTGCACTAGCAGAATCGCGTTATTGACCACCAGCCCCAGCAGAATCACAAAACCGATCATTGTCAATAGGTCCAGCGCCTGAGAGATGCCCAGTACATTCATTAAATAGAGCGTTGCCACTCCGCCCACCGTTGCCAGCGGGATCGTCAACAGCACCAGCAGGCTATCCAGAAATGAACGGAACAGCGCGCTAATTAATAGATAAAGGATTGCAATGGCCAGCAGAAACGTGCCGCTCATATTCTTTAGCGTGGTCTGCAGCTTGTCTGCCGAACCGGCGTAGCGAATGAAACCATCTTCTGGCAGCATCGCTTCAATAGCGGGGGTGACGCTGGTTTTGATCAGTGTCATCCCCTCTTCAACGGACATCCCTTCCGGTAACCGCACCTGCAGTGTCACCGTACGGCGGCGGTCAACCCGGCGCAGCTGATCCGGGCCGGCGGTGCGCACCACTTCCACCAGCTCACTGAGCGGCAGGATGCCGCCACTGGGGGTGGCAAGCGGCACTGCCGCCAGCGCCTCGGGGGTGGCCCACTGCTCGCTCCGCAGAATCACATCGAGCCGCTTTTCGCCATCAAAATAGTCCGCCACATAGAGCCCATCACCCAGCGCACGTGCGATCCCACCCATGTCACCTCGGTTCCAACCAACCTCCGCAATGCGACGTTCATCCGGTATCAGGCGTAACTCTGGTTCGGCCAGATCAAGGCCCGGTTTGGGGCGCGGCATGGTACCGAACGCCTCCCGTACGGCCATAAAGCCCGCTCCGCCCGCCTGTAACAGCGCCTCAAGATCACGCCCCTGAATATCGATATCAATGGCGCGACCACCACCCAGCCCACCAAAGAGCGACGCCTTGAAGGCGAAGCCGATCGTGTCGGGAAAACCGGCAATCACTCGGTTGATCAACGGCACCAGCTGCCCGGTCTCATTCGGATCAACTGTGCGTGCCCCCATAAACATGCCACGAGGAAATGCGACAAAAAAATAGTTATCGATCTGCGGCTCTTTCTCGCCGCTGAGATACGGCGCCATCTCACGCGCGACAACCTGCCCCATCTCCTGCTCCATAAAATCGATGTTGGCTCCCGGCGGCGGGTTTATAAAGCTAAACACCAGATTGCGATTCCCTTCTGGCAGGTAGTCGGTTTTAGGAAACATCAAAAGAACCAGCACCACAGGAATCGTCAACAGCCCGACAATCCACAGCACCCGCATCCGTGGGCCGGTGATGCGCATAATTCCTGCGCTCATCGCCGCCCACCAGTGGCGATGCGGGTCTGTCATCTCGGTATCGCGCAGCCAGCTCATGGCGGTGGTCGGCAACACCGTCACAGCCACGATCAATGAGAAGCAGACCGCCACCGCAATCGTTAGCGCCAGATCTGCAAATAGCTGACCCGCCTCATCGGCAAGAAAGACCACCGGGAGAAAGATCGCCACGGTCGTGGCAGTCGATGCCAGCAGCGCCCCCCACACCTGGCTCGTCCCCTGGGCTGAGGCCTCTCTTCCTTCAACCCCTTTTTCTCGTAGACGAACGATGTTCTCCAGCACCACGATCGCGGCATCAAGTACCATCCCTACGGCAAAGGCGAGTCCCGCCAGTGAGATCACATTGAGCGAGCGCCCCGCTGTATCCAGCAGAATAAAGCTGCCCAGCACACAGGCGGGGATCGCCAGGGCGACCATCATGGTGGCGCGAAACTTACGGAAAAACCACCACAACACCCCCACTGCCAGCAGGATGCCGAGCGCCAGATTGCTGCTCACCATCGCAATCGAACGATCGATGTAGATCGTCTCATCGTAGACCTGCTCCAGCGACAGGCCAGCCCGCTGTAGCGGCCCGTCGCGCAGTTCAGCCACCGCCTCACGCAGGCCATCCATCACCTGCAACACATTGACGCCTGTCTCGCGGTGAGCGTTTACCGCCATCGCGGCATTGCCGTTCTGGATCACAAAGCTGCTGCGATCAACCATCGCCACCTCTACCTTCGCCACATCGCGTAGATAGACCGGGCTGCCGTCACGCCACTTGAGGATCATCGCCCCCATATCTTTCGCGGTATAAGCACCGGTATAACGCACCGTGTAGCGGCGCTTGCCGACATCGGCAAAGCCGGCCGAGATATCTTCCGCGCCAACCAGTTTCACCACATCGGGTAGCTGGATATTAAGGCTGGCTGCTCTGTAGGGATCAAAGGTAATTCGCAGTTCATTTTCACGCCCGCCGCGCACCTCGGACATCGCCACCCCTGGCACCCGCTCAAAACGACTCTGCACCACCTCTTCGATGTAATCCTGATAGGAGGCGATGGGGCGTTCATTGCCCTCAACCGGCTTAATGATAAACCACGCAATCGGGCGACTATCGCCGCCCACCGAGCTGATCACCGGCTCACTGGCATCAGCGGGATATTTGGCGACTCGATTAAGGCGGTTCAGCACCTCCAGCAGCGCGCGCTGCATATCGGTACCGACAACAAAGGTGAGGGTGATCTTGCCGCTCCCCCGACTCGCCTCAGAGAGAATTCTGGTTGCGCCCGGCAGGCCGCGCAGCGCATCCTCCTGCGGCTCGATGATCTCAGCCTCCACCTCTTCCGGTGCCGCCGCTCGCCAGACCGTTGAGATGCTGATCTCCGGCTCCTGCACCTCCGGGGTGAGCTGGATCGGCAGACGATCAAGACTGATCAAACCAAACAGCAGTACCAGCAGAAAGGCAACTGCAACCGCAACCGGGTTGCCGAGGGAGAGACGCGTCAGATTCACTCGCGTGCTCCGCCTTTTACACTCACCAGCTGCCCTGGGCGCAGCCGTTCATTGCCGACGGTGATCACCCGATCACCAACCGCCAGCGCGCCACTCACCTGAATATAGTCGCCCATCGCAATTCCTAACGTCACATCGACGCGCTCCGCGCGGTTCTCCGCATTCACCCGATAAAGATAGGAACCGCTGCGGCGCAGTACGACTGCATCACGATGGACCGTTAGCACCTTCACCGCCTGCGCTGTCGGGACTGCAATGCGCACGCTCTGCCCCGCAGGCCACTGTGTACTATCGAGATCGAGGCGCAGATCCATCAGGCGGGACTGCAGGTCACCCACCGGCACCAGCAATCGGACCCGCGCCAGCTGCTGCTCACCATTCGCCTGCACACGCAACCGCGCCCCCCGACTCACAAAGCGCAACGAAGAAAGTGGTACCATCGCGCGCACCTCAACCTGCTCGGTATTAACCAGCCTGACCACCTTAGCGCCACTGTCCGCCCACTCACCCGGCTCTAGCAGTCGCTGCACCACGGTCCCATCGAAGGGGGCGCGCGGCGCACTACGCGCAACACGGTCCTGCGCCAGCTGTACTCGTGCGCGGGCAGCAGCAAGATCGGCACGTGCAACATCGCGATCCGACTCTGTCTGCTCCAGCATCGTACGTGCTGCATTATTCTGCTTTGCCAGACTACGAAGACGCTTCAGCTCTTTGTCAAGAAACGTCAAACGCGCCTTCACCTGCGCCTCCTTTGCGCGCGCCTCATCGACCTCCAGGCGGCGTGAGACATCATCGATCTGTGCCAGCTTATCGCCCTGAGCAACGCGATCCCCCACCTCGGCCAGCCACACCAGACGCCCCGCCATCTCAGCGGCTACTTCGGCATCAAGTCGGCTCACCACACTCCCGGCCACCATGACAGTCGGCGCCATCATCCGCTCACTCACCAGATCCACTACCACCGGTACGGCGCGCGGACCACCTGCGGCCATGGCATCGGTTACCAGTAGCAGCGAGAGCAACAGCGCCACAAACCTCCACCCATTTAATGCTGGATTCACTGCCTTGTTCTCGTGACCGATTAATGCGTCAGCACACATTCATCTCTCTCTTTGATTTCGTTGCTTATAGTCTGATGGTACTCTACTCGCTTGATGCATTGATTGGGAACCCCAATCTGTTTTATTCTCTTACCAACCGCTTAACCCTAAGGAAGCATGGAATAAAGCTGGCTGGATGCGGGCCACGATAAAACCGCCATGACATAACTCGCGAATAAGCGCAGGGAAATGGCTGCTCAGCGAGCAGCAACACTTATCACTAGCAAGGATCTGCAAGCACTCACCATGAGTCACTCCATCGCCGCGCCACCACACCTCTCAGACCATCACCGAATGCGCCAGCACTCACCAGTATTCGATCCAGCACCCGCTGCGATCCGCCGCTGGATTCGAGCGCTGCCACTTGCCGACCACCGCGCAACCATTCGGCTCACGAGCGAGGCACTACGCCGCCTCAATAAAGCCTCTATGCCCCTTGAAGCGCGCGCCCATGCGCTGGCGCTCTTCACCCCGCTGGTCAACACATTGATAAAGCACATTGCACAGCACTATGCAAAATCGCAACGTCCATTTAGCCGCAGAAGAGGCCACCACTTTAATAGTGTGCAGACCATGTTAAGCGAGATCACGCGCGGCTACCTCATCATCATCCAGGAGTCGCCACTGCCATTACCCCTGCGCGCGCAGGGCGATAGCAGTCGCTATAATGCGCGTAGCATTCCCTCCGGCAGTGATACGCACCACCTCTGCCGGGCACTCTACCAGGCGATTGAACATCTGGCCCAGCGCCTGCTGCACAGCTATCTGCTCTACACCCCTCCAGCGATAGCAGTCTGGTCGGAGATTCATCGACTCTATTACATTGCAGAGACCTATAACATCCCGGCAACCCCTTTTAACCTGGGACTCAACGAATATCCGCAACAGCGCCAACCGGTCTCGATTGAGCACGCCTATAAACGGATATTGCTCTTCTCCCTTGCCAATCCATACCACCTGATGCCGAATGAAATGAGCCGCGCCTATCAATCACTACGCAGCTGGGCACCACAGTGCAAAATCATCCGCAGTGATTCGCCGGAGAAACTGCACGGCCGTTTTTATATCGACCTAGAGAGTGATCTACCGCCGACACATCACACACTCAATCAGCATGATCTTGAACTCCCCTCACTACGGCTACTCGACATCAATGAAATTCTGCCTTCCGGGAAGTATCAGCGAGCGCTCGACCGACGTCTCGCACAGGCGTTGATTGTACGACCAGAGCGACTGACAAGACGGACGGCGGTAACAGCAGCGATCACTCTTGCCAACGGCCTGGCAGCATGCCACCACTTTATCGGCAGTGAAAGTCGCACCGCGGCGATACTCAACCACGATGACCCAATTAAACTTCCCACCACCTCTGTCAAAAATGGCTTTACAACCCAGGTGGCGCAACAGAGAAACATCAGCCTCGGTGGAATGGCGCTGCACCACAATGCCCCCGAGCAATATCTACCCACCGGTGCACTGATCTCCTATCGCCCAGCCGCAGATAGCCTCAATGAAAGCTGGCGTATTGGCACGGTAAAATGGAGCCGCAGTCATCCTGAAAATGGATACGATCTCGGCATCAAGTGCCTTGCCGAAAATGGCGCTGCCGTTATGGCCTGCGCCCTTGATAACGCAGGCAACCGCCGTGAACATTACCACCGCGCGCTGCTAACCCCCAATGTCGATCCGTTAATTCACCCCTCCACGCTGATCACACCCATCGACCAGTTCAACGTCGGCGACCGGCTTCAAATTCATACGGAAACGCGGCCGTTCAGCATCGAGCTTATCCAGCTCATCGACAGCACCTGGGCCTATGCCCACTACCGTTATCGAATCATTGCAAGCCATGCAGATTGAGTAGACAATGATCAGAAAGACAACTGTAGAGGTGCAATCGGTATGACACACCCCCCTGTGATGAAAAACGACGAGCCACTCTATCGCCTGCTTCGCAAAGGGCAGGTTGATGAATTTAATCGCCAGCGAGCGGCAGGTATCAACGGCGATCTCACCCGTTGCGATTTCCGCGGTGTCGATCTGCGCGGCATCAATGCGGATGGTATCGATTTTAGTGGCTCTTATTTCAGGCAGGCCGACCTGCGCGGCATCGATTTCACCAATAGCACCCTCCAAGGGGCCACTATTTACGCCGCAAAGATTTCAGGAGCCTATTTCCCTGATAGGCTCAGCGCAGATGAGATCACAATGTCACTGCTTCACGGCACACGGCTTCGCGAATAGTATGCACCACCATCAATCGACAGGATTTACTCAGCAAACGACCCGATAGCGCTAGCATTACGTTGAAATCGCCCCACGGACCGCTACTTAATAAAAACAACCTGCTAACAGGTTGAAATACAATAAGTTTAAAAGGGGAGGTTATTTTGCATCTTTTTGATGCCCCCCCTAAAATGAGCACACCTTTTCACTTTTAACTTGAGGTCTCGGTTTATGATCAAAACAGGTCGTCATCTACTTCTGGTACTATTGTTTAGCGCTGCTTTCACCAGTGGTGCGCAAGCACTTGTGATCACAACCACTGTCGCCGGCACAGCAAACCTCTACTACGACAGCTGGGGACACGCCTTTGACAGCAGCTTGCCCGAATCTGACCCCGGTTTTAATATTGAATACTCAGCGTTAGGGCGTGGTACCGCTGCTGAAGCTGTAAACTACGCCTTTTCATCCGGCCAATCGCTCTCTATTGAGGCAACGGGGGCCGTTGTCGACTGGGGCACCACCTATACTGACCCTACCGGCACCTCTGCCACTGGAGCTAATGAAGGGTGGGATTTTCGTAACCTCCCCGTCTACTCGTTAATCGGGATCTGGAGCTCCAGCTCAAGTCTAATTGACCCGATCAATTCACCCTTCTATATCGGTTCCTCACTGGACCTGATCGCACCAATGGTTGCCGGCAGCCTCTATCTTTTTCTGGGTGAAAATGACGGCTATTTTCGCGACAATTACTATGGTGATAAATACAATGTCACGATTTCAATGGCCACTGTTTCAGAACCAGCGACAATCGCACTACTCTCACTAGGTCTGCTCGGCATCATGTTTTCTCGCACCTCAGCTTCCAGAAAGAGGGCTTAACCGAGCTTCATATCAGCATAGTATTAACCGCCAGGTTAATACTATGCGACCTTTTCACAAGCAGGAATTTTCTACTGCTCTGGCCAGGCAAAAGCGCGCGGAGTGAGGGCATTTATCGCTATCAATGACCGATTGAGTACGCTTTTAACACCGCCAGAGGAGAAAAGAGCAATCGAGCAAAGGTCTCGCTATGCGCCAGAGCGGCGTGAATACTGTTTAAGGGTTTCAGCCAGACTGTTAATACTGACCGGTTTAGCAATAAAGTCATCCATGCCGGATGCCAGGCAGCGCGCTCTATCACCGACCATACTACTGGCCGTCATGGCGATCACCGTGCGATGCTCGCCATCACCTTCCTCCATCTCTCTGATCTTTCCAGTGGCCTCATAGCCACTCATCTCTGGCATCATGCAGTCCATAAAAACAATATCGTACTTGCGCCCTGCCACTTTCTGAACAGCCTCTTTTCCATTTGTGGCGGTATCGATACGGCATCCCATTTTTTCTAACAGGCTCCTGGCGACAATGCGGTTCACCTTATCATCATCAACTACCAGAATATCCAGGTTGAAATCATATGCCGGTACCCCTGTCGCACTGTCGCTACTATTATGCTCATTATCACTTGCCGCTTCCTCACACAGGCTGGCGAGCGCCTTGAGTAGCAGTGCGCTCACAAGCGGCTTTCTGATCCACGCATGATAAGGGCAGGCGCTGTTATCAGCGAAGTCTGGCGCGTGTATGTCTGATGACAATACGATAAAAGAGACGTTGGCACCCGCAACGCGCTTTATATCCGCTATCGCCTTCTCCCACCCTTCGTCAGCGGCGCCGGCATCGATCATGATGCAGTTCGGGGTCAGGCGCTCACCTGCGGAACCACGAAGCTGGGCTATCGCATTCTGAGAGGAGTCTACCCCCGCATAAATGGCGTGGTGATACTCGATGAGCTCTCTTATGCTCGCCTGATCAACCTCATCACGGGAGACAGAGAGCACGCTGATGTGCGACAGATCGGGGGGCGGCAAAACGTCAGCCCGATGCAGTGGCAGCGCTAATGAAACGGTAAACTCAGAACCCACCCCGACTTCGCTGGTAACCCCGATTTCGCCTCCCATTAGCTCAACCTGTGCTTTCGTGATTGCCAGCCCTAAACCCGTCCCTTCATACTGCCGCGTCGCGGAGGCATCGGCCTGTGTGAACTGATCGAAAATAGTCGCACACGCCTCTTTAGAGATCCCGATACCACTATCTCGGACGCGAAATGTTATTGAGGCAACACTGTCTGATACGGTGCCATCAACATCGATCATGACATAACCTCTGCTGGTAAACTTGATGGCGTTACCCAGCAGGTTGATCAATATTTTCTGTATCCCCGCTGCATCGGCAACAAACCAGTCAGGCAGCGCGGGTGCATAGCGAACCCTGAGCAACACATCCTTTTTAAAGGCGCCATACGCCAGGCTCTGGCCGATATCATCAACCAGCTCATGAAGATTTACCGCTTGCAGCTTGAGTGCCAGGTTGCCAGACTCAACCCTTGAGAGATCAAGAATACCGTTCACCAATGTCAGCAACTGGCTTCCAGATTTGTTGATGAGGTTAACGTAGTTTTTATCCTGCGCATTGAGATCAGATTCCTTTAACAGATCACTCAACCCCATAATAGCGTTCATCGGGGTTCTGATCTCATGAGACATGTTGGCGAGGAATTCAGACTTGGCCTTATTGGCGGCATCTGATGTTAAGAGCGCCTCCTGTAGCAGATCCAGAACCCTGTTGTACCGTTTTGAGATCTGACCCGCTTCGGTGTAGGGGTCTACCGGCACACGCAGATCAAAGTTTTTACTTCTGGCCTGAAGATCCAGCACATCGATTAATGACTGAATCTCATTAGGGGCGTGATGAGCCGACACATTGAGGCCCACGACTTCATCGTCAAAAGCGATGCGCAGCGGGAGAAAGCCATTGATCAGACGTAAAATAAGGTATGCAGCACCAAAACCCCAGAGGAAATTAACCAGCACACCGACCACCTGAATAAGCAGTTGCTCTTCAAAGGCCAGCCCCGTCTGCAAAACAGAGCTCTCCGCAAAAAGTGCGACGGCAATGGTACCCCAGATGCCTGCGCCACCATGTGCGCCAACCACACCGACGACATCATCCAGCCTGAGCCTTAGCAACAGGCGATCCACTGCCAGCATCACCATACCGCCGATGGCGCCAATGATGACCGCCTCACCGGCAGCAATGACATTACAGCTAGCTGTAACGGAAACAAGCCCGGCCAGCACCCCGTTCATTAACACACCACCGTGTGGGTATTTTAATATTTTCCAGGAGATAATGAGTGTTGTGATAAAACCGGCGGCACCGCCAAGAAAAGTGTTTAAGAGAACCTTCGGAACATCTGCGGTAAAGCCACCCGCGCTACCGCCGTTAAACCCCATCCAGCCGATCCATAACAGCAGAACGCCAACCATCGATAGTGGTAAATTGTTACCTGCAATTGGGTTATGAGTGCCATCTTCATTGAAACGGCCAAGGCGGGGGCCTAGGATAATAATCGCCGCCAGGGCAACCCACGCCCCGGTACCATGCACGACAGTTGTGCCAGCAAAATCGATAAAACCCCTTTCTGCCAGCCACCCCTGCGCTCCGTCGCTACCCGCCCCATTCCAGACCCAGTGACCAAAGACGGGATAGATCGCAATGGAGATCACGATGGTGACGATAATATAGCCGCGAAAATTCATCCGCTCTGCAACCGCACCTGAAACAATCGTTGCCGCTGTACCGCAGAACATCGCCTGAAACATAAAGGGGATCAGCTGCTCATCACTCAGCGGGGAAAATAGCTCGGCAAGAGTTCCGCCAATCAACCCGACATTCGTCGCTCCAAACATCAGGGTGTAGCCAACCAGCCAGAAGAGCGCGAATGAGATGCTGAAATCAGTCAGGTTCTTGATCGCAACATTGACACTGTTTTTTGCGCGCGTCAGCCCACTCTCAAATGCGAGAAAGCCGGGCTGCATTAAAAAAACCAGGCCGATACAGAAGATGAGCCAGAGTTGGTCGATGTTACTTTGCACTTAAAAAAAGGAGCCTTTTTCTCTCTATAATAGTAGCTATCGACACCTTTTCACACATATTGAGTGAGGTTAAACCGATATCCCCGTTTTATTTTCATTCCCCCTGGAGAGCGGTTTCGCCATTGGGGTCGCAGATTGTACGGCACATCACATCTGTCCATTGAGGCTCACCGTCGATACGCAGTGCAGAGAGACGCCCCCCCCAGACGCAACCGGTATCAAGCGCATGTACATTACCTGGCAGTCGCATTTTTAATGTTGACCAGTGACCAAACAGAATCTGTTGATGATCACACTGGTGGTCGCGCAGCTCAAACCACGGCCGATAGCCCTCTGGTTGATTACCGGGTGCACCTTTCTCATTGAGTTCGAGCCGCCCCTGCTCATCGCAAAAACGTAGCCTCGTGAAACAGTTGGTGATAAACCGCAACCGTCCCCAGCCACTCAGTTGCGCCGACCACTGCGCCGGTTCGTTGCCATACATCTGGTTGATAAATTCAGCACTGTCACCGCTGCGTAACACCTGCTCGACCTCCGCTGCGCGCATCATCGCTTCATCAAGTGACCACTGTGGCAGCAGGCCCGCATGCAGCATCACATAGCCGAGCGACTCATCACGATGCATCAGCGGCTGCTGGCGCAACCAGTCACACAGCTCATCCCGGTCGGGAGCGCTGAGTACCGCCTCCATGCGATCCTTTGCCAATGGAGAACGCCGCCCCTGTACTACGGCCAGCAGGTGCAGATCATGATTGCCAAGCACTGTGATCGCGCTATCACCCAGCCCTTTGACAAAACGTAACACCTCTAATGATTTTGCGCCGCGATTAACCAGGTCACCCGCAAACCATAACTGGTCATAACGCTGGTCAAATCGGACTTTATCGAGCAGCGCAAGCAGCTCATCGAAACAGCCCTGCACATCACCAATCGCATATATCGCCATCGTTACTGCTGCAGCCGGGCATTAGGAGATCGCTTCGTTTTAATGCTGCGGCCATCCACCTCTCCGGGGGAGCTCTGCAATAAAAAGGTGGCGGGGCCATCGTTGGTTAATGAGACCTGCATATCCGCTCCAAAACACCCTTTTTGAACATGCCCATGAACCTTGACCGCCTGTTCATACATATAATCAAACAGCAGCGCACCCTGCTCTGGCAGCGCCGCTTTATCAAAACTGGGGCGCAATCCCTTTTTCTTTGTATGCATCGCAGCCAGTGTAAACTGGGGCACTAGCAGCAGCTCACAGCGTGTATCTTTCAGCCCCCAGTTCATCTTGCCCGTTTTGTCAGTTAAGACACGATAACCCAGCATCCGCTTTAACAGCTTGTCCACTTCGCCTTCAGTGTCATGCTTTTCAACGGCAACAAAGGCGAGCAGCCCGTATCCGATCTTCGCAACCGTCTTATCATTCACCTCCACACGCGCGTTGCTTACCCGCTGAATCAGCCCGATCATAGGAGCCTTCGCCCCATCGCTGATGTTGCCAGTACCAGCGCCCGCGTAATCCCCTCTTCTGAAGCGGCATGGCCAGCATCACCAATCACTTTAAATGCTGCCTCTGGCCATGCACGGTGCAGCGCCCACGCACTTTCCATTGGACAGACCATATCGTATCGCCCCTGCACAATCACGCCATCGATACCTGCCAGGCGATCAGCATGGCGCAGGATCTGATCCTCTTCGAGAAATGAGTCATTCACAAAATAGTGATTCTCTATCCGTGCCATGCTCAACGCAGTAAACGGATCCGCTAGGTGGTTGATCACGCTATCCTGCGGCAACAAGGTTGCGGTACGCCCCTCCCACATCGACCACGCCTTGGCTGCCGACATGCGCTGAAGCTCATCACTCCCGTTTAATATTCGATGGTAAGCCGCCACGATGTCGGTGCGCTCCTCTTCAGGGATGACCTCAATGAACGACTCCCAGTAGTCGGGAAAGAGGCGGCTGGCACCGTTTTGGTAGAACCACTGAATCTCGTGCGGTCGGCATAAAAAGATGCCGCGCAATATCAGCCCGGCCACCCGTTCGGTATGGGTCTGTGCATAGACCAGGCTTAACGTCGAACCCCACGATCCGCCAAACAGGACCCATTGATCGACCTCTAGCTGCTGGCGGATCACCTCCATATCGGCTACCAGTCCCTGAGTGGTGTTGTTTTCAAGCGAGGCGTGTGGTGTTGAGCGCCCACAGCCGCGCTGGTCAAAGAGAATAATTCGGTAGAGCTCCGGATCAAAAAACCGCCGATGATAATCTTCACACCCCGCGCCCGGCCCGCCATGCACAAACAACACCGGAATTCCGGACGGATTACCGCACTCTTCAACGTGAATCACATGTGGTGATTCAACTTTGATGGAATGTTGTACATATGGCGCTATCTCTGGAAAGAGCAAACCCATTTTTCACTCCTGTAAGTTGTCCTGATAGTATATAAATATCATAGGTCGAGCCATTTATCCTTACCTTAAAGTGGGTATTACAAATCACCCCAATAAAAATAAATAAATTCCTACAAATAAACTTAAAGGTGTTCTGGTTTATTGACTATCGACCACACAGCCCGCCTGCCTGCGGCGGAAAGTCTGAAACGGTCTCAAGGGGGTAGCGAGAGCTGCCCATTCCTCCTGACAGTAAGTGGGCAGGCGATGGAACGGGTGAGCTTACGCGGGAATATCGGAAGCGGGCTTCTGAGCGACGATCAACGCCTCATTGCGGTACCCCTGCTGCGTATCGCCAACACGCCCCTCTTCCCGATAGGCCAGTAGCTGGTAGTCGCTGAATAGCTGTAGCAGTTCGTTATCGGCGAGGCGGAAATTGGCGCTGCGCGGGCCGCCCTCATTAACGTAGGTCTGGGTAAATGTCTGGTAATAAATCAGCCCGAGTGGTTTCAGAGCCCGCTTGATATGTGGAATGAGTGAGCGGTCAAGAAAGTAGCTCACCACAATCACATCGAACGCGGCCGTTTGCGGTGGCTGCTGCACAATATCACGCGCCTCAAAAGTGATATCCAGCCCCGCCATTGCGGGTGAAGTCTTAAGGCGCTCAATCACCACTGCGGAGATATCCCACGCTGTAGTTGTCAGGCCGTGGTTCGCAAGGAATGCGGCATTGGCTGCCATACCACAGGCAAGCTCCAGCGCGGTACCACTGGTGGGCAGCAGGTGCCGGTTCTCCTGCAATACGCGAACAGCAGCGTGCTCACCCTCATCCGCCTGCTGATAGATCGCATCCCACTTCTTTTGTGTGTCGCTAATTTCCATCATATCCTCGCTATGTCAACTGCGTTATTTTCGCCAGAACGCCGGTGTTAACAGCACCAACAGCGTAAAGATTTCAAGACGCCCCAGTAGCATCGCAAAACAGAGCACCCATTTGGCGGTATCGTTTATGCTCGCATAGTTTAGCCCCACATCCCCCAGCCCCGGGCCGAGATTGTTCATGCAGGCGGCCACTGCTGAGAATGAGGTGACAAAATCGAGCCCAGTCGCGGCCAGGGCCACCGACATCACGCAAAAGCAGACCACATAGAGTGAGAAAAATCCCCATACGGCATCGATTACACGACTCGGCAACGGCTTGTTACCCACTTTAACTGCAAATTGTGCATTGGGATGGATCAGGCGCTTGATCTCACGTGCGCCCTGCTTTAACAGCAGGAGTACCCGGATCACTTTTAATCCGCCACCGGTCGATCCGGCACAACCACCGATAAAGCTGGTGAGCAGTAACAGCACGGGTAAAAAGAGCGGCCAGTTATGGTATTCCGCAGTGGTAAAGCCCGCCGTGGTACCGATCGAGACCGCCTGAAAGATGCCGTGATGCAGCGCTGTGCCCGCAGTATCAAATGTCCCGCTGGCGTATAAAAAGTAGGAGGTGATGGCGGAGACAATCAACAAAATCGAGAAATAGAAACGGAACTCAGGGTCACTCAGATAGGGACGCAGGCTCAGACCGCGCCACGCCAGAAAGTGAAGGGCAAAGTTAACCCCGGCCAGCAGCATAAAAACTATCGCGACCGACTCAATCAGTGTACTGTTAAAGTAGCCGATACTGGCGTCATGGGTGGAGAAGCCCCCGATCGCGATGGTCGAAAAGCTGTGGGCGATCGCATCAAACGGCGTCATCCCCGCGAGCCAGTAGGCCAGTGCACAGGTGACGGTCAACCCCAGATAGATGTACCACAACGCCTTGGCGGTCTCGGTGATGCGCGGTGTCAGCTTATTATCTTTCATCGGCCCCGGCGTCTCGGCGCGATAGAGCTGCATACCACCGATACCGAGCATCGGTAGAATCGCGACCGCCAGTACGATAATCCCCATTCCGCCGAGCCACTGTAACTGCTGGCGATAATAGAGCACCGATAGCGGCATCTCATCCAGCCCGAAGATTACGGTCGCCCCGGTCGTGGTCAGCCCTGACAGTGACTCAAACACCGCATCAACAAAGGAGAGCTTCGAACTCAATATGAAGGGTAGTGAGCCGGACATGCCAAGCACCACCCAAAACATCACCACCACAATAAAACCGTCGCGCAGGCGCAGCTCTTTTCGATGCCTGCACACCGGCAACCATAAGAGCATGCCGATCAGCATCACCATCGCAAAGGCGTAGAGAAAGGCGCTCAACGACGCCTCATCATAGATCCACGCCAGCACCGCGGGCGGCAGCATCGTCAAACTAAAGAGCGCCAGCAGAATTCCGATGATGCGTTGAATGGCTTTATATTGCATGGGTATCAGAAACCAGGAGCAGACTGTACAGAATAATCAGGCGCGCGCATCAGAGAAAGGTGACACCCACCTGAAATAGACGCTCGACCTCTGTGATCCGCTTTTTATCGATCAGGAACAGGATCACATGATCCTCTGCCTCGATCACTGTATTGTGATGCGCCACCAGCACCTCTTCGCCGCGAACAATAATACCGATACTGGTTCCCTGCGGTAGCCTGATATCTTCGACCGCACGCCCAACGACTTTAGAGGAGTTTTTGTCACCATGGGCGATCGCCTCAATCGCCTCGGCCGCACCACGCCGCAACGAATGCACCACCACCACATCACCACGACGGACATGGGCCAGCAACCCGCCGATCGTCGCCTGATGGGGGGAGACCGCAATGTCGATCTCCCCGCTCTCAACGAGGTCTACATAAGCGGCACGGTTAATCAGCGTCATCACTTTTTTGGCACCAAGACGTTTTGCCAGCATCGCCGATAAGATATTGGCTTCGTCATCATTGGTCATCGCGCAGAAAATATCGGTGCTCTCAATATTCTCTTCCAGCAGCAGCTCTTCATCTGCGGCATCACCCAGCAGCACCAGTGTTTTGTCGAGCTCTTCTGCGATGCGCTGTGTACGCTCGGTGTCGTGGTCGATCAGCTTCACCTGATAGCGATCTTCCAGTGCTGCCGCCAGCCCTTTGCCGATATGGCCACCGCCCACCAGGATAATGCGCTTGATCGGTTTGTCGAGCTTACGCAGCTCGCTCATCACCGCACGAATATCATCCTTTGCCGCGATAAAAAAGACTTCATCATCAACCTCAATCACGGTATCGCCCTGCGGGATGATCGGCGTGCCACGGCGAAAAATCGCTGCCACGCGTGATTTTATCCCCGGCATATGCTCTTTCAGCTCACGCAGTTCATGCCCCACCAGCGGCCCGCCGTAATAGGCCTTTACCGCCACCAGCCGCACCAGCCCTCCGGCAAAATCGAGCACCTGCAGTGCGCCAGGGTACTCAATCAAGCGCCGCACATGATCGATCACCACCTGCTCAGGGCTGATCAGCATATCAACCGGTAGCGCCTCCTGGGTAAAGAGCTGTGAGTAGGCGACATACTCCCGTGCGCGCACCCGTGCGATCTTGGTCGGGGTGTGAAACAGGGTGTAGGCGACCTGGCAGGCCACCATATTGGTCTCATCACTATTGGTAACCGCAAGTATCATGTCGGCATCTTCAGCGCCCGCACGGCGCAGCACATCCGGATGTGAAGCGTGGCCAGTCACCGTGCGCAGATCAAGGCGATCCTGCAGCTCATGCAGCGCCCTGGTATCGACATCGACAACGGTGATGTCGTTCGCCTCTCTGGCAAGGTTCTCCGCCACCGACGAACCCACCTGCCCCGCACCGAGCACTATAATTTTCATTGCATTAAATCCAGCATCAACGTTAAACGCAACGCATCAGGTTAATTATTTTTTTCAGGCGCATAGCGTAACAGAAAAATGGGCAGCCGCTCATCGCTACTTGCTCCCCGAGTCTCTCTTTTTATTGACGCCCAGCGCACGAAGTTTACGGTAGAGGTGGGTACGTTCAATCCCCGCCTTGCGTGCCACCTGCCCAAGGTTGCCGTGGTGCTGACGCAGCTGATGCTCAAAGTAGGCCTTCTCAAACTGCTGGCGCGCACCGCGCAGCGGCAGATCAAACTCAACCGGATGGGGGCTTGCACCACTGCTGAGCGCAACACCCAGCGCCGCCTCGACTTCATCGACATCGATCTCGTTGTCACTGCCAAAGATCATCAGGCGCTGCACCAGGTTTTTCAGCTCACGCACATTCCCCGGCCATGGGTAACTCATCAGACGAGAAATAGCGGCCTCACTAAAGCGACGTTGCGCCAGATGTTCACGCTGTACAAACTGCTCGGCATAGTAATCGAGCAACGCCTTCACATCTTCGGCATGTTCACGCAGTGGCGGCACATTCAGCGGCACAACATTCAGATGATAGTAGAGGTCTTCGCGAAAGTGCCCTTCACTGACATACTGCTTTAGATCACGGTGGGTGGCGGCAATGATGCGTACATCAAAGGCAACGGGCTCAACCCCACCTACACGCAAAAACGATCGGTTTTCCAGCGTACTAAAGAGCTTCGCCTGCACCCCCGGATCCATGTCGCCAATCTCACTGAGAAACAGCGTGCCGCCATTGGCCTGCTCAATACAGCCATAATAGATTGCGCCGCCCTCTTCACTGCCAAAGAGCTCTGCGGCGGCATTCGTCGTCGCCATGGAGGCGACACTCACATCGATAAAAGGCGCCTCTGCGCGTGAACTGCTGGCATGCAGATAGCGAGCAAAGAGCTCCTTGCCGCTCCCCGCCTCGCCGCTGATCAGCACCCACGCGTTATGTTTGGCAATCAGCCGTGCGCGCTCACAGAGATCACGTATGGTCTGACTATCACCGACCGGCTCACCCAGCGGCTGCGCCTTGCGCCGCAGCCCTTCATTTTCACGTTGCAGGCGGCCCGCTTCCAGCGCACGCCCGACGACCAGCAGCAGTTTGGCCAACGATAGCGGTTTCTCAACAAAGTCATACGCGCCAAGACGTGTCGCCTCGACCGCCGTCTCAACCGTACCGTGACCAGAGATCATGATCACCGGAATATCGGCGCCGCCCTCCTGTGACCATTCACGCAACAGTGAGATGCCGTCAATATCGGGCATCCAGACATCAAGCAGAATCAGATGTGGTCGCCGCTTGCGACGCAACTTGCGCGCCTCTTCACCATTGGCCGCAAGATCGACCTCGTACCCTTCGTCTTCGAGGATATCCTTGACCAGCTCGCGAATATCGCGTTCATCGTCAACAACTAACACATAAGGAGCACTCATCACTTTTCACCATCAGGTTGTTTGAACGGCATCACATCTTCTGGCGTGCTGTCATCAGCAGCGCCACCCACCTGCGCTACATCATCGATATTGCCAGGCGCTACCGGCAAATGAATAGTCATGCAGGCGCCCTGTTCCAGATTTTCAGCCCAGATCACACCACTGTGCTCTTCAACAATCTTTTTAACGATCGCTAACCCCAACCCACTACCCTTCGGCTTTGCGGTAACATAGGGTTCAAAAATATTTTCCAGGATCGCCACCGGAATACCGGGACCACTGTCGACCACCCGCAGCTCAACCATCGACACCCCGCGCTCGCTCAGTGCGCGGGTCTCCAGGGTGATCTTCATCTCTCCCGCCACCATCGCTTCCAGCGCATTTTTAATCAGGTTATGCAGCAGCTGGCGCATTCTTCCTGCGTCCACTGAGACCAGCGGCAAGCGCTTCTGTAATCGAGCCTCAATCACCACGCCCAGGTGGTTATTGCGGTAGAGTTCCAGCACCTCATCGATCAGGGCGTTGAGTGGCAGCGGGCGCAACTCTAACTTCGGGGTGCGCGCATATTCAGAGAAGGCCTGCACCATCTCTTTCATCACCTCTACCTGCTGCACAATCGTATGGGTTGACTTGTCCAGCACGACGGCATCCTCAGGTGGCATCGATTTAAGATATTTATGGCGTAGCCGCTCGGCCGATAGTTGAATTGGTGTCAGTGGGTTTTTAATCTCATGCGCGAGGCGGCGTGCTACCTCACCCCATGCAGCGTCGCGCTGCGCCTGCACCAGGTTAGTGACATCATCAAAGACAATCACGTAGCCCCCGTCATCACCCGGCAGTGCCGCGCCGCCACACATCAGCACCTGCCGCCCGGTTGCGCCGTAAAAGATCACCTCCTCGCGCCATTCACCTTTCCCTGAGGTATCGCTGCATGACTCGGCAAGGTGAGGGGTGATCGCATCGGCAAAGTTTTTCAGGTATGCGTAGCGTTCAACAATCTCATTCAGCTCGTAACCGATACAGGCCTTCGACTCCACCCCCAGAATCTCTCCCGCTGCCACATTCACGGTATAGACAGTTCGGTTCACATCCAGGGTCAACACCCCCGATGAGAGACGTGCCAGCACCGCCCAGAGGTAAGCGCGCTCCTGCTCTGCCTGCTGCTGACTGCTGCGCACCTCTTCCTGTGCGCGGGCGATCTTAAGCGTCATGTCATTAAACGACTCCACCAGAAAACCGAGCTCATCGCCGGAGTGCATCGGCAAGCGCTTGGTGTAGTCGCCCGCCGCTACCGCACGCGTGCCGATCGCCAGCACTCGTATCGGCGTTACCAGACGTCGTGCCGAGAAAAAGGCGAGCCATACAGCCATCAACACGCCCAGCAGCAGCACGAGCGAGAGCATTAAAATAAAGCTGTTTTTAAGTGGATCGCGCAATAAGAGCAGCTGCTGATACTGTGTATAGGCCGTTTCAACACTGCCCGCCAGCACACTAACCCGGTCAGAGATCGGGTAGAGTGCCTGCAGAAAACGCAACTCAACCAGCGGTGATGCCGATGGCACCTGTGTCACCACGCGAACATACAATCCCTTATCCGTCAACGGATCCAGACTCACATAAGGGCTACCGCTCTGACGCACCTGGCGGATCACCGATTCATTCGGCAGGTCCGGTACTATCGCAGCGGGATTGACACTACTCGATGCGACGACATGGCCACCGCTCATAAACAGCGTCAGCTCTGAAACGTCATCGCTCACCCGCAGCTCATCAAGCAGCCGCGGCAGTGAGAGCTCATCCGCCAGCTGTAACGTGTTACTCATCTGTTCAGTGCGCTTCATCAATTCACGCGAGCGTGTCGCGAGTGAGGCGCGGCTCAATTCAAGCGCGTTATCCAGTGTGCGCTCAACACGCACATCAAACCAACTGTCGATACCGCGCTGGATAAAACCGAGTGAGAAATAATAGACCAGCGATACCGGGGCCAGCGCCAGCAGCACAAACATCAACATCAACCGTACAGTGAGCCGTGAACCGGTTGCTCGGTTGCGATACTGTCGTCGTAGCCGTAGCAGATTGGAAGTGATCAGCGTCAGTAATGTGATCAGCCCAAGCAGATTGACTACCAGCAAGAGCATATAGAGGCGGCCAAACTGTTCGGAGTTCTGGGTGGCGGCACTCATCAAAAACAGCGACGCCAGTAGTAGAATCGATAACAGTACTACCGGAATAGCACCAGAGCCAAGGCGCCTCAGTTTGACAATGTCCACGAATACCACTCACTGCTTAGATGCCAGTCGGCAGAAAAATAGGCGCGCAGGCGCAACGGGGCTGGCAGCTCACCGGCATCGACTGACACCCGCATCAAACCGATATATTCCCCCTCTTCTTCCAGTAGCTGTCTGTCCAGTACCGGCAGTTCCACCACTGTGCCTAGCAGGGTTAATGCCACCTCAAGTGTGGGAAAACTATGCTGCGAGCCGCTATTAAGATTGGTGACAAGGTACTGTCGTGTCAGGGCGTGATATTCGAGCTGGTAGTGCTGTACCAGTTGTGCGATCTCCTCATTCCAGATCAATCTGCGCTTACGCTGAAATTTGATATCGAGCACCACCACTACCGGTACCCCTTTGTGCATCACCTCCACCACTTTGTCGCTGAGTTCGTAGTCGATGCGTGCACTCAGATAGTAGACCTTGTCGACCAGGCTGACTTTAACCGCGGAGATATCAAAGCGCGTCTCGGCCGAAGCGCCTGTCGCCAGCAGCAGTGTCAGCAGCGCTGTCAACCGAACCAGTATCGGATGCAGCCTGTGCTGCATCAAGCTCTGCTGATCTACTGCGGTGTTAACTTGCATTCCCTATCCAGCACTCTTCAGCAATGGCGCATAATAAAAACCATCCATCCCTTCGTCACCCGGCAGAAGCTGTCTGCCTACCGGCATTGCGCGCCCCCATGAAGCTGACACCGACTGCGCTGTTGCATCATGATGGGTTTGCAGAAATCTTTCAATCTGAAGATGGTTTTCCTGCGGAAAAATAGAGCAGGTGGCGTAGAGCAGCAGGCCCCCTGGTGCCAGTAGAGGCCACAGCGCCGCCAGGATCTCACCCTGCAGCACTACAAGCCTGTCGATATCTTCTTCACGACGTAACTGTTTGATATCGGGATGGCGGCGTATCACGCCCGAGGCAGAGCAGGGAGCATCTAGCAGGATGCGATCAAACGGTTGGCCATCCCACCATGCGTCGGGTCGGCTGGCATCACCACAAACCACCTCCGCCTGCAAATTGAGCCGCGTCAGGTTTTCACGCACACGCTGCAGACGCTCCTCATCGATATCAATCGCCACCACCTCCCTCGCCTCTGGCGTTTGCTCAAGAAGATGACAACACTTGCCACCCGGTGCAGCACATGCATCCAGCAGGCGCTCTCCCGCCTGTGGGTTCAGCAACCATGCGGCTAATTGGGCGGCTCCATCCTGAACCGAAACATCTCCGGCCCCAAAGCCGGGCAGGCGCTCCACCTCTACGGATTGTTGTAGCACAACCGCCGAAGGTAGTGCGGTTAATGCTGTCGCCGCCACCCCTTCATCCTGCAGTCGCTGCAGGTAGGCCTCTCTCGAACCATGCGCGGGGTTGACCCGCAACACCATCGGTGGATAGTGGTTATTCCCTTCAGCAATCGCCTGCCACTCATCAGGCCACCCCCTCTTGATCATCGCCAGCAACCACTCAGGGTGAGCGTACCTGGCAACAGGGGTGCTATCCGCCTTTGCCAGCAGCTTTTGCTCGCCGCGCTGAAAATTTCGCAACACGGCGTTGACCAGCCCCCTGGCCCACCCCTTGCCGATTGCGTTGACCGCTTCAACGGTCTCGGCTACCACTGCGTGCGGCGGGATACGCATGTAGATTAGCTGGTAAAGCCCTAACAGGATCAGACACTCAACATCGCGGTCCTTACGTTTTAACGGCTTATTTAAGAGCTGTTTTGCGATCGCCTCCAGCCGCACCCCATAGCGCATCACACCGTAACAGAGCTCCTGTGTCAGCGGCCTTTCTGTAGGATCAGACAGCTTTACCAGCTGCTCTGGCAGCGCCACACTCAGTGAGCGCCCATCGACTATCACCCGCAGCAGCACCTTGACGGCAACCGCGCGCGCCTTCATCTTTTGCTTCATTGGCAACGTTCAGCCACCCAGCCGGACGCCCGCTTTCAGCGCATAGGCGTTTAAAAAATCGCCACTACTAACTGGCCGCCCACCCGGCAACTGCACCTGCAACAGACGGAGAAGCCCCTCCCCTGAGGCAACATCAATCCCCTCTTTATTCGCATTGACGACCGTACCGGGGGTGAAGTCACGACTATCCCCTGGAAGTGCTATCGCCTGCCAGAGTCTCAGCCGCTGCCCATCCGGCAGCAGGGTGTAAGCCACCGGCCACGGATTAAAGGCGCTGACCAGACGACAAATCTCAGCCGCTGGGCGGCGCCACTCAACCAGCGCCTCTTTTTTATCAATTTTGCTGGCATAACAGGTGTCGCTCTCATTCTGCGCCTCACCTACCACTGTGCCATCACTGATATTTGCCAGCGTAGTGAGCACCGCCTCTGCGCCGAGCACGGCAAGACGATCATGCAATGTCCCACCCGTGTCATCGGGGGTGATCTCACATGGGCGCTTCTCCAGCATCGCGCCGGTATCCAGCCCTTCATCCATCTGAATAATGGTCACACCGCTTTCTGTGTCACCAGCCATGATCGCACGCTGAATCGGTGCCGCACCGCGCCAGCGCGGCAACAGTGAGGCGTGGATATTGATGCAGCCCAGACGGGGTGCCTGCAGCACCGCTGGCGGCAGGATCAGTCCGTAAGCGACCACGACCATCACATCCGCATGGTGCGCTCGCAGCGCTGCCTGCGCCTCTGCATCACGCAGTGTCAGCGGCTGAAAGAGCGCCACATTATGATCTAGTGCCACCTGCTTCACGGGGCCAGCCGTCAGCTTGCGCCCTCGGCCAGCGGGGCGGTCTGGCTGAGTGTAGACCGCACAAATCTCATGTTCTGATGCTAGCAGCGCACGTAATGCAACTGCAGCAAACTCCGGCGTACCGGCAAAAATAATCTTTAGCGGCTTCAATCTCTTCTCTTACTCCCCTTGTCCCCGATGTTAATATCTACATCGAAAAGCGTCGTTGCTTCTCCATCTTTTTCTGGATCCGTTTCCGTTTTATCTCGCTCAGATAGTCGACAAAGAGCTTCCCGTCGAGGTGATCGATTTCATGCTGGATACAGACCGCCAGCAACCCTTCCGCCTCTAGCTCAAATGGCTGCCCCTCACGGTCCAGTGCGCGCACTTTTATCCGGCCTGCCCGCTCCACATTTTCGTGAAAGCCCGGCACAGAGAGACACCCCTCCTCCATGATCTCGACCCCCTCGTGGGAGATGATCTCCGGGTTCACCAGACAGACCGGTGCATCGCCTTCAGGCGAGGCATCCACCACGACAACCCGCTGCGCCACATCAACCTGCGGGGCCGCCAAACCAATGCCTGGCGCGGCATACATCGTCTCCAGCATGTCATCAATTAACCGCCGAATCGTCTCATCCACTGCGGTAACTGGCGCGGAAACCAGCCGCAAACGTGGATCGGGAAAACGCAAAATGTGAAGAAGTGCCATGAACTGTCCGTTAACCTAGGAAATAACTTTGATTTTAAAGCGACCAAAACGCGTGATGATACAGAATTTTACCCCATTCATGCCATCTAATTGGGGAGTATTAAGGTTTCCGCTAAACTCGGTCGAAAACAGGTAGTTGCCATCATTTATGAAAGGGGCTTTCATGTTTAAAGGATATATCTTACCCAGCCTGTTAACGATTGCGCTGTTGTTGCCCTCGTCAGCAACGCTTGCCGACCGTATCAACCTCAAGGAAGGACACCCGGAGCAGCATGTCGTCGTTAAAGGGGACACGCTCTGGGATATATCGGCAAAATTCCTGCAGGACCCGTGGCGCTGGCCCGAGATCTGGGAGGTCAACCCTGAACTTGAAAACCCACATCTCATTTATCCAGGGGATATCATCTTTCTCAGCTATGTCGATGGCAAACCGGTATTAAAGGTCAACCGAGGAGCGACACAGCGTCGTGGTCACTCAAACACTGTTATTCTCTCCCCTTTCCCGCGCGTCTCCAGGCTGGATCACGCCATTCCGACCATCCCTTATGATGCGATACGCCAGTTTCTGGACCACCCCACCATCATGACACCTGAAGAGGTTGAGCACGCAGCCTACATTACCGCCAGCGATGAGGGTCGCCTGATCAGCGGGACTGCACATCGCATCTATGTCCGCGGCATCCCTAATACCTATTCAGAGTTTGATATTATTCGCCCCGGAAAACCCTACTACAACGATCCAAAGCGGAAAAAAGATATCCTCGGCTATGAGGCGATAAAACTTGCCACCGCTAAAGTAGAGGCATTTGGTGACCCTGCCACCCTGCGAATCAAACACTCGGCAAGAGAGGTGCTGGTCGGCGACCGCCTGGTCCCTAGCCGCAGACAGGCCATTAGCCAGAATTTCAAACCCAAAGCACCCTCACAGCAGGTGAAAGGAGAGATCATCTCGACGCCAGACGGCATCACACGTGTCACTCAATTCCAGATCGCTGTGATCAACATCGGCACCAGCGACGGCCTTAAAACCGGCAATATTCTCTCCGTTTTTCAACTGGGAGATGTGGTACGCGACCCCATTACCCGAAAAAAGGTTCAACTGCCTGATGAAAAGGCTGGCACCCTGATGGTGGTACGAACACTGGAGCACTTCAGCTACACCCTGGTGATGGAGGCGTCGCGCGACATTCGCCTCTATGATATGGTGAGAAACCCCTGAGCACAAAACAGGGCTAACCTCACAACCAGGAGAAACGCGAACACGGAACAGTTCGCGCGGCAACATAATCTCGACCTATGGGACCAGAAAAAGGATTTTCTGCGACAGAAGATGAGCTCGCCCAGTGGCTGGCACTGCTGCTCACCCCCGGCATTGGCACGCGCCGCTTTCAGGCGCTACTGGCTCGCATCGGCTCCCCGCGTGACATACTGGGGAGCACCCCCCAGCAACTCATCGCGGCCGGAACTATCCCCGGCAGCATCGCTGCACGTCTCGCCACCCCCGACTGGGAGCAGGTTGAAAAACAGCTGCGCTGGCAACAGCAATGCGGCAACCATATCATCACCTGCAGAGACCCGCGCTACCCTCTCCTGTTAAAAGCGATTGACGACCCACCGCCGCTCCTCTTTATCCAGGGCGATGTCGCGACACTCTCACGACAGCAGATCGCCATCGTCGGCAGCCGGAATCCTGGCCCGGACGGCACTGAAAACACCTTCACCTTCGCACGAGACCTTAGCCGCAGCGGTTATACCGTCACCAGCGGCCTCGCTCTTGGGGTCGATACCGCCGCCCATCGCGGCGCACTGGTTGCTGACGGCACCACAATTGCCGTGATGGGCACCGGCCCAGACCATCGCTACCCCCGCAGTAACCGCGTACTGGCCGATCAAATCCTTCAAAATGGTGCGCTCGTAACCGAATTTCCCATCGGCACTCCACCGCTCGCCGAAAATTTTCCACGCCGCAACCGCATTATCAGTGGTATGAGCATGGGGGTGCTAGTCACCGAGGCCGCACTGCGTAGCGGCTCCCTTATCACTGCGCGCAGCGCCCTGGAGCAAGGGCGCGAGGTCTTTGCTATCCCTGGCTCCATCCACAATCCGCTCACCCGAGGGTGCCATGCACTACTCCGAGATGGAGCAAAACTCGTTGAAAACACTCAGGATATAATTGAAGAGCTAGGCGCGATCAGACAGGTTGAAAACACCACTGAAGCGCCCACAACCCACTCCCTTTTCGCCAGACCACTTGACCACAACGAGCAGAAGGTTTTCGCCCACCTTGGATTCGATCCGAGCTCCATCGACACCCTGGTTGAGCGCACCGGATTGACTGCTGAGGAACTTTCCTCCATTCTTCTCGTACTGGAACTACAGAATTACGTAAAAACTACCGCCGGCGGCCACTACCTGCGCAATGGGATCAAAACGGGGAACCAAGGACTTATTTGATGAAAGAAAACATGCTGGATGTGCTGATGTATCTCTTCGAGCACTATATTAATGAAGAGTCAGAAGTCAGCCCAGACCATGATTCATTAAAGATGCGCCTCGAAGAAGCCGGTTTTTCCCAGGGCGAGATAGGCAAGGCGTTTCGCTGGCTGGAGGATCTGTCAGACCAGCGAGAGGCGGGGGCGTTTGGATTGAAAGAGATCCTCTCTACCCCGGGCACAATGCGCATCTATAGTGCCGACGAGCTTGAACGGCTCGAGACTGAAAGCCGAGGCTTCCTGCTTTTTCTCGAACAGACCAATGTCCTGACACCCATCACCCGCGAACTGATCATCGATCGCGCACTGGCACTTGAAACCAGCACCACCGATCTCGATGATCTGAAATGGATCGTGTTAATGGTGCTCTTCAATCAGCCGGGGCAGGAGGCTGCCTACAGCTGGGTTGAAGATATCGTCTTCGACGGGATGGAAACCACGCTGCACTAAAGGCACCGCTAATCACACACGGAGATGTGCCGCTAACCGGAATAAGCTTGCGTCCGGCGCTTTAAATCACATTTACCACTGAGAAATCATTATAAAATTCATGGTCTCTGAATGAGCAAAAACCTTGTTATCGTCGAATCACCGGCTAAATCAAAGACACTTAAAAAATACCTGGGAAAGGATTTTGAGATCCTCGCCTCCTACGGCCATGTGAGAGATCTACTGCCCAAAGAGGGGGCGGTCGACCCTGACAACGACTTTGCGATGAAATACCAGATCATCGAAAAGAACGCCCGCCATACCGACGCCATCATCAAGGCACTCAAGAAAGCTGACGCCCTCTATCTCGCAACCGATCCGGACAGAGAGGGCGAAGCAATTTCGTGGCACCTGCTCGAAATTCTGAAAAAGAAAAAGCTACTCAAAGATAAGCAGGTCTACCGCATCG
Organism: Gammaproteobacteria bacterium; assembly: GCA_015491865.1. GTDB lineage: Bacteria > Pseudomonadota > Gammaproteobacteria > SZUA-140 > SZUA-140 > SZUA-76. Next base: position 199,234 of record WFVD01000013.1, read on the forward strand.
CCTTCAATGAGATCACGAAAAAGGCAGTTAACGAAGCGGTCGCCAATCCACGTGAACTCTCGACCGACATGGTCAATGCACAGCAGGCGCGACGTGCGCTCGACTATCTCGTTGGCTTTAATCTCTCACCGCTGCTATGGAAAAAGATCCGGCGAGGTCTCTCCGCAGGGCGAGTACAGAGCCCGGCGCTGCGCATGATCGCTGAACGTGAAGATGAGATCGAGCGTTTTGAACGGCGCGAATACTGGACGATGGAGTCCGACCTTAAAGCGAACAAAAAGGATCTCTTCAGCGCAAAACTGACCCACTATAAAGGTGAGAAGCTGGAGCAGTTCAGCATCACCGATGAAAAGACGGCGACCAGAGCTCAGAAGGCGATCGACAAGGCGGCCGCAGGCAGGCTGACCGTTGAAAAGGTCGAAAAGAGACAGCGCCGTCGCAACCCTGCCGCGCCGTTCACCACCTCGACCCTGCAACAGGAGGCGTCACGCAAGATCGGTTTTACCGCCCAGCGCACCATGCGTACTGCACAACAGCTCTATGAAGGGATCGATGTCGGTGACGAAGCGATCGGCCTGATCAGCTATATGCGTACCGACTCGGTCAACCTAGCGGCCGAGGCGGTTGAGCAGCTACGCGAGCTGATCACCGAGCGCTACGGCAAGGAGAACCTGCCGAAAGAGCCAAAAACCTACAGGACAAAATCAAAGAATGCCCAGGAGGCGCATGAGGCGATCCGCCCAACGGTGATTACACTTGACCCGGAATCGATCAAAGACAAACTCTCCCCCGATCAGTACAAGCTCTATAGTCTGATCTGGAAACGGACTGTTGCCTGCCAGATGGTACACGCCACCATCAACATGGTCGGCATCGATCTCGCTGCAGGCAAAGGCAATATCTTCCGCGCCACCGGCTCGACTATCGTCAAACCCGGTTTTATGGCGGTCTATCAGGAGGGGCTGGATGACAGCAAAGAGAATGATGACGATAAACTGCTGCCACCGCTCAAAGAGGGCGATGAAGTCGAACTGCTGGCGATACGTCCCGAGCAACATTTCACTGAGCCACCACCACGCTACACTGAAGCGAGCCTGGTAAAGACACTTGAAGAACACGGCATCGGCCGCCCCTCAACTTACGCCAGTATCATCTCTACCCTGCAGGCGCGCGACTATGTCGAGCTCGACAAAAAACGCTTTAAGCCAACCGATGTTGGGCGCGTGGTCAATAAATTCCTGACCGAACACTTTACCCAGTATGTCGATTACAACTTCACCGCGAATCTCGAAGATGAGCTTGATGCGATCTCACGCGGCGAGAAAGAGTGGATTCCGCTGATGAGGGATTTCTGGACCCCCTTCAAGGCGCTGGTGGTCGACAAAGAGGTGAGCGTGCAGCGCAAAGATGTCACCCAGGAGGCAATGGACGAAAAGTGTCCCAAGTGTGAAAAACCGCTCTCGATCCGCCTGGGACGACGAGGCCGCTTTATCGGCTGTACTGCCTTTCCGGAGTGCGACTATACCCGTAACCTCGGCGAAGATGGCGAAAGCACTGAGCCGGAGAAGGTCGAAGGGCGTAGCTGCCCCGAGTGTGAGTCGGATCTGATCATCCGCCACGGCCGCTACGGCAAGTTTATCGGTTGCAGCAACTACCCCAAATGCAAACATATCGAACCGATTGAGCAACCGGCCGACACCGAAGTCGAATGCCCCGAGTGTAAACAGGGGACGATCCTGCAACGCAAATCACGCTACGGTAAGATCTTCTTCTCCTGCAGCCGCTACCCCGACTGCAGCTATGCGATCTGGAACAGGCCGGTCGCGCGCCCCTGTCCCGACTGTGGCTGGCCAATTCTGTCGCTGAAGACCACCAAGCGCAGAGGAACAGAGCTGGTCTGCCCACAAAAAGAGTGCGGTTACGCGGCCGCTGCCGATGAAGAGGGGAACCCGACTAATGAGTAGTAAACGCTAAAATAGTGACTGGTTCCCACGCTCCCGTGTGGGAACCAGCCATCTCACATCACCGCATCCACCGCCTTCCGATCCAGATGCGGTGCGAACATCTCAATAAACGCATAGTGAAAACCGCGCAGGTAGCTACCACGGCGAATCCCGATCCTCGTGGTGCTCGCTTCAAACAGGTGCGCCGCATCGACCACCCCGAGCGCGCTGTCACGCTCGGGGTCATAGGCCATTGAGGCCAGCAACCCAACCCCCAAGCCCAGCTTGACATAGATCTTGATCACATCGGCATCGAGCGCCGTCAGCACCATATTGGGGCGCAGCCCAGCCGCCTCAAATGCACGGTTGATCTTGGTGCGCCCGGCATAGGCAAAATCATAGGTGACAATTGGGTAGCTGGCGATCGCTGCCAGTGTCAACGGCTCACACGCTAGAATCGGGTGCCCCAGTGGTGCAATCACGCTGCGATTCCACTGATAGCAAGGCATCATCGCCAGCGTCTCATCAAGGTCGATCCCCTCGGTGGCGATTGCAATGTCGGCTACCCCGGAGGCGGCGAGCTGTGCAATCTGGGTCGGACTCCCCTGGTGCAGATGCAGCCGCACATTGGGATAGCGCTCAGTGAAGCGTTTAATCACCGGCGGCAGCGCATAGCAGGCCTGGGTGTGAGTGGTGGCGATCGAGAGGCTACCGCTCGCCTCATGGGTAAATTCAAAACCAACCTGCTTGATATGCTCCAGCTCGCGCAACACCCGTTCGGCCATCGCCAGTACCGCACGCCCGGGCTGGGTGACGCCGACCAACCGTTTGCCGTTGCGCTCAAAGATCTGCACATTCAGCTCCTCTTCAAGCTGGCGAATCTGCTGGCTCACCCCCGGCTGTGCGGTGTGTAACACCTCGGCCGCGCTTGAGATGTTGAGTCCACAGCGCTCCACTTCACGGATATAGCGTAACTGTTGAAAATTCATGGCACCTCCCCGTTCACCACTCGCCCTTTATAACCAATAATTCTATAGATAGCATTATTTATTATTATTGATAATATTGATCTATGCTAGAATCGCTACCCCTGAAATTACCGAACAACGCTAAGAAGCCTTAAAAATCACCTGGTTAGAACTGGCACCGGACAAAATACTGTGGAATTCATCTATATCATCTCGGGATTCGCCGTTGGCGTGCTCGTCGGTCTCACCGGCGTTGGCGGCGGCTCACTGATGACCCCGTTGATGATCTTCGCCTTTAATGTGCAGCCGATTGTCGCCGTCGGCACCGACCTGCTGTTTGCAGCGATCACCAAAACCGGCGGCATCATCTCTCACAACCGCCGCGGCACCATCTGCTGGAATATCGTCGGCTGGATGTCGCTTGGCAGCCTGCCCACGGCGGTGGTCACGGTTTACGTGCTGGACATGGTGCGCACAACCAATCCCGATTTCCACATCGACGCATTCGTAAACACCCTGCTCGGGGTTGCTCTGATCTTGACCGCGCTCGCACTTTATCTCAAAAACCACATCCACGACAGCGGGCAAACCATTAAAAAACTGCTGCCAAACTGGAAACAGTGGCGTACACCCGTTACCATACTGGCCGGCGTGTTGCTGGGAATCCTGGTACCTATTACTTCTATCGGCGCAGGGGCGTTTGGCGCGGCGATATTGCTCTTTTTATACCCATCGCTGCCCACCATGCGCGTTGTCGGAACAGACCTCGCACATGCGGTACCACTCACTGCACTCGCCGGCATGGGGCATATGCAGATGGGCACCGTTGATTTCACGCTGCTGGGCTATCTGTTAATCGGCTCACTGCCCGGGATCTATGTCGGCAGCCACGCCAGCACCGTCATCCCGGAAAAAGTGATGCGCCCGATCCTTGCAACCATGTTGCTACTGATCGGGCTAAAATTTGTCGTCTCCTGATAAACAGAGACCGTACTTTAAAGAACCAAAAACATTATCGCCCGTAAAATCAGGGCAGGAGAAGAAGTGATGGCGGTTATAACGCAACCATTAACCAGTGATGAAGAGATTGTTCGCTACGAAGAGACGCTACAGGCGTTTCTCGAGGAGCGCATCGATCACGACCGTTTTCAATCGATGCGCTTGCAGCAGGGGATCTACGGCCAGCGCCAGGAAGGGGTGAACATGGTGCGCATCAAACTGCCAGGCGGCCAGTTCAATGCCAGCCAGGCAGAGCATGTTGCCGATATCGTTGAAAAATACTCTCAGCACGACACCGCCCATGTCACCACCCGCCAGGCGATCCAGGTTCATTATATCCCGCTGGAAAAGACCCCGGCTGCCATTCGTCACCTTGCCAAGGCGAACCTGACCTCGCGTGAAGCGTGCAACAACACCGTACGCAACATCACTGGCTGCCCGCTGGCCGGCGTCTGTCCGCATGAGCACACCGACATCTCGCCGGTACTGAACAGTGTGGCACAGCATTTCCTGCGCTACCCACTGACCCAGCATCTGCCACGTAAATTCAAAATGAGTTTCTCTGGTTGTGAGTCCGACTGCGCGCAGGCGATGATCCACGATGTCGGTATTGTTGCGACCCGAAAAGATGGGGTGCCCGGTTTCAAAATCCTTGCTGGCGGCGGCCTGGGCCACAAACCACGCCACGCGATCACCGTTGAGACGTTCGTACCAGAGAAACAGCTACTCGCCTCGATGGAGGCGCTGATCTCGCTCCATAATCGCTACTCGAACCGCCGCATGCGCGCCAAATCACGCATCAAGTTTCTGGTCGATAAATTTGGCAAAGCGGGCTTTATCGAAAAATATAAAGAGGAGCTGGAACGCACCACCACCGCGCTGGCAGACAAAACCCTGCCGGCCGCCGAATGGGTTGAGCCTAAATCTGGCAAGGGCTACAACAACCCCGGCGCACCACGTGCGGTGCTGGCGCAGAAACAGGACGGCCTGAACATCTTCCCGATTGCCCTACCGATTGGTGATATCACGGTGGCGCAGCTGCGTGGTCTTGCGGCGCTGATGCGCAATCACAACATCGTCGATGTGCGCACCACGCAGGACCAGAACCTGATGCTGGTCGGTGTGCCCGATGAGAAGATCGCCACTGTGCGCGCCGATCTCGAAGCGCTATCACTCAAGCAGCCTGAGACAGGCAACGACGTCGTTGCCTGTCCCGGCACCTCAACCTGCCGCCTCGGCATCACCTCATCAACCATCCTCGGGCCAAAACTTAGCGGTGGCGATGATGACCTGCGCCTGCGTGTCAGCGGTTGCCACAACGGCTGTGCACAGCCCGAAACTGGCGATATCGGCATCTACGGTGAAGGCAAACGCAAACATGGCAAACTTATCCCACACTACCAGATGTACATCGGTGGGGATGGCCGCAACGGCGGCGCAATTGCGATCAAGGGACCAACCGTTCCTTCGGCGCGCATCGAGTCTGCTATCGATAAAGTGAAGACAACGTACAAAGCCGACCGTAGTAACGATGAGAGCTTCTTTAGCTGGGCGCAAAACAAAGACTCTGCCTACTTTAAAACGCTGCTAAACGATATCGCGACTGTCGAAGAGCATGAGGTCGCCGACGTGCTTCATGATCACGGCGACGGGGCCGACTTTAAAGTACTGCAACTGGGAGGGGGCGAATGTTCCGGCGCGGCGCAGGAGACAGTGGCAGCCAACTTCTCGGAAGCGGCCACCGAGCGCACCTATCGCAACGCCTTCCTGCTACAGCGTAAATATGACGATGCGCTGGAGTGCGCGGCCGAAGTCGGGCGTCGTGTCGGTCAGTCACTGCTGTTCCTCGCCGGTGAAAAACCGCTCGATGATCTCCAGGAGATGGGCACACTGCTGCAGACGGCGCTGCCGGCACAAGCGCTCCTTGGTCAGCAGCTTGCGGAGTTTGGCGAGCTGATCGCCGCGCTACAGAGTGAGTTCGACGATGCAAGCTTTGCCGAGCTGGCGCAGGCGATGGATCACTGGACAGTTGAGGCTGCCAACGCCTGCCAGACCATCGACCAGCAGCTCGATCTGAGCGCTTCGGTTGCTGCCATTCCGGCGGCCGCCGCAGAAAAAGCGACCGCTGAGGCTATTGACCTCAGCACCTTTGGTTGCCCACTGCACTACATCAAGGCGCGCAATGAGCTACGTAAATTCTCAACCGGCGAGGTGGTTGATTTCCTCTTTACTGCCGGCGAGCCTTCGCAGCAGGTCTCCTCCAGCCTCGCCAGCGAGGGGCACGAAATTCTGGAAACCGAAGCGCAGGGCGACAAAACACGCATTCGAGTTAAGAAGGCTGGTTAAACTACCTTTACAAAACAATTAGATGGGCGTTGTTTTTGGGCTGACTATATTTTTAGTCAGCCCAGCTTATTTTAAGAGGAGATAAAAATGGACTCTGAATCGACACTGGATGCCGCCTTAATAACCAAAATTGAGCAGGCTAAAAAGGTGCTGATCGAGATCGCCAGCGGCTACTCGCCCGCCACCTTCGCCAACAGCTTTGGTGCCGAAGATATGGTCTGTACTGATCTGATCTGTAAGTTCGCGCCAGCCATTGAGATCTTCACGCTCGACACCGGCCGCCTGCCACAGGAGACCCATACGACGATCCAGCAGGCGATGAAGCACTACGGCCGAGAGTTCGCCATCTATGCGCCAGAGAGCGCTGATATTGAGGCCTATTCACGAAAAAATGGCCCTAATGCCTTCTATGACTCCATCGAGCTGCGCAAGGCGTGCTGTCGAATCCGCAAAGTATTGCCGCTACAACGCGCACTAAAAGGGAAAAGGGCGTGGATCACCGGTATGCGAGCTGAGCAGTCACCAACCCGCGGTGATTTACCCGAATCGGAATGGGATGAAGGCAACGACCTGCAGAAGTTTAATCCGCTCACTCACTGGAGCAATAAAGAGGTCTGGACCTACATCCACCACTTCAATCTCCCCTATAACGCACTGCACGACCAGCACTACGCCAGCATCGGCTGCGCCCCCTGTACCCGTGCGATTGCGATGGGTGAAGATATCCGTGCTGGACGCTGGTGGTGGGAAGATCCAGAAAATAGAGAGTGTGGCCTGCACGTTAAGAGATAAAATAAAAAGGCTCATTTAGTGAGCCTTTTTATCGACAGCTGGCGGCGCTCATAACCGTTCCTCACCACCCCTCCGGCACCTCAATTTCACCGCCACTCTCAACACGGTTACGGCCATTCGCCTTCGCCTTATAAAGCGCTTTATCCGCCTGCCCCACCATATATTCACCCTGCATGCACATTGCAGCCTCACCCTGCCGGGCGGGGTTAAAGGTGGTGACGCCAATTGAAATGGTGACCGAAAAATCGGCATGCCCATCAACACTAAAGAGATGCTGTTCGATGCTTTCACGAATACGCTCCGCCACTTCCAGCGCCTCCGCTTCACTCGCCTGTGAGAGCAGGGCCGAGAACTCTTCACCACCGTAACGGGAGAGCACATCACTGCCGCGCATCTGCGCACGGATCAGCGCTGCGACATCACGCAACACCAAGTCACCAACCTGATGGCCGTAGGTATCATTCACCTGCTTAAAGAGATCAACATCGAGTAACATGCAGGAGAGCAGCCGTTTGTTACGCTTGGCCAGTCCCACCTCCTCTTCGAGGCGCTGGTCAAAAAATCGGCGGTTATTGATTGCCGTTAGCGTGTCCGTCAAGCCCTGTCGCTTGAGCCGTTCAATATTCACCGCATTTTCCAGGCAGATCGAAACAATCGCCGAGAGGTGTTCAAAAAAGTCTGTCCGCACGCCGCGCACAAAGCGCTCCGCGCTATAGCTGCCGACATTCAGACTGCCGATCAACTTACCCTGGCGCACCAGTGGCAACAGCGCCACACTGCCGGGAGTGCGACGGCGCGCCGGAAAAAGGTTGGCGTGCTGGCGTGCACGATAGGGGCCGAGCGTTGGAAAAAGTGACATCTGATAATGGGCGCTAAGGTCGTCGCTATCGGATGCAAACATCAGATGAGGCATCTCGCGCAGATCCACCCCCTCCTCTTCCAGCGCACGTTGAATTTCATATTCAGGATCGAGCAGCAACAGCGTCACCTCATCCCAACGGAAGGTCGCGTAGTCGGGGCTCAACACGGCATTAATCAGATCATGCACCGAACTAAGGCCAATAAGCTTTAACTCCAGCGACTGAAAACGGCGCATCTTGCGCTCATTTTTGCGCGCTTCGGCAATAAATTCATCCAGCCGGTGGCGTAAAATCTTATTTTCAGAAACAGGGTCCTTCGTCATTCCACCAATGCGTTCCAACATATATGATGCGCTCATAATCCCACGTTCCTCGTGTATCTGTTAAGGTTTAGCAGATAGTCCTTTTGAGCAATACAGCGTATCGATATGAATTGTATGGGCCTTACAAACCGTTTAAGAAGATCCGGGAGATTGCTTCCACTGCTGATAGTGGCGCTCACGCTACTCTCTGCCTGTGCCACGCATCGCCCCCACCATGACGCTCTCCCAAACAGCAACGCGCCTCTCACCGCTTATATTGTTAACGACCAGAAAGAGGATTTCTCTCGCTTTGCACCCATTTTTATTACTGAACAGGATGAAAAGAGATTTAATCGCATCGGTAAACCGCGCGCCCGCTTCGATGCTGATGGCGATGAGCAGATCGACATTGATGCCACAAAACCGTTTGTCTATGTTGATCGTCAACCATTCACCACCGCGAGCGGTCACTACACCAACCTGATCTACCGCATTCACTTTGAAAAAACACCCTTTAGCCTCTTCCCCTTTCACATCACTGCCGGCAAAAATAACGGTTTGTTGACAGTCATAACACTAGATGCAAAGAACAGGCCGCTACTCATCACTACCGTCCACACCTGCGGCTGCTTTCTCGCCATTGTCCCGACCAGTTATCTGTCCACCTCAGCCTACCCAGCAGGTTGGGAGCGTAATTCGCAATGGGTGTACGGCATGACACTGCCGGGGCTGTTGCAACTTCCCGAGCCGCTTGACGGTGATAGCCGCATCGCGATCTATCTAAAAAATGAGACCCACCGCGTCATGGAGATCGCTTTATTGACACAGGCAGAAATCGACCAGCACTACCAAACGAAAACGCTCAACATCGCACCCATTTCCGATTTACTGAAACTGCCGTTGGGCGACGGCACCACGACCTCATTTTATGAAACCGAAGGTGGCCGTAAGGGGTATGTAAAAGGGGCGTACAAACCGTTAGAACGATTGCTGGTTAGCTGGTGGGCGCTGGACTGGCGAGTGGGAGAAGATAAGGCGTTCGGAGATCAAGATAAAACCGGCGCCCTGTTTTATACCAGCTTAAAACCGTGGAACCGACAGGCCTCAGATATGTGGCCTTTTGCGGAATTTTTATCTTTCTGGGGGTGGAAGCTATAGCTGTTTCCAGCACCGAAGCTGGGGAAGATGGAACCGTAGCAACCGTGCTCCCACTAACAATGGTGGAGCACGCGGCTCACCTTCAACGTGGAATTGTATCCCTGTTTACAGGAAATATTTGAGCATTAATCCTCTTCTGACCCTGCTCTCTCCTGCATCTTCTTTTGCCACATGCCGTAACCCATCGCACCAAAACAGATAAACAGCAGCGGGAACATCAGGGCGTTCAGCAGCGGTGCTATAGAGCCCATCCCTATGGCGTTTAAAAGCATGGTCAGCAAAGGTGTAAAGAGGAAGACGGTGGCAACAAGCGCACCTTTAAGGCCGTTAAAAACCAGCCGGTCTGCCGGGGTTACGGGCTTATCTTGCTTCTTTTCTTCAGTCGTCACTTTTACTTACTCCCGATAGCCCCTATGCAGGCGAGGCGGAAACCATTAACCAAACCCCTGCATCTCATCCATTAGTTGTGGCAGCCATGTTACAACATCCGGAAAGGCGATCAACAACCCCAGTACTGATAGTTGAATAATAATAAAGGGGATGACGCCCCGATAGATCTGAGTGATCTTCACTGTCGGTGGTGCAGCCGCCTTGAGATAAAAGAGCGAAAAACCGAATGGTGGCGTGAGAAATGAGGTCTGCAAATTCATCGCAATCAGAATCGCAAACCATACGGGGTCGATATCCATCATAATCGCGATCGGTGCAATGATCGGTACCACTACAAAACAGATCTCAATAAAATCTAAAAAGAAACCCAGTATAAACACCACTAACATACTGACGAACAGAAAACCCCAGACGCCGCCGGGCAGTTCCATCATCAGATCTTCCACTATCATGTCACCACCCATGCCGCGGAACACCAGGCCAAAGGTGGTTGCACCGATCAGGATTAGAAACACCATGCTGGTCATGCGCGTGGTCTGGCGCATGGTTTGCTGCAGTTTGGGGAGGTTAAGGCGACGGCGCAAGATTGCCAGTAGCATCGCGCCCAATGCGCCCACGGCAGCCGACTCTGTGGGTGAGGCGATACCAAAAAAGATTGAACCAAGTACCGCGACCACCAGCAGAAGTGGTGGCAGCAGACTGGTTAATACTGCCAGCCACAGGCTGCTATCACCCCGCTCTGCCTGTCGTTTTTTCACATCGATAGCGGGGGCCTGTTCAGGCTTTATCCATGCGACCACCATGATAAAAATGATAAACAGCGCGACCAGCAGAAAGCCCGGTACCACGGCACCGGCAAATAGCTGCCCGACCGGCACTCCGATCACATCCGCCAGCAGAATCAGCACAATGCTGGGAGGGATGATCTGCCCGAGCGTACCGGAAGCGGCGATGGTGCCGGTGGCAAGTTCAGTACGATAACCGTGTTTTAGTAGTGCCGGCAGGGCGATGACACCCATCGTAACCACCGTCGCCCCGACCACGCCGGTGGTGGCGGCAAGCAGCGCACCGACGATGACAATCGACACCGCCAGCCCACCACGAATACGGCCAAACAACATCCCCATGGTTTCCAGCAGCTCTTCGGCGATGCCCGACTTCTCCAGCATAATCCCCATAAAGACAAACAGCGGCACGGCCAGCAGGGTGAAGTTGGTCATCACCCCCCAGATACGCATCGGTAGGAGTTCGAAGAATTCGAGACCGAGAAAGATGCCGCCAAACACCATCGAGACGGCACCCAGTGTGAATGCAACGGGGAAACCGATCATCAGCGCCGCGATCACCACGCCAAACATAATCAGCGCCCAGACTTCCATCTCCATTAGTGCGCTTTCTCCTGTGAAGCTTTTTCCGTGCCAGGGGCGTTGCGGTGAGCCGCAATCTTCTGCGCAGTTCGGATAATGATCGCAACGCCCTGTAGCGCCAGCAGCACGAAACAGAGCGGGATCATCAGTTTGATCAGGTAGCGGTGCGGCAATCCCCCCGGGTCGGGTGAATGCTCATTCAATAGATAAGCGTTCTCAACAAATGGCCATGAGCTATAGATAATCAACATACAAAATGGCAGCAGAAAAAAGAGTGTGCCAAAGAGATCTACCCAGGCGCGGCGACGTTCGCTCATCCAGCGTGCGTGGTAGATAAGATCAACCCGCACATGCTCATCATGCTTCAATGTGTAGGCCGCGCCCAGCAAAAAGATCAGCGCAAAAATGTGCCACTCCAGCTCTTGCAGTGCGACCGAGCCTTCCTGAAACAGGTAGCGCATAGTGACGTCATAACTGACCAGCAGCACCAGCGCCAGCGTTAACCAGGAGACGGCTCGGCCACTCCACTCACTAAAATATTCGATAGCACTGGCAATACGCGCCAGTGCGTTATTCTTCGCTGTTGTCATGAAAGTTTTAACCTGCGAAGGCGGCCAGGCGATTTACTGGCAGCTGCCCCTGATGCTTGATTGTGTAAACCCCTTTAGGATTGGGTGTGCCGATAAAACGCAAACCCTGCCGCAGGTCATTGCGCTGTTTGTCACGCAGTTCGATAGTCCCTGCAAAAAGGTACGCTCCTGATGGCTGGAGAAAGAGGGTGCCATTGACCTTTAGCGGCCCACCAATATCTCGTATCACACCGTTTATCTTGCCGTCGACCGTAGTAAATTTTAGCTCGAAGTTACCCAGCGATCCGTTGTTCATCTCCAGCCCCGCCCCACGCCAGCGAATGGAGCCATCTATAGAGGCAAGTTCTGAACCATGAGTCGCAATCTCTTTAAGGTCAATGTCAAAAATACCCTTAAGGCCATATGCCAGCTGCTGAGAAAACTTTTCAATCGATGCTGCTGTCAGGCTCCCTTCAAAATCGCGTAGATAGAGACCACTCAGCCCTCGCCCCAGAGTTGCGGAGAACGCTCTCCCCTCATAACGAAAATTAACGGCTACCTGGGCGCGGCCACGAAACAGAGCGGAGGGTTGCGGTTGCCACTGTAGCGCTTCGAGCCGCTGCTGACCGATGATCGCCACCGCTGCCCTGCCGTGCCAGATCGTGCCGTCGATCTGGTAGAGAGAGGCGGGTAGCTGCGCCTTGACCAGGCCGTACAGACGATCAGCCGGCATCAACACCACCATAAAAACAAGGTAGCAAACCAGTAACAGTGCACTATAAAGAAAAGCCTTCTTTTTCATCACGGCCCCTTCAGCGTCAAACGGACATTGACCATACCGCTATCCTGATGTTGATCAACCGTAATGCTGTTGATAGAGACCGCATGTTTACTTTGCAGCTCCTCCAGCCAGCGCATCATTTTGTCAAAACTGGCCCGCTCAAGACGAATGCGTACCTTGTCGGTACCATCCGGCTCGACTCGTGTTACCGCCTTGCCAAGGCCGCTGCGCTTTGCTGTTTGATCAGCCAGCGACAGCAGTGAGGCCCCTCCCGCGCTGGCGTGACGCTGGCCGCGACTCGCTTTACGTAACTGTGCAGCCTCAAGCGCCGCATTCTCCATCCACTGACTGATGGCACGCTGCTCACTCACCACTTCGCGCAGACGTTCAACATCGCTGCTAAAAGAGAGCCAGCTACCCACCAGCAGTGCCAGAATTAACAGCAGCCCGCCACCCCCCACCATGATGCGTTCGCGCGGATTGAGCGTTGCAAACCACCCTTTCATGCCCCTTTACCTTTTAGTTGCAGGCGCGCTTCAATGCGGCTGTTGCGCGAGGTGGCAGAAAGAATCTCAACCTGCAGAGCGGCATCCCTGATGATGCGCTGTTTCAATTTATCCAGCCCCTGAATATCTGAAATCGCGAGCGCTATATCCAGTTGGCCATTACGGTAACTAAGGCGTTGGAGCTGCAGCCCTGCTGTCGCCTTTAACGCATCACCCACCGATGAGAGCATCACTAACAGCTCATCACCACCATTGCCCCCCCCACCACCGCGCAATTTCTTAAGACACTGTTTCATCTGTGCTTCAGGGTTAACAATACGTTTGGCGCCGGGGCAGGTGGCGAGATAGGTCTGCTCGATGTGCCCTTTTAGCGCGGCCTTCTCATCATTTAACCTGAAATAATCGGCCACCGTTGTGCCACCTGACAATAGCATCAGCAATGCCAGCATGACTGCCGTCGCTCGCCAGGGGCGCAGCAGTTTACCCATCTGATCACGACGGCTATATTGTCCCTGCAGTAGATTAAGCGTGCGCTTTTCGTCTAGCCCCTGCGCAAGCAGGAGCAGGGTATCCTCAATCCCATCTTCTCTGCTGATGACCAGATCAAACTCACCTGGTGCCTCAATCAACGGCTCTTCATCATCACTACCAGCCGTTATCAGACGCAGCTGCTGCGGTCTATCTGCCGCGCCTTCCTGGGCCTGCAATGCGCTACGTAATATCAGGAGCAGGTTATCACGGTCAACTGCAAAACCCTGGTTGATACCGGTGCTCACCAGCACGGTGTCACCTTCGAGCAGAAGCGTCCACTGCGCCATATCTGATTGAGGCAGGCAGCAGAGGTCCGCAACGATCGCATGTGGCTCAACGCCGTGCATTCTCAATAGATTAAGCCATGACTTCATCTTCTGGTGTTCGACCACCAGTGTCGTAACCTGGCCGGCGGCATCGGGCGTATCAATCACAAAATGGAGCTGCTCAACATCACTCGCGAGCTGCTCTTCAAGAATGTAGGGAACCGCGCTGAGAATTTTCTGACGATTTCGACTCGGTACAGTCGTCGACATCAGCAACAGTTCCGTTGCGGGGACGATGACGATGATGCGGCAGCCACTCGCCGCCGCTGCCAGATCACTAAATGGAGTCTCTGTCGAACGCGCTTGCGCCCCCTCTTCCGTCACATGCAGGGTAGAGACCGTTGTGCTCGTGCTACTCTCATTCGTCAGCCTGATATAAAATGTTGGCTGCATTAATAAACGCCCTGTGTGCGCATCACCACTTCCACTTTTGCTTTGTCATCTCTCACCAGCAAACTATACAGATTTGTGCGGCCACGCCCAAACTCAGACACTGAATTGATTATAAAATATTTTGTCTGCACACTGAGGCCACTCTGGTCGGTCAGCCGCCCGCCAATCGCTGCACTATTGATAAAGTCACTGACCTTTTCAAAACCATTTTCACCCCGCTCTTCGATCAGCTGATCCGCCTCAGATTGCGTCAACCCATCAACCAGTGTCATTAACAGTTCGGCACTGGCGGTATTAACATTGATATCGGTATATTCCGGCAACACCGTGACATACGGCAATAGCGCATCGTACACCTTACGATCGAAGCCTTTAATCAATAGTAGCTCACTGGGGCTTGCCATCATCGCATTCGGGGTGCGATATGGCGGGGTGCGCCCGAGATACTCAAAGTCTTCCGCGCCGCCCGGGATGGTGACATCTTCATTTTCATCGATCCAGTCAACCACCGCCTGCGCCAGCTCTTCGTTCAGGGCAAGCTGGCGTAGTAGACGCCGAAAACGGTCCAGATCGAGCGAGCTCGGCTGCTGCTCTTTCACCAGGTTATTG
>WFVD01000014.1 GCA_015491865.1 Gammaproteobacteria bacterium
CACTCCCACTCTATTATCAACAAGCCTTTTTTATCATTTATTTTCAATAACTTATTTTTCTGCCAAATAGGAATACCATGAAAAACACCATGTTCAGAAAATATTACTATTGAACGCTAAAAATTACCAAAAATATCTTCCGGTTAAACTCTGGTTGCCTGGTTTTTTATACTTCCTTATTCCGCATTTACATCAACAAATCCATTTAACTCAGAGATTGCCCGAATCACAAACAAAGTCTTATCATCTGATGTTTTTTCCAGTTTCAGCATACAGCTCAGGCACTCCAGCGGTGAGCTACGTGTTTCACACAGCAGTCGAAGCCAGCACCTTGAGTCTGTAAAAAATGGCTCAGACCCCTTTATTGCGTCAGATTTTCTCCGTGATATTCAGTTTTAGATGTTTTATACATCTAATCAAGCAAGCCATCCGCATCACCATCACGCAAAACTGCGCCATTTATGATCAGCCCTGGTAACTGCATAGTGCTACCGAAGTCCCACACCGTGCCCCAGTTGGTAAACAGCCCACTTTGTCCGGCGCTGGTCACAAACTGCAGCTCTGCCAGATTGCTGCCAGTGGTGCCTGGTGGGTTGGAACCCCCTGTATCCAGATTTTGACCGATGGCGCTGACAATACCTTGATCGTTCGCATGGTAATTGTTGGTATAGCTGACGCCGGAACTGTAGCCGACCAATGCACCCAGAGATGTACTGCTAATCAGCGTAACAACATTCGCTGCCAGCCCTCGCGTTATTATGCTGCCATCATTGGCATCACCAAGCAGACCACCGATGTATAGACTATTCCCAGCAACTGTACCCGTTGCAAAGCTGTTATCCATGGTCATATTGTAGGAAAGACCGATCAGACCACCTACATAACTGGTACCGATGACATCGCCAGTGGTGAAGATCTGATCAAGCACAACATCACCCGTTCCGATAATCTGAGGCAGGCTTGGTGTAGCAGCGCGAAAATTTGCACTGCCGATAATGCCACCCGTGTAATATCCTGTCGAAGTCACAGAGCCTGTAAAGTAACTCTGTTGAACATCACCTCCTCCCATAGCGCGCCCTATCAATCCACCGGTATAAGTGAGGCCAGTAACAGCACCGCTGGCATAGCAACCGGTGATGCTGAATACAGATTCAGCAAGCCCAGCCAAGCCGCCTGTTAAAATGAGCCCGTTTACATCACCTGCTGCATAGCTGTCTGTTATTATTGCACCAGTAGCCCAGCCCGCCAGGCCGCCGGTATGATTCTGACCCGATACATTGCCTGTGGCAAAGCTGTCAGTAATGGTGGCGTTATCTTCGACTCGACCAACCAGGCCACCCGTATAATCAACACCATTGACTGAACCAGAAGCAGAACTCGACTGGATTGTGACCCCGGCAAAGCCATAACCAAGCAGACCACCCGCATCCCTCCGGTCAGCAGTCACATCTCCACTGGCGGTACTGTCAGAGATTGTTGTTATTGACGCGCCCGAACCAAAAGCCATACCAAGCAGACCACCGACCGTTTCATTTCCCGTTACATTGCCTGTCGCAGCACTACGGATAATCTGGTTTGAGTTAGCTGCCTTGCCGACAAGGCCGCCAACCGTGACGGATGAATTGATATCACCAGTTACCACACCAGAGCTTGCACAGTCAGCAATCTCGGTTTCTGTAATATTGCCGATCAAGCCTCCTATAAGAGATGCTGTTCCGGCAATATCAATATCCGATGTAATGTTTGAAACTGTCACTCCATTTCTGGTGTAACCGGCTAATGCCCCTACGGAAGACACGCCATTAATACTTGCATGTGCACCATCAAGAACAAGATTACGCAAAGTGATAGGCCGGGTTGCGCCATCAACAAGAGCGAACAACCCCACTGCAGCCCCTTGCGTAATATCACCACTCACACGATTGATATATAAATTGCTGATGCGATGGTCGTTGCCATCAAAGTCCGCCACAAAATCTGCAAGCGCGCCAGATGGTAGCCAGCCAACAGGTAGCCAGCCATTGTTCTGCCCATCGCCATCATAGTCGTAGTAGGTATCACTGCCATCCAGTACGCCATCGCCATTGGTATCAAAATCCAGATCAGTGACGAGCTCGTAACCTTTACAGACATTGGCCGGGCAGCCTTCAAAGGTGGCGTTTCCATCATTATCGACCAGTTTTTCACCAGCGAGATCATTACGCATCCAGTCCAGTTGTTCCAAAGTACTGATTTCGATCAGGCCATCGTTATCATCATCGATATCGACGTCATCGAGCACACCATCGCCATCGGTATCGGTGATGACATTAACAGGCGGCATCTGGGCATTATTGCCTCCGCCACTGCCGCCACAGGCGCTGAGAAACATAAGAGACAGCAAGAAAATGAAAAACGACGGGGTGGAATAAGTCATATTAACCTCCCTGATAGCAGCAAGCGTCAAGCCATGACAAAAGGGAAATGCCTGCGCTTGATTGTCAGTTTAACAAAAAACCGAACCCGGATAAGCGTTTATAAGAGGCGTTATAGAGACATTTTGGGTGAGTTCGGCGCTGGTCGGCACCTTAACCCAACGGAACCGGACTGGCCCACTGGGGCGGTCGGCGTACACGCCATCGAGAAACAGCATGTGAAAATGGATGTTCAGGTTGAGTGCAGAACCAAACCGCTGGACCAGGGTGACCGCGCCGGTGCGGGCACTCTTGTGGATATGGCCCGCTTTCTTGACCAGGTGAGTTGCGATGACCCGGTAAACGAGACCCAGCACACGCCCCATGATCTCGGGCCGGCTGGTGAACAGGAAGCGTAACTGAAAGGGAAAGCTGAGTCCCCATTGACCCATTGGCTGTTTGGGCAGTACTTCATCAACCAGCAGCGCGGCGCTTTCGGCCATGCACCGCGCTCCGCAACTTGAGCAAAAGCCGCGACGCCTACAGCTGAAGGCGGCCAGATGCTCGACGTGGCAGGACTCGCAGCGCACCCGCAGAAAACCATATTCCAGCCGGCCACATTGGAGAAAATCTTCAAATTCCCGTTGCACATAACCCGGCAGTGCCCTCCCGCTCGGCCGTCCAGGCCGCCACAACGTCAGGAATTGCTGCTGATTACTACTGAACATTACAAATCATAGGTCACAATGTGACAAGATCTGCCGCAGGTTTTCGTTGATAACTATGACTGTGGCGAGACTCAAAGACACGATCTTGCGCTATTAGAACATCTAATATATCATCATTTGATGGCTTTTATTATGCCACCAAATGAGGAGGATCGCCCATGAGAACCACTTTAAATATCGACGACGAATTGCTGGCAGAAGCTCAACGGATTACCGGGGTGAACGAGAAAGTTGCGCTTGTTCGAGAAGGCTTGCGCGCCTTGATTGAACGCGAAAGCGCACGACGGTTGGCGCGGCTGGGAGGCAGTGAGCCGCAACTGAAACGGGTACCGCGTCGCCAATCCAAAACCGCAAAATGATCCTGGTCGATACGTCCATCTGGATTGACCATCTGCGCTCCGGGAATAACCAGTTAATCGAATTACTTGATCGTAGCCAGGTACTGGTACACCCCTTTGTCATTGGTGAACTGGCATGCGGAAATTTACACAACCGCGAAGAGATTCTCAGACTACTCAACGATCTTCCTCAATCGCCTGTCGCCTCTCCGGCAGAGGCACTGCACTTCATAGAACAGAATCAACTGATGGGAAAAGGTATTGGCTACATTGATGTCCATATACTGGCTGCAACAGCATTAGCGGAAAATACCCGGCTTTGGACAAGCGATAAACGACTGAAAAAAGTTGCGATTGGGATGAAACTGACGTTTGATTAAGTACTCGCTGTTGCCTGCCAGTGCCGGTCACTCCCACTATTATCAATAAGCTATTTTCAACTTTTATTTTCAATGGCTTACTTTCCTGCTAAACGGCGATACCATGAAAAATACCATGCTCAGAAAATCCTTAAAATTGCTCGAAATGTGGCGATTGAACACTGCCACACGGCACCTTCTGTTCCCTCCTCGACCAGACAATACAAACATTGGCAATCTTTGTAAGACCGTCTAGCCTTGTTGGTGTAAGCATCCGCCCTTGGAGTCCATTATGGTCAGGATTGAGCAGATAGTCCGCGATCTTGGTGGCCTGTACATTCACCTCTTCCGGCGCATCCGGGAGTTGGGAAAGATCCCATTCAAAGTCACGATCCAGATCGCGTAGTGACCGGCTGAAACTCAAATCACGCATGACCTTCTGGTGGACATCGAGCACCATGCACCGTTCCATGCGCATTCCACTGACCAGGCCACGGGTGCTGAGCCCCGGGGGGAGAACTAGCGGCGGTGCGACGTTATCAAATTGGGTATAGGGCACTATCCCTACCCCGGCGGAAGAAAACGTGTCGGCACCAATGAAAGAAGGATCGCCCGTCCCCGGCATACCGCCACGAATATACACTCGGCCGCCACTCAGGAATGCGTCCTTGAACATCGCCTCAATAAACAGGTAGCGATGGAGCGGATTTCCCAGATCAGGTGAAACGGCTCCTATATAAAGCGGATGAGAACGCAACTCCTTGTCCATCCTCGCGGCAATTTCCGGCACGAGTGCCGGCGCGAACGTGGCATCTAGTGAGCGGCGACCGGCATTTTCCCAAAAGCTCTCCCGATCTACCGTGTGCCATCCTTCCAGGCATGACTCCACGAAGTCTCCGACGAGAGTCGCATAGAGACCCCGATCAGAACGCTCGGTATGGCTAGTCTGGGAAACCACTGGACTATCAGGTTGATGGCGCTTAACCGGCTCGGCTTTGACCACTGCGGCCTTATAGGAAAGCTGCGCCAGTAGCACACCACCGCGATAAACCCGTGTCACGACTGTACCGTCCGGATCGGCAACTTTCAGTGCACGAAGAAACGCCTCGTCGAGCCACTCCCCTGCTTCTTTCGGGCTGAGAGATGTAACGAACAGAAAGGCAACTGGCATCGTTTCTCGTGAAACTACAGCCATACTATATCACCGTCTTGCTGTACGCGTCCTACACGCCAGTTTCTACTCTTAAGTACCTCAATCTCCTGGATACCAAGATTGTCTCTCATTGCAATCGCAAGCAAGTGGGTTGGCCGCGTAAAAGCAACATAGTGCTGCTTGAGACGAGATTGTATGCGAACACCTTCTGTACCTTGGCCAAACTTCTCGCCTAACAGCCAAGGACGGAGCGCATTTAAATGATGACCATAATAGAACGTGTCAAGTACGAGCGTCGCCGTATGGGTTTCGCCTTTAACTGAATGGATTGAGCCGACACGGATCTCCGCGGCGGGATCATCCGAAGGGAACCGATAAACATTGTCTTTTCGCCTAACTTTTCGTACGACTTCCTCATCCGGTTCATCGGCAGGCCAGGTCAGGTATTCATCCAGACAAGCAGGATTAATTTCGGTTCCTGACAATAACTTGGCAATTTCAAGAATCACCGGCACCCAGCTTGCCTGCCATTCTTCAGGCTCAATGTCTGTTTTATCATCGATGATACGCATGACGAGAGCCAGATAACGCTTTTTCAAGTCAGCCAGCCCTTCCAGCGATTCAAGAATCGAGCGATGCTGTCTCTTGTGCTGTGGACGCTTCACAGCAGGATCAGCAATCTGTACAGCGCGATAAATTCCGTCTGCTATGCGTTCTACAACGGAATGTGTATCACCACCCCCGCCAGCAGCTTTCCAGCCAGCAGCAATGTATTGATGAAATGTCTTGGGCCTGGGCTCGGCATAGCTCAGTTCATGGTCGTACTCAGGCCAATAATGCGCGATGAAGCGTGGCGGATTTGTATCTTCACCAGGTTTGTGAACGCCACCGACAGCCGTAAATGTACCGGCTGCTCGTTCTTCGTCAGTGAATAGCTCACACAAATATCTGGCATAACATTCGAGTACATCAGTGATCGTGTCGTCGTCAAAAAGAATGATGGCATGCCTACCGTCCGTTTCGGCTTGCACCTCATCCAACGGCGACCCCAGTCCAATCAAGCCCTGCGGTTTCAGACCAAGTGGATTTGCAAGATCTGCAATTTGCTGCCCAAAGCGGTGACTGTTGGGAATATCGCACCGTATCTCGTCTATGGGAAACGGGTCAGTTTCGGCACCTAAAGCACCGGTATGAGCGTAAATGGCCTGATTGGAGTCGCCATAGCGTTGCCGAATGACAGGGTCAACGCCAGCGATAAAAATACGTTGCAGTAATCGCGATTGTGACTCACTGTTGTCCTGCACTTCATCAATGAAGAGCAGCGGAAATCTCTGTCGAATAGTCGCAACGACTTCTGGATGTTTGTCAAGCAAGTCTTCCGCCCACATAAACAGCTCTTCGTAGCGATAAAACCCATCCTTCGTACATTGGCGCGCGAGCCGAGCAAGTTGTTTCGCTGATTGCGCATCGGGATTGGTGAATACCTGATTGCCATTTTCCCTGAGAACCAGGAAATCAGGCGATGCAACATGCCAGCGGCCAACAAAGTTTACGTTGGCATGCTGCTCCTTGTGACCGACTGCAGTTCTCAGGGCTGCGTACTGATTGAGTTCTAGCAGACGACGGCGATGATGCTCACTGAGTTCGTCATCTATAGCTGCAATGGGATAACCCAGTGAGCGTAGCCACGGGATAGCCAGAAATTCGTTCACAAAACCGTGAATCGTCCCGACATAGTGAGGATAGGAAAGCAGCGTTGCTCCGGCGACCGTACGACCGAGACTGCGCTCGATTTCACGGCGTGCAGCATTCGTGTGTGATAACACACAGATGCCTGAACGTCGAGACTTCCACTTCCGCGCGAGAATCGCGAGTTTGGCGACAAGCAAGGTCGTTTTGCCACTACCGGGACAGGCTTGGACATCAAGCGATTCATTACAAAGCAGCACGTCTGCGCGCGGATCATTACCATCACTCCCGTGAAACGCGGTCGTTGGTAATCGAAGCACCTCACACGCCCACTGGATATCACAGTCATCGACATGCGGCACTTCAAACATCGACCTAGCCCTGCACCTGATCTGGCATAGTCTGGTCAGTATCCACTGCCGTGCGATCAGCCGTTACATGCTCTATGGCACGGACGATATAGTCCGGAAGAACAGTCTTCCATTGCTCCGGTGTATGCAAGCGTCTTTCACCTATACGCACAAGAATTCGTGCAAAGTACTGTGCCGTGACAGATTTTGAAGCCGCACCTTTCGCGAGGGGCGCATAGATCCGGGTAGTACGCTCGTCATCAGACATGTTTTCATTGGCTAACTCCTTCCATTTCTTTCGTGCATGCCACATGACTTCAATTGGCCTTGCTTTTTCCGACGCAATATCTTCGTCCTTCTTCGCCAGGGCAATAGCAAAAAACAATTCACGCCCCAGACCGGCACGCGCCAGGTCATATTCAAGCGTCCAGTGGTCCGAGACAAAAGTTTCCACACGCTGACCGCTTGCCCGAGCACGAATCGCCTGTTTGTGCTGGTCCAGTTCCCCTTCTCCAAAATCAGATTCGACCTTCCAGCGACGGGCCTGGACCTGTGGCCACCCCTCACCCGCAGCAACCTTGCCGATGATTTCGGGAGCACAATCGGGCATCACATCCGTATCAGCGATACACGCAACCGGAATGTCTATCTCGCCGCCCTCCTCGGGGTTCTTTCTCTGGAAAATCCGGGCATATCGGCGAAACCCGGTACCCCCGACATTGACAATAGAAACCCCGCTCTCGGTCAGATCGCGGTCAATCAGCCCGGCAATCGTAGGTACTAGAATATTTTCAGCATCGCCTTCAACAATAATGACACCGCGCGCGAAGAATAGATTGGCCTTCGTTACATCGAGAAAACGCTGCAGGAACCGGTAGTCGGAGGGACTCAGGTTTGTCTCTCCTGATGCAAGGGAAAACGCTTTCCCTCCCTGAAGCAGGAGAAGATTATCGAGGTCGATTGCGGATGCAAGATTGGGACTATGCGTTGTGACCAGTATCTGAATGTCGTGGTCTCCGCCAACTGGCTGCGCCTTGTCCTGCAGAAAACGCATCAGTCGAAGCTGCCGCTGCGGATGAAGATGTGCTTCGGGTTCCTCAATCAACAGGAACGGGAAGCCATCCTCTTCGGAACCGAGCAGAAGCAGTTCGCAAGCCATGAAAAGAAGATTGTTTGAGCCAAGTCCTCTGTTGCGTGGCAAATGATCTGCTCCGGCCTCATGAAGCTGAATCTCTAGTTTCTCCAGGAGTTGGCGCAACCTTGCCGCCTCATCACCAGTCGCAACACCGATATCACCACTGAGATCGGAGCCGGCAAAGGACAGATTTTTTAGATAGTCTTCGTTCAGTCGGTCGCGTGCACCCGAGAGGCCGACGTGACCTTTGAGAAGCGCGTTGGCAAAGTCTCCAATACCCAGGATGCTAAGCGTTGCCGGGTCAGCCGGCGGACCAGCGGCAGGGTCGTACGGCACACCGGCTGTAGCGATGTCACCCGTGTACTGGAGAATTTGTGAAAGGCGTGATCCACGTCCCGCAGACAGCGCACGTTCTGCATCCCGTAGAGGACGAAGGTAGGTCGCACAAAGCAGGTTTCGACTCTCCGGGTCGAAAACCGGCCCGTCCGCGTCAATGCCGGAACGGACTTCAACGGAGACATATCGTCGGTGTCTTGCTCGCCTTTCGGTAGCGAGCGCTTTCCAGTTCAGGTAGATGACAGGTACGCGACTGCCTTCTTGCTCTTCATATGTCAGATATTCGGCAAATGCACCGGCGTCGGAACGTGTAAGCCCAGCGAAGCGACAGCGGATGCGAATCTCTTTGCTCTGCTCGCCTTCACTGGGGCAGTGGAAGTCATCATCATCGATGCGAAAATATTCCTGATCACGGGTACCGAGCGCGAGCCGCAGCGCATCAACAATCGCGGTCTTACCGGAGTCGTTTTCGCCAACTATTGCCGTTAGTCCCGGTCGCAATCTGAGCAGCGCGGCATTCTCACCCTCGCCAAACAGTCGGAAGTTCTCGACTTTGAGTTCCGAAATATACATTGCCGCCTCTCGTACGTTATTCGTCAGCTATGTGCTACTTCCCAGATGGCTAAACCACATGTTCTAAGCGGCGATTTCAATCTTGATATTCTTGCCCAGCGCTCTGGCTGCGCGTTCTAGGGTCAGCAACGTTACAGAAGGATTATCGGGGTCAAGCAGCCGTTCCAATGCCGAACGGCTGGTATTCATCCGCTTGGCTAATTGCGTCTTGTTCAGTTTCTGCGCCTTCATCAGCTCCTGTAGTTGATAAGCGAGCACACGTTTAACTGCGATAGCTTCCGCTTCCGCAAGTACACCTTCGTCTTCCAGAAAATCATCGAAGTTACTGCCAATGTGTTTACTCATATCACTTCTCCAGTTTGGCTTTGCGATCTTTAGCCAATTGCAAATCAGTTTGAGGTGTCTTCTGGGATTTCTTGATGAAGCCATGCAGCAAAACCATCGTTTCACCCTTTACTGTAAACAGAATTCGAGCAATACGTTGATCAAGCCGACACCTGACTTCCCAGAGTCCGGGCTCCATTTTTCGCACGACTGGCATCCCAATAGGCCAGCCATATTGAACCGTTTTAATATCACCACCAATCGCCTTCTTGTCCTGTTTGCTCAGATGTTGCAACCACTCACGAACCGGCTCATTCCCCGATTCCGTTCGGTAAAAAACCACTTCAAGAGGCATATCGGCATCCATGTGGAAAATTGTACCATATTTGGTACGTTTTGCAAGCCTTTGATCATGAAAGCTAGAAATCTGAGAACAAACAACTATGCCACTCAGAGAGAGAAGTAATCTAGGTGAGTTCATGATCCTACTAGCACCTGATCCAGTGTGACTCGTACTTGGTCACTAACACCATGATGGGCGCGACACGCAGGGCATGGTATAGGTGCGCCACGCTGATTGTGAGCGTGGCGATACCATGATTTTTACCATTGGAAAATGGTACTAACTGCTTGCCGATGTCTGCCAGTGCCAGATGATGCTAAACAGACATAAAGATAAGTTATTGGTTTTTTTGTCCTAACTGGATATTGATGCCTGCAGGTGCCAGTCAGTGCCAGAGCTGACCTACTCCCACTCAATCGTAGCAGGTGGTTTACTTGAGATGTCGTAAGTCACTCGCGAGATGCCTGAGACTTCGTTGATGATACGGCTTGAAACGATTTCCAGTAGCTCATACGGCAGATGCGCCCAGCGCGCGGTCATGAAATCGATGGTCTCTACCGCGCGCACGGCAACCACATATTCATAACGACGCTGGTCACCTACCACTCCAACCGATTTGACCGGCAGGAAGACGGTGAATGCCTGGCTTACCTTCTGGTACAGCTCATGTTTATGAAGCTCTTCGATAAAAATTGCATCGGCACGACGCAGTAGGTCGGCATACTCTTTTTTCACTTCGCCCAGAATACGCACCCCAAGGCCTGGCCCCGGGAATGGGTGGCGGTAGACCATCTCGTGTGACAGCCCCAGCTCAACCCCAAGACGACGCACCTCATCTTTAAAAAGTTCACGCAGTGGCTCGACCAGTTTCAGCTTCATCTCTTCTGGTAGCCCACCTACGTTATGGTGCGATTTAATCACATGCGCCTTGCCACTTTTGGCACCGGCCGACTCGATCACATCAGGGTAGATAGTGCCCTGTGCCAGCCACTTCACATTGGTCAGCTTTTCCGCCTCTTCCTCGAAGACTTCGACAAAGAGATTACCGATAATTTTACGTTTCTGCTCCGGCTCTTCAACCCCTTCAAGAGCGGCCAGAAAACGGGCCTCGGCATCGACCCGAATCACCTTCACCCCCATGTGTTCGGCAAAGATGGCCATCACCTGGTCACCTTCGTGAAGGCGTAACAGGCCGTTATCGACAAAGACGCAGGTGAGATGGTCTCCAATCGCCTTGTGCAGCAGCGCCGCGACAACAGAGGAATCAACCCCGCCCGATAGCCCCAATAACACCTCATCGGTACCGACCTGTTCGCGTACCGTCTGAATGCTATCGACAATAATATTTTCTGCCGTCCAGAGCTGCTCGCAGCCACAGATAAAATGGACGAAGCGATCAATGATCCGTTTACCCTGCTGAGTATGGGTCACCTCCGGGTGAAACTGCAGACCGTAAAAGCCGCGCGATTCATCGGCGATACCGGCGATGGGGGCACTGTCGGTACTCGCGATCAGTTTAAAACCTTCCGGCAGTTTATTTACACGATCACCGTGGCTCATCCAGACATCAAGCATGCCATAACCTTCGACGGTGGTGTGATCTTCGATATCCAGTAACAGTTGCGAATGGCCGCGGGCGCGCACCTGCGCATGGCCATATTCGTGGTGATCGGCACTCTCCACTTCGCCACCCAGCTGTGCCGCCATGGTCTGCATGCCGTAGCAAATGCCGAGCACAGGCACTTCTATCTGGAACACAGCATCGGGCGCGCGCGGCGCCTCATCACCGCTGGTCACGGACTCTGGCCCGCCGGAGAGGATGACCCCTTTGGGATTAAAATCACGCACCGCCTGGTCATCCATGTCCCATGCATGCAGTTCACAATAGACCCCCGCTTCTCGCACGCGGCGAGCAATCAGCTGGCTATATTGAGAGCCAAAATCGAGAATCAGGATGCGGTCGGAGTGGATGTTATGGTCTGTCACAATTGAGTCAATTATTGAGTAGGTTAATAGAACGGCACTCTCTGGTGCTCTGCCGGCTGAAGATGTCAATCGATACGGTAGTTCGGCGCTTCTTTGGTGATGGTCACATCATGCACATGGCTCTCTTTCATGCCAGCACCGGTCACCCGAACAAAACGTGGTTTGGTGCGCATCTCTTCGATATTGGCGCAACCGGTATACCCCATACTGGCGCGCACACCGCCGAGTAGCTGATGGACAATCGCCACCATGCTGCCTTTGTATGCGACGCGCCCTTCGATCCCTTCCGGTACCAGTTTTTCGACCTGGTTCTCTTCCTGAAAGTAGCGATCACTCGAACCGTGCGCAGCACTCATCGCACCGAGTGAGCCCATGCCGCGGTACGATTTATAAGAACGCCCCTGAAAGAGCTCCACCTCACCCGGTGACTCTTCGGTACCGGCAAACATGCTGCCGATCATAATTGCATGGGCACCGGCAACCAGTGCTTTGGCCAGATCGCCTGAAAAACGGATACCGCCATCGGCGATCAATGGCACACCTGTCTCTTTAAGGGCGTGGGCAACGTTGGCGATTGCGGTGACCTGCGGCACGCCGACACCGGTTACAATACGGGTGGTACAGATCGAGCCTGGGCCGATACCCACTTTAACGCCATCGGCACCCGCTTCGGCCAGTGCTTTGGCTGCCTCGCCGGTGCCGACGTTACCACCGATCAACTGAACATCAGGGAAGGTCTTTTTTACCCAGCTCACGCGATCCAGCACTTTCTGTGAATGGCCATGTGCCGTATCGACAACCAGCACATCAACACCCGCCTTCACCAGCTCTTCGATACGGCCGTCCGCTTCGGTACCCACCGCCGCACCCACGCGGAGATGGCCAACACTATCTTTACAGGCGCTCGGAAAGTCTGTCGATTTCTGGATATCTTTGACGGTGATCAGCCCACGAAGGTGGAAGCTGTCATTGATCACGAGTACTTTTTCGATACGATGTTTGTGTAGCAGTGACAGGATCTCTTCCCGCTCAGCACCCTCTTTCACCGTGACCAGGCGCTCTTTTGGCGTCATGATACTGGAGACGGGGTTATCTAACCGGGTCTCAAAACGCAGGTCGCGCCCGGTGACAATCCCGACCAGCGCCTCACCATCGACCACCGGTACGCCCGAAATTCGGTTGGCGCGGGTGATCCCTATCACTTCACGAATGGTGATGGTCGGCGGTACAGTGATCGGATCTTTGATCACACCGCTCTCATATTTCTTAACAGCCCGCACTTCATCGGCCTGCTGCTCGGCAGTCATGTTTTTATGGATGATGCCGATGCCACCCTCCTGCGCCAGTGCGATCGCGAGGCGCGCCTCAGTGACGGTATCCATCGCCGATGAAATCAGCGGTATGTTGAGTGTAATCTCGCGGGTCAGGCGGGTCCTGAGATCGACCTCTCTGGGCAGTACGGTGGAGTGGTCCGGCAGCAGCAGAACATCATCGAAGGTGAACGCTTCCTGAGCAATTCGCATATAGTGACCCCTATCAAAAACTAGCCGGGTATTATAGAGAGTGCGGCCCCTGCGGTAAACCGGAAATATCCGTTTGTTTAGCTGGATAAAACGATGGATTTTCTATTTTGTTCAAGATGTTATCATGAGACCCATGAACGAATTCCGGGATTATTATAAGCCACCAGAGCAGAAGCAGGCGCCACCTGCACAACCTCGGCGTGAGACTTTTAGCGTCTCGCGCCTCAATCGTGAGGCGCGCGCACTACTGGAAGGGCACTTCCCCCTGGTATGGGTTGAGGCAGAAATTTCGAACCTGGCGCGCCCCGCCTCCGGCCACTGGTATTTCACCCTCAAGGATTCCGCTGCACAGATCCGCTGTGCAATGTTTCGCGGTAAAAACAGCCGCCTGCGTTTCCAGCCTGAAAATGGAGATCAGGTGGTGGTGAGGGCGCAATTGAGCCTTTACGAGGCGCGCGGCGACTATCAGATGATCATCGAGCATATGGAAGCGGCTGGCGACGGCGCACTGCGGCGCGCATTTGAGCAGCTCAAACAGCGCCTTGAGCGGGAGGGGCTATTTGATGAGGCGGGCAAACAGCCGTTGCCGACGCTACCCGCGAAGATCGGCATCATCACCTCCCCGACGGGCGCGGCGATACGTGACATGCTACAGATTCTGAAACGGCGCTTTCCAAGTATCCCGGTCGTAATCTACCCCGTTGCAGTCCAGGGTGAAGCGGCGGCGGCAGAGATTGTTAACGCCATTAAAACCGCGGCAAAACGCAAAGAGTGCGATGTGTTGATTATTGCGCGTGGTGGCGGCTCACTCGAAGACCTGATCGCTTTCAATGATGAAAAGGTGGCGCGAGCAATTCACCACTGCCGCATCCCGACCCTCTCCGCGGTAGGGCATGAGATCGACTTTACCATTGCCGACTTTGTGGCCGACCTGCGCGCCCCTACCCCGTCGGGTGCGGCCGAGCTGGCCAGCCCAGATCGCACCGAGTGGCTGCAGCGCCTTACGCAGTGGCAGGCACGACTCCTCAGCACGGTACAACAACAGCTCAGCCAGCGGCGGCAACGCCTTGAGTGGCTTGAAAAGAGACTACAACAGCAGCACCCCGGACAGCAGCTGCGACAGCAGACACAGCGACTCGATGAACTGGAACAGCGCCTGCAACGCAGCCTGAAACAGAAGCTTCAGCAGAAGCGCAGCAAGCTGGCACATATTGCAACAACGCTTCAGCAATACAATCCACGACAGCGCATTCGGCTGCTGATGGCAACACAACAGCAACTGACATCGCGCCTGCAAAGGGGGGTTCAGCAACAGTTGCAACAGCGTCAGCAGAAGCTCCAGGGGGTGAGTCGGGCGCTGGATGCTGTTAGCCCACTGGCAACATTGGGGCGCGGCTTTTCGATCACACGACGCCTTCAGAATGGTCATCTGTTGCGTAATGTAAAAGAGGTATCAATTGGTGAGACTATCGAAACTGAACTGGCGCAAGGGCGACTCCTGTGCGAAGTCACGGGGCGTATCAATGAATAAGCGACCGTCATTCGCCACTGCGGCGCTGGCGCTACTGCTCGCGCTGTCACACGGTGTTGCAGTGGCACTCACACTGCCCAAAGAGTCAGCAGTTCCCGGTGGGGTGGTGATCATCGAGCTGGCTGCTGATAGCGCAGGTGAGAGACCCCGCGCACACTACAATAAAAAGCCCCTGCTGGTGGTCAACAAAGAGGGTCGCTGGCTGGCTGTGGTCGGCATTCCACTCACGGCAACGGTGGGCGAACATAAGATCGAGCAGCAGCATACGTCAGGAAAGATGATTACCCACCGCTTTAAGGTTAAAGATAAAGCCTATAAAACACAGCGTCTCACCGTAACCAATAAGCGCAAGGTAAACCCTTATGCTGAGGATATGGCGCGCATCATCGCCGAAAAAAAGCGCACTCAACAGACCCTCGCCCATTGGGATCCACGTAACGTTGATGAACTCGTTTTTGCAGCACCGGTAGAAGGGCGGCAAAGTAGCTCGTTTGGGCTGCGCAGGATTTTCAACGGCCAACCACGCAAGCCGCATAGTGGAATGGATATCGCAGCGCCGACCGGTACCCCGGTGTTCACTCCTATTGCAGGTACTGTCAGCAACACTGGCAACTATTTCTTTAACGGTAATTCTGTGTTTATCGACCACGGCCAGGGGCTGGTGACGATCTATCTCCATCTCGACAGCATCCAGGTTAAAGAGGGGGATGTGCTCAAACAGGGTGACCTGATAGGGACCGTTGGTGCGACGGGTCGCGTTACCGGCCCACACCTTCACTGGGGAATCAGCCTCAATGATGCGCGCGTTGACCCTGCGCTTTTTTTAACTGAATAGAGCGCTGGGAAGGCAGTGTTAATTCCAGCTGCGTTAGCGCCACCTGTCTATATTACCTGCCACACGCGACCCACATCAATCAGGCTATAATCAGAAAACAATAACCACAGGAGTTCTCCACATGCACCGCAGTAGCTCAGATAAAAAACCATTCTCTCGCATCAGGCTGCTGATCAGCGCACTGGTCGCAGCTGTTTTTCTGAGTGGCTGTGACGTAGAGGTCCCTGTTGAGGAGTCGATCGCAGGGGTTGATAAAGTGCTCGAGATACGAAAACAGGCAATCGACAATAAAGACCTGGCGCTCTATAAAACAATCCTGCTACCCGACTACTCCAGCAGTGGCGTGCCTTATGAAAGTGTCATTGACGATATCGAACGACTCTTCTCAACCGATGAGAAGATAGAATTTATCTACCAGAAGGCTCAACCATCCATCGCCATGAATAGCGCCCGTGTGACCCACATGATTGAGTACAAATTTATGCCTTCCGGAAAGTCAGCCAAAATTCGTGAAACCATTAATCTGAGACGCATTGAGAGTGACTGGTTCATCTCTGGCGGCATCACACTGGGGCTGGGCATGTGAGCCGGGGTCATAGCCATTACCATTAACATTCCACCCCTGTTGCCGATAGATCAGAAACAGGCAGACTGATAATTCAGCCCGCTAGCGTCTGCAGCCATTCAACAACCACCTGATAAAACTTTTAGTCTGACTTAACAGCGATTTTATGAAACCCAGCATCAAAACCATCACTGTGCGAACCCTGGTCAATTTTCTGTTGACGATGGTGATCATCATGTTGGTAATCGCTGGACTTAACTTTCGAGCGTTATCAAAACAGGCTCTCGAAGATCAGGCACTCTCCCATGCGGAGCTGGTCAGCGCCGGCCTCACCGCTCATATGAAAGCCGAAATGATGGACAAGCGTGGTTATTTTCTAGCGGAGATCCAGCAGCTTCAGCATATTATCCGCCTTTCGGTTCTTCGCAGTGATGTGGTGAACCAGCAGTTTGGTAAAGGACTGACAGCAGAACAGGACATTGAAAATATTGATGGTACTGCCCGCCAGGCCCTTAGCTCGAGAGAGCCGGTCTTTGATCTACATGAATTTTCATACACCCCGACGATCCGCGTTGTAGTGCCGTATATCGCCTCATCCAGCGGCTCACTCGACTGCATGGCCTGCCATAACGCCACCGAAGGGGCTGTGCTTGGTGCGGTAGACATCGTCATGGATGCTTCAAAATACCGTAACCATTCGCTGATGGTTATCGCCGGCATGCTGGTGGTCTCTTTTATCTTTGTGATGATGATTCTGATCAACACAAAACGCACCATTCAACGCCACGTGCAGGGACCACTCGATACGCTGGTCGATAAAGCGATAGATGCATATGAGAAAAAGCGACCTGTTAGTCCGGATCAGTTTGATACAGCAGAATTCAGTAACGTCGCCAATGAGATCAATCTGTTTAACTCAGAGATTATTGCACATCAAGATCTCCTCCAGAAAAAGAATAAAGAGCTCATCGCGCTAAACGATGAGATAGAGAAGACGCTACGCGAAACTGTTTTCACCATGGGTGTGATCGAAGAACAGCGCTCCAGGGAGACCAGTAACCACACCAGACGTGTCTCGCTTTATGGTCAACTGATCGCACGTAAAGCGGGACTCTCCGAGCGTGAAATCGACCTGATCGCTGCGGCCGCCCCGCTGCATGATGTCGGCAAGATTGGTATTCCTGACAGCATTCTGCTGAAACCCGACAGGCTCACCGATCAAGAGTATGAGGTGATGAAAAATCACACGCGAATCGGTTACACTATGCTAAGCCACTCTGAACGCGACATCCTGAAAGCGGGTGCGATCATCGCCCTGCAGCACCATGAAAAGTGGGACGGCAGTGGCTACCCACAGGGACTGAAAGGTGAAGAGATCCACATCTATGGACGCATTATTGCCCTTGCCGATGTTTTTGATGCATTAACCTACAGAAGGGTCTATAAAGAGGCGTGGGAGCCGCTGCGGGTAGTTGAGTGGATTACGGAACAGCGAGGCAGGCACTTTGACCCCAGACTGGTCGATCTGTTTCTGGAAAGTCAGGATGAAATTGCGATCATCACCAACCAGTACCCGGCCGACCTGCAGTAGATACTTTAAAGATAAAAGAAGAGAAAGAAGATGCAAAATGACTGGCTAAGAGAGAACATGCTAACCATTTTATCGCTGGTCGGTGTGGCCGCAACACTCTGTGTTATCGGCATATTTGTGCTCTATTTCATGATCAGAAAAAAAACCAGAGAAAATAAAAAAGAGTCATAACGGCCACCACCCCTCTCCTGTCTTGCAACAGGACATCGGTACATAAGCGTGAACGTCAAACGACATTATCAGGCATCGATCGCTCAACTGGGTTACCAGCAAGACCCTGAGCAGGAGAGAGCTATTGATCACTTTCAGCGCCTCTATACTGAACTTATCGCCCAACCCGGCAAGAGAGGCCTGCTCAACAGGCTGCTGAACAGCTCGCAACCAAGCTGCCGAGGACTCTATCTATGGGGGGGGCCGGGGCGCGGCAAGACCTATCTGATGGACCTCTTCTACCACCACCTCCCCACACACAAAAAACAGCGCCTTCATTTTCATCAATTCATGCGAAACGTGCATGCAGGACTCGCCACAATCGGTCATCAGAAAGCGCCTCTGTCGATCATCGGAAAGCGCATTGCTCAGCAGACCCAGGTACTCTGCCTTGATGAGTTTTATGTTGCCGACATCGGTGATGCGATGCTACTTGCAGGCCTGCTTAAAGCCCTTTTTGAAAATAATGTGGTACTGATCACCACCTCAAATACAACCCCTGACAATCTCTATCGTAACGGTTTGCAACGCGACCGTTTTCTGCCCGCGATAACATTAATCAAGCGACATACGGAACTGGTCAGGATGGAGCAGGGTGACGATTTTCGCCTCCAGACGCCCCCTAAGAATGCTCACAAACGCTACCAGTTGTGCGATGAGGCCGCCGCATTTGAGCTGATGGCCGCGCAGTACCGGCGGCTAACGGGCCAGCTGTTCGAAAAAAAGTCGCTATCACTGCAGATCAATGGCCGATCAGTCCCGCTGCTCGCTGAAGAGCATGATATCGCCTGGTTTGAGTTCGACACACTCTGTCAGACGGCCCGCTCGAGCAGCGACTACCTCGAGATTGCCTCACGCTATCGAAGCATATTGATTACCCATATTCCGCTGCTGGATGAAGCGCTAGATAACGCCGCAATACGCTTTATACATCTAATCGATGCGCTTTATGACGGCAAGGTCGAATTGATCACAACCGCGGCCGCGCCCCCACAAAAACTCTACTGCGGCCAGCACCACACCAGTAGTTTTAAACGCACCGCGAGCCGACTCTGTGAAATGGCGCATTACCACTATGCTGATAACTGAATACCGAATGCTTTACCCCATTGCGGACACTAAGCTATGATGATTCATGGCTGAATTTCACTACACTGATCCACTGCCACTCGGCAGAGACGAAACCGCATATCGCCTGCTCTCTGATAAGTTTGTTTCTACGGGCGCCTTTGAAGGCCACCCGATACTGAAGATTGAGCAAGCGGCGCTCACCCTGCTCACCGAGACGGCAATTAGAGATGTTTCACACCTCTATCGCAGTAGCCATCTACAGCAGTTGCGTAATATCCTGGATGATCGCAGCGCCTCTAATAATGATCGCTTCGTGGCAATGGAGCTACTGCGTAATGCCAATATCGCCGCCAGCATGGTGCTGCCAGGCTGCCAGGACACCGGTACTGCGATCATCATGGGCAAGAAAGGCCAACAGGTGTGGACTGATGGCAACGACCGCGAGGCGATCTCACGCGGCGTCTACCGCGCCTATCGCAATAATAATTTACGCTTTTCACAGATGGCACCACTCACCTTTTTCGATGAACAGAACAACGCCACCAACCTCCCTGCTCAGATCGATATTGAAGCCGTTGAGGGGGGTAACTACAAGTTTCTCATGCTCACCAAAGGGGGGGGGTCAGCCAACAAGACCTTTCTGTTTCAAGAGACACGTGCGCTACTCAACCCCCAGAACTTTACCGCTTTTCTCAGTGAGAAACTGAAGATGCTTGGCACCTCGGCCTGCCCCCCGTACCACCTCGCTATCGTGGTTGGCGGCACCTCGGCGGAGGCCAATCTGAAGATGGTAAAACTCGCCTCCGCCCGCTACCTCGACACCCTGCCGAACCACGGCAATGAGTTTGGCCAGGCGTTTCGGGATACTGAACTGGAGGTTCAGGTTCTGAAACTAACCCAGCAGCTTGGCATCGGCGCGCAGTTTGGCGGAAAATATTTTGCCCATGATGTACGGGTGATACGCCTACCGCGTCACGGCGCATCCTGCCCGGTCGGGATTGGGGTCTCATGTTCTGCAGACCGTAATATCCTGGGGCGCATTGACCGTGATGGGGTGTGGCTTGAACAGCTAGAAAAGGATCCCGCACGTTTCCTGCCCGAAGTAAAAACGGCATCGCTCTCCAGCGATGTAGTACGCATCGACCTCAACCAGCCGATGACAAAGATTCGTGAAACACTCTCTCGCTACCCGGTCAAAACCCGCTTGGCACTCAGCGGCCCCATCATTGTCGCCCGTGATATCGCCCACGCCAGGCTTAAAGAGCGCCTTGATAACGGCAAAGGGCTTCCCGACTACTTCAGGAATCACATCATCTACTACGCCGGCCCCGCCAAAACACCGCGCGGTTACGCCTCTGGTTCATTCGGACCCACCACTGCGGGCCGTATGGACAGTTACGTAGAAGCCTTTCAGCAGCAGGGCGCGTCGCTGGTAATGCTGGCCAAGGGTAACCGCAGCCGCATGGTTACCGAGTCGTGTAAAAAACAGGGCGGTTTTTACCTTGGCTCAATCGGTGGTGCCGCTGCCCGCCTCGCAAGAGCCTCTATCCGTAAAGTTGAAGTGATCGACTATCCCGAACTTGGAATGGAGGCCGTACACCGTATTGAGGTCGAAAACTTTCCCGCCTTCATTATTATTGATGATAAAGGCCACGATTTTTTTGCTGAGCTAGGCATCTGACTGCGAAACAACTTAAGTGCGATCAAGCGTCGGCAGCGACTGCAACGTCAGTTCACGCCCCTCGTTTAACATATACTCCAGAAAAACCTGCGCGACCACAGAGAGCTGTTTCCCTTTGGGGTAACAGAGGTACCACTGATCCTCTACTGGGAAACCCTGCACATCCAGTACCACCAGTTCGCCCGACTGTAACTCATGTGTCAGGGCATAGATCGATAACATCGAGATACCCAGTCCACCAATAACCGCCTGTTTTACTGCCTCATTGCTGCCAAGTTCCATACTCCCTTTGAAGCAGAAATCACGATTCTTGATTAGACGACCAATGGAACCATAAGTACCGCACCCCGGCTCCCGCATAATAAAGTTCTCGGACTCCAGCGCCTTTACCGGAATATCACGTTCATTGGCCAGTGAATGCGACGGCGGTGCAAGCACCACCAATGGATTCGCCAGAAAAGGAATGCGGTGGATATCTGAACCGGAAGGGGCCTGGCCAACGATATAAATATCGTCCAGATTCTGTTCAAGGCGCTCAAGGACGCGCCCACGGTTGATCACCTCAAGCGCAACATTGATACCTGGATACTGCTTACAGAAAGAACCCAAAATCCTCGGTGCAAAATACTCGGCGGTGGTCACCCCTGAGATGCGCAGATTTCCCTGCTTAACCCCCTGAATATCCGAAACTGTCATCTGAAAATCGGCCAGGCTGTTAAATACCGACTTACATGTTTTAAGCAGCTCTTTACCCACCTCGGTCAGATAGATTTTTTTACCGATCTGGTTATAAAGCGGCATTCCAACAATGCTGGTAAGCTTTTTAACCTGCATAGAGAGTGTTGGCTGCGTCAGGTGAAGCTCCTCCGCGGCCGCGGTAAAAGAACCATTTCTTGCAATCGCTTCAAAGACTTGTAGCTGCCTGAAGGTTGCGTTTCTTATTCTAATCATCACTCACCACGAATACATTGCATTTAGCCAATGGATAGTATAATTATTTTTGATTATCGTTTATACGATAAATATATCATACTGTTTTGGTTGGTTTAATCCTCTCCCCCCCTCAAACAGGGATTAAATCATCTCTCTAGCGCGCATGGGAAGCTCCCCCTCCCTTTTTGCAACCCATGCGCGTATCTTTTTTCTTTTATTTTCATTAAGATAGTAAAATCAGCCTGATAGCTTACGTTAACTAGAAGCGATCGCCAAGTGCTCTTTTTAGTCTAATCCGTGGCAGAGGAACATAAGCTATAACTCTATAGGTAGCATAAGTTAATTTGATTATCACTTATACAATAAAGTGTGCATAATATTCCTGTGTCTGGTACCTCTTTACCCTCCTCTACGTATCAGACACCTTTATATGCGCATGGATCCGTCCCCCCTCCTTCATAACGGTCCATGCGTTTTTTTATGCCCTCAATAAATGCCCAATAAAAAAGGCGTATGTTTGACCATACACCTTCGCTTTGCTACTACTCGCCTAGTTTAGCAGCGCCTTGCCCACCTATGTCGGTGGAGAGCCATCAACCAGAACAGACTCCACAGCAGCAACAGCCCCAGCGGATGGATTGCGCCACCACCTCCTCCACCGCCAGATGTAGATGGGGGAGGAGCGCTATCGTGACTGCTTTGCGTTGCAACAACGCTGCCTTCGCCAATCTGGGCCGGGTCTTTTATCACACGATTCGCCTGCCCATCCATATCGTTTGCACCACCATCCTCTATTGTGAGCTGAATACAGTAATCTCCTTCCGTCAGCCCAGCGCTATACTCTGA
Source organism: Gammaproteobacteria bacterium (assembly GCA_015491865.1). Classification (GTDB taxonomy): domain Bacteria; phylum Pseudomonadota; class Gammaproteobacteria; order SZUA-140; family SZUA-140; genus SZUA-76. The sequence continues at coordinate 22,494 of WFVD01000014.1, forward strand.
ACTACCAGGTAAGGGACAGAGCCCCGGTGAGCCTGTCGCTGAAGCCACCTGATTATTCGCATCCTGAAAAAAATCTGCCCAGCCGCTGACTGGGTGATATTTTCGGTAAACAGCTCCGGCAGGAATCGCTTCTGTTTGAGGGATAACCACTCTGGCAGATTGGCCTGCATTGGGTAGCGCTGCAATCACGAAATCAAAATAGCCACCCGAATTAGGTACGGTGTCAGGTGCTATTACGGTGCCAGGGTTACCTTCACCACCACCGTAAGCAGAAATTTCACCAGCCGTCACATAGGCACCATCGGCACCCGCGGCAAAAGCGACATCGCCGAGGCGCAGGGTAAGCCCTGCATCGGTACGCATAATATAAGTGGCTGTCTGCGTGGCAAAAAGCTGTAGTTCACTCCCAGATAGTGTCAAAGCATCGAGATAGTCAGCGACACCGTCACCATCCGTATCGGTGAATGATTCAGTGCTATCAATAACTCCGTCATTATCACTATCGAGCGCACCGAGCGCAGGCGCAGTTGAAACCACCTCTAACAGCAGTTCGCTATCTGTTGCCAGGTTCGGTGTGCCGTTATCCGTTACCGTCAGGCGTACTTTATAAAAGCCATCAGCAAGTAAGGCTGGATCGAAAACAAATGTCGCGTCATTCGAATCTGGAATATCGATTAGTGCACTGTTACTGGCACTCCAGTCGTAAGTGTGGGTGTCACCAGGATTAGGATCAGAAACAGCCGCTGTAATCACAACAGTGCCATCACCCGTCACCACCAGACGTCTATCCAGTGCATTCTGCAGCGCGGTTAAAGAGACCTCCGCCGCTTCATTCTGCTCGATGGTGGTCACGGTGTGGCTGGTACGGACCCCTTTCTGAGCATTACTCGGCTCCCCCATCGTAAAAATGATTGTCTCGCCAGAATCCCCCAGGCCATCGTTTGAGATATTAACGGTCAGGCTTCCACTGGTGCCGCTCGAAATCACGATATTGCCATCGACCGCATCGTGATCGGCAGGATTGCTCGCTGTACCACTCACGGTATACGGAATCGTTACCGGATAGTTCAAAGCTGCACTGCTTAGTTCAACTCCAACCGTGATACTTCCACCTTCACCAACTTTCTGATCAACCCAGAAATTGGCGAACGGGGGCTGTGCAGCCGTATCATCATCGGTCAACGTAATTGTTTCTCTTGAAGGCTGATCAATAATGTAGCCTGAACTTGGTGCAAGCGCTACGATGATTGTCTCATTCCCCTCCTCCAGCGTGTCCTGTATCGGCACAATGGTTACCACCGCACTACTACTCCCGGCAGGAATATCGACTGCACCAGAAAGCACCAGGTAATCACCTCCTGGCCATGCGCTCCCCCCCGCCGTGTAGAACACACGCAATGGCGCTGTCGTCACGCCAGTACGGGTGACTGTTAGCACGCCGGAGGTGGCTGCTTCGTTGATCACAGGGTTCGTTGCAGTGATAGAGAGACGAGGAACTGAAATGCTATCATTATCACGATTCACCACCGAGATATCGGCTGCATTCAGGCCATTATAGTTACTGTCACCACTCACTGCCGCAGCCGTGATAATGTTGTAATCGATATCGCCATCAACCGTATTGCCGTCATCAACCCCGATGATAGTAACGGTTCTTGCACCCCAGTTCGTAGGAGTAAAAACCAGCTGAGCAGGGGTCACCACCCCTTCACTGGTATTATCACTGAGCAGACCGACGGTTACATTGCCATCGGGCTTGCTTGTCAGTCCTACTGTAAATGTAGCACTTCCCCCGGACTCAGTAGTCGCCTGTTTGAATAACGGCAGTACCGAGATCGCAGCGATGTCATCATCGATAATTGTCAAAGTGGCAGCCGTTGGCAAGCCCAGCGCATAACCGCTACCAGCCAGTAATGTGACGACCACTGTCTCTCCTGCATCGGCTGAAGCATCATCGATAAACGGTACATCAACGGTAATAGCTGCTGCTCCTGCAGGTATCACAACCGAGGTACCTGGCGATACATAATCAACACCCGCTGTTGCGGTGCCACTCACACTATAATCCACCGTCAACGGTGAAGTAATTTCACCTGAACGAACAAAGATCAGCTGCCCCACATCCCCTTCTTCGGCATCAACAGCAGAGACCGCCACCTCTACCGCAACATCATTATCTTCGTTGGTCACAGAGACATTCACAGGGTCGATACCAGCATAATCACTATCCGTAGAGACAACCGCCGCAAGGTCGATCATGTAAGGGATATTACCATCGGAGAGAGAATCATTGACCCCAGTTACGGTCACCGTCTGCGGCACGTTCCAGTTATTGATGTCAAAACTAAGCTGAGAGGGAGTAACCGTCCCTTCTGCGCTGTTAAGACTTGTGACATTAATTGTCAAGGTGTCTGTCGGCACGGATAATGGCGCATCCAGTACAACGGTAAAGGTTGCACTCGCACCACTTTCTGTCGTAACCAGGCCAGAGGATGGCGACACAGTTACCCCGGGTACCTTTACATCACTAAGATAGAGAAAGACAGCCCCTTCCTTGGATTCGCTTGCCACACTCTCAGTATAAATACCGGATGCGTAGATATCAGCAAAACCGTCACCATTGACATCACCCACCGTGCCTACCGCAGTACCAAGATAATCGCGACTGCCCCACACCAGACGGTCACTATCCGAATAGGCAGGGGTCGTTTCAAGACTGCCCGCCTGATCATTCAGGTAGACATAGATGCTACCGCTCATCAGTGGTGAGTTACTTCCGGTGCCACCAACGACCACATCCGGGTAACCATCACCATTAAAATCTCCGGCGGAGCTTATGGACTCGTTTCCGAGATTAGCATCGTTCACGGGGCCGATGACCATCCAGTCATTTTCCGCAACCGCCCGTACGATGCCATCACCATTTGCAGCCGTTACCAGACCACCAGGAAATGACCCTTTGAAAAGAAAAACAGCCCCTTCACGTGACGAGCTGGTCGCACTGTTGAAGCGCCCGGCGCCTACTAGCAGATCATCCGTACCATCACCATCAATATCCCCCGCATTGGCTACTGAGGAGCCAAAGTCAGCGACGGCACGATCACTTTCAGCCACCCAGTCCGCATCCGCTGTATGTGCAATTTTATCAGCATCAGCATCGTTAAAACCGGCAGCAGAACCGTGGAAAACATAGACACGACCTTCATAGATAGAACCATTAGTAAAGCGTGCGGCCCCCATTGCTAGATCCGGGTAGGGATCACCATTGACATTCAGCGAGGTCATCGAACCGGGCGACCAGCCAAGGCGAGTATCATTGCTATCGGTCTCAAAAGCCCAGTCCCAGGTGTTATCTGAGAGATTGATCCAGCCGTCACTGTTACTATCCAGCCAGCCGTCCGCACGATTCGCGGCAGGCCAGAGCGCACGATCTGAACCGTAGGTGACGGTCCACTCGGTCGCATAGTTCTTAAATAAGAAAGTGCGCCCTTCGTTACTCGATCCGGCATCATAATTTGGTGCGGAGATAACAAGATCAGTGTCGCCATCATTATCGAAATCATCAGCTACCACGGCCCAGCTAAAGAAAGCGATTCCCTGCTGGTCATTGAAAAAAAACAGGGCTGCATCTGCCGCATCTGTCAACCCGTCGCCATTCCCATCAGGCAGTCCAGTAGTAGAACCGTAGTAGATATGGAGTCGTCCACGGTTTCCATTATAGCCGCGCTCTCCTACGGCGATATCATCGCAGCTATCACCATTGACATCACCCAGGTTTACCACGGAGACACCGAAGCGAGATCCAGCAGTATAGATTCGTTGATCCCTTTCGGTTGAAAAACCATTGGCATTTCCGAAATAGATACTGACATCACCTCGATCAATATAATTGCCCCCGACCACAAGATCAGCGGTGCCATCACAGTTAATATCCGCCGTAGTGACAGCTGTACCATGCATCCCATCGACTACATCAGGGTCCAGCACTACAATATTGCGGCTACTGTCAAGGTTCGTAACCGACACGTCATCAGGGTCAATAGCGCTATAGTTGGCGTCACTCGAGACCAGCGTCGTCTGAATGGTGTAGTTCTGGGCATCATCCGCGAGGCGATCATCCACCCCTGTCACAGTGACTGTCACGCCACCAGATGGCGGTGAAGTACCGCCCGTAAATGTGATCGAGGCAGGCGAAACTGTCCCCTCGGTGAGATCACTGCTGGTAAAATTAATAGTGACATTTTCCGCAGGTGTTGCGCCCAGTTTGACATTAAAGTTAGCGCTACCACCAGCCTCCGTGGTTTTCAGGCCGGAAGTCGGAGATACCAGAACGAAGTAACCGTCATTATCGATATTGGTCATCGCTATGTCAGGCGGGTTTACGCCGTTATAGTTGCTGTCTGCCGATGAAAAGGCAGAGGTGATGATATTGTAGGCGACATTGCCATCGGGCTCGAAGTCATTCCTCCCAACCACATCGACTGAAACACCGCTATCCCAATTGCTCGGGGAGATGGTTACCGAGGTGGGGCCAAACAGGTTACCGGAAACAAACCCCTCGCTAAAATCATCTGTCTCCAGAGTAATCGTGACCGGAGCGGTTGGCATACTCGTCAGGCGTAACGACAGTGGTGTAAACCCACCCGCTTCACTGGTTGTATAGCCGTAGAATGCGACAACATCGAGCCCCACCACTTCATCATCAATATTGGTAGCTGTCACATCTGCAGGATCATAAGCGGCATAGAAGGTGTCCGCACTCGAAGTGACACTGATAACAATACTATAAGTGGTTGCCGGATCGACAATATTATCGTCAACACCGGTCACCGTTAACATTTGAGGGGTATTCCAGTTCTGAGGCGTAAACGTAATGGTTGAAAGATCGATTGTCGCCTCGGTGGTATCACTGGAAACCAGACCAACCGTCACATCGGCCGTTGGTGCTGTATCCAGGCGCACAGAAAAGGTAAATGAGACACCCGCCTCTGAGGTACTAACACCGCTTGTGGGAGTCACTGTCATGCCGGCAATGTCATCATCGATATTGACCATAGAAATTGCCGGGAACGCCTTACCATCATAATTTATATCGCTACTGAGTGCCGCTGCGATGATCACCTGATAAGCGACATCACCATCACTTATGTCATCATTTACCCCTGCGATGGTAACAGTCTGCGCTGTACTCCAGTTGGCTGGCGTAAACAGAAGAGCCGAGGTAGAGAGCACCCCTTCTGTAAGATCGCTACTGAGCAGCGGAATGGTGACATCAGCTGTCGGCGCACTGCCAAGCGAAACAGTAAAGCTGGCCGCCCCATTGGGCTCCGAAGTCGGGCCACTGACAGAAGAGATATTGATCACACCACTACCCGTTGTGTTGACATGTTCATAAGTCATCGAAACATTGGCGACCACAGGCGCGACATCAAGGTTTGAGAGTAGCGTCACACGATACTGCACCCATTGATCATCGACCGCATCTCTTTGCCACGGAGAAAAAGCGGTACAGCTGATAGCGCCACTACCACTGCAACCACCACCGTGAGTATTAGCAGAGTTCCAGAAAGTAGCAGATGTACCATCCGGTCCCACCCAGTCCGACCACATTCCTGCTACACCACCACTATCGGCTGCAGTACGAATCTGCAGCTGCACATCGGTGCCGGCCGGAAGTGTCTCATTCCAGGCGATAGCACCCATTAAGTTTGACGCATCAGCTGAGTTATAGGGCGATGAAGTTAACTGTGCAGAATCGACATAGGTCGTGTAATTGAAAGTGATATCATCCAGGCTCGGTGTTGCATTCACATCTGATGAGGTGAGGCGAATGCGGTACTGTAGATACTGCCTGGCAGCCAGTGATGAGATATCGGCAGCGCTCAGCATATTCATCTGCCAGGGGCCCCAGCCACCGTCAATTGTGGGCGTATCACCAGCGCGAACATCAACTGCCAACGCAGTGCCAGGTGGCAGGTTAGCCGTATAATTCAGCGTGGTAAAACCGAGGTGCCGGCCAAAATCAAGAACTGAAGAGAGATACTCACCACTGCTCGCATAAGGGCCGAGATTAAATATCTCCAGCCCATTCGCAGCCTGGGTTGTGTAGAGGTAATTTTTATTCGGCACGACTCGGTAAATACTAGCACTACCTGCCTGACTTAACACCAGCACAGGGGATACAGGATCGCTAATATCAAGCACCTTTGCCTGATTGCTACCAGAGGTATAGAGAAGGTTACCGCTAATTGTGACTGGAGCAGTATTTGAGGCAGCTAAAGCCGACGTTGCCAACCACACAGGCGCGGCCGGATTGGAAACATCATATATCTGTAGCCCACTACTATTGGACATATAACCGTAGTTTCCTTTCACGGCAATAAACCCTGGTTGCCCCCCTGTCAAGATTGTATTGACCAGTTGTGGATTAGCTGGATCTGAAACATCAATTACCAGAACATTATTCGAGCCATTCTCTGTCAGATAGATATAGCCGTTAACATATGAGACATAATAGGCACTCCCGGAAGTGCTGTAGCTACCCACCAGCACTGGTGCCGCAGGATTTGAGACGTCCACGACCTCCAGCCCTCCTGACGACCACGCGCCAATGTAAACATAATCACCTGCTTTCACCAGAGAAATTGTCCAGCCCGGCGTCGTAAGCCCACCCACAGTAACTGGCGAGGCAGGGTTGGAAATATCGACGATACTCAACCCGTTCACAGAAGCGACATAGGCGTAATTACCATCGATATCGACACCATAGATGCGTGAACTATTATGGGCGGTGCTTGCAGCCAGAAATGGTGAGGCGGGGTTGGAGACATCGATGATACGAAAGCGGGAATTAGAATTTCCTGAATCATCCGCATTATAGAGATAACCATCTCGGTAAACAGGATTCCCACTAAGGTTGTAGAAAACATCATACTGGCTAACTGAAGTGGCTGCCCAGGAAAAACTCAGATCAATAGAGGCCTCTACACCACTGCCATCAACCTGCACATTGGTACCGCTGGCGTGCTTCAGATAGGCAACCGTGGCATCAAGAAACCTGGGGGTCACCGAGCTGTCTGTTGCTGTCAAAGTGACAACATATTGAAAATAACGGCGATCACCCAGACCTGAAATATCAGCACCATCAGCTACCGATGAGAGCGTCACCCAGCTACCATCAAAAATGCTACTGTTCCCCGCACGCACATCAACAGTAATGGAGGTACCAGCAGGGGCAGTGTCCACACTATACTGGAAAGTACTAAAGCCGTAGTGCAGCCCTATATCCATCACTGGTGAACTGTAAACACCACTGCTCGGGTATAACACTGCGGTGCCTAAACTTAAATGGCTGGTGCCGCCGCTATGCCCACCAAGTAGATCCAGTACGCCATCGTTATTCACATCACCAAGGGAAAATGAACCACGCGCCCCAACATCGATCCCTCCCTCCCATGAGGTCTCACGCGCCCCCCACTCAGGGGCACTCGCAGTACCGATATTTGGATAGGCCCAGAAAGTGCCCAGGTTTGTACCAACTATCAGATCAGCCAGGCCATCCCCATTCAGATCGCCAAGCGCTGGCGCTGAGAAAGAACCCACATCATCACCCGTCTCCCATGTGGCTGGTGCGCGAGTAGACCAGTCCGGCGAGGTTGAGCTGCTGTTCACAAAAGAGAAAATAAAACCGTTCCCAACACCAACAACGAGATCGAGATCGCCATCATTATCAAGATCGGCCAGGGCCGGGTTTGCGACCGACTGATTACCATAATCACCCATATCCGGCCCATCAAAGGCACTGTTATATTGCCATCTGGGCGATGAGGCTGACCCGATATTCTCAAACCCCATCAGGCGTCCATCATTCACACCAACCAGTAGATCATAGTCACCATCACCATCAAGATCACCCGCCTCAGGACGAATATAACCTGGAGGTAACGCCGCATAATAGAGGCGCCAGGCGGTCTGAAGCGTCCACACCGGCGATGTTGCCGTACCGATGTTCCTGTAAGCATTTATATAGTCATTACTATATTCACCGACCATCAGATCCAGCAAGCCATCACCATCCAGATCAACGAGCGTCGGGACAGTTTCAGTGCCAAGATCAGTGTGAACATTAAGCTGAAGCGCACCCCAGGTAGGAAAAACAGGTGCGACAGGCGAGAGGATCACACTACCAGCCTGCACCGCCACAGTATTTGACATGCCAGCACCTGAGCCCGAAAAATCACTCTTAGATGAGTGTGTACGAGACCTATCGGTGTTTAAAGAAAAATCGGCATCACTTGTCTGGGTTAACGAACGGGTTTCGGTTGCCAGACCCAGATCCGCCCCTCCATTTATTACTGCGAGAGGGGTATCTTTTCCTGAGTAACGGTTCCAGCTATTCTGATCGCCAGGATGCACAGCATTGACACTACTGATACCACCACCCCATCCTTGCTGATTGAAGGTGCCAGCCGTTGCAGCCATAGAAAGAGAGGAGAAAAAAGAGAGCAGAAAAAAAACCACAACCATCAGTGTAAACAGTGATGGGTACAGCTTTTCACAGGATGTATCACCATGGTCATAACTGATCGGGTACATTTACTGTCTACCTCTTTTTTAAATCAGGGCACTGCCTTTAAACAGACGATCAAATAAAGCATCAGCCTTAAGATGACACCATGAATATCCATATATGCTGGGATTAGCTGCGCTGACTTTTGTCCATTTCGAAACCGAACTGCGGTTTTCCTGTGCTGTTATTATCGGCCAATCAACGTGGCTTTGCAGGGCTAATCTTACATCAACCGCTATCGACGAATAGCTGCAATCATCCCTGATGCCTTTCTATATATCAATTAACCCAATAAATACAGAAAGATAACAAACACCCCCACTGCAGAGCAAAAAAGGGGCAAATTATTAGAAATAGTACTATTTGTGATAGAGTATTACAGTTTGAAATAAAGGGATTCTACCCTGGATGCACTGGGGTTTCTAAGGTTATTCACTGGAAATTAGATTTTAACACATTCGGGACTGTGCATTAATATTGCAAGGGCATTATGAATCCCAACCTTACCTTACAGATAATTAGTATCGTCTCGCTATGCCTGTTATGCAGCACATCTGCTCGCGCTGACTTTGTGCTCGATTTTATGCCTGATGATGGCGGTGGAATCAGCAGGGACTTTACTCAGGGAAATTTTAGCGTGACTGGCACCACCCCCTTCCTGATGCGGGGCAGTCTACAACTGCCGGAAATTGTCACCGACCCGGAAACAGGCCTTAGCTATTTCCATATCATTATGGGCGACCCTGCCAGCGGCTTTGCCCAGGAGGTCTACATCCAGCGCGGATTTGGCTC